>NZ_FMVS01000060.1 GCF_900102515.1 Butyrivibrio sp. INlla14
TTATCCGCAAAGCCGAAAATGCTGGACTTCTGAAACAGATGTCCTATGGTGAACTCATGGATGATCTTTCATCAGCATGGCGTAGGGCGGATGCACCTGCAGAGCCATCATCCGCTGACGGGTTTTGGGTGCACACAATACAAACCGCAATGGAAGAGCTCGAAGCTCTTGGGCTTTCAAAGCCGGCTCCAAAGCCTGAGCCTAAGAAACGCGGGCGAAAGCCGAAGCCAAAGGATCAAGTTGAAATAAAACCCAAGCGGCCACGTGGTCGCCCAAGAAAGGAAGCTAACCCTTCTGCCGGAAATCTATAGTCCGGCAGATTGGGAAACTTTTAATTAATCTAATTCATAATTATTTGGAAGAAAAAGATGCATTGACTGATTCGTATCTAAGGGAAGAAAGCATCTTAGTTGTCTATTTCAAAGAAATGGAGGCCTTGTTTACAGAAGTTAAAAAGTATTTGGATGCTAATCCAGGAGAAGATATAGAAAAGCCACTGATATATAGCGCGCAAATTTTCCAAGAAGTTCGTGGAATTATTGATATACCTATTCTCGGGTGGAATATTAATAATAAAAAGAGGCCTATATCTGAAAAGAAACGTAAAGCAATGCTGAAAGAAGATGATCACAAGGAAACTTATGGACAGAGGATTCTCGAAGCGTCATATATTGCGTTGCTCTATCTTCCAGAGAATCTGGAAAAAGAGGAATACTGCAGATACTCAGGTACATATGATAAGAACCTGATAATCAGACTTATCATGACAGTTGAAATAGGCAAAACAAAAACAATGGACTATACCTTGTATTGTGAAGAAAACAGAGAATTAGCTCAGGAAGCAAGGGATGAGCGAACAAGGATTTGTTTGATGGCTATGTTAAATGATATGACTGATTTTGGTCGTCTTGGTGAAACGCTAAGGCCTGTAAAGTCTATATACTCCACATACGATGACATTAACATAGCTTTAGCAAGGGACATCTTACTTATTCAATCGGAATGCAAATTCAACCGTTTAGAAGAACAAGGTGCACTGAAATTCAATGAACCAAGAAGAGCTGACTTCATAAATGATTTTAAAGAGTATACCCCATTAGGGCGTAGTATTAAGAAGAGCTTGCTGGCTTATTAGGAAATTAAATAATCATAATTATTTACGAAGTGAACGAAAAGTGAACGCAAATTTTTGCGTTCACTTGGGTATAGAGCTTTATAAAATCTATTTTAGATAGATTGCAAAGATATATGACGTCAATTTCACTTCTTGTTTAATAAGATGGGAGTTGTAAGTTCCAGTATCAATGTTGAATCGAGAGAAATAACACTATTTTATAACTTGAGAGACAAAGAGATATTCGCTTGTATCCTTGATAAAACTGAGTTGCAAGAATTATTAAATCAAAATGATAACAAGTGTGTATTGTTAGTTTCTTATAAGAATTATGATTATGAGAACATTAGGCTAACACTAATGTTCGTGGCTAGAAAAAAAGAATAGTTTAGGTGTGGACTATGAGTGGATTATTATTAGACACCCATTGACAAAGGTCTTTTGTAAGAATAAAATACGTATTCTAGGATATGTTGGCAATGCGATGGAGAAAAGAAAATGACGATTAGGGATAGAATTTTTGACAAGATAGAAGAGCTTGATATAACCCAGAAGCGGTTTTCTGAGCTTACCGGAATTGCAGAGAGTACCATAAGTGATTGGAAGAAGAAAAGAACCAATCCTACAGCAGATAAGATAATGGTAATTTGCAAAGTCCTTGATGTTACACCCGAATGGCTTCTGTCGGGGATTGAGCCAGAAGGGAAAAGAGGCAATCCAAAGGAATGGTATGCGATAGATGCGGAAACTGAGAGTGGCAAGCTTGTTACGGCATTTAATGCGATGGATAAAGCTCAGCAGGCTAGGATAATGGGGTATGTTGAAGCCATGATTAGCGGTGGATTGCTTGAGTAATCCATTTTTTACATTAGTAATCCGTATATTAGGATAATTTTAAGCGAGATTAGTTAGGAATATGAGTAGAAAGAAAAGAGAGTGGTACCCTGGAGCGACTTATCATGTAATGAGCAGAGGTAACAGAAGAACTGCTTTATTCAAGGACGATTCAGACTATATCAGATTCTTGGAGTGCATCGAAAAGACGAAAACAATCTATAACTACAAAATACATTCCATGTGTCTTATGACGAATCATTTCCACATGATAATAGAGACAGAGGATAAGGAACTGTGGAAGATTATGCAGAGAATGCTTCATCCATACAGCATGGACTTTAATCATAGGTACAATTTCACCGGGCATCTTTTTGAGAGTAGGTATGTGGCCTGTCTTATAGAAAATGAGAAATATTTTCTTGAAGCTAGCAGGTACATACATCTGAATCCTGTTAAGGCAGCCATGGTGCGGGAGCCTTTGGCTTTTGAGTACAGTAGTTATAGTTCTTTTGTTGGAAGAAATGGCTTAGAGGCTGGTAAAGAGAAGAAGCAGGCCAAGAGCATGATCGATGGGATGACAGAAACATCGCGGGTACTTAGTTGTTTTCATAATAACAGCAGGGAACAGTACAGGATGTTTGTGGAAGGCAAAATATCGCACGAGGAGCAGGAAATGCTCATACAGAAGGATATAAAGGAGGACGAGATGTGGCTTCCGTGGTAAGCTGCAGATAGCACAATGGCAATAGTAGTAAAGAGTATGGCAACATCGGGTGTTGACGGATTTATGGTTGAAATCGAGGCCAGTACAATAAGAGGACAACAGCAGATGATGTCAATAATAGGACTTCCTGATCAGGCAATTAAAGAGGCAGGAGAAAGAATACAGGCGCAATAGAATCCTGTGGATATGATATTCCAAAGGATAAGGCAATTATAAGCCTTGCACCTGGTGATAAGAAAAAGCGAGGCTCTCATTTTGATCTTGGAATGATAATAGCGTTGCTTTATCAAACGGATCAGATATCTCCTAAAAATTTAGGAGAATATGCTTTCATAGGGGAATTGTCCTTAGATGGAAGGATAAGACCATGCAATGGGGTGTTATCCATGGTAACAGAGGCGAGGAAATGTGGAGTAAAAGCGGTAGTAGTTCCATATGACAACAGGCAGGAAGCATCATCTGTACCAGGAATAAGGATTTGTCCAGTGAAATCCCTTCCAGATACTATAAGTTTTTTGGAGGGCAGAATGGATTTATCAAAGCAGAATGAAAATGATGGGGATATTACTGATAAAGGTGAGATGTTAAGCATTGCGAACCAGGAAAATGATTTTGATTTTGCTGATGTAAAGGGACAGGAAGAACTGATAGAAGCGATAGTTTTAGGGGCAGCTGGCGGACATAATATTCTTATGCTCGGCGAACCTGGCTGTGGAAAGACAATGATTGCACAGAGGATACCGACTATTCTTCCAAGGATGTCTGAAAAAGAGTCATTGGAAGTGACGAAGATTCAAAGTATATCTGGTCATTTGGAGGCTGGGACTGGACTTGTTACGTGCAGACCTTTCAGATCACCACATCACAATGTTTCACTGAATGCTCTGATTGGTGGAGGAAGCTATGCACAGCCAGGAGAAGTTTCTTTAGCACACAATGGGGTACTTTTCTTAGATGAGCTTGCCGAGTTTTCCAAAAGAACGTTAGATGCTTTAAGACAGCCTATGGAGGATAAGAGAGTTACTATTTCCAGAGTAAATGGGACAAATTCTTATCCAGCTAATTTTATGTTTGTGGCTGCAATGAATCCCTGCCCCTGCGGATATTATCCATCAAAGAGGTGTAAGTGTACTGATTATGAGATAATTCACTACAGAGGGAAGATATCAGGCCCCATCCTTGAAAGGATAGATATACAGAAGAGCGTGGCACAGGTGGACTATTTCGAATTAAACAACAAAAAAGATGGTGTATCATCAGCTGTACTTCGTGAAAGAGTTGAACGGGCAAGAAAGATACAGCAAGAAAGATTTAAGGATGCAGAAGGCATTAGCTGCAATGCACAGATGACAACATCAATGATACAAAAGTACTGCAAACTTGATGAAGAATGCACAGAAATCTTAAAGAAGGCTAGCGAGAAATATGGGTATAGTGCAAGAGTCATACATAAGTTATTAAGACTGGCGAGGACTGCTGCTGATCTTGATGGGGCGGAAAATATAAGAAGGGAGGATGTAATAAAAGTGCTGTCATGCAGGGATCTTGATGTGTCAAGCAGCCAGATGTATGCAATAACATGAAAGATTTTATGGACTATGAAAAGAAACTTAAATATATAATTCTGACTTTGATTAAGGGTGTTGGATGTGTTAGCCAAAATGCACTTTTAGATATCTGCGGGAATATTGAAACGTGCTTTACGCTTAGTAAAGAAGAAATCCATGAAAGAGATACGCTTGGAAAAGTTGGTGAACATCGGATACATCTGGTTTCTCAAGGGAGAGAGAATAAACAGATTCGGCTTGAAGCGGAAGCGATATTAAAGGATTCAATTGATAAAGGAATAGCAGTTATTACAAGGGAAGATAATGAGTATCCTAAGAGATTCTTAGGACTTGGGGATATGCCTATAGCCCTTTACGTCAAAGGGAAACTGAAAATAAATGATACGTCCTATTCTGCTGGGGTTATAGGAGCAAGGAGATGTACTCAGGAAGGAAAACGAACAGCTATTGAAACCACAGTTAAAGCAGTAAATAAGAACGGATTAGTAGTAAGCGGAATGGCTAAAGGAATTGATTCCTACGCACACACTGCCGCACTTAAAACAAATGGGTACACCATTGCAGTACTTGGGAATGGCCCTGATATCTGCTATCCACCTGAACATCAGAGTTTGTATGAAGAACTCATTAAAAGAGGATGCATATTGTCAGAATATCCTCCTGGGACCAAGGCGAGAAGCTACATGTTTCCTCTCCGGAATAGGATAATTGCAGCACTTTCTGATGAGGTTTTCGTTATTGAGGCAGGAAGGAACAGTGGAACACAGACAACTGTGGAAAACTGCGAAAAATATGGTAGGAAGGTGGTGAGAATTACTTAAAACCCTATAAAATGTAGCACGATGTGTTGCAAACGAATTACATTGTGATACAATTTTGGTAGGAGGTGGCGATATGTCAGCAACTACAGTTAAGAAGGATACAAATTTTAATATGAGAATGAATAAGCAAAAGAAAGCAAGTCTTGAGAAGCTCTATGAGGGCCTTGGAATGACTTTGGCAGAAGCAGTAAATATATTTTTTGAAAAATCCTTGATAGAGGGAGGAATACCATTTGACGTAAGAATGCCAAATTATAATAGGGAAACCATCGAGGCATTTAAAGAAGCAAAGGAAATCATGTCAGGAAAGGTAAAAACTAAGTCATACGGATCAGCGAAGGAACTGTTTGATGAACTGGACTCAGAATGAATTATAAGTATGAATTAAAGATTACTACAAAGTTTAAGAAGGACTATAAAATAGCAAAGAAGCGAAATTTAAACATTAGTCAACTCGAAAGCGTCATTGAGGAGCTATTAAGAGGCCATGAACTAGATAAAAAATATTTGGATCATCCACTTCATGGAGATTACGAAGGATTTAGAGAATGCCACATTCAGCCGGACTGGCTACTGATTTACGGAAAGAATGATGACGCTTTAATTTTGACAGCAGTCAGGACAGGCTCACATAGCGATGTTTTCAAGAACTTCTGAAGATTCCGCACGGCGCATAATTATGGCGCTAATCTAGATAGGCTAATAGAATAATGGTAAAGATAGAGGCAGCAGGCATTGATCATCTTGGATGAAATGCTTAGCTGCTTTTTTGTTATGCAAAAAAATATTGATTATTTATTAAAAAACGCTTGACAAAGTTCCTAAAATTTGCGGCCGCTACGCGGCCCTTGATCAATAGGAGATGTTGTTTCGTGGCCGCGAAACACATCAAGATCACGCAAATTTAGGAGGTTACGTATGGAAAAACATGAAATCTGCAAACTCATCATCCAAAAGATCAAGCAATATCTCTCTTCTCCGGACTGCCTGGAAGCTCACCGGGAAAAGAACCACTTCATCAGAAAGCGCAAACTTTCAATGCTCCATCTGGTAACATATTTATTCTACACTACAAAGGCATCTATGTATCAGAATCTTTCCGCTATACGTGATGACCTGCTTCCATCAAATTTTCCTGAAGTATCAAAGCAGGCTGTATCCAAAGCTCGTCAGTTCATTAGCCCCAGTCTGTTCCAAGATTTATTTACTCTTTCAGTAGATATCTTCTACAAAAATCTCAAGAAGAGAAAGCTATGGCATGGTTATCATATCTTTGCCATTGATGGCTCAAAGATAGAAGTTCCTAATTCTCCATCAAACTTTGATTTCTTTGGT
>NZ_FMVS01000020.1 GCF_900102515.1 Butyrivibrio sp. INlla14
GGAGCTGTCCTTAGTACGAGAGGACCGGGATGGACGGACCGCTGGTGTATCAGCTGCATCGCCAGATGCATAAGGCTGGGTAGCCACGTCCGGAAGGGATAAACGCTGAAGGCATCTAAGCGTGAAGCCCCCCTCAAGATGAGATATCCCTGGCTTGTCCAGTAAGACCCCTTAGAGAGTATGAGGTTAGATAGGCACAAGGTGTAAGCACGGTAACGTGTTCAGCTGATGTGTACTAATAGGTCGAGGGCTTATCCAAGAAGGTTAGGAACGATTGAAAGAAGGATTTAGATTATCAGTGTTCGGTTTTGAAGGTACAAATGGTACCATGCATTTGACTGTGCATGGTTTTTGTGTATAATAGTTAAGGTATGGCCCGGTGGCTCAGCTGGTTAGAGCGCCGCCCTGTCACGGCGGAGGTCAGGGGTTCGAACCCCCTTCGGGTCGCTACTATGAAATCGGTTATTGTGAAGAGAAGTTCCAATGACCGATTTTTTTCGTATAAAGATATATAGATTCCTGAACGCATTTTCATTATTGCGTTCAAAAAGTCATAGAATGATGCGAAAGGCAACAAAAAGGCTCTAGTCGTTGTAAATTAATTAGACGGCAGATTTATACGAAAAAAGAGGAGAAAAAATGAGTGTAAGAGATTATACTGATGGTGGAATTCCAAAAACAATTGAAGAACTCAAGGACTATTGCAATAGGAATGGATTATCAGCTAGCAAAACTAGATTTTTTATAGACTACGACTATAGGGGCGCAAAAGCTTTTGGAATCTATAAGGATGAAGAAACAGGAGAGTTTGTTGTTTATAAGAACAAGGCGGATGGATCCAGAGCTGAACGATATAGAGGAACAGATGAAGAGTTTGCTGTGGTTGAGTTATATGACAGGCTTCAGTCCGAGATAACTAATCAGAAGCTTAGCTACGCAGCAGATATGGCCGAGAGAGAAAGAACAAAATATGAGAGAAATAGTGGGCTTGATGCTATAAAAGGCTTTGATATAAACAAGTATCCTGTAAGAAATGGCCTGGATGATATTTTTGATGACAAATATGAAGAGGATACTTCATATTCATACTCTGGATCGCATTCAGGATCAGGTTCTTTTAGCAATAATCCCATTATCATCATGGGAATAATACTTTTTGTTTGCGTATTTTTATTATTTGGATTATCTCATGGAAAATCCGGCGGATATAGTGGCTATAACAATAATTCTGGATATAATTATAACTACGATAACGATTCTAACTGGAATTCAGACAGCTGGAATAATTCAGATAGTTGGGATAGCTGGGGATCGGATAGTTGGGACTCAGATAGCTGGGATTCAGGCTATACAGATTGGGATTCAGACTGGTGATTCATGGATTTATAAGGAAGATTACTATTATCAGGTAAGGAGACAATTATTTTGACTAGAAGAGAAAAAGCAATGGCAAATTTCATGCAAGGGTATAATTGCTCGCAGGCAATTACACTGGCTTTTGCTGATTTAGTTCCTATGGATGAAAGCACACTTTTGAAGTTGGCATCATCCTTTGGAGGAGGAATGGGGAGACTACGTGAGGTGTGCGGATCTGTCAGCGGAATGTTCATGATAGCAGGCCTTTTATATGGCTATGATGGACCTGAAACGGGAGAGAAAAAGGCTGTTCACTATGCCAGAATTCAGGAACTGGCAAAAAGATTTGAGGAAAAGCATGGAACGATAGTATGTAGAGAAATGCTTGGACTTAGTGTCCAACATGATGCCCCTACTCCAGAGGCTCGTACCAAGGAGTATTACAAGAAACGCCCATGCGCAGAAATTATTGGAGATGCTGCTGAAATTCTAGAGCAGTACATTGCGGAGAATCCGCTGGATTAAGAGATGGGGGAATAAGGGGAGTAATGAAATTACAAGAAGTAAAATGTCCAAACTGTAATGGTTCCGATGTAGAACCTGCAGGAGAGAGACTGATTAGATGCCGCTACTGCAATACAACTTTTACAATTGACTATGATGAAGAAGATGCGGCAATGGATAAGAGCCGAATCGAATTACAGATGCAGAGAGAAAAATTTGAGCATCAGGATAAAATGCAAAAAGAAGCTAAGAAATCCCAGAGAATAAGCATTTTAATTTTTCTTGGTATTCTATTTGCTATAATAGCCGGTTTAATAATGGCGTACACTGTAGTATTACAAGATCAGGAAGAGTCCGCCTCTGTTGTTGAGAGTAAAACAAAAGAAACCATATATGTATCAGATTTTTCAGAAATACCGGATGCTCAATTTGAAGATATGCAAGGACTTGCGCTTCAAGCGGCCAAAAAAGACATTGAAATTGCTGCGATAATTGATGTAACAGCAGAGGAACCAGAATATGTCACTAGCTATCTTCTTACCTCGAAAGAAGGAGATGACAATCGTCTGGTGTTTGTATATAAAGATACCTGGCATAAGAAGTCTGAATCCATCGAGACATATGTCTTTTACTATATCCAAGATCTCCAGCTTATTACAGATGGAACTGTTAAATACAAAACATACGTGCCAAAAGAAAACGATATGTTCATGTGGAATAACACCTTTATTTACGGAGAAGAAAGCTTTGATTTATGTTATACCAAAGCAATCTCTGCAAATGCAGATTTCAATGCGATAGAAAAATAAAAGAAGGGTTTCAAGGCGAATAGGCTTGAAGCCCTTTGCGCTTTATTGATAAAAGTTATCACATCCTCTTGTTGATGCTCGAGTTAGCTGGTGCTAACATAAACTATTAGAAAAGTTGACTAAATCAATGCACAAACGGAGGAGGAGAGCATGAGTCTAAACGAATTAGGGAAAGACAGCCAGGCAATAGTAGAAAAACTGACTGGAGATGAGAGATTTGTAAGCAGGATCACATCCATTGGCTTAACACCAGGGTGCAGTATCAAGGTGTTACGTAATGATAAAAACAGGCCAATGTTGATTTATTCAAGGGACACTATGATTGCCCTTAATAGAAACGAATGCAAAGGCATCGAGGTTACGGAGGTGGCAGGATGAGTTCAACAAGCATAGCTCTTTTGGGCCAGCCAAACTCCGGTAAATCTACGCTATTTAATGCACTAACAGGACTTCACCAGCATGTTGGTAACTGGCCTGGTAAGACAGTTGAGAAAAAAGAAGGAATTTTTACCTATAAGGGAATGGAGTGTGCAATCGCAGATCTTCCAGGTTCCTACAGTCTTACAGCAAACTCAGATGAGGAACTTATCACGAGAGACTATATAGCATCCGGAAAGGCAGATGTAGTCTGCATTTTGGCGGATAGCTCACAGCTTGAAAGATCTCTTTTTATGACGGCAGATTATGCAGGTATCGACGTACCTAGCTTTCTTGTATTGAATATGGCAGATGTGGCTGCGGATCAGGGCAAGACAATAGATGTTAAGGCAATTGAGAAAAAACTTGGTATTCCAGTCCTTCTCTTTTCTGCAACGGGAGGTAAGGAATATGAACCATATTACGAGATTATGGAGAGAGCAGTAAAAGAAAAGACTAGGCTCAACGTTGTAGGGTTAGAGGCGGAATATGAGAAGATAGAAGGCTACAGTCAGTTAAAAGAACTGATTCCTGAGGGAATCTTTAAAGGTTTTACAAGCATGTGGCTGGCTGTTAAGGCTCTTGAAGGGGATAAGCAGGTTCTTTCTATGTTGAAAGGCAAGCTAACGCAGGAAAGTTACAAAAAAGTTGTAAATAACTGCAGTGCAAGTCAGGGTGCAATCGCTACAGGAAGCAGCAAATTTAAGTGGATTGATGAAGTTCTTGATGGATGTGTATCTGCTAAAAAAGAGAGCATTGCTCTTAGCAAGCTTGATAAGATTTATCTTAGCAAAGTATGGGGCAAGCCAGCTGTAATCTTGACAGTATTTTTGGGCCTTTTTGCTTCTTTTATACCTGCCCTGCCATTTATGGGAATTGGACAGGCTATAGGTGCATTAAAGGCGCCAGTGGCCGCTGCTCTTACAGCAGCTGGAGCTCCTGAACTATTGATTCAGATTGTCTGTACTGTAATAATCCAGTCGTTTTGCTATATTGTTCAAATGTTAGGATTTGTTTTTGGTGTAACGCTTGTATTTGGACTTCTTGAGGAAGTTGGAGTAATGGCGCGTATTTCCTATGTTTTTGATAATACTATGGGAAAACTGGGACTTCAGGGCAAATCTGTTATGCCATTTCTTGTCAGCTTTGGATGTACTATGGGCGGAGCAGCTGGCTCAAGAGTTATTGATAACTGGGGACAAAAGGTTCTTACAATTGCCCTTGCATGGGCAGTACCCTGCGGAGCAGCCTGGGCGGTCATTCCTATGCTTTCTACGGTTTTCTTTGGACCTGGAGCTGTTCTTGTAATTGGTGCAATTTTACTTACAATGATTTTACATATGTGGGTTACAGCCAAGATTTTTGGAAGAAAGCTTGTTAAAAAAGCAGACAGATATGGAATGATAATGGAACTCCCACCATATCATAAACCTAGGATTGGAGCCCTCCTTCGCTACGTGCTTGGAAGAACAGGTGATACATTTAAACGAGTAACCAGCGTTGTCCTCCTTGTTTGCGGTGTTTTCTGGCTTCTAAGTTATACCTTTGTTCCAGGCACGCAGCCTATTTTATATCGCATAGGAACGGCAATTGAGCCTGTAACGAAGATATTTGGTCTTCATTGGCAACTGTTCGTAGCCTTTATTGCATCTGCGGTAGGAAAAGAAGGAGCAATAGGAGTTATCAGTGCACTCTATACTGGAGGTAATCTTTCAAATGCTTTTAACGCGGCAATGAGCGGGGCCGGAACAGCTTCAAACCTGAACGAGATCCTTCTTTCAAACGTATCAAAGGCTGAAGCACTAGCCTTTATATTCGCTATGACTTTCAATATGCCTTGTGTCGTTGCTCTTGCGGCAACCTTCCAGGAAACCTATTCTGTTAAGTGGACTGCAAGAATTGCGCTTTATTACACCTTTACGGCTCTTTTGCTGGCAGCTGTAGCATATCATGTAGGTTTGCTGATCTTCTAAGGAGCAAGGTATGAAGGAATTGATGGACTTATTAAGAGACGGCCACGCCAGGACAGAGAAACTTTTGGCAATTGAACTTCATACTTCCGTAGAGGATGTAAGAAGACAGATAGAATATTTAGAACACATTGGCATGATCCGTAGGGTGGATCTTTCCTCATGTGGTGCTGGATGTTCAGACAACGGTAAATGTGGTAGTAATTGCACAAAGTGTGCGCCCAAAGAAGGATTCCAGAATATGGGGGTAATGTACGAGGTTGTATCTGCAAGTAACTGATTGATAGTTCAAAAAAATACCCTTGAAAATGAAGTTAGCCAGTGCTAACATACCTATTAAGGTGTGATTTAACAATTTGTGTTCAAACATATAATGTGTCTATAACACCCGCCGAAAGGCGGGTGCTTGTTTAGGATCAAGTTAGGCACAGCTAACAGCTAACCCTTGAACACATAACACATAGAATATGTGAGGAGAGATATTATGAAGGAATCATTTTTGGAAATCAGCGAAGTTAAAAAGAGCTTCGGAGAAGGGCAGGCAAGGCAGGAAGTTTTAAGAGGCATGAACTTTACTGTTGGGAAAGGAGAGTTTTGTGTTTTATTGGGACCATCGGGTTCTGGAAAGTCTACGCTTCTTAATATTATTGGAGGTATCGATACTCCGGATTCAGGGTATGTGAGCATAAATGGCGATAAACTGGAAGAAATGAAGGAAAAAGAGCTGACTATGTATAGGCGAAAGCACCTGGGCTACGTGTTTCAGATGTATAACCTTATTCCTAACCTCAATGTAAAAGAGAATATTGAAGTTGGAGCATATCTTTCAGATAATCCGCTTGATGTAGAGGAAGTGCTGACTACACTTGGACTTCAGGATCATAAGTACAAATATCCCAATCAGCTTTCAGGAGGGCAACAGCAGAGAGTTTCTATAGGAAGAGCAGTTGTTAAGAATCCTGATATTCTTTTGTGCGACGAACCAACAGGCGCGCTGGACTATAAGACGTCTAAGGAAATCCTTGGCCTTATTGAGGAATGCAATAGCAAGTTCGGCAGCACAGTCATAATGGTAACCCACAATGAGGCAATTAAATATATGGCCGATCATGTGATCAAGTTAAGAGATGGCGTTGTACGTCACAATGACATCAACAGCGAGAAAATCACAGCAGCTGAGCTTGAATGGTAAGGGGGAAAAGACATGAGAAATCCGCTTATCAGAAGAATCCCCAGGGAGCTTAAGGGGGACTTTCACAAATATATCGTGATCATAATTTTCATGGTACTTATGATCGGTGTTATTTCCGGAATGTATGTTGGCCATGATAGTATGCTGGCAGCTGTTAATGAGGGAAGAGAGAAGCTAAACCTTGAAGATGGCTCTTTTGAACTGTCGAAAAGGGCCTCTCAGAGTTTCATAGAAGATATCAGCACTGGTAAAAGAGCTGATGTACGCAAGTATTTTATAGACAAGGGCATCAAGGAAGCTGACAAGGAAGTTGAAAAAGCTCTTGAAGAGGAGCTGAATAAACAGGTCACACAAGCAATCGAAGAAAGAGTCAGAGAAATGTGCAAAGCATATGGCATTACTGACGAAGAGATGATAAAAAAGCAGATTGATAGTGCCATGGAGGAATCATATGAGGAGGCACTTTCAGAAGCAAAGGAATCAAAAGAGTATAAAAAAGCAGCAGACGATGCATACAAAAAGGCTCACGAAGAAGTAGAGAAAAAGGTTGATGAAGAGTGGGATAAGATTTCAGATAGATATGAACTTGAAGAAGAATACAATCCAAGTCCGGTAACTATTTACGAGAATTTCTACAGGGATGCACCTGAGGATAATGATGGAGATGGTGATGATGATGCTACAGTAAGGCTGTTTAAAAGCGATTCGGTTATCAACAAAGCTTCTTTTATAAAAGGCAGGGAACCCCAGACTGATTCAGAGATAGCTATAGATAGAATGCATGCAGATAACGTTGGGGTAGAACTTGGAGATAGCATTATAGTAGAGGGCAAAAAGTTTGAAGTAGTAGGTCTTTTGTCTTATGTAGATTATCTCACTCTGCATGAATCCAACACGGATTTTATGTTTGATGCCTTTGGATTTGATGTGGCAATGGTCACACCTGATGCCTTTAACAAGCTTAAGTCAAGAGTACATTTTAATTATGCGTACAAATATGATGATAGACCAGAGGACAAGATACAAAAGGCAGATTATGCAGAAAGCTTTTTAAAAGCGCTTATAACACAGACACTGGTTTATGACATTGAAATTGAGAACTATTTGCCAGAATATCTAAGGCAGGCCAGTAACTTTGCTCCTTCCGATATCGATGGTGATTCAGCGGCAACGAGCATACTGTGCTACATACTGATAGCCGTTATTGCATTTATATTTGCAATCATTATTGGAAATACAATAGACAAAGAGGCTGAAGTTATCGGAACTTTAAGGGCTTCTGGATACAGTAAAAAGGAACTAATAGTCCACTATATGACTATGCCTATTATAGTAACGCTGATAGGAGCAGTCATTGGAAATGTTCTGGGCTACACTGCCTTCAGAAATGTGGCCGTTAATCTTTATTACAACAGTTATAGCCTTCCACCATGTCACCTGGTATGGAGTAATACTGCTTTAATTAAGACCACAATCATACCGCTTTTACTAATGTTTTTCATAAATCTGATTGTGATTGTCAGAAGAATGCAGCTTAGCCCACTTCGCTTTTTACGCCACGACCTTACAAAAACCAGGAGAACAAAAGCCAGAAGGCTTCCACGCTGGTCATTTATCAGGAGGTTCAGGCTTAGAATTTTATTCCAGAATATGCCTAATTATCTGGTACTCATAGTGGGAGTTGTGTTCATAGAACTGATGTTGTGCTTTGCATTTGGCCTTCCGGATTCTCTTTCACACTATGCAGATGAGGCTCCGGACATGATATTTGCAGAGTATCAGTATATGCTCATGGATTACAGAGATGAGGATGACAATATTATCGAGACAAAAGAGCCATCGGCAGAAGCCTTCAGTGCCAAGACACTTCTATTTCCCAGGGGCGCCAATGTTCTTTTTGAAGGAAGAGGAAGCGGCGGTGATGAGAAAGTCACAGTGTATGGTATTTCTGAAAAAAGTGCATATATAAAGCTTGAAAGTAATCTGACCCCTGGCCAGGGATATATTTCCAGTGCTTTTAGTGAAAAGTTTGGTTTAAAGAAAGGCGACCTGATTACTCTAAGCGAAGAATACGAGAATAAATCTTATGAATTTACCGTGTCTGGAATAGTTGATTATGACGGTGGAATAGCTCTTTTTATGGATAAAAAGAGCTTTGATACAGTCTTTGACAAAGAAAAGGAGGAGTTCACAGGATTCTTTTCCCACAACGAAATAACAGATATTGATGAGCAGAGTATTGCGACAGTCATAACTGCAGAGGATATTACAAAGGTGACAGTTCAGTTAAATCATTCTATGGGCGGCTTTATGAATGTATTCAAATATGCCCTTGTGGTTCTGGCTGCAGCACTTATTTACCTTCTGGCCAAGATAATCATTGAGAGAAACGAGCATTCAATTTCCATGGTCAAGATCCTTGGCTTTAAAAATACGGAAATTGGCTCGCTATACATAATCCCAACAGCCATCATGGTAACGCTGTTTTCAATAATTGGTTTTGCCGCTGGATATTATCTAATGATATGGATTTTCCATGTATTTATGCTGCAGATGGATGGGTATTTTGTTTACTACATGAAACCGGCTTCCATGATTTTGTCAGTAATATATCTGCTAATTGGTTATGGTTTGGTATCTATTGTGGACTACATAAGGATAAAGAGAATTCCTATGGATGTTGCACTTAAAAATGTAGATTAAATTTACTTCAGAAAGGAGTCAGGGGGAATGAAAAGTAAGAAAAAAAGTGATTTGGCTGTACTTTTAGAGTACGCAGGGAGTTTTAAAAAACTAACGTTTTTGGGACTTTTTTTGTCCGCGGTAGCAATGGTTTTGGGAATGCTGCCCTATATTTGCGTATGGCTTGTTGCGAGGGATTTGATAGAGGTAGCGCCAAACTGGACTGAGGCGACAAATATCGGAAAATACGGATGGCAGGCATTAGCATTTTCTATAGCTGGTATAGTTGTATATTTTGCAGCTCTAATGTGCACACATCTGGCGGCTTTTAGAACTGCATCAAATATCAGAAAACAGGGGATGGCTCATCTTATGAAAGCTCCGCTTGGATTCTTTGATTCCAATGCGTCAGGTCTTCTTAGAAATCGTCTTGATGGGGCTGCATCAGAAACAGAGACGCTTCTTGCTCATAATCTGGCAGATATTGTTGGAAGCATTACTATGTTTATCGGAATGATAGTTTTGATGATCGTCTTTGATTGGAGAATGGGGCTTGCCTGCCTAATGGCTGCAGTAATCTCAATCATTGCGATGTGCACAATGATGGGTGGAGAAAATGCAAATCTGATGCGCGATTATCAAGCTGCTCAGGATCATATGAGTAAGGCTGGAACAGAGTACGTTCGTGGAATTCCAGTTGTAAAGGTATTTCAGCAGACTGTGTATTCGTTCAAGGCATTTAAGGAAGCCATTGAGACATATAGCGATAAAGCAGAACAGTATGCTGTAAAGGTCTGCCAGGTTCCTCAAGCGGTCAACCTGACATTTACAGAGGGAGCCTTTATTTTTCTGGTACCAGTTGCAGTCTTTATCGCGCCTGGAGCACTTAGATCAGGAAATTTTGCCGGCTTTGTCACAAACTTTGCTTTTTATGCAGTATTTTCTGCTATTGTATCAACTGCGCTTGCGAGAATAATGTTTGCGGCAAGCGGAATGATGCTTGCAAGTACGGCTTTGGGAAGAATATCTCAGGTAATGGAAGCACCGACACTAAAGATAACAGATAGTCCAAAAGAACCTAAGGATAACAGCATTGAATTTAAGGATGTTTCTTTTACCTATGATGGAGCTGATATTCCTGCTATCGACCATGTTTCATTTAGAGTAGATCCCGGGCAGACAGTGGCACTTGTTGGGCCCTCAGGAGGAGGTAAGACAACAGCAGCCAGCCTGATACCACGTTTCTGGGATGTTACAGAAGGCGCAGTCCTTGTTGGAGGCGTCGATGTGCGTGACATGGATCCTCACGTTCTAATGGATAAAATAGCATTTGTTTTCCAAAATAATCATCTGTTTAAGGCAAGCATTTTCGAGAATGTAAGGGCAGCAAGGCCAGATGCTACAAGGGATGAAGTTAAAAGAGCCTTATCTGCAGCCCAGTGTGATGACATCCTTGATAAGCTCCCACAGGGCATGGATACAGTAATCGGAACAGAAGGAACCTATTTATCAGGCGGAGAACAACAGCGAGTAGCCCTTGCAAGAGCAATTTTGAAAGACGCTCCAATTGTGGTTCTTGATGAAGCAACCGCTTTTGCAGATCCGGAAAATGAAGTCCTGATCCAAAAAGCATTTGCCAAGCTTACAAAGGGCCGCACGGTTATCATGATTGCCCACCGACTGTCTACTGTGGTTGGCGCGGATAAGATAATAGTACTCGATAACGGAAGGGCCATAGAAGAAGGTACACATAATGACCTAAAGCAAAAGAGTGGAATGTATTCCAATATGTGGAAGGATTACAATAAGGCGGCTACATGGCGCATTTCAGCGGGGGAGGCGATGTAAATGTTTGGAAAAGATTTTCAGAGAAAATATGCACTCACTGATAAAGGGGTTAAAAACGCTAAAACAGCGACATTTTGGACTGTTGTAGTTAATCTTATAGTAATGGGCGGAATGGGCATTTTATATATGCTCATGAAAAGCTATATGGATACTTTGACAAATGGTGCAGCCCTTCCTGGAGCAGGAGTATTCCTTCTTCTTGTGCTGGCATTTGTAGTACTTTCACTAATAACCCATCTTCAGCAGTATAGAGCAACCTATGGCCTTGTGTACGGAGAGGTAAGAGATGTCAGGATTTCACTGGCAGAGCACATGAGAAAGCTCCCGCTTGGATATTTTGGAAAAAGAGATCTGGCAGATCTTACAGAAACTATCTTGGGTGATGTAAATCGCCTTGAGCACGTTTGGTCTCATTGTCTTGGATATTTGTACGGATCCTATATATCGACAGCGATTGTGGCTGTCATGATCTTTATCTATGACTGGAGGCTTGCAGTTGCTTGTTTATGGGGAGTTCCTATGGCATTTATTCTTTTGTTTGGAAGCAGAAAAATTAATAAGCGACAGTCAGAGATTACCAAAGAAGCAGGAATACAGGTATCTGACGGTATTCAGGAGACCCTTGAAAACATCAGGGAGATTAGAGCTACCAATCAGGAAAAGAGATTTCTTGATTCCCTTGATTCTAAAATTGACCATCATGAAAAAACAATGCTGTCCGGTGAATTAGCCTGCGGAATTTTTGTTAATGCAGCCAGCGTTATAATGCGACTTGGCGTAGCAACAACAATCCTCACAGGAACAAAGCTGATTTTGTCAGGACAAGTAGAGTTTATGGTGTTGTTCGTGTTTTTATTGGCGATTACAAGAATATATGCGCCATTTGATCAGGCATTATGCCTTATTGCAGAAATGTTTATGTCACAGATATCAGCTGCCAGACTTATGGAGATCTACGATGCCAAGACAGCAGACGGCGCAGAAGAATTTAAGCCAAATGGACATGATATTGTCTTTGAAAATGTTGAGTTTGCTTATGATGATTCTCATGAGGCTGGAAGAGAGACTAAATCCGGTCGTGCTGATAATGTACTTAGAAAGGTTAGTTTTACAGCAAGAGAAGGCGAAGTTACAGCCCTTGTAGGTCCTTCTGGCTCAGGAAAGAGCACTTGCGCACGCCTAGCAGCAAGATTATGGGACAATTCAAAAGGTACGATCAAGGTTGGAGGCGTGGATATAAGCTCTGTCGATCCGGAGGTTCTTCTGGGAGATTATTCCATGGTATTTCAGGATGTAGTGCTTTTTGATGATACAGTTATGGAGAATATCAGGCTTGGCAAGCATGGTGCTACAGATGAGGAAGTGCTTGCTGCAGCAAAAGTAGCAAACTGCGACGAGTTCGTTGAGAAACTGCCAAATGGATATGATACTCCAATTGGAGAAAATGGAGCTAAGCTTTCAGGTGGAGAAAGGCAGAGAATATCTATAGCAAGAGCCCTTCTAAAAAATGCGCCGATAGTTCTCTTAGATGAAGCGACAGCTTCTTTGGATGTTGAAAATGAGACCAAGGTTCAGGGAGCATTATCCCGCCTTCTTACTGGTAAGACAGTCCTAGTTATTGCGCATCGTATGCGAACTGTTGAGGCAGCGGATAAAATTATTGTTCTTGCAGATGGAAAGGTTGCAGAAGAGGGCAATCCATCTGAGCTTCTAAAGAAGAATGATGGAATCTTCAGACGTATGGCGGAGCTTCAGAGTGATAGCGAGAATTGGAGTATCGCGTGACAAATATCCGTCAAATAATATCAATTTCCATGTTCTTTAAACAAAAGAGCCACATTAATGAGCTATAGTGTGGCTCTTTATATGCTCTGCATATTAAGAGTACTATTTCTTGACAATGCATGACACCGCATATACAATTGGTTTGATTCTCACATTTGTAAGGAGGAGCGGTTTGAAGACTCAGACAGTGATGAACAGAATACTTACTGGCATCATGGCAATCATGGTGTTACTTGTTGTGCTGTTTTCTGCCTTTTTCATTGTTTCACATGCAGATCATGACTGCTCTGGAGAGGACTGTCCTGTGTGCGCATGCATTCAGCAGTGTGAGAACATACTTCATGGCACAGATGGCAATTTGGTGTTTGCAAATGCCGGTTTTCTGCCAGTTGTTCTAGTTATAGGTTCTATACTCATTTCTTATTGTGTCGTTATTTCTGGCACACCAGTTTCAGCTAAGGTTAGAATGAATAATTAAATAATTCTCTGATGTTACTGTAGGTCTGCCTTGATGGCATTGACCTCTTTTTGTTTCACAAGACCGGCAAGCGAAGGGATGCTTGCATACAAATTCTGGAGGAATATTTAATTATGAAAAAATACATATCAATTTTACTGGCTGCCATTTTAATGGTCAGCTGTCTTTCTGCATGCGGTTCAAATGGGGGAACAACAGCGTCAGCTGGAAATAAGCTTGAGATTGTAACTACAATTTTCCCTGAGTATGACTGGGTTCTTAATATTCTTGGTGATAACGCTTCCAACGCAGAGGTTACTATGCTTCTTGATAATGGAGTTGATCTTCACAGCTACCAGCCTACAGCAGAAGACATCACAAAAATTTCAAAATGTGATCTGTTCATCTATGTGGGAGGTGAATCAGATGAGTGGGTTGAGGATGCCCTTAAGGAAGCCACTAACAAGGACATGGTTGTTATCAATCTCCTGGATGTTCTGGGCGAGAGTGTCAAGGAAGAGGAAGTAGTTGAAGGCATGCAGGAAGATGAGCATGAACACGAACATGAGGATGGAGAGGATCATGAAGATGCCGATGAACATGAGGAAGAGGGCCATGATCACGAGGAAGGCGAAGTAGAATATGACGAGCATGTTTGGCTCTCTCTTAGAAATGCGATGGCACTAGTTGAGAATATTTCAAACGCACTTCAGACCATTGATAAAGATAATGCACAGGCTTATGAAGCAAATGCACAGGCTTATATCACAAAGTTAAATGAGCTTGATAAGAAGTATCAGGAGGCAGTTTCTGCCGGATCCAAGTCAACACTTCTTTTTGGAGACAGATTCCCATTCAGATATCTTGTAGATGATTATGGGCTTGATTACTACGCCGCTTTTGTAGGCTGCTCAGCAGAGACGGAGGCCAGTTTTGAGACAATTGCATTTCTGTCAGGCAAGGTCGATGAACTTTCTCTTAACGCAGTTATGACTATTGAAGGTCCTGATCATAAAATAGCGAAGACTATAGTGGAGAATACAGAGAATAAGAACCAGAAGATACTTACAATGGACTCTATGCAGTCTACAACCTCCAAGGATGTAGAAGGCGGGGCAAGTTACCTGGGAATCATGGAAGAAAATCTGACTGTTCTTTCAGAAGCATTAAACTGATCAGGAGGAAAAGAAATGGCTTTGATCACAGCATCAGATGTATCCCTAGGGTATGATAATCATCTGATAGTAAAGAAACTAAATTTTAGCATAAATGCTGGGGATTATCTGTACATTGTGGGGGAAAACGGATCTGGAAAATCTACACTTATGAAGACGCTTCTGGGACTTTTGCCTCCTATAAGTGGCAGCATTTCTTTTGGTGATGGGATCAAAGCTGGAGATATTGGCTATCTTCCACAGCAGACTATTATTCAAAAAGATTTTCCTGCATCCGTCAGAGAGATAGTCATCTCCGGATGCCAGGGGCGATGCGGGCTGAGACCTTTTTACAACAGGGAGGAAAAGAAGCTTGCAGATGATAATATGAAACGCATGGATATAGTGGACTTAAAGAACCGCCCCTACAGAGAATTATCTGGAGGTCAGCAGCAGCGAGTTCTTCTGGCCAGGGCGCTTTGCGCAACACAAAAGCTTCTTTTACTGGATGAACCTGTTGCCGGGCTTGATCCAAACGTATCAGCTCAGATGTATGAGCTTATAGAGAAGCTAAATCAAGAGGGAATCACAGTAATAATGATTTCTCATGATATTTCAGCTGCCATAAGATATGCCAGCCATATTCTTCATATCGGGGAAAAGATATATTTTGGCACCAGAGGAGACTACCTTGAAAGTGAGGCAGGAAGGGATTTTCTTCTGCGGAATAAAAGTGAGGGAGACAAAAACTATGCTTGATAAGATAATTATGTATCTGCAGTATCCATTCGTCAGATATGCACTTATTGTGGGAGTGCTGATTGCTCTTTGCTCTTCACTTTTGGGGGTCACTCTGGTTTTAAAAAGATTCTCTTTTATAGGAGATGGATTGTCCCATGTGGCCTTTGGAGCCATGGCGATAGCAACTGTGGCAGGTCTGACTAATAAGATGGTCATAATTTTGCCTGTGACAGTGATAAGTGCAGTACTACTTCTTAGAACCGGGCAGAACACCAGGATAAAAGGGGATGCAGCAATAGCTATGATATCTGTTGGGGCCCTTGCCTTTGGGTATCTTCTTATGAATATCTTTTCCACATCTTCAAATCTTTCTGGGGATGTGTGTAGTACCTTGTTTGGATCGACATCGATCCTGACACTTACAAGGGAAGAGGTATGGCTTTGTGCGGTTCTCTCTGCAGTGGTCGTTGTTATTTTTGTGCTGTTTTATAACAAAATTTTTGCAGTGACTTTTGATGAGGATTTTTCAAGGGCTGTTGGAACAAAGGCAGAGTCCTATAATCTCCTTATTGCGATTGTGATAGCTGTGATAATTGTTCTGGCGATGAACCTGGTTGGATCCTTACTAATATCTGCCTTGGTAATATTCCCTGCCTTATCTGCAATGCGTATTTTCAATAACTTCAAGATGGTTACTGTATGGTCAGCCATTTTGTCGGTGGTCTGCGCATTTGTTGGTATGATGATAGCCATTCTGGCAGGAACTCCTGTGGGATCTACTATTGTAGCGGCCGATGTTGTAGCATTTTTCGCCTGCTTTTTGGCGGGATCGATTGTAAGAGGTGCAAGAGTATGAGGAAAAGAATAATCTGGTTACAGTTTATTGTGCTTCTAGCGTTTGCTACAAGCGGCTGTGGCGATAGTTCAGAGATTAGTGAAGGAAGTGCCTTAAGCACAGAGATATTTGAGCCAGTAGACCAGTCGTCCTTTGAAGGAATGGAAGTACAACCGGTAGAAGATGCATCCAAGGATTCTGGTGTGGACGTTGATCTAACAGCCTTATCGAGCACTATGGTTTATGCAGAAGTCTATAATATGATGGTTTCACCTGATAACTATAAGGGTAAGACTGTAAAGATGGCTGGTCAGTTTGTGCCTTATTATGATGAGAGCACCGGAAACTATTACTTTGCCTGCTTCATTTCCGATGCCACGGCCTGCTGCTCCCAGGGTATAGAGTTTATTCTTGCAGGAGACTATTCCTACCCGGACGATTATCCAAGTGAAGGTGAGACTATCTGCGTGATTGGAACTTTTGATACCTATATGGAAGGGGATAGTATGTACTGTACCCTCAGAGATGCGAGTTTTGCATAACATTCGGAAACTAACGGTTAAACGAATGCTCTGCGATGGTGTTAATGAAGTATAATTGAAAAAAATTATCAAATAGTATTATTGTAAAGGGGCAAATGTTAGCATATACTAACGTTTGGCCCTTTTTCTATGGGCACTTTTATTAAGTTTCTTATGAAAAAGAGTCACAAAATAATCCAAGGAATGGGGGAAGTATGAAAAAGTTAAAAAAAATGGGGAAGGTGTTTTTATCTTTTCTCTGTGCAGTCGTAATGACTGTGTCTATGTTTTTTCCAAGTATTACTGCTATAGCGGCAGAAGAAAACGGTCAAAGTGAACTTAGTGTAACGGAAGTTAAATACTCTGAAGGAGCCATTGTATTTAGCTTTAATGTTAGTGGAGATGAGCTCTATGCGGTAGTTCAGCAGGGGCTAAAGGTATTGGTTGGAGAAAAAGAAATCTCCTATGAACCAAATTACAGCTATTATGGTTCCAACGAAAAGGGAACCTATGTAAAAAATGGAAACAGCATATTTTTTTATCCTTCTGATTTTGAAGAAGGTGAAAATATTGTAACTTTATCCACAGAGTCACAGACACTTAAGGTTGGTGTCAAAAAGACAGTTACGGGAACAGATTTTTTTGGTTATCCAAATGACTATGATATAGAGCGTTTTGATGTTCCGTCTGAGGAGCCAGAACCAGCCGGAACGAAAGCTCTTTTTATAAGGCTTGTAGGCTCTTTTGAGTCCAAGATGGTTGGAGAAGAGGATGTTGATGCCATATCTGGCGCAACTTCAGTTTCCTACCTTCCAGAGAATACTAATTCTGTTAAGCTTCAGGCGGCACTTGTAGATTATGCATCTGAAATTGGTCAGGTTAGTGAAGAAGACTGGCATGAGCTTAGCTATTTTAACCAGGAGGAAGGCGGAGTCAGGGTTAATGATGATCCAACAAAGACAAGGGTAGTTATAGAACCCGAGTGTCCTGGAGTAGAGGGTAGCTATAACATTTTTACAGGAGATGTTATCTTAAGCGGCAAGCCGGAAACAGCTGGCGTATATAAGGTATACGTGGAGTTTACTGATACAGAGGGAAGATCTGCAGTAAGTAATCAGGTTGATTTTACAGTTAATTCAACAGATGAAAAGCTTTGCGAGTGCCTGATTCTTGCAAACTGCACACAGACAGCAGACGGCAAGTATATTTATGACCAGAATCCATGGTATATCAGGGATTTTGGCGCAGAAACAGTTGTAGTTCCAAAAGAAATAAAGGCCTGGTATGGATCTCACACTCTTGGAACATATTCTGAGGTAGGCGAGATCATTTCTCTGACAAATGGTCAGGAGCCCAGGCAGACTCTTGTAATTCCTGAGGGCTGCGACCTTACAATGGTCAATGTAAGGGTACACAGCGGTGTCAGGATCATAGTTCAGAAGGGCGCCAGGTTTTCAATTAGACAGTCTACACTAGAGGGAATTGTTGAAGTCGAAAATGGCGGTTGTTTTTCCTGTGATTACGTAGACTATGGCGAGAATAAAGGCTTTATCTATGGATCAGCCATAAATGGCCAGTTAAGGCTAAAGGATGGCGCAACTATCGAAAACGCAAGGATCATCTCTCATACAAACTATTCTGCAAGGGATGATGAAAATAGAAGAAATCAGGAGCCAGTTGTTACTGTTGAAGGCAATGTAAATGTAAAAGGCGATGTATACATCCTTGCAGATGAAGCACCAAATGGCTCTTACGGCCAGACAGGGCTTCTGGTAAAGGGAACCCTTAACATTCCAGAGGGCTCAACAGTTGCTATATATGGAGGTGGAAGTTCTAATCTTACAGCCCAAGGCGGCGATGCAATCGTGATGGATGGTGGGCTTATCCAGGGAGATGGAAACCTCATTGCAGTTGGCGGCTTTGGAATGAATCTTACAGCAGACAGAAGCCTTTTAGGTGGCGGCGCTGCTGTTTCTGGAAATGGTAACTTAGATGTTAGGAACATATATGTAGAAGGCGGATCTAGCTTTGATGCCCAGGTAGAGCCAGTTCAGGGAAGTATCAATGTATCTACAAGATCATCAGTTACTGCAAGATATGGTAAAACAGACGGTACAACCAGTGAAAAATATTGGCATGGCACAGGGGATAATAATACAGTTCCAGATAAAGAGCTCTATTTCCAAAATGCAGAGACTTCAGAGACAGAGCCTGAAGATCCAGTGGCAGATGAAAAATCATACAAGGACGGAACCTATATTGGTGTTGGTCAAGGCAAAAAAGGTGAGATAAAGCTTTCTGTTACTATTAAAGATGGGCAGGTAGAGAACCTGAAAGAGCTAGAACAGCAAGAAACACCAGGATTCTGGGAAAAGGCTAAGGCTCTTTTAGAAATAATTATCTCTAAGCACCCAAAGAATACAGAGGTTGATTCTATAGATGGTATAAGTGGAGCGACATTAAGCTCTAATGGAATCAAAGCTGCAGTCAAGGACGCTTTTGATCAGGCTGCCAAGGCTGCCGAAAGCGAAGAAGACACTGATATTAGTGGTGTCACTCTGCAGGGAACAGGAACCTGGAGTGATCCTTACCAGATAGGCAGTGTAAAAGAGCTACTAAGATTTGCACAAAACGTAGATGAGGGAACAAACTACTCAGGTGAATATGTTGCTTTAACAAAGGACTTAGATCTTTCTAAGATAGAGAACTTTAATGCTATAGGAACCGAAGATGGTTTTGACATTTTTGCTGGAAACTTTGATGGCCAGGGACATGTGGTCAAAAATGTAAATATCAAAGCTGAAGGTGCATCAGCTGCAGGCTTTTTCACAGCTCTTAATTCAAACGCCAGCGTTAAAGATCTAAAGCTTGAAAATGTTCATATAGAAGCAACAGGAGACTTCAGTTTATACGTAGGAATTCTGGCTGGTAATATTAAAAAATCAGCCGTTATCAATCACTGCCGGGTTACAGGCCAGGTTGACTTAAAGTCAGACTCATGCACCATAGAGGCCGGTGGTATAGTCGGAAATATGATGCTGAAATCCGCAGTTTTAAACTGCTACAGCGATGTGAAGATAAGTGCTGAACTGGCAGATGGAATCACAGCAGATTTAGGCGGAATTGCCGGACTTTCCAAGATGAATGCGCTTGTATTAAACAGTGCAGCAAAAGGCGAGATTGTTGCACAGGCTAGCGATAAAGTGCAAGCTGGCGGAATTATTGGTAATGCCATGGGTAAGACTCAGAATGTGGTAGCAGCCGTAGATGTCCAGAGTACTGGCACAAATGGAGCTGTTTTTGGCGTCCTGGATTCATTTGGTTTTGCGCAGGATTACTATGCAATGGGAACAGGGCTTAAGCCTGTCGGAAATACTGATGAGGCTGTATATGAAGGATCTCTTTCAGTGCAGCAGCTTAATTCCAATATTTCCAGCCTGCATAAGACTTATAACTCCTATGATTTCTATAAATGGGAAGAAGTAGATAGCTTTTTTAGGCTATCAGATGAACCATGGCATGAGGTTGTAATAGACGCATCTATATTTGAGGGCGGTCAGGGTACAGCCGATGATCCTTACAGGATTGCGACAAAAGAGCAGCTTGTAGCCTTTGCTTCATCATTGGATACAGAAATTTTGTATGATGGCAAATATGTTGAACTGGTAAAAGATATAGATATTTCTGATATTGCAAACTGGGAACCAATCGGCGGTTCGGAATTTGCATTTAATGGAACCTTTAATGGAAATGGCCACACTATATCAGGGCTTAAGGAAGGAACAGCTGATGCGCCTAGAAAGCTCAGCACAAAGCTTTCAGATTTCTCTAATGCTATAGGTCTTTTTGGAACTCTTGGCGTTGATGCTGTTGTTAAAAATGTTAAGCTTACAGGCGTTGAAGTGTATGTGTACCGTGACGACGCAAGCTTTGTGGGCGGCATTGCAGGATATATGCAGGGTCTTACCGATGAAAGCTCCAGAAAGGGAGCCATTATCGATAACTGTTATGTTCAGGGCAGGATATATTCTACAACACATGAGAAAAACGCCTATGTAGGCGGAATTGCAGCACGTCAGTATAAAGGAGCAATCATCAACTGCCACACTGACGTTGATCTTAGGTCCACTGTAGAATACGGTGAATCCATAGCTTCAGTTGGTGGCATAACAGGTATGACTAACAGAGGACTTGTTGCAAACTGTTATTCTACAGGCAAGTACTTTGGAAGCATGGCTCGTGATATCGAGAACGAAATAGAAGGAATGTCTTCTGTAGGCGGTCTTGTGGGAGTTGATGCAGGAGATCTGGTAAACAGCTATTCAAGCGGTGATACTGTATCAGAGCACTATAGCATTTATACCGGAGCTGTAACAGGTTGGGTTACCGGAATTGGTAAGGCTTATCAAAGCTACTACGATAAGACGAAGACTATGACAATTGCTGGAAGAAAAGAGGCAGAGGTTCAGCCCTATGGAACAAAGACTGTAGGCGGTGTCAATGAGGAAGGCGAAGCTTACGAGGGCGGTGTCGTAGATGGACTTGAGTCATTTACAAAAGAAAATTATGCGGGCATTGCCTATAAATTAAACGGCAACTTTAGTTCTTTTGCCATCGATGTGACAAAGTATGGTCTTGGCAGCAATAGTCTTAGAAAATGGACTTACAAGGACGAAGCTGTAGTACTTACTGATGAATACGCAGCTATCACCTACGTTCAGCCTGAAGCTGAGAAGGTGCCGCAAGTTCCACTTGTTATGAAGGATGGAACCTGGTACGGAAGAGACAGTAAAGCCATAGTCACTGTGAAGATCGTGGTAAAAGATGGAAATGTTATCTCAGAGGAAATCCTTACAGGAAGCAAGGACGATACAGAAAATTACGAGAAAGCCAGGGCAAGAGCAGAGAGCAAGGCTATCTACGGTGACAGAACAGGGTACGGCGCTGGAAACCCGGCAGTCTTTGCTGGCGGAGATGGCTCCAGGGAAAATCCATATCTGATTGCCGATGAACATCAGCTTAGGTATATAGCAGAGGCTATCTGCGAGGATGAAACCTGGGAAGGCAAATACTTTAAGCAGACAGAAAATATAGTCCTTTCAAACGAAGATTTTATGCCTATTGGCTTTGCTATAAAGGCAAAGATAAAGGGTGATCCTGTGTTGTACAGTGCATATCCCTTTAGAGGTAACTTCGATGGTGCAGGACATACTATAACTGGACTTAGAATTGGTGAACGCACAAATCCTGCAGCAATGTATACAGCGGCGATGTTTGGCTTTACAGGCGGTGACTATGAGTCAAACCTGGCATACGGGGATGATGTCCTGAAGGTTGAACTTAAAAACATCCATCTAAGAGATGTGTTTATCAATAATGAAGTACCTTACGATACATATACTGCGGGACTTGTTGGAACTGGCCAGAACGGCGTGTTTATCGATAACTGCAGCGTGACTGGTAAGATTGCGGTGAAAGCCGATGATATAGCAAGTAGAGGTGCAGGCCTTGCAGCCAGCATGTTAAGGGGCCTTGTTACAAACTCCTGGACAGACGTAACTATAAGTGCGATCACTGAGGATGGTGATGTGTATGCGGGTGGTCTTTTTGCTGTGACAAACCGTATTAATGCCATTAACTGCTATACACTTGGCGATGTTTACGGGACAGCTAATACCAACAACAAGGTCCATATTGGCGGACTTGCAGGCATGGCAGGCGCATTCCAGTACAACTGCTATGCGTACGGGAATGTAACTTCCAGCAGGCCAACTATCGATATCGGTATAGCTGATGGAAGAATTGCAAATGTAGCCTATGACAGAAACTGTTATTTTAATAGTGATGCAAGACTTACAGAAAACGGCGTTGTGCTTGAGAGTGTATACACCGGAGCTGACGGAACAGGAAGCAGCAAGGATACTACATTTGCAAGGACAAAAGAAGAAATCGGCAGGCAGGCTTTTGCTGATCTTCTCAACAAAAATGTGGACAATGTGGTCTCTGAACTTGAAGTTTCTGATGAAGAACTTGGCGGAATCATGAGCATATATTATAAAGGAGGCCCTGAAGGACTTAGAAGATGGGTGATTTCAGAAGGCAAGGCAGTATTTGCTGATTCTGAGGCAAAAGAAAATCCTAAGGAGCAACCTGGAAATTCAGGAAATCAGGGGAATGCTGGTAACCAGAGCAGTTCTGATAATCAGAGTGGCTCACAGGATGCACAAGGCAGCGGATCTTCAACTAGTGCACCTGCAGGAAGTATCTCAGGCAGCAATACAGCGAAGGCAAATGCATCCAAGGCTAGTGGTCAAAATGCTTCTCAGGCTACAAGTCCTGCTCCAAGCACAGGAAACAGCACTGTACTGGGAGCAAAGAGAGGAGCAGATAAGAAAAAAGATTCTGGAAAGGCTTCAGAAAATGTTAAAGCAAGTGAAAATGTGAGAAATGATGCAGCAGATGCTGAAAATTCAGGCGTTGATACTTCTGCCAGCGATATAGCAGATAACGATGCCGCTGCATATGAGGCATCAGTTACAGAAAAATCAGAGAGCGGTGCATTGGACAGTGCCGTGGCAGATATTTCAAATGAGGATGTTCCACTTTCACAAGAAGTTGGAACCAAGAATCCTGTTAGTCCTATAGCTGTGTTAGTTATAATTATTCTGGCCGGTGGATTCGTGGCTGGCGGAGTAGTTATAAAGCAGCGACTTGTACGATGAGACAATAAATAAGTTTCTTGCAAAGAAGCAGAGGAAGCCTGCGAAAAAATGAATCATAGGATTGTCAACCCAACTCAACAGAAGGGTTGACAATCCTTTTCTTACATGTTACCTTCTATTATGCTTGATAAAAAATATAAGACATAAGGAGAGTAACATCATGAGTAATACAAGCGCAGTTGCTGGTAGAAGCAACGCTAAGGTTTTAGATTTGGTTTACATATCAATTGGAGCAGCTCTTATAGCTATTTGTTCATGGATCAGCATTCCTACAGCAGTTCCATTTACACTCCAGACATTTGCAGTATTTTTTGTCCTTTTACTTCTTGGAGGTGAGAGAGGGACTATTGCAACACTTATATATATATTACTTGGTGCGGTGGGTGTTCCAGTATTTGCAGGATTTAGCGGTGGCATAGGAGTTCTTCTTGGAAGCACAGGCGGATATATCATCGGCTTTTTGTTTATGGGACTTATTTACATCGTCCTTACAAGAGTATTTGGTAAGAGCCTTGCAGTTAAGATAATCGCACTTGTTCTGGGCCTTGCTGTTTGCTACGCCTTTGGAACCGTCTGGTTTATGTATGTTTATACTAGAAACACAGGAGATGTCGGAATCATGGCAGTTCTCTCATGGTGTGTATTCCCATTTATCCTTCCAGATCTTCTCAAGATGGCTCTGGCATTTGTCATTGCTAAAAGAGTTGAACCTGCAATAAAATAAGTAAACTGAATAACCCCCCAGGGGGCTTATATTTTGTTTTTTGATGTAATAAACTCTTATTTGCGAAAAAAGCAGATAGGAGTTTTTTATATGAAAAAGAAAGTATTGGGATTGGTATTGGCGGCTGTAATGGCTGTCGGAGTAGTAGGATGTGGAAATAGCGCTTCTTCAGAACCAAATATTTTGAAGACAGCAGCATCTTTTGCTTATGCAAGCCTTGATGTTCACAAGGAATATTATGGCTGGTACACATCAATTTATGGTGTATCTGAGGCTCTTTTTAAGATGGATGAGAATATGAATGCAGCTCCTTGCCTTGCAGAGGATGCTAAGGCTGATGGAAGTGTATGGACCATCACTTTAAAGGATGGTGTTGCTTTTTCAAATGGAACACCTCTTACAGCTGATATGGTTATCAGAAACCTTCAGAGAGTTGCTGAAGTTAATGAGAGATTTGCCTACGTTGCAGACTTCAAGATGACTGCAGTTGATGACAAGACAATTGAGATTGATACAGGTGATGTATATCCAACACTTAGAAACGAGCTGGCAAGCCCTGAGTTTGGAATGGTAGACCTTGATGCTACAACAGATTTTGACAATGATCCAGTTTGTACAGGACCATTTGTGATTTCTAAGTTCCAGCCAGAAGGAGATGTAGAAGTAACTAAAAATACAAATTACTGGGGTGGAGATGTAAAACTCGATGGAGCTATTTTCTACTATATGCAGGAGGATGATCCAAAGCTCCTTGCTATGCAGAGTGGAGAAATCGATTGTTACAACAGTGTTTCATCTGCAGCACTTACTGTTTATGAGAGTGAGCCTGACAAGTACAACGTGGTTTCTATTCCAGGTGCAAGACTTCAGTATTACATTCTTAACGAGAACACTCTTGATGCTTCTGTACGCGAAGCTATCAATTTAACTGTTGATAAGGAAAAGATTGCCAGCTACTTATCAGGAACTGTTTCAGCTGCAGTAGGACCATTTAATACAAATGCTGCATATGGAAAGGTAACTGTTCCAGCAGTAGATACAGCCAAGGCAAAAGAGCTTCTTGAAAGTGACGGATATACACTTGGAAGCGACGGTTTCTATGAGAAGGATGGCCAGAAGCTTACCATCAGTATCAAGTATTATGCTGCAAGATCTCTTGATACACTTGCACTCCTTATTCAGGAACAGCTCAAGGAAATCGGCATTGATTCAGTACTCGGCGTAGAAGAGGATCCAGATGCCACATATATTGCAAACAGTGATTTTGATCTGGCTCTTTATTGCATGATTGCAGATAAGTCTGGTGATCCACTTTACTTTATAGAGTCAACTTTAAAGGACGGCGCATATTATGATTGCGGCGGATTTAATGATGACCACTGCGAAGAGCTTATTAACCAGCTCAAGTTTGAGACAGATACTGCAAAGAGAGCAGAACTTGCAAACGAGATTGTACAGATAGCTATTGATGACAATGCTTTTGGCTACGTTGGTCTTTTCAATAATACAACTGTACTTCGCAAGGGCGTTTCTGGATTTGCAGAAAATATTCCATTTGACTTTTATGGCATTGATGCGGAGACAACTATTGAATGATAAAAAGAGTTATTAAAAAGCTTTTTTGTTTAGTAATAGTACTGGTCATCCTTAGCTTTTTGGTATTTGCACTTTTATATATTGCACCTGGCGATCCTGCTGAAAAAAGACTTACTTCGCAGGGGGTTGCCATTACAAAAGAAGTGCTTGACTCAGAGCGTGAGAGACTAGGTCTTTTAAAGCCATTCCTCGTTAGATACGGGGAATGGCTACTGTGCATTGTAAGGGGAGATTTTGGCATCTCTTTTAAAGATGACATGCCTGTAGCTCCAAAGCTTGTGGCAGGACTTAGGAACACCAGCATTTTGGCACTTACAAGTCTTTTTGTTTCTCTTATTATTTCTTTTCCGCTGGCAATTATTTCAGCCATTAGAAAAGATGGGATCACAGATCATATTGTGAGGCTGTTTTCCTTTGTGGGAAATTCGCTTCCAAACTTCTTGATATCGGTGCTATTGATGTACTTACTGTGCATAAAGCTTAATCTTTTCCCAGTAATTGCAAGTGGTAATATTCAGGGACTATTTATGCCAGTGGTTTCCTTGGCAATTCCTATGACAGGGAGATTTGTAAGGCAGATACGATCTGAATTTCTAAATGAGATGAAGGAAGACTACGTTATAGGCATGAAGGGACGAGGAGTAAGTTGCAGGTACATTATCCTGAATTTAGTCCACAACTGCCTTGGCCATGTTTTTACTATTGTAGCACTTCAGATAGGCTCTCTTATGAGCGGCAGTGTTGTAATTGAGACTATATTCAGATGGCCAGGAATTGGCAAGCTGGTGATGGATTCTATAACAGCCAGAGATTATCCTGTGATAATGGGATTCGTGATCATAATGGGTACTATCTATGTAGTTATCAACCAGCTTTCTGATATTTTATGTCATTATTTGGACCCGAGGACAGAAATTTGAAGAAAAAGAAGATAAAGGCAAAAATAATAGTGGTTTCGGCCATTGCGATAATGCTTATTCTTGTGACGGTTTTTGCGGATTTTTTTGCACCGAATGACCCATATACAACAAGTGCTTCATCCATAAGACTTGCTCCTTGCCTGAAATATCCTTTTGGAACAGATAACCTGGGAAGATGCGTCTTATCAAGGGTTCTTTATGGAGGAAGAACTACGATTGCAGCGACCTTTGCTCTTGTTTTTATTTCCTTTGCCATTGGCGCGATTGTTGGTATGCTGTGTGGCTATTACGGAGGAATCTTTGACAAGCTTCTTATGAGAATAGCAGATATTTTGCTGGCTTTTCCGCAGATGGTTGTGGCTATTGTGGTGGCCGGTATTCTAAATGGGGGTCTTGGTGGAGCAATGATAGCTCTTGGGATAACTATGTGGGTGAGCTTTGCAAGACTTTCAAGAAGTCACACATATTCGCTTAAAAACCAGGATTTTATTAAGGCGGCTCTTTTCGCAGGAAAAAGTGATCTATACATAATTGCAGTTCACATTTTCCCAAACATACTTCCGCCGGTTTTGACAAATGCCCTTACACAGATCGGAACAACTATGATTGGCTTGTCAGGTCTTTCTTTTCTGGGACTTGGTGTTGTTCCTCCTGCTGCAGAGTGGGGATCAATGATAAGCGAGGCAAGGGCATATATTCAGATTGCTCCCTGGGCCGTTTTGTATCCTGCACTTGCCACTGTATTTACTATTATAGTATTTAACTATCTTGGAGATGTAGTAATGGATTATAGAGAGGCCTGAAGTATGGATGAGAAATTACTTGAAATAAAGAACTTAAGTGTTGCATACGATGAGTCTCTGGTAATAAAAAATGTGAACCTGGATATTTACAAGGGCGAAGTTTTCTGCCTTGTAGGGGAGTCAGGTTCTGGAAAATCAACACTTATTAAGTCGATATGCCGCAACAAATATGCAAAGATAACTGGTGGAGAAATCTTCTTTAGAGAACAATGTATTTCTGATATTAAGGATAAGGAAATGGCCAGTTTTCTAGGCTGTAGAATTGGTCTTATTCAGCAGAATCCGGAAGGAGCATTTAATCCCCTTAGAAAACTAAGTGATCAGTTTAATGAAACTGTTAAAAGTCATGGTAAAAAGCTGGACAAGGAAAAGCTTAACAGGATTTTTTCCACCTTGAACCTAAAGGATATGGACAGAATATTGAAAAGCAGGCCCTATGAGCTTAGTGGCGGTATGAATCAGAGAATAGCTATAGCAGCCTCTTTTATCCTGGAACCAGAACTGTTATTGTGCGATGAAATAACAAGTGCTCTTGATGTAACGACGGCCATTGCTGTGACAGACGAACTTCTAAGACTAAAAAATGATATGAACGTAGCAATTGTTCTTGTTACTCATAACCTTGGGATCGCGGCCAATATCGCTGATAGGATTGGAATCATGTATAAAGGGGAAATTGTGGAAATAGGCGCTACCAGTAAAGTGCTCGAGAATCCACAGCATGAGTACACAAAGAGACTGTTACAGGATGTTCCCAAATTAAAGGCGATATAGACAATGACTATACTTGAAGGAAAAAATTTAAGTAAAAAATTCATAGATAAAGACAAAGAGATAGCTGCTTTAAGTGACATAAGTTTCACGCTGGAAGAAGGCGAGATTCTAGGAATTGTTGGAGAGAGTGGATCAGGAAAGAGCACACTTTTAAAGGTTATTTCTGGTCTGGTAGTTCCAGATGAAGGGCAACTTATTTTTAAAGGAAACGAATATAACGGGCAAAAGGCTAGAGATACAGGTAGATTTTTGCAATATATCTTCCAGAATCCCCTTAGCTCTTTTGACCCCAGATTATCGATGGAAAAATCTGTTCTTGAAAGTGGCCGTGGCAAGAAAGATTTAGTAAGACTTTATGGCATTTTGGAAGAAGTTGGTTTAAATAAGGAATTGCTGCAGCGAAAGCCCTCTGAATTATCTGGGGGACAGTGCCAGCGTATGTCTATTGCCAGAGCGCTTTATTCTGGAGCAGACATACTTCTATGCGATGAAATTACTAGTGCACTTGATGTGTCAACACAGGCGCAGATAACAAAAATTCTTCATAATCTAAAGGATAATGGGAAACTATCCGCAATTTTTGTATCCCACGATATTGCTCTGGTGCGTATGCTATGTGACAGAGTGATTGTCATGAAGGATGGAAAGTGTGTGGAGCAAGGAATTTGTGAGGATCTGATCAGCAACCCTCATGAAGAATATACAAAAAAATTGGTAGAAAGCGCCGTTAGGCAGAGCATATAGAGGATTTAGAATGATAGCAAAGCAGTTAATTGTTAATGATAATTATGAATACTGGATAAAGAGAGCTAAAGGCTATTCTGAGGTAAATCAGGAAGAACTTGCCGGAATACAGCGAACTACATGGAAGGATCTTCTTGACAGAGAGATAATGGAGCATTTTAAGCTTTCTCCAGCAGATAGAGCAAATATAAGAATTCTGGATATTGGAGCTGGCCCGGGGTTTTTGTCAATCATTCTGGCTGAACTAGGATATAGCGTTACTGCAGCAGATTTTGCAGAGACTATGCTTGCAGAAGCCCACAAGAACGCGGGAGATCTAGCTGAAAAAATAGTATTCAGAAAAGAAAATGCTATGGATCTGAAGTTTGAAGACGAGGCCTTTGACGTTATTATAAATAGAAATCTTACATGGAACCTTCCTGATCCCGAGAAGGCTTATGAAGGCTGGCTCAGGGTTTTAAAGAAAGGTGGCCTTTTATTTATTTTTGATGCCTGTTGGTATGGATACCTTCGTGATGAGGTTAAGAGAAAAGAGTACTTAAAAGATCGTGAAATGGTCAAGGAAAAAGGCTTTGAAGATTACGATATTGGAGAGAACTTCGATAAGATGGAGGCTATAGCTGATACTCTTCCATTAACTGGAATCCTGCGACCTGACTGGGATAGAGATGTCTTTATGCGCAAGGGAGTCCAGGCAGTAGAGTGCGTAGAAAATATCGGAGAGAAAGTCTATTCAGAAAAAGAAAAAGTAAATTATGCATCTACTCCGATGTTTATGATCAAGGTGGTTAAATAATGAGCGAACTTAAATATATTCCTTTCGAGGAAGAATCTACAGAAATAAAAAACAGGGTAGAAGACTACTGGACTGTGAGAGCAGACAGCTTTTTTGCCCAGAAGCAGCATGAGCTGGAAAGTGAAAAGGCCCAGAAGTGGTTAGAGGCAATCCTTACTAATATTACAGATAGCTTTGGCAATAAGCCGGCTTCTGATATCAAGATACTTGATGTTGGCTGTGGAGCGGGCTTTTTTACAGTCCTTCTTGGAAAAGAAGGCTTTGATGTTACAGGAATTGATCTTACAAAAGAAATGGTATCCAAGGCCAATAAAATGATTGAACTTAATGGCCCTTTTGAAGGTAATGTAAAGGCGATTGATATGGATGCCGAGAATCTTAAATTTGCTGATGAAAGCTTTGATGTGATCGTTACTAGGAACCTTACATGGACACTTCCGCACCCTGTTGATGCATATATGGAATGGTCAAGAGTTCTTAAAAAAGGCGGATTATTGCTTAATTTCGATGCAGAATACGCAAAGGGTGAGCACAATCTTGATAATCAAAACAACCTTGCCCACAAGGACATTAGTAAAGTGCTTAAGGATGAGTGTCATGAGATTTATCACATGCTTACTATCAGTACACTTGACAGGCCAGAGTGGGATATTGAGGTTTTGAGAAAATCAGGTTTCAAGAGTGTGGTAACAAACACTGATTTTTATAAGACAATCTATGATAAGAAAGATGAATTCTATATTCCTGATAAGATGTTCATGATATCTGCACAGAAATAATATAAATCACAAAGGGGAACGAGACATGAGACTGATATTTGTAAGGCACGGAGATCCCGATTACCAGCATGACTGTTTGACTGAGACTGGCAGACAGCAAGCTGCAAGCACGGCTTTAAGGCTTCACGATGAAAAAATAAAGGCTATATATTCATCGCCTATGGGAAGGGCAAGAGAGACCGCAAGTTTTACGGCCAAAGACCACGGGCTTGATGTTCAGAATCTTGATTTTATGCATGAAATCTGGTGGGGAGATAAGGATCCTGACATTGAGGATAGCAGGAAAATCCCATTTGAAGGACATCCCTGGTCTATTGCTTACAAGGCGCTGACAAGTGAGCCTTCTTATGCTGGTGAAAAGTCCTGGGAGGAACACCCATATTTTAAAAACAATATCTGTATGGATTACTTTGACAGGATAAATACTGGAATTGATAACCTTTTACTTCAATATGGACTTAAAAGAGAAGGGGATTTCTACAGATGTGTTCAGGAGAATAGCGACACTATAGCTCTTTTTGCTCATGGAGGCTCTGGAGCCATTCTGTTTTCGCATTTGCTGGCTATTTCTTTTCCTATAGTCCTGACAACACTACCATTTGGGGTTTGTTCAGTATCGATATTTGCTTTTGACGCCATGGAAGGAGAAATGGCAATTCCCAGACTAGAGCTTTTTAACGACATGAATCACCACAGTGGACATAAATTAAATTTCGAAATGTAGCTAGATTAAAAAATAGAGCGCAAATATAGAAAATAAGCATATAATTGGGTTATGGGTAATAATCCGGTTATATGCTTATTTTTTGCAAAGAGTACATTGATTTTACAGGGGTGACGAGGTATGAAAAAAGAATGTATTGATGAAAAATGGACCTTCCGCAGAGGTTTTGTAGACTCTCTTGGAAGTCTAAAAGAAGATCCGGGGATAATTGTTGATCTTCCACACGATGGTATGATTGGAACACAGGTAAGACCTGATGCTCCAGCAAGGTCAGATAGCGGGTATTTTGTAGGAAATCTTACAAATTACACTAAATACGTGATGATTCCAAGGGAATGGGAGAATGAATGCGTTGGCTTATATTTCGATGGTGCTATGATGAATGTCACTGTTGAAATAAATGGCTGCAAGGTAGGAAGTCAGCACTATGGCTATGCGCCCTTTTATGTGGATCTGACAGACTATGTGACTTTTGGAAAAGAGAACAGGATAACTATAAACTGTAATACCAGCATGTATGTAAATTCCCGCTGGTATACAGGCTCAGGCCTATATAGAGGAGTGAAGCTGTGCCATAGTCCCAGAGTACAACTAGTGCCAGATGGACTATTTGTCCGCACCAGAGAAGTTGCTGATGGCTATGCTTTTATTGAGGCGGAGGCTGAAATTGCAAATCGCACTTTGGATAATAGACTGGTTGAGGTTTCTCTTTTTATCTATAAAGAAAATTCGGATGAAAAAGAGTATGCGACAAAGCGTGTTATACAGATAAATTCAGGGAAAAGCCAAGTGGCTAGAATGGCCATAAACTTAAAGAACCCGGTGCTGTGGGACGCTGAAAATCCAAATCTATACAGGATAAAGGTTATAGTAAAGAGCCTTGGCGTGTACAGGACGCATTTTATCCCGGAAGAGACTAAAGAAGCAGATGAAGATGAGACTCTTTTTGGAATCAGGACCATTACTGCAGATTCCATTCGAGGCCTTAGGATAAACGGAAAGACTGTAAAGCTTAAAGGAGGCTGCCTTCACCATGACAATGGCCTTCTGGGAGCAGTATCTCTTTATGCTGCAGAGGAGAGAAAGGTTAGAAAGCTCAAGGAAGAGGGCTTTAATGCTATCAGAACAGCTCACAATCCGCCATCTGCTGCACTTATAGAAGCCTGTGACAGACTTGGAATGTATATCTTTGATGAAGCCTTTGATGCCTGGGGCATAGCTAAGCGAAGCGGCGATTACAGCCAGTTTTTTGCAAACGACCATCACAAGGACCTTACAGCTTTTGTAAAAAGAGATAGAAATCATCCCTCAGTTATTATGTGGTCTACAGGTAATGAAATTCCTGAAAGAGGCGGCCTTAATAATGGCTATTCTCTTGCAACAGAGCTTGCTGAAACAATTAGAAGGCTTGATGGAACAAGGCCTGTCAGCAATGGTATCTGTTCTCTTTGGAGCGGCCTTGATGATGAACTTGTTGGATCAAAGAGCCAGCTTCAGAATACTTCAGAAGGACTATTTGACACCAGCTTGGAGACTATAACAGAGCCCTTTACTAATGGACTTGATATAGTGGGATATAACTACATGGAGGAACTGTATGAGCGAGATCATGAGATGTTTCCTGAGAGAGTGATCCTGGGCTCAGAAAACTTCCCCAAGGAAATAGGCTTTAGATGGCCTATGGTAGAAAGACTTCCTTATGTAATTGGCGATTTTACCTGGACTGCCTGGGATTATCTTGGAGAAGCCGGAATTGGAAAGGCTGTCTATGTAGATCAGGATGATCCTATAGTAAAGACCAATGGATGGGCTCTAATGCCACCTTCTGGATCACCGTATCCATGGAGATGCGCTAATGATGCAGATTTTGACATTACAGGTCACATGATGCCGCAAGGAGCCTACAGAAGCGTGGTGTGGGGCGATAAAAAAACACATGTTTTTTCATATCATCCAGAGACTTTCGGCAAGACAGAAGTGATGACTATGTGGGGATTTCCAGCAGTTTGTGATAGTTGGAACTATGAAGGCTGGGAGAAGAAAAATATAAGACTGATTGTTTTTTCAAATGCGGAAGAGGTTGAGCTTTTAGTTAATGGTAAGTCTCTAGGAAAAAGAAAAGTGTCTATGGAAAGGCCTATGCCTTACTCTGTAATTTTTGATACTGTTTATGAGAAGGGTGAAGTTGTTGCTATCAGCTACGCAGATGGGAAAGAAGTAAGTAGAGACAGCTTAAAGACAACAGGTAAGCCTTGCGGAATTCGCCTTTTACCTGAGAATAAATGCCTTAGAGCTAATGGACATGACCTTGCATATGTAGGCGTTGAGGTGATTGATAAGGATGGTAATGTTGTTCCCGATGCGGAGATAGATCTTAGTGCAGAAGTGACAGGATGTGCATCTCTGGCAGGATTTGGTTCAGCCAATCCAAGGACTGAAGACAATTATACAGATGGCGAGACTGAAAGCTTTAGAGGCAGAGCCATGGCCATTATTCGCGCCGGGATCGAAACCGGAAATGCTACTCTTATAATTTCTGCAAAAGAAAAAGATGGCAGAGAAATATGTAGTGAGCAAATGCCTTTGGACGTCGTTTGAGATAGTATATAGCTCTTTGCCTGTTACTTGACTCATTTCGAAAAAGGGAGCATACTTTTTTCTTAGCGTTAATTAATAGAAAGAAGGTAGAAAATGGATACAATTCAGATACTAAGGGATCTTGTGATCATAATAGTTGCAGCTAAGTTCTTTGGACTTATTGCCAGAAAGCTTCATGCTCCTCAGGTTGCAGGTGAGATAGTGGCAGGACTTTTGATAGGACCAACTCTTTTTAACCTGGTTCAGGCGGGAGATTTCCTCTCCGGAATGGCTGAAATTGGAGTTATTCTTTTAATGTTCAGTGCAGGTTTGGAGACAGATATAGACAAGCTCAAAAAGTCCGGCGTTAAGGCAACTATACTGGCATGCACAGGTGTAGGAGTACCCCTTGCACTTGGAACTATACTGTACATGGCGTTTTATGGCTTTGCTGCTCCTGGATCAGTAGAGTTTACAAAAGCTCTTTTTATAGGAACAATCCTGACAGCTACATCTGTTAGCATAACGGTTCAGGTTTTAAAGGAACTTGGGAAAATCTCAACTGAGGTTGGAACAACCATCATGAGTGCCGCTATTATCGATGATGTAATAGGAATCGTGGTTCTTACAGCGGTTCTGGGACTCAAGGATCCAAATGCCAATCTGGCTGCAGTTTGTTTAAAAACAGTAGCGTTTTTTGCCTTGGCAATCGTGGTTGGAATTATTATCTTTAAGGTCATGAAGAAAATGGAGCAGAGATGGCCCCATACCAGGAGAATTCCTATAATGGGTATGGCACTTGCCTTTGCTATGGCCTATGTTGCTGATAAGTACTTTGGAGTAGCAGATATAACAGGTGCCTATGTGGCAGGTATTATCTTAAGTTCTCTTGATGACTCAGAATACATTGACAGAAAGATGGACATTAACTCCTATATGATCTTTGGACCTATTTTCTTTGCAAGTGTAGGACTTCAGACCAATCTTAGAACTGTAGATATGACAATCCTTGCATTCTCAGTGGCCTTTGTAATAGTAGGTCTTCTGGGCAAGGTGATAGGCTGCGGATTAATAGCAAAGTGCCTTAAATACAACACTTCGGATGCTTTAAAGATTGGTGTAGGCATGATGACCAGAGGAGAAGTAGCACTTATTGTTGCTCAGCGTGGTCTTAAGGCTGAGATTATAGATAGCAGATACTTTACTGCAGTAATTCTGCTGATAGTTTTAAGCTCTATTTTGACCCCAATCATATTGAAGGCTATTTATGCTTCTGATGAGGCTAAGGGCAGAAATTAAGAGAAAAATTCTAAAAAAATTTTCGGCTTCCGCCGCCATATAAATGGCAGCGAAAGCCGTTTTTTACAACTTGAAATAGGCGATGATAAAACGATATAATGATAATATGATGAAGGAAAATAAGAGACCTATCAAAAGAAGTATTATCATATTCGCGCTGGTTTTTATTGCATTAATGTGCTTTGTTCTGAGCATAATAATGTATTCAACCTACACGACCTCTATTTACCGGTCCTACAACAGACGTATGCTGGATATCATAAACTATGTAGATAGCCACATTGATGTTGAGGACTTGTCAGAGTGCGTTGAAAGTGGCGAGGAATCCGAGAAATTTACGGCTCTTATGGCATTTATGGATTCTATCATGGAAGACTTTGACATTCATTACCTCTACATTGTCAGGCCTGTACTTGAGGATGACAGAATGTGGATGATGAATGTTATTTCTGCGGATACAGCTATCGGAAGAGAAACCGATCCTGATGGCTATTATCTGGGATTCGTCCTGGAAGATGTATATGATAGGGAAACTTTGGAACTGTACCAACAGCATCTTGATATGGATGAGATCAGCTATTTCAAGAATTTTAGTTCCTGGGGCTATGATTACACAGCGCTAAAACCTCTGATAAACGCAGAGGGTGAGCACTTTGCTGCACTGTGTGTTGACATCGAGGTAGACGATGTCCAAAGAGCAATAAAGACGTACACTATTTTTAATGTTATACTTATAGTCGTGCTTGGTATTATGTTTGTAACGCTTTTTATTCTGTGGATGAACAGGAACATCACTGAACCCTTGGTGAGACTGGAGAAAAGCGTTGTCTCTTTTGCAGAACGAAGTCATGAACAGACTGATCCAGATTTATTAAGCTATGATGATCCTCATATCCATACCAAAAATGAAGTAGAATCTCTTTCTAATGCAGTAAATCTCATGTCGATTGATATGAGAAATTATGTAAGAAATATCATTGCTGCAGAAGATAGAGTGCAGGACATGAAGAATCAGGTAACTCACATGGACATGTTGGCTTATCAGGATGCCCTTACTCATGTCAAGAACAAAGCCTGGTATGACAAGATTGAGGAACGCGTCAATGCTGATATAGAAGCTGGTAAGGCTCGATTTGCTATTTTGATGGCTGATCTTAATAACCTAAAAAAGATCAATGATAATTATGGACATGAGCACGGAAATGACTATATCTTTGGAGCATGTCACATAATCTGCGTGATTTTTGACCACTCACCAGTATTCAGGATAGGCGGTGACGAGTTCGTGGTTCTGATGGAAAACAGGGATTACGATGATAAGGATAAGCTCATAGAAGAGCTGAAGCTTGCCTACGAAGAGACTTCTAAGGATGAATCCAAAGAGCCTTGGGAACGCTATTCCTCTGCGATTGGAGTTGCTGTTTTTGACAGTGCTGTAGATAAATGCATGAATGACGTATTTAAGCGTGCAGATGAGGCTATGTACAAGCACAAACAAGAATCTAAAATGGCGAGAGAATAAAAATGGTTATAGCACAGTATTTTGTTGAGTTTATTTTTTACAGCTTTTTGGGATGGATATGGGAGTCTATCTATTGTTCTATCAATGAGAAAAAGTGGGCTGACAGAGGATTTCTTTTTGGCCCAATATGTCCAATATACGGCTCATGCGTTGTAGCAACATCAGCGCTATTTAGCTTTTTTGACTTTTTGTCTTCTCCAGATTTTCCAATCTGGGGGATTTTTATTATATGTTATATTGGAAGCGCAGTGGCAGAATACGCCACATCCTGGGTACTTGAGAAGAGATTTCATGCCAGGTGGTGGGATTACAGCAGACTGCCTCTTAATATAAATGGAAGAATTTGCGTTCCTGTAAGTATAGCTTTTGGTCTTGCTGGCGTAGCTATAGTCAGGTTTCTTATCCCTGCAATCCAGGGAATTCACGCAGTCGTACCAGGAATAGTCTATGAAATCCTGGCAATTATCTTTGCCGCTATTTTTGGCGCGGACTTCGCCCTTACAGAAGCTAGTCTTTCAGCCCTTCTTAAGGATGTTGAAAAAATGCATCAGGAATTTAATGAAAAGGCTCAGCAGAGGTACGATCTGTATGTTAAAGACTATGTTGAGAGAATGTCTTTAAACCAGAAGAGAATTATTTTGGGTATCAGCAAATTCACACCAAGGGTCGGAGTACCGAATCTCGAAGAATTTCATATTAAAAGATCCCGTCTTCATAATGCCCTCAAGGAACGCATTAGGGAAATGAGGAAATGAGGAATTGAGAAAATGATAGTGCATTGGTAATTGTTCCTGTTCTAGCGGGCGTTTCTGCGCTTTCTCCTGAAGGCAAGGCTTATATTGTGAGGGATGGGATTCATTCTATAGGAAAATTTACATCTATTTACTTGTTTTTTGAAATACGGATACGTTAAAAAATTGTCAATACGTATGGAATCTTTTTTCTTGTGAAAAAGTTGTAACAAATAATAGATAGATTAGTTTCTGCACCTGTGAAGTCTATTACTCATACATCTTTTCCCTAAATAATGCTAGAATAGTAGTATTTTAAAGTGAATATGCTTTTATAGAGGTCAGGAATTACCCACGATGGTACTGTTTTTTTGAAGAAAGAAAAATAAAAGATGTAAGGTGAAAATTTGCTCGTGTCTTTTTTCCTGAAAACTTCTTTCTGGATGTAAATTTATTTTCTTATTAGTAATCAGTAAAGTTTCCAAAAGTCATAGAAACACCTAAATTATAAGGTATGTATAGACTAGAGCAAAATAATACGGAACTAGAAGCCGATGTAAGGAATAATAAAAGGAAACGCAAAATACAAAATTAGTTTCTAATATGATTGATCATATGATTTTTGATTTGATAATATAGCCTGGCTGCGCTCTGAGGCGCAGTCAGGCTATAACAATAATACTTTTAGGGAGAATGAAACATGAATTATAAGAATATGCTTAGAATAATGGCGATGGTCATGAGTGCATCAATCGCACTTACACCTGTAACTGCATTTGCTAATGAGGCTTCAGATGAGGTAGTAGTAGAGGAGACAGTAGAGGCTGAAGCTACAGAGGATACAGCAGAGGCTGTTGTTACAGAAGACGCAGTAGAGGTTGTCACAGAGGAAGCGGCAGAGACTATTACAGAGGAGTCTACAGAGAATACAGCAGAGGAGCTTACGGAGGTTACTGAAGAGACAGCCGCTGAAGAGACAGAGGCAGAGACTATTGATGAGGCAGTGGCTGTAGACGAGACTGCTGATGTGATTTCAGAGGAAGCAGTGGAAGAGGCTGTTACTGAAGCTGACGATAAGGTTGCAGCAGATGCTGTAACTACTCCGGCACTTGATAAGAAGGCTCTTAAGATCTTAAATGATGCTGCATCTTATCAGGAGTCACTTGGAAATAATTCATTCAAGACAGGTCTTGCTGCTACTAATCAGGTTGAAAGATGCAGAAACCTTGCCAAGAATCTACTCGTATATAAGCTTAACTATATGGATGGAATGCTGGTAATTGGAACAGCTTATGATATGATGCATGGTGATAACAACTATATCCGTGTTGATTATAAAGATGTGACAACTGGCGAGATATTTGAAAAGTACTATGATTTCTACATGCAGGATTCACAGGGTAACAATGTCACAAATGCTCTTAAGTATCATACTGTAGACCGTATTACAATCGTTGAGAAAGGTGCTCTTACAGGAGAGAAGAAAATCGCTATGTATGCATATCCTACATTCGAGAGTAAGAGCAACGGAACTGTTGTATTTGACTATGACAGTTATAGCAAGCTTATCAGCCAGGAGTATAGAGACGCAGTTTCAGCTACTATCAGATGAGCAGGCTACTTAATTTCACTTCCGCCCCATTCAACAAGAGTAAAACCGGATCGGGTGGGAGTGATAATAGTCTGCTTTTTTATATCAACGTACTCATCACTTGCATAAAAGGCCATGAATACCCTGATAGTTGTGTCAGGGGCAGGATTTACCTTGAGCCTAGCATGATCAGTATAGGCGACCTTCTGGAAACTTATGACATTGTAGGCATTGTTCTCCATTTTTGGAAGCCAGTATTCGATAAACTGCTCTTTCTCTTTGGTATTGAGTCCGCAGGTGGTCAGGGTACTTTCCAAAAATTCTCTGGTGTCTTCGCCCTTAATACAGAATCCTTCGTCAAAAGTGTATTCTGTTTTTAGCATGGCTTCCCAGAACAAGTAGTCATAGGTTGTGCCATCAAGCCTGATATCGCCGTTTCTATTTGCTGTAACACTCCAGCCATTATTTGTGTTAAATTCAGGGATCAGCTCTGTGTAATAACCGTCAATATCAAGGTTTACGTTTATGCTGGTATTATCCTGTTCAGGATAAAGATAAATCGCAGGCTTAAGGGCAGGCTCCATTATCTCAGTTTCTCTTGAAAAATACACAACTCTATAGTCTCTTGAAAGTGCCTCTTCAAGCTCATCTGCATCTCCCATTCCGCTTAGTTTGGCACAATATTCATCAATTACACAGGTAACGCTTACTGGGTCAAATTCGCTCAGGGAGTGTTCGTCATTAAAATCATCAAATTCTTGTTTGGTCACTTCTTTGTCATCAATATAATATGTTGTCTCATCAGAGTCATACTTGGTTTTGGTGCAAAGCGTATGATCAAGTGCTGGTTTTCCTTCATTCATAGAAAAAACAAACTCTGTTGTAACAGTTTCTTCGTCATTTGATGAGAAATATCCGTAGAAAAAGCAGTTAGCTTTATCTAGATAAAAGAAATCCCCCGAATCACCATAAAATGGGAAACCTTCAATTTCCAGAGAAACAACTTCGCCTTCCTGGTATCCGTAAAGATATATATTAGGATCAGTTTCTTTTTCGTGCATAAGCGCCAGTTCATAGACATCATCTTCATCAAGATGAACCAACGCAACGCTTATTTCTTCATCATTATAGTTTTCTGTCAAAAAGTCTTTATAGGCCTTTACTTCGGGACTATCTATCGCCTTTGGAGCAGTTTCCTTTGGCGGCTGAGCAGTTTCTTCTGACGGCTTTTCTGAATCTTTCCCCTGCACAGTAACACTACTTGTTCCTTCTTCTGAAATATTGTTGCCATATAAGCTGCAACCTGTTATCAATAGCGCCAAAGACATGGCGCATGTTAAATACTTACTTTTTTTCATATTATGACCTCGCATACGCGTATTTTACTATATTAACATGTAGGGCCCAGGATATGTTGCGTAGTTTATTCTTTTTTAATTAAATACAGGGCTACAAAAGTGTCTCTTTGTAAACGATATATGGTAAACTTTTATTTGTTAAAAAAAACGGAGGTTTACTATGAAAAAATCAAGTAACTATCGGAAACTTACACTTGCCCTGATATTTGTATTTCTAATGGGTATTACCTGCATTTCAGGGTGCGGAAAAAAGGAAGAAAAGGCACTTTCAAAATATTGGGCGCCTGATTCTAACGCCGCAGAGAGCCTAAGAAACTATGTGACCAAGGTTACCAATGAGAAGGATGCGGAGAATTTCATTCCGGTTAAGGACAGAATAGCTGTTTTTGACATGGATGGAACGCTGACCTGTGAAACTTATTACACTTATTTCGATACCATGATGTTCATAAATTATTGTCTTATTGATCATCCTGAAAGGGTATCAGATGAACTAAAAGCCGCAGCCGCAGAAATAAAGCCAGGATACACAGCAGGAGAAGAACTAGCCAGAAATTTTGCCAAGGCTTATGCGGGAATGACAATAAAAGAGCTGTATGATTACGCAGTAGAGTTTGGTCAGAAGAAGACAGATAGTTTTGATAACATGCGTTATGCTGATGGCTTCTATTTGCCCATGGTTGAGGTGGTTAAGTACCTTTATGACAATGATTTTACTATCTATGTAGTCAGCGGAACTGAGCGTACCACCACAAGGGCTCTTGTTGCTAATTTTCCAATTAGTGAGTACGTGTCTCCGGCTCATGTCATTGGCACCGAGTTCGAGGTTAAGCAAAAAGGCTACGAAGACGTTTCTTCAAACATGGACTATAAGTACTCTGATGGCGATGACCTGGTATTTACAGGCGGCTTCATTCAAAAGAACTTAAATTCCAACAAAACAATCTGGATAGAAAGAGAAATAGGCCAGTATCCGGTTCTTGCCTTTGGAAACAGTGGCAGTGATACCAGTATGATGAACTATGCCCTGGATAAAAGAAATCCCTACCCTTCAGAGGCTTACATGGTTGTTGCAGATGACGATGTAAGAGAGTGGGGCAAGCAAAATTGGGAAGAGAAATCCGCGGATTATGCAGAAATGGGCTATGTTCCAGTTTCCATGAAAAATGATTTTCTTGAGATATATCCTGATTCTATAAAAAGAGCAGACATTCAGTACGTAGAACCAGCCGGTGCCCCAGACACAGGAGCAGGCGATAGCCAGAATCAGGATGATGCTGCATACACAGGAACAAGCGATGCGGCAGACACAGAAATAAGTGATGATGCAGCAGACACTGATTCAAGTGAAAATCTGGATCAGGAACAGGATAATGCTGCATGACTCCAGCGTAGCAGGAAAAAGGCCTTAAAAAATAGCAATATATAAGTAGCTATGAACCTCTGTGCAAGTTAAAATTGTGTAGACATCATTGTTTGGCGCATTTATTTTATGAAATGTGTCTTTGCTTGCAGAGAGGTTTTAGTTATGTGGATTGAGGATGAATACAAAGAAAGTAAGGACAATCCCTTACACAAGGAATTTGGGATATTGAGTAACACCAGATTTATTCTGGGGAAGATTCTTAAGTACAGGCCGGAGGTAGTGGCTCTTTTATTGCTGGGAATGGTGTGCTCATCTGTTCTTTCTTATTTCTGGGGGATTTTTGGCAAGTATGTAATTGATATCATTCAGATGGGGCTTCCGGAAAAAGAGGCAGTGGCCAGACTTATACGAATTGTTCTTGCGGCAGGAGTTATTGCATGCCTTTTGAACATAGGAAGTGTTTTATCGGATAATCTTATCTGGTATAGATTTATCTATGTGCGCATGCAAATGATCTCCGAGAGGATAGCAAGGGTCCTTTCGCTTAAGTATGAACTTATCGAAAGACCTGATGTTCTTGATGTGGCAAGGCGAGCAGAGCAGGCGACAGGTGGAAACATGAACGGCGTCGAAGGGGTGATGCGTTATATGCAGCAGCTTCTTACCAGCCTTTTTACTGTAGTGGTCACATTTGTGGCAGTTATGGTTCTAGATTTCAGACTTATCTTGGCACTTATTGTTCTGTGCATTATTCAGTTTTTGTACTACAGAAAAATAGTTGAGAAGGATAAAAAAGAGGTTTGGGATAAGCTCTCTGATTCCTGGAGAAAGACAGATTACATGGAGAGAGTCACCCAGTATTGTGACCATGCCAAGGAAATCAGGCTCTTTAATCTCTCTGAGTTTCTCTCAAAAAAGCAGGAAGAAACATACCTTGATAAAGAAGAAAAAATGGATCTTCATCATGAGCTTTGGTTCAAGAATTCCTTTGCTTCTCAGATAGCGAATGTTGTAATCAAGGCACTGATATATTCTGTACTGTTTTTTGCGGTATTTACCAAAGATTTATCTATAGGAAACTTTACATTGTTTTTGTCCTTATCTATGGCTTTTTCCCAGGCACTTTTAAATTTCCTGCAGCGCTTTGGAGATTACAAGAAGGCATCTCTGGAGACAGATGATTTCAGATCCTTTATTGAGCTTGATATAGATGACGATGAAAAAGACTGCATAGAGATTCCAAAAGCAGACACTTATGAAATTGAATTTAAGAATGTTTCCTATAAGTATGCTAAGTCAGAAACTTATGCTCTTAAGAATCTTAATCTAAAGCTTAAGCCTGGTCAAAAACTGGCTGTGGTAGGCCTAAATGGCGCAGGAAAGACTACAATGATCAAGCTCCTTCTAAGACTCTACGATCCCTCAGAAGGCGTTATTACTCTTAATGGCACAGATATCAGAAAATACAGGAGAGAGGACTATTACAAATTATTTGCTCCGGTATTTCAGAATGTTGAGATATTTGCATTTCTTTTGTCTGAGAATATTGCCATGTATAGCAGAGATGAGCTTGATAGAGACAAGGTAAAAGAGTGCGCTGTTTCTGCAGGTCTTGAAGAAAAGCTTGATTCTCTTGTAAAGGGAATTGATACGCCACTTACAAATGTGGTGGAAGATGATGGTATTGACTTATCAGGTGGCGAAAAACAAAAGCTGGCTCTTGCAAGAGCTCTATATAAAGGCGCTAAGATAGTTGTCCTTGATGAGCCCACATCTGCCCTGGATGCTATTGCTGAGCAAAGGCTGTATGAACAGTTTGATGAAATGATAGGGGAAAAGAGTGCGGTTTATATCTCTCACAGACTAGCATCTACCAGATTCTGTGATCAGGTTGCCATGTTTGAAAATGGAAGCCTTGTGGAACTTGGAAGTCATGATGAGCTTATGGAAAAGGGCGGTAAGTATGCAGAAATGTTTAACGTGCAGGCTCAGTATTACCGTGATAATCCAGAGGATCAGGGAGCAGAACAGGAGGTAGAGAAGGTTGGCTAAATTAAATAAAGACAGTAAAGAAAAAGTTTCTACTCTCCACAAGATACGAAAAGTTGTAGCTCTTTTATTCTCGTCAGCATATAAAAAATACCCGGGATTTTTCATGTGGGAGAGCATAAAAGCAATTTCTCAGATCCTTCAACCCTTTGTGGCAATCCTGATCTCTCCTCTTATAGTTGATGAGATATTAGGCGATAGGGATTTAAGAAAACTTATAATTTTGGCAGCAAGCCTTATAATAGGTGAGTTTGTTATTTCGATGATTACCAGTCGCAGTAGCACTGTGCTAAGTAAATACCAGCAAAGACTGGATGACTATTTTGCAATACTCATGGGGAAACATTCCATGGAACTTGATTATCAGCTGACAGAGGACAAAGAGGCCCTGGATCAGATTGAAAAGGCAAGAACAGGAATGAGCTGGTACTCAGGGGGCGTTTATGGCATCTCTGAAATTCTTTTTATGTTCATTACCAATATAGTCAGAGCTATTGGATTTGTCATTGTTATAGCGATGCATGCGCCGCTACTACTACTTCTTTTGGCTATATATTCACTTGTAAATCTGTACGTTGTATCCAAGCAGAACAAGATAGAAATTGAAGCCTTTGGAAAGCTATCAAAGGTAAACCGGCTCTTTGGCTATTTTGGCTGGGAAATAGTAGATACACGGTTTGGCAAGGATATTCGCCTTTATGATGCGCAGAAACTTATGCTTGATAGCTGGAAGAATAATACAGACAAGAGCAATAAACACTGGAGATGGCAGGCATTAACCCAGCTTCCATATAGTATTGGCGTTGACGTAATATCAGCTATAAAAGGTGCTGCGGCATACTTTTATGTAGGTCTTTTGGCTATAAAGGGAGTTTATGGTATTGGTACCTTTGTGCAGCTTATCAGCACGGAAGCTGCTCTTAACGGAACTTTGAGCGGGCTTGTCTGGAACGTGACGGATATTATCAAGAATTGCAACTACGCCTATGAGTATGTTTTATTCATGGAATATCCTGAGGCTCTTCCCAAGGGAGAAAAAGATATTTCTAAAAAGCCTCATGAAATTGAATTCAGGCATGTTTCTTTTTCCTATCCAAAGACTGATAAAAAGATCCTGGATGACATCAACATTAAGATAAGATCAGGTGAACACTTGTCTATAGTTGGTTTAAACGGTGCCGGAAAAACTACCTTTATTAAGCTCCTCTGCAGGCTTTATGACCCAACGGAAGGTCAGATTTTAGTTGATGGAGTAGATATAAGAGATTACGATTACAGGCAGTATATGCAGCAGTTTGCGCCTGTATTCCAGGATTTTAAGCTTTTTTCTTTTCCTATAGATGAGAATATAGCTTTTGCCAATAAAGATAAGGGTAAGATTGATGAGTACATTGATCTGGTGGGACTAAAAGATAGGATTGATGAGCTTGAAAAAGGCACTCAAACTAATTTATTCAAGTATTTTGATGAAAAGGGAATAGAGCCTTCTGGAGGTGAGCAGCAAAAGATTGCAATTGCAAGGGCTCTGTATAAGGACAGCCCAGTAGTTATCCTGGATGAGCCTACCTCTGCTCTTGATCCATTGGCAGAATATGAAGTTTACAAACAGTTCCATACCCTTGTGGGTGGTAAAACAGCCTTTTATATTTCCCACAGGTTATCAAGCTGCAAATTCTGCGACAGGATAGCTGTTTTTTCTGAAGGGAAAATTGCTGAGTATGGCAGACATGATGAACTAATTAATATACCATCAGGTATATACGCAAAAATGTTTGAGGCTCAGGCAAAATACTACAGAGATGTTAGTTGAGATAAGTAATTAAGTAGCGGGTGTTTTTTTTGAATAAAATGCACCCGCTTACTTTTTTTCGTAAATAAACGCAATAATGGTAAAGCATATAGCAATATTTGGGAAGTCTATAAGATGCGCAATTGTTAGAATGAGTGTGCTCGAGCACAGCTAGATTCTATTACACAACTATATGGAAGGAGATTCAAAAACAGGGAATGAAAAAAACTAGATTAATTGTTGGGGCATTAATGGGAGCTCTGGTATTTGGTTTATCTCCAATGAGCGTTAAGGCAGATAATCCAATCGTCCAGACAATTTACACAACAGATCCGGCACCGCTTGTTTATGGGGACACGGTGTATGTTTATACCGGACATGATGAGGATGGTGCTGATTACTATGACATGAGGGATTGGCACTGCTATTCGACAAAAGATATGACCAACTGGACAGATCATGGAGTTGTTTGCTCGCTCGGCACATTTAGCTGGGCTAAGAGTGATGCCTGGGCTGGTCAGGTCATTGAAAGAAATGGAAAGTTTTATTACTATGTTCCCGTTATTGCGAAAAGGGGCGGAAATTCTATAGGTGTAGCAGTATCAGATAGTCCTACGGGACCATTTAGAGATGCTATCGGAGGCCCACTTTGTCAGGGCTACAGCTTTATCGATCCTACTGTGTATATTGACGCAGATGGACAGGCTTATCTTTACTTTGGAAACGGATCACTTTACTATGTGAAGCTTAATTCAAATATGACCTCGTATTCAGGTGGAATCAACAAGGTAAGCGCTGGCTACAACAGCACATATGTTGAGGGACCATGGTTTTATAAGAGAGGAAATCTTTATTACATGCTATATGCGGCAGGAGGTATTCCTGAGCATATTGCATATTCTACCAGCAATTCACCAACAGGCCCATGGACTTATAGAGGAGTCATCATGCCTACAGAGGGCAGAAGCTTTACTAACCATTGCGGAGTAGTAGACTTTAAGGGGCATTCATATTTCTTTTACCATAATGGTGCACTGCCGGGAGGAAGCGGATTCGCCCGCTCTGTTGCTGTAGAAGAGTTTAAGTATAACTACGATGGCACTTTCCCTACTATCAAGATGAGTACCGCAGGACCTAAGGCTATCGCAACTCTTAATCCTTATAAAAAGGTTGAGGCTGAGACTATCTGTAATTCATCAGGCGTTGAGACAGAAAGCTGCAAAGAAGGCACCATGAACGTTGGCTATATAGAAAATGGTGACTGGATAAAGGTTGCAAATGTAGACTTTGGGAATGGCGCAAAATCTTTTGATGCCAGAGTAGCGTCTCCTTATGGTGGTGGCAAGATAGAGCTGCGTCTTGATGGGGTTAACGGTAAGCTGATTGGAACACTGGATGCTGGTCAGACAGGTGATTGGCAGAAGTATGCGACTAGAACCTGCGAGGTTAGCGGTGCAAGCGGAGTACATGATTTATTCTTTGTATTTAAAGGAAATGGCGGATCTCTTTTAAACTTTAACTGCTGGCAGTTTACAGCAGCCGGTGGAAGTCAGCCATCTCCAGCACCTGCGCCAAGCGAACAGAACATAAACAACAACTCAACTGCAATTATAAGTGATGGCTGGTATTATCTTAAGAACACAAATTCCCAGAAATACCTGACGGTTGAAGGAAATGCGTTTAATAACTGGACAAACGTATGCATCAGTAGCGGAACAGGCGCTGATGGACAGAAGTGGTATGTAACAAATACAAATGATGGATATATTACCCTTACAAGCGCACTGGGCGATTATATGCTTGATATTTCCAATGGAAAAGATGAAGATGGCGCAAATATTGGTATTTATTATGGTTATTCAGGTGATGCTCAGAAGTTTGTGGTAAAGAATACCAAGACAAATGGAGTATATACTATCGCTACCAAGGCTTCTAACCAGGTCAGATATATAGATGTGTATCAGCACAAAAAAGAAGACGGAGCAAATGTATGTCAGTGGCTATACTATGGAAATCCTAATCAGCAGTGGATTTTCGAACCTGTAAGCACTCAGCCCGAGCCTACACCAGAGCCAGAACCTTCACCGGAACCTACACCTACCCCTACTCCAGAGCCGGAACCAGTTGTAGTTACCACCGGGCTAGAGCTTGGATATACCATAAATAGCTGGGGATCAGGATATCAGATAAGCTATAAGATTTCCAACAATACTGGGAATCCAGTTAACGGATGGACATTAAAGATCAGAAAAGATCAGGTTAATATTGATTCCAGCTGGAATGTTAATATCGAGACTAGTGGTGATTATTATGTAATTACCCCAGTTGATTTTAACAAGTCTATCCCAAACGGCGCCAGCATTGAGTTTGGTTCTATCGGAGTTGGACAGATAGGTGATAGCTTTGAATACACGTTAGAATAATCTAAAAAGCGCACCGCTATGGATGCGCACTTGTGTGATAAGAAAGCATGTTGCAAGCAACATGCTTTCTTAAATTTTATTGGATTTTTGATGGGAGTTTGTGAGAAAATGGACAGTGAAATGATGATAGAAAGATAGTAAATGGTCCGTTGACTCCGTCCCGGAACTATCCAAGGACCATAGAGGGAATACGATGACTTCCAAAGATAGAGTGCTTGAATTATTAGAAAACAACAGGGAAAACTATATTTCCGGAGAGGCCATGGCTGATAGCCTTGGCCTTTCTAGAAATGCTATATGGAAAGCCATAAATGAGCTTCGCAAGAAGGGATATGACATTGAGGCGGTCTCCAACAAGGGCTACAGGCTGGGGGATAGTAATGATATTGTTTCTGCCCAGGGAATTCTGGCAAGCCTTGATGCTGCGGGCTTTAAGCCTTCAACTGACATGATCCACATTTATGATACCGTGGATTCTACCAACAAGGTGGCAAAAGAGATGGCTATAGCCGGAGCTTTGCACGGAACACTCGTAGTTGCAAGATCTCAGGATGGTGGTCGTGGCAGAAGAGATCACAGCTTTTTCTCTCCAGAGGGAGGAATCTATATGAGCCTGATCCTCTCTCCAGATAAGTTAAAGAGCCTTGAACCCGACGTTATAACAACAACTACAGGTAATGCAGTTAAAAATGCTTTAAAATCGCTCTGTAACATTGATGCAACCATAAAACCCATCAACGACTTATTCATCGATGACAAAAAAATATGCGGAATCCTCACAGAGTCCGGCACAGAGTTTGATTCTGGACTTGTCCAGTGGATTGTAGTAGGAATCGGAATAAACTTTGACTCAGATCTTTCCAAATTCCCATCTGACTTAAAGCCCAAGGTAGCTTCCCTCTACGCACCAGGACAAGCCCCCATCACCAAAAACAGGCTCATCGCTGCCATCTACCAAGCCATCCTCGCCCGCTGACACAACCAGCCGGGCAGGGGAAATTTGCTCGTTCAAAAAGATTTTTTGGCGGTTCTTTCGCTGGGATTTAAGGCGTTCCCAAAGATGCCCCAAAATCCTACGAATTAAACTCAGCTCGTTCCAGAATCCTTTTGGCGGGTGGATTTGATACTTGCGAGCGTTATAAAGAAGTTCCATTTTCTAATGCTCCCAAAGCAGCCTTTCCCGCGCATGCGAAGCGTTGTCTGAAGCAGGACGGGAATAAACTGTATATATGGAAATGCCATCTGGCGCGCTTGCGCCATAAAAAAATGCGAAATCAACTTCTTCAAGTTTACTTGAAAGATTGATTTCGCATTTTTTGTTAACGCCCGCTTTGCGGGCTATGGCATTTCCTATTTTGATTTTTCTACCCGTCCTGCAAGTTTACGCTGCAGCATGCGCTTTAAAAGAAAGGCTGCGGGAGCATCTAAGAAAATGTGAACTTCTTTGTCGCGAGTAAGATCAAATCTCTTGCCAAAAGTAGGGATTCTGGAATCGAGCTTCGGACAGGTAATTCGTAAACAGGATTTTGGGACACTTTGGGAAAGCTCTTAAATCCAGCAGCTCCTTCTTACGCCAAAAAACTCTTTCTTGAACATCGCAAGGCCCTGCCCTAGTGAAGCGATGGCGGTAATGTGCAGATTGTGGGTGCGAGTCTAAATTAGCGGGTGAGGATGGCTAGTTGATTTGTTGCACGTGACATTGCTGTGTAGAGGCAGTGCTTGCCAAGCTCGGTGTCGGGGTAGGAGTCTGGGGTTAAGTCAGCAAGGATCACGTGGTCGAACTCCAGGCCCTTGGCATGCGCAAGTTCAATGAAGAAGGCACCACTCTTGGGAAGAGATTCGTGACCTTCTACCACTATGGGAGCGGCAGAGCCAAGCTTTTCTACAAGAGTGTCTATCTTGAACTGATTTCTGCAAATGATGGCAGTAAGACCTTCTTTGGCGCTATATTCTGCGATAAGGCCCTTTAATTCATCATAATATTCTGCATCGGAAGAGCATTTCTTTTCGTATACTGATTCTCCTGGCCTCTGGACAGAGGATACCAGCATCTTGCGCTCAGGAGGAAGAAGAGAAGAAAACTTCTCCGTAATCTCAGGTGAACTTCTATAGCTGGTCATAAGCGGAAGCTCTACAAACTCTTTATTATTCTCAGCGGCCATTTCCTTAATTTCTTCAAATGTTACTGTCCCCTCGCGGATAGCCTGGAACTCATCCCCAAGTAGCATGAAGCGAGCATTTGGGAAGAATTTGCTAAAAATATACAACTGAGCCTTAGTATAATCCTGCACTTCATCAACCATTACATAACGCATGTTACGGTCACACATGCCGGAAATTTCCATCTTAGTGTAGAGCCATTCAGCAGCAGTAATGTGCGAATGACCAAGGATTCTCTGGGCAATGTGAGTTATGTTGATCCAGCCAAAGTGCTTTATCTGCCTGAGCGCTCCGCCAAAATCATTCTCAAGACGGTTATTTTCAGCCTTGTCTGAGCCGGCAACACTATCCGAGCTATCATCTATGTTATCATCTGCCAGATTCTTTAAGTTATTTTTGGTTCTTTGTTCAAGCTCATCAGCACATATCTGGAACAGGCGAACACCCATAGGAAACTGCTTATAGCCATTAACTACAGATAGAACTTCATTTTTGGTCATTACAAGTTTCTCTTTTTGCCTGATATCGCAGAAATCCTCAGCCTCTGGAGTCAGCGTGGGAAGCATGTCGTGGATCTTTTGTAGATTTTCAGCTTCTGTATAATCGTACTCATTGTCAGTAAAAGGAACATGAGTCATATCAAGGAATTCTTCCCAGGTAAGAGTAAGAGGATTGGTCTCACCCATGTCAGGCAGAACTTCATCAATATATTCCCTAAATACAGGATTTAGCGTCATCAGGCAGACCTGATCCGGGCGCAAAGTGTTTCTCTTTTGGTAAAAGAGATATGCAATTCGCTGAAGCAGTACAGAAGTCTTGCCGCTTCCGGCGATTCCATTTACTAAAAGTACAGGAACATCAGGGTAGCGGACCACTGTGTTCTGCTCCTTCTGAATAGTTGATGTGATGGCCTGCATCTTGTCTGAGTGGGCCTGAGATAAGGATCTAAGGAGCATAGGATCCTCTATGGCAATCTGTGTATCAAAATATGAATTTAGCTTATCTTTATGAAGGTCAAACTGTCTGCGCATTTTTAAATCCACAGGAATTTGTCTGTCTTCTACAGTGTAATGGGTATGGCCCATTTCCTGATTATAGTAAACTTCGGCGATTGGGGATCTCCAGTCTATTATCATCTGATCATAGCTGTTTTCAGAGATAGAAGCGCGGCCTATATAGAAACTCTCTGGAGTTTCTTCATCACTAAACTGAAGCTCAATCTTGGCAAAATAAGGAGACTCCAGGAGCTTATTAACAGTTGAAAGTCTCTTTCCAAGGGAGTTACTCTCTACATTGTAGGTGTCAATATAACGATTCCAAACCTCAATTTCAGTGAGAGTTTCCATTGTTGTTTCTATATCAGCGTAGTCAAAACGAATGTTGTCTCTTATATCATTTTTATCCTCAACGGCCTTTTCGTTAAGCTCAGAAATCTGGGACTCTAACTTATCCTTCATATCAAGTAGCTTTTTATAGGTCGAGCTTAAATGCTCTTGTTCTTTATTAAATATCTCTTTTTCCATAAAATCACCAATCACTTTCTCTTTTGTGTCTTATCAGTATAACATATTATGAGGGTTGACAGATTGGTCTACAGGGTATAAACTAACAATACAAAGTCTATAATGAATAGACCAATAAGAGGTAGAGATTATGGCCGTAGAATTTGGCGAGGTCCAGATGAAGTTTGCTGAACTCATCTGGGAGAAAGAGCCTGTGAGCTCAGGAGAATTGGTGAAGTTGTGCGCTGAGAGGTTTGAGTGGAAGAAGTCCACTACCTACACTGTTCTTAAAAAGCTATGTGAGAAGGGACTTTTTCAGAATATCGACGGTGTAGTAACTTCCAAGGTATCCAAGGAAGAGTTTTATACCAAAAAGAGTGAAGAATTTGTTGAAGAGGCCTTTGGTGGATCATTACCAGCTTTTTTGGCAGCATTTACTTCTCATCAGAAACTTTCCAAGAACGAGATAGACGCTATACGTAACATCATAGACAGGGCAAAAGAGTAACACCTTCAGACGGGAAAAGGGTGACAGTATGGGGACAATCTTTTTTAAGGTAATAGAAATGAGCACTGCAGCAGTTATGCTGATGATTGCTGTAGTTTTTATAAGAATTCCGCTTAAAAAAGCACCAAAATGGTTCATGGGATTATTGTGGGCTATAGTGGCGCTAAGACTTATGGTTCCAGTGCAGATAACAGCTCATGTGGGCTTTATGCCGGATTTTGGGAATGTAATAGAGAACATTTTTAGTAGTGATGAGGTGGTTACAAAGGAGACTGCAGACCTTACAGATGCACCCATTGCGATATCTGGCGGGATTCACGATACTATGGATATTACAAATAAGTCAGAGTCTCTTACCACTGCGCCTGAAATAGCAGATCAGAGCAACGCTCAGGCAAAATTATTACAGAATGAGGCTGATAAGACATCTGTGACTGATAAGGGAATTCCTGCTTTTTTTGTAGTCATCTGGCTTATTGGTATGCTGGGCGTTTTGGCCTATGGCGCATTTAGCTATATCGTTATAAAGAGGAAGACTAGCGCATCCATTAGATATATCTCCGGAGAAAGGATCTATGTATGCGATGAAATAGATACTCCATTTATCTTTGGCGTGTTTAAGCCGGCAATTTACATGCCATCTGGCCTTGATGCCAAGACTATCAAGAATGTTCTTGTGCATGAAAAGGCGCATTTACAACGTTTTGATCACATTAGAAAACAACTAGGTTTTATGATTCTGGCAGTTCACTGGTTTAATCCGCTTGTGTGGCTTTCTTACATCCTGTTCTGCAGAGACATTGAACTTGCCTGCGATGAACGTGTTATCGCCAGGATGAACCTTAGGCAAAAGAGATCCTATGCCAAGTCTCTTCTTGACTGTAGTACTGGAAGAAGGCTTGTATTTGCCTATCCACTTGCCTTTGGGGAAGTGGGAGTTGGAACAAGAGTCAGACAGATTTTTAACTACAAAAGGCCTACAGCGTGGCTCGTTACATTACTTATAGTCGTTTGTGGCGCCCTTTCAATCTGCTCATTTACTAAGGCTGCAGAAAAAGTAGCTGTCGTTCCATTTCCACTAGAAGCTTTAGATGAGCTTGAACAGACTACTAGTGAGAGCACAAAAGTAGAAGTGACTCTTCCAGCGCCAATTGTATGGGAAGCGCAAGAGATAGTAGAAAGAAATCTTTTAGAACAGGAAAAGCAGTCAGGAATCACTAATTCCAAGGAAGATGGTGTGGTCAATCTTCCCTATACAGAAGGAACCCGAAATCAGGCTGATAACATGCCTCATAATAATGGAGATGAGGCTGCCGTTTATGTTAATGAGGGGAATGAAGCGGTAGGTGTCAGTGTTTCTAATGATACAGTAAACGTTTCTGTAAAAGATGGAAATGAAAATATAAATGTTAGCGCTAATAAAAATGATCCGGTAGTGAAAGAAGCTGTTGGGGTTGCAGAAAATATTTTAAATGATCTGGATCAGGTTATTTCATCTGATGAAGATTTAAACAAACTGGTTAATGATTCATTGGATCATGCAATGGAGGAAGTACAAGACGAAGTTATAGATGAAATATTTGATGAATTAGATGATGAGGGAATACGCTTATTTGGCCTCTTCCCATGATATTAAAGGAGGGCAGCAATGGTTAATAAGAGAAATATGGCTATTTGTGCGGCTGCGCAAGAGGCCGGTATTTTAGAGCAGGACATGAGAAATACTTTAGTATCGCACCAGGATGGACTTATAAATATTAGTTTTACAACAGAATGGATGATGTATGAATGCTATGTAGATGAAAAATCCCTTGAAGTTCTGGGATTTGATTACAGGCCGTTGCCTGTAAATATGCTACTTGCAGAACTTCCCGAGTCAGGTCAGGATGCTTCCTGATGATCATTGACTCTATCTCTCTCCGAGAACATGAAAATGGTGGCAGAGCCGTGTCTGCCACCATTTTTGTCTTATTTTTGTCTTGTTTAATTCCTTAGAGTCAGCCCATTATCACTGCTGATTTGGATACTGATTATTCGTATAAGTCTGATTCTGGAACTGATTGTTCTGGTAATTCATATTGTTCTGAGTAGTGCCCGCAAACTGGTTTTGGCCTGGCATCTGAGGGTTTGCATATTGATTATTCATATATGCCTGATTCTGGAACTGAGGGTTTGCATACTGCCCATTTGCATACTGGTAATTCTGATACTGCATAGCAGCAGCCTGCTTGGCAAGGTTATTTGCCTTGAACAGCTTGATTGCAAAGAATAGACATACAGCAAAGATTATTACAAATACAAGTCCTACTATAGCAAGTGTTGTACCCATTGATTTGGCGGCTTCAACAGCTTCTTCTCCGTGTAAAGTCTCGCCGTTTACAGTCATATCAGCTGATTCTGGGTTTGCAAGAAACACAATTCCCACAAGGCCAAATATAAAACCAAGAAGTGCATTAAATGCGCCAATTACGCATAAAATAATGCCTCCAACTAATTTTCCTGATCCACTTTTTTGATTCATTTTTTCTCCTCCATAGTCTCATTTTTATGAGATCTTTTATATATTTTTGCATCGCGCAGACGAGTAGGAAGACTAACCGTCTTTTCAACTACGCGGTTGATGATTATAGCACAATCATCCAAAAATAGAAATGGCATAGTGAACTAATAGTCCTGCAGAACTAGCAGCAAGTGCAAAGAAAGCTATACCAACGCCAATGCAAATGCGGCTTGCGACTTTTTTCCTGGTATCCTTGGAAAAATGCTTGCCTGTAATAAGAAGCACAGTTCCGCCGACAAGACCTGTAAAGAACATTCCAATCAGGATTGATGCAACTACGATGACGATTATAAGAAATACAGCCATCAAAATCATTATTGCAATAATTCCTAATCCACCCACAACACTTTCCTCCTTTGAACAAATAGTTCTTATAGCATGATTAAAACATAGAATCATATGCTTATAAACTTGCAATATTGAGAAATACACCCTAATATCTCATAAAATTTCGCATATTGCAATGCTGTGACAGACATTAATGATCGGTAATGGAGTTTATTTTATTAGCATGGTGATTTTAAATTGAATATATTTACACGATATTTTATCATTATATATAGATGTTAAATGTGACAATTCACTTTAGAATCAAGCAATTTCTGCGTACATGATTGAAATATGCCCGTAGAAATCAACAATTTAGGATGTACAAGGAGAAAAAGTATGAGGGTTAAAATAACATTTGCTATGGCTACAAGCCTTTTGACAGCTTTACTTATGTCGACAACAGCCTATGCTGGAACAAACGAACTTACAGGGCTTGAGGTAAGCGATGCAATTGCAAGTCAGAGACCTGTAGCAATCATGGTGGATAATGAAAAGAAAGCTCTAAACCACTATGGAACAGCAGAGGCAGATATTGTCTACGAAATGATGAACAGTACTGCCAATGGAAGAGTTACAAGGCTCATGTGTCTTTATAAGGACTGGGCTAATCTTCAGCAGACAGGAAGTATCAGAAGTACCAGAACTACTAACGTAATGCTGGCAGATGAATATAATGCAGTTCTTATTCATGATGGAGGGCCTTTTTATATAAATACATATTTGGCTCAGCCCTATGCTGCTCATATTAGCGGCGGATTTACCCGTGTCAAGAACGGCAAACCAAGGGAGTTTACTGAATATGTATTTGGTCAGGAGCTTGTAAACAGATTTGCAAAGAGCGGCATTTCTTCTAATTATACAGTGGCACCTGAAAGGGGAACCCATTTCATATTTAATGCTGCAGATGCAGATTTAGGAAGTGGCGTAGTTGTCAATAATATTGATATGTCAAATGTCTTTTACCACAATAAGAGCAAGCTATGCTTTAATGCTACAACAAGGACCTATGATTATTATGAATATGGGAATCTTCATACGGATGCTGAAGATGGTCAGGCTCTTACCTTTAAGAATGTTATTCTCCAGAATACATCTTTTTCGCTGCTTGATAAGAATGGATATATGACTTACAACGTGATAGGAACTGGCGTTGGCTACTATATTACAAATGGACAGGCTATTCCTATTACCTGGTCCAAGGCAAGTGAAACCGGCATGACACATTATTTTAATGCGTCAGGTCAGGAGATCAGCGTAAACAGGGGAAAGACTTATATTGGACTTATTCCTTCTGACACCTGGAATAATCTGGTTTTGAATTGAATAATTTGATTTTTATTATTTTTCTCTTGATATTTATTAATATCACTGGTATATTATACACAATAGATGCATAAATATACATTAATTTGCATAAAATCAGGAGGATATTATGAAGAATAAAATTATATCTGTAGTACTAGTTGCAATGATGATGATAGCTTCACTTGCCGGATGTGGTAATTCATCAAGTTCTAAAGAGACTCTTGTTGTTGGCACTAATGCAGCCTTTCCACCTTTTGAATATATTGGTGATGATGGTAATCCAGACGGCTTTGATGTGGCACTTATAAAGGCTATCGGTGAGAAGATAGGCATGGATGTCCAGATCCAGGATATGGAATTTGACTCACTCGTATCTTCAATTGGTGGCAAGATTGACGTTGCTATCGCTGGAATGACTGTAACAGAAGAGAGACAGAAGACAGTTGATTTCTCGGATCCATATTATGAGGCTGTTCAGGCTGTTATTGTTCCTAAGGGATCATCAATTGCAACTGCAGAGGATCTCAAAAACTGCAAGATTGGTGTTCAGCTTGGAACAACAGGCGAATTTATTGCTGATGAGATCGAGGGAGCAGAGGTTTCCGCCTACAATAAGGCCATTGATGCAGTTAACGATCTGAATAATGGAAGACTTGATCTTGTTATTGTAGACAAGAACCCTGCAGCTGTTTTTGGAACACAGTATGCTGACCAGGTTGATGTTATCGATGGCTCAGCCTTTGACTTTGAAGCTGAATTTTATGCAATTGCTCTTCCTAAGGGAAATACAGAGCTTGCAGAGAAGATCAACAATGCTATAGCAGAACTTAAGAAGGATGGAACTTATGATAGTCTCATCGCTAAGTATATTGAGGAGTAATTAGAAATATATGACTCTACAGGAACGTTTTATTGCCGCTTTTGTTGAGAGCGACCGCTGGAAACTATATATATCAGGCCTTGGAATCACGCTTGAGATAGCTCTTTTTGCAGGCATCATAGGAATTATCATTGGTACTCTGCTGGCGCTTATGAAGCTTTCCACAACAGAAGAGGGGAAACCTACACTTCCAAACTATATTGCAACTATATACATTGATGTTATCAGAGGAACACCAAGTGTACTGCAGCTTCTTATCATGTGGTTCATTATTATGGCTTCTTCTAACAATGGTATATTGGTAGCATCTCTTTCCTTTGGTATAAATTCAGGGGCCTATGTGGCAGAGATTGTAAGGGGAGGAATCCTTGCAGTAGATAAGGGCCAGATGGAGGCAGGAAGAAGCCTTGGTTTGTCCAAGTGGGCAACAATGCGCTACATTATCCTTCCTCAGGCTGTCAAGAACGTTATTCCACCTCTTGGCAATGAGTTTATTACACTTATCAAAGAGACTGCGATTGTGGGTTACGTAAGTCTTACAGATCTTACAAGAGTAGCTAACCAGATCGCATCAAGGACGTATGATGCATTTATGCCTCTTATCGGGGTTGCAGTGATCTATTTTGTGATCATAAAGCTGCTGACCATTTTCCTTGGAAAACTAGAGAGGAGGATGCGCAGAAGTGATATCCGTTAAGAATTTATGTAAGGAATTTAAGAATACAGATGGTAGTGTGACCAAGGTTCTAAAGGGAATCAACTACGAGATAAACAAGGGCGAGAAGATAGTTATTGTCGGACCGTCAGGATCAGGTAAGAGTACATTTTTAAGGTGCCTTAACCTTATGGAGAGACCTACTTCAGGCCATATTATCTTTGATGACGTTGATATAACTGATCCTAAGGTTAACATTAATAAGGTAAGAGAGCGCATGGGAATGGTTTTCCAGCACTTTAATCTCTTTAATAACCTGACAGTTATGCAGAACCTGACACTAGCCCCTGTTAAGCTTGGAATAATGTCGGAGACTGAGGCCAAAGAGAAAGCAAAGGGCCTACTTGAAAGAGTTAATCTCCTTGATAAAGCGGATGTATACCCGATTTCTCTTTCTGGTGGTCAGAAGCAGAGAATTGCAATTGTTCGTTCCCTTTGCATGAATCCGGAGGTTATCTTGTTTGATGAGCCTACATCAGCTCTTGATCCGGAAATGGTAGGAGAGGTTCTTGATGTAATGAAACAGCTTGCAGATGAGGGAATGACCATGGTTGTTGTAACTCACGAGATGGGCTTTGCAAAAGAGGTAGCTACAAAGGTTCTTTTTGTGGATGAAGGCCAGATCCTTGAAGAAAACACTCCGGAGGAATTCTTTGGAAATCCGCAGAGCAAGCGCCTTCAGGAGTTTTTATCAAAGGTGCTTTGATAGGCAGAAAATGCTCAAAAATGTGTAGCAAATGCTAGAAATATTTCTTTGGAATGATATAAAATAAGACTTAAACTGGATGCTTAATGTATCCAGTTTTTTTCTACTCAGGAAAAGAGACTAAGAAAGTGGAGGAGACATGGATAATCTGGTAATTGCTACAAATGCGGTAGTTCCTTTCATGGTTTACATTATGATTGGTGCCATAGCAAGAAAGCTTGGCCTTGTAAAAGAGACATTCTTAAGAGAGCTAAACGGGGTAATTTTCCGCGTTTTTTTTCCATTTATAATGTTTAATAACCTCTATGATGCGGATTTTAGCACGCTAAAAGATGCTGGATACGTGCTGTTTGCTCTTATTGCTACCCTTATTGTTGTAGTTATCTCTTTTTTTGTTGTTCCTCTTTTTGAAAAAGATAACAGGAGAAGAGGAGTGATAGAACAGGCCATATTTAGGAGTAATTCTGTTTTGTTTGCTATTCCTCTTGCAAGCAGTGTCTTGGGAGCAGAAGCCAGCACTAAGAGTAGTATTATCGTGGCCTTCCTTGTGCCTGTTTATAATATCTGCTCAGTTTTTATTTTGGAATATTACAGAGGTGGCAAGGCTTCCGCTGGGGTAGTTGTTAAAAATGTTCTCAAGAATCCGCTTATTGTTGGTGCTATAGCAGGCGCAATCTTCAATATTTTGCCTGTAACTATGCCGACTTGCCTGGTCAAGCCAATTACGCAGCTATCAGATCTGGCAACACCTATGGCACTTTTTGTACTTGGTGGAACTCTTCATTTTTCTGATCTTCGAAAGAATGCTTTTCCTCTTGCAGTTGGTACAGGTATCAAGCTGATCGCACTTCCGGCGCTTATTACCTATATTATGGCCTTTATGAATTATGGACCTTCTGAAATGTTTGCTGTATTTTGTATGTTTGCAACACCGGTTGCCGCCGCTTCTTTTCCTATGGCTCAGAGTATGGATGCAGATGCAGACCTTGCTGGGGAGTATGTAGTTGTCAGTACGCTGCTGGCCATTGTGACTATTTTTATCTGGATTTTAGTACTCAAGAACCTGGGGCTAATATGACAAAATAATGGTTAAAATTGCGAATTATTCATAAAAAATGCGTATCTTTTAAGGAATCAACTGTTGTAAAATAATCTTTTCAGAGATGGGAGCGAAGTGCAATAGGGGGAAGCAATATGCGAAACAAGACTTTGCGTAAATGGGGGCTTTTTTTTGACAGGATTTCCTACAAACTATTTGTGACTATCTGCGTCAGCGCGCTTGTTGGCGTTTTTATGGTGTTCATGGTGGTCAACACTCTTATGATAATGCACTCCAACAACCAGAAGATGGCTCAGCAGGAGGCACAGGTGACTACTCAGAATATGGTATTTAGCGTGGAGGAGAGGCTTGAAAATCTCCGCCAGTATTACCTTTATTCTGCTATGAATGATGATCTTGGCTGGTTTTTAAATAACCGTCTTGCATATTCTGATTATGCCAGGTATAAGGTTATAGATTCGGCACTTGGCAATAATGCTTTATTTCCCAATTACATCAATAATTATGTCATAGTAAATATTTCAAATAACAGGGTCATTAGTACCAGAGGTATCTATGACTTTTCTGAGATGATCAATAAAGAAGAAATTCTAAACATTTATGAGAACAATACTCAGGAGGTTAACAGAGGAAACTGGGTATACATTCCTGATGGTACAGACGTAGATAGTAAAGACCTTCAATACCATCTGACAGTGGATACTAAGGGGCTTAATTATGTGCTAAATCTCCCACTTGGTACATATTCCTCCAAGGGGTTTCTACTTGTAAATGTGGAAACACAGGAATGGAAGCGCTGGATCTGGGAGGAAATCAATATTTCAGGCAAGGCCGTCTGCGTACTAGATAGTGAGGGTAATGTAATCTATGCCTCTAACTCTGGTTTTTCTGAGCAGTGCCAGAAAAAGTTTTCTTCAGATCAGCCTATGAAGCCCTCTAGAATGGAAGTTCAGGGAACAAACAGTATTGTATCTGGCGCATCTTCCAGCATTCTTGGTTGGAATTATTATGTGGCCTATGATTATGGGACTTTTTTGGGAGCTACCTGGAAACTGATAATTGAGTTTCTGATAGCTGTTATGGCGCTTGCGCTTCTAAGCTTTGTTTCCCTTCGATATGCCATATATCAGCCTGTGGAGCGACTAATTAAGGAAGTTACTGACGATAAGCAACCGCTGGTTTCTGGAAACGAGCTCCAATTCCTGGCTGGCCAGTTTGCAAACCTTAAAAATGACAAGGAAGCCCTTGATCAGGCCATGATCCAGCGTAGGAAAAGACTTGCTGAACTATTTGAGATGAGACTTATTCGAAGCGCTGTTTCCGCTGAAGATGAGTGGGAGGAATACGTCAAGGTTCTGGGGCTTACCAGGCATAAGCTATATGCTACTGTGGCAATCATACCAGATCTTAGGGACACTTCAATATCTGAGGATGAGATAAATGAAGATGCTTATTGTCTTTCTCTTGCAGAAAGCCTGCCGGATTCTTTGAAGAATATGCCCTGGCTTCCTCTTATTTATGATTCCTGTACGCTCACATGCATCTTTGCAGATGATACGGAAGAGGCGCTGCTGGCGCAGATTTCCAGATATAATAAGGCAGTAAAAGAGTTTACTTATTCAAACTTTGGTTTCCAGATACAGATGGGAGTAAGCGAGCTCCATACCCAGTACAGACATTTGGGAAGAGCCTACCACGAAAGCGTTTTTGCTCTTCAATATGAACCTGATACCAGGGAGAGTTCAGAAAGTGATTGTCGCTTCTACATTCAGTCATCAAGAGCTGCAGAAGAAGGGATAAATCTCCATAAGTATGAAAAAGAAATTTGTGATGGCTTAAAGGCTATGGATAAAGCCCAGTGTTACAGGCTGCTTGATGACTTTACTGACAGGCTCAGAACCTTTGGGGAATGGGCTGTTGCGTCAGTGTACTTCGCAGCTCTGATCGATAGGATCCTGATGGAAGCTATTGGTATGAAGATTGACATATTGATACTGTGTCCTGAGGGTCTTCACAAGCTGTATCAGCAGATCATGGAAGCAGGGGATGTAAAAAGAGTCAGAAAGAATATGAAAAAGATGCTCATCGATCCAATCCTTCAGGAGAGAAGTAAGCTCCTTGTTGATCAGTCCTACCAGATGATGGCTGAGATTGAGCAGAAGCTAGCTGATTCCAAGGGAAATATAACCCTTAACGAGTGCGCAGATGAGCTTAATGTGACACCTGCCTACATTTGGAAGATATTAAAGGCTGAAAGAGGCAAAACTTTTAGCGAGTATCAGGAGCAGTACAAGATTGAAGAGGCCAAAAAACTATTGCAGACAAATCTTTCGGTTTCAGATATAGCTAATGAGCTAGGATATACTAATGCACAGAACTTTATCCGTTTCTTTAGTAAGGGAACAGGCTTAACACCTGGAAAATATCGTAAACTAACCTACGGATCCATTTAAAAACAAATTTAATAACAGTTGCTTTTTAAAAAGTATCATTTTCTTTTTTGAGCCCCAAAAAGGGTGTTAGAAAATGATACTTTTGTGCATTTTGCACAACTTAAAAGCGCCTGAATTATGATAATCAGTCAAAAATAATATGATTATAGATGTTAGGAGAGGGCGAAGTTATCATAATCATGTAAAAAGCTTGTGAGAGCCGATTACATTTGTGGAATACCACAAAGGGATGAAAAAGGGAAGAAGGAGAGGCGTATGGCAAAAGCAAAAAAGCAGCTGATCAAGATGGCAGACGGATCTGTATTTGAAGCCAACAGGACCAGTAATGCAAAGTATTTCAAGCAGCATATGTGGTTATACTTTATGCTGCTTCCGGGTCTTATCTACATGATCCTATTTAGATACGTGCCAATGGGCGGACTTGTTATTGCATTTAAAGACTATAGTCCATTCAAAGGCTTGTGGGGAAGCGACTGGGTAGGATTTGCAAATTTCACCAGGTTTTTTAGTAATAATGATTTTAGGAAACTATTGGTAAATACATTGGGAATCAGCTTACTGCAGCTGGTCTTGTATTTTCCGGCACCAATTATTTTGTCTTTATTCTTAAATGAAGTAAGACATAACGTTTATAAGAGACTGGTACAGACACTGGTTTATATTCCACACTTTGTATCCTGGGTTATCATCGCAAGTTTGACCTATCAGTTATTTAATGTAACAGATGGTGTTATCAACATTATATACAAGATGGTAACAGGAAATACCTTCGATATCCTGTCTAAGGCATCTGCCTTCTGGGGACTTATCGTAGGTCAGGACATATGGCGCGAGACTGGTTATGGAACCATTGTTTTCCTGGCAGCTTTATCAGGAGTTGATCAGGAACTTTATGAAGCAGCCAAGGTTGATGGCGCAGGCCGATGGAGACTTATGTGGCACATTACACTTCCGGCTATCAGAGGAACCATCATCATGATGCTGATTCTTAGAGTTGGCGGCATCTTGAATACAGGCTATGAGCAGATTTTCCTTATGAGAAATGACCTGAACATAGCAAGGGCAGAAGTATTTGATACCTATATTTATACAAAGGGTATTAAAAATGGCATGTATTCCTTCTCATCAGCAGTTGGTATGTTCAAGTCAGTTGTGGGAATGATCCTGGTTCTTTTGTCAGACAGAGTTGCTAAATGGTTTGGCGAAAGCGGAATTTACTAGAAAGGAGGAGGCGGAATGTCTAAAACAAAATACCAGACTGGCGTAAGAGTTCAGAAAAGCGTCGGTGACAAAATTGTAGATGTGATCATCTATGTTGTTCTTGGACTTATTGCAATAAGCACTATATTACCGTTCCTCTATGTGTTTGCAGGATCTTTTGCAACGGAAAAAGAACTTACAGAAAAAGCATTTTTCATAGTTCCATCAGTATGGTCCTTGAATGCTTATAGGTATGCCATAAAAACAGCTAACATTTTAAGAGGACTTAGGAACTCAATAATCCTGACTGCACTTGGAACAGTAATGTGTATGCTCTTTTCACTTACCTTTGCATATCCACTTTCCAAGACACATTTCAGGGGCAGAAATTTTGTGATGAATATGGTCATTGTAACCATGCTCTTTAGTGGTGGTATGATCCCCTCTTTCATCGTATATAAGGCCTATGGCCTGTACGATACCTATTGGGCTCTGATCTTACCAGGACTTATCAGCCCCTTTAACATGATCATCATAAAGAAGTTCTTTCAGGGACTTCCTGTGGAGCTTGATGAGGCTTCCTATATGGATGGAGCCAATGATCTGCAGATATTCCTTAAGGTAGCACTTCCTCTTTCAAAGCCTGTTATTGCATCCATTGCTCTTTTCTATGGTGTAGGCTTCTGGAATGACTACTTTGGATCAATGATCTACCTTCAGACAACGGAGAAATATCCTATTCAGATCCAGCTTCGTTCTATCATACTTCAGTCATCTACTATTGTAGATAACATGGTCAATGATTTTGATATCAACGGAACACCGCCAGATAAAGCAGTGAAGATGGCTTGTACAGTAATAGCTACAGTGCCTATTTTGTGCGTATATCCTTTCGTGCAGAAGTATTTCACTAAGGGCGTTATGGTTGGCGCAGTTAAGGGCTAAGAGACATTGATCTTTATACAACAAATGTTCAGGGAATGATCCCTACAGATAATTTTTTACCTAATAAGGAGGAAAAGATATGAAAAAGAAAATTGTTAGTATGTTACTGGCTTCTGTAATGGTAATGAGCCTTGCAGCATGCGGTAGTACTCAGGCTCCAGCAGCAACTCCAGATGCAGGAAGCGACGCAGCACCAGCTACAGAGACATCTGCACCAGCAGATTCAGCTACAGATACTCAGGCTACAAGCGCAGAGCGTCAGACAATCACTTGGTCCGTTATTGACTTAAATGCAGGTGTTAACGCAACAGGTGAGTACGCAGACCAGATCATGCAGCAGATTGAAGACTTCTGCGGCGCAGACCTTGAGCTTATCTGGTATGCCAACGATGCTCTTTCTGAGAAGAACTCTTTAGCTCTTACAAGCCCATCAACAATGCCACAGATCATGTCCTGGGGCGGCACAGTTACAGGTGATGTTGTATCAGCAGCTAAAAACGGGGCTTTCGTAGACCTTAACAACTACATTTGGGATTCAGAGAAGTATCCTTATCTTTCACAGCTGTCCAAGGATGTAGCTGCAAACCTTACTGTTGGTGGCAAGCTTATTGCTCTTCCTCGTACTCGTGTAGTAGGCCGTTATGGACTTAGCTATCGTCAGGACTGGGCTGAGAAGCTTGGCGTTGAGCTTCCCGAAAACGCAACTCCAGATGATGTTTATAAGATGATCTATGCATTTACCTATGATGATCCAGATGGAAATGGCAAGAATGACACAATCGGTATGGAAATGACATCATACACAGGACCTTTTGACATCATCCAGACATGGTTTGGCTGCGGAAACGGCTGGCAGGAAAAAGACGGACAGCTGGTTCCTGTATGGACAACAGATGAGTACTTTGAGGCAGTTGATTATATCAAGAAGCTCTATGATGATGGACTTATGCCTGCAGATTTCTATAGCCGTCCTACAGATTCCTGGTCAAATGGATGTAAGACTGGTGAAAACGGCGTATATATCGACGTTCTTGATTCAGGAAAGAGAATCTGGCAGTACTTTGAAGCAGAAGATACTCTTACACCTTCAGTTGTTAATCCTGATGAACCAGCTAAGATGGTTCTCTATGGCGCAGTAAACGGACACACACTTGCAACTGCCGGCTACAACGGATTCTTTACACTTTCAGCTACAACACTTGATACAGAGGAAAAGATTGAGGCTGCTCTTACAGTACTCGACAGACTCTGCTCACCTGAGATGCTCACAATCACTCAGTATGGACTTGAAGGAATCAACTACCAGTATGATGCTGACGGCAATATTGAAGACCTTGATGCTGATACAGAAAACTCTGATGCTGTTGCTCTTGCCAACAACTATAAGGGTCTCAATCAGCTCCTTACATTCCTTCCTTCATCTGAGTCTTCAACAGGCGCAATCCCTGTTAAGTCAGATAAGTTCAGTGAAGCACAGAACAATGCATATGCTGAAGCTCTTCAGTATGCAGAGGTTAACCCAGCACTTTCATACCTTGTAGGCTCTGATACATACTCACAGGTTGGTGCTGACCTTGATAGCCAGGTTACAGCTGCAAGAACACAGTACATCTGCGGTTCAATCTCACTTGATGAGTTCAAGTCAACTCTTGACTCTATCAGAAGCCAGGGCTATGACGCAATCATCTCAGAAGTAAATGCTCAGAGATAATCTTTTTCAATAAATCACTACAGGCATCGGCATCCGTGGCGGATGTCGGTGCCATTTAATATTGCAGAGTTGGAAGACTGTCCGTCTTTTACTCGATTTGCAGAGCTACTGAAGTGATGGAGAATACAGGTATGAAATTACATAGAATGGAAAAAAACTATGCTGGCACAGCAAATTTTGGCTGTATGTGGAAAAAAGGGGAAATTCCAGCAGAGAAGATAAAGGATGCAGGCTTTTGCTGTTTAAATGAAAATGGAAAGAGGGTAGTTTTACAGTCCAGGATAACAGCCTATTGGCCGGATGGAAGTGTAAAGTGGACAGCCCACTGTGCAGATAGTAACAAGCTTGGGGACAACATAGAAGTACATATAGAAGATACAAAAGAAAAAGACGTTTCTGGAGAGGACAATCTTAAAATCAAGTTATTGGAATCATCTGGATCTTATGAGATTACAGGAAGAGACTTTTCTGCAGTTATCCGAAAAGATACAGATGAGCTATTTGAATGCATAAAAAGTGGAGATCGCACAGTTTTTTCCCATGGAAAACCTGTGCTTAAGCTAGAGGAACCACATTCAGAAAGTGGCATAAGCACCAGGATAACAAGAGATTATCTTGGCAGAATTAAAAATATTGTTTTGGAAGAAAGTGGGGATGTACAGACAGTATTTCGCTTCGAGGGTACGCATGTCTGCATTGCGCCTGACAAAAAGGGCCAGGAGAAAATCCCTTTTATCATACGTTTGTTTTTGGGAACAGCAGCAAGAGATATTAGAATACAACACACTTTTTTATACGATGGGGAAGAGGACAAGGATTTCCTGAAAGGAATAGGTATTTCTTTTGAAAGTCCATTAGAAGGCCCTTCCTACAATCGCCACATTAAATTTGCAGAAGATAATGGGGTATTCCACGAGGTTAGCACGCAGCTGACTTCCTGGAGGCCACGACTTCCGCTGTCTTTGTACAAGGAACAGATGAAGGGACTTCCTATAACACAAGAATCCATGAAAGAATGTGGAGATGAGGATATAGATCAGCACATTGAGCTGGTGTTAGCTAATTGCCCACATTGGGATACCTGGAATCTGACACAGGATAGTGCAGAGCACTTTAGCATTCGCAAAAAGTTATCCTATGATGACGTTTGTATGATAGATGCGCTTAGCGGTCACAGAAGCATTGGAGGCGCAGGTTTTGGGTCAGAGGCTGGATGTGTGATGATAGGAGTTCGGGATTTCTGGGAAAAGAATCCTGGGGAGATTTCTATAGCTGGTCTATCTGGCGAGAAGGCCTGTGCAACTATCTGGTTCTATGCGCCTGATGCAAAGAGCTATGATTTTAGGCATTATGCGCACCGTGGTTACAACCAGGTTTGTTATGAAGGCTATGACTATAAGGGAGCAGATCCTGACGGAATAGCTGTAACAAGCGAGTGTTCACTTGGCTTTTCAGAAAAAATCATTCCTGACGATCAGGAACTTCTTGAATTTGCAGAAGGTGTAAATCATCCGGCAATCTATGTCGCAGACCCTGAAGTTTACCATGAAATGAAGGCTTTTGGCTATTGGTCTCTTCCTGCAAAAAATACAGAGGTAGAAAACTGGCTTGAAGAGCAGCTTAATAGAGCTTTTTCTTTTTACAGTCAGGAAGTAGAGCAGCGCAGTTGGTACGGGCTCTTTAACTATGGAGATTTCATGCATACCTATGACCCTGTGAGACATCAGTGGAAGTATGATGTGGGGGGATATGCCTGGGATAACACAGAACTGGTGCCGACTTTGTGGCTCTGGAATTATTTCCTGCGCACAGGCCGACCTGAGGTATTCAGGCTGGCAGAGAAATTGTCCCGTCATGCCAGTGAAGTAGATGTATACCACTTTGGTAAGTATAAGGGCCTTGGCTCCAGGCACAACGTAAGGCATTGGGGATGCCCATGCAAGGAGGCTAGAATTGCTATGGCCGCTCACCACAGGGTCTTTTACTATCTGACTGGGGACCGCAGGATGGAAGACATCTTTGAGGAGCTTGGAGACAATGAAAATAGCTTTTTAAACAAGGATCCTCTTGGGGATTTTTATGAAAAAGAAAAAATGAAGCATCCCAGCCATGCCCGCAGCGGCCCTGACTGGTCATCTCTTGTATCTAACTGGATGACACAGTGGGAGAGGAAAAATGATGAAAAATACCGTGACAAAATAGTCACAGGTATAGACGATATCAGCAAGGCACCGCTTCGCCTTGCTTCCGGTCCTGATTTTGAGTTTGATCCGGAAAGCGTACATTTGTATTACATAGGAGAAAGAACAACAGGAGGAACGCACCTTCAGGTTTGTATGGGAGCCCCCACGGTCTGGATGGAAACAGCAGATCTTCTCGAAAAACCTGAATTTGAGCAGATGCTCATAGAACTGGGGCGTTTTGCACTTCTTCCAAGAAAGCAGCAGCTCGAGGAATGTAACGGCCTGATTGGCGAAAGGGAATATACCTATCCTTTCATGTTTACAGGCCTCGGAGCCTATGCTGCGGAGAGAATCTGCAGCGGGAACTGCAAGGGAGTTGTGCTTGGCGCAGAAACCATAAGTAAGGATAACAAGGCAGAGGGACATCTTGTAGCACAAAGGACCTGGAGAGCTCTTTTATCGAGCCTTATAAGCGAGAATAACATCGATGGTTTTATGACTACTGAGACTATAGATGCAGGTAATAAGCACAAACTCACTGAAATTCCCTGGATCTCTACAAATTTCACTGCCCAGTGGTGTCTTAATGTGATAATAGCACTGGAATTTATAAGAGGGGACCTGCCGGATAACCTTTTAAAAGCGCAGGAGTTGGTGGAGAATCTGGAGGAGTCAGCATTTCACAAAGCCTGACATGGAGTAAAATATGAAACTTAGAATAGATGAAGTTACAAAAAATGGTATACAGCTTTCCTGGGATAAGGTAGAAGGCGCAACAAGCTACAGGCTTTGTTGGAAAGACAGAAATAGAAAGACCATGCAAAAGAAAGCTCTTTTACCAACGACAGAGCTTAGGGAGATGTTTAACAAAATGCCCCGGATTCCCTATTATTTGTCCGTGCAGGCTCTTAATGAATTACAGGTCATTGATGAAAGCCCTGAAATTAAGACTCCAGTGACAGTTAGATTAAATGAGCAGCTTGAAAAGATAGACCGCGGCCTGGTAGCTGTATCTACAGGAAAGGGAATATTTGTATCCTGGAGGCTTTATAAGAGTGAAGTTAAGGGCTATAGCAATACTGGACTTACTGGAACAGACTTTGCTTTGTGCAAGAACGGGAAGGTTCTGGCCTTTGTGACAGATAGCACAAATTATCTTGATAAGACTGGCACAAAGGATGATCTGTACAGCATAGTTTCCTATGAAAGTGGAAAAGAGCCTTCTTCTGAAGAAATTGAAAGTGCCCTTAAGGGAGCCAAGGCAGTAAAGGCCTGGGAGAGTGGCGAAAACTATCTTGATATTCCTCTGAGAATCCCTGAAGGCGGGACTACTCCTGCAGGTGAAGCCTATAACTACCATGCCAATGATATCAGCATTGGAGATGTGGATGGTGACGGAGAATATGAGTATATAGTTAAGTGGGATCCAACAAATTCCAAGGATGTATCTCAGACTGGTTATACAGGAAATGTCTATCTTGACTGCTATAAACTGGACGGGCGTCTTTTGTGGCGACTTGATATGGGGGTAAATATCAGGGCGGGTGCGCATTATACCCAGTTTATGGTCTACGATTTTAATGGAGATGGCAGGGCGGAAATGGCAGTAAAGACAGCGCCTGGAACTTGCATGCACTTTTTTGATGAAAGTGGAACTGAGTGCGGAATGTCTTTTATCACTATTCCTGAGGAGGATGCCAAAAAAGGCGTTTGCAACGACAGTAATTATGTGGCTTCTGCTGCTGACTACAGAAGGCACCTGGTGAAGGTTTTCAAGAACTGGAATAGTCATCCGGAGGTAGTAAATGGCCATTGGCCGGCTACGCTAGAGGAATGCTTTAATATGGCGCCCCAATACACGTATCCTCTTTCTGAGAAGGATGCAGAAGATCTTGCAGAGTATTTTATTGCAAGCTATGCGCCAAGTCGCAGCAGTCGAAATCATCTTGAGAATTTTGAAGGCTTTATATTCGAGGGACCTGAGTATCTGACCATGTTTGGAGGGGATGGAAAAGAGCTTGAGACTATTCCTTTTAAGTACGGAAGAGATGACGATGGTCTTATGTGGGGCGACTATGCCATGAGTAGAATAGAGCCCTGCAACAGAGTAGACAGGTTCTTATCGGGAGTAGCTTATCTTGATGGAGAAAGACCGTACCTAATAGTGTGCAGAGGCTACTATACAAGAACAACGCTTGTAGCCTATGACTTTTTTGACAATAAGTTCAATGAAAAATGGAGTGTAGACTCCGGCTACGTTCGAATGGAGAATCCCTTTAATGATAATCCGCATGAACTTATGGGGAGCGATCCAGTTTACGGAGTAATTGCTGGACAGGGAAATCACAGCCTGTCGACTGCAGATGTGGATGGGGATGGATGCCAGGAAATAATCTATGGTGCGGCCTGTATAGATCATGATGGAAGTGTTTTGTACAGTAGTTATGATAATCTTCCTAATGGAATTCGTGCCAAACTGGGACATGGTGATGCCATGCATGTTGCCAATATTGATCCTGACCGGCCTGGGCTTGAGTTATTTAATGTATTCGAGGGAGCCAAGGCAGCGCCCTATGGGTTCGCCCTTAGAGATGCAGAAGACGGCAGTGTCTATTTTGGCGAATATGCAGAGAGTGACCTTGGCCGTTGCATGGTAGGCGATATTGTGCCGAATGAACCAGGACTTCAGGTCTGGGTCAATGATGTATATAACGTAAAGGGAGAAAAGCTTGATATTCCGGCACCTTCAACCAATATGAACATTCATTGGGCAGCTGACCTTACTACTCAGGTGACAGATGGCAAGGAGTACCTCACAGAAGAAAAGTGTGGAATCATAAGTGACCTGGTTCACGGAGTAATGCTAAAGCCGGAAGGCACAGCTACAAACAACGGCACCAAGGGCAATCCATGCCTTGTTGCGGATCTTTTTGGAGATTTCCGTGATGAGATTGTGCTGCGCCTTGCAGATGACAGCGCACTTAGAATCTATATAAACACTGATATCACAAACCACAAGCTTTTCACACCGCTTCAGGACATGCAGTATCGCATGGGAGTCTGCTGGCAGAACAACTGCTATAACCAGCCAGGCTACGTAAGCTACTACTATGCCAGTGATATGAGATTTGATGAAGTTATGCCAGAACTTTAATTATTTTCAGGAGAAAGCAAGATGAATCCCTTTTCTTATAACATCAGATTAAAGACATATCCCGATAAGGCAAAAGAATGGGCTGGGGGCGTTTATTATCCTAGAATAGCGCATGTAGAGGATTTAGATGCCACTACTAAAGCCAATTATCTTAAGGCTCTTGATGGAGACGTTTTGCAGATAAGTTCTAAAACCTGGACAGAGACAGAAGTTACGGGTTTTGGAATATATCAGTATGTCAATAGCCCGATTTTTACCTATAATACAGGTCTTAAGGATGGAAAGTGGACTGTAACCTTTGTAAATAAAGGCTCAGAGAGCATTATGGCAAACTGTTATGCAGATGAAGTCCTTATGATAAAAGATCTGGAAATACCGGCAGGAGAGGCCAGGACAGAGAGTTTCATAAACTGCTCTATTCATGAAGAGACCAGTCTTCAATTTTTCGTCTCAGATAGCGCAGTCACCGAGGAAGATGCTTGTGAAAAGAGTCTGTGCATCAGCGATATTTCTTATAGTGAAGTGAAAAGAATAAGCGATGAGAATAAAGATAAATTAAGAAAATCCACTATTTTCCTTGCTTCTGATTCAACGGTGCAGTCCTATGAGGAGTTTTACTATCCCCAGACTGGCTGGGGGCAGGTCTTTGTAAAATATGTGTGCCCCAAGGAGGATCTTATTGATTATCAGGCCGAAGATCACTGCTATCCTCAGTGCCATGTGTATGAGCGAAGATCCGTATATGTTGAAAATAGATCCATCGGCGCAAGAAGTGCCAGGTCATTCATTGACGAGGGCAAGTGGAATTCGCTACTATTACGGGCCAAAGCTGGGGACTATGTTCTTCTTCAGTGGGCTCATAATGACGCGACAGCGGTGCGCCCAAATAGATATGTCTGCCCTGAGGAGTTTGATGGTTTTTTGATGAAATATATAAATTCCTGCAGAGCAAGAGGGATTTATCCGATTCTTGTAACACCCGTATCTAGGCGAAACTGTGATGAGCATGACGGAAATTTTATGCTTTCATTTGGCAAGTACAGGGATGTGATGCTGGAAGTTGCTAGGCGCGAAAATGTTCCTTGTGTTGATCTATGTACTCTTAGTAACAACTACCTCAAGGAGATAGGAGGCGAGGAGGCGAAATCTCTTTATCTGTGGTGTCCGGCAGGAGCATATCCGGAAAGTGCCTATGCAGATGGAGTTTCAGACAACACTCATTTACAGGAGTATGGTGCAGAAGTTTACGCAAGGATGGTTGCGCAGGCTCTTATATCAATGAAAGGCTTTCCTGAAATTGAAGCTCTAAAGCCCTATCTGGATATCACATATGTCCCTGAAAAAAGAACTGTCAGTATGGTTGAAAAGCCTGTGGATCTCAAGGTTCCAAGCGGCTTTGCTCTTCAGGAACTGAATATAAATGACAAAAAGGCAAACTTCCTCCTAATCTGGAATGATGTAGAGGGTGCTGTTTCCTACAATGTATATAGAAAGGGGTCCGTTGATTTTCAGTTTTTCCCTCTTAGGAGCGTAAGCGCAGAGGAAAAGAAAACTTCTGCTGTTCTTCCATTTATCCTGCCTGCAGCAGATGTATATCAGGTGAAAGTAACAGCAGTTTTTGCAGATGGCAAGGAGAGTAACCCCAGCAGAATCATAGAATTCAGGGCCTAAAAATGACTAAAAGGAAATACTAAAATGCAAGAACTTATAAACTTTAATACAAACTGGAAATTTCATTTTGGAGATATTGTATCTGTAAGAAATAGATGGGCTTTGGCCAAGTCTGGCTCTTTTAACCAGGGGCCTGAGAGCAAGAGCTATGATGATAGTAGTTGGAGAGAAGTGACACTTCCTCACGATTTTGTGTTCGAAACAAAGCCCTATGCTTATGCTGAAAAGGAGTTTGACAAGGACAATACTATTCCTGCAATGGAGGATGTGAACAATATACATACAACATCAGGCTCCTTTGATAAGAATGTAGGCTGGTACAGGAAGCACTTCTTTGTCCCAGAGGAATACCTTGGCAAGAAACTTTATCTTATTTTTGATGGAATTTACAGAGATTCATATTTCTATCTTAATGAGTTTTTTCTTGAACATGAGCCAAGTGGCTACTGCAAAATAGTTATAGACATCACAGATACTGCCGCCTATGGGGAGAATAATGTTCTTGCCATACGTTGTGATGCCAGACAGGCGGAAGGATGGTTCTACGAGGGCGGTGGAATTTACAGAAATGCCTATCTGAAAGTGGTGGAAAAAGAGCATGTGGAAGATCTTTTTGTTTACGGGCAACCTGAGGATAACTTTAAGAGAGCAGAAGTAGCGATTTCTGGCAGGATTTTTGGAACAGGTGAGCTTTGTAGCAGGAATGCTCATGCGTATAAGGCGCTCCTTTGCATTGAAATAATTGATAGTAAAGGTGAACTGGTAAACAAAAGCAACTTAAGTCTTGCAGGTGATGAGAGTATATCAGATGATAGTAAGATAATGGAGCTTACGTATCTATCTGATATTGGAGCCTATGAGTTTAAAACAAAGATCATATTAGATGAGCCAAGACTGTGGTCAGTAGATAGGCCTGAGCTTTACAGACTCATATGCAGGCTTGAAACATGCGGAGAAGTCAGAAATGTAGCTGAAACAAGCTTTGGAATAAGGTCTGCCAGGTTTGATAATAACGAGGGATTTCTTTTAAATGGAGAGAGACTCAAGATCAAGGGAGTATGCTGCCATCAGAATCATGGTGGCCTTGGAAACGCTGTTCCTCCTGAAGTTATGCGCTACCGTATAAAGAAGCTTAAGGAAATGGGGGCAAATGGCTATAGAGGAGCACATTACCCACTGTCGGAGGATTTTCTTGATATCTGTGACCAAGAAGGAATGCTGGTCATGCTTGAAACAAGGCTTCTATCCAGTGCCAGGGCAGATATGCATGAACTTGAGAGAATGGTCAAGGTTGGAAGAAATCACCCAAGTGTCATAATTTATTCCATAGGAAATGAGGAGGCTCAGTCCCAGGCAACAAGGCAGGGAACAAGGATAGCTGCTACAATGATAGATTATGTAAAGCGTCTTGATCCATACAGACCTGTTACAATGGCTCTTTTGATGCTGGACATGAAGACCAATGAGGTTATCACAGATTATAAGGTCTTAGAGGGAATTTCCAGGCAACTTGATGTTGCTGGTTACAATTATCATAGCGATCTCTATGAGAAGTTTCACAAGGAATATCCAGATCAGCCCTTTATCAGCACGGAAATGGGGACTTTTAAGTCAACCAGAGGCTGTTATGAAACTGACAAAGAAAAATGTCATCTGGCTATCAATGAGAAAAAGCCATATTACATGTATGGCGCTGAGAGGTGGAGAGACTGCAAGCCGGACTGGGTAAGTGGACTGTTTATCTGGACTGGTTTTGATTATTATGGCGAGCCTACTCCCTTTGCCTGGCCTGCTATTAGCAGTCAGTTTGGCGCAATGGATTTATGCGGTAATCCCAAGGACTTCTACTATTTTTATAAGGCATGGTGGACAGATGAAAGTGTTATTCACGCGTATCCGGATATGAATCAGGAGCCGGGGAAGGTTCTTGATTACTATGTTTTTTCAAATGCAGAGGAAGTGGAAATCGTTTTAAATGGCAAGAGTCTTGGTAAAAAGAAAATGCCAAAAGACGACTATTTAGTTTGGGAAAATGTAGTATCTGAGAGAGGCCAAATGGAAGTAATTGGCTATAGAAACGGTGCAGAATGCATGAGAAAGGTAAATGAAACTGCAGAAACTTTGTCGGCAAGGCTTGTTGTTACAGAGGATTACAGGGAAAACGACCTGGTTATCAGAAAACTGGAACTAAGTGATAAAAACGGTAATCTAGTGACTAATGCGGATGTAAGATTTGATATACCTTCTGAGTGGGGAACTCTTTTGGGCGCATCAAATGGTGATCCTTCGGATCATACAGGTGGAAAGGCGGGATTCGTTAGTACCTTTCATGGTCTTGCCCAGGTAATCACCAGAGAGGATTAAAAAAGCAAATCTGGTCATATAAAATTTTTTATTTATGACCTTTTTAGTATTATCAGTTTGATGCTATATTAGGTTAAGTTTAAAAATTTCTTAATCTAAAGGCTCAAAGGAGAAGGCTATGAAAAACGATAATGTTAGAACACTTACCTATGCAGGTCTTATGGCTGCACTATGCTATGTGGGATATGCTGTATTTCCAGCAATTAACGCATCAGGCACCAAGGTTCATCTTGGAAATGCATTTGTAGTACTGGCAGCTTTGCTTATAGGTGGCCTTTATGGCGGACTTGCAGGCGCAGTAGGCCTTACAATTGCAGATTTGTCACTTGGCTATACTGCATCAGCGCCCAGAACATTTATAACAAAGCTGGTTATTGGTCTTATTGTAGGACTTGTTGCTCACAAGATTGCCAAGATATCGGAGGAGCACAAGAAGACATATATACTGCTGTGGTCATCTCTTGCAGCGGTTGCAGGACTTGTTTTTAACTGTGTATTTGAACCAGCTCTTAAATACGTATGGTTTACTATTCTTACTCCAAATGCAGAAAAGGCTGCAGCTGCCATCAGCGCGCTTCTGGCAGTTACAACCTATACTACTATGATAAATGCAGTGATCAATTCAGTCCTTGCTATCATCATTTATAATGCTCTTCGCCCGGCTCTTAACAAGGCCAATCTGTTTCCCACTGTTACAAAGGCAAAAGAGGCATGAATTAAACGTAGGTTCCATCTTCAAAGTCTATGTTCTGAATAAAGGAAACTATATATACATCAGTACTTCTGGGATTTTCCATAAAGTAGTCTTCGATGGCTACTTTGTGGCGATTCCCATTTTCATCTAACTGCTGAACAATGCGCATAACTCTCTTTTTGCCTGCAGCGTGGGCATCTATAAGGCTTTTTCTATTAAAAGCCTTTTCTATTTCCTCTTTTGATTCAGGAACAGTCATTTCAACAATCTGCTTGAGGCAGCTGTCATAGGGACCCGTTTCTGGAATTTCTGTATTTAAAAAGTTTTCACGTCTCATGAATGTGTAAGAGTTCTTGCTAATATTTGCAAATTTAATTATCTGGAACTTTTTGTATACAGATTCTATGAGTATCCTTACCTGCTCAAACACTGCTGACTGGTCTTCAAACAGATCCATTGCTTCCATCTCAACAGGAGCTTCTTCTTTTATCATATTGATAAAATCTGTCTTAGGAATAGGTTTAGAAAAGATATAACCCTGGATATAGTCACAGTCGCAGGTATTGATAAACTGAAGCTGTTCCGGAGTCTCAACGCCTTCAACTACTGTAAGGAGCTTTAGCCTGTGCGCAAAATAAAATACAGACTCTAAGGTTATTCTTCCCTTTTCAGTAAGACAGTTGTCATTAAGAAATGACCTGTCTATCTTAAGGATTCGTGCTGGAATATCCTTTACAAATGACATGGAAGACATACCAGATCCAAAATCATCGATTGAAACCATGTAACCAGCTTTTTCTATAGAATGGACCCAATTCATGACTTCATCTTTATCCGCTGTAACATCAGACTCTGTGATTTCTACACCAAAATAGTATTTATCTATACCATAGGAATCTACTAATCTATTCAGTTTTTCAATAAATTGCTTATCCTTGGCGTGCTCTCTGCTAAAATTAACACTGATCCTTACTGCTTTATCCTTGAGCTGCTTGATCGTCTTGCAGGCATCTTCAGCAACGAACCAATCTACAAGCGAGAGCTGACCAGCTTCCTCAAGAATAGGAATAAAGTCCCCGGGAAGTACTACAGTTCCATCTGATTTGATCCATCTGACAAGTGCCTCGGCTCCGCCTATAACACCTTCCTTGGCATTATATTGTGGCTGATAATATGCTTGCAACTCACCGACTTCCATGGCTGCAACTATGTCATGTAAAAGATATTTCTGTTCCATTTTTCCCTCAAATAAATACTAAAAACAACAAAACACAGAGGGAGAGTATATATTGTGTTCAATTGAATGTCAATATACGAGAAAACAAAATTCACGGATATTGGTTCGAAATTTCAACGTTGAATTGTTTTATGGAATTTTAAATTCAATGGCAAGTACGCTCCAACAATATCTATAGCTATAACTTAGATATCATAAGGACACCAAATTTCTTTTTATTATTCTACTTATAATAAAGGAAGAGGCTATTAGTATTTGTTGTGCACCTTTTCTGCGAAGCACATCATATCTTTTACATGTATTTTCTGGCCATCATCGAGGATAGCTGTTCCGGAAAGGCGGCCAAATACCTGGTGCTGATCCGAGACAATTATCTTGTAGTCAAGGCAGGCGGCTCTATCAAGAACAGGAACGAAATCCATTTCAAATCGCCCATCAGAAGATGTGAACTTCCAGGGATCCATATAGCTATTTTCAGGAATGTGGAAAGTGATATCATCTAATTTATGAGCTACGCCATCATAAAAAAGGATATTTTCTGTGGCGGCCTTTGTATTGCCGAAGCCATATCCTATATTAAAGCCAAAGGCCTTTCCATCGATATCACAGTTTCCAGATCCCCAGAACCAGGTATTGTCATAGGTCCAGACACCACGTCCCCAGTCAAGGGTGCCAAAATCAGTGTCAGGGTCAAATTCATATTTCTGTCCATCATATAACATATATCCAGAAGCACGCATGCAATTTATTTTCTGATTATAGTAAAAACATCGGTCCTTATCCCAAGGAGTTGCTATTACCATAGTGTCCATTTGTGGCTGCTTCAGGAAAATGTCGCAATCAAAGGGCTTTCCTTCATTGAAGTTTTCGAAGTGGCAGGTGATATGTCTTTCTCCAGAGAGAACTTCGAACTTCATTTGAAGACGATTATCTTTATAATATGTAGTACCTGTGGAAGATGAAGATGGAAGCGCAAACTTACCCATTGGGAAAGTGTTAAGAACAGTTTCAGTATGCTCCCAGGGACTCTCGTTAAAGGTTAAAAGAGAAACAGATTGCAGACCAATATATCCATCATCAGAAATGGTGAAGGCCCCTGCAAAGCTATCAGATAGAATAAGGTAATAGTCCCATTCCTTAATTCGCCACTTTGGAGCCTTGATCATGGACCTGTCATATTCCTGCAAAAGAGATCTGGACCAGCCAGGTTCTATTAGATTTCCGTGAGCATTTAAAAGCGGATGTGGAGATAAGACTTCATGATTTCTATCCATAAAAACCCCCTTTAGAATTATGGAATATATTAGCGTAGGTATTTAAAAGACAGCTATGAAACAGGCATTCCAGGTATGTCTGCTATATATATTTTATTTGAAGCAGGTGAGAATGTACATAGTACTAATGGATTGCAAATAACGTCAAGAAAAAAATGTTAAAAAAGTTGTTGACACTAATATAGGCCAGTGATATATTTATATACGTTGCTGCTGCGGACACGAAGCG
>NZ_FMVS01000022.1 GCF_900102515.1 Butyrivibrio sp. INlla14
CAAGATCTGGTTCGTCACCGAGATACCTGCGCACTACTTCGGCAATCTTCCGATTGTCCTTCTCCAGTGCGCGCTCGTATTTCTCGGTGATCCGCTCCAGATCTTTCTTAAGTTCCTTCGTGCTTTTTTCTGCTCTAGGCATTTCTTTTCTCCTTTCCATCCATCGAATCCATCAGTCATTTTGTACCGGCTTACGGTAAATATGTCAGCCGGTTACCGCACAGTTACAAATCGCTTTTACATCGTCACGGTTGCGAAGATCGTTCCCTTCATTGAGCTGGATGAACATTTCCAGTGCATCCGCCCGGATCAGAAGTCTTCGCCCAACCTTCAGTACAGGGAGCTTCTTCCATTCAATCAGTTTTCGGAGAGTATTTCTCCCGATACCGGTACGTTCCGAAGCTTCATCTACCGTATAGGCGAGTTTGCTATCACGCATTTCGTTTTCCTCCTTTCATTTGCATTATGCAATTTTCCTTTAATGCAAATATACTGCATAAGGAATCCTTTGTCAAGCAGTATGCAATTCTATATCTTTTTATATGATTGCATATTGCATTTCATAATTGATTGTGCTATAGTACAAATGTACCCACCGGAAGGAACAAAACGGAAAGGGAAACCACACCGATAGCGGGAGGCGTAAAGAAATGAAAGACAAAGAATTACGCGTGATAATTGGAAGCAGAATTAAACAGAGAAGGAAAGAACTGAACCTTCATCAGAAATATATAGCAGAGAAGATGGATGTAAACACATCCACCATACAGAGATATGAAGCAGGTACTATCGACAACACAAAGAAACTCATTCTCGAAGGACTTGCAGATGCCCTCCACGTATCAGTGGAATGGCTTAAAGGTGAAACGGATGAATATACCACCGATATCACCGACAGCCGCGATCTTAAGATCAGGGATCTTATGGGAAGGCTTGCGGTCACCGACCAGCAGGACTTAAGCAGCGAGGAATACGCATTTGCAAAAGACATACTCATATATCTTCTGACCGAATACGAATCATTCCTGGATTCATTCAGATTCGCTTCCGGTCGCATCAAAGAAGATAAGTTCAATAAATCGCTTGCTAAGGCAACGGGGATCGAGTCGCAGAAGGAATATAACGAGATTATGTTCCTCAGAGAAGTGACTCACACGATCAATGCCTATAACGATATATCCGATGTAATAAGGCTCTATACCAGGAGTCCGAAGAAAGCGGAAGAAAGACTTGAAAGCCTGATGTCCTTCTACGAAGCCGCTGACGAGGACGAGGAATAGACAGCCACACGGAAAAACCGTATAGTTAATTAGAGCATTTCAACAGTTCCGGTTGCCTTCACAAGAGAGGAGGATTATTAATTCATGGCAAAAGGATCTGTTAGAAAAAAAGGTAAAAAGTGGTACTACCGCTTCTATGTTGAGGATGCAAGCGGAAACCTGGTACAGAAGGAGTTTACAGGTACCGAAAGCAAAAGTGAGACCGAAAAGCTCTTAAGACAGGCAATGGAGGACTACGAAGAAAAGAAATTCATTGCCAAAGCAGAAAACACCACACTCGGCGATCTGCTTGATGTGTGGGCTGAAGAAGACTTAAAGACCGGGGCACTAAGCAACGGCACTGTAGAAAACTATCTCCAGACTATCCAGAGGATCAAGAAGCATCCGATCAGCAAGCGGAAACTCAAAACAATCACATCGGATCACCTGCAAAAGTTCATGGATCTGCTGGTATTCGGCGGAAGCGAGGGCGATTTTACATCAAACGGCTTCTCAAAGAACTATATGAGATCATACTCGGCGGTACTGCACGGAGCATTCCGATTCGCAGTATTTCCAAAGCAGCTCATAACCTTCAATCCAATGGACTATGTGGTGATACACAGCAACGTGACCGATACGGAACTGTTCGCCGATGACGATGAGGCATCAGAAACTACTAAACCTCTCACACCCGAGGAATATCAGAAACTCATAGACTTCTTGGGTAAAAGAAGCAAAGATGCCATCCTTCCGGTTCAGATATCATACTTCACCGGACTTCGCATCGGAGAAGTGGCAGGACTGACCTGGCAGGATATAAATCTTGACGAGCAATACCTCACAGTCCGCAGGAGCATCCGCTATAACGGAGCAAGGCATACCACAGAGATCGGACCGACCAAGCGTGGCAAAGTACGTACGGTAGATTTCGGAGATACACTCACCGACATCCTGAGGAAAGCCAAAAAGGAGCAACACAGAAACCGGCTCCGCTACGGCGCACTGTATCATCACAACTACTACCGCGAAATCAAAGAGAAAAACCGCATCCACTACGAATTCTATCACTTAAGCGGGGAGGATATAGTTCCACCTGATTATCAGGAAATCGACTTCGTATGTAAACGCGAAGACGGAAGTCTTGAAATACCTGCCACCATCTCAGATGCCTGCAGATCAGCGGCTACTCACGTACCGGAATTAGAAGGCTTCCACTTCCACATGCTCCGCCACACTTACACCACAAACATGCTGGCAAACGGAGCGATGCCGAAAGATGTTCAGGAAATGCTTGGTCACTCAGATGTAAGTACCACAATGAATATATACGCCCATGGTTCAAGAGAATCCAAGAAAAACAGTGCAAAACTCTTGGATAAAGTAGTCGGATAAAAAAGTTTCCCTTGTATCTACCTTATAAGGGCAAAAACAAGGGAAAACCGTATTCCGATTACAATATAAAGGCTCAAAAGCCTTGTAAATAAGGGAAAGTTAGCGGATCAGTTAGACAAACTGGAATTTGATTATTTCATTAACCAAATATTTGCTATAGCAATCCTTCGATAACACTTCCCGAAGCCCACGGCATAAGAGCGAACCAGGTAGATGCTGGTTCTCCATCTGAGTATTTTTCAGTAAGAAGACCCTCGCAGAAGCAAAAGCGCTCGGACATCCAACCGGTTCGGCCGTAACCATACTCGCTGTCCTTCGTATTAAACGTCTGAAGGCTCCATCCGATGGTATCTTCCATTCGGCTCTTCACATACCGGTCATCACAAAATCCCAGATAATACCTCATTTCACTGATTACAGTACTAGACATGGGATGTATATGAGGATTTGCAACGGAAGTAATGCTTCCGCCACAAGATGACCAACCTATTTCACTTAAAGGCCGAACCATAATGTGCGTATTGTACCCGAGCTTAAAGGTGAATTCATAGTAAAGTGCATCTCGAAGATGGTTAAGGAGATAGTTTTCACCCGTCAGTTCATGCAGAATTCGGACGGCGCGAATATAGCTTAGGATGCCTTCGCTGTCAACGGCTTTATCCGTATCGAGCGGCCCACCGTAACATTCGACCTTTTTGACAAAAGCGTTAAAGTAATGCTCTTCACTCTTCCGAAGCAGATTCATATACATGCGATCATCTATCACCTGTTCGTACTTAGCCGTAGCTGCAAGGCACCATGCACTGCCCATAGAATCATACTCTAAGCCTGCGCCTGTTTTTTCTGACATCGAAAACGGATATTCATTATCAGAATTCAGTTCTCTGTTTATCCGTTCAACAACTTTCCCGGCAAGATCAAGCCACTCTTCGTGAACGATTCCCCGTTTTTCTTTTTCATCACAATAAGCCTGCAAGAGGTAATATATCGCCTGCCCGTTAATATAGGAGCTGTGTCCGCCACTATGCATGCCGTTATACCACCAGCCATGTGCGGAAGGATGACCGTTTTCCATGCTTTCATACAAGAGCCCGGACGATGGATTAAAAGAATTTCTTACGGTTTGTTCTATAAAGGTCAGGCTTTGACTCCGTGCGACATCATCTCCGATACGATTAGCCCAAATAAGCATCGGAACAGCCACTACCAGACCATTGGTCCAGGAAATGGATGGGATCCGGTTATAGGATAAGCCATCTGCTCTATCATAGACAAAACCGGTATAAATCTTCTCCTCGTCAAGCCACGCGTAGTCACGGATCGCCGAGCAAAGCATTTTGAGAGCTTTGGGAGCATTCATTCCGGTAATCGATCTGGGACACTCATGATAACGAAAATAGCAATCTTCTATTGCAGGATATATCGCGCGCTCGTCCTCTCCTGAATAGCAGTATACAGTCAGATCAAAGGTATAATGTTCGCCTGCAGAGAGCTTGAATGAATTTTTATCAGAAAGCGGCTCACGATCACGTACCGTGGCAGTCTGAACAAAAAGCCAAGGTGCATTTTCATATCCAAGCGTATAAGCTACGGACGAACCTCCATCTTCTTCTAAACAACACGAAAATCCACAGAACTGTTCAAGAGATCCATCCTTTCCGCTGATGACAGGAGCTGCCGATATCCCCGTTACCGTGCCATGATCATAAATCAGGCTGAGCGGTTCTGCGAGCCTGTCACTTCTTGTCATAAAGAAAGGTGATTCCGGCATGTCAGATGCGCCGGTTTTCAGTCTGGGGAATGCTTTTCGTCCGGAAGAAGGCATGTCCGCAGTGTTTCGGTCATACATATATCCGGGCATGAAGAACTTTGGATTTTCAGCCTGAACCTGAACCTTCAACTGAATAACACCATTAAAGTCTTCGTGACCGGTATTTGTAATTGTTACCTGATATATGTTTTTCAGACCATCTGCTGAAGCGGGAGTACACGAAAACTCGAGTCCATATTCCGAACACGAAACATATTGCTTAGCATCCCCTTTTTTTCTAGCCTGACAAACAATGGAAAAATATTTTTTTGAATCCATAACATATTGCTCCTTACCTGCTTTATCTTCCGCAGTATTCGACTATAACTTGTTTTTCAAAACAAGGTATTCTCTTCCTCCTAAGTTTATACTGCCGCTGATCCGATTTCCTGTCATCAGATTAATACCTTCCACGTTTGTTAATTCAATAATATCCGAAGTTACGTTCAAGTAGAATTCATAGGTTGCTTCTTTGCCTATTCTTTTATGATATTCTATTCCTGCAGGTATATCCTTTACTTCAATGCCGGATTCTGTCAACAAGCCTTTAATAAATTCGCTCAGACCATCGATCGAGCATCTGGCCGCCTGATAATAAGCTTTTCCATTTCCATGACACCTGCACGTTATGGCAGCCGTATCCTTATAGAAATCCTCCGTATATCTGCCCAATATCTGTGCATCATCTACTCTTAGTATTTCAGCGTAGTCTCTTACTTCAATTATCTTATCGATACCCTTGTAATTGACGTGAATACCATTATTATCTGATGGATAAAGTGTATCGATCTCTTCACTGATCACGCCGAGCAGTTTTTTCAGTCCATCTCCCGGAAATCCCCCCTGATAACAAAGACAGTTCTCATTAACATATCCGCTGATATAGGTCACAAGGATTGTTCCGCCCTTTTCAACAAAATCCGTTAATTCCTTTGCGATATCATCCTTCAGCATAAAAAGCATAGGGACTATGATTAACTTATACCGGTCAAGTTCATCCTCGGTAGAGATAACATCTGCCTCAACTCCGAACTCCATAAGCTTTACCCAATAATCCCTGCATATGGAATCATATTTTTTGGTGGATCCGCCAAATGCTCCCGCACCGTCAATTGCCCACCAGTTGTCCCACTCAAAGATAATTGCCGCCTCATTGTTTTTTATGGATCCTTCAACTTCAGAAAGTTTCCTCAGTGTCTCCCCCGTTTTCTTTACTTCCTTAAAGATCCTGGTATCATTTGTTCCGATATGGTCGATAACCGCGCCATGGAACTGTTCTGCCGCCCCTCTTGACTTGCGCATCTGAAAATACTGAATGGAATCAGCACCACAGGCAATCGTCTGAATCGCGAACTGCTCATGAACTCCCGGTCTTTTGAGCTTATTAAACGGCATCCAATTAACCAGCCCCGGTGCACTTTCCATAAGCAGGAATGGCCTGTCCTTTTTCATTCCCCTCATTACCGCATTGTCAAATGCAGCAGACATCATCGTATCCCGATAAGTTTCATGATCGTTATGAAAAGCCGGATAGCTGTCCCAGGCTATCGCATCAATCTTTTTAGCCAAAACTCTGTAATCAATGCCATAATACCTGCCCATAAAGTTTGTTGTTATGGGAATCGAGGCATTTTTCGAATGCTCTCTTATAGCATCGATCTCTACGGAAAGATAATCCGAATAATTGCGGCTGGTAAATCTTTTCCACTCGAGATTGAGTCCCATTATAGCTGTCTGACCATTGTTGTATGGTGGATCGATCTCTTCAAAATCAGAATACCTTGCGCTCCAGAAGGTCGTCCACCATTCATGATTAAGCTCATCGATATTATTGTGGAACCTTTCTCTTAGATATTCCCTGAATTTTGCCTTGCACTTATCACAAAAACATTCCCCGCCAAATTCATTTGACACATGCCACATGATAAGGCCCGGATGATCTCCGACCGTTTCAGCCAGTTTTCTGTCTATGATCCTTACTTTTTCCCTGTACTTTTCCGAAGACATACAGTGATTATGCCTTCCTCCGTGTCTGTTGCGAACTCCGTTTGCATCTACACGCATAACATCAGGATATTTATTGTCCAGCCACACAGGCCTGGCACCGGAAGGAGTGGCAAGGATCGTGCTGATCCCGTTTTGATACAGATCATCCATGATCTGCACCAACCAGTCCAGGTGGAACTCGCCTTACCTCGGTTCGTACATGGCCCATGAAAAAACACCTAAAGTGGCCTCGTTGATGCCTGCCTCTTTCATGTATTCAATATCCTGTTTCAAAATATCCGGCCTGTCCAGCCATTGCTCCGGATTATAATCTCCCCCATGAATGATCTTATTCATTGGTCTGCCGAAAACATATCTGTTCATGTTAATTTTTTCTCCCTTTGAAATAGATTTCAACCCTATCGTCAATAAAACTGGAATATTATGGTTCAATGCCCTAGAATCAAGTTACTGCTATGAATGAAAACATATTGAATCTATAGAATCATTTATAAAATCAATCTCAAAGTAATTTGTTGGTGCAAATATTCCATCCATTACAGTTTCATCTTTATATGTTATTTTTCTGGATTTGTCAGAAGGATTTGTTACTGTAACATCACAATAATTCAATAGATAAGAGCAAATTGCTGTAGCGTGAGAAACAATCAGTGCGGATTCTCCATCTTGAATTTTTCCAAGAATTGAATCAATCGCAATTTTCATTCTATTCTTAACATCATTTAATGATTCACCATTAGGATTTCGATAATCATGGTCTAAATACTGCTTTAGCCAGAAATCTTCGAACGCCTCGCCAATGATTCTTTCATGTAATTCACTTACTACAACAACGTTATCTGTAATAATTTTGGCAGTATCAATCGCTCTTTTATATGAAGAAGAAAAGCAATGATCAACTCTTTTCATAACTTCTTTCTTAGACTTGGCAAGAGCTATGCCTTCATCAGAAAGAGGGATCATTGATGTTTCTATTTTTATCTTTTCCGGTATAGAGTGTCTCATTAGGTAAATCTTTTTTGACATAATCATCCTATATATTAAAAAAATCATTTCTTTGATGATACTATATCCAAACGCCTAAAAAAAGAGGATTCCTGAAGAATCATCCTCAGAAATCCTCTTAATATCACTAATTTTTATCTTCCGATAATCTTGTCAACTTTTTTATTCAGTTCCTCAATTCTATCTGTAAAAGGAATAATGGGTTCATCGGGAACTATCTTTCGCATGACCTTGTCGCGAATCATAAAATTCGTGGCGCTCTTATCTTCATCAATCAAGATCAGTTTAACGCCGCAGCCGATTGCCTCAACTATGTTTGCGGCTTGAGATACGCTTCCGCTGGCATTCCGAAGCCCCATATCGCTGTAATAATACTTTGCAGGTGTTCCTATATATTTTCGCCCCTTCACATCATATCTAACAGCTTTTTCCGTCTTATTCACGAAATCCGTCCGCCTTCCATCGCCAATGTTTTCTCTGCAATCCTCATGGTTGACTCTCTGTGAGATACAAGGAGGACAGTCTTTTCTCTCCCTTCTTCTTTAAGAGATTTCAGAATCACAGCTTCATTGAGACTATCAAGATTGCTTGTTGGTTCGTCGAGAAGCATAAACGGTGCATTATGAAGAAACGCCCTTGCAAGTCCTATTCTCTGCCTCTCACCGCCGGACAAGGTGCTTCCCAGTTCTCCGACTTCGGTTTCATATCCCTTCGGAAGCGTCATAATAAAGTCATGTATAGAAGCCTTTTTGCATGCCTTCACAACTTCTTCGTCAGTTGCATCAAGTTTTCCGATGCGGATATTGTTACTAATCGTATCTTTGAAAAGCTCTGTTTCCTGAGTCATGTAGCTTTCCATGTCCCGAAGATCCGCTGTGTTTATCTCACTTACATTTCTTCCGGATACCGAGATTTCTCCATTACAGGCATTCCAGAATCTCATGAGAAGCTTTAAAAGTGTAGACTTGCCACACCCACTCTTTCCAACAATACCGACAATCTTTCCCTTTGGCACCTGCAGCGATATGTTATTCAGCACATTTTCTCCTGCGTAGGCAAAAGAAACGTTTTTTACTTCCGCACCGTCAAAAATTGCAGATGCCTTCCCTGTTATGTCTTCCGTCTCCGGCTCTTCGTCTATGATTGCAAGGACTCTTGCACCTGAAGCCACTGTACTCTGAAGAGTTGTACCAAGTGACGCAAGTGCGGTAACAGGTCCGAAGGATGACATGAGAGCGATCATCGGTATAAGGAATCCGTCAAATCCAATCTGCCCGGCTTGATAAAGCCATGCGCAAACCAGCAGCATTGCGATATCGGAGATCAGTATCAGCATATTTGCTATCGCCATGTTGGTTCCGGTAAGCTTACTCAAAACTCCCTGCCTCTCCGAAAGCGCTCTCGTTTTATCACTTATCTCTTTCAGTCTCTTTTCTCCAAAGGAATACTGAAGTATATCATCGATTCCCCTTATGCTTTCAAGCATATGTGCTGAAAGTTCTCCTGACTGCGCCCGAAGTTCATCGCCCGTTGTACCGCTCCGCTTTGAAATGATGATAGGAAGAATCACGCCTACAAGAGTAAACGCAATTAGTGCGGCGATACCAAGAAGCGGGTGAAAGCTTCCGATAAACAGACACATAATCGTTTCCGATACTATAGCGATGCATATCGGCGAGATAGTATGTGCATAAAACACCTCCAGAAGCTCCACATCCGATGTGATGAGAGATATCAGATCTCCTTTATCCCTTCCTTCAAGCTTTGCAGGGCATAGCCTTCTGAGTGCTTTAAACACTTTGTCTCTTATGATCGCGAGCAGCGTAAATGCTATATAATGATTCGTCCGCTGCTCTGTAAACCTGAATATCGCTCGCAGTATCGCAAATGATAAAAGCAGCCATACAAGCATGTTCCAAGATAACTTTGTTTGTATCCCAAGCCCTATGAGTATTGCTTCTCCACCAAGTATCGGAATGAACTCTGCTGTAAAGAAGCCAAGTGTTCCGAGCACGACAGCCAGGATCATAAACCCGGAGAGAGGCTTTACAAGCTTAAGCATTCTTAACAGAATCAGTGCTTTGTTTTGCTTTTTCATGCGATAACACCTCCCTTCCCGTAGTCCTCAAGTTCTTTCTGTGTATTCCACAGATTTCTGTATACGTTATTCGTTTCAAGGAGATCTGCATGCGTTCCCGATCCGGAGATCCTGCCGTTATCCATCACAAAGATTCTGTCCGCATCCACAACATTCATAAGCCTGTGAGTGATCATGATAACTGTCTTTTTTTCTGCAAGTTTCTTTATCTCAGAAAGGATAAGTTCCTCACTGCTTTTCATCATCATAGGAAAAGCTGACATCTGAAAGTCTAATGTCCAGCCCTGTCTCGGAAAGTCTCGCAGTCTTTTCTTTTGGTTCTTCCTCGCTCAAGAATTTAAATATCCTATCGCTTGCAGCCATTCCATTCATAGCCACATGGAAGTAGCTGCCAAGTTTTCTCATCGGAAGAAAGAAATCCGCTGAAAGAAGGATCATAAAGACCGTACTCTGAAGCGTAAGGTTTCCGTCTATAAAGGTTTTTCCCGCAAGTGCAATACCAAGTGCGGCACCACCGTATGCGAAGAAATCCATGATGATAATGGAATTGAGCTGCATCGTCAGAACTTTCATAGTAATCCTTCTGAAGTTCTCGGATTCCGCGTTCATCTGTTCGTTCTTATACGCATCAGCTTTGTATGTTTTCAGAGTTGTCATCCCTTGAAGATTTTCTAGGAAGGTGCTCCCAAGCTTCGCATACTGATCCCAGTACTTGGACAGAAGCTTCTTTGCAATCTTCTGGACCATCATTATGGCTCCCGGGATGAGGGGGACACAGATAAGCAGCACTCCTGCCACCTTGAAACTTCCCGCAAGACCGAACAACACAAACAGGGTGATCGGAGCGATAAATGCATAGAAAAACTGCGGCACGTATTGTCCAAAATAGCTTTCAAGCTGTTCTACACCTTCCACTGATTCCTGAACAAGTTCTGCGGTTGTCGCATGCTCTCTGTATGTATTCCCAAGCTTCAGTATCTTTTTATATATCTGCTCTCTCATTACGCGCTTTACAGTCTTCGATGCACGATAGCTCATCTGCGTCGTTTTCTTTGTCATGACAAACCGAACAATGAGAACACCTGCAAGTATCGCAAGAGAAATAAGCATCTCTTTTACGGTCATTTCCTTGCGATACAGCTTTTCTACCGCATTTGCGATGACAAAGATCATCACTGCGTTCATCATAAGTTCAACCCATTGGCAGATAATGTTACCCACTATGTATTTTTTACTTTCCGGGCACATAGCCATCAATCTCTTATCAAACATTTACTATCTTTACTCCCTTAAAGCGGCTTATTATTTTTTACACTTAAAATATGCCATTGAGCCATCTATGTGGCATTCCATTTCTTTTCCGTAAATACAACAGTCCCTACCGGAACATCCAAAAGCCTTCCATCAAAGTCATCAGGTATATAAGATAGAACCTTTCCTGCAATTTCATGATACCACTTTATGTTAGTTGCCGCTAACAATGTTCCAAAAAATGATGCTTAAACAATTCCCGCCATATTTCATCAAAGTGCTTCATCAATTACAGCTTTCAAAGTCTCTGATGATTTAAGTAATGCATCTTTTTCCTGCTGGTTTAGTCTGATTGGAACAGCTCCCTCTACTCCATTTCTTCCGACAATAGCCGGCATGCTGAGTGCAACGCCATCAATACCATTCTCTCCGTGTTGGATGCTGGAAATCGGAAGAACGGATTTTTCATCACGAATGATAGCTTCACAAATACGCCTTACACTCATGGCAATTCCGTAATAGGTAGCGCCTTTCTTCTCGATGATCTCATAGGCACTGTTTTTAACATTTTCAGCAATCTCTTTCATTGCCTTTTCATGTTCAAAGTGTCCTCTCATCTCGCAGAAATCATGGATCGGGATTCCCGAAACATTAGCACTGCTCCATGCTGCAATCTCGCTGTCGCCGTGCTCACCTATGATGAATGCATGTACTGAACGGCTATCAACGCTCAGGTGCTCGCCAAGAAGGTATTTGAATCTTGCTGTATCAAGTACAGTTCCAGAACCAAACACCCTGTTCTCCGGAAATCCGCTGAATTTGGCTGCAGCATATGTAAGAACATCAACAGGATTCGCCACTATCAGTAAGATTCCTTCTTTGTTGTACTTTGCAATCTCCGGAATTATTGACTTAAAGATACCTACGTTCTTTTTTACCAGATCCAGTCTTGTCTCACCCGGCTTCTGTCCGGCACCTGCTGTAACCACCACAACTGCTGCATCTTGTGCATCCTCATAATCACCGGCATAGATCTGCATTGGCTTAGCAAACGGAAGTCCATGACTGATATCAAAAGCTTCACCCTCCGCTTTCTCTTTATTCAAATCTATCAGCACCATCTCAGAAAAGAGCCCGCTCTCCATAAGAGCAAAAGCTGATGCTGAACCAACAAATCCACAACCTACTACTGCTACTTTTCTCTCGTTCAGTGTCATGATACGCCTCCTTATCTGTGCTTATTACACTTTTCAGTATAATCTTTCATCCATCAAAAGCCCATGAATTAAATGCTTACTGGGAAATTTAATCAATAACCTCACCATTCCTTGAGATCGTCACAACCTGCCATGGAAGAAACTTACCGCTATTCCTTATTGCATTCTCTGCTGCTCTCTGTAATCCTCCGCAGCATGGAACCTCCATTCTTACTATGGTCACGCTGGCGATATCATTGTTTGAAATGATATCTGTAAGCTTTTCTGTGTAGTCACCCTCATCAAGCTTGGGACATCCTATCATTGTAACCTTGCCCTTCATGAACTCTTCATGCATGTTTGCATAGGCATATGCTGTACAATCGGCTGCTATAAGGAGCCTGGCTCCATTATAGAAATCTGCCTGTGTCGGCAGAAGTTTTATCTGACAGGGCCACTGCATCAGTCTTGAGGGATGCGAGCTCATTCTTGAAATCATATTCTGTCCGGGATCAGTGTCTTCCTGTACGCTACTCTTAAGTGCCATGAATCGTGACCCTGGACATCCGTGTGCTGCTTTTACTGCTGCTTCATCATAGGCAGGTGCTTCTCTCTCGTCAAAAGAGATTGCTCCCATTGGGCATCCAGGCAGACAGTCTCCAAAACCGTCGCAGAAGTTTTCTCTTACAAGCTTTGCCTTTCCATCCACAATATCTATAGCCCCCTCATGACATGCATTTGCACAGATGCCACAGCCGTTGCACTTTTCTTCATCAATCTTTATTATCTTTCTTACCATCGTTAATCCTCTCTTGTTTCACTGTGTTCTTGTTTTGATGCCGTCAGTATAATATACTGTTCGTAATAAGTATGTTGTTTAAACCACATTTTGATTTTTTTCCGAGTTTGATTCTGAATAATTATATGAGGATAAATAATGGATATAAATGTACTGGAGAAAAGCAGACTGTTCCAAGGGATGACAGCAAAAGAACTGTCGTTATGCCTCGATTCACTGGATGCCAGGGAAAAAAAATATCGAAAAGAAGAATTGATTCTCCACGCCGGAGATACGACCGATAAGATAGGCATGGTACTCTCAGGCAGTGTTACCATTGAAAGCAACGATGTATGGGGCAACCGTACTGTTTTAAGCCACGTTGGAATAAGCCAATATTTTGCTGAAACCTACGCTCTTCTTGGCGAAGTCCTTCTGGTCGATGTCAGAGCAAATGAGGACTGCCGTGTTCTCTTTTGCAATATAAGAACCCTCCTTGATGGCTGCAAAAAGAGCTCTCCCTGGAAGGAAAAGCTCCTTAAAAACATACTTATTATCTCATCTCAGAAAAATCTTGTTCTGTCCGGTCGAAGTTTTCATACTTCTTCAAAGAGCTGCCGTGGGCGTCTTTTGTCATACCTTAATGCAATTGCACTTCAGACAGGCTCGAAGGAATTTGATATTCCTTTCAACAGACAACAACTTGCAGATTATCTGAACCTTGAAAGAACCAACCTGTCAAAAGAGCTGTCTCATATGAAAGATGAAGGGCTGATTGAGTACAGAAAAAGTCACTTCAAGCTCCTTAAGGCAGATTAACTGCCTTTAGCACATCCTGTTGTTCAATATCAAGCGTCCCTGCTATCATCTTTGTTTGTAGTCATCTGATTACAGCTCGGCACTTGACTCAGGTACAGAATTTTGGAAATGCGGTCATGGAAATTTCCCAAGACCATTGACTCATTTTGGAATTACCTGATTTAAGGTCAACGCATCCCCATACAATAGTTGACCCATATAAGGGAATACTGGATTTACAGTCAAATCCTCAACCGTAGCTGGTTGACTCATATATAATAATCTTGGAATTGCAGTCAATCAGACACACTGCGATCATTGACTCAAACAGAATAAAACAAGATTTATAGTCAAGAACACTCAGAAGCACAAACCAATAGGCATGCCTAAATAGGGTCTTTGAAGCATCTACTAGTATCTTATAGAATCGTAAAGTGAAATTTTTAATTCCCGAATAGGAACGACTTAAATAGAAAACCGGAAGCCACCTGGGCTTCCGGTAATAGATCTTTGAATATTTCCAAAGAAACAATATTCTGCAACAGCAGATGATTATCTCTTTGAGAACTTTTTCACTGCCTTAAGTGCCCTGTTTTAGGCATTTCAAGTGCGAGTTGCTGTTTACCTGCTGCGTACGGTAGAAAGCTCAGGACTACTGTATGCTGCTGGTGGCAACTTGAATAATGATAGTAAAAAATACTACTATGATATTGATTTCCATGTAAGAAATAATTTAAATCAAGCACATTCTTTCCGTCCTAAAATCAGCACCTGTCCTTTAGCATCTTCATCATCCATAATAATTTCTCCAACTTCTCGCACATGGATAGTGCCGCTTTGAGGATTCTTAATACTTATCACTTCTGAGTCTATCGAAGCTTCCACATCCGACTTCTCAAACGCAAGGTCCGTATCTATCATCTTGCAATTTATGAGTTTTAGGTTCTTGCAGTAACAAAGTGGTTGAGTTCCTATTATAGTGCAGTTTTCAAAAGTAACATTCTCGCAATACCATGCAAGATATTCGCCTTTGATAACACTATTCCGGATAACTACATCTTTGGCATGCCAAAAAGCATCTTTAGTATCGAAGTTACAATTATCAAACTCAGAATCTGTAATATACTGAAAAGAATACTTTCCCTTTAGGGTAACGTTTTCAAAAGTCAGTTTTTCTGATCTCATCATGAAATATTCACTCTGAGCCGTAGTATTCTTCATTACAATATCTTTTACTGACCATCCAAATTCCTGCGATACAATATCACAATCTTCTATTCTTATATCCGAACATTCCCTGAGTGCCTTTATGCCATGAAGCTTTGTATCAGTTATGAAAGCATTCTTTGTATACCATAGCGCAGCGCGGCAGTTCTCGGTCATTTCACTTCCATTGATCTTCAAATTATCATCGTGCCAGAAGGGATATCTCAGATTAAAAAAGCAATCCTGTACCTCAGTATTTTTGCTTTCCTTAAGTGCACTCTCTCCATCAGCCGGACCATCAAACCGGCAGTTATGGACTACAATACCATCACTTCCGTAAAGGGCTCTCTCTTCATCAAATTTTTGATCTAATATTGTTTTCATCATATTGCCTCACTTCTCATAATCTTTATTCATTAACGCTGACTGTTATAGTAACATTGCCAGAGCCAAGTAGCCTTCCCAATTCTTCCTCAGACTTGTTATCTATATGACCAAGTTTTGTATAAGCCCAGCTGTTTGAACCGTAAAACACTACCAGCTGATTACCTGAATACAAAACAATGTCCCCAGCACTTGTAGTCATCTGCTTATCATTCCTTGGAATAGACTGACCGATAGAGCCAACCTGTTCAAAGCCACCGTACATAGACATATCAATGATGATAGGACTAGATTCAGCCAGATTATTCACAGCTTTTACAGATTCATTTTCTTCCCATGTCACAGGGATCTCTTCATCATTTATAAAAAGTTTAAGCGTATTCTCCACCAACCTTTCTTCTGAATCAGTCATACTCTCTTCACTTTTTGAAGATTCCATCGTAGCCGTATCAATGTTCCTTGCCTCTTCTAATTCAGGCCGGGCTTGAGTCATTTCTTCATTATCCTTATTCGGAATAGATACCGCTTCTGAAACTGACTCAGTATTAACAGGCTTTCTGCATCCTGTAACGGTAAATACAACAAGCAAGCATAATATAATCCAGGCTCTGCATTTTTTCTTATAAAAGATTTTTTCCAAACTCATAAGCTTCCTGCTTTTCCTCTTCTTTTCCGTCTGCTTCACCCATATCATTTATTCCGCCGCAGAACAGTGAACCTTTAAATGACGCTTTTTCAAAACAATCTACCCAGCCGTTCAGACCACTGACAGCTTTCTCAGGAACAAAAGTCTCATCTTCAGCAGCTGTTGAAAGCATATAGACATTACGAAATCTATAATCCGAAGGAAAAAGCGGATTAAGTCTGTCAAGAAGAGTCTTCATCTGTCCGCTCATCTCGTAATAGTAGATAGGGGTCGCAAATACAAGCGTATCTGCATTCTTTACTTTTTTCGCAATCTCTACAGCATCATCATTTATCACGCACTTCTGCGTCTTTTGGCATGCAAGACATCCTTTGCAGAATCCAACTTTTTTGTCCTTGAGGCTAATGACTTCCACATCATGTCCCGCAGCTTTTGCTCCATCAGATACTTTATCTGCCAGAATATCAGAATTGCTCTTTGCTCTAAGACTTGTCTTTATTATCAAAACCTTACTCATCGTTACCTCTCCTTATTTCAGATATTCATTGAAGAAGCTCTCAAGTTTATCAAACGGAATATAATCCTTATCTCCACCATCATAGAGATCCGTATGAACCGCATCTGGGATGACCATCAGCTCTTTATTATCCGCATATTTGCTGTCCTTTATCATATCCGCATAAGCATCTTTACTGAAGTAGCATGAATGAGCCTTCTCGCCATGTACAAGAAGTACTGCACTTCTGATTTCATTACTGTATTTAAGGATTGGCTGATTCACGAAGGATTCACAGCCTACCACATTCCATCCATCATTGGAATTAAGGGAACGGGCATGATATCCACGATCCGTTTTGTAGTAATCAAAATAGTCTTTTACAAAGAAAGGTGCATCTGCAGGTAGAGGATCTACAACACCTCCCGCGCGCTTATATTCTCCATTCTTTAAATCTTCAAGGCGCTGAGCACACAAAGCCTTTTTCGCTTCATATCTCTTTTCTTCACTGTCATCGGCATCAAAGTAACCTTTTGCATTAACTCTTGTCATGTCATACATGGTCATTGCAGCTGTAGCTTTGATTCTTGTGTCAAGAGCAGCTGTATTGACAGCCATTCCGCCCCATCCGCAGATTCCTATGATTCCTATTCTTTCCGGATCTACCTTTTCATTAAGTGAAAGAAAATCAACTGCAGCCATAAAATCCTCTGTATTGATATCAGGTGATGCCATATATCTTACGTTGCCGCCTGACTCTCCTGTAAAAGAGGGATCAAAGGCTATTGTAAGAAATCCTCTTTCTGCCATAGTCTGGGCATATAATCCTGAACACTGCTCCTTAACAGCTCCAAAAGGTCCTGATACTGCAATAGCCGGAAGCTTGCCATCTATATCCTTTGGTATATACATATCTGCCGCAAGAGTTATCCCGTAGCGATTTGCAAATGTCACCTTGCTGTGTTCCACCTTCTCACTCTTTGGAAAAGTCTTATCCCACTCTGTTACTAAATTAAGTTCTTCTGTTCTGATCATCATTTGATACCTCCGTCATCTCTGCTTCATTTCATTTTCGATTTTTCTTAGCATGAAATCCATGCAGTCAACTTTTCTCCCGCTTTCGTGGTACTCGTCCATGGCACGGCATCTTTCTTTTTTCAGAAGCCTTACCATTTCATCGATACTGCCTGACTCAAATTTTTCCAGGATCGTATCTGTTGCCTCATTACAGCATCCCGCATCTGAAAGGCTTTGCTTTAGATATTCTTTATCCATGAGTATTCCTCATTTCCATGTAAATATTTCACTTACAATTCTATTGTATGAGCTTGTAAGATTTTTCGCTAATAGTTATAATGAATATCATATTATTCCATTTTGGCATATCATATAGCATTTCGAGTACTGCACTGCGTAGCATTTCGAGTGCACTGTACGGGAAAGGAATCACCATGGAAATCAGGACTTTAAGATATTTTTTAGCTGTAGCAAGAGAAGAAAACATGAGCAGAGCCGCTGAGATGCTGCATGTGACTCAGCCAACTCTATCCAAACAATTAAAATCATTGGAAGAAGAATTGGGTAAGAAGCTATTTACAAGACACAGTTTCAGTATAAAGCTGACAGAAGAAGGAATTCTTCTCAGAAACCGTGCAGAAGATCTTGTGAGCATGGCTGATAAAATCGAGCAGGAATTTCTTTCCCTTGATGACATAAGCGGAGGAGATCTTTACCTCGGACTTGCAGAATCTTATCAGCTAAGATTCCTTGCAAGAGCAATCAAGACCTTTAAAGAAAGCTATCCCAATCTCCATTATCACATCACAAGTGGTGATACAGAACAGCTGTCTGAAAAAACAGAAAAAGGGCTTCTTGATTTTGTTGTTCTGGTTGAGCAGCCGGACATCAGAAAGTATGAATATATAGAATTTCCACAGGCTGATACCTGGGGACTAATCATTCCTGAAAATGACCCTCTGGAAAAAAAGGAATCCATTCGTTTGGATGACCTGATAGGATTACCTCTTTTCTGCTCAGATCAGGCTTGGAACGGAGATATAAAGAAATGGGCCGGGAGCAGATTTTCAGAGCTACAGCTGGAAGGTTCTTTCCGTCTTTCCTACAATGGCTCTATTTTTACAAGGGAAGGTCTTGGATATCTTCTCACCTATGATTATCTTATTGATACATCAAAAAACAACGGTCTTGCATTCAGACCGTTGTCTCCTAAGCTTGAAAATAAAATATATTTCGCATGGAACCGCTACCAGGCATTTACACCTATAGCAGAAAGATTTTTATCGCACCTAAAAAATCTAGTGCTATAACCCATCTTTTGGGACGGGTTGCTGTTTACCTGCTGCGTACAATCCGTAATTCGAATCATATGCTGCCAAGTTTATTACTCTATTCAAGCATCTACTTGGAATATGTTGTTTTATACTCAGATGTAATCAAAGATTCCTTGGATAGCATCTGTAATATTTATAATGTCTGGATAATGTATCCTATCTATCTTTGAATATCCTCTAATGTTCATATCAAGAAGTGCCATTTTTTCACACTGCACATATCCTTCAACATCATCTGTCTTGATATATATGTGAAGTGGTCCTGCTTCCCCTTTTTCAAAAATAGGACAACCGATTATCTCAAAGGTCTGATTAAAGAAATCCTTACTCACAATAAGAACCGGTTTCTTGATATGTTCAATTTTAAGTATATCCCCTTGATGCAATTCTTCCTTCATTACCAAATCTCTCTTCCTACCGGTTCACCCCAGTCAAATTCACCGTCTAAATGGAGCTGCCCACCATATTCTGCAGCACGTTCTTCCAGCGTTCTATGTCTAAATGGTTTAACAAGCATTATCATGCCATTAGATACCTTGACATCGAGAACATCATCAACTGAAATAGCTGCTTCCTGAAGCACTTCTTTGGGTATTCTAATTCCTTGACTATTTCCCCATGCTTTAACTTGAGCTTGCATAAGCAATACCTCCTTTGTATATACATTGTATATCCCTAAGGTAAAAAAATCAACTTATTCATCTCCAAAGATCTCCGGGGAGTCTAATTTTTCTTCGTTTCACCACAACTGAATACTATTATAGATAAAAGAAAAACCCCAGAAACACTGAGTTTCTGAGGTAAACATTCCAGGACAGATGTCCATATTCCGCGATGCCATTCGCAGACGCTTCGCGTCTTGCTCATGTCGCGCTGTCGCGCTATGAATACAAAAAAGGGATTGCTCCCCAGCAAGTAAACTTGCGGAAGCAATCCCTTTTTGTATTCGCATCGCTTGTAGAAACGCGCAGATTATCTCTTTGAGAACTTTTTCACTGTCTTAAGTGCCTTGTTTTGGGCATTCCTAGGGCGAGTTGCTGTTTACCTGCTGCGTACGGCAGAAAGCTCAGGGCTACTGTATGCGGCTGGTGGCAATCAAAAATACTGCCTTTTGTATTCTTCACTTAGCTCATTTTGAAGCATGGTAAAAAATTCAGAATATCTCAGAGCTGTTCTGCCCTCATAACATATTACTTTAACATACAGTGAGAGTGGGATTTCTTTTTCCTCCCAAAATATAGGTTCATCATTATGACTTATAATTTCTTCACATATACTATTCGAATAATTTTCTTCTTTAGAATTTGTAAGAATTACAAATTCATCTCCGCCAATGCGAAAAACTATATCCTCAGCGCCTGCAGCCTGTTCCATGCGTTTCATAGCAGTTATTATCGCCAAATCGCCTGCTTTATGAGAAATCTCATTTATAGGAATAAGGCTCTTGATATCACCAAGCACCAGATAGCAGCCTTTTCTTTCTCTAATGCAGTCATATAGCTCACTTATATCAATCTTCTTCCTGTCATCCATCGTCTTTTCCTCCATTAGCTCCCGGTCAATTCTATATCCGGGAAACAACTCAAATTTAGAGGGATTCTTTCTAAACTCCGAAGGCGATACCTGCCACACGCTGCAAAAGGCTCTTGAAAAAGCTTCATTACTGCCATAGCCATATTCCACAGCTATATCGAGCAGAGACTTTTCCGGATTACTTACAATTTCTCTCGAAACCTTACTCATACGCCTTCGAATTATATAATCCCTGATACTGATATTGTTAATGTACCTGAAAAGCTTTTCAATAGTGGATTTCGAGCAATGCAGCTTATCAGCAATGTTCTCTGTTTTTATAGGCTCAGTGAGATTATCTTCGATATATTCCATTGCTTCTATAAGCAGCTGAAAATTTTCCATGCTCAAGGTCCTTTCTACTACGATATCGTAATCATATTATACAAAGGCATATAGAATTATTCTTGATAAAATGAGTAAAAATGGACCACTAACCCCATCCCCCTAGTCCACTTTCGGGCGCAAAAAGACCCGGTACAAATGTACCGAGTCTTTTGAAATCTGCAATAGCAGATGATCATCTCTTTGAGAACGATCAATGAAGTGAAAATGCCGTATTTTAGGCATTTCTTCATCAAGTTGCTGTTTACCTGTTGTGTACGGTAGAAAGCCCAGGACTACTGTACACAACTGGTGGCAACAAATCTACCTTCTAAATACACCGTACGTTGTCATAATTATCTGTTCACAAGAACTAATTCCTGAAATTTACATAGTTAAATATTTTCACTTTATACCACAATACCTCAATCTCATTTTGTCCTCTCCTATTTTTGACTTTCATTTTTCATCTGCTGAAAATATATACTAGCAGCGTTCATTATATCTAACTGTGCACTTTGGTATTGCTGCTGTTGAATAATATTATCCGATAACCCTTTGGGAATATATGGTTTCTGTATAGTCTCCCAGGTGACTTTTTCTTTATATCCCAATGATTTCGCCATAACATCAAGGAGTTTATCCCCTTCCGTTTTAATCTTTGAAAGCTCCATTTCATTTGGATTCTCTACACACAATCTATCATAATAAATCTTCCACTGATTTAATGCAGATTGATCATCACTAAAAACAACCTCAATAATGTTCAATGCCTTAACACTTTCTGTAGACCAGCCCAAACCTCTACTTATCATTAGTGTTTTAAAAATCTCCATCTTATCAGAGCGCTTCTTTCTCCTGTCTTGTAAAATCTGGCCAACAACTACTGCAACAACCGGGGAAACTATTATTGCAATTATATTAATTATGTCTATTGTTCGCATATGCCACTCCTCATTTCATAGTATTTATCATTTTAAAATCCATGTTCCCTGTTTCTTTGATCCAAGTCTTTCAATAGCATCATCCTCTATCAGTTGCTTCATCAGCATCTGTACTGATCTTCGTGACTTCCCCATAATATTTGCCAATTCTTCTTGTGTTATGATTGGATTCTCCTTAATCAGGAGCAATATATAATCTCTATCAGATAAAGTACCTCTTTGCGCTTTATTTTGCGCTTTATTTTGCGCTTTATCATAAGCATAATTCAAGTTCCATAGAGTAAGGAAGAAATTATAACCATCAGTATAAAACTCTGGCTTTAAACTATCTGTATATCTTTCTTCAGATTCATAGGCATCAAGTATCTTTTTGAATCCACTGCCTCTTCTCTCCATCAAACGTAAGCGCCCAAAAACATCGGCCAGTATTGGATTTCTAAGCTTAGAAGGGACATGTCTCAAATCTAGTAACTGAACCTCAGAACCATCATACATTCCCCCTGGATTAGTAATAACCATTCGATCATCATAAATATCAATCTGGCTATGAGCACCTGTCTGCAAATAACTTCTATGAATGAGTGCATTGACTAATCCTTCTTCTACTGCACGTTCTGGATAATCCGGCAATTCTACTCTTTTATCTTTGTCTTTTCTCCATCCTTTTTTTGAGTTTTTTCTAACAAAATCCATTGCATTATCAAAGAGTGATAATAAACTACCAGTGATTTCCAGATCATCCAGAGCATCTTGGACAGAACCCGCTTTATCCAAACCATTCCATCTTGTACAAAACATTCTTGAATGATGAATATTCCATTGGTCAGCAAACAAAACACCTGCGTTTGTCATTTGTCCGTCTTCTTGCATTAATCTAAAGCTAATAAGATCTTCTTCAAAATCGTGATTACCAGACAGTACATCAAGATATCTTTTTTTGAACGCTTCAAACGTCAGCTTATCACGAGTTATGTCTGAAACCATAGCATCATATGACGTTCCTGTGCTTTTTATAATGAATTCAGTTAGTTCAAATCCAGTAATCTCCTTCTTTACACTTCCAGTACGGTAATAATATCTTCCATGGAGATTTAAAGGTAATCGCGATTTTTTTACCTCAACCTGAATATACTTCTTTTTATCTTTTGACTTGAGATTCACATCACAAGTTATTCCAAATGCTGCAGTAATTTTATTTGGAATATCCTCTAATAGCTTCTTTTGTACCTTTGAATCTAATCCAATAACGTTGCCATTATCATCAACTCCTATGTAGAGAGTCCCACCCTGGGCATTGGCATAGCCACAGATCCACTCTAAATACTTATCCTGCCATGACTCTTTCCATTCAACCACCTGATTTTCGTCATCTTCAATTATTTTGTCTATATCTCGCATAGCCTCGTCCTTAGTTTTTTTATTTAACAATATCATTGTTGCGCTTTAATCTCAACCCTAAAGCGCAAACTGAAATATCATTATTGCGCTTTACTAGCCAACTACTTAACAACATGAGGACATAACAAAAACACCCCAGGACTGTTGTCCTGAGGTGCAATAAGTCGTATATGATTGTCCAAAGATGTAATACGTTGTAAAACGATTATCTCTTTGAGAACTTTTTCATTGCCTTAAGCGCCTTGTTTTGGGCATTTGTAAGGCGAGTTGCTGTTTACCTGCTGCGCACGGTAGAAAGCTCAGGGCTACTGTATGCGGCTGGTGGCAACTTTACTATTTTCAATATGACTTACAAGCCTTTTCAAGTTTAACAAAATCATTAGTTCTTTTAGCAAGCGGAGTGGCATCACCATTTCTCAGCTTATGCTTGTAAACAATATCTGCATTTTTCAATATTCTGTTTCTTTGCCTATTTATCTCTCTGCTTTCAGCCTGCAACAAAAACCTATAATGTGGATCCTTGGTCCCATTAACATCAACAAGGTAAAACTCTCCATCCGGTACAGGTATCATATTGTTTATATTAATAACCGCATAATCCTTAATCTTAATGAAATCTACACCTTCAGACATTTTCTTATGCTTTGGCTTAAACGAAGATAATGGCGCAAAATATTTAAACCCATTTATCTCCAGAACAATTCCTATATATTTTCTAGAAGATTTATCCCCTTCCGAAAAGAATATATGCTCCTGATATGCCGATAAGTATTTTACATATCCTGGATTCACTTCATATATTTTTAAACCTCTCATGTTCCTCCTAAACATAAAACAGGGACAAGAAACCTTGTCCCTGCTGTTAACTCGCTCATTTATAAGGCTGTGCATCACCTACTGATAACTCGCTCATTTATAAGGCTGTGCATCACCTGCTTAACTATAGTATACATCAATAGACCTATCTTTCAAGTAGCAAAATTACCAAAATCCTTTTGGGATAAGCCACAATAAATCTCTATCATTTGAAAGTCTTAATCAGGTCAACCATCATCACTAATTCTATAGTAATTCCATCAGTTCTGACAAATTTGCGACAGAAAAATCCGGTTCTTCAGATACATCTGTAAATACCCAAAACTGTCCAAAGCCTTGTTTAATCCATATTGTTCCCATACCTAATGCTTTTGTAGGCACAATATCGTTATCCACTCTATCACCTATCATGACAGCTTTATTGGGATTGCATTTTGCACGATAAAGTGCTATCTCAAAGATCCTTTTATCTGGTTTAGAAACTCCTTCTTCAGCAGAAGCTATCACTAAATCGATATATTGGGATATCCCAAATTCTTTCAATCTATCTTCCGTTCCAGAAATCTGATTTGCAATAATTCCTATCTTGTATTTTTCTTTTAATGATTCCAAGCACTTTTTTGTTTCCGGATATAATATCTCATCTTCTTGAGTCCAAATTGGCTTCTCAACCCCCAACTGTCTCATCATCTCAGAATATCCACGTTTGCCTCTTTTATACAATTCAAGTGCCTTGTTATAAACAAATTCATAAGTAACATTTGCTTCATCTGCAACTGTTCTCATATGTCTTTCATATACTTTGCTCTCATCAATAAGTGTTGATCCCAGATCAAAAAACAGCCACTCATACTCTAACATGTTGCAATTTCTCCCTTATAGTTAACCGTTCGCCAAAATTGAGAGAAGATATTCTACATTTTCCTCAACTGGAGCAGCTCCATCAATTCTAATTATCGGACAATCTAAGATTTCAATCCATTTAGTGACAAAATCCTCCGGCCTGCTGTTTACCTTTTCAAACCATGAATTTTCTTTGCTTGAAAGATCTCCGTTATCAAGTATCCTATCTCCAAACTTTTGAGCAGAACGTGCTTTTACGCGTTCCATCCTCGTTTCTTTGGGAACTTCGACAAGAATAGCGTAATCTAATTTTGCAAGCAGTTTGTCCCCATAATCCCCCTTTACTGCTGCAAACACAAATTTATCGTTGGACTCTATTTTCTCCTCCAATAAGTGTATTACCTCATCTTTACTCCTTGGATTAGAAAACATATATGACTTATCATTTTTCGGAAAATACAGATCCTCATTATCTATAAATTGATAGGATAATCTATCTGCAAGAATTCTTCCAATTGTACTTTTCCCAACACCATTATGCCCGCATATCAATATCCCCATATTTGTATCCTCATTCATCCCATTTCTATTAACCAGTAATAATTCTGTCTTCAAATATAAAGCATCAAAACAGTTTCATTATACTTTACTGGACAAAGCACTTCAACAGAAAACAAGGGCGTTTTCACGCCCCTGCCTAATGCTATCATAGTATTCATCTCTCCGGACTGAGATTGTTCCTATTGAGATTCGGACCTTGCTGCTCTTTCCTCTGATCAACTATCGCCTGGCTTTCTCTTAGCTTTTGCAAAATGCTTGTTTTAGCCTTTTCAGCTATCTCAGGCTTCTTAGTCTTGTCCCACCATTCCTTGAATGTTTTAAAGGCTTTCGAGACTAATTTACCAAGTGTAGTCTTAGGATTTTCAAGTGTTGCATATCTCATGAATTCCTTTTTCATTTCCGTATTTACCACTGAGTCCACATATTGGTTAACTGTACTTTCGATGTCCTCCTTCATCTCTTTAGCCGTTCCATCCAGAGCTTCAATCTGCGTTTCCTTCTCTTGGCACTTATCTTCCAGCTTTTCATATTCTTGCTGCTTTAGCCTTAAATAGAATTCTTTTGAGAAGTCACTATTCCTGCCTTTTTCTTTTGGCTTAAGTGTTTCATCTCCAAAAATCTCCGGGTGGTCTTTCATCTGATGCTCTACAAAATCGTGCATTAGATCTTGTATTTTTTCTAGTCTCTCCTGATCAAACACTTTTGTTTTTGCCACCTGTTTGTTTAGTCCTCGTTTGTATCCTGTTGCTACCGGAACTCCTACTACGTGCATATGAGGTGAATCCTCATCCAAGTGTGTTACCGCCGATGCGATTTTGAATTCCGGAACTATCTCTTTTACATATTCAAGCTGTTCCCTCAAGAGTGGCTTCATTGCATTCCACTGTTCTCTCGTCTTATCCGCCCAGAATTCCTTATCCCCTACTTGGAGAATTACCTCCGTAGCCACATCATTCTTTTTACTTTCGGATACATACTCCAGATAATCATGGATCTGTCTGTCACTTCTTTTACCTTTGTTGTATTCCGCCAGTGCCTCAGAGAATTCCTTTTCATAAATATCTTTTACATCATCGAGAATATTTACTTCACTCCCGACTTCCACTTCGATCATTTCTTCGTTATACTCTTCACTTTGAAATAGTCGAAGATTGTGTTTACTCACCGAAACCACATCTCGTGTTTTAGTGAGCGAATGCTTTTTACATGAAATGTGAAATGTTACTGTTATCATAAACTAAATCCTTTCGTATTTTTTTGCCGCCGGCAGGCCCCTCGGAGAGCCCCCGGATAATGATGTGTAATGTCATTATCCATAGGGGTTTACCCATAACGCCACGTTATGGGGAAGCTCGCTCCGCTCGCCTGCCAAACCATTCATTCCTTGGCTGATTATTACCGGAGCGTGTCACGCTCCCGTTCAATCCATCAAGGGAAATCACCATCTAAAATTCCTGTGCATTCCCACCATATCGAGGTAGTCCTGACGAGCTTTTTCCTTCTCCTCTTCAGTGGGTGCTGTCTTGAACTTTGAATAGATTTCATGCCTCACTAGTTTTTCCATCTTGTCTTCAAGTTCTTTTTTGATCAGATCAGTATCTTCATCAAACTCAAAGACCAGTAATCGTACCAGCCTTATAAATAATTTCTGAGATATCTGTACGTTTTTCATTCGTCCCTTTCTTCTAGTCCGCAACAATGCAGTGTCTTTATCTTTTTACAACCTTGCAATCTTAAGAGTGTAACTTCAGATACCTTACATTGTTGCGGTCTTGATTATCATTCGTTCTCTTTCAATATCCAGTACCAGGTATTGTTGATTCTCCTGGCTTTTATCCCAAGTTCATTTTTGGCTATCTCCAGAGTTCTTTTTGATATATCCTCTTCTTTAGCCAGTTCTACTGCCTCGTTACTTGGGATCATATTATGATCTTCAGCCAATTCTCTCAGAAGAGCTATCGCCTTTTCCTGCTTATTCGCTTTCGGTGCAATTCCTCCGAGAACTTCGTCTGCGGTTATTTCATAATCTCCAATCCACTCGAATCCCTCTTCTGATAATCTGAAGGCCTTGGAATGTCCAAATGCTGATAAGTTGTTCTTTATTTGGACTATTGCCCTTAGTTCCGGTTCTCCTTCTATCCTTCCTACCAATAGGACACTTCTTGCTACTGCGTAGAAGTCTATTGATCCCATCCCTCGATAGGCTGCCTTGTTTCCGGAAGCTTTGTTCATGTGTCCGATTAGGATGATTGCACATTTGTACTTCTCCGCCAGAGCTCCCAGCTTCTTAGTCATATCTCTTGCTTCGTTAGCTCTATTCATATCCATTCCGCCTCCGAGATATGCCTGTAGTGGATCCATAATCAAGAGTTTTGCTCCAGTCCTTATGATTGCCTGTTCAACTCTCTCATCTACCATTGATAGCGATTTATCACTCTCATCTATCACATGGATTTTGGAGCAGTCAGCCCCGGCCCCTTCAAGTCTTGGCTTTACCGTATCAGCCAGTCCGTCTTCTGCTGTCTGATATATGATGTTTATTGGTTCCTCACTCTGCAGACCTGTATCTAACGAAATTCCTTTTGATAACTTCGCTGCTGCATTTAGTACAAAAATTGTTTTTCCATCTCCGGGATCTCCCTGAATGATGGTAAGCTTTCCATATGGTATAAACGGATACCATAGCCAGGAAACTTCTTCAGCTTCTACATCTGACATCTGGATAAGCTTTAATTCTGGTTTGCTTGTTTCCATTTAGATTCCTCCAATCTTACTTTTTTGTTGAACTTGGCCGGAACCCTTGCTATACTTTATTTAATCGAATTTACAAAAGCTCCGGCTTTTCATTTACTCTCTTGTTACCAGCAAGAGAGTTTTTTCTTTTTAGACCGCTTCTGGACTAAAGTATCCAATCTCTTCCCACACCTTTCTGTCTGGACAATAGTAGTTGTATTCACTGGAATTCTCTTTCTTCATGGCATATCCAAATTTGAATATTCCCTGTTGGATTCCAATTCTTACAAACTGCGCATCTTTGTGCATTGCCTCAGCGACCTCGGTTATAGGAACATTTCTACCGGTAAATCTTGGTAGTTCTACATATAACTTTTTGTCTTCCATACCTTTCACCTCCTTTCTTTTAAAAATACGAATTATCAGTTCGTATTTTGATAATACGTCCTTATAATTCATTTGTCAACTTAAAATATGCATTTTAAATTCGTATTACGTTCTTGCAATTCGTATTGCTACGTGTTACAATTCACACAAGGAGGTCAGTACAATGAATAATGGATATGATATTGGAAATAGAATTAAGCAGGCCCGCAAAGCTCAGCACCTCAGTCAAACTGAACTGGCTAACAGACTAGGTAAAACCATGCGTACAGTACAGAAATATGAAAGCGGTGAAATAGAGCCTTCAATAGGTGTACTGAATGAGATAGCAAATATTCTTAATATCTCCCCGGCAGAACTTATTGGATATCAGAAGAAGAACATTACTTTAGATACTCTCTCAGATGTCCTCTATGTTCTAAACGAATTAAATAAAAAAGCAGGTCTTCACTTCAATATAGACGTAAATCGCCCGCCAAAAACTGAAGAGTGGAGCTGTAGCCTTAAATTCATGGGAAACGATGAAATAGCAGAAAACAACGCAGATCTCTGCCTTTTTCTGGAAAGATACGCAGATGAACGAGAAAGCCTTGAACAAGGCCTATCAAATGAAGATAGATTTAATCACTGGTTTGAAACAGAACTTGCATACTACGCAAATGTAGCATTGCCCGATAAGAAAGGTGATTAAGGGACTATCCCCTTTTTCATAAATTACCTGAGCATCAAAGGAGGTCGATATTATTTGAAATTACCAAACGGATATGGAAGTGTTATGAAAATGTCCGGGAAACGCAGAAAGCCCTATATGGTAAGAGTAACCACCGGATGGACCATTGATCCGGAAAAAGGTACCAAAAAGCAGACGTACAATGTCATAGGATATGCTGAAACCAAGCAGGAAGGCTTGCAAATGTTATCAGATTATCATCAGAATCCATTTGATACAAAAGCTGCCAAAATGACATTCACAGACGTATATAATGCCTGGTCTGAAGCAAAGTATCCTACCATCTCTAAATCCAATGTGCATGGGTATACAGCCTCATATAACGTATGTGGCATCCTTTATAACAAAACTTTTAGAGATATAAGGCTGGCAGAGCTTCAGAATGTCATTGATACCTGCGGAAAGAATTATCCTACACTCCGTAAGATCAAAGTCCTTTTCAATCAGCTTTACGATTATGCCCTTAAGAACGATATCTGTAACAAGGACTATTCCGAATTTGTAGATATCCTCAAGTATAAGGACAAGAATCCAAACAAGGTTGAGAGAGATATCTTTTCAAAAGCTGAGATTGACAGGCTATGGGAACTCAAGGATGATCCGTTCTACCAGACAGTACTAATGCTGATTTACAACGGCTGTAGAATATCTGAACTACTGGATTTGGAAAAGAAAAATGTTCACCTTGAAGAACAGTATTTCGATGTGATACTAAGTAAGACTGAAAATGGTATCAGAAAGGTTCCTATAGCAGATAAGGTTCTACCATTCTACAAAGCCTGGTATGAATCCTCTGACTGTGAATACCTTCTTCACACAGATGACAACAAAAAATTCACCTACAGGAACTATAAAGACAGCTACTGGACACCACTAATAGAAAACCTTGGTATGGAGCACAATCCCCATGATACTAGGCACACCTGCATATCAATGCTGGCGGAAGCTCATGTGGATCCTACAATGATCAAGAAAATCGTAGGACACTCCGGAGCAATGTCTCTGACAGAGAAAGTGTACACACACCTTGATATCCAGTCTCTGGTAGAAGCAATAAATAAAATCTAAGACTTGATAATTTTGCTGTCTACCTGCTGTTTACTCGCTGTTTACGGTACAAAATTTTCTGCGTTTCACCACAACTGAATACAATTATAGATAAAAGAAAAACCCCAGAAACACTGAGTTTCTGAGGTTTGTAAATTCTTTTTGAATCTCGAAAGATTATCTCTTTGAGAACTGAGGAGCACGACGAGCTTTCTTTAAACCGTACTTCTTTCTTTCCTTCATACGAGGATCTCTTGTAAGGTATCCAGCCTTCTTAAGTGTAGGTCTGTACTCATCTGAATCAGCCTGAAGAAGGGCTCTTGAAATACCATGTCTGATAGCACCAGCCTGACCTGTTGTGCCGCCGCCTCTTACTGTTACAACAACATCAAACTTGTCTGATGTCTCTGTAGCTACGAGTGGCTGTCTTACGATAACCTTGAGTGTCTCAAGTCCGAAATACTCATCGATAGGTCTCTTGTTGATTGTTATATTTCCATTTCCGGATACAAGGTAAACTCTTGCGATTGACTTCTTTCTTCTACCTGTTCCGTAGTAACTTGCTGACTTTGCCATTTTATGTTCTCCTTTCAACTACCCGATTAAAATGTTAATACTTCAGGCTTCTGAGCTGCATGTGGGTGCTCAGCTCCTGCGTATACATGGAGTTTTGTGTACATCTCTCTTCCAAGAGATCCCTTAGGAAGCATTCCCTTAACGGCATGCTCGATAACTCTCTCAGGCTTGTCCTGGAGCATCTGACGAAGTGAGAACTCCTTGTGATGTCCAACATAATCTGTGTGGTGCCAATACATCTTCTGGTCAAGCTTCTTACCAGAAACCTTGATCTTCTCAGCGTTGATAACGATTACATAATCACCTGTGTCGATGTTAGGTGTGTAGATTGGCTTGTTCTTTCCTCTAAGTACGTTTGCAACGTTAGAAGCAAGACGTCCAAGTGTCATATCTGTAGCATCAACTACATACCACTTCTTCTCAACTGTAGTTGCACTAGGCATATAAGTTTTCATTGTGTTTCCTCCAGTAAATAATTGCTCTTAATTGATACATTGCATTGACCCTTCACCTGATCGATGCATTTATAACGATGTACATATTGAGGCTTACCGGGACATCAATATGACATTACCACGTTATTTCAGTCCATTTAGAACTGAAAACTGTGCAAACGGACATACCGTCACACAGTAAGATATTATATGACTTTGCAAGCCAAATTGTCAAGGTTAAAAAACCATTTCTTCAAGAAATTAATCAATTTTTTATCTTCTTATCAGTACTTCCTTGCAGATAACTAATGTGCGCTATTTGGTTTGCATCTAGAATTACCGGTATCCTTCGGCTATGTAGATGTATTCGAGTTTGATCATGAATGAGTCAATGTACTAGTCCGCGTTATCCACTTTTGGCCCTGGAATACCCTCAAGAAATCTGTACTCCATAAGAAAAAGTCCCTCAGGAGGAGCTGTTGGTCCTGCTGCCGCTCTGTTTTTCTTATCAAGTATAGTCTTCATCTCTGATGGGCCACCTTTGCCTCTTCCTATCTGCATTAGGGTTCCTGCGATTATTCGGACCATGTTGTATAAAAAACCATTGCCTGTAACAGAGATGACCACCTCATCTCCATTTCTTGTGACATGAATATCTTTTATCCTGCGTACATGGCTAAGCGCCTGAGATTCCACATTGCAAAAGCTTGTAAAATCATGCTCTCCAGTAAGATAGTGCGCCGCATCATTCATAACTCCGATATCCAGGGGCATACTGAAGTGACAAGCATAGAGCCTTCTGGTAGGATCCATGGTCTGTCTGTTCACAATCCTGTATTCATAGGTCTTTTCAGTATCGCAGTGCCTTGGATGGAAATCCCCAGCCACTTCTCTGGATTCTACAACACGTATATCCTGGGGAAGTTCATGGTTAACAGCAAATATAAATCTATCACCCGGAATTGTTGAAGCTGTATCGAATACTGCAACGTTTCCATAGGCATGTACTCCGGCATCAGTCCTGCTGGCTCCAATAACGTGGATCTCCTCGCCTGTCAATCTCCCTATGGCGCGGTTAAGCTCACCCTCGATCGTATTGGGCGTACTGGTCTGCTCAGCCCATCCGTTATAGGCTGTACCATCATATGAAACTATCAGCATTATTCGCCTAATGTCACTCATATCTTTATCCATCTTCGTTTTTGATGATCTCTTTCGCCGCAAAAATAGCTGCTTAATAGATGCTTAGAGTATTCTTCCCAACACTATTACAATTCCGAGATACGCCCAGATTACAAGGTAAGCTAATCTATCCCTATTCTGATAGATTAGTGGTTTCATCTTGGTCCTGCCATCTCCGCCTTTGTAACATCTGGCTTCCATGGCCATTGCAAGGTCATTGGCTCTTCTAAAGGCTGAGATAAACAGTGGTACAAGAAGTGGAACAAGGCTCTTTGCCCTTTTAATTATAGAGCCGCTCTCAAAATCTGCGCCTCTTGCCATCTGCGCCTTCATGATCTTGTCAGTTTCTTCCATGAGGATTGGGATAAATCTAAGAGCAATAGACATCATCATGGAAATCTCATGTACAGGCACCTTGAACAGTCTAAGTGGTCTTAGAAGCTTCTCAAGGCCGTCTGTAAGATTATTAGGTGTAGTTGTGAGGGTCATAAGCGACGATCCAGTAATAAGGAACATCAGTCTGATTGCCATCATTATAGCCATCTTAAGGCCTTCATAGGTTATAGTCAGCTTCCAGATACTAATAAGCTCTTTTCCCGGTGTGAGGAAAAGGTTGAACACCATAGTTATCATCAACAGGAAAAAGATTGTCTTCATACCCCTGAAGATGAATTTAGGCGGAACCTTGGATAAGTAAATGCACATAGCAAGAAAAAGAGCTGCGATCACATATCCTACAAAGTTATTAGCAACAAAAAGTGAAACTATGAAAACAAAGGTAGCCACAAGCTTAACCCTGGGGTCAAGACTGTGGATAACTGATTCTGTTCTATAATATTGTCCAAGTGTAATGTCTCTTAGCATTTTCCAAAAGCCTTCAATATCTCTATTTTTGCAGCATCCAGTGTGGTTACATTAGTATCAACCGGAAAGCCTGCTTCTCTAAGTTCTTGCATCACGTATGTGACCTGTGGTGCAGCAAGTCCAATTTCTTCAAGTTCCTTGTAATGCTTAAACACTTCTGTAGGCACGTCATCAAAGGCTACCCGGCCTTTGTTCATAACGATGATCCTGTCAACATAATTAGCTACATCGTCCATACTATGGCTTACAAGTATGATAGTTATTCCCATTTCATCATGGAGCTTCTTTATAAGGCCCAGAATATCCTCTCGTCCCTTAGGGTCAAGGCCCGCTGTAGGTTCATCCAAAATAAGAACCTCTGGTTTCATGGCAAGGACACCAGCTATAGCCACTCTTCTCTTTTGTCCACCAGATAAGTCAAATGGGGACTGATAAAAATATTCATCATCAAATCCAACCTGTTTCAAAGCCTCATAAGCTCTGAGCTCCACCTCTTTTTGAGGAAGGCCCAGGTTTTTGGGGCCAAAGCACACGTCCTTAAAGCAGTCTGTTTCAAAGAGCTGATGCTCAGGATACTGAAAAACAAGTCCTACCTTGGCGCGAAGGCTCTTTTTATCATAGTCAGGGTCATTTATGTCCTGTCCATTGTAGAAAACACATCCACTTGTAGGTTTCTCAAGCCCATTCATATGCTGTATAAGTGTTGACTTGCCAGATCCGGTGTGGCCGATAAGTCCCACGAACTGGCCGTCTGGAATATTAAGACACACATCTATCAAGGCCGCATGAGCCATTGCAGTGTCTTCATCATATATATAGTTTACGTGATCGAGTATAATTGACATTTTATTCTCCGGAAGTTGTGCTTCCCTTATACTAATTATTCTCTTTATTTTTGATTTTCTTTAACTCTTCCACAAGTTCTTCTCTAGTAAGAACGCCTTCTGGAAGCGGCAATCCGGCTTTCCTAAGTTCGTGAGCTAGAAGTGTAACCTGAGGAACACCAAGGCGCAGGTCTTTTAGTTTGTCCACCTGGGAAAAGATTTCTCTGGGAGTGCCGGTCATTTCTACATGTCCCTTGTCCATTACAAAGACTCTGTCAGCGTAGATAACTTCCTCCATATAATGGGTGATAAGGATTATGGTAATATTCTCAACCTGGTTAAGTGCCCTGGCTGCCCTGATAACGTCCTTGCGTCCGTTCGGATCAAGCATGGCTGTTGGTTCATCAAATATAATACACTTGGGGTGCATTGCAATTACCCCTGCAATTGACACTCTCTGCTTCTGGCCACCTGAAAGATGGTTTGGTGAGGATTTTCTAAATTGCAGCATTCCTACAGTCTTAAGGGATTCATCTACTCTTTCCCATATCTCATCAGTTGGAACGCCCATATTCTCAGGGCCAAATCCCACATCTTCCTCTACAACCTGGCCGATGATCTGGTTGTCAGGATTCTGAAACACCATACCAGCTTCCTGTCTGATGTCCCATAGATGCTGATCATCCTCGATATTCATTCCATCGACGAAGACCTCTCCCTCTGTGGGATATAGAAGGGCATTAAAATGTTTGGCAAGTGTAGATTTGCCAGAACCATTATGCCCCAGAATAGCAATGAATTCGCCAGGCTTGACATCAAGGTTAACCTTATCTATCGCTCTGGTTATTCCTTCTACGTTGCCCTCTTCATCTCTTCTGATATATTCAAATACAAGATTATCTGTCTTTATCATTTTTTTCATAGTAACATCCATAAATCAGTATTAATCAGCAATAGTTAGTTTACTAAAAAAGCGGCATAAATACAAGATTATGCCGCCTTTGTCATACTATTAAACTTTATCAATATCTCATTTCATTTCTTTTAACATTCTTTTGTTTTCGTACATGAGTGCATCAGCCTTCGCAAAAACGTCTTCTAAACTATTTTCCCCGTCATATCTGGCGACGCCAGTTGCTATTACTATGTCATGATTCTGGATATTCTCCTGATTGGATTTGTTCCACACCTCCAATCAGATATTTCCTTGTCTGACTTACTCGCAAAGTGCATATTAATTCACATTTTAATATTATCGGTTTTTCGTCAATATTACAATTTAAAAAATCTTAAAAGAATATTATCAATTTATCACAACGATACCGGTTTCAAAATTTTCTTTTGACGCTTTCAGCATTGTGATAAAATCTCATATATAGTCTCATTCTATATATATTTACTTTGAGAATTCTTTTGTTTTTTGGGGGTTTTAATGAATAAAAAATACTTACATGACTTCGGACTTTTATGCATGGCTATAGTAGCTTTATCGCTTATAGCAAGATTTTTGGCCCACGGACAAACCCTTGCAGAATATGAAAAAGAAAAAGAGGCTTCCTCTGCACTTAATTCATCTTCTGCAGTCTCTACAATAGATGATAATATTCTTGATTCCAATGCTTCATTATCTGAAGCAAGTACCGCATCCACAACAGATGTAGCTACGATTGCAGCCACAAAGGCATCAACTGAATCAGCTGCAGAAGCGGCAACTGATATATCCGAGCAAACTTATGCTGAAGGTTTTACCTATTCAGAATTACCGCAGGATATCGTTGAGAAAATTTCCGGGGTTTCTTATGTGGATAACTCAAATATCAGTCTTGATGAATTAAGATATTGCAAGGTTCTTTATAATGATTTTGACGGAAATGTTCAGAACGGAGAACTTATCTGTAACGAACAGATAGCCCAGGATCTTTTGGAAATATTCTATGAATTATACAATAGCGGGTACCAGATAGAAAGCGTTAAGCTTATTGATGAATATGATGGGGATGATACAGCTTCTATGCTGGCCAATAATACCTCCTGCTTTAATTACAGAGTAGTTGAAGGGACACAAAAGTTATCCAAGCACGCTTATGGACTTGCTATCGACCTAAATCCTTTCTACAACCCTTATATTACCTATAACAAGGATGGTTCTCAGAATATTTCTCCCGCAGGAAGTGAAGCCTATGCTGACCGGGATGCATCATTCCCATACAAGATTGACGAAAACGACCTCGCCTACAAGCTCTTTACAGAACATGGCTTTAAGTGGGGCGGAAACTGGAATTCAGTCAAGGATTATCAGCATTTTGAGTATTAAAATCGAGCCACGTCAGACTCGGAACCGCTTCGCTTGTTCCTCCATTTGGCTCTTAACGAGCCACGTCAGACTCGGAACCGCTTCGCTTGTTCCTCCATTTGGCTCTTAACGAGCCACGTCAGACTCGGAACCGCTTCGCTTGTTCCTCGTTGTTGCGGCAGTCGCCGCAACAACTAAAATAAAAAGAGGTAGTTTTTTTAATGTAAACATTAAAAAACTACCTCTTCTTATTTTATCTGACGTGGCTCGTTGCTCACACAAGCTCAAGAACAACCATCATAGCTGCGTCGCCTTTTCTCTGGCCGATCTTGATCATACGAGTGTAACCACCCTTACGATCTGCATACTTAGGACCGTACTCATCGAAAAGCTTAGCTACAAGATCAACTTCCTTTGTGTTCTTCTTTCTTCCAGCCTTCTCAGTAGGAACTTCAACTACTGGGTAAAGAGTCTTAAGAAGCTGACGTCTAGCGTGCATTCTTGAAGGCATATCCTTCTTGATCTCTTTCTTAACAGTTGTGTACTTTGTAACCTTCTTGCCGTCTACAACTTCCTTAACTCTCTTACCGTCTTTATCCTTCTCAGGAACCTTGCAATCAACTGTAAGTGTCTCGAAGTTGTCCTTCTCCTTAGCTGCAAGAGTGATCATAGGCTCTACGATCTTCTTGATTTCCTTAGCTCTTGCCTCTGTAGTAACGATCTTTCCATTGTAAAGAAGTGCTGTTACCTGGTTACGAAGAAGTGCTCTTCTAGGTTTTGTTGCTTTTCCAAGCTTTCTGTACATTGCCATTTTAATATACTTCCTTTCTCATCTGCAGGATTCCTCCTGCTGTGGTACATCAAAGAATGCGCTTTGGTCTTACTTCTCTAATGCTGTTAATATACGCCATGAGAATCGCATTGGTACACATCGGATTTATCCTCTGCGAAAATCAAATTCTATGTGTAGGTATTCCCACCCATAGATTTGCCTCAATCTGAATGATCTTACTGCTCGCCATCCTGTCTCAGGGAAAGTCCAAGCTCATCAAGCTTAGCAAGAACCTCCTCAAGTGACTTACGTCCAAGATTACGAACTTTCATCATATCGTCAGAAGTCTTGTTTGCAAGCTCCTGAACGGTATTGATACCAGCTCTCTTAAGGCAGTTGAATGAACGAACTGAAAGTTCAAGCTCATCAATTGACATCTCGAGAACCTTGCCCTTCTCGTCATCTTCCTTCTCTACCATAACTTCAGCAGTCTTGGCATTCTCGGAAAGATCGATGAAGAGGCTTAAATGCTCACTAAGAACCTTTGCTGCAAGGCTTACAGCCTCGTCAGGAGCAAGTGTTCCATCAGTGTGAACATCAAGTGTTAATTTATCGAAGTCAGTAACCTGACCTACACGAGTATTCTCTACAGTTACGTTTACTCTCTCTACTGGTGTGTAGATAGAATCGATAGCGATAACTCCGATTGGAAGGTCGCCACCTTTGTTCTTATCAGAGCTTACATAACCTCTTCCCTTAGTGATGGTGAGCTCCATGTAGAGCTTAGCATCCTTGCCGGAAAGTGTAGCGATAACCTGATCTGGATTCATGATCTCTATATCCTGATCAACCTGAATATCAGATGCTCTAACAACGCCTTCACCATTGAACTCAATGTAAGCAGTCTTTGGCTCATTTGTGTCAGAAGAATTCTTGATTGAAAGATTCTTGATATTCATGATGATTTCAGTTACATCTTCCTTAACACCAGGAATAGAACTGAACTCATGCAGTACGCCTTCGATTTTGACCTGACTTACTGCTGCACCAGGTAAAGAAGAGAGCATAATCCTGCGAAGGGAATTGCCCAGTGTAATACCGTAACCTCTCTCAAGAGGCTCAACTACGAATTTACCATACTTCTTATCATCTGAGATTTCAGCAACTTCAATATTTGGTCTTTCAAAATCAAACACTGATATACCCTCCTTATGTGGTTAGTTAACAAGATATTTATATTATAAGTTATTTATTACTTAGAATACAACTCGACGATAAGCATTTCGTCAACTGGTACATCAATTACTTCTCTTGAAGGAAGTTCCTTAACTGTACCCTGAAGATTGTCCTTGTTAACATCAATCCACTCAGGAACGAGTCTGCCAGCTGTGATCTCTGTGATATCCTTAAATCTCTGGATATTCTTAGCAGCTTCCTTGATCTCGATTGTGTCGCCAGCCTTAACGAGGTATGAAGGTACGTTGATCTGCTTGCCGTTTACAAGAACGAACTTGTGAAGAACAACCTGTCTAGCCTCTCTTCTTGTTCTAGCGAATCCCATTCTGAATACTACGTTGTCAAGTCTTGACTCAAGAATTGTCATAAGGTTTGAACCTGTCTGACCCTTCATTCTGTCTGCTCTGTCATAGTAGTTTCTGAAAGGCTTCTCAAGTACGCCATAGATGAACTTAGCCTTCTGCTTCTCGCGGAGCTGAAGTCCATACTCGCTCATCTTCTTACCAGCTCTAGCTGATGCTCTCTTGGACTTCTTGTCATATCCAAGGAAAGTTGGATCTAAATCAAGAGATCTGCATCTCTTTAATACGGGAACTCTGTTTACTGCCATTTTAGGCTCCTTTCTTTTACTCAAAACAAATATGCTCTGTCTTGATGTTGTTTACAATGATTGCTGTAAAATACAGCATTTGCACCTTCGTCCAACGTAATTTCACATATATAATATGCACATGTAACTACATTGATTGAATATACTACTTCGTGATACCCATGATTGCTTCACTACGTTCTCGCAATCATGCATACATTCGGAATCCGAGCTATTGCTCTACTTCCTCATGTATGTTCGGTCTCCAAGGTTATATTTTTCTCTGTGCAAGCACAGAAAAATATAACTTTGTATCCCTATATCACTCAGATTATACTCTACGACGCTTAGGTGGGCGGCATCCGTTATGTGGTACAGGTGTTACGTCTGTGATAGATGTAACTGTAAGACCGCTTGCAGCAAGAGCTCTGATTGCAGCTTCTCTTCCTGAACCTGGTCCCTTAACGAATACATCAACAGTCTTAAGGCCGTGAATAAGAGCAGCCTTAGTTGCTGTCTCTGCAGCTACCTGTGCAGCATAAGGAGTAGATTTCCTTGAACCCTTAAATCCGAGACCGCCAGCACTTGCCCAGCTAAGAGCGTTACCTGCAGCATCTGTCAATGTAACGATTGTGTTATTGAAAGATGACTGGATATGTGCCTGTCCGTGTTCAACGTTTTTCTTGACACGCTTCTTTGCAGCTGCCTTCTTTGCAGCTGATGATTTCTGATTTGCCATTTTAAACTAACCTACTTTCTTCCTATAAATACTATAAATTGTTACTTTTGAAACTGCCATGCACAATCTCAAATATATAGATCAAAGGCTTTAAAAAGAATTATTTCTTCTTGTTAGCGATTGTTCTCTTTGGTCCTTTTCTTGTTCTTGCATTTGTCTTTGTTCTCTGACCACGGCAAGGAAGTCCTCTTCTATGACGCATTCCTCTGAAGCATCCGATCTCTGTGAGTCTCTTGATGTTCATGGCAACTTCTCTTCTAAGGTCACCCTCTACATCGTAGTCGTTACCGATAATCTCGGCGATTTTCTTAACTTCTTCATCAGTAAGATCACGAACACGTGTGTCCGGATTTACTTTTGCAGCTTCAAGAATCTTGTTTGAGCTTGTTCTACCGATTCCGTAGATATATGTCAAACCGATCTCTACTCGCTTATCTCTAGGTAAATCTACACCTGCAATACGAGCCATTTTAATTCCTCCATTTACAAATAAAAAAATAAATAATTTCTTGAGAAGCTTTACTCCTCTTGCTCCAACCTATTTCGTCAGAGCTGTTACTTGTTTGATTGGGGCCAGATACTCTATCGGCCCAACCGGACAAAGTATAATCCGATCTTTCCAATACACATTGGTATCAAAAAGTAATCCGAAAACGGCTCGAATTATCCCTGTCTCTGTTTGTGCTTAGGGTTGTCACAGATTACTCTGATAACGCCCTTTCTCTTAATAACCTTGCACTTTTCGCACATAGGCTTAACAGAAGACCTAACTTTCATTGTAACTCCTTTCCTGCATGGTAAAAACAGCATAATGCCTAAAGAAGGGCATAATATCCCCTCTTCTAAAAAGACCATTTAACATGATAACATATGCTAAATCAAATAGCAACTATTTTTTTACTGTTATTCAGTTTTTGGTACTTTTGAGTATTTTCCTCCTGCACAAGCAGGCAGATACTGGGAATTAAACATTCGAGTATGCCTGTGAAAGTCCTTATCAGACTGATTGAAATAATTATAATTTATTGGTTCCTGGTCATCCCAGGTAACATCCACGTTATAATAAGAATCACCAAGTTTAATGATATCCCAGGCATGCATGTCACCAGATGCAAGACCACCACCCCATCCCACAGTCATATAGGTTGGTATTTCCAATTGCTGCATCAGATACTGAAAAGCCTTAGAATAGCCGGCGCAAACCGTCTCGTTTCCAACAATCGCACTATACGCACTCTGATCCAGGCTATTCTGGCTGTATGTCAGCTTATCTGCCAATAGATTATGGACGTAGACTTCCTTATCATAAGCTGTTTTAAGTTCATCAGTGCCGGCCAAAATAGCTGCAGTCATAATATCAAACTGCGCCTTTGCTTCGTCAATGTTTCCCAGATCTTCATAGAAATATATCTGAACCTTTACCACGTATCCCTTATAATCATATTCAGTGTACATGGCTGTATTTAGCCAAAAGAGTTCGGGATGATCCAGAACTACACTCATAAGAGCATTTTTCCACTGATCTGGAGTTGCCTTGACCACAGGCAAAAAAACATCTCTCTGCTCCATGGAATTTCCATATATCTGTTTATAAAGCTGTTTGCATTTATCTGTCAGCATATTGTAATAAGGGTAATATTCATTGGCAAAAGACATATCTTTTGCCGTATTTCCCATGCTAATATCGCTGATTGCGCTTTGCACCTGCTCAGGAGTCTCGATTTCAATGACATTTGCCGTAGGCATACTGTAATCAGACAAATTGTCTGTGATACTGTAATAGGCAGTTTCATCAGTAGAATCCTCATAAAGATCCTGATTTACCAAAGGTTCTTCAGCCTGATCAACTATATCTTTTTCTATTCCTGAGCTACTCCATTCACTCTCGTACTGCGCAAATTCTTTTTCCTGATCCTGAGACACCGTAAAAGAGGTAACTGTTGCCGCAGCGTCAGTTAATTCTGCGATAACCTGCGAAGCAGCTGAATCCTGAGTATTTCCTGCAGTATCCTGAGCATTATCTCCAGTTTGCTGGCCAGAAGCGCCTTGCGCCCCCTGCGAGCTTTCAAGTGCTGCTCTCTCCTGAATAATGCTGTTTATCCCAGATGATGCGGCCTTGGCGCCGTTTTTTACATCCGGGTTGATTCCACACAGCACAATAAAGCCGCAGATTGCTACAACCACAGCCAATATAAATGCCAATAATTTACCTAATAGTTTCTTCATAGCGATTCCTTCCTTGTCTATACGCACATGAATCCTATATCTATATCGGCAATTATTCTTTATAACTTAATACCTTTTTATTGAATTCACTTTTAATAATAATCTGCCTATTTTCAATCATTTTAGCCTGAAAGTGTTGACTTTACTTGAGAAGATAAACTACGCTAAGTCTGTAGTATATGTATCTATTAACCAATTTATTAGAATGGAGAAAGAGAAGATGTACACTGCAAACGAAAATAGATATGAAACCATGAAATACAACAGATGTGGAAAAAGCGGACTCAAGCTCTCTGCTGTTTCATTAGGCTTATGGCACAACTTTGGTGATAACAGCAACTTTGATAATATGGAAAAAATGTGCTTTACTGCTTTTGACAATGGCATAACTCATTTTGATCTGGCCAACAACTATGGACCTTCTGAAGGTGCAGCAGAGATCAATTTTGGTAAGATATTAAGAGAGAGCATGCACAAATACAGAGATGAAATGATCATTTCCACAAAAGCTGGCTATTATATGTGGCCTGGTCCTTACGGCGACTGGGGAAGTCGCAAGTATCTTATATCAAGCCTTGACCAGTCCCTTCAGAGAATGGGTCTTGATTATGTAGATATTTTTTATCATCACAGAATGGACCCTGAAACTCCGCTCGAGGAAACAATGGAGGCTCTTGCCCAGATAGTAAGAAGTGGCAAGGCTCTCTATGTAGGAATTTCTAATTATGATGGGCCTACTCTTCAGAAAGCTAGCGACATACTTACTGATCTGCACGTTCCATTCATCATCAATCAAAACAGATATAATATTTTCGATAGGACAATCGAAAAGAATGGTCTAAAAGAAAAATCTAAAGAGCTTGGAAAAGGCATAATTTGCTTTTCTCCTCTTGCTCAGGGTCTTTTAACAGATAGATATTTGAACGGCATTCCAGAAGACAGCAGAATTCGTACTGACGGACGTTTTCTTAACGAAAATAGTCTTAGTGATGACAAAATCAAATGTATCCATGCTCTTAATGAGATTGCTAAGGGCCGCGGACAAACACTTGCCGAAATGGCTCTTGCCTGGATTTTAAAAGACGACTATGTAACCTCCGTCATTATCGGAGCTTCCAAGCCGTCTCAAATTCTTGATAATATTAAAGCTATTGAAAACACAAGTTTTACTAGTGATGAGCTTTCAGCAATAGATAAAATTGCTAGTTCCTTTCAATAAAAAAGCATCCTTTTCCATCGGCCTTGGCTTGATATAGAGCTTTATCAGCAAGGTTATACATATCTACAAAATTAAGGCCTTTGGTATCTTCTGCTATTCCTATACTACAGGAGAAACCAGAGGCCTCTTCTGTTCTAAAGGTTTTGAATTCATGCAGGACACTTCGGCATCTAGTCTCAACAAACTCTTTTCCCATCTCGCCCATTACAAGCACCATGAATTCATCTCCACCAATTCTTCCAAACACATCTGTAGGATGAAAATAGCTTTTAATTATTTCTGCAAACGTTTTAAGAACTTCGTCACCAACCTGATGTCCATATCTGTCGTTGACTTCCTTGAAATTATCGAGGTCAAATATAAACAAAGTCGCTTTAGCGCCTATATGTCTATCGTTTAGTAGTTCTTTACTTTTTTCTTCGAAGCTAAGCTTATTAAATAGTCCTGTCAAAAGATCTGTCTGGCTCTTTTCCATCAGGATTTCATTTTCTTCTTTGGAAATAAGACTTGCTCTCATTACGGTAACATAGCAAAAAACAGATACGATCAAAAAAAGAATAGCGTTAGCAGCATCAATTATTACAAGTCTTGGAGTTTTTATACTGTATTCTAAAACAGCAAATAAGATTATTAAGACGAACTTGTATAGGGCAATTAAATGAAGATAATCCCTATACAAAGCTGAGATTACAAGAATAGCAGCAGGAAAAAGTATAGAACGAACTTCCCTGTGCACATAGGCATCAGCATAAGAAAATGTAAGAATAAGAACTGTATATACTAAATAGCAGTAAATCCTTGTTCTTAACATATTGCCACCGACTAGTTTTTCAAAAAAATGGTGACTTATAGTAACGAGGACGCTTAGTATAATTGGAATCAGGTAAAGTAGATATTTGCTATAATCGATGGGAACAATAAAAGAAATAAGCGTAAAAATAAGACTCAGAAAAACCAGAAAGCCTGCCATATCTCCAGCAACTAGAAAATTTTCTCTGGCAACCTTTCTCTGATTATTATCAATATAGTACGCACTATCTATGTAGACATCTATCAGTTTCTTAATCATAGGATCTCCACTGAAGTCAAATGTGTGTTCCTTAGTTAATTATATATCGTTAATTCGGCGTAGACAAATGAATGTTTAATTAAAAAACCCGCAAAGCAAACGCCTTGCGGGAAATAGCCATAAAAAGGATTACTTATCTCTCCAGATGATTCTACCCTTTGTCAGATCATATGGTGAAAGCTCCAGTGTAACCTTGTCACCAGGTAATATTCTAATAAAGTTCTGGCGAAGCTTACCACTAATATGAGCTAAAACTACGTGTCCATTCTCAAGTTCAACCTGGAACATTGTGTTAGGAAGCTTTTCAATAACTTTTCCTTCAATTTCAATTACATCAGCCTTTGACATTATTATCCTCCTTGTTCAAGACCTTTCCAATGTTAATATCTCTGGTTCACCATCTGTGATGGCTATGGTATTCTCATAATGCGCTGCAAGGGAACCATCTACCGTAACTACTGTCCAATCGTCGTCAAGCCAGCCTACATAGCGCTGTCCCATAGTGATCATCGGCTCTACGCAGATTGTCATGCCTTTCCTAAGCTTAGGGCCTCTTGTCAGTTTCCTGAAATTAGGAACTATCGGATCTTCATGTAAGGAAGTTCCAATACCATGACCAGTGAGTTCTCTGACAATTCCATATCCATAAGGCTTGATATAGTTATCAATTGCCCTGGATATATCATGCAGTCTGTTACCTGCTCTAGCCTTCTTGATACCTTCAAAAAAACTTTCCCTGGTAACATCAATCAGTTTCTGGGCTTCATCACTTATCTTGCCAACGCCCCACGTTCTTGCTGCGTCGGAATGATAGCCCTTATATATAAGTCCTGTATCAAAGGTAACAATGTCACCTTCCTGCAGGATTCTATCGGCACTTGGAATTCCATGAACAACTTCGTCATTCACAGATATACATACAGAAGCAGGAAATCCTTCATAATTCTTGCAATTAGGAATTCCACCCAGAGCCAGGATTGTCTTTTCACCAATCTCATCAAGCTCAAGTGTTGAGATACCGGGACGAATAGCGGCATGAAGTTCTTCATGAACCTTAGCCAAAAGCTGTCCGGACTTTCTCATAAGATCAAGTTCTTCATCTGTTTTTATCGTTATAGCCATAAATAAAACACCAAAATCTTATGCATTAAGAATATTAACGATATCGCTAAATACTTCCTGCATATCCTTTGTACCGTCAACTGTCTTTAAAATCTGCTTCTTATCATAGTACTCGATAAGAGGCTGTGTCTGCTCGTGGTAAACAGAGAGTCTGTTCTGAACTGTCTCAGGCTTATCATCATCTCTAAGAACCAATTCGCTTCCACATTTATCACATATACCATCTACCTTAGGTGGAATGTGTTCAATATGATAAGTTGCGCCGCACTTAAGGCAAGCTCTTCTGCCTGACATTCTGCGAACGATATTCTCATCTGGAACATCGACATTCACAGCAAAATCAACCTTGTCTCCAAGCTTGGTCAGCTCTGCATCAAGAACATCTGCCTGTGGAATAGTACGTGGGAATCCATCAAGAACATAACCATTCTTGCAATCATCATTAGCTACTCTATCGAGAAGTAACTGTACAGTAAGTTCATCTGGTACAAGAAGTCCCTTGTCCATATACTCCTTGGCTTTCTTGCCAAGCTCTGTTCCGTTCTTGATATTAGCTCTGAATATATCTCCAGTAGAGATATGAGGAATGCCGTATTTCTCAGCAATCATCTGAGCCTGTGTACCCTTGCCTGCTCCAGGCGCGCCCAACATAATAATTTTCATACTTATTTCTGCCTCTCACAAATTTATTTGTAACACAAATTTGATTATATAAGAACAAAGAAGAGGTTGCAAGACTCGCAAAAAGCGAGTCCTGTGACCTCTCTCCAATTAATCTTAGTCTTCCAAGAAGCCTTTGTAATTACGTACCAGCATCTGAGATTCAATCTGCTTGATTGTCTCAAGAATAACGCTTACCACGATGATAAGGCTAGTTCCGCCGAATGAAACACTCGCACCGAATACACCATTAAAGAAGATAGGTAATACACCAATAATTGTAAGACCACATGCTCCGATGAAAATGATGTAGTTCAAAATGTTTGTAAGGTAATCACTTGTAGGCTTACCTGGTCTGATACCAGGAATAAAGCCACCCTGCTTCTTCATGTTATCTGCAATCTCAAGTGGATTGAAGGTAATTGACGTATAGAAATACGCGAAGAAGATAAGCAATAATATGTATACTACTAAACCAATTGAGTAGTTCCAGTGTGTTGGATTACACCAGTTACTCTGGTTAAGATATGCAATGAACTTGCCCCAGAAACCTGTTCCGTTATAGCCAACAAGCTGGCTGATAATGATAGGGAACTGGAATAAAGACATTGCAAAGATAATTGGCATAACGCCTGCAGTATTGACCTTGAGAGGAATCTCTGAACGATTCCCACCGTAAGTTTTCCTACCCTGGATCTTCTTGGCATACTGTACAGGAATCCTGCGCTCAGCGCCATTAAGAAGAACAACCAATACTACCATTGCAACTATAACTGCAAGAATGATTATAGCTGATACAACTCCCCTAGCAATAGGCTTACCATTTACGAACTGATCGTAAAGAGCCTTGATATCTGACGGCATTCTGGAAAGAATGTTGATAGTCAGAACTATTGAAATACCGTTTCCAACCCCATTTTCTGTGATTCTTTCACCAATCCACATCAGGAATGCACTACCAGCTGTAAGGGCTGCTACAATCTGTACTACAAGGAAAATAGACTGCTGTGTAAGGAAGCCTGTGTTCCTGTAGAAACCAATTGCCATTGCAATGGATTCGATAAGAGCTAAAGCAACTGTTACGTATCTTGTAAGAGCTGTAAGCTTCTTTCTTCCATCCTCGCCATCTCTCTGCCACTCTTCAAACTTTGGAATAGCAATAGTGAGAAGCTGAATGATAATGGAAGATGTGATGTATGGTGTAATATTGAGTGCCAAAATTGACATGTTCTCAAATGATCCACCAGTAAATCGATCCATAAAGCCAAAAGAATCACTATCAGTAAGACTCTTGAACCAATTCTGGAATACTGATACGTTCATACCAGGTACCGGAATTGCTGATCCTAATCTGATCACACCAAGCATACAAATAGTGAAAAGGATCTTCCTTCTTAATTCTTTGACTTTCAATGCATTCATTAGGGACTTTAACATTATTAGATCACCTCTGTTGTTCCACCAAGAGCTTCGATCTTTTCTTTTGCTGATGCGCTGAATGCATTAGCTTTAACCGTAAGCTTCTTAGTAAATTCTCCGTTGCCAAGAATCTTCACGCCGTCAAGTTCCTTCTTGATGATACCCTGGTCCTTGAGTGCCTGAATATCTACAACTGCTCCGTTGTCAAATACTTCAAGTGCGCTAAGATTAATGCCTACGATATTCTTGTGGTTGATGTTCTTGAAGCCTCTCTTAGGAAGTCTTCTGAAAAGTGGCATCTGACCGCCTTCGAAACCAAGTCTTGGTGCTCCTGAACGAGCCTTCTGACCCTTATGTCCCTTACCAGCTGTCTTGCCGTTTCCTGAACCATGACCACGGCCTCTTCTAAAATTATCGCTCTGTCTTGAACCTTCAGCAGGTCTTAAGTTGGATAATTCCATGATATTCCTCCTTATAAAACCCGGAGCTCGTACCGCTCAACGCAGCGCACTTCTATATTATACACCACTCGCGTATACATGGAACAGCTCCGGTCACATTTTTTGCATCTTTTTGAGATTTTATTAAATCTCTTCTACCTTAACGAGGTGTCTGATCTGCTGAATCTGACCTCTTGTTGCAGAGTTATCAGGAAGTTCAACAGAACTGTTAAGTTTCTTGAATCCCATTGATTTAACTGTTGCTACCTGCTTTGGGATAGCTCCGATAGTTGACTTAACCAATGTGATCTTAAGCTTCTTATCTGCCATTGATTTTCTCCTTCTATTAAGCGGTTACTTCTGCTACAGATTTACCGCGCTTTGCTGCAACTTCTTCAGGTGTCTTTAACTGAGCAAGGCCATTGATTGTAGCATAAACAACATTCTGCTTGTTGTTTGAACCAAGTGACTTTGTTCTGATATTTCTGATACCTGCAAGCTCACATACAGAACGAGCAGGACCACCAGCGATGATACCAGTACCTTCTGGAGACTTCTTAAGTAAAACTTCAGCAGAACCGAACTTACCTACGAAATCATGTGTAATACTGTTGTTCTCATCAAGAGGAACAGTAATGAGGTTCTTTGTAGCATCTTCCTTACCCTTACGGATAGCGTCTGGAATTTCTGTTGACTTTCCAAGACCAACACCAACGTGTCCATTGTTGTCACCAACTACTACAAGAGCTGTGAACTTCATGTTACGTCCACCTTTAACAACCTTAGTAACACGCTTGATGGTTACAACTTTATCTGTCAATTCGAGCTGACTTGCATCTACGATATTACGCTTCATTTTGTGTTTTCTCCCTTCTTAGAATTCCAAGCCAGCTTTTCTAGCAGCCTCGGCCAATGCTTCTACCTTACCGTGGTAGATATAACCGCCTCTGTCAAATACAACGGCTTTGATACCCTTCTCGAGGGCTCTCTTTGCAACAACATCACCGATCTTTGTTGCAGCCTCAATGTCGTCTGTATTCTTAAGCTCAGCCTTGATATCTTTTTCAAGAGTTGAAGCAGATACAAGTGTCTTGCCGGCAACATCATCAATAACCTGTGCGTAAACATGATTATTGCTTCTAAAAACAGCTAAACGTGGTCTTTCAGCTGTACCGCTGAAACGATTACGGATCTTCATGTGCTTTTTAACACGAATTTCCTGTCTGGATTCTTTACTAACCATTTTGCACTCTCCTTATCTATTATTTCTTACCGGTCTTACCAACTTTACGTCTGATAACTTCATCAGCATACTTGATTCCCTTGCCCTTATATGGCTCTGGAGCTCTCTTCTCTCTGATGATAGCAGCGTGCTGGCCAACCGCCTCTTTGTCGATTCCCTTTACTGTGATTACCTGACCCTCTACAACTGTCTCAACTCCTTCAGGATCAACAAGTTCTACTGGGTGAGAATAACCAAGTGTAAGAGAGAGTGTCTTGCCGTTTTTAGCAGCTCTGTAACCTACACCGTTTACCTCAAGCTTCTTCTCGAATCCCTCTGTTACACCAATAACCATGTTGTTAAGAAGGCTTCTTGAAAGGCCGTGTAAAGCTCTTGTCTTCTTCTGATCGTCTGGTCTCTTAACCTCGATCTGACCGTCTTCCTGTGAGAAAGAAATCTCAGCAGGGAAAACTCTTGTAAGGGTTCCCTTAGGTCCCTTAACAGTCACCTTATTATTTTCTGCAACTTCTACTGTTACTCCAGCAGGAACTGCGATTGGCATTTTTCCAATTCGTGACATGCCCGTACCTCCAATTTACCAAATGAATGCAAGAACTTCGCCACCAACCTGAAGTTCTCTTGCTTTTTTATCAGTTACAACGCCCTGGTTTGTAGAAATGATAGCGATACCAAGACCACCTAATACTCTAGGAAGCTCATCCTTGCCTGCGTATACACGAAGACCAGGTTTTGAGATTCTCTTAAGACCTGTGATAACCTTATCGTTTCTGTCAGCACCATACTTAAGAGTAATATGAAGATTCTTGAATGCTCCATCTTCAACAACGTCTAACTTCTTAATATATCCCTCGTCAAGAAGAATGTTTGCAATTGCAAGCTTCATCTTTGAAGAAGGAACATCAACAGTGTCATGCTTTGCAGTATTTGCGTTACGAATTCTTGTAAGCATATCTGCAATAGGATCGTTCATTGCCATTTTAAAATTGCCTCCTTAATTATTTTTGCTTCGCCTTACTACTCCCCGAATTGAGCAGAGACACGAAGCCGCAACTCGCGCTTTTGTGTTTCTCAATACACTGAGTAATAATAATCTAATTTCTTTAAATTTAGTGGTCTCCATCCCAGACCACAATTATCAGCTAATGAAGTTCTGCTCACAGGCAATAGCCTTTGTCAGAACGTGCTAATGTGCTAGTTCAATGAAATCTCACTGAGCAATTAGTCTTTACCAAGATGCCTTACGTACACCAGGAATCTCGCCCTTGTATGCAAGCTCACGGAAGCAAATTCTGCAGATTCCGTACTTTCTGATGTAAGCATGAGGACGACCGCAGATCTTACAACGGTTATAAGCACGTGTAGAGAACTTTGGTTTCATCTGCTGTTTTAACTTCATGGATAATTTAGCCATGTGTTCTATTCCCTCCTATAATTACTTTGCAAAAGGCATATTGAACAGTGTAAGAAGCTCACGAGCCTCCTCATCTGTCTTAGCTGTTGTTGTGAAAATGATATCCATACCTCTTGTCTTATCAATCTTATCATACTCGATTTCAGGGAAGATAAGCTGCTCCTTGATACCAAGAGCATAGTTTCCTCTACCATCGAATGAGTTAGGGTTGATACCTCTGAAGTCACGTACACGAGGAAGTGCAAGGTTTACAAGACGATCAAGGAAATCGTACATCTTGTCACCACGAAGTGTTACCTTACATCCGATAGGCATACCCTCTCTCAGTTTGAAGTTAGCGATAGACTTCTTAGCCTTTGTAATAACAGGCTTCTGGCCAGAAATAATAGCCATGTCGTTTGCAGCGTTCTCAAGAAGCTTAGCATTCTCCTTTGCTTCTCCAACACCCATATTGATAACGATCTTGTCGAGCTTTGGAACTTCCATTACGTTCTTGTAACCGAACTTCTTTGTCATAGCATCAACGATCTCGTTCTTGTATAAATCCTTATATCTACTCAACGTTATATACCTCCTTTCTTAATTAGTCGATAACCTCACCAGTCTTTTTAGCGATGCGGTTTTTCTTTACAACCTTACCATTCTCATCCTTTTCAACTTTGAATCCGATCTTGGTAGGCTGTCCGTTATGAAGATACATAACATTTGAGATATCAAGCGCAGCTTCACGCTCAACAATTCCGCCATTAGGATTCTTTGCAGAAGGCTTCTCGTGGCAGATGGCCTTATTAACGCCTTCTACGATAACCTTTCCATTCTTCTGATCAACTGAAAGGACTTTACCCTTCTTGTTGATTTCACCACCGGCGATAACCTGAACCATATCACCCTTTTTGATCTTACTTGTTGACATATGGGCGCCTCCTTATAATACTTCCGGAGCAAGAGAAAGGATCTTCATGAACTTTTTCTCACGAAGCTCTCTAGCTACGGGTCCAAAAATACGTGTTCCCTTAGGCGTACCATCTTCATTGATAACAACAGCAGCGTTCTCATCAAATCTGATGTAGGAACCGTCCTTACGACGTGTCTCTTTAACTGTACGAACGACAACAGCCTTAACTACATCACCCTTCTTTACAACTCCACCGGGTGTTGCTTCTTTAACAGAAGCTACTATTGTGTCGCCGATTCTCGCATATCTTCTTGTAGATCCACCCATAACACGGATTGTAAGAAGCTCTTTAGCACCAGTGTTATCAGCGACCTTCAGTCTACTTTCCTGCTGAATCATGATATTTCTCCTTTATTTTATGATTACTTTGCACGCTCAATTATGGATACAAGTCTCCATCTCTTATCCTTGGAGATAGGCTTTGTTTCCATGACCTTAACTGTGTCACCGATACGGCACTCATTGTTCTCGTCATGAGCCTTAAGCTTGTAAGTTCTCTTTACGATCTTCTTGTAAAGAGGATGCTTTACATGGTCCTCAATGGAAACTGTGATGGTCTTATCCATCTTATCGCTTGTTACTTTACCAACACGCGTTTTTCTTAAATTTCTTTCCACGATTATTTCTCCTTATTTAGTATGAGGCTTAGTTAGCAGCCTTAGCATTCTGTGTGATTACAGTCTGGATTCTTGCAATATTTCTTCTTACTTCTTTAATTCTTGCTGTATTATCCAACTGGTTTGTAGCGTTCTGGAACTTAAGGTTAAAAAGCTCTTTCTTTGCAGAAACAAGCTCTGTCTGGAGCTCTTCAGCAGACTTAGCCAGAAGCTCTTCTACATACTTATTAGTTTTCATTAGATACACCGCCTTCCAAATCAGCCTTTGAAACGATCTTGCATCTGCAAGGAAGCTTATGTGTCGCAAGACGAAGAGCTTCTCTAGCATCGGCCTCGGCAACTCCGCCGATTTCGAACATTACACGACCTGGCTTAACAACAGCTACCCATCTATCAGTTGCACCCTTACCAGAACCCATACGTGTTCCGAGAGGCTTTAATGTGATAGGCTTGTCAGGGAAGATTTTGATCCAAACCTGACCACCACGCTTGATGAAACGTGTCATAGCAACACGGGCTGCCTCAATCTGGTTTGAGTTGATCCAGCAAGGCTCAAGCGCAACAATTCCGTACTCACCATAAGTGATTTTGTTACCACGAGTAATTTTATGAGCCATTGAACCGCGGAACTGCTTGCGGTGCTTAACTCTCTTTGGCATTAACATTATTTATCGCTCCCTTCCTTATCTGAACTCTCACCTGCTTTGGTTGGAAGTACTTCACCCTTGTAGATCCATACCTTAACACCAACCTTACCGTAGGTTGTATCTGCTTCAGCAAAACCATAATCGATGTCAGCTCTAAGAGTCTGAAGAGGAATAGTTCCCTCGCTGTAGAACTCTGAACGAGCGATATCAGCACCGCCAAGACGGCCAGAGCAGCATGCCTTGATACCAAGTGCATCTGTCTTCATTGTTCTGCTCATGCATGACTTCATTGCTCTTCTGAATGATACACGGTTCTCAAGCTGCTGAGCGATGTTCTCTGCAACAAGCTGTGCATCCTTATCAGGCTTCTTGATTTCCTTAATGTCAACAAGAACCTTCTTGTCTGTGAGCTTTGAAAGCTCCTTCTTAGTTACTTCGATTTCAGCTCCGCCCTTACCGATAACAACACCAGGCTTAGCTGTGTAAACGATAACCTTAACTCTATCTGATGCTCTCTCGATCTCGATCTTAGAAACACCAGCTGCATATAACTTCTTCTTCAGAAATTTTCTGATATTGTAATCTTCTACCAGATTATTGGCGAAATCTGATGACTCAGCATACCACTTTGAGTCCCAGTCAGCGATAACACCAACTCTGAGGCCATGAGGATTAACTTTCTGTCCCATTTCTAGGTTCTCCTTTCAATTATCTCTCGTCCAAAATAACAGTCAGATGACTCATTCTCTTATTGATTCTGTATGCTCTGCCCTGTGCTCTAGGCTGGATTCTCTTCATGATAGGTCCGTTTGAAGCAGTGCACTCAGCAATATAAAGATTAGCTCTGTTCATACCTTTGTTGTTCTCAGCGTTAGCTACAGCGCTTGCAAGAAGCTTGTAGATTACGCTTGAAGCGTATCTAGGATTGTACTCGAGAATTGCAAGTGCAGTCTCTACATCCTTACCTCTGATAGCATCCATGACGAAGCATGCCTTCTGAACTGGTATTCTTGCATAAGATAACTTTGCAAAAGGTCTTGTTTCTTTATTGTCACGATTTCTTTCTCTTTTAATTTTAGATCTATGCTTGATCTCGTTTTCCATGGATTAAACCTCCTTTCGTCGAACAAATAATTAGTTTACGCTGCTCTTTCTCTCTGCGGGAGAATTTCCAGCATGTCCTCTGAATGTTCTTGTAGGAACAAACTCACCGAGCTTGTGTCCAACCATATCTTCAGTAACATATACAGGAATATGCTTTCTTCCGTCATGAACAGCAATTGTGTGTCCAACAAAAGACGGGAAAATTGTAGAACGACGTGACCATGTCTTAACTATCTGCTTCTGGCCCTCTGCGTTCATAGCATCTATCTTCTTGAGCAGGCTTGCGTCTGCAAAAGGTCCCTTTTTAAGTGATCTAGACATTTTATTCCTCCTTATTTGATGGCTTTACCGTTTCTTCTTCTTACGATGAGCTTGTTAGAAGCCTTCTTAGCCTTACGTGTCTTATAACCAAGAGCTGGCTTACCCCAAGGTGTGCTAGGGCCAGAACGTCCGATAGGAGCTCTACCTTCACCACCACCGTGTGGATGGTCGTTAGGGTTCATAACAGAACCACGAACTGTTGGGCGGATACCCATGTGACGTACACGACCTGCTTTACCATAGTTAATAAGGTTGTGATCACCATTTCCTACAACACCGATTGTTGCACGGCACTCGATAGGAACCATTCTCATTTCGCCTGAAGGAAGACGAAGTGTAGCATACTTTCCTTCCTTAGCCATAAGCTGAGCTGCGTTACCAGCTGAACGAACCATCTGTCCGCCCTTTCCAGGATAAAGCTCAACGTTATGTACGTTTTCACCGACAGGAATCTGTGAAAGTGGGAGGCAGTTACCAACACGAACTTCAGCGTTAGCACCGTTCATAACTGTCATGCCATCTGTTAATCCGTTAGGTGCAAGGATATAAGCCTTTGTGCCATCCTCGTACTGGATAAGTGCGATATTAGCTGATCTGTTAGGATCATACTCAATTCCGATAACCTTTGCAGGCATATCGTCCTTATTTCTCTTGAAATCTACGATTCTGTACTTAACTCTGCCGCCGCATCCGCGATGTCTAACTGTGATCTTACCCTGGTTGTTACGACCAGCCTTGCTGTTCTTTGAAACAACGAGTGACTTCTCTGGAGTAGACTTTGTAATCTCTGAGAAATCAGATCCAGTCATGTTTCTTCTGGATGGGGTATATGGGCCGTATTTCTTAATTCCCATGATTATTTCTCCTTTTTATTTATCACGTATCTAATGATTACTCATTTGGACCCCGGACTCAATCTGGATCCGTACGTATAGTTTATGTTACATCGAATCATCCTTGGATGATTCGTCGCGCCGACCGCTTCCTTGTGCGGTCGTGTGCATATATTCAAACGCTGATTTATCAGTGTTTATGAATTAGAGTCCCTGGAAGATCTCGATGTCCTTGCTATCTTCTGTAAGCTGAACGATTGCCTTCTTTGTCTTAGCTGTGAAGCCTACGATCATGCCACGTCTCTTTCTCTTACCAGCAGCATTGATTGTGTTGACTTTAGCAACCTTTGTTCCCTCGAACATCTTCTCTACAGCTTCCTTGATCTGTGTCTTGTTAGCTTCAGGATTAACAAGGAAAGTGTACTTCTTCTCGCTCATGCCAGCCATGCTCTTCTCAGTGATAACTGGCTTAAGGATTACGTCATAATACTGTAAAGCTGCCATTAGCAATACACCTCCTCAATCTTAGCAACTGCATCCTTTGTAAGGACGAGTGTTCTAGCGTTTACGATATCATACACATTAAGTGTGTTTGTAAGTGTTGTGTTAGCCTCAGCAAGGTTTCTTGCAGAAAGTACTACATTCTGATCATTGTCAGCAAGTACAACAAGTGCCTTACGCGTAGCCTTGAGGTTGTTCATAACCTCTGCGAATCTCTTTGTCTTGATCTCATCAAACTTAAGCTCGTCAACTACAACAACGTTGTTGTTAAGAACCTTATCTGTAAGAGCAGACTTAAGAGCAGCTCTCTTCTCCTTCTTGTTCATCTTGAAAGAGTAATCTCTTGGAACTGGAGCGAATACAACTCCGCCGCCCTTCCACTGAGGTGCTCTGATAGATCCCTGTCTAGCATGACCTGTTCCCTTCTGTCTCCAAGGCTTTCTTCCGCCTCCGGAAACTTCAGAACGTGTCTTTGCTTTCTGTGTACCCTGACGGTTGTCAGCAAGCTGCTGAAGAACTGCCAAGTGTACGAGATGTTCATTTACTTCAACTCCGAAGATAGCGTCGTTTAATTCGATCTTGCCAACTTCTTTGCCTTCCATATTGTAAACAGATACATTAGCCATCTGTATGGTTCCTCCTTTCGCGTTCTATTAGCCTACAACCTTAACGGTTTCCTTGATTGCAACAAGTCCCTTCTTAGGTCCAGGAATAGCGCCCTTTACAAGAATAAGATTCTTGTCAGCATCTACTCTAACAACCTCAAGATTCTGAACTGTTACCTTTACGCTGCCCATGTGACCAGGCATTCCTTTGCCCTTAAATACGCGGCTAGGATCTGAACTTGAACCATTAGAACCCTGATGACGGTGGAACTTAGAACCGTGTGCCATAGGTCCTCTGTGCTGACCATTCTTCTTAATAGCACCCTGGAATCCTTTTCCCTTTGAAACAGCTGTTGCATCAATCTTGTCGCCTTCTGCGAAGATATCAGCCTTGATCTCAGCGCCAAGCTCGTACTCAGCAGCGTTCTCAAACTTGAACTCTCTTACATATCTCTTGCAAGAAACTCCAGCCTTCTTGAAATGTCCCTGCTCAGCCTTTGTTGCGCCGTGGCGATGGTAGATTGTCTTGTTACCGTTCTTGTCCTTGTTAACAACCTTTTCCTTCTTGTCAACAAAGCCAACCTGAACAGCGCTGTAACCATCGTTCTCAACTGTCTTGATCTGTGTTACTACGCATGGTCCTGCCTGAAGAACAGTTACAGGAACCAGTGAACCATCTTCTTTGAAGATCTGGGTCATTCCGACCTTTGTAGCTAAAATAGCCTTCTTCATGTTTTTACCTCCTTATTACATCTACAGCGGATGCTTACTTCATTCGCAATGTCGCTTCAATTGCTCTTTGCAATTCTCCAGTTATCACGGCATCATGCGTCTCGCATCATACTAGTAGAGGTGAATGAATTGTTTCTTTTTATAATGAACAATAACCGGGTTGGCTATTATTTCATCTTGATATTGATGTTTACACCAGCTGGCATCTCGAGTCTCTGAAGAGCCTCAACTGTCTTAGATGTTGGTGTAATGATATCGATAAGTCTCTTGTGTGTTCTCTGCTCGAACTGTTCTCTAGAATCCTTGTACTTGTGAACAGCTCTTAAGATAGTAACAACTTCCTTCTTAGTAGGAAGTGGAACTGGTCCAGAAACCTGTGATCCGTTCTTCTTGACTGTCTCGATAATCTTCTTGGCAGATGCATCAACAAGCTGATGATCATAAGCCTTAAGTGTAATTCTCATTACCTGATTTGCCATAAAAAAAGTCGCCTCCTTTTCGCACTTTTTGAATTAAGTACGACAAGCGGTGACTGTACACTCTCCCGTGTGTGTCCAAAACTTCATTACAAACAAAGTTCTCCCGAACACTTTGCACGTCGTTTCTGCCTTGGGTTAACCGGCAGACTTCAATTTACTGTACAGTGACTTGTCGTCAGTTTGTTTGGCCTTTAAAGCTGGCCCTAGACATTCGCTCCACGGAAAACCTGCTCAACTGGATAAGCAGCAACCTCACGCTTCATAGCTATCATGTCACAGCGTTTATGAGTATAAAACATTTTTTTCTGATATGCAACTACTTTTTTAAAATTAATCACTTTTATCGCAAAATCAGCGTTTTTCGATTAGATTTCTTGATCTATTTTAATCTGTTGACTGTTTTTAATGACTTAACCAAGAACAGATGTTAACATAATATGGCTCAAAAGACTATTATAGAACTATAAACATTTATTAAGACTTTATAATCATGTTTTCAATCTTATAATTATAGTTCATTATTATAGTTGATCATCATAGTTACATTATTAATAATAGAAGTAATAATAGGAAGGAATACATTTATGTGGATTGCAGACGGATGGAAAGACTATGAGGTAATAGACACTTCAAATGGCGAGAAGTTAGAACGCTGGGGTGACTATATGCTTGTACGTCCAGATCCTCAGGTTATATGGAATACAGACAAGAAGCATTTTGGCTGGAAGAAATTCAACGGTCACTATCACCGCAGCAACAAAGGCGGCGGTGAATGGGAATTCAAAAATCTCCCTGAAGAGTGGTCCATTAATTATAAGGATCTTACATTTAATCTTAAGCCCTTTAGTTTCAAGCATACAGGACTTTTCCCAGAACAGGCTACTAACTGGGATTGGTTCTCTTCATTAATAAAAGAAGCAAACAGACCAATCAAGGTATTAAACCTCTTTGCTTATACAGGTGGCGCTACAGTATCTGCTGCCAAGGCTGGAGCCAGTGTAACTCACGTTGATGCCTCCAAGGGAATGGTGGGCTGGGCCAAAGAAAATGCGGCATCATCAGGCCTTGCAGATGCTCCTATTAGATATTTTGTAGATGACTGTGTTAAATTAGTAGAAAGAGAAATAAGAAGAGGGAACAAGTATGACGGAATCATTATGGATCCGCCTTCATACGGAAGAGGACCTAAGGGTGAAATCTGGAAGATTGAAGAGAGCGTGTTCCCCTTCATCAAGGAAACCGCACAGCTTCTATCTGATAAGCCACTTTTCTTTTTGATCAATTCATATACAACAGGACTTCAGCCTGCAGTATTATCTTACATGCTGCACACAGTTCTTGACCCTATACACAAGGGCACTGTAGAAGCTCAGGAAATTGGTCTTCCCGTAAAGAGCAATGGACTTGTGCTCCCATGTGGTGCAAGTGGCAGGTGGACCGCTCTGTAATTATAGAACAAAGAGTCACATCTATAGGGGAGAAATTTCCTATATCACTATATCATAAGAAAGGACGATTCTCGCGAATCGTCCTTTTAATCAGTCATGTAACCTTATGTCTTCACTTGCATCAATCTTCTCTCTGATCTGCTGCATTCGAAGGTCCAGCTGATTGATAAGATCTGCGCTAAACTTAAGGTCATCAGAAATTACGTCCTGATTCTCTATATTCTTTTTATACTTCATTTGATGTTCGAGGCTGGCCCAGAAATCCATCGCTATAGTTCTAAACTGAACCTCAACCTTCATATACTCTTTTTCCTGAGTCAGGAAAATAGGTACTTCTATAATAAGGTGCAAACTTCTATAGCCGCTTTCCTTGGGACTTTCGATATAATCCTTTTTCTGGATAACTGTTATATCATCCTGATTAGCCAGACAATCTGCAAGCATATAAATGTCGTCCACAAATGAACAGATAACTCTGATGCCTGCTATATCTGAAAGATTCTCATTTATATTTTCGATAGTAAAATCAACGCCCTTGCCAGCAAGTTTCTGATAGATGCTGACAGGAGTCTTTAATCTCATTTTAATTGATTCGAATGGATTTCTGTTATTTCTAAGTGATAGCTCTTTATTAAGTACATCCAGCTTAGTTCTAACTTCTGATAATGCGCAATCATATTTCATCATCAGAATCTGAAATTCTTTTACCTGATCCTTAAGCTTGAGAACTTTTTCAACATCATCTAAAGAAACATTCTCCACCGAAGTTAAGTTGTCTAACTCTTCCAATTCCTCTAATTCCTTCATTCTCCCTCTAAACATAGTAAAATCTATACCTGAGTAGTCAATATGCTCTAATGCCATAGACTTCACTCCCCTTTCATTGCTTACTTCTATGCATAGTATACCAAAATTGTTTTAATTATCTGTGAAGATAATATTAAGTTTTTCTTACCGCCATAAGCCCAAAATTCCGCGTAGCAAAAAGCCACGCGGAATCCTCATAATAAACCACAATCCCCTATTTACCTTGTATCACCTGGCTTCTGCCAGTCTTTCAGGCAGATCTGCCAATGAAACCACACTATAATCTATCTCTGCTCTAGGCCCTGCCAGCATCTTATACTTAGTAAGAATACGTCTGTAAACTATCTTGCAGCTCTCTTTGCTGGTTCCAACCAGTAAAAGAAGGAACTGTGAAGATGAATATTTGCAGTAGGTGTCACCCTGTCTAAGAGTATAAGAAACTGCTTCCTGAAGAAGTCTTCCTTTTGTTTCTAGCTTGCTCTGATTAGAGATCTTTTTACCCTCATAGTCCACAAGAGTAAGTAGCATCATATAAACAGACTGGCCAGTTCTCTCCATGTTACGGCTCAGAATATGGTAAGCATCGATAAAGCTAGGATACGAGCAGTCATAAGCTCCACCACTGTGCCCTGCTACATTCTCGCGCTGTTCCAGAATATCATCACGGATCTGCAATATCTTACTGGGCATGTTGGTGATCTGGCGGCTCATCTTATTGTAGCAATCCATCAGATCGTTACTAGGTGTTACTCCTAGTTCATCAGTGTAGTACCTTACAGTTTCGTTGTATATCCTGTATGCTTCCTTGTAGCTGTCCATTCCTATAAGCGCATTAATCTCACCAATCTGCCACTCATCATCAGGATAAAGATCTGCTGCCTTCTTGTAGATCCTAAACATGGATTCATAGTCTTTTCTCTTGTTATAATACTCACCAAGAGTAACTACACACTCTGAATACATCTTCTGAAGTTGTACGCTCTTTATGATGACCCATTCCTGAGTGGAAAGTTCTGGCAATAGTTCTGACCTGTAGAGATTAAAGGCTTCCTTATAAAGCTTCATCTCCTCTGCCTGATCATTAGCCTCTCTAGCCTTGATGACCAGATTAAAAAATTCCACGGCATCTGATGTGATTTCCACATTGTCATCAGTGTAAAAAACACCATCCACATTCACTACATAGTCGCAATCAGGAAGTCCCGATTTCTTGAGCTGTTTGTGCATCTGATAGATGAGATTGTTGAAACTATTGTTGAGGTTGGACTGTTCTTCCCGGTCGTAAAGAATATTCATAAGGCTATCCTTAGATATTCCATCTTTGCCGCTAAGCCACACTATTTCCAAAAGCTGTATATATTTAGACGTCTTGTTCTTGCCTATAGAAATACTTTTGCCTTCATAAGTAATAGCAAGACCGCCAAATAATTGTATTTGCAGTTTTACCTTATTTCCATTAGTCATACCAATACCCCTATCGGTCAACCTATCTTGTTGCAACTAATTTCTTTGTCAGTAAAATCTTCTTTGTTACCACTATAGCAACATACACCTACGCTTTCGCTGTGAAGGTTACCACTATCTGCCGAGAATCTGGCCCATTTGCAGCACCAGCACTCTTTCATAGGAACCAGCGCTCCATCGTCAGGCTCCCAGTGCTCACAATAGTGGTTTTCTCTCACAAGCAAATAGCCTTCATTGTTATATTTATGATCCATACCGCGCCCCTCATAATCATGAAGACATTTTGTTTCTACAATAATACTCTATCATGAAAATTTGTTTCACGATCATAATTGTCGCAAAATGAACTTTTTTTGTCGTAGATTGTATTTTTTATGATTCACTGAACAATGATAACAAGGTAAAAGAAATATCGTCTTATCCTTCAGCTCCTGCGATAGTAACGTTTTCAAGCTTCACCACAGCTGGAATAACGATATTGTTATACTGCTTAAGTTCCTTGGAAAATCTGGCATTTTTCATAAGCTCATTTAAATTTCCGGAAACAGATCCACCGCTTACGATAGTTACCTTATCTCCATCATGAAGATATGCAAGGCGGATTTCTCCTGCTATGTCGCCAGTAATTTCATCTACGCCAAAATCAGAAAACTCAACAGGTTCAAGATACTTGCCACATCTAAGCTCATCTTCAGTGCTGCTGCCGCCTTCTGCTGCAAAGTTTCCTACAATAAATGAATCCTTAACTCCAAGATAATGACGGAACTGGCAATCGCCCCAATAGTTCTGAGCCACATTGTCTTTTATAATGTACATGTCGTGAACTGGAGATCCTTCTGAATCCACTGCAATATTATTAGAGGAATTAGGAAGTTCTTTTACCGCCTTGATTGTAAGCTTGTCACCAGTAACATCTTCAAGGATTTCTTTACCAGCTTCAAATTTGGAATATCCCATGAACTTGTAAGCTGCATGCATATTCATAGATGCCCACTGGAAAAGAGCCTTTGCATCCTCTGTTGAGAAAAGAACTGTAGCCTTTTCGAGATTTGGTGTTGGCTTTGTAACTAGTCTGTCCTTACCAAACTTGAGCGTATCCGTGATTTCTTTTACCAGATGATCCTTGTCGCAGGTGCCAGCCTTGTACATCCTGTAAAGCTCGATCTCATGCTCCTTATTCTTGGCATTAACAACAACCTCTACCATAGAATTAGGGTAGGTTACAGTAACATCAACACCTTCAGAATTTATGAATCTTCTCTTGCAGCTCTCAGCAAAAATCTCGTAAGAGTTGATATACTCTCCGTCAGTTTCAGGAACCTGCTGCATTGCTTCTATGAACTCTTTAGCTATCTCCTGCGGATCGTAGGTTTTGTTTTCAACCTGCACCGTTTCCTTGGTAAGCTCATAGTATGGATTAGGTGCAAAGGTTGCTCTCTCTGAAAGCTGTTCAATAATCTTTTTAGCTTCTTCCACTGTTGCAGTTGGTGCGATTTCCTCTGAAGCCTTGCCAAGGAGTTTTCCATCCTGAAGCTTTCTGAAAACATCAACCTGAATGTGCTCTACGTCGCGAACCCTGTTCTGGTCTAATTTATGGCCAATGAAGTAAAACTCCCAGGCCTGTGTAACTTTATCTGTAATAGCCCAGGCATCCGCACTGGACTCTTTTAATAATTCAATGATCTTGTCTGTCATATTCCCCTCCCGGCATCAACCTAATCTTGCTCTGCACTTAAGGTATGGGCCACCATCAACTGTCTTGACCCACTCTTTGTGACCTTTACCGCACATTCCACTTCCAAAGGATACGTAATCTTTACTTGTCATGCTGATAGATTTGAGAAGATCAGGCACATATCCTGTAAGAATGACTGGTGCAACAACCTTGCCAGTAAGCTTACCATCAATGATTTCATATCCTCTTGCGATAATACACTGGATTCCCCAATGCTTTGGATCTTCCATTCCTGAGAAGAATCCAGACAAAAGATATCCCTTCTTAATAGAAGCTATCATCTCTTCCTTGGTACTTACGCCGCTGTCAAACATAGTGTTTGTCATTCTGGTGTAAGCCTTGTGTTCAAAGTTTTCTCTTTTACCATTTCCTGTAGGAACTGTTCCAAGACGCAGAGCTGACAGAGCATCACAAACGCCAGTTTTCAATATGCCGTTCTGAATCTCTACTACATCCCCAGCAAGTGTTCCCTCATCATCAAATGCATAGCTTGATGCATCCTTGCATACAAGGGCTCCCTCATGCATCGTTACTATATCTGAGCCTACTCTCTTGCCAATATACTCCTGGCCAAGCGCTCTCTTTTTTACGAACATATCCATTTCAACGCCATGGCCAAAAGCCTCATGGGCGATAAGGCCAGTAACCTCTGGAGTTGTGATAACATCGTATTCACCTGGGATCACGCGCTCAGCGCCAAGGTTAGCTGAAAGCTCCTCATAGGTCTTTTCCGGATATTCCTCAAGGCCATCAAATATAGCAGGGCCTTCTCTGTCAGAAAGAGCATTATAGGCCTGATCAGTCTTGCCGTTTCTAGAGCCCACCATTAATAGACCTGCAGTAGAGTAAACATAGCTCTGGCGAAGGTCTCTGTTAGCTGTAAGGAACATCTTGCAGACATGGTTAGACTCAGCATTAACAGCACAGTCAATGATCTCGTCAGACAGAGCCTTTCCTCTGTCACTTATCTTCTGGAGTTTCTGGATAAGTGCATCAAGGTCCGCATCCTCTGGCATATCTGTAGTTTCCATTTCCACAAACAGCTCCTGTGGCTCATCAGAAAGTTTGTCAGTACTGTAAACTTCTGACTCTGTCGCCTTAAGCACCTCTAACTGGCTATCTAATGCCTTCTTTATCTTGGCAGCCATCTCTTCTACCTTAGTAGAATCAAATAAGTTAAAAGCATACTCGCTGTAGAGGCCGTCCTTGTATACCCTCACAACATTGCCTCGCTCTGATACCATTGTCTGGCCTGAAATGACCTTAACCTTCTGTGAAGCTCTCATTTTAAATCCAACAGTATCGGTAGCAAGAACGCTTACATAATCGTAGCTCTTGCCAAGCTCGGCTATAAGCGCCTTAAGACCAGGTGCCATTTCAGTTAAATAAGTTGAAAATTTAGCCTTCATATATATCCCCTTTCAAAAACTTTTTGTCACGTACATTCGTCAATTCCTCTCATTATATAAGAAAAAAAAGAAACTCCCACGCAATCACCATTATAATTGGGAGTTTCCTTGCTTGCAATTATTATTTTAGCCCTTTAAAGTATCAGCACGTTGTATCAGTCAATTTTCTCTACGCCATTACATTTATCGATCACATCAATTGTCCCATCTTCGTTGTAGGAAAACTCCGCTACGCAGACGCTTCTGTGGAAGAGACTTCCTCCAGGAAGCTCTCCTGTATGGTAAAAGAGATATGAATGTCCCTTAAAATCTGCAATTCCCGGATGATTTGTAAATACGCCGCCCTCCTCAGTCATGAGGACACCGCCGTAAGTCCATGGTCCTGTAGGGTTCTTTGAAGTTGAGTATGCAAGATGCTCGTTCTGTCTGCCAACTCCAAAGGCTGCATAAACCATGTAATATAGGCCATTTCTCTTATAAAACCAAGGGCCCTCGCCGTAGGATGTGCCTGTATCATGGCTTCCCTTTGCAAAAGCCTCCTCTGTCATAGGGACCTTAACTATACCAATTTCCTTGTTATATGAGATCATATCCTCATTTAGAAGGACATACCTAAGCTCCGGATTTCCAAAGTACAGATAAGCCTGGCCATCATCATCGATAAATACTGTAGGATCAATATCATTCCAGTCTCCTTCATCAACAAGTGGATAGCCAAGATCCTTAAAAGGTCCTATAGGTGAATCCGAAATTCCTACAGCAATTGCCATTCCGCCATCTTTCTTGTGTACAGGGCAGTATAGATAGAACTTTCCATTTCTCTCTACTGCCTGAGGCGCCCAGGCTCTTGTGTCCGCCCACTCAATATCATCAAGTGAAAAGATTGCTCCGTGGTCTGTCCAGTTCACCATATCCTTGGTGGAAAAGCAGCGCCAGTCCTTCATTGTATAAAAATCATTTTCCAGCTCATCCTCATCATGTGTAGTATAAAGATATAAAGTATCCCCATACACCATTGGCGCTGGATCCGCCGTGTAAATATCCTTTATTATCGGATTCTCATGAAAACTCTTTTCTCCCATTTCTCTCTCCTCCTTTATATATTCAAAAATTGAATCAGGTCCTCGCAAAACGATGGACGTGTCCTGCTTTCACAACATGACATTCACAATAGCGCTTTGCACCACTCTCGAAAGTGCAAACAAGCCTCCCATAGCCAGAAAGCTCACAAGCCAGAAAACAAGCACATTATACTTAAACTCTCTCCAGCATTTGGAAATCCTGAAAAGTGCTATAAGATAAAAGGCTATAAAAACAATCATCACCAGTGCAAAGACCTGATAACTAAGTAGCATAAAGATGAAGATTCCCACCATTGTTCCTGCCCACAGCTTCATTAGTGAATCCTTGGGATGTTTGTCTGTAACTTCAAGTGTCTTTTCGGAAATCTCATCCACATCCATATAGATTTTTTTGAAATTGATAGTAAAACGTCCGTCGAAATCCTTTATCTCTTTTGCTTCATAATCCACATCATCGCCCCAATTACCCATAACTGCCCTCTCTAAGTATATATTTTGTACTGAATAATTATACAAATAAAAAAAGCAGTGCACTCTTCAAAATGAAATATGCACTGCTCAGATACTGCTATTTTGGCCCCAGAATGGCCCTTTCTCTCTCCCTAAACCTTTAAGCCACATCCATCATAGGCTCAGCTACAGGTCCCTCAGATATTTTTTTATTAAGTTCTTTCAATGTAATAGCTGACATGATCACTACAGCAATAAGTGTTCCAATGTCTGCAATGGGTGCGGAATATAATGCTCCTTCTACACCAAAGAACATGGGCAGAACTATTGCAAGAGGAACACTAAGGATAAAATCTCTAAGGAGTGAGAGTCCCATTGCCATAGAAGGTTTGCCAAGTGCTTGCAGGAAAACACTTACTGACTTCTGGATGCAGGTGAATATGATCATTGACAGGAATATCCTGAATGCCTTTACAGCAAACTCGTTGTATAGTCCGTCTTCGCTTCCGAATATCGCTGTTATCTGAAGAGGGAATCCCTCAAAGAGGATAAGCGCGACAGCTCCTACTATTACCTCTGCCTTCACTATTGTGATAAACAGCTCTTTTACCCTCTTATACTCTCCTGCTCCATAGTTATATCCAATAACTGGCTGTGATCCTGCTGCTATTCCAATGCATACAGAGATCACTATCTGGAATACTTTCATGACTATTCCCACAACTGTGAGAGGAATATCTGCACCATATTTGCTTCTTGCACCATAGGTGACGAGAACATTGTTCATTACTCCCATGATAACCACAATCGAAATCTGTGTAAGAAAACTGCTGATTCCAAGAGGCATAAATTTTGAAATAATATTTCTGTCAGGGATAAAACTCCTTTTATCAAGCTTCACAGACTTTGCTCTCGTAAGATATACAAGGCCGCAGACTGCCGTCACTATCTGTCCGGTTATCGTTGCAAGGGCAGCTCCCATCATACCCCAACCAAGAACAAATATGGCAATCGGATCCAGGATTACATTAAGAAGGCATCCGATCAGTGTTGTGATCATTGCAAACTTAGGACTGCCGTCCGCCCTAATGATTGAATTAAGGCCGTTTCCTACTACAAAGAAAGGAATTCCGATAATTAAAAAATTAAAATACTCGTCGGCAAGAGCAAAATTGCTTTCTGTTGCACCAAATGCTGCAAGAATCTGATTCTTAAACACTGCAAAGATAGCAGTCATCACCACGCCTGTAAGTACAAGCAAAGTCACAGCATTGCCAACACTTTTATTTGAACTCTCAATATCCTTTTTGCCCTGGCAGAGGCTAAGGTAAGCTGCACACCCATCACCTATCATAAGCGCGATAGCAAGTGATATTACCGTTATCGGGAATACAACATTTGTAGCGCCATTACCAAGATAACCCACACCTCTTCCGATAAATATCTGATCCACTATGTTGTAGAGTGCAGATACAAGAAGCGACATGATACACGGGATAGAGAATTTAAGCAGAAGTTTTCCTATCTTCTCTTCTGCAAGATATCTGTTTGTATTCTGATGCATTGTTTTACCTCCATAAAAAAGAACGCATGCAAAGGTCTTCACTTCACATGCGTCCAGTTACAACCTGATTGCCGGAACACCACCGACAATCAATATTCATTTTTCTTTAGCTCAATTTTATATTTTATTCATTTTCAGATTTAAGGTAATAGGCAACAATCACAAATAATCTTGAAGTTTTTCAAAATCCATGCGCATTATTCTTAACACATTACAGCCGTATTCTAATTAAATGAATACCAAATATATTGTAATACACGTCCTACACAAACCAATGTACATCGGCTATTCTTTTTTCACGAGATGAACAACAATGGCAAGAGTAAGAGCCGAAAAAGGATTGCCAAAATAGAGACTCCATCTTATGTTTCATTATTCCTAAGAAGCTCTTTTACCACTGATTTCTATAGCCTTATCTCACAGATTTTTCATCTGCGAAAAGTGGCCATTCAAAAATCCCATATTTATGCTATTTTTCTATTCGTGATTCTCAGGGAAGCCGCATGGTTAAGCCATTTTTCAGGCTTTTCTTTCCATTATCTCCCCGACAAACCTGAAGTTGTCTCGTTCTTTTCCCTTATAAAAGAGCCCAACAAACTGCCGATTCTTAATTTCATTGCCTTTAATTATACAGAATCCTTAGTCTTCACGAAATACCAAATCTATATTAATCCCGCAATTGAAATGTACAATATAATTCATATCACACCATTTGCGATATAAACATATCTAGTTCTGTCATAAGCATTATATATTTTTCGTTGTCCGTGTTTACTCTACAGTAGTAGACTATTTATCGTAATAAAAAACTTCAAAATAATTATTGACCCTAACGTTACGTTATAGTTTATTGTATAATTACCACGGAGGGAAAAGCAATGATGACAGTAAATGAAGTAAGCAAATTAGCAGGCGTGAGTATACGCACACTGCAATACTATGATTCAATTGGACTACTAAAGCCGGCAGAGTACACTGAATCAGGGTATCGACTGTATGACGATGCAGCAATGGAACGTTTGCAACAAATTTTATTGTTCAGAGAGCTGGAGTTCCCGTTAAAAGAAATTAAGGAAATCGTTACGCGACCTGATTTTGACAAAAAGAAGGCCCTGGAACATTTCATACCCAATCTTCTTATAAGTTCTCAGGCGTTTGTGGTACATTTTTTCGAGAACTCTAATGTGTGAATCCACGTAATCATATATTATTACTTCAGTCTTTGACTCATAATCTCTATGAAGACGCCCCGCAAATTGCTCAATATTCCCTTCGGCTGCTGCAGGCATAGCCAGCATTAACGTATCAAGTCTCGGAAAATTAAAGCCTTCGCCGACATATTTATCAATTGCCACCAAAATTACAGATTCATTATCAGAAGCAGCTCGCATCTGTGCTCTCATTTCATCTTTAGCTCTTCTACTGCCTCCACCTTGCAGAAGGTATACATGATCAGCTTTTCCCTGTAATCTCTGATAGACCAACTCCGCGTGTTCTTTGTATTTGGTTAATACCAGCGGAGTTCTACCAGCTTTAACACAGTCGACCACATCAGATATTATCTGCTCATTTCTAGAATCGCATTCAATAACAGCCCGATTTGCTTCTGTTATCTTCAAATCTGTAGAACTCACAAGCCTCGTAAATCGAGGATAAACAAAATGCGCTATGCCTTGTTTCTGCGCTCTCTCTTTAGCAGTATATCTGAACCTGATAGGCCCAAACTGCATAAACACTTTCTTTTCAAGCCCATCTTCTCGTTTAGGAGTAGCAGTTAATCCATAAACATATTTTGCTTTTGCTGCTCCAATAACATCTTCAACCGTTTGCGCGGCTCCATGATGACACTCATCCATAATTACCATTCCGTAGTTTTCAATAATAGGATTGATTTCATCACCCTTGCCAAGAGAAGAAAAAATAGCAACATCAACTATTCCAGTCATTGAATCATGTCCGGCATATAGTTTTCCAATAAGACTTTTTCGCTTTTTTATTCTTCCGGTTTTTGTTTGATATTCAGGTAGCTCAGCTTTAATATCCAGGAATCTGCTTAGATCTTCGATCCAGTTCTTCTGAATTTCTGTGTTGTGAGCAAGGATAAGTGTATTCACCTTCCTTTGGGCAATTAAATATGCGCCCACAACCGTTTTCCCGAAAGATGTCGTGGCTGCTAGTACACCGTTGTCGTGCTCCAAAATTGCTTGTGCACCTCTCACCTGTTCTTCATATAAAGTACCATTGAAAGAAACATCTAAAGAAGTTCCCTTACATCTGTTATCAGTAAGAGAAAATGTAATCCCCGATGAATTTAGTTTTTCAATCAATGAATCTAAAAGAGCCCTCGGAATACATATGTAATCTCCATCATCATAACCACATGAAATGATTCTGGACATACCTTGCGTTGAAAAACCCATAGCTGCAGTCTTATAGAACTCCGAATTGCTAAATGCAGCCATTCTCCTTATAGCATTTTGCATTTTATATTGCATACCTTTTGAATTAATGTATATCTTGTCCGAAACGACAATTTCTACTACAGAAGGTGCATCTTCCTTACAAAAAGTGAGTTTCACTTTTTCCCAAGGCTTTGATTTCCTCGCCATGGTATCATCCGTATCTTCGTCGAAGTCATTACATAAGACTCCCAATAAGCCTTCTGACCCCCATGACTTTATCTTTTCTTCAACAATTTCAATAGAAATTATTTTTACATTCTTGAGGCACTCCCATTGATCCGGATATGCATTCCAGTTTTCATCTATGAAAGCACTATTCCCTGCCTGCAAAGCCAGTCCCTGTAAGGGTAGCGCTATCAGATTTCCTAATCCGGGTTTTCCAGTCTTTGTATTGACTGGAATATGGTCCTGAGCCGGAAGCATCCTGTCATAATATGTGAATTTTTTCATATTAACAGATTCGGCACCTTTGGTTAGCAAAGCTGTTCCAAATCTTCTTGCTGTAGATGCGGGGATCGGCTTTTCAAAGAATATCCAAAAATGGGCTCCCTTCCCCGACCTTGAGCGCTCAACCAAAACAGGCACATCATTGTCTTCACATATCTTTCTAAATGTATTTACTTCAGTCATCCATTCAGAATCAGGATTTGCCCAGTCATCGCCGCAAACATCGTCATTATGGCAATCAAAGTCAAATACAAGAAAGTTTATAGTTTCATCAAGAAGAAGTGGGTATACCCCTAATACATCCGAAGCATCTTCCTTCTTTCCTCTCAGATGCTCATAAACCACTTCATCCGTCAATTCCTTATAATTCGGATTTCTACATTCACCACAAGAAAACTTGGGATTATTTCTCTTTGGACACAATCCATCTTTCCAAAAATACCAACACTGAGTATAGTAACTGTGCTTTCCGGTTTTCTTATTAACCTTTCCATAACGCAGACTATAAACATCGTTTCGTCCGTTAAACAAGTTGCGGAAGAATTTTATTCTATGCTTGGTTATTTCCAAAGGTCTGACTCTGGCACCTTGATTATCGTCAAATAGAATGTTCTTGTCAGGAGATAGATCTTCAATATTCTTTGCTTCTTTTCTATAAGTAATACCAGCCTCATCGAGCAAACTATGCAAATAACCTATCTCTTTTTCAAGTTGATTGATTCGTGAAATATATTGATCTTCGTTCATATACGTTATCTCTTCAAATATCCTTCCATTTGTCAAAAATGGGTACGGCATAAGCCATACCCACAAAATATCATTTTAATTTCTTTTGCCATTCATCAGCGACCCTAATGACATGTGCTATAGTATCTCTCCTGATAACGCTTGTTGGATAATATCTGGACACCACTTCCCAGGATGTAATCATCTTAGCCTTTTTACAAATAAAATCAGGTACATCAACGCCATTTTGTTGGGCTAAAATTACAAGTTTTGTAATATCATGTCCCCAAGGCTGTCCTCCCGTTTTTAGAGAAATAGCATACTTTAAAGTTTTCTCTACACCCTGCTGAGTCAAATAGGCAGCCTGATGCTTTTGATACTTATCATCACTGTTAACAAGGTTCTTAGCAGTTTTTATATCAGCTTTTGCAATTGATAACAAAGTATTCCCCATTACGCAGCCTGCCTTTTATAAATAATCTGTCCCTTCTCCGCTAATTCCTTGCAGATAGGAGCTTTTTCTTTTTTCTGATAAATTTCATCAATAGATTTAAAATATAGGAAATCATATTCCTGGGCAAAATCCAAAAGATACAAGTCCTTCATAAATTCGTTAAAGGATTTTCTATCACTAAGCGCATTGACTGTTTTCTTACTGATGATAACAATATCTATGTCAGATTTTTCTTTACATCTCTCTTCCAACACGGATCCAAACAGCATAATAGCATCAATATCCGGGCACTTTTTTGCTGTACTAATGATGTGCCTGATAATCTCAGCTTTATAATCCGCAACCATTACGGATGAATCATAATTTGTATTAACTTTGATAAGTTTGCACATAAATGATCACCACCTATCCATCAATAACTATGATTTATAGCCTTATTATACCTTACAAACATCGTAAAAAAAAGAGAAGTATCTTACGCTTCTCTCTTACTGCCGGCGACCGGGATCGAACCGGTACGGGTATCGCTACCCACGGGATTTTAAGTCCCGGGCGTCTGCCAGTTCCGCCACGCCGGCATCTTACCAATATAAAATTGATAAAAAATACGCGATATGTTTTATGGGACATATCGCGAATGGGGCCTACAGGGCTCGAACCTGTGACCCTCTGCTTGTAAGGCAGATGCTCTCCCAGCTGAGCTAAGACCCCATATTAACTGGGTATATTTGGTTTTTAGAAAAAACCTAGTGGAGCTTCAGGGACTTGAACCCGGGACCGACCGGTTATGAGCCGGTTGCTCTAACCAACTGAGCTAAAGCTCCTGAAAAGTGACTCCGACGAGAATCGAACTCGTGTTACCGCCGTGAAAGGGCGATGTCTTGACCGCTTGACCACGGAGCCGCATCAGACCGTTTCGCTATAGTAACAGTCTTTTCTAAACTCCCCAAGTAGGACTCGAACCTACGACACTTCGGTTAACAGCCGAATGCTCTACCGACTGAGCTATTGAGGAATACTGTACATATAAAATACCATGCGCTGCATGGTACTTCATTTTGTACCTTCAAAACCGAACACTGATAATCTAAATCCTTCTTTCAATCGTTCCTAACCTTCTTGGATAAGCCCTCGACCTATTAGTACACATCAGCTGAACACGTTACCGTGCTTACACCTTGTGCCTATCTAACCTCATACTCTCTAAGGGGTCTTACTGGACAAGCCAGGGATATCTCATCTTGAGGGGGGCTTCACGCTTAGATGCCTTCAGCGTTTATCCCTTCCGGACGTGGCTACCCAGCCTTATGCATCTGGCGATGCAGCTGATACACCAGCGGTCCGTCCATCCCGGTCCTCTCGTACTAAGGACAGCTCCT
>NZ_FMVS01000031.1 GCF_900102515.1 Butyrivibrio sp. INlla14
CATATCCAAATGCTGATAGTATACCTGAGCGCCATTTTAAGAATGACTGTAGAAATGGCTTTTTTGAAGGATGAACAAGACGATATAACTTTTTGTCAGATTCTCTGTGTCGACCATATACGCCGTAATAGCGTATCATCTTGAAGTCTTTTTCTGGGATGTGCTGTATGAGACGCTTGATGAATTCAATGGCTGGTATGGTCTCAGTTACAAGAACTTCATCTTCATGGCGATTGTAGTGGAAAATGATAGTATCCTTTTCTTTATCATAGGAATCTATTCTTGAAAGCCCTATTACAGGGCGACCAAGGTAACGGCCTATATACTTGGCTACAGTATTCTTATCAGCAAGTGTTGGCTTTGCATAGATGTAGAAGCCATCCTTCTGATTTTTGTAAGAGAGAGCTTTTTCTCTTTTGAACTGAGCTTTCTTTTGAGGATCAGTAATGCGCTTTTCTATAAGGCTTAGAAGAGCTGTTTGGAAAGCATGACGCATGTATTTGAAACTGAAGAAGTTGACCTTGCGCCAGAAACCAGTATCGCCAACTCCTCCTTCGGAGATGAGACAGTGTATATGAGGATTCCACTCAAGTGGTCTGCCAAATGTATGCAGCACAAGGATATAACCGGGAGTGAAGTTTTGGGATTTGTTCATCTTGTAAAACATTTGGTGAATCACACTACTTGCAGCGTCAAATAGGCAATTAAGAAGGTCTCTGTCTTCAAGAAAATAGTGGCGAAGTTCCTTAGAAATGGTGAACACACAGTGGCGATGCTGGCAGTTTATCAGTTTGAATGACATGGCCTGGGCACGTTTCTGGGAATATAAAGCGCCACAAGTAGGGCAGAATCTTGAATGACAGCGGAAAGGAACGAACTTGAGAGTACCACATTCAGCACAACCATACATGGCGCCACCATAAGACGGATCGCCACAATTGATCATTTTATCAATGTTTTCCATCTCGGTCTTTCTGGGATGGAGTGTATATTGAATTTCTTCATAGTGATCACGGAATAATTCCTGCAAAGCATTTCGTTTCATATGATTTATTATGAAGAATTTGAGGCAAAAAACAACCCCACCCCTCATGAGTGAGGGGCAGGGGAGTTGAGGTGCCGCAGGCACTTTTTTATTGTAAAAAAATGCATCTTCTATCTTCTTCAGACAGAAAATGCAAAAAGTGCAAGCTTTGAAACTATAAGCTCTCTTATTATGATTCCTTTAGAAAGTTTTTCTTCGGGACTCATCTTTGTAAGCTGCTCTACTGTGTAGACCTTTTCCTTAAAGCCCCTGGATTGGTCTACATTGTTTTTGTATTCAGAAACTCTTATCCTGCTCCTTAGCTGTTTGAATACTCTGTAATCAAAACTATCCTTGTTTAAGTAAAAGAAATGACTCTCTAAAGTAGTATCAAGATCAACATCATCCTTTAAATATTTAGAAATAATTGTCTTAAATTTAAAAGGAACCATCTCATTATTCAAAAGCTCGTTATAATTATAGCGTGCTCCAAAATAATATCTCTCTATATCCTGCATATAGTACTTAAAGTCATTTTCATTGACAATATTGTTCAATTCTTTTTGCTCCAGATCAGTTCTTTTTTTCTCCACTATCAAGGTCTTCGATATTATCTCCGCTAAATTTTATAGCGCTTCTGATTTTATCTTCATCCCATCCAGTCTCATCCATGAGTTCCTTGACAGTTACTTTCCTTCGGAGATCCTCAGCAAGTTCGCTTGCCTTGTCAGCTACTTCCTGAACAAGTTTTAAAACCTTCTGCTCTCCTGCATCTTCCGCAAGATTATTCTCAACTGCTGCTTCCATCGCATCAAGCATAAGCTTGTATAAAAAGCTTTCAACTTCCTCTGGCTCGCCAACTGCATCAAGCATAGTTACGCCTCTTGTCAGAGCAAAGTTACCTTCACCAATTAGATCTTCAAGATAAACTCCCTGCTCGGTGTACATTTTTGCCACATCTACTACCAAAGGGAGATAGCACTCAATAAGCTTTCTCTGAGCATCTTTATCTCCTGAAATTGCTGACATACTGATAGCTGTTTTCTCTCCATCTGTATATGCTGGAAGGTCCTTAAGGCTATCTAGATAGCTATTTAGATAATTATTTTCCTCATCAGTTAGATTAAATTCATCTGTATCTACAGCCTCACCAATGCCGATCTTGTGGCTTTTTAAATATTCAAAAACCATCTCCATCTGCTTGTCATCGAGCTCAAGCTCTGAAAAAGCTGATTCAACCTGTTCTTTTGATATTACATTTTTATTTTCTCTTGCAGTTCTTGTTACAAGCTTTAATATTTCTGCAAACTCTTTTTCTTTATTGTCAATGTTACCCATAACACTCCTTATTTAACATGCTGATGTGTAAATAGATGCTCCTGGCAATACTCATAATTACCATTACATTTAGAACAGAATCTAAATTCCAGATCAGGATTTGTAACTTCTGTTCTGCCACAAACAGCGCATTTATGCCTTGTCACACCCCTTGGCGTCATGCGAACATTCTTCTGAAATTCAGATCTTCTGTGCATCTCACCAGGTTTATATTTATTTAACTTACCAAGAGCAGCATAAAACAACAGCAAATTAATAAATTGTGATCCAATTGCAAAAAATACAGCGTAGTCACGTTGAATAAACGCTATAAAGCACTGATATGCAAGAAATGCTCCGTAAAAATATCCAAGGTACTTGACCTTGATTGGTATAAGAAACATAAGAAGTACCTGAACATTCGGATACAATATAGCAAAAGCCAGGAACACTATCTGCTGCAGGTAATAGCTACTAAAGGTAAAAGAAATAATTGGCATATATGTTTGTGTAAACTCTATGCCATACATACTTACATTAAGGAAATACGCCAAAAATGCACCTATTATCATAAGTAGTGCACCAGATATGATAAATAGGTTATATCTGAAGGTCCCAAGCGTTCTCTCCATATTAGATCCGACAAAATAGTAAAAAAGCAACGTGATAATGACCAGAATGCTAACCTTTGAAGGAGGAATTATAAGCCAGGTAACAAGTCTCCAAATCTGGCCTCTCAATATCATTTCAGGATTTAATGTAAGAAAACTAATAATATTAACCTGCGCTGGTGCAAGTTCAAGTACATATCCTATAGCATATAGAACTACCAGGTAAAGAGTTAGATTTGGAATTGCGTACTTTCCAAATTTTTTCTCCAGATTATTTATAAATTTGTTCATTTATTTACCTCTTTAATGTTTTTAAATTCGTCTCCAGACACAGCAACTATAGGAATTCTTGCTTTTTCCGAGTTTCCAAGGTTACGTATCTGTCTTGATGCCTCATATCCATCCACATTAGGTGTCTGAATGTCAATGATCAATAGATCGAAATACCCTGCAGGCGCAGCAACTATCTTATTGACTGCGTCAGTTCCATCGTTGGCCACTTGAACCTCAAATCCTGTCTTTTTAAGAAGAGCTGTAACATTATTCCTGACACTTGTAATAGAATCAACAATAAGAGTTCTATTGCCGCTAAAGTCATAGGCAGAAAGAATTTCTTCTATGTTTTCTGATGTAGCTTCCTTTATATCCAGGATAAACTGCCTGAACTTCAGGTTCTGATCATTGGAATTGTACTGTCCACTCTCTACACTACTAAAATCATGGACATCATCAATAAGCCACAACAGATGGCTGCTCAGGTCCTTGATCTTACCAAGATATTCATCCGTTCTGCCGCTTTTGTCTTTTCCTGCTATATTAGCATAATCAATGATACTGTCAACAGAGTTATGCATATCTTCTGATAATCTATTTAGGAAAAGAGTCTTTGAAATGTTGGCTTTTTCCATTTCGATACGGGCTTTTTCCTTCTCCTTTATTGCTTTTAAAGATTTATGACGATCTTTTTGTAAGAAGAACAAAATAACAGCCAGAATCAAAAGCGCAAATACAAATATTGCCCATATGTTATCAAAAAACATGTCAGCAAGAGTATATTTTGCAAGTCCTTCAGAATACTGATATGCAAGATTTATAGAAAATTCCTGCCCGGTAACACTCATTCCTCTGTTTAGAAGCTTTAAAAGTCCCTCATTACCAATTTTTACGCCAAAGCATCTGTCATCGGTGTATGGAAGCTGTCTGAAGGATAACTTTCTATATGTTCTGTTTTTAAGCAGTGTATTAGTTCTAAGACCATTTAATGTAGTGCATTTTACCTTGCCATCAATAACAGCATTCAAACAGTCATATGTAGAATCATAATAGGTTATTGTGGAATCAGGATAATGAGTTTTTACGAAGTAGTACTGCATTTTATTATTTTTGTTTATAGCAAAATCTGCATTTGAAGCGCTGATAAATTCATCACTATATATTAGATTTACTGCAGTGGAAGTAACTGCACTCGTCAAATACAAACCATCCTCTTCTGAATAAAAAAGTCCTCCACCAACTGGAAAGGCTACATCAATCTCGCCTTTAGAAAGAGCTTTTGTCAGATCGTCATAATCCTGATACCCTTGATAGCTCACTTTGACAGATTCAAGGCTTAAGTTTTTGAAAATTTCAGGTACAAGATCTTTTACGAAACCTGTTACATTGCCATCTTTATCAGTGTCACTATATGGAAGATAATTCTCAAGATAGCCTATCCTTAATTCAGTATTTTCAGCAATCCATTCTTTCTCAACTTCTGAGAACGCTCTGCTAGTCAGACTTGATGCATAATATTTATTTCGCAAAAGGCTGATATAATTCGGGTCTTCATAATACAGCTGTTCCTGAGCAGTATTTAACTCTTTCAACAATTTGGGATTATTCTTAGAAACACACAAGTAATAATCTGATGATCCAAAAGATGAAAGTATTTCAGCGTGAGTTCTGGAATTTGTACCATCTGTTTCAGTAGCCATTACATCTATATCTTTTTTATCAAAGGCAGCAAAAAGAGCATCATAACTAGTATAGGTAATGATGTTGGAGTTTATCTTTTTTTCTGAAAGAAAATCTATAAGTTTGTTCTTTATGGCACTATCAAGGACTCCGATTTTCTTGCCATTAAGAGAAGTAAGATGAGTTGAAATAGTATCATCATCCTCATGCTTGACAAGGCTATAGCTTTCTGTTCCCATTGGCCTGTCGGGATAAAGGAACATATCTTCTCTTTCCTCGAGGAATGCAAGGCCGGCTACCATGTCGACTTCACCATTAAGAAGCATATTATATATATCTACAAAATCCCCATAGATATATTCATATTTCCATCCAGTAAACTCAGATAACTTACGATAATATTCATAAGCATAGCCAGCTTTAATGCTGTCATCTGAAGCACCTTCTTCAAACACTTCATTTTCATAATATCCAACTTTTATTATCTTGGACTCTGCTGCAGCATAAGACCTGAATGGTATGCAAACAGAACTGAGAATGATTATCAGAAAAAATAGAAAGAATTCTCTAAAGATTTTCTTGAACATTACCATTTCACCCCTCAATATTTCATAAGATAATGATATCATAAAATGTCAAGAAATTTTCTATAAAGTTTTAGACACATCGTATTTTTTGTGCAATTTCAATCAATTGATTTTTCACAATCTGTGCATTATAATCATAGAGATTGTCTTTTATACATTTAATTAGAAGAAAGACTTACATTTAATAGACATGAGGTGATTTTTTCAATGATATCCAAGGATTACACATTAGGTATAGATATTGGTTCAACCACTGTTAAAATAGCCCTTTTAGATTCTGAGCACAATATAGTTTTTTCAGATTACAAGAGGCATTTTGCTAACATTCAGGAAACTCTTTCAGATCTTCTTGTAGAAGCTAGAGCTGTCAGCGGAAATGTTATTTTGCATCCTGTTATCACTGGTTCAGGTGGTCTTACTCTTGCCAAGCACCTGGAAGTTCCATTTGTGCAGGAAGTTATAGCTGTTTCTACTTCTCTTAAAGAACTTGCACCCAAGACAGACGTTGCTATTGAGCTGGGGGGTGAGGATGCCAAGATCATTTATTTTGAAGATGGTAATGTTGAACAACGAATGAATGGTATCTGTGCCGGTGGTACAGGTTCTTTTATTGACCAGATGGCCGCTCTTCTGCAGACAGACGCCTCTGGTCTTAATGAATATGCAAAAAATTACAAATCATTATATACAATTGCAGCAAGATGCGGCGTATTTGCTAAGTCTGATATTCAGCCACTTATCAACGAAGGTGCCACCAAGGAAGACCTGGCAGCTTCTATTTTCCAGGCTGTTGTAAACCAGACTATATCTGGCCTTGCTTGTGGTAAGCCAATAAGAGGACATGTCGCATTTCTAGGCGGTCCTCTTCACTTCCTGGATCAGCTGAAGGCTTCTTTTGTCCGTACTTTAAAACTCGATGAGGAACATACAATTGATACTGATAATTCTCATCTTTTTGCAGCTATAGGCTCAGCCCTCAATGCAAAAGAGGAAACATCCTATTCAATGGATGAAATGGTGGGCAAGCTTTCTCATAAGATAGTTATGGATGCTGAGGTTTCAAGACTTGATCCTCTGTTTCGAAATGAAGATGAGTATAAGGCTTTTAGAAACAGGCAGGATCAGTACAAGGTAAAGACAAGGAAACTTGACTCATATCAAGGCAAGGCATTCCTTGGTATTGATGCAGGTTCTACTACGACAAAGTGTGCCCTCATCAGTGAGGATGGAGATCTGCTCTACTCTTTTTATTCCAGTAACAATGGAAGCCCTCTTAAAACAGCTATTTCTTCTATTCAGGAAATTTACAAACTTATGCCTAAGGGTGTAGAAATTGCAAGATCTTGTTCTACTGGCTATGGTGAGGCGCTTCTTAAATCAGCTCTTTTATTAGACGACGGAGAAGTTGAAACTATCGCTCATTATAATGCGGCAGCTTTCTTTGATCCTGAGGTTGACTGCATTCTTGATATCGGTGGTCAGGATATGAAATGTATCCATATCAAGAATCAATCTGTAGATTCAGTTCAGCTAAACGAGGCATGTTCTTCAGGATGTGGTTCTTTTATAGAAACCTTTGCCAAATCGTTGGACTATAGCGTTCAGGATTTTGCTAAGGTTGCTCTTTATGCCAATTCTCCTGTTGATCTTGGAACAAGATGTACTGTATTTATGAATTCCAGGGTCAAGCAGGCTCAGAAGGAAGGCGCTGATGTCGCAGATATTTCCTCAGGTCTCGCATACTCAGTTATCAAGAACGCACTCTTTAAGGTTATAAAAGTTTCTGATGCTAAGGATCTTGGCGAGCATATCGTAGTTCAGGGTGGAACATTCTATAATGATGCTGTTCTTCGCGCTTTTGAGATAATTTCAGGGGCTGAAGCTATACGTCCTGATATCGCTGGTATCATGGGTGCATTTGGAGCAGCTCTTATTGCCAGGGACAGATATAACGAAACTACTGATTACAAAACAACTATGCTTTCTATCGATCAGATAAATGGTCTTGAGTATACTACCAGCATGACAACCTGCCAGGGCTGTACAAACCACTGTAGGCTCACTGTCAATAAGTTCACTGGCGGCCGTCAGCATATCTCAGGAAACCGTTGTGAAAGAGGAATTGGCAAGGTAAAAAATGCCGAGGGAATTCCTAACCTGTTTGATTATAAATATAAGAGAATATTTGGCTATGAGCCTCTTACAGCTGACAAGGCTACAAGAGGCACTGTAGGTATTCCAAGAGTTCTTAATTTCTACGAGAACTATCCTTTCTGGTTTACATTCTTTACTAAACTAGGCTATAGGGTTGTACTATCACCAAGATCAACTCATCAGATTTATGAGCTTGGTATTGAATCAATCCCTAGTGAATCAGAGTGCTATCCAGCCAAGATAAGCCATGGTCATATTGAATGGCTTATTAAACAGAAGGTTGATTTTATCTTCTACCCTGGGCTTTTCTATGAGCGTGAGGAAGTAGAAGGCGCAACTAACCATTATAACTGCCCTATCGTTACTTCTTACTCTGAGAACATAAAGAATAATGTTGAAGCTATTACTAATGGAAGTGTAAGACTTAGAAATCCATTTATGGCTTTCACTTCTCTTGAAACAGCTACAAGCGCTCTGGTTAAAGAGTTTAAAGAAATCCCTGCTGAGGAGATCGTAGCCGCAGCAAGCGAGGGATGGAAAGAAATGGCCAAGGCCAGAAAAGATGTTCAGGATAAGGGTGAAGAAACTCTTAAATGGATTGAAGAAAATGGCCGCCACGGTATTGTTCTTGCAGGGCGTCCTTACCATGTTGATCCTGAAATAAATCATGGAATTCCAGATATGATCTGTTCCTATGGTGTTGCAGTACTTACAGAGGACAGCATATCTCATCTTGGAACTCCTGAGAGACCACTCATAGTGTCTGACCAGTGGATGTATCATTCTAGATTATATGCTGCTGCAAGCTATGTTCGTACACGAGATGACCTGGATCTTATTCAGCTAAACTCCTTCGGATGCGGCCTTGATGCAGTAACAACAGATCAGGTCAATGATATTCTTTCAGGCTCGGATAAGATTTATACATGCCTAAAGATTGATGAAGTAAATAACCTTGGAAGCGCAAGAATACGAGTTCGTTCACTTCTTGCTGCTATTAGAGTCCGTAAACAAAAGAATAAAAAGAGAACTGTAAATGACTGCTCTAACCATAGAGTTTTATTTACTGAGGACATGCGAAAGAATTACACTCTTTTATGCCCACAGATGTCTCCTATTCATTTTGACATTTTAGAGCCTGCCTTTGCTGCCTGTGGTTACAATTTCGTAGTAATGCAAAATGACAACAGACATGCTATAGACATGGGACTTAAATATGTAAATAATGATGCCTGCTATCCTTCTCTTTGGGTTGTTGGACAGATAATGGACGAACTTCATTCTGGTAAATATGACCTTAACAGAACAGCTGTCATTATGTCTCAGACAGGAGGCGGATGCCGAGCTACTAACTATGTAGGATTTATTAGAAGAGCACTTAAAAAGGCAGGTATGGAGCAGATTCCAGTTGTTTCACTTAATCTCTCCAAGCTCGAATCAAATCCAGGATTTCATATCAACTTTGAGATGCTTCAGAGAGCAGCTTATGGCGCAGTATTTGGTGATATCTTTATGAGGTGCGTATATAGAATGCGTCCTTATGAAAAGGTAAAAGGCTCTGTTAATGCCTGTCATGAAAAATGGCTTCCTGTAGTCAAAGAGTTTGTTACAGCCAAACACATGAGCTTTTTCAAGTTCCAGAGATTATGCAGACAGATTATCGAAGACTTCGATAAGATAGAAATCACAGATGAAGTTAAGCCAAGAGTTGGTGTCGTTGGAGAGATTCTTGTTAAGTTTGCTCCAGCTGCTAATAATCATTTGGTGGATCTGTTGGAGGCTGAAGGAGCAGAGGCTGTAGTTCCTGATCTTATTGACTTTATGCTCTATTGCTTCTACAACCAGATCTATAAGGCTGAGGAACTTGGAACTTCAAAGAAGACTGCCACTCTTATGAAGGCTGCTATCTGGGCAATTGAGAAGCTTCGTGGCGGTGCCTCAAGAGCATTTGAAAAGAGTAAGCACTTTGATCCACCAACGAGTATTTACAAGCTTGTAGAATATGCAGAGCCTATTGTTTCAATAGGTAACCAGACTGGTGAAGGTTGGTTCCTGACTGGTGAAATGGTTGAGCTTATAATGGAGGGGGCAAATAATATTGTTTGTACACAGCCATTTGGATGTCTTCCAAACCACGTTGTAGGTAAGGGTGTTATAAAACAGATGCGTCATTTATATCCAGGATGTAACATTGTTGCCATTGACTATGATCCGGGTGCTTCTGAAGTTAACCAGCTCAATAGAATCAAGCTTATGCTTTCTACTGCTCAGCGCAAGGTTGATGAAAGCAAGAAAGCTATGTAATGTAAGATTATAATAAATGCCACGGTATTTTTTACCGTGGCATTTTTATAAGTATTCTTATTCTGTTAGTTTGCTGTTTTGTCAGATACTAAACTTTTAACCAATGCATCCATTGATGTATCTGCGTAGGATTTTCCATTTACTTCAGCAAAGAAATCAATTTTTCCGTCTTTACTCAAACGAATTCCATAGTTTGAAACGGAATCTTCTTCATTAGTATTTTCACTTATCTTTTTACTAAAATCGGTGATTGTATTCATTGCATCATCAATCTGTGATAAGAGCTTATCTTTTTCCTTCTTATCCTTTGGATCCTCTGACGATAATAGCTTAAGCTCATCTTCAGATAAAATAATGCTGTACTCAAGATCTCCGCCTATCTGTGATAGATCATCCTGCGGCCCAGCAACGAAGACATCAGCATTGTCGTATTTCTTTTGCAATAAATCTACAACTTTACCATACATCTCAACTTCAGGAGAAAACTCCACCTTGGCGCTATCACCAAACTTGGCGTCAAGTGAAGATACTTTCTTATCATCTGAAGCTTTTAAAGATGGACCTCTGATCTTGCTGGCAACGTTACCCTGTGGTTTATCTATACCACGTAGTAACGAATTAATGTTACCATTAACGTTATTAGCCATATGTTTCCTCCTTGAATTCTCATCGCAGAATCCATTCTACGAGCCCAAAACAAAATAAGAATAAAAACACCTATTATTCCTTATGGTTAATTTGAGCCTAACATTATGCTTTCGAAATAACAATAAAATATCTATTAAATAATTGTCATAGCGAAAAAAACTTCCAGATAACCAAGGTTATCTGGAAGCAAAATTTCAATATTATAATTATAAATCGAAATATGTTATTTCCTGTTCTGCTCAAAATCTTCAATATACTGACTGATAAATTTAACTGTACCTTCAATCCCCAGGATACTTGAATTAATAGAAAGATCGTAACTGTCTGCTCTTCCCCATTTTTTGGAAGAATAATAGTTGTAATAGCTCTGACGCTGCTTGTCTTTCTTGTTCATCATATCTCTTGCCTGTTCGTCAGACTTAACATCGGCAAAGCGTTCCTTGATACGCTTTATCTTGGATTCCTCATCAGCATGTATAAAAATATTAAGTACATTATCAAAATCTGAAAGAGCATAATCAGCGCATCTTCCTACAATTACACAAGGTCCTTCCTCAGCAATCTTTTTGATAGTATCAAATTGAGCAAGAAACACCTTATGACTAATTGGCATATCAACAAAACTGGATGCATTATAGCCAAAGGAATAAGTATCCATTACAAGATTATACAAAAACGAATTTGTAGGTCTCTCATCGTGATTCTGAATCATTTCCTCACAGAATCCGCTCTCCTTGGCTGCTCTGCTAAGAAGTTCCTTGTCATAGCACTTGATGCCATACTGCTTAGCAAGCATCTCGCCTATCTCTCTTCCACCAGAACCAAACTGTCTACCAATAGTAATAATAGTATTCATACTGTATCCCCCTATGTGTGTGAAACATAAAGCTGTCTTTTGTTTTATTCTACCCTATTTAAGCACATCTAGCAAATGATTAAAGTACTCTGGAAGAGGCGCATCGGTTTCTATATACTCTCTAGTAACAGGATGTATAAAACCTAGGGTCTTAGCGTGAAGGCACTGCCCTTGCGTCTTAAATTTAGAGTGTCTGCCACCAGCATAAACTTCATCTCCAAGCAGCGGATGACCTATATATGACATATGAACTCTGATCTGATGAGTTCGTCCAGTCTGCAATTTACATTCTATGTATGTAAAACCATCCTCCTCAAAACGCTTTAAAACTCTATAATGGGTCGATGCAAATTTGCCATTTGGAACAACAGCCATCTTCTTTCTGTCCTGAGGACTTCTGCCAATAGGTGCAGTAATATCTCCCTCATCGTCTTTGAGAATACCGTAGCATATAGCATGATAAACTCTGTTTATGGAATGTTCTTTTAGTTGATCAGCTATTACCTTGTGAGAGTTATCATTTTTACAAATAATGACAGAACCAGTTGTATCTTTGTCAATCCTATGTACGATTCCTGGCCTCATAACACCATTTATTCCAGAAAGATTGTCCTTGCAATGAAACATGATGGCGTTTACAAGAGTATCCTTGTAATGGCCAGCCGCTGGATGAACAACCATATCTTTGGGCTTATTTACGACAACCACATCATCGTCCTCGTAAATGATATCAAGCGGAATATCCTGAGGAAGGATTTCTGGAATCTCAACAGGAGGTATTTCCATTTTGATCTCATCACCATCAGAAACATGGAGCGAAGCCTTTACAGCTTTACCATTACAAAAAACTTTTTTGTCATCAATAAGCTTTTTAATATAGGTTCTGGATAAAGAATCAATTAACTCACTAATAAGCTTGTCAATCCTCATTCCATCATATTCATCTGTAACTGTAACTTCAAAAAAATCGCTTTTTTGTTCCATTATTTAAATTCCCTGAATTTCTTTTGCTGTCTAAAGCTTAAGAAATTAAAATCGCTCTCTTTATAATAAAACAAAAACAAGATGATAAACACAAAAGTGGCTACAGTAACATATATATCAGCCACATTAAAGATTGGGAAGTTAATTAATACAAAATAGATAAAATCAACAACATAGTCATTTTTGACCCTGTCAATCATATTACCTGCTGCTCCACTTGCTATAAATACAAGAAGAAAATGCATTATATTGTATTTCTTATCATCTGGAAGTCTGAATAATACATAAGCAATGATGAGAAGAATAAGTACAGCCACAAGAACGAAAAAGACTTTCTGATTCTGAAGCATACCAAAAGCAGCTCCAGAGTTCTTTAAAAAGTTAAGTTCTAAAACACCATTAATAATCTTAAAAGCAGGCTTATCTTGCAAATGGACAACAGCAAGATACTTGGTAAACTGATCAAGAAATACTAAAAAAATGATTAGACAAAAATCTACTGCAAGAAATATTTTCTTTTTCTTTGAAAGTGTATTCATGAAATTGGTTCCTTCTTAGTCGTTATTTTCTATATAAATGATTTCTTCAAGAGCTTTTCTCATGTCATCTTCTGTGATATCTGTAGATATAAATGCTTTACCAATACCCTTAAGAAGAACAAACTTTATCTTGTTGCTATCAGCTTTTTTATCATTTTTAGTAAGGTTTATAACAGTATCTACATCCAGATCCTCTACAGAAATGGGAAGATCAAAAGGAACAAACATATCCCTGATCTCATAATACTCTTCCATAGATATATATTCCTTTCTCCAGGATATAAAAGCTGCAGCTACGGCGCCAAGAGCAACACATTCACCATGGAACAAAGAAAAATCCTTGGCCTTTTCAATAGCATGGCCTAAGGTGTGCCCGAAATTAAGAAGTGCTCTTTCTCCCTTTTCTGTTGGGTCCTTTTCAACGACAGCTTTTTTGATCTCGCAGCTTCTCTTTATCATAGAAAGCAAAATCTCAGGATCCTTGTCTGATATTTCATACATGTTCTCTAAAAGCCAGGTATAGAATGAAGCATCCTTGATAAGTCCATGCTTCATAACTTCAGCAAAACCAGACGCAAACTGCCTTCCAGATAAGGAATTAAGAGTAGATATATTCGTATAAACAAGAGCTGGCATATGGAATGCACCAATCATATTCTTATAACCATTAAAGTCTACACCAGTCTTGCCGCCAATACTACTATCTGTTTGAGCTAGTAGCGTTGTCGGAACCTGTACAAAAGAAATACCCCTAAGATATGTAGCAGCTGTAAAGCCTACCATATCACCAACTACACCGCCACCAAGCGCTAATAACAAATCATGTCTGTCAAATTTATTTTTTATCAGAAATTCATATATCTTCTCTATTTCTTTTAGATTCTTGTTTTCTTCACCTGCAGGAATAACAAAACTGAAAATCTTGTCAAAGCTACCCTTTAAATTTTCATAAACTTCATCCAAATATAAGGACTTTACATTACTATCTGTTATAACTGCAATCTTTCTTCCTTCAAAACCAATTCTCTTAATCTCCTCAGATAGCCTGCTAAAAGATTCTTCAAAAACTATATTATAAAGAGGTTTGCCCTGGTAGTTTATTTCTAATGTATCGCTCATATCTTGTCTCCAAAGTTTTAGTTATAAATTTAAAAATAGAAAAAGCTGTTGACGAGTATCTGGCATGTCAACAGCCTTAATAATATCAAACTGATCAGTCTATCTGCTGAGGTCCATCGGAAATGCCAGAACCAAAAGCACCATTGATCATAGACTGGAAATCACCTGAAATATCAACAGAAGCTGGTGTAATAATAAAAATATACCTGGAAATCTTCTGAAGATTTCCGCTTATAGCGTAAGTTGAGCCAGAAGTAAAATCTATGATTCTCTGGGCAATGTCAACGTCAAGACCTTCAAGGTTAAGCACAACTGTACGATTAGCTAAGAGAGTATCAGTAATCTCTCTAGCATCCTCTACAGAAGTTGGCTTAATAACGCAGACTTCCATTCCTGCACCAGAAACGCTCTTCTTGCTACGGGCAGGTACTACCTTAGGAGATGCCTTTTTAATCTTCTCCTCAGAAATTTCTATGCTTGGATCATCTTTTCCAATTGGCGCGGAATTGTTGATTGATTCAATCTTGGATGTGGTATTATCATAACCCTCATCATAGTCATCATAATAACCGTTATCATCATCCCCATTAAGCTGAATTGCTTTTAAAAATTTATCCATTACGCTCATGCTATTATACTCCTCGCAACTATTTTCCCAACAAAACTAAATATCATTTTACGTAATATTACAGAATCTGTCAAATTTATGAGCCCGAAAATCAAGCTATTCCGAAGATGAAGATTCAGTAGAAGTTTCTTCTGTAGATCCTTGCGCAAAGTCATTTTCTGATGAGCTATCAGAAGTACTCTCTTGTAAGCTACCTTCATCTGATGAATCACCTAAAGAGCCCTCTTCTGCGCCTATATCACTGGAGTTATCGCTTGTTGGAACACTATTATCTGTACCACCAGAAGTCTTGCCAGCAGCACTTGCTCCATCTTCGTTTACAGCAGCTGCATCTAGCACAATATAATCATAAACACTAAGACCATACATGGTATTGGATCTTACAATAGAATATTCATCATTTTGATATAAGATACGAATCTGCCTGAAGTCTGCATATCCCTTGTTAATATTATAAACACCTACAAGAGTATCCTGTTTACCTACAGCAAATCTGTCATTAGAATCAGGCTTGATCAGTACATCTCCAGATCTAAGCGTAGACATATCAGCGTAGTATTCTGTATCATTCTCATTATAAAGAGATAAAGATACAAATTCAGTCGTTTCATTGCCTTGCTCGTCATATTTGTCACGCAGAACTCCTGTGGTGTTATCATTATTCTTTATAATATACTCCTTAGGAATCAGGAAGAAACTCTTATTTACAATAGATGAATTTGGAATCTTAAGCCCTGTCTCATCTTCAGTGATCAGCTCTACAGATAGAAGTCTGTCTCTGCAAAAAGTGATCATAGAATTGGAAAAACTAAGGACCAGAAAAGTATCTCCATTAGCATTAGTTACGCTTGATACCTTACCCCATGATTCATTTTGGTTTTTAAGAAATCGAACCTTGATATAGCCAAGATCCAAAAGTTCCTGAACCTTGTCAGGATTGCTTTCATGGATAACAATAGACCAGTCTTCACTGGTACAAAGCTTATATACTGGATCTCCAGCTTTTACAAGAGTGTTGTTTATAAGCTGATTTTTGGAATAATTATTAAGATCAAACATATCTACAGTAAGATCAGAAGGATTTTTATCCTCAAATCCATCTGTAGAATATACTACTATTCCTGTCCCTGTCGCATATTTATAATTTATGGCGGCCAATGCGGCACTATTAGAATTAAGCGAATTGATGTTGTTTAGTATTGAGTTATTGGAAAGCTTTTGTACAGTACCATCAAGACCTATCTTGAAGTCATATACAGTATAGAACTCCTCTTTGTCAAAAGAGGACATATAGTCAACAATCTGAGAACGCAGCTCAGATAGATCTTCATCACTTAAATTAACATCATCAGAACCCTGAGATTTAAGGAATTCTAGAAGCTGGCCAGACTCATCAACCGTATAAACAAGATTACCATAAGCCACACGAGCTCCCTCAGCCGCGAAATAGTTGACATAGCCAGCTGTATCACTCTCTACAATAGTCTCCTGCCTAAGTGCCACAGCATCATAAATATTATTGGTAGAAAGAGCCCCCTCTTTGACCTCATAACCGACAATATGATCCTTACGAAAATATGTGATAACACTGATAATAACGTAAATAAGTATAAAACCAAATATAACTACACCAATATTTATGTTATTAAGATTTCTAGGATATTTTGTGACTTTTCGTCCCTTTGCCAAATCCTATTTCCCCATTCCAAAAATACTTTTCAAAAGATAAGCCGCGGTATTCCGCGGCTTATCACAATACTCGCTATAACAGAAAATAATCAAAGTGAAATAACAATCTTTGATCTTACGGATTCTGGAACCTCTTCCTCATCCATTGAAAGGCTCAGAACAAAATCAATATTGAACTTCTCAGAGAGCTTTTCCAATTTGTCGATAGTTTCAGAAATATCCTCACCTTCAAGGCAAGCAATCTTTAAAAAACTATCAAAATACATCTGCTGGAGATCATGGTCTTGAGAAATAATACCACTGACGAAACCGATAAACTCATCGGCATTTGAGATCATAAAATCTGATACTACTATTAAACGGATCTTGTTGTTAAGCTCATACATGTGCTTAGTGTTCTTATCAAGAAAGGCAATACTTCCGAGTACGTTCTGCACCTCGGTATTTACCTTGTCCAATAAGCATTTGGTCTTTCCTTTACCCTTTTTCCCAACAATTAACTGAACCATCGGCATACCCTCCTGCAAGCAAGAATTTATTGATGTATTAATTATAGTTTATTGAATGTTAAAAGACAACCTTAATTAACGATTTCCTTTAACAATTCTGACATATCTGCGTACAAAGTACCGCTGTCTGTATCACGCATGATCACTGCGATGTAAGGATTACCGGCTGTATCTCTTGCAAGCAAAACAAGGCAATGGCCAGCTGCATTTGTAGTACCAGTTTTCCCTCCAATTACAGTGACCCCATTTGGAGCCTGCTGGTTGCCTGCCAGATAAGCATTTGTATTTTTTATATCTACATCCTTGGAAGCACCGGTAGAATCAAGATAAGATGTAGTATAGGTATTCATATTGATAGTCTCACTAAAAGTATCATACTGCATAGCTGCATTAAAAATCAGATACATATCATAAGCGGTAACGTAATGTTCATCACTAGTGAGTCCATGAGGATTTTCAAAGTGAGAATTTGTAGCACCAATAGCCCTAGCTTCCTGATTCATAAGTTCCACAAAATCATCTATAGAGCCAGCAATATTAGTAGCTATAAGATTGGCTACATCATTTGCTGAATAGATAAGCAGTATATGAAGCGCCTGATCTAGGGTCATTCTGTCGCCTTCCTTGAGCCCGATTTTCTGTGCGCCAGCTTCATTGACATAAACATCAGGTCCTGCAACTAGAACCTGCTCAAGGCTTCCGTATTTAAGAGCTACGTAGGCAGTCATAACCTTAGTAAGGCTTGCAGGCATTACTCTTTCATTAACGTTCTGAGCATAAAGAGTCTCTTTATTGGTAAGATCAAAAAGACCTGCACTAACTTTTTCTGTTATAGAAGAATCGGAATTATTGATGTCGGAATTAACGACACAAAGATCAGAAGCATAGGTAGGATATACAAGCCTTTCTTTGCTGTCTGATGAAAAAGAACTAACGGAATATTTGGCAGCTGTCGCGCCACCAAAACATCCCGTTAGACAAGATACAGTTATCAATAAAATGGCCACAAGTGAAAGGCCTTTATTTGTACATTTCACGCCACTCAAGGTCCCCTCTGTCAAGTGATTTGATCAAAAGCTCTGCTGATGCAAGATTTGTAGCAACAGGAATATTATGCATATCACAGAGAGTCATTACATTATTTACATCAGGCTCATGACTTTTAACAGTAAGTGGATCCCTAAGAAAAATAACGAGGTCAATTTCATTGTGCTCAATTGCTGCTCCAAGCTGCTGAGCACCACCTAAATGACCTGCAAGATATTTGTGAACAGTAAGATTTGTAACTTCCTCTATTAGCCTTCCAGTAGTTCCTGTAGCATAAAGGTCATTCTTACTAAGAATCCCTCTGTAAGCAATACAGAAATTCTGCATAAGCTTTTTCTTAGCATCGTGTGCTATAAGTGCGATATTCATGGGCTAAACCCTCCCCAAATTATACTTATTACTCTGTAATCTGACATTTAATACAAAACCGATACCCATATATGAACTAAGCAGAGACGTAAGTCCATAACTAACAAAGGGAAGCGGTATTCCTGTATTAGGAATTACACCAGTTGCAACACCAATATTGATAAATCCCTGAAACCCAATCCAGGCACCAACACCAGCGGCAATAATCTCTCCTGCCCTGTTTCTGGCTCTCATAGAGATCAAAAAGCATCTCGTAGAGATAAGAAGTATAAGAACGACAACGATGCAGGCTCCAATAAAGCCAAATTCCTCGCCGATTACAGTAAAAATAAAGTCTGTCGGTGATTCAGAAATGAAACCACCATTAAGAACAGAACTTATCTCATTAGTATTATAACCTTTTCCATAAAGCTGTCCTGAGCCAATAGCCATCATGGAATTCAGAGTCTGATAAGCCTCTGAATTGGCATAGTCTTCTGGATGAAGCCAAGCAAGAATACGACGCTGCTGATAATCATGCAAAAGACTACTCTCTCCCTGTACTGCATTATAGATAACAAATAAAACAGATGGAATCGAAACAGATAGAACTGCTATAACAATCTTCCAGCTGATACCAGCTACAAACATGATCGAGCTAAAGATCATCATGACCATAATACAGGTAGATAAGTCAGGCTGCATAGCTATCAAGCCAAGCGGCAATGCCAAAAGCACAAGACAAACGAGAACAAATCCGAAGGACTTTATTCTATCCTTATATTTCATAATAAACTGTGCATAAAATAAAATCAATAAAATTTTGGCGGCCTCAGAAGGCTGAAACTTAATACCCAAGAGACTTATCCATCTCTGTGCACCATTTGTACTACTACCAAGTGGTGATAGAACCAAAGAAAGTAAAACTGCATTTATCAGATAAAAAAGCAAATATAGTTTTATGATAAAAAGATAATCCAGCAATGAAATAAAGACCATCAAAATTACACCCAGTGCAAATCCCGCAATCTGCTTGTTGCGAGAAGAAGGATCCGCTGAATTAATAGCCATTATTCCAATTGTTGTAAGTGCCATAATCATGATCACAAGAAAAAAATCGTAATCTATGATTCTGTATTTTTTAATCATCAATAGCATTCCTCGCAAACTTAGTCAGCGTTAGTTGCGCCATCCTGAAGAGTCTGAGCTGTTCCGGAAATTATATCATCCGCATCTCTAAGATCAAAGTAATAAGCCAGTGCCTCTTTGGTAATCTGCGCTGCGTAGCTTGATGTGTAACCATTAGCTATTCTGGTGGCAACAGCAATTTCAGGCTTCTCATAAGGAGCATAGCAAACAAAAAGAGAATGGTTAGGCTTGCTCTTTGATTCCTGGGCTGTACCAGTTTTACCTGCAACAGCCACACCCAGATTTGAGTAATAAGCTTTGTCCTGTACTACCTGTCTCATTCCAAGATGTATGGCGTTCCAGTATGACTGAGGCATATCAATCACATTTCTTATTTCTGCTGAGTAATCCTGAAGCAAGTTGCCATTAGAGTCAGTAGTCTTATCTATCAGAGTAAGATTATAGCAAGTACCACTATTGGCAACAGTTGTAACATATCTGGCAAGTCCTACAGTTGTATAAGAGTTTGTACCCTGACCAATTGCAGAACGAACAGCATCGATATCAGATGCCTGAGGCTCAGATTCAGCAATTTCTATACCTGACTTGGCTGTAAGGCCATATAACTCAGCATATTTAGCAAGCTTTTCAAGACCTATATCAGGTTTATAATTGTTGTTCTCATCAAGTCCCAGTCTAAAACCAACTTCATAGAAGAAACAGTTACAGGAATTTCTGATGCCACCTGTAACATTTAGTCCCCCATGACCTCTTGGATAAATCCAGCATCTAGGCGGATTATCAAGCTTATCATAAATACCACCGCAGTAGATCACAGAATCTGTAGTAATGACTCCCTCCATAAGACCAGCAGTTGAAGAAACCATTTTAAAGGTAGATCCCGGAGCAGTCTTTTGCTGTGTGGCATAGTTGTATAAAGGATTTGAATTATCATTACGGAGTTTGGCATAATATTCGGCATCAACTCCATTGGCCATCATATTATTGTCATATCCAGGATATGACACAAGAGCAAGTACATCTCCCGTGTTAACATCTGTGATGACCATAGAACCAGTACAAGGATCAAGCGCAAGCTGAGCTGGAGTAATATCAAGATTGGAAATACGGTTGATCATAAATGTGTAGGCTGACTCTCCGCCCCTTTTCCAAAGTGATAATTCTTCCTCATCTATATTTATTACCTGTTGTTCCAGAAGTATCTCACATACCTGTGTTCCGGAAATATAACCATCAAGTAAAAGATATTTATATAGCCTTGTTTTGAATTCAGCATCATTTTCAAGTGAAGAAATGATGTAATCTGTTATCTGACCAAATATTTCCTCGGAATCAGCATATTGATTATCTATACTAAGCTTTGAAACATCAATCCAGTTCATGGCTATAGCATATTTAAGATATTCAGTTAGAGAAATGGTCTCATCTGTAGTCCAGGCTATGTAAGTTGAATCATCTCTGTCAACCTTGGATGAATCCAATATTCCGTCGCTATAAAGGAAAGAAGCAATATGACTCATATACCACTGATATTCTTTGGAAAGATGATCATAGCTTGTTTTTTTCTCAGTAAGCTCACTTCTAAGATCCGAAGTCACAGTAGTATATTTGCCAGTAAATGCATCATAAACGGCCTTCTCATTATCTCCAGCATCATCTTGAGAAAAGTGCTCTACATCTACTATATTGTTATCAAATACAGCATAATAAACATCATATATTGGAATAACAATATTACTGGAACTTGATGTCTCGGTAAAAGTATAGGTCTTTATATTCTGAATCTTTGAAACAAGAATACCAGCAAGCGACTGCTCGATAATGTTATAGCAAGCCTCTGTAAGATCCTTGTCAATTGTCAGATATACGTCATTGCCAGCAACAGAATCAACGTAGTTACTGGTTTCTATAACCTGTCCAGTATTATCAACATATACTGTTTCTGAGCCTTTTGTTCCCTGAAGAACACTTTCCATGGCTTGTTCTATGCCAGATTTTCCAACTGTATCATTTAAGCCATAATTACTATTCTCCTGCTGAAGAGCATAGAGTTCATCCTCAGAAACTTTACCTGTATAACCAAGAATCTGAGAAAAATATACAGAATCTACATATTTTCTAGCGGTACTTTCTTCAATAGATACGCCTGCCAGAGTATCAGCATTTTCCATGACATCAGCAACAGTCTGATCGCTTACATCAGAAGCAACTGTAGTATCAATGTATTTCTGATAACTATTTGTGCTCATGTTATATCTTACATTGAGAATCTTAAGTGCTCTGTCATTGGTATAACCTTTTCTAGGAACAAATGTAGACGAATCTCCTTCTACTTCGTTCTCACCAATACCAAAACTTTTGCACATATCATCAACAACTTCCTGTGCTGTCTTTGTCTTTTCCTCATATTTAAGGTCATTTATTGAGGTCCTGCCATAAATATCAGCTAAAAATCTTAAAAGACTGTTACCTTCAACAGTATATTCAAAGTCATTATTCGCATTAATTACAACCTTGAAGTCCTGATCTACAGAATCGCCATTATCCTCAATAATATCAATAAGTCTGTTCAAAGTTTCATTGATGGACTTATTCTTGCCTCTTCCTGACTTATAGACATCTTCGATAGTAACAGAATTTGCAAGCTCGTTATAAGCAAGAAGCTTACCATTTCTGTCATAAATATTACCTCTTGTAGCAGCAATGCTCTTTTCCTTCTTGATACGAAGTTTAAAAGTATCAAGATAGTATTCACCATTTACTATCTGCAATGAAAACAGCCTGTATATCATGATTGTTGCAAGACAAGTAAGAACAACGCAAACAATAACAGCCCTGGACGTTATGAACTTTATAACCGCATCCCTAATCTCACTAAACAAATTTCTTGGCGTTCCTTTCTTCTCTCTCATCAAGCCTGTTATTCATATGCAGGATAACAGGGTAAAAGAAAATAGCAATAAGTGCAGTGTACACCATTTCCGGAATGATATTACTCATCATATAGTAACCAATGTTAAACTTATTTCTGAACAAGAACATCAAAATATAACAGATAAATCCAAAAAGAAAATCTGCAATAGTTATAAAAACAATAGGAATAGCTATACTCTGTGAAAAGAATATCTCATGGAATTTTCCGACAATAAACCCAATGTACATGTATATAAGAGCAAAAAATCCAATATATGTTCCAAAAAAGATATCAATCAAAAGTCCACTAAAAAAACCAATTACAAGACCCGACCGGTCTCCTTTTATGAATCCAGTAGAAGCTACTACTATTATCATAAGATTTGGCGCAATATCGCCAAAGTCAAGGGCTCTAAAGACAGTAGTCTGTAAAATAAAGGAAACAAGCACCAAAATGAAATTGTAAATTACACGTCTGATATTCATTTATATTTCCCTTAATCACCGATATCTTTTTTTAGCTCCAAAAGTACAAGAACAACATTCATATGTTCAAAATCAACGGCAGGCGTTATAGTTCCGGATTTGGTAAGGTTATTGGAATCATCATCAATAGTTGAGATGTAGCCAATAAGGATGCCTGGAAGATATTTGTCACTGATATTTGAAGTTACAACCTTATCTCCTATGCTCACCTTATCAACATCATCAACCAGTTTGGAAAATCTGATAAATCCCTGCTTGTAAAGTTCAAGATCGCCGGAAACAATAAGATTATCAGAAGAAGCAAGCACCATACCACTGACGGAAGCATTATCTGCAATTATTGACTGAACTTTGGCCCAATCAGGACCAACATCAATGATCCTTCCTACCAAAGCTCCATTAGCCATAACGTTCATATCAATAGCAAGGCCGTCATCAGACCCCTTGTCAATGACAAAAGAGTGATACCAGTTGCCAGCATCCTTGGCTATTATTCTGGCTCCAACCTTCTCATACTGTTCATATGGACCATCTAACTGATACATATTTCTAAGCTCAGTAAGTTCGTACTTTTCCTGTTCAAGAGTAGTGTTCTGAATTGTGAGCTCATCAATTTCCTTCTTCAATCTTTCATTTTCTTCAAGAAGTTTTGTTATAGAGGAAAGCTTGTCAGAGGTTTCTCTCATATACGTTCCTACAGTTGTGATACCCTTTTGAAAAGGTACAACAAAAATGCCAGCAAAAGAATTAAGCGGGCCTGTAAAAAGATTAGTATTAAAAGTTATGACAATCGTGCCAATGCACAACAATGTTAAAATAAAGAGGAGATATTTACTTGGCAGAGTAAATTCTTCTCCTCTTCTCTTGATAATGGGACTCATTATTTATCCTCTTCAATTCCATATGCAAGAGCTTTATACTGGTCTTCTTTGATGATCTTTGCAAGTCCAAGAGCTCCTGAACCCACTGGATTCTCAGCAATATTTACATTTAGGCCGACACCATTACTAAGTCTCTGTGCAAGATGGCATACCTGTGAAGCGCCACCAGTAAGATAAAGACCATGCTTGAAAATATCAGCAGCAAGTTCTGGTGGAGTCTTCTCAAGAGCCGCCTTGATGTTATCAAGAATTGCATCAAAGTTCTCGATAAGTGCCTGATTAAGAAGTTCAGTAGGAATCTTACGCTCAACAGGAAGACCTGTTACAATATCTCTGCCATAAACAACAGCATCCTTGCCTTCCTTTTCAAGGTCCTTAAGAGAAATCTTTACAGCTTCTGAAGTCTTTTCGCCAATAAGAAGACCAAATTCCTTACGGATAACGTTTCTGATAGATTCATCAAACTTCTTGCCACCAACCTTAATAAGCTTACTAACAACAATTCCTCGAAGAGACAAGATAGAAATCTCAGTTGTGTCATATCCCACATTAACTACAAGAACACCCTGGGAATTCATAACATCTACATTCATGCCAAGTCCATCAGCAAGTGGCTTTTTAACCATCATGATCTTCTTGGCCTTGATACCAGCATCATTTATTAGGTCATGGAAGGCCCTTCTCTCAACTTCTGTAACATCCTTGGGAACAGCAATATATACTTCACAAGGTTTAACTGAGCCCTTCATCTGATCTGTCAAGAAGAGCTTGACCAAAGTCTCCATATGCTCAATATCAGCAATTACACCACTGTTAAGAGGATAAGAAATCTTGATCTTATCTGGTGCCTTTTCATACATCTCATATGCAGAATTACCATATGCAAAGACATTAGTCTTATTCTCAATGGCAATCATATTCTTCTCAACTGTTAATGAATCCTCGTCTCTGTTGTAGATCTTGATGTTACTAGTTCCAAGATCAATTCCAAAAATATTACCCAAAACGCCCTCCTTATAGCCATAAAAGTCCCTTTTCCATGAGACTGCAATATGACTTATCTCCAATAATAATATGGTCTCTTAAATGAATATCAAGCATATTCCCTGATTCTATGATCCTCTTAGTCACACCTACATCTGCCTTACTGGGAGTAGGATCACCCGTCGGATGATTGTGAAGAAGTATAAGATTAGCTGCCCCACATTTCAGGCTATGCATAAAAACATCTCTGGGAGAAAGACTTGCGGAATTAACTGTACCTATTGATAATAAGCATTCCTCTATAAGTCCCATTTTACTGTTAAGACATAAAAGAATAACCTTTTCCTGCTCCTCATGTCTCATCCTCTCCATGTAGTAATCCGCAACATTCTTGGAGTTACTACAATCAAGCTCTTCAAGGTTCTTGTGATAAGACATCCGCTTAGCAAGTTCAGCTATACATTTAAGCTTAACTCCCTTAATCTGACCTACTCCATGAATACTCATAAGTTCATCAAGAGATAAAGAAAAAAGTGCATTTAGCCCTCTCTCCTTACCTCGTCCCATGCTAATGATCTGATTCGCTATATCTACCGGAGAACTCATATTAGTCCCAGTTCTGATGATTATAGCCAATAGCTCAGCATCAGTAAGGCTCTCAGCCCCAAAGTTTAAAAATCTTTCGTAAGGAAGAGATTCCTGATAAACAGTATTCTCTGCAAGTAGTTTGTTGAATGATTTCATATTGTCTCCTTCTGATAACAACTCCAGACAATCAGAAAAAGACCACTTTGTATTTTACCACAAATAGTGATTAGTTTAAACTAGATTCTTTTATAAGCCCCGCATCCACAAGACTCTGGAGAGTCTTAAGGATTCCAAGCTTAGCGTGAGGCCATGTAAGCCCCCCCTGGAAAAATACAGAATATGGCGGCTTTATAGGTCCATCTGCTGAAAGCTCAATAGACGAACCGGAAACAAAAGCTCCCGCAGCCATGATAACCTGTGCATCATAGCCAGGCATATCCCAAGGTTCAGGTGCTACAAAAGAATCAACAGGCGCAGCTGCCTGAATTCCCTGGCAAAATGCTATTACTCCCTTAGGCTTTCCAAAAGTCACAGCCTGAATTATATCATGTCTGTCCTCCGTTGCATTAGGGCAAACATCAAATCCAAGTTTCTCATAAATATTAGCTGCAAAAATAGCTCCTTTAAGAGCAGATGCTGTAACAGTAGGAGCAAGGAAAAATCCCTGATAGAACTGAGGAAGAATTCCAAGTGAAGCACCTACCTCTTTTCCAAGTCCTGGAGAAGTTAATCTGAAAGCTGCATTTTCAACACACTCTTTTGTTCCAGCAATGTAACCGCCTATAGGTGCAAGTCCGCCGCCTGGATTCTTGATAAGTGAGCCCACAACCATATCAGCTCCCACATCTGAAGGCTCTTTTTCTTCTACAAATTCACCATAGCAGTTATCTACCATGCATTTAACATCTTTTTTGATGCCTTTGATAAAAGAAATCAGTTCCCCTATTCTGCTAACTGAAAGTGTAGGTCTTGTCTGATATCCCTTGGACCTTTGTATAGTAACAAGCTTAATATTATCATTTTCAAGAAGAGTCTTTTTAATATTGTCAAAGTCAAAAGAACCATCAGGCAAAAGATCAACCTGACTATAGCTAACACCATATTCAGCAAGAGAACCCTTGGATGGTCTTATGCCAATAACCTCCTCAAGAGTATCATAGGGCTTGCCAACTGGGGAAAATAGCATATCTCCAGGGCGAAGATTACTCATAAGGGCAAGTGCAAGGGCGTGTGTTCCGCAGGTAATCTGTGGTCTTACGAGCGCATCTTCTGTATGGAAAACGGACGCATAAACTGCTTCAAGCTTCTCACGACCTATATCATTATATCCATAGCCAGTGGTTCCAAGAAGACAAGCTTCGCTGACCTTGTTCTCCTGCATTGCCTTCAAAACCTTAAGCTGATTATATTCTGCATTTTCATCAATTTTCTTAAATCTTACTTCCAGGTCACTTAATATCTTTTCTCCAAAATCAACTACATTTTCTGAAATACCAAGTGCCTTATACATTTCCTTGTTCATAAATCCTTATCATCTCTTTCAAAATTAATTCATCATCGTGACCGAAATCTCTTTTATCAATCCAGATCACATCTTTCTCACCTTTAAACCAGGTGAGCTGCCTTTTTGCAAAATGCCTTGTATTTTGTTTTATAAGATATATTGCCCTGTCAAGATCATAGTCTCCATCAATATATCCAAACATTTCCCTATATCCAAGGCTCTTAGAAGCAGTAGAACTAAGTGGTATATTCATATGGATAAGCTTTTTGGTTTCCTCTAAAAGTCCTTCTTCCATCATCATATCCACTCTTTTGTCTATGCGTGAGTATAGCGTTTTTCTATCATCTGTCAAGACAAAATACTTAAAGTCATAAGGAGATGTTCTTTGACGTTGCTCCTTATTGTGCTCTGATATTGGTTTTCCGGTTTTGTGATAATATTCAAGAGCTCTGATAACTCTTTTTACATTATTTTCGTGGATACTTGTATAGGATTCAGGATCAATATCTTTCAGTTCTTCATGAAGAGCATGACTACCTTCATCTATTGCCCTTTTCTCAAGTTCTTTTCTAAAAGAGTCATCTTCGTCAGTCTCAGTAAAATCAATATCATATAATACAGCCTGAATATAAAAGCCTGTTCCACCTACTATAATGGGAATCTTTCCTCTTGATGATATGTCTTGTATTGCTTCTTTAACTAGCTTTTGGAACATGAAAACATTAAACTCCTCAGAGGGCTCCAAAAAATCTATAAGATGATGAGGCACACCTTCCATTTTGTCAGGAGTTATCTTATCAGTTCCGATGTTCATATACTTATAGACCTGCATAGAATCAGCGGAGATGATCTCTCCGCCTAATCTCTTTGCAAGTTCGATTGATAATTTAGTTTTTCCAACTGCTGTAGGGCCAGTTAAAACTATAAGCTTTTGCATATTATTCAACCACTCGTTTAAACTTTTTATCTATTTCATATTTGCTCATTGAAATGATTGTTGGTCTGCCATGAGGACAGTTATAGGGATTATCAAGTGTCAGAAGTTCATCCAAAAGAGCTTCCATCTCTTGCCTGGTCATCTTAGTATTTCCTTTTACAGAAGCCTTACAGGCCATACTTGCTATCTTGTAATTGATTACATCTGGCGTTCTGTCCATGCTTGTTTCATGAGAAAGCTCATCAAGAATCTGAATAAACATATCCTTCTCGTTATCACATCCAAAAAGGTCCATTGGAATAGCTCTCATGGCATATTCATGACCGCCAAAGTTCTCTATATTAAATCCAAGTTTTTCAAAATACTGTCTGTACTGTAAAAAGATTTCCTCTTCGGCAGAAGATAATGTCACAATTACTGGCGGATTGACCATCTGCGAGAGCATATCACCTGACTTGTATCTCTTTATCATGCGCTCATAGTTTACTTTTTCATGAGCAGCATGCTGATCTACCATGAACATCTTATCCTTAAAAGCAATGATCCAGTATGTACCAAAAATCTGTCCCAGAATTTCATATTCCTTGACATTTTCTTTTGATAATACCTTTTCTTCAAAAAGATCCAGCTGAACAGGCTTTTTCTCAATAACAATAGCCTCTGAACTTTTGATTATAGGAGACGGCTTTTCTTTCTTTTCTGCCTCTCTTCCGTCCAAGTCACCGAAAATCCTGGTCCATACCGCTGATTTATTGACATCTTCAATCTTTATAGGCTCTTCCTTAACTCCTGTAGCATATACAGGCGTTGACTTCTCAGAAATAATGTTCTCTTCAAAGCGAATTCTTTCAAAAGGCTGAGGAGCAACAGTTTTAACTGGAGTTTTTTCATCTTCTTTCTCAGAAATTTCTTCTTTTTGGGAAATCTTTTCTTCTTTTTCATCCTCTTTACTTGATAAAAGAGCATCAGGAATCATTTCCTGGGTACTAAGCACCCTTTCAACATTTGACCTTATTACCTCATAAATAACAGCCTGATTGTCAAATCTGACCTCTAACTTGGCTGGATGAACATTAACGTCTACCATAGAAGGGTCCATTCTAATGTGGAGAATGGCAAAGGGGAACTTGTGCATCATAAGATACTCTTTGTAACCTTCCTCCAAAGCCTTTGAAATTACTTTATCTTTAACATATCTGCCATTAACAAAGAAAACTTCAAAGTTCCTGTTAGATCTGTTAAGAGAAGGCTCTCCAAGGTAGCCCTCAATTGTTATTCCCTTTTCTTCTGCATTTATTGGTCTTACACTTACAGAAACATCTCTACCATAGATTCTGTATATAAGCTCCTTAAGGTCTCCATTTCCTGAAGTAGAGAATTTGTCGTCCTTATTATTTATGTAGTGAAAAGAAATAGTTGGATTATCAAGAGCAAGGTGCTCCATAACATCCCCTATATAGCTTCCTTCCGTCTGTGGTGTTTTTAAAAATTTCTTTCTGGCTGGAGTATTATAAAAAAGATTTCTTACAATAAATGTTGTCCCTTCTGGGGCACCGATTTCCTCAAAGGCAACTTCTTCTCCGCCATTTATAGAATACCTTGTTCCAGTCAGATCTTCTTTTGTTTTGGTTATCATATCAACTTGTGCAACAGAAGAAATACTAGAAAGAGCTTCACCTCTAAATCCCAAGGAGTGAATACTAAAAAGATCATCTATATTTTTGAGCTTACTTGTGGCATGACGCTTAAAAGCCTTTCTGATCTGACTTTTTTCTATACCACTTCCATTATCCGATACACGTATCATATCGATTCCACCGCCCTTAATCTCAACAGTAACTGCTGTGGCGCCTGAATCAATAGCATTTTCAACAAGTTCCTTGACTACGCTGGCAGGTCTTTCTACCACCTCTCCAGCAGCAATCTGATCAATAGTATTTTTATCAAGCTCATTTATGAAGGCCATTTAGTTTTTCCACCTGTTCTTTAAGTCACTTTGTAATTTGTAAAGCGTGTTTAAAGCATCCATTGGCGTCAGCGTAGTAATATCTATTTCCTGAAGCCTCTTTAAAACATCCTCATCAGTCACTGTATCAAACAGTGCCATCTGATTTGTATCAACATCATCGTAGTGCTTGACCTTAACTTTTTTATCGCTCTTATTGTCTCTGGCAATAGCCTGAACCTTTTCTGTAATATCATTTTCAGACAGCTCAGCCACAATCTCTTTTGCCCTGTCAATTACCATATCAGGAACTCCGGCAAGCTTAGCAACCTGTATACCATAGCTCTTATCTGCACCGCCCTTTACTATCTTTCGTAAAAAGACAATATCATCACCATTTTCCTTAACTGCAATGCAGTAGTTATTGACATTATCCATTTTGCCCTCAAGCTCAGTAAGCTCATGATAGTGAGTAGCAAACAAGGTCTTGGCTCCAATGATTTTTCTATTACTGATATGTTCTGTAACAGCCCATGCTATAGCAAGTCCATCATAGGTACTGGTTCCTCTTCCAATTTCATCAAGGATCAAAAGTGAATTCGGAGTAGCATTTCTTAAGATATTAGCAACTTCATTCATCTCAACCATAAATGTAGACTGACCACTACCAAGATCATCAGAAGCTCCAACTCTTGTAAATATCCTGTCAACAACACACATATCTGCTTTTGATGCAGGAACAAAGCTTCCTATCTGAGCCATCAAAACTATAAGTGCAGTTTGCCTCATATAGGTTGATTTACCTGCCATATTAGGGCCTGTGATAATAGAAATACAGTGCTTTTTATTATCAAGATATGTGTCATTTGAGATAAACATATCTGATGTATCAAGCATTTTCTCAACTACAGGATGTCTTCCGTCCTTGATATTTATTGCTCCCTTCTCGTTTATAGATGGCTTAACATAGTGATTCTTTTCAGCCACATAAGCAAGTGAAGCATAGACATCAAGTAGCGCAATTGCTTTGGCCGTAGTCTGGATTCTGTCAATCTCCAGTGAAATGGAATCCCTTATCTTACAGAACATCTCATACTCTAAGTTATTTAGTTTGTCCTGAGCATTTAGTATTGTATCTTCAAGTTCCTTAAGTTCAGGAGTAGTGTATCTCTCACAATTAGTAAGAGTCTGCTTTCTGATAAAATATTCCGGAACCTTATCCTTAAAGGAATTAGTAACTTCAAAGGAATAGCCAAATACATTACTATACTTAATCCTTAGGTTCTTGATCCCTGTCTTTTCTTTTTCACTGTCTTCCATTTCTGCAAGCCACTGTTTGCCATTAGTACCAGCCTCTCTGAAATGATCAATATCCTCATCAAAACCATCTTTGATGATCCCGCTTTCCTTTATAGCAAGAGGTGGTTCCTCAACAATAGCCTGATCTATCAGTTCATAAATATCACGCAGAGGATCAAGTTCCTCCTGCAGCCTAGAAAGCTCCTCATTGTCTGCAGTATCTAAAAGAGAAGTTTTTATGGCAGGTATCATCTTTATAGAGTTTCTAAATGCTAGAAGATCCCTTGGATTGGCGGTCTTATATACAATCTTGGACATTAGTCTCTCTAAATCGTAGATAGGACCAAGATACTCTCTGATTTCTTCTCTTGTTACTACATTCTTGACCAGGGCACCAACTGCGCTTTGTCTCTTTAATATTTCTTCTTTGTCGATAAGAGGCTGCTCTATAAAGCTCCTTAATGTTCTTGCTCCCATGGCAGTCTTGGTCTTATCAAGTACCCACAAAAGAGTTCCTCTCTTTTGCTTATCTCGCATAGTCTCAACCAGCTCAAGATTACGCCTTGTGGAACTATCAAGAAGCATATATTTGCTTGCAAGATAAGGATATACATGAGTGATATTTGAAATATCTGACTTCTGCATATCGATAAGATACTGAAGAAGAGCTCCTGCGGCAACAACTCCGTTAGGAAAGTCATCAAGTCCAAAGCCAATAAGGGATGAAACCTTAAAATGTCTCATGATAAGACGTTTACTACTGTCTTCATCAAAGTATCTTGCTTCAAGAGGATTAACAAAGGTCTGCAGTCTGTTTTTTAGTTCCTCAATATCTACTCCGCTAAAAGAAAATGCTTCATTACAGATAATCTCGGACGGCATGTATTTGCCAATTTCATCAAGAGCTTCTCTTAAGGTTGAAACCTCTGTAAGAAAATAATCTCCAGTTGTTACATCAGCTATGGAAATGCCAACATTATCAGGAGTATACAGGATACTCATTATGTAATTATTCTTGGTCTCCTCAAGGGACTGCATATTAAGATTAGTACCAGGAGTTACGATCCTTGTGACTTCTCTTTTTACGATACCCTTAGCAAGCTTGGAATCCTCAGTCTGCTCGCAGATTGCAACCTTATACCCTCTTGAAACCATCTTGGTAAGATAAGAATCTACAGCATGAAAAGGAACTCCGCACATGGGAGCTCTCTCTTCAAGGCCACAGGCCTTACCTGTAAGTGTTAATTCAAGTTCTTTGGATGCAACAATAGCATCATCAAAGAACAATTCATAAAAGTCTCCTAGCCTGTAAAAGAGAATACAGTCCTTATTCTCTTTTTTGGTCTGCAGATAATGCTGCATCATAGGTGATACTTTTTCAGTATCTACTGTGTTATACGAAGCTGTGCTTAAGCTCTCCACAACAAAATTTCCCCTTAATACAAAATATATTTATACTCTTTCCCCTGTAAAGTAAAAGCCATGACATTCAGAAAGCTTCACCTTAACAATTTCCCCTATAAGTGACTCATCACCAGGAAAATGAACAAGTGTATTATTGCTCATCCTGCCTGTTACTAAAGATGCATCCTGATCATTGACGCTTTCAACAAGTACATCAGCACTCATTCCAGTCATTTTTTCAGATTGTACTCTCGCTGTTTCCTGAACAACTTTAAGAAGCCTGTCAAAGTTTTCCTTTACTTCTTTTTCTGGAACCTGATCAGCAAAGCCGGCAGCAGGAGTTCCTGTTCTCTTTGAATAAATAAAGGTAAAAGCATTGTCAAACTGTGCTTTCTTAACGACATCTATGGTTTCATCAACATCTGCAGGTGTCTCTCCAGGGAAACCAACGATAATATCTGTAGTAATAGCTACATCAGGAAGCTTGTTTCTGATCTTATCTACAAGTTCAAGATACTGATCCTTAGTATATTTTCTGTTCATCCTGCGAAGGATTTCTGTACTTCCGGACTGAAGAGGCAGATGGATATGCCTTGCAATCTTAGGGTTTCTTGCGATAACATCCAATAGTTCATCGGAAAAATCCTTGGGATGAGGAGTCATAAAGCGAACTCTCTCTAGCCCCTCTACCTTGCATACTTCCTCCAAAAGCTGAGGGAATGTGATCTTGTTTGGATCATTATCTGCAAAGTCATTACTATAGGAGTTAACATTTTGTCCAAGGAGCATGACCTCTTTAACTCCATCAGCCACAAGCTTCTCACATTCTCTAATAATATCTTTTGGAGATCTTGAGCGCTCTCTTCCTCGTACATAAGGCACAATACAGTAGGTGCAAAAATTATTACAGCCAAACATGATATTAACGCCTGACTTAAATGGATATTTACGAAGAACAGGCAGGTCTTCTACAATCTTGTCCGTTTCCTTCCAGATATCAATTATCATTCTGTCTGATTCAAGACATGTACATAAAAGTTCAGCAAACTTATATATGTTGTGTGTTCCAAAAATAAGATCAACAAATCTATAACTCTTTTGTATCTTCTCAACAGCTGACTGTTCCTGCATCATACAGCCACATATAGCAATCTTCATATGAGGATTTTTCTTTTTGTGATTGCTGCATGCGCCAAGTCTTCCAAGGACTCTCTGATCTGCATTATCACGGACTGTACAAGTATTATAGATGACAAAATCCGCCTTTTCAGATTCAGTCTCCTCATAGCCAACAAGCTTTAGGATAGCGAGAAGCTTTTCTGAATCTCTGGCATTCATCTGACATCCAAAGGTAACAACACAGGCTGTGGGCTTTCTTCCTAGTTCCTTTTCAAGGTCAGACACATAAACCTTGGCCTTTTCAATAAACTCAAGCTGCTTAAGGCTCTCGTTATCTGACACTTCTGATCTATTACTATTTAAAATATTTATTTCTTTACTCATTTACTAACTCTTTCTAAATCAAACAATAACTAATTAATAATCCTTGCCATAGGCATCTACTATTCCAAGAAGAATATCAACAACCTTTTTCATCTCCTGGATTGAAGCATACTCATATTTGCCATGATAGTTGTAACCACCAGTGCAAAGATTTGGACAAGGAAGTCCCTTATATGAAAGTGCAGCTCCATCCGTGCCACCACGTATAGGAGAATCAATAGGTGTGATTCCAAGACTAGTCATAACCTTCTTGGCATTATCAACAAGGTGCATATGAGGACGTATCTTATCAATCATGTTGTAATACTGATCATGGATTTCTACTTCAACAGTTCCGGCGCCATACTTCTTGTTTAGAAACTCTCCGGCAGCAGCAAAAAGAGCTTTCTTTTCCTCAAAGAGCTTCTCATCATGGTCTCTTATGATATAGGAAGCGGTAGCCTTCTCACATCCACCATTTACCTCTGTTAAATGGAAAAACCCTTCTCTCTTTTCTGTGTACATAGGATTCTGGAACACAGGAAGAAGTGAATGAAATTCATAGCAGATAAGTGCCGCATTCACCATCTTATTCTTGGCATCACCAGGGTGAACGCTTCTGCCGTTAACAGTTATGTTACCCTCAGCAGCGTTAAAATTCTCATATTCAAGCTCTCCAAGCTTGCCACCGTCAACAGTATAGGCATATTTAGCTCCAAACCTCTTGATATCAAAGAATGCTGTGCCTGCTCCAATCTCTTCGTCAGGTGTAAAGGCAATTTTGATATCACCATGTTTAATAGATGAATCTGTCAAAAGAGTTTCAGCCATTGTCATGATTTCTGAAACTCCTGCCTTGTCATCTGCACCAAGAAGAGTTGTTCCATCTGTTACGATAAGGTCTTCTCCGACATGATTTAAAAGCTCAGGAAAATCCTTTGGAGATAGGATAACTTTGCCATCTGCAGAAAGAACAATATCATCTCCCTTATAACTCTCTACTATTCTTGGCTTAACATCCTTGCCACTTACTTCATCAGATGTATCCATATGTGATACAAAACCGATAGCAGGTCTTTCCTTACCATCGTCAATATTGGATGGAATGCTGGCATATACATAGCAGTGGTCCTTGTCATAGTAAACATCAGATGCTCCAATAGCTGTCAGTTCATCCGCAAGTAGCTTGGCAAGGTCATGCTGCTTCATTGTAGATGGAGATGTGCCTGTAGTATCATCCGACTGAGTATCAATTTTTACATATCTTAAAAACTTTTCTATTACGTCAATTTTTCCCATTTTTCTTTCTCCTGACTTCCTTTTTCTTTTTGTATTCAGGATCCTTAACACTTTTGTAGATCCTGACGCTTCTCTCTGAAAGCAAATCTTTATCAGGGCTCTCAATAACCTTAAAACTATCATTAGAACTCTCTGTATCAGATAAAAGACTCCACTTTAGCCCGTCTGGAAGCTTAGGCAGAGCAAATTCAGTCATATTCCAGTGCATATTGAAGCAGATATAGATAAAAGGCTTCTCATCATCATCTTTGTCATATTGCCCGCAATATAACATACCAAGGACATGACTATAGCCAGAAAGATCTGGCCTCCAGGCTTCCTTGCCATGACATGAAAGATCCGGATATCCGCAAGAAATATAGTCCATAAGTTTAAACGGTCTGCGGTTGTGTAAGAACTTGTGAGAAAATCTTAAGCCCACAAGGAATTTAACATATTCATATATCTCTTTATTCTTGTCAAGAGCCTTCCAATCTACCCAGCCAGTCTCATTGTCCTGACAATAAGGGTTATTATTGCCTCCCTGAGAATTGCCAAACTCATCACCGCTAAATATCATAGGTGTTCCCTGAGCCATGAACAGCATGGTGAGAATATTCTTTATCTGCTTGTTTCTAAGTGCAAGAATACTGTGTTTTCTGGTCCTACCTTCTATTCCGCAGTTCCAGCTAAGGTTATTGTCTGAACCGTCTTTATTATTTTCTCCATTTTCTTCATTATGCTTGTGTTCATAGGCCACAAGATCGGCTAATCTAAAGCCCTCATAATCACAGATATAATTAATATTTCCCTGGCTCTCATCATTTAAGGTTTCTGCCTTAAAGAAATCGGAAACTGTATTGTCATCGCTCTTTAAAAAGCGTCTGGACGCATATAAAAATGAGTTATTATAGGTAGCAAGCTTTCTCTCTTTTGGAATGATATTTCCATAAATATCTCTTGTATCAAACCAGTCATACCAGATCTTAACATCTGTAAAAAGCGGATCCTTCACTATATGCCTGACAGGGATCCGTCCGCCCTTAAGATGAAATCCATCAATATGATAGGAGCATCTCCAGTATCTAAGAGCATCTATAATAAGCGACTCATTTTCATTGTCCTGGAAGAAGAACTGCATAATAACTTCAATTCCATTTTCATGGAGAGTCTTTACAAAGGTCTTAAATTCAGTTTCAGCCATTTCTGGTTTTTCACAATAGGCAGTTCTTGGAGCAAAATAGTAACCTCTCTTATAGCCCCAATAGTTAAGCCTCTTTGTGATATCTTTCCCATCAACTAAAGAACCATCTCTGGAATAAACTATCTTTTCAAGGCTACTGGCACTCTTTAAAGGATTTTCAACCTCATTCATCTCATAGGCCGGCATTAGCTCAAGAGTTGTAACGCCCAGTTCTTTAAGATATGGGATCTTTTCAAGGATGCCGCTAAAAGTTCCTCGCTTAGAAAGAGTAACACCGCTGCCAGAGCTCTTAGTAAATCCGCGAACATGCAAAAGATAAACAAAGCTATCTTCGTAAGGAATATTAGGGGCTACGTCTCCACCCCAATCAAAACAAGAAACATCATAATCTGAGCGGGATTTATTGGTCAGAAAAGCTCTGATCTCATTGTCAGGAACATCCTTGCCAAAGCTCTCAAGGCCTATCACATGCCTTGCATAAGCGTCGCAAAAATATGAATCCCCCTGAAAATAGTTGTAGGATCTGTAACTGTCTATATTATCAATACCCTTTATCCTTGCAGAATAAATAGCACCCTTTTTAAGAGTTGAGGGTAAAGTTATAGATAAAGGCTCAAGGCCATCCTGTATAGACTCGGGATACAGAGTAATACCGCATTTTACATCTTCTGAAAATACTGTTCTTACAACAAGACTCTTATCATAGTCAATATAACAGCCAAGAGGATATGGCTTTTCATTACAAATTTCGAATTTTCCCCGCATGATACACTTCCTTATTTTTCACAATAGCCGTCTTATTTTATCACATATTTGCTTTATATGCACACAATCTATGCTATAATCTAGGTGTAATTAGTAAAACACATATAAAGGAGCCTATTTATGGAATTTTCAAAAGTAGCTACTGAAATGAACACCAGAATAGAAAATGGCGAGCAGGATACCGTAGAAATCGAGCTAGATCACGGCGAGGTTGTCAATTGCGCTATTATGATTGTTCTGACAGTTAACAATAAAGATTACATTGTTCTCCTGCCACTTGATAAAAATGGTCAGAATAATGATGGTAATGTCTGGTTCTACGAATTCATCTGGGATGGTTCTAATGACAAGGAGCCCGAGCTTGGATACATCAGTGATGATGCTGAATATGAGGCTGTATCTGAAGCCTTTGACCTCTATCTTGATGACGTTGAGTTTGATGAACTTGTAGAGCTTCCAGAGGAAGGACTTGACGGAGAAGAATGATCCTTCTCCCATAGATATCTTATGGGCCTTAGAAATCTTGACGGCAACATAGGATTTTCTGTTGTTCCTGTAATATATGACATTATGAGCGCCTGTTTTGCCCTGGTCATCCCGACATAGAGCATGCGGCGCTCTTCTTCTATCTGTGATAAGGTCACGCTACTCCTACTAGGAATTATTCCCTCATTAAGTCCAGGAAGCCAAACATAGTCATATTCAAGACCCTTAGAGCCATGCATCGTTAAAAGAGATACGCATTTTCCATTTCTTTTTGCTGTAGGATTTTTGAGAAACTGAAAACTTTTCTCACGTATATCGGATAACTCTTTTAAAAGAGATTTATTATCCTCAAATTTTGTTGAAAGCTCTGACAGTTCATTTAAAGCATCGATTTCTCCAGGATAAAGCTTATCTACTCCTATTTCATTTCTAAGGAACCTAATAGTAAGTGTAGGCCTCATGTGTCCTAACATATTAAGCTGCCTAAATAGTTTATCTATTTCCCTTAGCTTTTCTGAATTCCCCCGATAATAGTTTCTAAGAAGTGCCTCATTTACAATGCTCTGCGTTACAGCGCTCCTACTAATGTACCTTTTAGGACTGTTCATGATCTTGAAAAAGAACTCCCTCTTTTTGCCCTCATACACAAACCTTAAATAATTTTCGCAGAGTCTTACAGCTTTTGAGTCCGCAAAACTTTTTGCCTTTGTATCAAGATTTGTTGGAATACCTGCCATTTTGCAGGTATTTGCAAGAAACATTGCCTCAGAGTTTGTCCTGAAGATAAAAGCAATTCTGTCAAGTTCATGCATATGCTCAGATAAAAAAGTTATGATTGCCTTATTCTGCTGAGCCTTATCAATATATCTCCTTGGATAAACATAGCCTTCCCCATTTGAATCATCTGCAACAAGTTCTTTTTTAAACCTGATTGTATTATCTGCAATCAGCTTGTTAGATGCTGATAATATCTTTTTACCGCAACGGTAATTTATATTTAGATTTATGATCCTAGGGCTTTTACCATCAAACTCAGTCTCAAACTTTTGCATGATAGAAGGATCCGACCCTCTAAAGCCATAAATTGACTGATCATCGTCTCCTACAACAAAGAGATTATTAGTTTTGCATAGGAGTCTTATGACCTTATACTGCATCATATTTATATCCTGATACTCATCAATCAGAACATATCTAAAGCGTTCACTAAAACTCTCAAGTATGCCTTGGTTTTCGCATAAAAGCTTGTAACATTCAATTATCATGTCATCAAAATCCAGTAGTCCAAATTCCCTAAGAGCTTTGTTATACTCCTCAAATATCACATTAAAATACCTGCCAAGAGGAACATTCTCGTGCTTATCCTCCTTGGAAAAACCTACATTCTTTACTCTGGATATTTCTGACAGTATATCTCCTATCAAATCTAAAGAATCAATAAAATCCTGCCTGTTACTTCCGGCATTATTAGATAATCTTAAGATAATATCCTTAACAATCTTGTACTTATCAATCTCACTTATGATCTGTAATCTGTTTGATGGATTCGACGATCGAATGATCTGGTAAAAAACAGAATGAAATGTGCCAAAACACACCTCAGGATAATTAGAATCAGTGATCTTTAAAAATCTGTGCTGCATCTCAAGGGCGGCAGCTTTCGTAAATGTAATGACTAAAACCTGCGAAGGATCTACTGAACACTCCTCTACAAGATGTCTTAGTCTATGGACAATAACAAAGGTTTTGCCGCTCCCTGGCCCTGCAAGAACCATTGCAGGGCCATCCTCGTGAAGAATTGCCTCCATCTGAGCGGCATTACCATTTATATTATTTTTCAAGAAGTGCTATGCTCTTCTTCATACGGGCGATTGTCTCGTCCTTGCCGATAACTTCCATGAGTTCAGTAGCTCCACATGGTGTCATCTCCTTACCACAAACTGCAATTCTAACTGGCCAGAGAACATAACCGTTCTTGTACTCGTGAGACTTGATATAGTCTGAAAGAAGTGCAAAAAGAGAATCATTGGTGTAGTCATCATGTGCCTCGAGAAGAGGTAAAACCTCCTTAAGAACAGCAAGTGATGTCTCTTCATTGGTCTTCATCTTCTTGTGTGTATAGATTCCTGTATCATACTCAGGCATCTCATTAAAGAAATCAACCATACTCTCAATATCAGGGAATATTTCAATTCTTGTCTTTACCATTGATGCAATCTGATGCATCTTCTTGTCATCTGACTTAAGAGCTTCATTTGTAATAGCTTTATCAAGGTAAGGCTTTGCCATTTCAAAGAACTTGTCATCATCCATGGCCTTAAGGTACTCACCATTCATCCACTTAAGCTTTGTATAATCAAACACTGCTGGAGACTTATTGATACGTGTATAGTCAAACTTCTTGATAAGGTCTTCAAGACTCATGATCTCGTTGTTATCCTCTGGAGACCAGCCAAGAAGAGCTACAAAGTTAACTACAGCTTCTGCAACAAAGCCCTGCTCGATAAGATCCTCAAATGATGAATGACCAGATCTCTTAGAGAGTTTATGATGCTCCTCATCTGTAATAAGTGGGCAGTGGATATACTTAGGAACTTCCCATCCAAAAGCATCGTAAAGTCTGTTGTACTTAGGTGATGATGAAATGTACTCGTTACCACGAACAACATGTGTGATACCCATAAGGTGATCATCAACAACGTTTGCAAAGTTATATGTTGGATATCCGTCAGACTTAATAAGGATCATGTCATCAAGTTCCTTATTCTCGACAGTTACATCTCCGTATAGCTCATCATGGAAAGTAGTTGTTCCCTCTGTAGGATTGTTCTGTCTGATAACAAAAGGCTTACCCTCAGCAAGGTTTTTCTCAACTTCCTCTTTTGAAAGGTGGAGGCAGTGCTTGTCATATACACTGATCTGCTTCTTACCGCCGTTTCCGTCATCTATCTCCTGAACAAGAGTAGCAAGTCTCTCCTCATCACAGAAGCAGTAATAAGCCTCGCCCTTGTCGACAAGTTCCTTGGCATACTGCATATAAATGCCGGCTTTCTGTCTCTCACTCTGAACATAAGGTCCAACAGGGCCTCCGATATCAGGACCTTCATCATGTACAAGACCTGTATCCTTAAGTGTCTGATAAATGATCTCAGTAGCACCTTCTACAAAGCGCTCCTGGTCTGTATCCTCAATTCTCAGAATATAATCTCCACCCTCATGCTTTGAAATAAGATAAGCATAAAGAGCTGTTCTTAAGTTACCTACATGCATACGTCCTGTTGGACTAGGTGCATATCTTGTACGAATTTTCATGATGTTCTCCTTGTTTTATTATTCTTGTAAGCTCCAAAATTGAAGCATAAAAACTTTTTTTGTCACAATGTTCTGTTATAGCACAATAAGAAATCTGTGTCAAAAGAACTCTTAATTTTTGCCAGTTGATCCAAAGCCGCCACGATCTGCGCCTTCAAGGTGATCTTTTTCATCAAATACAATAGTTGGCTGATTTTCCATAATGCGGAACTGGCAAATGCGGTCGTTAAAAGAAATATGAGTATCGCGCATTGCAATTACAGGCATAAACCACTGATCATTATCTCCGCAGTAGGAATGATCTATGATGCCCATTGAATTAGCCTGTATCACTCCAAAATTTTTGAAAGTTGAACTACGTGGAACAACATGGGCTTCATAGCCTTCAGGAATTTCCATTGCAATACCAAGAGGAATAAGCTTAAACTCTCCCTGCTTGAGATCAACATCTTCTGCACTTCTAAGGTCGATCCAATCTGATTTTCCATCTATATATTCAAGCTTTTGAAGCTTGTCGTTAAAATATTTGATCTTTATTGTTTTCTCCATGACTCTCCTCTTTTCTTTTTTCATCTTTACCCAGAAATTAGAATATCATTATTATTGAATAGATACAATATAAATGGGCTGTTACCTGGAATGATAACAGCCCTCAAGTTTCTCATCTGATGCGCAGATTATGTAGTCAAATATCAGTCGATTCCAAGAACTTTGTAATCCTGATCTTCTACTGCCTGACGAAGCTTGTCATCAGATACATCTGATGTAAGTGTTATGACAGCTGTTCCATTTTCATGATTAACTTCTGCAAGAGTGATTCCCTCTATTGTTTCAAGAGCTTTCTTAACTCTTGCCTCGCAGTGTCCACACATCATTCCCTCGATTCGCATTGTCTTTGTCATTGTTTTTTCCTCCGTTTTTATATCTAAATTTAGATTTGATTCATTGTTTAATTGTGATTTATCATCAATATTTATTTTAGCACTATTTGTGCCAGTACTTAATACATTAGTGTTAACAGGTTTATTTATAACCTTATCCTTAGAAGAGTCCTTTATATTAAAAAGATTTAGTCTAAGGGCGTTAGTTACTACAAAAAAGCTGGATAAGCTCATAGCTGCTGCGCCGATCATAGGGCTTAAGGATAAGCCAAAAGCGTGATAATAAGCTCCTGCAGCAAGTGGAATTCCAAGCACATTGTAAAAGAAAGCCCAGAAGAGATTTTCGTGAATGTTCTTAAGGGTCTGCCTTGAAAGTCTGATTGCTCCTGCAGCATCAAGGAGTGAATCTTTCATAAGAACTACATCAGCGGCATCTATTGCAACGTCAGTTCCTGCTCCGATTGCAATTCCTATATCTGCTGTAGTAAGAGCAGGCGCGTCATTAATACCATCACCAACCATAGCTACCATTCCTTTTTTAGACAACTCTTTTACCACCATAGCCTTGCCTTCTGGTTTTACTCCGGCAACTATCTCGTCTACGCCTGCCTTTTTGCCGATTGCCCTGGCAGTCATTTCATTGTCCCCCGTTAGCATGACCACGTGGATTCCGAGATTTTTAAGTTCTGAAATCGCACTTGCTGAGTCCTCTTTAATAGTGTCAGCAACAGCAATAAGTCCCAATAGAGAATTTGACTTTGAGAAAAATAAAGGTGTCTTTCCTTCTTGTGATAGTTCCTTTGCTCTTAGCTCTATTTCAGGAGAAACTATTGCCTTTTCTTTTATAAATTCAAGATTGCCGCCCCTTACCAAATGTCCATTGTAGTAGCCTTCAAGGCCATTTCCCGGATAAGCCTTAAAATCCTTTACTTCATCTTCTATATCAAAAATATTTTCATCAGTATATTTGACAACAGCCTTGGCAAGTGGATGCTCACTCTTTTTTTCAAGAGCTGCAGCTGTTTCCAAAAGCTCATCCTCAGAAAGTCTTCCAATTGAGTAACCGCTTGACGAAAAGTGTTCTGCAGTATAAACATCAGTCACAACAGGTTCACCCTTTGTGATAGTTCCTGTCTTATCAAGAGCTATTATCTTGGTCTTTCCTGCATTTTCAAGAGCTGAAGCGGTCTTAAACATTATGCCGTTTTTGGCAGCCATTCCATTTCCAACCATGATGGCAACTGGAGTAGCAAGGCCAAGGGCACATGGACAGCTTATTACAAGAACTGCAATCGCTCTTGATAAAGAAAACGGGAAGCTTGCTCCCACAAGTAGCCATATTATAAAGGTCAAAAGAGCTATTCCTATAACCACAGGAACAAAAACACCGCTTACTCTGTCTGCCACCTTGGCTATCGGAGCCTTTGTTGATGCAGCATCACTTACCATCTGTATTATCTTAGAAAGAGATGTATCTTTTCCAACTCTGAGTGCTCTGCACTTAATAAAGCCATCCTGATTTATCGTAGCAGATGAAACAATGTCACCAACAGCTTTATCTACTGGAATACTCTCACCTGTTAGAGCCGATTCATCAACAGCGCTGTTTCCTTCAATGATAACACCATCAACCGGAATTGACTCACCAGGCCTTACAACAAATATATCGTCAAGCTTGATATTTTCAATTGGAACAGTTATCTCTTTTCCTGCAGCATCTAATATAACCGCTTCCTTGGGAGAAAGCTTTATAAGACTCTTTAAGGCATCTGTTGTTCTTCCTTTGCTCCTTGCTTCTAACATCTTGCCAACTGTAATAAGTGTAAGGATCATAGCAGCTGACTCGAAATAAAGATTATCCATATAGCCCATAACTGCATCAGCATCGCCCTTAACCTGAGCATCCGTCATCAAAAACAAAGCCACAAGGCTGTATAAAAATGACGCACCGCTTCCAAGTGCAACCAGGGAATCCATATTAGGCGCTCTATGTATCAGAGAAGAAAAGCCGCTTACAAAAAACTTCTTGTTGATAAACATGATTATTATGGCCAGAAGCATCTGTACAAGCCCCATAGCCACATGATTTCCGTCAAAGAAGCCTGGAAGCGGAAATCCAAACATCATATGCCCCATTGAAAAATACATCAGGACAATCAAAAAGCCAATAGAATAAATAAGTCTTTTCTTTAATACAGGAGTTTCATGATCCTTAAGAGCCTCTTCCTCTGCAGCATATAAATTGCCACTATCAGCGTCTGTTTCACTTGATGAAACTTTAGATTCTCCATTCATGGAGCTTGCTCCATAGCCTGCCTTCTCGACTGCATCTATAATCTGACTACTATTTGCGTTACCCTTAACTAACATCGTGTTAGTAAGAAGATTAACACTACAGCTATCAACTCCCTCCAGGCCACTTACGGCCTTTTCAACCCTGGCCTGACATGCAGCGCAGCTCATGCCTGTTACTATATATTTATCCATAATTTTTTCCTTTTCCAGCAAAAAGATTTTGTACAATCCTTTATTATAATAATATTTTTCCATAAAAAATTCAAATCAGAATAAATATCATGTTATTATGTAATAAAAGTAGTCTATTTACAGTTCTAGTGTCTTGTCTAATTGATATTTAATTAAATTAAGGCTATTAATTGCTGGGCTTTTCCATTATAATTAAAAGAAAACG
>NZ_FMVS01000025.1 GCF_900102515.1 Butyrivibrio sp. INlla14
GAGTTGATATTAAAAAAATATAAACAAATAGGAGAACTTGCCAGGGTGAAGGGCAGGTTCTCTTTCTTTTACCTGTATTTATGCTGTTTAAAGGAAATTTTTTATCTATAAAAAGGATGTTAAAAAAATATCAAAAACCATTGAAATATAGGAAAAAGTGTGTAAAAATAAAAATGGTGTTCTGCGGTCGGCATATAAAAGAAACTGCAGACACGTCTTTGAATGTGGTGCATGTCATGTAGGGCATCCATTCATCTATAGGTAGTAAGTAATGAAAGTTACTTAAAGATACGAAAGGAGATTTTCACATGATTTACTCAACAGAGGTAAAGAATATGTGCCCTGTAACTCAAGGGGTACACCATGGCGCAGCTCCCATTCCGGAAGAGGCTAAGTGGGTTAAGTCAAAAGAGATTAAGGACATTTCAGGCTATACACATGGTATTGGCTGGTGTGCTCCTCAGCAGGGATGCTGCAAGCTTTCTCTTAATGTTAAGGATGGTATCATCCAGGAAGCTCTTGTAGAGACTATCGGATGTTCAGGAATGACACACTCAGCTGCTATGGCATCTGAGATTCTTCCAGGACTTACAGTTCTTGAAGCTCTTAACACAGACCTTGTTTGTGACGCTATCAACACAGCTATGAGAGAGCTTTTCCTTCAGATCGTTTATGGTAGAACACAGTCTGCATTCTCAGAGGATGGACTTCAGATTGGTGCTGGTCTTGAGGATCTTGGTAAGGGCAACCGTTCAATGGTTGGTACAACTTACGGAACACTTGAGAAGGGACCTCGTTACCTTGAACTTACAGATGGTTACATCACAGACATCGCTCTTGATGAGAACGATGAGATCATCGGATACAAGTATGTTAACTTTGGTAAGATGATGGACTTCATCAAGGCTGGTGATGATGCAAATACAGCTCTTGAGAAGGCTAAGGGACAGTATGGACGTGTTAACGATGCAGTTAGATGCATCGACCCAAGACACGAGTAATAGGTAAGGAGGAAAAAATAATGGCTTTATTTGAATCATATGAAAGAAGAGAGCCCCAGATCCTGGCTTGCCTTAAGGAGTATGGGATTTCTTCAATCGAAGAGTGTAGAGATATTTGTATGAATGCTGGTATCGATGTATACAAGCTGATCGAAGGCATTCAGCCAATTTGTTTTGAAAATGCAAAGTGGGCTTACACAGTAGGTGCTGCTATTGCTATCAAGAAGAACTGCCGCAAGGCTTCTGAGGCTGCTGCAGCAATCGGTATCGGTCTTCAGGCTTTCTGTATTCCTGGATCAGTTGCTGATCGTCGTAAGGTTGGTCTTGGACATGGTAACCTTGGTAAGATGCTTCTTGAAGAGGATACAGAGTGTTTCGCATTCCTTGCTGGTCACGAGTCATTCGCAGCTGCTGAGGGTGCTATCGGTATCGCTGAGAAGGCTAACAAGGTTCGTCAGAAACCTCTCCGCGTTATCCTTAACGGTCTTGGAAAAGACGCAGCTCAGATCATTTCTCGTATCAACGGCTTCACATATGTAGAGACAGAGTATGACTACTACACAGGTGAGGTTAAGGAAGTATTCAGAAAGTGCTACTCTAAGGATGCTAATTCACCTCGTGCAAAGGTTAACTGCTACGGCGCTAACGACGTTCAGGAAGGTGTTGCTATCATGTGGAAGGAGAATGTTGACGTATCTATCACAGGTAACTCAACTAACCCTACAAGATTCCAGCATCCAGTTGCAGGTACTTACAAGAAAGAGCGTGTTGAGGCTGGTAAGAAGTACTTCTCAGTTGCTTCAGGCGGCGGTACAGGACGTACACTTCACCCAGATAACATGGCTGCAGGCCCAGCTTCTTATGGTATGACAGATACTATGGGACGTATGCATTCAGATGCTCAGTTTGCTGGTTCTTCATCAGTTCCTGCTCACGTTGAGATGATGGGTCTTATCGGTGCTGGTAACAACCCTATGGTTGGTATGACTGTTTCAACAGCCGTATCTATCGAAGAGGCTGCTAAGGCTGGTAAGTTCTGATTATCCAATAAATCTGAATAATATATTGAGATTTACGTCAGTGCGTTATTTGCGCACTGGCGTTTTCTTTTTTAACATTTTTTGTTTATAGTCTTTTTAATATTTTAAGCTGCCTTGTTGGATTATAATATAATTGACGTACGGTAATGCGTTCAGGAAGAGACTATGAAAAAGCAATCAAAGGCAAGAAATATTCTGATTCTTTCAGTGCTTACGATAGTTTCTATTGTAATTCTATTGGCACTTGAAAGTGATCTTTTTACAACAAGACCTTCAGGTCATTTTAACCAGCTTGCTTCAGGGTGGTCTGTTAAGTATGGAGATAATGAATATGAGGATGTGATGCTCTCTGACTTTGACTTGACTGATTCCAGAAAGGGCGACATTATTTCTTTTACCAGAAATATCCCATCTACCGGGGTAAAAAACCCCGCTATTATGTTTAAAAGTAGATATTGTGTGGTGGATGTTTATAAAGATGGTCAGCTTATCTACACCTATGGCTGGCCGGAATATAATAGCGGACAGTATGTAGAAAAAAAGTACAATATGGTTTCTCTTGGAGAGTGCAGAACTGAGCATGAACTGACTATTAGTTTCTTGATAACGGAAGACTTTGCCGTAAAGAACTTTTTCCCTGTTCATTTTGGATCAAAAAAAGAATTGATAACATATTTCTTTCAAAATAGCAGGCTTTCTATGTTTGTAGGTGGCTTTTTCTTCATATACGCATTTGTTTTATTATCACTTGGCTTATACCTGTTTTTGTGTGGCAAATTTGATACATCTGTATTTATTAGCGCAATGCTATCGCTTCTTTTGGGAACTTATACCTATACTTATAACGATATTTTGTGCTTTGTAAGTGACAAGGAAAGGCTTTTCTCTGACCTTGAATACATTTCTATGTATCTGATGCCGCTTGCTGTTCTTATCCTTTTACATGTGACACATCCAAATATAGCTAGAAACATACAGAAATTTCTTGCTATAGTTAATATTTCTATTCCTGTTATTTTTTCTATATGCCATTATTTGGGGTTTATCAATTTTACTCATTTTGTGACGCTTTTCCACCTGATACTTGTAATTGAAAATGCCATGGCCCTTCCTGCTCTTATCAAGGGCCTTGCGAAAGAATTTAAAAAGCACAGAGAGTCGGACGTTTTTGTTGGCTTTTCAGCAGATAATTATCTTATTCTGGGTTATATCCTCTTGCTGATATTTATGTTCCTGGAGATAGTAAAATTCAACATTACCAGAAACAATATAGATATAGGAACGAATTTCTACTCCAGGATCCATATGCTGGATCTGGGACTGTTGGGCTTTATGATATGTCTTTTTGTTTACTATTTCTTAAGCAGCATTGAGCATATGAATGCCAGCAGGGTAAAAGAGGAATTGGAAGGACTGGCCTTTACAGATGCACTTACAGGACTAATGAATAGGGCAAAATGCACTCAGTATTCCTATGAAATAAAAAAGCCTTATGCTGTTATCATTCTCGATCTTGACAGATTAAAGAAGATAAATGACACATTTGGTCATCTTGAAGGTGACAAGATGATAAAGGCCTTTGCTGATCTTTTGAAAAACGCATTTATTGATGCGGATCTTATCGGAAGAACTGGTGGCGATGAATTTATGGTTGTTTATGAAAATCCTAAAGAGGGAGTATGTAAAAAGAGCATAGGCTATTTGCAGCTCTTGGTAAATGAGTACAACGATAAAAATGCAGAAAATGAGAAATTTACATTATCTTTTTCGGCAGGGTATGCATATAGTAACGAGATAGAGGAAGATGGATTCAAGTTTGCGTATTATCTGGCTGATAGCAGGATGTACAAAATGAAGGAGACCCATCATGCGTAAGAAGGCCCTTTATTTACTTATAGCTTTTATAGCATTTATTCTGATGCTCGTGGCAGCGCAGGCGGTCTTAAAACCTGAAGGAGTTGACAGAGTAGAGGTTTTACAGAATGGATGGCATGTTCGCTATAACCAAACTGAATATGATAATATAAAGCTTTCTAGCCTTAGAAGGCTTATTGGCAATGGAACATTTCGAGGCGACAAAATTGTTATGACCAAGAAAAATGTGGATTTTACAGCCCTTTCAGATCCTACCCTCATGATAGAAACCAAGTTTAGCGCCTTTGTTGTAAGTATTGACGGGAGGGAAATAGAGCACAAATTTTTGAACCACTTTAAAAGAAATGAGTTTGTGGGCTGCGAGAGAAATTTTGTGAACATGCCTAAAATGCCAGGAAAACATGAAATATCAATAGAACTTCTGGTGGGTGAAAATGGCGCCTACAATTATTTTGATGCTCCAGTATTTGGAGATTATGCAGATCTTTTTATGTATGGCATTTATAACAACATGTTCATATTCACAATTTCAGCTTTTCTTGTAATCTTTGGGTTTATGTTTTTTATAATTGCTCTTGGTTTTGAGAGTAATTTCCCTGAGATCAGGATGCTGATGTTTTCAGCGCTTTTATTCATTGATTTAGGAGTGTGGTTCCTTACTCAGTTTAAACTATTGGATCTTTTTATGGATATTGGAAGGAGACAGACGGAGGTTGAATATATATCGCTCTATCTGATTGTTCCTCTTATGTACATGGTAATGGGTAGTATGAGAAACTATCTAAAGAAAAAGAGATTTTTGATATTTGCCACTATGGGAACCTTGATATCTATTTTTCCTATCATTCTACACTACATTGGAAAGATGCATATTAATCAGCTTCTGTGGATATATCAGATAAATGCACTAATATTGATCATCTTTATGCTCTTTATGCTCTTTGGCGATGAGAAAAAAAGGCGAATATCCCCGTCACAGAGAATACAGCTTGCTGGGCAGGCTATGCTGGGAGCAGCCTTTGTTGTAAATATTTTCTTTTATTATCTTGAAGTGGCGGGAATAATGGAACAGATCATGCTCTCCAAGAAGATAGTTCCCATGGGAGCTCTTTGCATGGTCTTTTCGACACTTGTTAACTACAACATCTATATATCAGCATCTTATGCCAGGAAAAAAGAGTATCAGTCCCTTACTCATTATGCCTATGCAGATGGCCTTACAGATATCCCTAACAGGGCAAGACTTGAAAAATACATAGCTGATATTTCCAAAAAGAATGTTGATTTTTGCATTATCAGCATAGATCTAAATGGACTTAAGACCATAAATGATGTTCAGGGGCATCTTATGGGAGATAAATATATTAGGGAATTTGCTGATATTTTAGAAGAATATGCTGCAAGCAAGGGATTTATTGCAAGGACAGGCGGTGATGAATTTGTTGCCGTTCTTAGCGGAAACAACATTGAGCGGGCTGAAAGAGTAATAGATGATATTAAAGCTGCGCTTGCAAGGCTCAACCAGGAGGACCCGGAGCTTAAACGAAGCGCAGCTTTTGGCTATGCATATAGGCATGAAACTGATGGAAGTAGCTGGAATGATGTATATATTCTTGCTGATGAGAGAATGTACAAAAACAAAGCTTTCATCAAGGGAGAATAATTCGTATTATTTGACAAAGTCAGGATGATTAAAGTAGAAGTCCTCTTTAAATTCCTGCTCATACTCATTGGCAAAGCGCATTGCCTGATGAATATTTCCCTCTGTCATATCTGTATAGTAACCGATTGTAAAGAATACCCAGTTGGGATCATTAGCCCTTTCTTTTAGCTCTTTTACCTTTTCTTCAAAGCTTTTTTCCGTTGAATTAGTTGAGATAATAGCGAACTCTTCACCGTTTGATCTGTAAATGAAATCATTTTTGAAGATTTCTCTTAGTATCTGGCCGGCATCGCTAAGGAGATTATTTCCTGCGTCATGACCTTGCTGGATATTGACTGTTCGCAGAGTGATCAGGTTACAGAAAGCTACGCTAAATGGAGTCTTAGTCATTCTAAGCTCCAGCGCAAGTTCATCTACCTTGGTGTTCATGGCGTTTCTATTCTGCACACCAGTCCTAAGGTCAAGAGAACTAAGAGTTTTAAGTTTGTCTACAAAGATATGATGTGCAACCTCTGATGCCAGGAAAAATGCCACCATTTCGATAGTGTCTTTGAATCTGGCAAGTTGTGAAACATCAAAATTAGTAATGTAGAGATAGCCAATGATCATATTCTGATGCATGAAAGGGGCAAGACAGAGGTTTTTGACATCATTGTCCCTAAGGGTCCTTACCCATGCAGGGGCTTTTGACTCGAAATCTTTCATGTCCTCTTCATTTCTTATTATGACACAATCCGTGCCGGATACCAGGTCTTCCCAGGATTCTACAATTTCATAAGGAATGTTGGCAAATACGTCATGGAGATTTTTTAGATTATTTCTAACGCTTTCACTTACTACCTCAAATCGGTACAAGTCCTTGGATACAGTCATTATTGAAGCGGCAAAAGAATCAGTAAACTCACGGATATCCTTAGTAACAGTATTCATGGTAGTATAGAAGTCTTCATCTTTTCGCAGGTTAATGCAGGTTCTTATTACGAAGCTTGCTATATCTGGAGAAATGATCGAGTATCTGCCTGCTTCCATTTCTTTGCTGAGTTTATAAATGAACTGGCAGTAGCCTATTTTTTTATCACCATTATTGTCTATAGGGATTATGATATCTTCAGTCCAATACCCGTAAAGCCTTGAGGTGTCAACATAGGAATGGTAGTGCTCGTTATTCCAGGCTGCTTTAAAGAGGATATCTTCAAATTTAGGATCCTTGCTGAGTTTGGCATCGTAAGTGAGGCCTTCTACATTTTCACCCGTCATGCTGAATTTGTCATTTGTAGCAACCATACGGATTTCACCACAGGTGCCGTCGGCCTTTTTTTCAACTGACATTATGGCACTTGGCATATTGCAAAGATTAACGATTGATTTAAGGGTTTGATAATCGATACCAGACATTGTAGCCTCCGATGATAAGATTTTTATAACGACATAACGCTCATATCTTTACTATTATATAATACCATATTGTTAACTAAAAAACATTTATTTACGATTTGATTATTATAAAAATGAGAGGCGGACGGGGAATACTGTAAATAATCTTCCGAAAAGCCCTAATTTGAAGTATAATTGAGTATCATATGAAGGAGGTGTGTGTATGGGGAACTATCAGGCTATTTTCTGGCTTATCATGACTGTGGCTCTCGCAGTTATTGAGCTCGCCACGCTTGGACTTATAACAATATGGTTTGCTATTGGTGCTGCTGTGGCCATGCTTGTAGCTCTTCTTGGAGGAAATATCTGGGCTCAGCTTATCAGCTTCATTATAGTTTCCACTGTAATCCTGGTGACTGTCAGACCTATAGCATCCAAGCACTTTAACCGTAATATCAAAAAGACTAATATAGACGCGGTTATTGGTAGGAAACTGATTGCTAAAACTGATATTGACAATATCAAGGGAACAGGTAAAGTAGATATGGATGGTTCAACCTGGCTTGCGGCATCCAGCATTGATGAGGTGACTATTTTTGCTGGAGAAGAGGTCAGAGTGGTACGTGTATCGGGAGCAAAGCTTATTGTTGAAAGGGAGGTTAATACTTTATGATTTTTTTGATTGTTCTTATCGTTCTTATTCTTGTGTTGGTGGCAGCAAATATCAAGATTGTTCCACAGGCACATTCTTATGTAGTTGAGAGACTTGGCGCTTACAAGGAGACATGGGATGTAGGTCTTCATATCAAGGTGCCTTTTATCGACAGAGTTGCAAGACAGGTTGATCTCAAGGAGCAGTACTGCGATTTCCCACCTCAGCCCGTTATCACACAGGATAACGTTACAATGCAGATTGACTCTATCGTATTCTTTAGAATTTCAGATCCTATGGCTTATGCTTATGGTGTAAGAAATCCTATCGGAGCTATTGAGAATCTTACAGCAACAACACTTCGTAATGTTATTGGTTCACTTACACTTGATGAGACTCTTACTTCCAGAGATCAGATCAATGCACAGATGCAGGATGCACTGGATATTGCAACTGACCCATGGGGTATCAAGATCACCAGAGTAGAGCTCAAGAACATCAATCCTCCAGAGCAGATCAGAGATGCCATGGAGAAGCAGATGAAGGCTGAGCGTGAAAAGAGAGAAAAGATCCTTTTTGCAGAAGGTGAGAAGCAGTCACAGATCACTGTTGCAGAAGGTGAGAAGCAGAGTAAGATCCTTCAGGCTGAAGCTGATAAGCAGGCTACAATCCTTAGAGCTGAAGCTGAAAGAGAAAAGAGAATCAGAGAGGCAGAAGGTCAGGCTGAGGCTATTAAGAGCGTTCAGAGGGCTAATGCTGAGGGTATCAAGATGCTTAAGGAGGCAGGAGCTGACGAATCAGTTCTTACTCTTAAGAGCCTTGAAGCATTTGAGAAGGCATCAGATGGACAGGCTACCAAGATCATTGTTCCATCAAATATTCAGGGTATTGCAGGCCTTGCTCAGTCTATCAAGGAAGTTATTAAATAAGAATCTTGATGATCCCTGGAACTAGTAATCATTGTGATCAATAGGGATTAGTGTATGTCAGATTATAAGAATAAAAGATTTAAGACAGGATCTGAGCTTGTCTTATACTTCTTAGAGGGAAGTAAAAAATTCTTTGTCTTTAGTATTATTTTTTCACTTCTTGTTACTTTTTTGGATCTGATAGGACCTAAGATAATACAGTACACTGTCGACTTTTGCATAGCTGATGCAGAGTCTGACAGTGTGCCTGTTTATTTGAAGACTATCATGGATCTTTTAGGTGGCAGGGAGTTTCTTAGAGATCATCTTTATCTAATTGCCCTGGTTGTTGCTATAGTAGGTATTTTGGCTGCTGTTTGCAGATATATGTTCAGACTCATGAATGCTTATGGGTCAGAGACTTTGATCAAGAGAATGAGAGATAAGCTCTTTGACCATATTATGCATCTTCCATATACCTGGCATGGGGCTAATCATACAGGTGACATAATTCAGCGCTGTACATCTGATGTAGATACCATCAGGATGTTTATTTCTGAGCAGATGCTTTCACTTTTCAGGATTTTTATAAGGATTGTAATAGCCATGTATTTCATGATAGGTATCAGCATACCCATGACTATTGTTTCCGCAGCCTTTATTCCTGTTATTGTCTTATATTCGGGCTTTTTCCATAACAGAATCAGGACTGAATTTGAAAGGGCTGATACGGAAGAGGGACGACTATCAGCTACTGCCCAGGAGAACCTTACAGGAGTAAGAGTAGTAAGGGCTTTTGGAAGAGAAAAGTACGAGAAGGACAGATTTGTTAAGCAAAACGCAGAGTATACCCAAATGTGGATCAATCTTATGCGCACACTTGCAGCCTTCTGGTCTTCTAATGACCTTATATCCGGACTTCAGGTTATGCTCATAACAGTGCTTGGAGCCGTTTTCTGTGTGCAGGAGTCTATTACAGTTGGTGAGTATATAGCCTTTGTTGCCTATAATTCAATGCTGGTATGGCCGGTTCGTGCTCTTGGAAGAATCATCTCTGAAATGAGTAAGGCGGGAGTATCAATAGACCGTATTGCCTACATTATGAATTCAGAGATAGAAAAGGACAAGGATGGAGCTACTGAGCCATCACTTAATGCTGATATAACTTTTGATCATGTTTCCTATGCCTATGAAAATGGCGGCGGAGATGTGCTTAAGGATGTAAGTTTTACTATTAAGGCGGGCTCAACCTTTGGAATCCTTGGAGGAACAGGCTCTGGTAAGTCCACGCTTATGTATCTTATGGACAGATTATATGATCTTAAAAAAGACTGCGGAAGAATTCTTGTGGGAGATACTGATATATCTGATATAAAGGCCTCTCACCTTCGCAAAAATATTGGTTTTGTACTTCAGGAGCCATTTCTTTTTAGCAGAACTCTTTCGGAGAATATTGGCATTACCCAGAATGAACTTGATATGAAGGATGTCAGAAGAGCAGCCAGGATTGCAGCTTTGGATGAGACTATTTCAGATTTTGCCAAGGGATACGATACCTACGTTGGTGAGAGGGGCGTTACCTTATCCGGCGGTCAGAAGCAGAGAACTGCTATAGCCCAGATGCTTGTTTCAAGACCTCCTGTAATGGTGTTTGATGATTCACTTTCTGCAGTTGATACTCAGACAGATGCAAGGATCAGACAGGCTCTTTCTGAAAATACTTCAGATTCTACTGTGGTGCTTATATCACATAGGATAATGACACTGATGCATGCCGATAACATTATTGTCCTTGACCACGGACGCATTGCTGAACAGGGAACTCACAAACAACTCCTTGAAAAAGGCGGCATTTACAAAAAGATTTATGATATACAGATGCAGGGAACATGAACGAGAATAAAAATGTAAAACTTCCATTTTTTGGAATTCCAAGACTAATTCCATACATAAAACAGTACGCTCCTAAGATTATCTTTATGATAATTCTTGGAGTATTAAGTTCGCTCATAGATTCAGTTTTTCCAATATTTAACAGATATGCTCTTGATAACTTCGTTGGGAAAAAGACCTTAGAGGGGCTTACTTTATTTGTGATCCTTTATGTTGTTGTCTTAGTCATTCAGGTTATAGATAATTTCATATGCTGTTATATGTGCGGACAGGTTGAACTGTCTGTGGACAGGGATCTTCGAAATGCGGCCTTTAGCCACCTTCAGACATTATCCTTTGCTTATTTTAACCAGAATAATGTTGGTTATATCCATGCAAGAGTCATGAGTGATACTGGCAAGATTGGCGTGATGGTATCCTGGAGAATGATGGATATTGTGTGGCAGGGAGCCTATATAATATTTGTTCTTGTGATGATGCTGGCTCTTAATGTAAAACTTGCGCTTTACGTAATGATACTTGTTCCGATAGCTGTAGTACTTGTAATGTACTTCCAGGCAAAACTCGTTGTATTAAACCGCAAGATAAGAGAGATAAATTCTACTATAACCAGTAATTTTAATGAGGGAATAACTGGAGCAAGAGCTATAAAGACTCTTGTTGTAGAGGACAAGATCCAAAGGGACTTTGAAGAGGATACTACTAAGATGCGTTCCACTTCAATTCATGCAACTCATTATTCAGCTTTCTTTACATCAGCTATTACTATGATGAGCTCAATAGCTCTTTCACTGGTTCTCTGGAGGGGGGGTATCATAACTCTTGAGGGCGTTACTCAGATTGGAACTTTATCAGTATTTTTGTCTTATGCTCTGGGACTTATGGAGCCTGTTCAGAATGTAATTGTAACTTTATCTGAGCTTATAGCTGTTCAGGTAAATGTTGAGAGACTTACAAGGCTTCTTGAGACAGAGTCTGATGTTGCAGACAGAAAAGAAGTCATTGAGAAATACGGCGATACTTTTAATCCCAGGAAGGAAAACTGGGAAGAACTTATAGGCGATGTGGAATTTAAGGATGTTACATTTAAGTATCCTGATGGTGATGAGTACGTTCTAACGCACTTTAATCTCAAAGTTCCCCAGGGAACAAATGTGGCTATAGTGGGAGAGACAGGTGCAGGTAAATCAACACTGGTAAATCTTGTGTGCAGATTCTTTAAGCCTACATCAGGCCAGATACTTATTGATGGCCGGGATGCAGCGGACAGGTCACAGCTATGGCTTCATTCAAACATTGGCTATGTTCTTCAGACGCCTCATCTTTTCTCGGGTACTGTAAGGGATAATCTCAAATACGGCAATCCTGACGCCACTGAGGAGGAAATCTGGGAGGCTTTAAGGCTAGTCTCGGCAGATGGCATTGTAAAAAGGATGGACAAAGGACTTGACAGTGATGTGGGAGAGGATGGAGGAATGCTCTCAACTGGCGAGAAGCAGCTTTTATCTTTTGCCAGAGCTCTTTTAGCAGATCCCAGGATACTTGTTCTTGATGAGGCTACAGCATCCATTGATACAGTAACTGAGAAGGCTATTCAGGATGCTATAGAGATCGTGACTAAGGGCAGAACTTCTTTTGTTATAGCCCACAGGCTATCTACCATTGTTGATGCTGACATTATACTTGTTGTCAATGATGGCAAGATAATTGAGCGGGGAACTCACAAGGAACTTATGGCCATGCACGGTTATTACTACGATCTATTTACTAAACAATTTGATGAAGCAAGTACTGATGCTGTATTTGAGTAAGTTTTTGTTTCATCATCGGAGATTTTATGGATATAGCAGTATTTAGCGACATACATGGGAATTATAGTGCTTTGCAGGCATGCATAGATCATGCAATGGGTAAGGGAATCACGAATTTCCTTCTCCTGGGTGACTATGTCACAGATTGCCCAAATCCTCAAAAGACCATGGAGCTTATCTATGTTCTTAAACAATACTTTAATACCTACATTATCAGGGGAAACAGAGAAGAATACCTTTTAAACTACAGAAGAAATGGTGAGGGCAATTGGAGAAAGGGCTCGGCTTCAGGAGCTCTTTTGTACACCTACGAAAATCTCACTGACAAGGATTTTAACTTTTTTGAATCATTGCCCAATTATGGAACCTTTGAGATGAAGGGCTTTCCTTCTTTTGAATATTGTCACGGGTCTCCAACAGAGACGGCAGAGCTTCTCTATAAGGAAAAGAGAAATACCAAAAAGGTATTGTCTCACCTAAAGACGGGATATCTTTTGCATGGTCATACCCATGTGCAGGAAACCTATATATATAGGGGGAAAAAGGCAATTAATCCTGGCTCTGTGGGAATTCCATGGTACCATGATGGGAAGACTCAGTTCTGCATACTTCACGGCAATGGTAAGACCTGGGAAGAAGAGCTTATCCAGCTTGATTACAATAGAAAGGAAATAATAAGGGCCTTTAAAAATTCTGAGATATGTCAGTACGCACCTGCCTGGGCTGCAGTTTCAATGCATACTATAAGGACGGGAATTGATCTTAATCAGACAGTTCTTTTACGGGCCATGAGGCTGTGTGAGCAGGAGAGAGGTACTGTGAAATGGCCGAATATTCCTGAGAAATACTGGGCTATTGCCCTAAAAGAAAATTATATAGACTTACATGGTAAGGAGATTCCCCATAGTGAGGATTAAGCTATGGGGATGTTGATTGTTATGACATCTAAAGCGAGTGATAAAAAAGTTAAAAAACTTGTGTGTGGCGTGATCATGGTATTTTTGATCACTTGTTTTCTTGAGATATTTGTTTTTAATTTCTCAAGTTTTCGAACAATGAATTCATCTGCAATGCCGATTGCTGATAATTTCTCTGTAAACGGGGGAGAGAGCGTAGCTACTGAAGCCTATACAGTAAATGGCCCTGTAAGGAATGTGTATGCCAATATTGCTGTTGAGAACGGAGATGAGGCATATGTCAGCGTGTGGATGACAGATGCAGGCAACAAATATGAGTATGGTACACCTGAATTTGTTGTCTGTAATGGATCCTCTAGAAGCAGATTTTCTAACGTATATCCCTTTGGAGATGTGAATAATATATATGTTATTGTACGAGCCGCAGATGGAACAGTTGCTCATGTAAAAGATATTACTATCAACCGCAGAGTCCCCTTTGATATTAAGCCTTTAAGGGCTCTTGCGATATTTTTTGTGCTGACCCTTGGGTATCTGATATTTACTGATTCATTTATTCATGATGTTTATTTTGAGCATGGAAACAAGAGACAGATTGCGGTAACTTTGGTGGCTATGTTTTTGATCATGGCACTTGGAAGGTTCCTTAATACTGCAGATACAGCCCTTGTGCAGAATCCATACTGGCCTCATCACAAGCAGTATCAGGAGCTGGCCCATAGTCTTAAGGAGGGTAGTGTAATACTCACAGAAAAAGAAGTTGATGAAAGGCTTCTTGAAGTGGAGAATCCTTACGACACTATTACTCTTCAGGCAGAAGGCATTCCCTATGCCATGGATTATGCCTACTATGAGGGGCATTATTATGCTTATTTTGGCATTGTACCTGAGCTTTTATTGTATTATCCTTACTATCTTTTGACAGGGCGAGACCTTCCAAATTATATAGCTATTTATGCCTTCTTTCTTGTGTTTGTGGCAGGTGCATTTTTGCTTGTAACGGGGCTTGTCAGAAAATACAGTAAAAGGATGCCATATCTTTTATACCTTCTTTTGTGCGTAGCGGTTTCTCTTACTGCCAATTTTGTTTTTTTGGTGGCAAGACCTGATATCTATGATGTGCCCATAATTGGTGGTATAGGCTTTTCTTTTGCGGGAATAGGCTTGTGGCTTGAAGCATTAAATACAAATAGACTGTGGCTTAAGAGATTGGCAATTACACTTGGAAGCTTATTTGTTGCGTTAGTTGCGGGATGCAGGCCGCAGCTGGTCTTATTGTCAGGAGTTGCAGTGATACTGTTTTTGCTTGATGAGGGCCTTGGCAAAAGAAAACTCTTTACCAGAAAAAGTGTGATTGAAACAGTACTGTTTTTCCTTCCTATAATCGCGGTTGCTATTCCAGTATGCTGGTATAATGCTGCCAGATTTGGAAATATCCTGGACTTTGGAGCCACGTATTCGCTGACTTCAAACGATATGAATAACAGAGGCTTTAATTTTGACAGACTCTTTAGAAGTCTTTACTATTTCCTGTTCCAGCCACCTGTTGTAAATGCGGATTATCCATTTATTCATTCTGCTGATCTGTCAGGTGATTACATGGGAAGACTTTTGTATGAGTATAACTATGGCGGAATCTTTGTGGCCAATGCTTTTATGTTCTCGATTTGGGTGGCCCTTATAAAAAGATGTAGGGATATACAAGGCTCTTTAAAGGGACTTGTAGTATATCTTATGATTGTGGGGCTTATAATTGCTGGCTTTGATGCTAATGGTGCCGGAATTATCTATAGATATACCTGCGATTTTGCTCCGGCTTTTGTCCTAGCAGCAGTTCTTTTATGGATTGTATTTCTGGACAGGTCAAGGGGCCTTATAGACTATACTTTTGCCAGCAGATTCTTTTATGTTTGCGTTGTTCTGACTCTTGTTTATAGCTTTTTGACCTTTGTTGGATCAGGAAGCACAGTGTGCCTTGAAAATGATAATAAGGTTTTGTTTAATGTTATAGGAGATTATTTCAGGTTCTAAGCTGTAGCAGATCATACAGAAATTAAAGGGCTGAATTTAGTCAATGGATGATATTTTGGAAGACTAATCGTCTTTATTGTGGAAGGAGACAGGAAAAGTTTTGATAGAGAATAAGACTTCGAAACTATTTAGAGGTATAGCAATCCTGATGGTCATTGCATCGCACTACGCGGGATGGATGTATACAGAATCTTTTAATGAATCCCTAAGAGTGTGGATTTCAACCTGGGGAGTATACGGCGTTGACATTTTCTTTCTGCTCTCAGGCTATGGACTTGTTAAGTCAAACCAAAAGAGTGGTATTGATAAGGGATTTGTTATAAAGCGCGTTATGAACAGCTACGTGCCATATATTTTGATAGCTGGATTTTTAGCTGTTTTGGACAAACACATAGATAGTGCGGGAGCCTTTATAAAGCTCCTTATCGGTTATGACTACTGGTTTATGTGTGTCCTCTTTGCTTTTTATATTATGTTCATGTTGTTCTACAGATTTGGAGGCAGGGCAAAAGAAATCCTTTTAACCCTCGGCATTATTGGCTTTTCTTACTGGTTGTATATAAAGCCGGAGTTTCAGGATTTTTGGTTTTTATCAAATGGGGCATTTCTTCTTGGAGTGTATGGAGCTACACTGGAAGATAAGTTTGGAGACAAACTAAAAAGTGTTATAATAAAGTCGAATTTAGCGTTCATTTCTTTTGCTGTAATGGTTATATGTGCTTTTTGGCATGTGTTTGGAGGAGCCCTGGCAGCTCATCTGTGCGCAAGCATAATGTTTACGCTTATGACGATGGGGCTTTGCGTGCAGTTTAAGGGAGAGGGCTTTGTACTACCTACTCTTGGAACTTATTCACTGTATGTTTACCTTGTGCACACAAGGCTTTTCTGGAAGTTTGTAGCTTACAAGGAGAGCTGGTCTTATTTTAAGGGGGCTGTGATAGCTGGACTATTAACGCTTGTTTTTGCTGTGGTACTTGGCTTTTTAATAGAGTTTTGCCTGGGGAAGGTAACTAAACTTCTTATTGGGAAGAAAAAATAGTTTTGAGTTGCCTATTTAAGTAGAAATAGGATCAAAGAATCGAAGTGATAGAAATGAAAGAGAAAAGAATTGGAATTATGAATTTGAAGTTTTGTAAATTGGTAACTGTTATGGCGCTATGCGCCACTCTGGTAATGACAGGCTGTGGAAGTTCAAGGCCTTTATCTGATGCTAGCGTTAGTTCAAGTGAGTCTTCTGTTGAGGCTTCTACGGATGGGACATCTGAAGGCAAGCTGGATTCTTCTGGAGAGGCAAGTAATGATAAATCAGATGAAAATGCGGATGGCAAAAAGGAAAGTCAGAAAAGTGATGCTAAAGATAGAAATGCAGGCAAGAATGATGACCAGAGTAGCAACCAGAGCAGTGACCAGGCCTCTTCTGGTACAAGCTCAGTTTCTGATGATGAAGAAAATGCTGAAACCTCTGATGAGGGAATTGTAATTGATAAAAATGTTGATAAGACTAAAATCACATTTTTTGATGAGCCTGTGACAATGTATTCACAGAGGGCTCTTAATGTCAGATCAGGCCCATCAACAGAATATGATATTTATGGCTATCTTGAATATAATACAGAGGTTCAGGTACTGGGCCAGTATGATAAAAATGGCTGGTATCTTATAGAATTCTTTGGAGGGGAAGCCTTTGCCAGCAATAGATTTATTGCAGAGACTCAGGTTGATCTTGCTGCATTAAAGGCGCAGCAGGAAGCAGAGGCCCTTGCTGCTATTGAAGCCCAGAAAGCTGCACAGCAGGCAAATAATCAGCAAGCAGCTCAGACTCAGGCACAGCCAGCTCAGGCTACAGCACCTGCTTCTCCAGCTCCAGTTGCTGCTCCTGCAGGAGTTCTTTTTATTGGTGATTCCAGATGTGTTCAGATGAAGGCTGCTGTAGATGGGGGAGGATGCTCCTGGATATGTGAGAACGCCAAGGGCTATGTATGGCTCAATGACACAGCAATTGCCCGTGCGGATGCAATTGTGGGAAAGGGCACAAAGGTAGTTATCTGCCTTGGAGTCAATGATACTGGCAATATAGATAACTACGCTAATCTTGTTAATGCCTATGCTGCTGTGTGGGCCCAGAGAGGCGCCAAGACATATTTTTGCTCAGTAAATCCTGTATGGGAGAACCCTTATAGAACAGAAGAGCAGGTTAAGGCCTTTAATAGCGCAATGCCAGGTAAGCTTGCTGGCATTACCTGGCTGGATACTCATTCCTGGCTTGAGACCAATGGCTACAGACTTGTAGATGGTCTTCACTATGATGGAAATACTTATATTAACTTGTTTAACTACATAATAGGTCAGATATGATCATTAATTAACCTAGATTGTTGTATCTATTCCAAGGGTGGTGTCAGCATTTTGAGTCTTGGTGCCATCTTTGTCATAGGTTGCAGTTTCATCCTGCTTCTTTAACTTCTGCAAAAGCTCAGATTGGTAAACACTTCCGGAGCTCTTTACACTGCTAAGGTGGCTATCAAGAAAATTGGTCTTTGATGAGGAACTGGATTTCTTGGAGGAACTCGTTGCTGATGAAGAGCTTGTGTTTGCAGCATTGTCTACAGCAGTAGTAGTAGAACCAGTCTCTCTATAGGCGCTTAGAGCCGCCTTGTTTCCAACTTTTTTTACATATGATTTCATAAGGGAACCATAAGAGCCATTCTTGATGCTTGCATAGTCACCAATAAGACCACTCATGCTGGACATATAATCGAATTTACCAGATAAACTTGAAAAGAAATTTGTGCTCATTGACTCACCTCCTTGAGAGCTATTGGAGCTTTTAAAAACTGTTTCAGAAAATCCTTTTCTGAAAAATGCGTACACTTTCTTATGATTATTATTGGCCAAAGACAATCATAAAGCAATTAAGCAAGGATAAAATAATCTTAAATAATGCTTAACAAAAAGAACAGATAATTCTGTGCTACAATAAAATAGTGCTGTCAGATTCTTTTGCTTATTTGATGATGGCAGCGCAAATAGCAAGAATAATGGGAAAAAGGAGAAAAAAGTTATGGAACAAAAGAAAAATGGTTGGGTGAGTGCCCTTATTATTGGTATCAGTGTTATGGTAAGCTGTGTTGCAATTGCTTTTGGACTTTCACATTTTAGGTCAGAGAGTACACATGTGATCACAGCAACAGGTAGCGCAAGCGTCGATTTTGAGTCGGATATCATAATCTGGCGTGGCTCATTTTCAAGAACAGCCTGGACGTCTCAGGAAGCATACACTGCAATAAAAAATGATGCAGACCTTGTTAAGAACTATCTTACAAGTAATGGCATCACAGAAGATGAGATTGTATTTGATTCAGTAGATATCCGCAGAACCTATCATGATAACTATGATGACAACGGCAATTATATAGGCTCTGAGGCTGATGGCTATGAACTTACACAGAGTGTTACAGTATCATCATCAAATCTTGATGTAGTTGAAAAAATTTCTCGAGATATTTCCAGCCTTCTTGATAAGGGAGTAGAACTGACATCAGGTTCTCCTGAGTATTATTACTCAGATCTTGATGCTCTTAAGCTTGATCTTATTGACAAGGCATCTATAAATGCCAAGGACCGAATTGATATTATTGCCAAGAATACAGGGGCAGATCTTGGCAAGCTTAAGAACTCAAACTTGGGCGTATTCCAGATAACTGCCAAGAATTCTGGCACCAGCAGTTATTCTTATGACGGAGCATTTGATACAGATTCCAGATATAAGACAGCATCTATAACAGTTAAACTTGAGTATGACCTCAAATAACTTGACTTTTTATAATAATAGCACTAATATTAGTTCTTAGAGATTAGCACTCAATAAATCAGAGTGCTAACAGTTTTAAAAAATACTGAATTTTTCATATAAGGAGGCTTTATTATGAAGTTAGAACCACTTGCAGACAGAGTTGTGCTTAAGGCGCTTGAGGCTGAAGAGACTACTAAATCAGGAATCGTTCTTCCTGGAGCTGAGAAGGAGAAGCCACAGCAGGCAGAGGTTATTGCTGTAGGTCCTGGCGGAGTAGTAGATGGCAAGGAAGTTAAGATGCAGGTTAAAAAGGGTGACAATGTCATCTATTCTAAATATGCAGGAACAGAAGTTAAGCTTGATGATGAGACATTCATCATTGTTAAGCAGAACGACATCTTAGCAATCATTAAATAAGCTAATAAAAATAATTTAAATATTTGGAGGCAATAAAAATGGCAAAGACAATTAAGTACGGCGCAGACGCCCGCACAGCTATGGTAGAAGGCGTTAATAAGCTTGCAGATACAGTAAGAGTTACAATTGGACCTAAGGGAAGAAACGTAGTTCTTGATAAATCTTATGGTGCACCTACAATCACAAACGATGGTGTTACAATTGCAAAAGAGATCGAGCTTGAGGATGCTTATGAGAACATGGGCGCTCAGCTTGTTAAGGAAGTTGCTACAAAGACTAACGATGTAGCAGGTGATGGTACAACAACAGCTACTGTCCTTGCACAGGCTATGATCAATGAAGGTGTTAAGAACCTTGCAGCAGGTGCTAACCCAATCGTACTTAGAAAAGGTATGAAGAAGGCTACAGACACAGCAGTTGAGTCTATCAGCAAGATGGCTACAAAGGTAAAAGGTAAAGAGCAGATCATGAGAGTAGCTGCAGTTTCATCAGGTGATGATGAAGTTGGCCAGATGATCGCTGATGCTATGGAGAAGGTTTCTAACGATGGTGTTATCACAATCGAAGAGTCCAAGACAATGCAGACTGAGCTTGACCTTGTAGAAGGTATGCAGTTCGACAGAGGATACATCTCAGCTTACATGGCTACAGATATGGACAAGATGGAAGCTACACTTGATGATCCTTTCATCCTTATTACAGACAAGAAGATTTCTAACATTCAGGATATCCTTCCACTTCTTGAGCAGATTGTTAAGACAGGTTCTAAGCTCCTTATCATTGCTGAGGATGTTGAGGGTGAGGCCCTTACAACTCTTATTGTTAACAAGCTTCGTGGAACATTCAATGTAGTAGCTGTTAAGGCACCAGGTTATGGCGACCGCAGAAAGGCTATGCTTGAGGATATCGCAATCCTTACAGGTGGTAAGGTTATTTCTTCTGACCTTGGCCTTGAACTTAAGGATACAACAATGGATGACCTTGGACGTGCTAAGAGCATCAAGGTTGAGAAAGAGAAGACAACTATTGTTGATGGTCTTGGTAACAAGGATGAGATCAAGGCAAGAGTTGCTCAGATCAAGAAGCAGATTGAAGATACAACATCTGATTTCGATAGAGAAAAGCTCCAGGAGAGACTTGCTAAGCTTGCAGGCGGTGTTGCAGTTATCAGAGTTGGTGCTGCTACAGAGACAGAGATGAAGGAAGCTAAGTACAGAATGGAAGATGCTCTTAATGCAACAAGAGCTGCTGTAGAAGAGGGTATCATCTTTGGTGGTGGTTCAGCTTATATTCACGCTTCCAAGGAAGTTGCTAAGCTTGTTGATTCTCTTGAAGGCGACGAGAAGACAGGTGCTAAGGTTGTTCTCAAGGCACTTGAAGCTCCTTTATTCCACATCGCTAACAACGCTGGTCTTGACGGATCTGTTATCGTTAACAAGGTTAAAGAATCCAAGCAGGGTATTGGCTTTAATGCATATACAGAAGAGTATGTAGATATGGTTAAGGACGGAATCATTGATCCTGCTAAGGTTACAAGATCAGCTCTTCAGAACGCAACATCAGTTGCTTCAAGCTTCCTTACAACAGAGGCTGCTGTAGCAACAGTTAAAGAGCCAGTTCCTCCAATGCCAGCAGGTGGCGCCGGAATGGGCATGGGCATGTAAGCGATAACGAGCCAAACTCCCGAGATTAGATATGAACAAAGCCACGTAAGTGGTTTCAAAATAAAAGAGACAGCCATTCAAGCTCGCTTGAAAATGGCTGTCTCTTTTATTTTGGAATAGTCGCGTTAGCGACATTTGTTCATGACTAATCGAGGGTGCTTGGCGACAACGGACGACAGGGAAATCACGAAGTGATTTCGCTGTATGAGCGATATTCATATAAGCCCTTGGCGACTGGGATGCTGCACTAAACTCGAAAAGACCTCGTTAAGTGCTCACCCATGGCTCGCACTAAGCTTGGAGTGAGCGATAAACCGCGTTAAAATACCCTAAATATAATTTGTTGCCCCTCAAAACCTTCTGTAATAGAATCTAATTAAAGTTTTGTTTAATATTTCTTTGGGGGGACAATGAGCAGTTCAAGTACAAAAAATGGCAGCAACGCCATGCTTAAAATTTGCGCTTTTATCGTTGATAAGCGCAATCTTTTTTTCTTAATTTACGCTATTCTATGCATATTCTGCGCTGTTTCAAGAAATTGGGTCAAGGTAGAAAATGAAATAGCAGCCTACTTACCTGCAAGTAGCGAGACCAGAATGGGACTGGATCTAATGGAGGAGCAGTTTACAACCTATGGTTCAGTTAAGGTCATGGTTGCTAATATTTCCTACGAGCAGGCCCTGAGAATTCAAGAAGATGTTGAGTCTATAGAGGGCGTGTTTTCAGCAGATGTTGATGACACTGAGAAACACTACAATAACGGCAGTGCTCTTTTTGATATAACCTTTAACTACGATGAAGATGATGAGAACTGCCTTGAACTTCTTGCGCAGGTTCAAGACTATTTTGCAGATTATGATTCCTATATTTCAACCTCATTAGGTGATACTCATTCTAAGCAGATACAGAGCGAGATGAGTGTCATTTCTATCATGGTTGTATTTGTTGTTATCATAGTACTTCTCTTTGCATGTCAGGCTTATGCTGAAGTTCCTGTTCTTCTTTTGACCTTCGGAAGCGCAGCACTTATAGCTATGGGAACCAATTTCTTTCTTGGCACAATTTCTTTTGTATCAGATTCTGTGGCAATTGTTTTGCAGCTGGCCCTTTCTGTAGACTATGCCATTATTCTTCTTAACAGATACAAGGAAGAGAGGACTAATCTCCCAGTAAGAGAAGCCTGTATCGTTTCACTTTCCAAATCCATTCCTGAGATATCAGGAAGTTCACTTACTACAATTGGCGGCCTTCTTGCCATGATATTCATGCAATTTGGAATAGGTAAGGATCTTTCCGTTGTTCTTATTAAGGCAATCCTCCTTAGCCTTTTGTCGGTATTCCTTTTGATGCCTGGTCTTATCATGATATTTGCAGGTCTTATGGAGAAAACTAGGCACAAGAACTTCATTCCTAAGATTTCATTCGTAGGAAAATTTGCATATGCTTCAAGATTTTTCGTGGCACCTCTTTTTGTGGTGATACTTATTGCGGCTAATTTTATATGCCATTTTACCCCTTACGTATATGGATATACCAAGATTATTCCTCCTATCACCAATGAAGTTCAGGCAGCTCAGAATTTGCAGGATGAGAACTTTAAGAGAGATAATATGGTGGCCCTCGTTTTTCCTTCAGGAGATTACGATAAAGAAAAGCTTCTTATCCAGGACCTGTTAATGAATGGAAATGTGTCTTCTGTTACAGGTCTTGCCAATACTGAAGCTATGAATGGCTATACCCTTACAGATAAGCTTAACCCCAGACAGTTTTCTGAGCTTATTGATATTGACTTTGAAATAGCTGAGCTTGTTTATGCTGCTTATGCTGTCAATGATGAAGATTATGCCAAGGCTGTAAATGGTCTTGATAATTATAAGGTTCCTCTTATTGATATGCTGATGTTCATTTATCAGGAGGTTGATGAAGGATACGTAACTCTTGAGGATGACCTTATGGAAACCTTAGAAGATGCTAACAAGATGATGGAATTTGCCAAGAAGCAGCTTGAGGGTCCGGAATATTCCAGAGTTTTGGTGTACCTTAACTCGGAAGAAGAGTCTGATGAGAGTTATAACTTCATTGATACTCTGCACAAGATCACGGAGAAGTATTATCCAGAGGACCAGATTTATGTAGTTGGTAATTCTGTGAGCCAGTATGATCTTAAAAAATGTTTTTCAAGGGACAACAAGGTAACAGGCATTATTTCTGTACTTGCAGTACTTATAGTTTTGCTCTTTACCTTTAAATCTGCAGGAATGCCGGTCCTTTTGATAGCGGTTATCCAGGGCTGTATCTGGCTTAACTTTGGAATACCAGCAATTACGCACGATAACATTTTCTTTTTGGGCTACCTTATTGTAAGTTCAATTCAGATGGGTGCCAATATCGACTATGCCATAGTTATTGCAGGCAGGTATATTGAGCTTCGTGGGACTACCGGTAAAAGAGAAGCTATTATAAGTACCATGAATTTGTCATTTCCTACAATCATCACATCAGGAACAATGATGGCTATGTCAGGAATACTTATTGGAAAGATGACTTCTGACTGTGTTATCTACAGTATTGGTAAGGCTCTTGGAAGAGGAACAATTATTTCCATTATTGTCACCATGTTTGTTCTTCCTCAGATACTTCTTGTGGGCGATAAGATCATTGAACTTACGGCATTTGTCATGAACGTACCCATTCAAAACAAGCAGATGTCAGGAACAATGCGCATTGATGGATATGTCAGAGGCAAGATTGATGGAACAATAAATGGTGTGGTTCATGGCGTTGTTAAGGGAGATGTAAGCGCCTTTATCGAGAATAAGGATATTGAACTCATAGAAGAAAATTTAGAGGAGGGGGCATAACATGAAAAAGAGAATAATGGCCCTTCTATTGGGGCTTTCACTTGTATGTAACACGGGCGTCATTTCTTTTGCCGTTGAATCGGATGAAGCGTTAGAAACAGGACTTCAGGACACAGACAAATCTGAAGATAATGTTGGGGAAACAATAGATAAAAGCTCTTACGTAGGTGATATGACTACGGCAACTCAGGAAGAAGCCTTGGAAAAAGAAAACGGTGAGAGTAAGGAAGCGCAGGAAACAGAAGAGGTAGAGGAAACAAAGACTCCAGTAACTTACTTTGAAATAAAGATTGAAACTGCAGAGGATCTTATAAATTTAGCCAATAATTGTAAGATGGACACCTGGTCTGCAGATAAAAAGATTGTTCTTGTAAAAGATATTTCTTTTAGAGGAAGAGAATTCTGCGGTATTCCTACATTTGGCGGAATCTTTGATGGACAGGGCCATGTAATTTCGGATATCAGTATTGATAAAGGAGCTTCTTATTCCGGCTTTTTTGGAATAGTACAAAAAACTGCAGTAATACGTGATCTGAAGGTGTCAGGCACAGTAGAACCAAGTGGAGATCAGACTTTTTCTGGCGGCATTGCAGGGGATAACGCAGGTGTACTTATTAAATGTAATTTTACGGGAGTGGTCTCCGGAAAAGATTATGTTGGCGGAATTGTGGGCATGAATGAGTTATCTGGTATTATTTCAGATTGCGAGGCTGACGGCTATATTCACGGCACTCATTTTACCGGAGGCATTGCCGGAGAGAATATGGGAGATATTGTTGGCTGCCTAAATGAATCTTTTGTTAATACCACCAATGTGGATCCTGAATTATCAGATGAAGCCAAGGCTAACCTTGATAAAGTGATTTCTTTTATCAGAAGAGAGGAAAAGGACGCAGATGAAGCCTCAAAGGACAGCACTATTTCTGATGCTGGCGGAATCGCAGGTCTTTCTATAGGTATTGTATCAAAATGTACCAACAATGGTGATGTGGGCTATGAACATGTAGGCTACAACATCGGTGGCGTTGTGGGAAGACAGTCGGGATATATAACAGGCTGTACTAATAATGGCTTTATCCAGGGCCGTAAGGATGTTGGCGGAATTGTTGGCCAGGCTGAGCCTTATGTTACAGTTGATCTTAGTAAGGATATTGCATATCAGCTTTCTGAGAGTATCAGTAAGCTCCACGAGATAGTAACGAAGACTCTTGGTGATGCCAAGGATCAGTCCGGGGTTATAACAGACAGGCTTTCAACTATCCAGAAATTTACTGCTGGGGCTATCGATGACGCAAGATATCTTTCTGCTGGAACAATTGATTATGCCAATGATATTTCAAGCTCAACCAACGAAGCCTTTTCAAGGGTAGAGTATGTTCTGGATGAGGCCTCCAAGCAGGACGGATTTATAGATCAGGTTACCTATGCAGCAAGAGATGCTAAAACTGCAGGAAGTGACCTTAGACAGGCGGTTAATGATCTTGACCTTGACAGTTATCTTACTGAGGAGGAAAAAGAGGAATATCAGAAAGCCAAGGAAGTAATAGAGGGTGCAGGGCAGCAATATACGGAAAACTATTACAAATCCTACAAGGTATATTTTAATCATGAAGTTGCCAATGAAATGGCTCAGCATCATCTTGGAGATGATAATCTGGGCGATCTTGTTTATAAGTGCGACGACGGAAATGTATACGACTATGATTTCATCGTAGAAAACAAAAAATGGCAGCATCTTGAAACCGTAAAGGCCGCTCTTGCTGCAGAAAATGATGAAACCGGAATAACCAAGGATGGATCCTGGTATCACAAAAATGCTGAAACTGGTGAACTTACATCTTTTCCTAGTGATACAGAAAGAGATGAAAAGTCATTTAAAGAGGCTTCAGAGGAAGCTGCCAAGGATGCGGCAAAATATACAGATAAGAGTTATCAGAGTCCACTTGGAGGAAATAGCATTCAGGCGGATATGATCTGGGCAACATCAGTTTATGAAAAGCTCCTTAGCAGACACATGGACGAGATGACAGAGGCAGCAAGAAAGGATGCTTCAAGAGGCCTTGATAATCTTGAATCAGCGGCGGGACATGTTGAGAATGCCGGAACTCAGGCCAAGGAGACTATTGGTACAGTTGCAGGCAAGGATCCAATAGCTTTCCCTGAGCTTGATGCAGAGTACCAGGCCCACAATACAAGCTTTGCCAATAATCTTCAGGGCATGAATGATAACTTTGGACTTCTAAATCAGGAGGTCAATAATGCAAGTGGTGTTATTATTGATGATCTGCAGGCCATGGCAGATCAGTTCAATGTGATCATGAACCTTTATACAGATGCAATTGATGGTGTTCTGGATGCAGACTATACAACAGCTTTTGAAGATGTATCAATAGAAGAAGCTGAGATCAGCACGGATGCTACAGTTGATAGATGCAGCAACTATGGAAGAGTTGAGGGAGACATTGACTGCGGTGGTGTTACCGGAACCATGGCTATAGACTATGATTACGATAAAGAGGGTGACATCACAGGTATCAGGGACGCTAAGCTTAACTCTGCCTACATCACAAAATGCGTCCTTAGAGATGTCAAGAACTTTGGTGTTGTAGTTGGAGAAAAGAACTATATAGGCGGTGTTTGCGGCCTTCAGGAGATGGGAACTATTCTGGGGGCAGGAAACTACTCTAATATTTCATCTTCATCTGGTGACTATGTAGGAGGAGTTGCAGGCTCATCAATTTCCTTTGTGCTTAGTTCTTTTTCCAGAGGAATTCTTGAGGGCAAGGATTATGTAGGCGGAATTGTTGGAGACGGACTTCATATCAGAAACAGCTTTTCTCTTGTAGACATAAAGGATTCAAACAGCTGGTCAGGAGCAATTGCGGGTCACATTGATGATAAGGGAGAGGTCAAAAACAACTTCTTTGTAAGCGATGACCTTGCGGGAATAGACAGGATCAGTTATGCAAGTAAAGCTGAGCCTGTAGCTTACAAGGAAACTTCAAATTTCAACCTGTTCGAGGAATCATTAAGGGAAGTTCCTTATGAATTCAATTATCTTAGCGTCACATATGTGCTTGAAGACGAGGAAAATGGTCAGAAGAAAGAAATTATCCTTGATAAAACAAGGAAAAAGTATGGCGAAGCTCTTTTAGCAGAAGAGTTTCCGCATCCGGAAGAAAGAGAAGGCTATTATGTGGCCTGGGATATGGAAGGAACAGATAGTATTACAACTGATCTTGTCATTACCGCCAAATATAGCAGATATCTGACAACTCTTTCTGACAACGTAAGTAATGATTCTGTGTATCAGTCACAGGTTCTTGTAGATGGTAAGTTTAAAGAAGGGGATAAGCTTACAGTTACCTGGAGCGACGTTGTTGATGAGGGCAGTGTCTTTGACTCTAAGATCAGGAACCTTACAAGCTTTGGTACGGTGAATATTGTTATTCCTGATGATGGTCAGACAGTGCATCAGCTGAGATTTAGGCCAGACAACGCGTTTTATGAAACAAATGGTGATTTTACGCTATATCTTTTAACTGAAAATGGCAGTAAGAAGTTAAAACCAACTGGAACTATGGGCAAATATAAGACCTATGATATTGAAGGCAATAACGTGACGCTTTCTCTTAATTTCGAAGGCCTTATATGGAGCACTTACAAGGGCTATGCACTCATTTTTGTGCTGATTTTAGCTGCTTTGGGAGCTTTTGTCTTTATGGTTGGATATACTTCTAAGCACAAGAAAAAGATTCCAAGAGTATTTAAAAAGATCAGGAAAAAGGTATCTGCAAGGATTGAGAGCAAAGAGCAGATTTTCTATGATGATGAGCAGGATGAACTTGAAATACTAAGCCAAAAAGAGGAGGCTAAAAAGCAGACAAAGGAAAAAGAAGATAAGGCTAAAAAGGCAGCGAAAAATGAGAACAAAAAACGCCGTAAAAAAACTGGGAAAAAGAGAAGATCGGCGTAAAATAAATCTTTAATAATATTGAGTTTTATAGTATTATTACATTACTGTAAAAAATGAAAAATAAGGGGGTAGCGTACATAATTGTACGCCGCTCCTTTACTTGCGTTTATAGATTATTTGGGAGGGTAGTTAGTTGGATCTTAGCAGACAAAAGAAAGCTCCGGTTTACGAGGCTTTGGAGAGATTCAGGAAGCAGAGAGTAGTTCCTTTCGATGTTCCTGGACATAAAAGAGGGAGAGGTAATCCCGAACTTGTTAGTTTTCTGGGGGACAGATGTGTTGGAATAGATGTCAATTCCATGAAACCACTTGATAACCTGTGTCACCCTGTTTCTGTTATCAAGGAAGCAGAGGAGCTTATGGCAGACGCCTTTGGCGCATATCATGCATTTATGATGGTCAATGGAACCACCAGTGCTGTTCAGGCTATGGTTCTTTCTCATGTCAAGAAGGGCGAGAAGATCATCATGCCTAGAAATGTTCATAAGAGCGCTATTAATGCACTGATACTTTGTGGTGCTGTTCCTGTTTATATTGATCCAAAGGTTGATACCAATTTGGGAATACCTCTTGGAATGGAACTTGCAGATGTTAAAAAGGCTATAGAGGAGAACCCTGAAGCTAAGGCTATTTTGATAAATAACCCTTCCTACTATGGCATTTGCTCTAATCTTAAGGCAATTGTAGACCTGGCCCATGAGAATGGGATGAAGGCTCTTGTTGATGAGGCTCACGGAACACATTTGTATTTTGGCCCAAATCTTCCGCTTAATGCTATGGCTGCAGGGGCAGATATGGCTGCTATCAGCATGCACAAGTCAGGCGGAAGCCTTACTCAGAGCTCAATCCTCTTGTGCGGACCAGATGCCAATGTTGGCTATATCAGCAGAATAGTTAATCTTACCCAGACCACAAGTGCCAGCTATCTTCTTCTTGGAAGTCTTGATATATCCCGCAGAAACCTTGCTCTTAACGGAGCAACGAGTTTTGAGAAGGTTACCAAGATGGCTCAGTATGCAAGAGAAGAGATCAATGACATTGGCGGTTACTACGCCTATGGTAACGAACTTAAGAACGGCGGAAGCATCTACGATTTCGATGAAACAAAGCTGGTTGTTAATACCAGAAAGATTGGCCTTACTGGTATCGAGGTTTATGACCTTCTGCGTGATGAATATGATATTCAGATGGAATTTGGTGATCTGTCCAATGTAATGGCTTATATTTCAATTGGTGACAGACTACAGGATATAGAGAGACTTGCAGGAGCTCTTGCAGATATCAGAAGGCTTTACAGTAAGCCTGAGCAGAGCTTTTTCTCTGCAGAGTATATCACTCCTATAGTTAAGGCAACTCCTCAGGAAGCTTTCTATGCGGAAAAAGAGTCACTTCCTATCGACAATGCAGTTGGCAGGATAAGTGCAGAGTCAGTAATGTGCTACCCACCTGGAATTCCTATTTTGTCGCCAGGTGAAGTAATTACCAAGGACATTCTGGACTATATCAAAACAGCTATGGCAAAGGGCTGCTCTATGCAGGGACCTGAGAGTGAAGATATATCAGAGCTGTTTGTATTAAAATAATAGGAAACGAGAAATTTGATAGGAGGTTCTTATTCTTATGGCAGAGATGGATTATTGGTTTTCTGATATGCATACTGGTAATGTCAAGATCAGTATCAGAATCAGTAAGCAGCTTTTTTCTGGAAGCAGTGAATTTCAGAGAATAGATGTATTTGATTCACCTGAGTTTGGTAAGTTTTTAACTTCAGACGGAAATATCATTTTTTCTGAAAAGGATGAGTTTACTTACGATGAGATGATAGTACATGTTCCAATGGCTGTTCATCCCAAGGTACAGAGAGTACTTGTTCTTGGTGGTGGTGATGGAGGCGTTGCCAGAGAGTTGTGCCACTACGATGAGATCAAGGTTATCGATGTAGTAGAGCCTGATAACATGTTTGTGGATGTATGTAAGCAGTACTTCCCTGACAATGCCATTGGACTTGAGGATGACAGAGTTCACATCTATTATCAGGATGGACTTAAGTATCTTCGTAAGTGCGAGGATATGTATGATCTTATAATCAACGATGCCACAGAGCCTCTTGGACATGAGGCAGGTCTTTTTACTAAAGAGTTTTATGGAAGCTGCTACAAGGCACTTCACGATGATGGAATCATGGTTTATCAGCATGGAAGCCCATTCTATGATGAGGATGAAGAGAGCTGTAGAGCAATGCATAGAAAGGCCTACAGAGTATTTCCTGTAAATAGAGTTTATCAGGCACATATTCCTACCTGTCCTGCAGGATACTGGCTCTTTGGATTTGCCAGCAAGAAGTATCACCCTCTTAAGGATTTCAATCCTGACAGATGGGACGAGAGAGGAATAAAGACCTGGTATTATACAACACATCTTCACAAGGGAGCGTTTATGCTGCCAAAGTATGTTGAAGATTTACTTCAGGAAGAAGAAGACATGTCTAGATAACAGTGTCATAAGTATGAAACCACTGTAAGCTTGCTTACAAGTGGTTGATATACTTCATGACCGTGTTATCTAGACATAGTAATTATTGTAAATATAGTCAATATAGTGATATTGCAAAGGAGAATAAAATGGGAAGATTATTAGTTATTGGTTGCGGTGGTGTAGCACAGGTTGCTATTCAGAAATGCGCACAGAATAGCAAGGTTTTCACAGAAATGTGCCTTGCAAGCAGAACAGTAAGTAAGTGCGACGCACTTAAGGATAAATTAGAAAAACAGGGAACACCTGTAAAGATCACAACAGCTACAGTTAATGCTGATGACACAGCTGATGTTGTTAAGCTTATAAAGGAGTATCAGCCAGATGCTGTTCTTAATGTGGCACTTCCTTATCAGGATCTTACAATTATGGATGCCTGCCTTGAGTGCAAGGTTGATTACATTGATACAGCTAACTACGAGCCAGAGGATACTGATGAGCCTGTATGGCGTGCTGCTTACGAGAAGAGATGCAAGGAAAAGGGCTTTACAGCTTACTTTGATTACAGCTATCAGTGGGCATATATGGACAAGTTCAAGGAAGCTGGTATCACTGGTCTTCTTGGAACTGGCTTTGACCCAGGCGTAACAAGCGTGTTTGTAGCTTATGCAAAGAAGCACTATTTTGACGAGATTGAGACAGTTGATATTCTTGACTGTAACGGTGGTGATCACGGCTATGCTTTTGCTACAAACTTCAATCCTGAGATTAACCTTAGAGAAGTTAGTGCAAACGGAAGCTACTGGGAAGATGGCCACTGGATTGAAACAAAGCCAATGGAGATCAAGAGAGAGTACAACTTCCCTCAGGTTGGACAGAAGGATATGTATCTTCTTCACCACGAGGAGATCGAGGCTCTTGGAAGAAACTTCCCTGAGATCAAGAGAATCCGTTTCTTTATGACCTTTGGTCAGAGCTACCTTGATCACATGAGATGCCTTGAGGATGTTGGAATGCTTTCTACAACACCTATCAAGTTTGAAGGCAAGGACATTGTTCCTATCCAGTTTTTGAAAGCTCTTTTACCAGATCCTGCAAGCCTTGGCCCTAGAACAGTTGGTAAGACAAACATCGGCTGTATCTTCCGCGGCATCAAGGATGGCAAGGAGAAGACTCTTTTCATCTACAATGTATGTGACCATCAGGAATGCTATAAGGAGCTTGGAAGCCAGGCTATCAGCTACACAACCGGTGTTCCGGCAATGATAGGAACTTCTCTTGTGCTTGAAGGCAAGTGGAAGAAACCAGGTGTATACACAACAGATGAGTTCGATCCAGATCCATATATGGAGATGCTTAATGAGTTTGGACTTCCATGGGTTGTTGATGAGAATCCGGTAATGGTTGATTAATATCTTTTGAAAACTAAATTGCTTACTTGCTTCATGATGGAGGGAGTAAGCAATTTTTATGGTAAGATAGATACAGAACTTTGAAAGATTACCATGGAGGAATTATATGAATTTTAACGAGATTAGAACTCCGGCTTATGTTATAGATGAAAAGAAACTTCGGCAGAATCTTGAAATTTTGGCTAGAGTTCAGCATGAATCGGGCGCCAAGATACTTCTTGCACAGAAAGCCTACTCTGTATATCAGACATATCCTATGATTGCCAAGTATCTGGCTGGGGCTACTGCTTCAGGCTTGTATGAGGCCAAACTTGCCCACGAAGAAATGGTGGCTCAGGGACAGGATAATCTTCGCAGAATAGAAAATCATGTATATGAGCCTGCTTTTGAAGACGATGAGATGGTGGAGCTTTGTCAGATCTGTGATCACATTGTTTTCAATTCTATAAATCAGCTTGAACACCACAGACCAGTGTGGGAGAAGGCGGTAGAAGAGGGCAGACTTTCAGTAGGCCTTAGAATTAACCCTGAGTACAGTACCCAGGAGAAACATGAAATCTATGATCCTTGTTCCGAAGGCTCACGACTAGGAATCACAAATGCAAATCTTCCAGAGAACCTTCCGGAGGGTGTAGAGGGCTTGCATTTCCATACTCTTTGTGAGCAGGGCTTTGAACCTCTTATGGAAACATTTCATCATGTAGAAAAAGAGTTTGAAAGATTTTTCCCGGATCCTGCATCCTCAGATAATAGCGGCAAGATAAAGTGGATCAACCTTGGAGGCGGACATCATATCACCAGGGAAGATTACAATGTAGAGGGTCTCATTAAATTTGTTAAGGACATTAAAGAGAAATACGGGATTGAAGTGTATCTTGAGCCTGGAGAAGCTATAGCTTTAGATGCTGGATACCTTATCACTACTATCATGGATGTTGTAAAGACACCTAGAATGCCGGTACTTATCCTTGATACATCAGCGGCCTGCCATATGCCTGATGTTCTTGAAATGCCATACAGACCACCTCTTCGTGGTGGTGAGGAAGCTGGAGAACTTCCCTTTACTTACAGGCTTTCATCCAGAACCTGCCTTGCAGGGGACGTGATAGGGGATTACAGCTTTGATCATGAGCTTAACACTGGTGACAGACTTGTGTTTGAAGACATGGCAATTTATAGCATGGTCAAGAATAATACCTTTAATGGTATGTCACTTCCAGACATTGATATTCTTCATGAAAATGGAGATGTGGAAGTAATAAAAAGATTTTCCTATTCTGATTTTAAAGAACGTTTATAAAAAGTATGATTGATGTACAATGGGGGCATTTATCAAATATATAGTTTGAGGAGTAGTGTGTAAATGAGTGAAAAGAAAAAAGGCGTTGGGGCTTTGGCTGCCTTGGTTGCAGTTTCAATTATTACTTTTTCTGTAGGAGCTTTTTTTTCCTACAAGTATGGCGCTAAGGGTATTTATCCAGGGGCGTTAAGTGACAGTGGTTCGGAGAATGGCTCAATTTCAGATAGCGCAGAGACTGAGAAAAATGAAGAAGCAGGCAGTGATAACAGCACTGTAGCAGCCAGCACTATAGCATCCACTAGTGCGGATAGCGACCTTTCTTCTGCCAAAGCTGAGGCTGAAGAAAGTGAAGAGGATGGTGCTATTCCTCACAATAAGGATTTTCCCATAACATTTGGAACAGGTTTGGGAAGCTTTGCTTCAGATGGTGATGACTTTTTTATCATAAGAGAAGGCAATCGTTTAATGACCAACAAGTATAGGGAGGTCATAAATAGCGAAGAAATCCTGACCATCGAAAATGTTTTAGAAGGTAAACAGCCAGAGAGACTTGAAAGCTACAAATATAATAGCTATGTCCTTACTATTGATGGAAAAAGCTATTCTATCAATGAGTATTCTGACGGTTTCCTGGAATATCCACAGGGAGCAATCAATCCATTTATTCTAAAATATAGAGACACAGCCTACATAATGCCTACTTCTGCTGATGGCACCATTGGAGATTTGTATTTCTTTGACTGTGTTTGGAAGGATCCTCAGCTTGTAGCTACAGATGTGGTGGCATCCTCTGTGGGAACTGGTGGAATGACAGAAACCGGGAATCGTGGATTTTATGCTTATTACACTAAGTATACTGATGGCAAATACTCTATGCATAAAGTCTGGTTTGATGACGACATTGGAACAAAAGATGAAAAGTATCCGATTGAGGATACAGTCATTAGTGATGGAAACTGCGTGCCGTTATATACTGACGGTTCTTATTTGTATTACTATGATCAGGATAAAAAAGATTTATATGTAGCATATTTTTACAATAAGGATGAAAGAAAGAAGATATACACAGGAAATATTGATGAATTCTATGCATTTAATGATTATAGTTTCATAATCAGGGATGGCGACAAGGCTTATTTCTATGTACCAAATAATACTGAAGAAATGATGCCTTTTAATATAAATGGTCTTGAAAAGGTACAAAATGTCCAGATGTGGGATTACGGCTACAGAAATGGTCATTACGTAAACCAGTGGATTCATAGCTGCGTTCTGGAGGATAAAAGCGGGAAACAGTACTATGTTGCTATTGATCGCAGAAATGAGAAGGCAGACGCGGTGGAACTTCCTAGAAAGCTTGGCAATCAAGTTGAATACCATTATGATGGCTGGATTTCTTATATAGAGGATGGCGTACTGTATTTTGAGAGAAATCTTCTTGGCGATCAGAATGAAAAATTCATCAGATTTGATGAAGAAAAAGTTGTAGATTACTGTGTTTGCCATTCTGGAAAGTATAATTTTATGATTCTTACAGAGGGCGGAAAGCTGTACGCTTATAATTGCGACAAAGAAGAGGATATTCTTATTGATACCGATGTTGAAATGAATAAAGAAGGTACAAATGGACAGTTTTTCTTTGACTTTAAAAAGGGCGAAATTGTCTATGGTAAGGATGGTAAATGGTGCGCATACAATTTAGAAAAAGATGAGAAAAAAGAAGGAAAAGGTAGATATGGAAGCTTAACCAGGATAGATAATATTCCATTCCTTCATTTTGACGATCTTGAGGGCGATTATTACTACTACGGTGGTTGGATTTATAAAGTATTTTAATGAGGTGAAACTTTGGGAAAGATTACTGATTCTACACCAATTAAAGATGGCTTTTATATGCCTTCAGAGTTTTCAAAACATGATGGCACTATAATGATATATCCTACAAGGGCAGGGAGCTGGGGTAAGGATAGGTCCGGAGCCCTGCGTTCCTTTGCAAGTGTATTTATAGAGATAATGAAAAGGGAAAACCTCTATCTTTTGACAGATAAAGAGCACTTTGCTGAGGCCAAAGATTTTATGGATGAAGTTATAACTGACTTTGTCCAAAGGACAGGACAGGATACTTTGTCAGATGTCCTTGAGAACAGGTGCCTTATACTTCCTATAGAATCTGACGATTCCTGGGCCAGGGATGTGGGGCCAACCTTTGTAGTAAAAGATAATGGCGCGTTGCCTGAGATTCGCGGTATCAACTGGTCTTTTAACGCCTGGGGCGGTGAGGTGGACGGTCTATATGCATCCTGGGACAAGGACGACAAGGTGGCTGAGAAATTCTGCGATATGATAGAAGTTCCTTTTTTCGATGCAGCTCCTTTTGTATTAGAGGGCGGTTCTATTCATTGTGATGGTGAAGGAACAGTCATGGTCACTGAGACTTGTCTTTTGAGCCAGGGAAGAAATCCAAAGCTTACAAGAGAACAGATAGAAGACAAGTTAAAAGAGTATTTGAATGTTCAGAAGGTTTTGTGGCTTCCTTATGGGATTTACAATGATGAGACCAATGAACATGTTGATAATGTTTGTGCGTTTACAAAGCCTGGTGAGGTGGTCCTTGCCTGGACTGATGATGAGAATGATCCACAGTATGCCATGTCCAAGGCAGATCTTGAATATCTTGAAAAAGAGACAGATGCAAAAGGCAGAAAGCTTGTAGTCCACAAGCTTCCTATTCCGGATCATCCCGTTCTTGTTTCCAAAGAGGACCTTGATAACTATGAGTTTGAAGAGGGCGAGGATTCCAGAGAAGTGGGCGAGAGACTTGCAGCAAGCTACGTTAATTTCTACTTTATAAATGGAGCAGCCCTTGTTCCTCAGTTTGGCGGAGACAACGCAGAAAGTGATAGGAGAGCTATTTCTATACTTGAAGGTATATGCGAAGGCAGAGAAGTGATTGGAATTCCAGCCAGGGACATTCTTCTTGGAGGCGGAAACATCCATTGTATTACTCAGCAGATTCCGGAAAATAATCTGGGTGAGTAAGAGACTACCTGGAAGTCTAATCATAAACAGGCATATTATTACAATAACGAGGTAAAATAAATATTATGAGCAATAAAATAAAAGTAGCCAGTGTGCAGTTTGCATGTGGCACAATTGCTTCTTCAGATGAGGAGCAGGTAAAAAGAAATATAGAAACAGCAGACAGACTTACCAGGCAGGCTGCAGCAAATGGGGCAAAAATAATTCTTTTATCAGAACTTTTTGAGAGATTCTATTTTTGCCAGGAAAGGCGCTATGACTATTATGAACTGGCTCTTCCTCTTTCAGAAAACCCTGCAGTGCAGCACTTTAAGAAACTTTGCGCAGACCTTAAGGTTGTTATGCCAATCTGTGTTTTTGAAAAGGATGGAAATACATTCTATAACTCAGTTGTGATGATAGATGCTGACGGAAGTGAACTTGGAGTGTACCGCAAGACTCATATTCCGGATGACCATTATTATCAGGAAAAATTCTATTTTACTCCTGGTAATACTGGCTTCAAGGTGTTTGACACTGCCTATGGCAAGGTTGGTGTTGGCATTTGCTGGGATCAGTGGTTTCCAGAGACGGCAAGATGTCTTGCTCTTCAAGGAGCGGATATTATCCTTTATCCTACAGCTATTGGCTCAGAGCCAATTCTTGATGTGGACAGCTCAGGACATTGGATGCGTACGATGCAGGGACATTCTGCAGCTAATATCATTCCGGTTGTGGCAGCCAATCGAATTGGAAAAGAGGATGTTGAGCCATCAGAAGAAAATGGAGGCCAGAAGTCATCCCTTACTTTCTATGGATGTAGCTTTTTAACTGACCATACTGGGGAAGTTATAGCAAAGGCTAGCCGTGACCAGGAGGAAATCATCTATGCAGAATATGACTTTGCAGAAAATGCCAAGCTTCGCGCTTCCTGGGGGCTTTTCAGGGACAGAAGACCTGAATGCTATGGTTTAATTACTAAATGATTATTTGTAAATAGACAAAATTATTTCAAAAGAAAAATGCTGCCATTTAGATGACCAAAGACCTTCTAAGTGGCAGCTGCTTTTTATTTCTTTATCTTTGCTTTTTCTTTTATTTCTTTTAGTTCATCAACGCTGAACTTATAAGCTTTATTACAAAACTGACATTTAAGCTCAATCTCTTTTCCATCATCGATCATGCCCTGAATTTCTTTCTCGCCGATGAGCATAAGAGCTCTTTCTACACGGTCCTTGTCGCAGTTGCAGTAGAAGTTAAGATCTACTGTGTCTGTAAACTCAATATCAAATCCATCAAGAACAATCTTAAGCATATCCTCTGGGGTTTTACCTGCCTTAAGGATATCTGTAACTGAAGTGAACTTTCCAAGGTTGAACTCAAGATGTGTAATTGTCTGCTCGTCTGCAAAAGGCATGAGCTGAACAATGAAACCACCGGCAGCAACTACAGAAAGATTTTCTCTTTCTACCAGAACACCAAGGCCAACAGAAGAAGGAGTCTGCTCAGACTTTGTGAAGTAGTAGGTGAAGTCCTCTGCCACCTCTCCTGAATAAAGAGGTACCTGGCCAACATATGGCTCTTTTAACCCCATATCTCTTATTACGGTCATGGTTCCTTCGCCAATTCCGCCACCTACGTTAAGATGTCCCTCGGCATTTGGCTCCATGATAACGTATGGGTTTACGACATAGCCCTTAACATTTCCCTTGTTGTCTGCGGTTGCAAGAACACCCTTGAGGGGGCCATCGCCATCCATTTTAACAGTGATCATATCACTGTCGTTGTCCATCATCTGTCCCATCATTACAGTACCTGTCATGAGCCTTCCAAGGGCTGCTGTAGCAATTGGGGAAAGTCCATGGGCTCTTCTGCCATAATCTGCAAGATCTTTTGTTGTTGCTGCAAAGGCTCTGATCTGAGCATTTCCAGCTGTTGCTCTAACCATATAATCTTTATATGCCATTTAAATTTCCTCGCTATTTTCTATATGAACAATGTGATTGTTTTTGCTAACCCATAAATAATAATAGATAAATCAATTTCTGTAAATGTTAAGTGGTATTACTGGTTAAATCTAGATTTATTACTTGACCATCATTGCTAAAGCAATTTAGATAATGGTCAAAAATGCAAAATATTATCTGAAAAATGAAATGCTAAAATCGAGCAAAATGCCTAAAATATCATACTAGATACAACATAATTTGTGACATTTTTATTGTCTGCGATCTAGAGGGGGATTGCAATTCTTAAAATGTTACCAAAAAGAGGGGAAAGGAAAAAGGAGGTTGTTGGGATGTACAAAGGTAGTAACTTTCGTTCCAAGGCACTAGGGAAGGGCCTTGCTCTTTCAATGAGCGCCTTAATGGCAGCGTCAAGTATTGCTACAGCCACAGGCACTATTACCGTTTCTGCTGAGGAAGGAGCTGCGGCTCTTTTATCTTCAGAAGAGGAAGTGCAGGAAGAATCAGGTGCTGCAAACAATGGCAGCAGCACTGAAGAAAACGGTAGTAAAGAGGCTTCTTTAGAGAAGTCTGAAGAAAGCAAGGAGGAGTCTTCCGAAGAGGCTTCAGGGGAAAAGTCAGATGAGGAATCATCTAAGGAAGCGTCTGCAGAAGCATCTTCTGATTCTTCAGCAGATGTTCTCGGGGCAAAAAAGACTCTTTCTACAACAGAACTTAAGGCTGAACTCTCAGACGGCGTTATAGCTGATCAGGGAGAGGATGGCTTTGAGAACTTTACTGAAGATACAGTTATTGCTGATATCAAGTTTGGTGAAGGCAGAGATGTAAGTTCTAAAAACGTTTATGATGAGGAAAAGGGCTACGGATTTAGTGATGTTGACTATAGCCAGGAGGCTAAGGGCTGGTCAAACAATATTTACTATCCAAGAGTTCCTTTAGTTTCTGCAGGCGCCGGCAATGTTGTTGATGCTGATACTTATGTTGCTATAGCCAGCAAGATATGGACAGAGACAGAGAGCACAGGATATGGTGTTTACACTTATGAGAGCACATCAACCTTTGATCTTGATCTTTACAATGCAGATTACAAGGTAGCTGTTACATTTACTAACCCTACATCAGAAAGCTACACAGCTGCTCTTGAGGCAGAAGATATCACAAAGGTTACAGGAATCACAGTTCCTGCAGGCGAGACTAAGACAGAAGAGTTTGAGGCTAACCTTGTTGATGGAAAGCTTAATCTTAAATTCCTTGGCACAAGCTCAGCCACATCTATGAATGATGCCAAGACAACAAAGGTTTACATATCTGAAGTAAAGGTAACACGCCTTGCTACAGAAGAAAAGGGTGAGAAGCCTACAGTATTTGTGGCTTCTGATTCTACAGTTCAGACCTATGATTCTTATTACTATCCACAGACTGGATGGGGACAGGTTCTTTCATCATACTTTGGTGATCTTGTAGAGGAAAGAGAATGCGTAGACTGCGGATTTAGTCAGTCACAGACCTATGAAACTACAAATGCTATAGTTGAGAACCGTTCAATCGGTGGACGTTCTTCAAAGTCCTATATTGACGAAGGTAAGTTTGATGACCTTTTAGAGGACATCAAGCCTGGTGATTACCTCCTTGTTCAGTGGGGACATAATGATGCTACTTATTCAAGACCAAACCGCTATGTTTCAGCAGATGATTTTGAAAAGTGGATCATGGTATATGTAAATGGTGCAATTGAAAGAGGTGCTACACCTGTACTTGTAACTCCAGTTGCCCGTTACAGCTACACTACAAATTCAGATGGAACTTTAAAATCTTTTGCAAGCAACTTTGAAGCTTACAGACAGGTAATGCTGCGTCTTGCTTCTGAGTATGATATTCCATATGTTGACCTTACACAGCGTTCGATCGACGTATGTAACAACTTTGGAATCGAAGGCTCCAAGATGCTTTTCCTTAAGCTGGCTGCTGGAGAAGTGTCAACAGGTGCATATGCTGGCGGCGTAGATGATTCTACTCACCTTCAGTACTATGGAGCACTTAAATTCGCTGGCTGCGTAGCTCAGGGTATTGTCGACTATGCAAATGGTGATGTTGAGGGAGCTAATGACAAGCTTGATGATCTTGCTTCTCTTGTAGTTGTACATACAGCTACTGAGGCACCTAAAAAGCCTACAGGCCTTAAGACAACATCAGTTGGTGCAACAAGTATTTCACTTGAGTGGGAAGCTTCAGAAGGATCAGAACTCTACTATATTTATAGAGCAGAACTTCCTGAGGGCAAGACAATTGATGATATTGACTTTACAGGTGCAGAAAAGTATTCCGTATCTGGCAAGACCAGTTATGTAGATCCTAACTGCGGTGCTGCAACTTATGTATATGCAGTTGCTGGATTTAACAGCTTTGGTGTTGGAGAATTCTCTGACAAGATTGCTGTTAAGACCAAGGAAGCTGGATATCGTTTTGACTTTAACTATAACAATTCTCCTACAATGAAGGATTGGACAGGCGTTAACCAGAATGAGATGTATTCAGCTGATAAGGGCTATGGCTGGATTACAGCTCCAAATAACGGCCGCGACAGAAGCGGAAATGGTAACGCTGATTCATCTGCAATGGCAGACGACTTTAACCTTGGAAGCGGTGAGTTTGCTGTAGATCTTCCAAACGGTTCATATGAAGTTACTATTTATGCAGCAGATCTTTTGAGCGGAACAAGTACAATTAAGGCAGCATATTCAGCAGAGGGTAAGTCAATTGGCTCAATTGCCTGCAAGCAGTCCCTTGGAAGCTGCACAGGTGTTGTAGAAGTAAAAGATGGCCAGATGAACATCACAGTTGAAGGTACTAACCAGTACATCAATGGTCTTACTATCACATCACTTCTTCCAGCACCAGGAAATCTTGCTATTACAGAGCTTTCTTTTGGCACAACAACAGCTACATTCCTTCTTTCATTTACAAAGGTTGAGAATGCAGTATCCTACAACGTTTACCAGAAGAGTGATTCAGATGCTGAGTTCCATATTGTAAAGAGCTATACAGCACAGGAACTTATTGATAATGAGCTTGACTGCCGTGCTATGTCGGCAGCACTTGGCGAGACATATTCCTACTATATGACATGTGTTGTTGAAGATGGATCTGAGTCAGCACCAAGTAATATTGTAACTCAGGAAATGCTCGATAAGAGTGTAACAGTTCCTGTAGCAGTTAAAAATGTTAAGTGCACAAGCCCTGAAAATGGACAGACTGAGCTTCAGAATACAGTTACTCTTACATGGGATGAAAGTCCAGCAGAAGAAAGTGTTATCAAGTATATCATTTATCGTTCTGAAAAGGCTGAGACAGATAAGGGATTTAAGGAGTTTACAAAGGTAGGAGAGAGCACAACTAATACTTTTGTAGATGAGAGCGAAGGCCTTGCTACTAATGTTCACCATTATTACAAGGTTGCAGCTATGAACGCAGGCGGAATTGGTGAGCTTTCAGAAACTTGCGTGACACCTGTTGCTGGTTCACTTATTGCTGGTGGACTTGAATCATATGCATCAAGAGCAGTAGTTGCAATCAATCTTGCAGGCGCTGCTGGCGGAGAGACTAAGGTTTCAGCTACAGATGCAGAAGGAAATCAGATCACAAGCGGAGTTTACCTTTCATGGAGGAGCTTCCCTGGTGATTTTAGCGGAAAAGAACTTACAACAACCTTTGATGTTTACAGAAATGGCCAGCAGATTGCTTCAGGCCTTAGCGTAACTAACCTTGTAGATGAGGCAGGAAGTGCTTCTGATACTTATAAAGTTGTTGGATCAAATGATTCTTCACTTGGCCTTAGCGCTGTAGATACAGCAGTATGGGCTAACCAGTACATGGAGTTTTCTCTTAATAAGCCAGAAGATGAGACAATGCCAAATGGCTCAACATGCACATATACAGCAAATGATATGTCTGTTGCAGATCTTGATGGAGATGGAGAACTTGAGCTTATCGTAAAGTGGTATCCAAGCAATGCTCAGGATAACTCAAAGTCAGGCTATACAGGAAAGACTTTCATTGATGGATATGAAGTAAACTTCTCAACTGGTGCGGCTTCTCTTATGTGGAGAATTGACCTTGGCGTAAATATTCGTTCTGGTGCACACTATACACAGTTCCAGGTTTGGGACTATGACGCAGACGGAATTGCAGAGATTGCAGTTAAGACTGCTGATGGTACAACATCTTATAGAAATGAAAATGGTACTCTTGTAGAGGCAGGACATGTTGGAGAATGCAATTCTGATGCACTTCCTGTAGATACGGTAAGTCCAAAATTTGACTACAGAAATTCAAGCGGTTATGTGCTTGATGGACCTGAATATTTCTCAATGTTTAAGGGAAATACAGGCGATCTTATTGATACAGTAGATTATATCCCAGCAAGAGGTTCTGTTTCAGCCTGGGGAGATGGCTACGGAAACCGAGTAGACAGATTCCTTTCAGGAACTGCATACCTCAATGGAACAACTCCATTTGCAGTATTTGCAAGAGGATATTACACAAGAACAACACTCACAGCTTATTACCTTACAAAGACAACTGATGAAGAAGGTAAGGAAGTAGAGCAGATCGGTGTTTACTGGAAGTTTGATACAGATGCTATTGATAATGGCTCTGCTTATACAGCACAGGGTAACCATGGCCTTTCCATCAACGATGTTGATGGAGATGGCAAGGATGAGATCATCTATGGTTCACTTACAATTGATGATGATGGCTCTGTTCTCTACAGCACAGGACTTGGACATGGTGATGCAATGCATGTTAGTGACTGGATCCCATCTAATCCTGGTCTTGAGGTAATGGATGTTCATGAGCATGACAATGCAGCTTACCATGTAGAAATCCATGATGCAGAAACAGGAGAGATCCTTACAGGTTACTACACAGGAAGAGATACTGGACGTGGAATGGCAGCTGATATAGATCCTACAGCAGAAGGCGCTGAGTACTGGTCAATTGCTAATCCTAATTACACAGGATCAGATGAGCCATCCTGGGATTCCAGAAATGCAAACGTATTTAGTTCAAAATCCGGCATCGTTACTAAGATGGATGCTACAAATGAAGCAATGATCGCACTTTCATATGGAGTTACTCCTGCAGTAAACTTTTCACTTTACTGGGATGGAGACCTTCTTGCAGAAATGCAGGATCATACCTTCAACAATGCAGCATATGCTCCACTTACAACAACTATTGAGAAGTGGGATTATGTAAATAAAACAAATGTAATGCTCTTTGAGTCATCAGAAGTGCTTACAAGTAACGGAACAAAGGGTAACCTTGGACTTGTTGCTGATATCCTTGGTGACTGGAGAGATGAGATTGTTGCAAGATGTTCTTCTGATAACAGCAAGATCAGAGTTTACTCAACAACAATCCAGACAGATTATGTAATTCCTTGCTCACTTACAGACCTTGCTTACAGAGAGGGTGTTGCTTGGCAGAATGTTGGCTATAACCAGCCTGCGCATACAAGCTACCTTATTTCTGAAGGTCTTATTACAGCTCAGCTTTCAGAAGGAGCAGTTGATTCTACAAGTGCTACTATTAATTTCACACCTGCAAATGATGGTGTATACGGACATGATGTAGAAGGATACGTTGTTAAAAGAGCTGACGTTTCAGTAGATGAAAATGGAAACGAGACAGTTGGCGAATATGAAACAATCGCAGAACTTAATGCTAGTGGACTTACATCTTCTGAAATAGCAGGAAGTGAAAAAGAACAGGTAATAGTAGGCTACGAAGAAGGCAACGTATTCAAGAAGTTTGATATGGGTTATAAGAGCAGCAACGCGAGCGGCTTTATCAGAATTCTTGCAGATGATTACAATGCGGCAAGTGGATATGGATGGGCAGTAGGCACAGGTGCTAATGTAAACTGGAACAGAGTTGGTGTTGGCATTGAGAATGCTGGAGATGCTCAGACAGATATCGAAAAGGCATGTTGCGATCTGACAAGAGCTGATAACGAGCTTAAATTCCTTATTGATGTTCCTGCTGGAGCATACAAGGTAGATGTTTATGCTGGCGCTGCATATAACAACAATGCTTATAATAACTGCAAGGTTCTTGTAAATGGTGAAGATCTCGGAACTGTATCACAGTCTACTAAGGTTGCAGATATTGTTAAGAGTAAGACAGTAGTATTTGAAGAGAATTCACAGATTGAAGTTGTATCTTCTAATGAAGGATCTTTGGCTATTCTTAATGCAGTAGTGATCACAAATCTTACTCCAGTTTATGGAGATGCTCCTGTAGAGACTGATCCTGTATCTGCTTACAGCTATACAGATAAGAACCTCAAGGGAGGAAGCTTCTATTCATATAAAGTTGCAGCAGTAGTAGATGGCAAGGAGAGCTTCGTATCAGCTCCTCTTACAGTTCAGACTACATTTGCAATTGCTAAGCTCAATGAAGAGCTTGAAAGTATGGAACTTGTTCAGGATACACCTCTTGCAAAGGGACAGACAGTTGCTGATCTTCTTGCAGAGAAGAAGTCAGTTATATCTGTAACAGATGCTGATGGACTTGAGCAGGTAGTAGTAATAACATGGGATGCAAGTGAAGTAGACCTTTCAACACCTGGTGAGTACACAGCTCATGCTTACATTCGCGGATATTCAGAAAATCCTGTAGATGTAAAAGTTACAGTTATTGAAAACGTACCTACAGGCTATGCACCTTTAAATGATATTAAAGTTATCCTTGGTAACAAGGTAGAACTTCCTGAGTATGTACAGGCAACCTTCCTCAATGGTACAACAAAAGAGGTTAAGGTAAACTGGAACACAGAGAAGTTTGATGAAACAAAGCTTGGCGACTATACACTTACAGGAACAGTAGAGGGAACAGAGGATACAGTTACTGTTACAGTACACATCGTAGGCGACTATATCTTATCAGTTGCAGACAGCTTTGTTGAGGTTGAGTACCTTAATAAGAATTATGTACTTCCAGAGACAGTAGTTGCTACATATGCTAGCGGAGCTACAAAGGCTGCAAATGTAACATGGAACACTTCAGATATGGATGTTACAAGTCTTGGCTCAACAATTACTATTGAAGGTACTGTAGAAGACTTCGATGGTACAGCAGTATTAAAGGCAACAGTTAAATATCCGGCTGTTGGTAAGTTTGACTTTGGTATCAGCACAAGCCGTGTAGCTGAAGGATGGACTGGCATTACAGTTAACCCAAAGAAGGGAAATAAGAAGATTTCTACCTTTGGAAGTGACTATACAGAAGAAAAAGGCTATGGATTTGCTAATGGCGACGTTACAATGGAAGGACGTACTGAAGAGTTTACTTTTGAAGGTGACTTCCCACGACTTGTTTACACAGACTTCTGTCTGCCAGCTGGTGAAACATTCCTTGTTGATGTAGAAAATGGCACATATCAGGTAGAAGTTATGAGTAACTCTGTTTACAAGAGTTCTGTATCTGGAACAGTTGAAGGAGTAGCCTTTAACGTTAGCAATGCTGCTAATACTTATACTGTAACTTCTGTAACTGCAGAAGTAGCAGACGGACAGCTGAATGTAGAGTTTGGATCTGGCACACCAAGAGTTGGTGCCCTTGTAGTACGCAGAGTCATCACTGATGCTTCTTACTATGGCGGTGAAGAAGATCCAGCTGAGGAGACACCTGCTGGAAAGTTTGTTACAAAGTGGGGAAGGACAACTTATGTTCTTGAAGATGGTTCTAACCTTACAGGAAAGCACGTTATCGATGGCTACACATATTACTTTAAGCAGAATGGTACTATGGTTAAGACAGACTTTGTAGAACTTGAAGATGGCAAGTACTATTTTGACGGTGAAGGACATATGGTAACTGGTTTCATGACAAAGTGGTCTTCAAGATACTATTTTGCAGCAGATGGTAAGATGGCTGCAGGTACTCTCATAGAAGCTGAGGACGGATATGTATACTATGCAAATGCTAAGGGACATATCGTAGTAAGCAACTTTGTAGATCTTGATGATGGCAGACATTTCTTTGACAGTGAGGGACATATGGTCAAGAATGCAACAATTACTCGCTGGTTCAAGAAATATACCTTTGATGAAAATGGTGTTCTTATTGGCTAAATAATAGAAATTATTTACAGAAACTATAATTCCCGGCCAGAAATGGTCGGGAATTTTTTTGCTGTTTACTCTTTGTTTACCATGTTTTGTATCATATCATTGATTGACATTTATTTAACGTATCGGTATAATTAATTTGAGAATTTATTAACAATCAAGACTAAACTTATTAACTATATAGCGTTTAGAGTGTTCACAAACGCAGAATTGGAGCAGATAATGGCAGATAAAGAGATTTCTCAGGCGGTTATTAGTAGACTTCCGCGCTATTTTAGATATTTGGGGGATCTGAAGGAGAAGGGCGTTGAGAGAATATCCTCTCAGGAACTGAGTGACATCATGAAGGTAACTGCTTCTCAGATCAGACAGGACTTTAATAATTTTGGTGGCTTTGGACAGCAGGGCTACGGCTATAACGTTAATTATCTCTATGATGAGATCAGTAAGATACTTGGTATCGACAAGGAACACAGCCTTGTGATAATAGGTGCGGGACACCTTGGCAAGGCTATTGCAGGATATACCAATTTTACTAGAAGAGGCTTTGTTTTCAAGGGAGCTTTTGACAAGAATCCTGAACTTTACGGAACCAAGATCCGCGATGTGGAAGTCAGACCAGTAGAAGAAATGGAAGACTTTGTCAGAAAGAATAATATTGAGATAGCTGTTTTGACTATTCCCAAGGAACAAGCAGTTCCTATGGCACACAAACTAGCTGAGTGCGGAATAAAGGCTATATGGAACTTTGCTCATGTTGACTTGGAAGTTCCTAACAATATTCAGGTAGAAAATGTACATTTATCTGACAGTTTAATGAAATTATCGTATAATATAAATAGGTACGAGAACTCATAAACTTACGATAGTGAGAGAATCTGATGGCAAGAGACGATGAAGTTTATATGTCTGCGCTACAAGGGAAGAGTATCCCTATATTGACGCTGGATAATAAATGGCATCAATTGTTTACGCAGACAGAAATGACACCTGAAATAGAACAGCTTGCAGATGAGCTTAACAGCCTGGTTGAGAGGGATGGTAAGCTTAGAAGCCAGACCAAGGACATCAAGAAGCTTAAGAAAAAGCTTCTTGGTGAGATTGTGCCCCTTAGGGATAAGGCCAACAAGGCTGGCAATTCAGCTGCTATTGAGAAGGAAATTTCTGAGAGAACACGCCTTATCAATGAATGTAATGATAAGCTTGATGGACATCAGGATGAACTTTTAGACCTTTCCAAGCAGATTTATGATATTGATTATAAGCTTATGGTAGAAACCATGAAGGTCTGCTACGAAAGGCTTCATGACAATACATCGGATATCAAGAGCCTTGATGAATGGATATCGAGGGCCAGAATAGAACTTAAGAAGAATGTTATAAGGCTCCAGGAAGCTGAAATGGAGAACTATAATTTATATTCTTATATGCATCAGATATTTGGACCAGAAGTAGTAGATATATTTGATATGAAATATGACCCTGACAGAAGACATCCTATCAGGAGACCGCTTTCAGGGGCAGAAGATGAATATGTAGAATGATTAGAAAGCTGCCTATTATAGGCAGCTTTTGAAATCTAACCGTTTTCTACTTGATTTCATGTGGAGGGGAAATATGAAATACGCTGTAACAAGTCAGGAAATGAAGATATATGATAGGAATACTTCAGAATATTTTGGCCTTCCGAGTCCTGTTTTGATGGAGAGGGCTTCTCTTTTAGTTGTGCAGCATATTCTGGAATATTTACAGGATAGAGGGTTTGATAGAAGAGCCAGAGCCCTTATCATATGCGGAGTTGGTAATAATGGCGGAGATGGAGCCTGCATCGCCAGGATATTAAGGCAGAAAGGCATTCTTGTAAATGTTTGTGTTATAGGAGATTACACAAAAGCAAGCGACCTTCTTCTATCTCAGCTCAAGATATTAGAAAAATATGGTACAACCATTGACACTTTTTCCAATATAAGAGACAACAAAAGCTACGCTGACTGGGATATCATAGTAGATGCAATGTTTGGTATTGGATTATCAAGAGGCATCGCAGGAGACTTTGCCGATGCAGTAAGATATATCAATACTTGCAAGAATGAGAGACAGTCCGATGTCTGCGTTGTTTCCGTAGACATTCCCTCTGGAATAAATGCTGATAACGGCAAGGTTTGCCAGGTGGCAGTCAAGGCTGATATGACTATTACCTTTAATCAGGTCAAGCTGGGACATATCATGTATCCTGGCTGCGAATACACAGGGGAATTATTTGTTGAGGATGCAGGGATAACAGAGGACAGTTTTCTTGGCAGAGAGCCGGGAGCTTTCTTCTTTGACGAAGACATAGACAGTCTTATTCCTCTTAGAAAGGCTGATGCTAATAAGGGAACAAATGGTAAGGTTCTTATCATAGCCGGGTCTAAAGAGATCAGCGGAGCCTGCATACTAGCGGCTAGTGCCTGCTTGAAAGCTGGTGCAGGAATGGTAAAGATATTTACAGCCGCAGAAAATGCCGAGGCAGTAAAAGCTCTTTTGCCAGAGGCAATGCTCACAACTTATGAGGATTTTGAACCTGTAGGTGATAAGCTTGAAAAGGATATTGAATGGGCTAACGCAGTTGTTTTAGGGCCTGGGCTTGGAACAGTCCAAATGGGCTTTGAGGTTACAAGGCTTGTTTTGAAGAACTGCAACAAGAATCTTGTTGTTGATGCAGATGCCCTTAATCTGGTTGCTGGCAGCAAGGAACTTGCGGACTATCTGGAAAATTTTGCACGAGGTGGCAAAAAACTTATTCTCACACCTCATCTTGGGGAATTCTCCAGACTGATTGATAGAGATATTGCAAGCTGTAAGGAACATATACTTGAGTATCCAAGAGAACTTGCTGATAGATTCCACTGTACCGTTATATGCAAGGACGCAAGAACAATAGTTGCTGACAGTGGTAGCAAAAAGATTTATATTAATATGAGCGGCAATGATGGCATGGCAACTGCTGGAAGCGGAGATGTGCTTTCTGGAATTATAGGTGCTTTTATATCTGGTCCTATTTCTTCTTTTGATGCAGCCTGCCTTTGCGTCTATCTTCACGGCCTGTCCGGAGATGTTGCTGCTCAAGATAAGGGAAGACACTCAATGGTGGCTTCTGATATAATTTCCGGAATGGAAATGATTCTAAGACAATATGAGTAAATACCTGTGGCCATTGAATTTAAGGCCTGCAGATGATTTTTATGGATGGAAGATTGATGTTTGAAGAGTATTCACGTGTATATGCAAAAATAGATTTAGATGCCATTAGGTATAACCTTGAGTCTATGCGAAAGAACATTCCTGATGGAACAAAGATAATGGCTGTAATTAAGACAGATGCCTATGGACATGGCGCTGTACCTATTGCCCAAATGCTAGAAGATGTAGATTACATCTGGGGCTATGCAACAGCTACTGCCGAGGAAGCCTTTGAACTTAGAGATAATGGGGTGAAGAAGCCTATACTGATTCTGGGCTATACATTCCCATACGCCTATGAGAGGATGCTCTCAGAGAATATCAGACCTACTGTATTTAGGCTCGATATGGCAAAAGAACTGTCTGATTGCGGCGAAAAGCTTTTTGAAATGGGAATGATATCGGAAGTTCCTGCTGTGCACATAGCTGTAGATACAGGAATGAGCAGGATTGGTATCACACCTGATGATGAGGGAACAGAGTTTATCAAAGAGGTCATGAAGCTTAAGGGTATTTCTATTGAGGGCATCTTTACTCATTTTGCCAGAGCAGATGAGAAGGACCTTTCTAATGCCAAGGAAAGAGAAAAGGTGTTTGCTGATTTTGTAAAAAATACAGAGGATAAGACCGGCATCAAATTCCTTTTGAAGCACTGTGCTAATTCAGCAAGTATTATTTCTGTACCTGAGTCATCAATGGATATGGTACGAGCTGGTGTTACAATGTATGGAATGTGGCCTTCTGACGAGGTGCCCAGAGATATTATAGATCTTAAGCCCACAATGGAACTTATAAGCCATATAGTAATGGTCAAGGAAGTTCCTGCAAATACTCCTGTCAGCTACGGCGGAACCTTTGTGACAGAAAAGCCTACAAGAATAGCAACTATACCTGTAGGTTATGGAGATGGTTATCCAAGAAGCCTTTCAAATAAAGGCTTTGTTCTAATCAGAGGTAAACGCGCATGCATCCTTGGAAGAGTATGCATGGACCAGTTTATGGTTGATGTAACAGATATACCTGATGCATCTGAGGGCGATGAAGTGGTTCTTATCGGCAGAGATAAAAGCTCAGGAGATGAGATCACAGCTGAGTTTTTAGGAGATTTAAGCGGCAGATTTAATTATGAGCTTACCTGCGATATCAGTAAGAGAGTGCCAAGGGTTTTTAGCTAAATCTCTTTTTTGCCTGGGCATATTGGGTGTTGATCTCAGCAATTGCTGCGGTATCTCCGTCCATATTGTCCGGGTGGTAGAGCTTTACCAGAGACTTGTATTTTCTGTCTGCACTTTCTCTTGAAGTGCAGCCTGCAAAAAAGTCAAATGAGGACAGGCGATCTGTGTCGTTACTGCTTTCTGATTCATCGCCATTCTCATCGTCATCGTAGTTTTCATCATCTTCGTAGTATTCATCTATATCTTCATATTCATCATTTTCATACTGATCACGATAGGGAAATCTTTTTCGTCTTTTGTATCTTTTATCCTCTATAGCATCCTGATCATCGTAGTCACTATCATAGTCATCCTCATAATAATCGTCATAGTCATCTTCACTGTCATCTTCGTAGTCTTCTTCATAGTAGTTATCATCGTCTTCGTAGAATTCATCTACTTTATTTCTGACAGGGACAGCTTCAAGATCATCATCCTCAAATTGTCCATGGTGTTTTCGTAACCATTTTTCATAGTTTTTTTCGTAATGTCTTTTACCTTTTTCTGGGAATACTGCAAAAAATCTGTCCTGAAACTGGGCCAAAAAGGACTTATGAAATATGGCTCTTAGAACATAAATGATAATATCAAAGGCTGCAGCATAGAAGAGGAGTTGCCCAAAGGACAAAACTACGCTGATTGACAATAAAACAAAGACAACAGGAAGAAACATGATAAGGGAGAGAATAATAAGAAGAATAAATGTGATATTCCCTCTATAAGGATAAATGTTTAGTGTCCACCATATTTTCATGTCGCTTATGAGCTTGGCTGAAATCTGCATGTCTTTTGATAGATATGAGTTGTATTTAGAAAGAGGCTCAATATCCGGTATTCCAGCAAAATAAAGGTAAATATCTGCGACAAATAAAAGTGAAAAAAGAATGCTGGTGGCGGGTAAGAAGCAGAAAAACAGCTTAAGAAGGGAGAGTACTCCCTTAAGAAACCAGGTAAGCATAGAAAAAAATGCTTTTAAAATATGTAAAATGAAGGACAAAATCGCATTTAGAATTGTTGATATTAATGAAATCATTTATTACTCCCCAAACTTATTTCCACTTGGATATTTTACTATGAAAGGAACGTCAAATAAAGAATTATTGCTTGAAATGACTAAAAATGGTAATGTTATGAAGGTTAAATTAAACAAAAGACGAAGGAGAACAGTGTTGAAGCTTTTACATGCGATTAAGGAAAAGTGCCCTTGGATATCTTATGTCCTGAGTGTGGTTCCATTTATTGTGGGCTGCATAGGCTATGCGAAAGAGGGACTTTCTTTTTGGGAAACAGTATATGCTGCACTGGCTGTATATTTTGTAAATCCTGTCAATGATATGACTAATGGCTATATTCTTTTTGCAGAGATCACATCTGTACTTGTTGTAGCCAGTATTATCTTAAGCGTACTCAGATATGCCTACGCCAAGATGGGACATTTCTTTATCAGGCTTAGTAAGGATGCAACTGTTGTTTATACAGACAATGAGATGGGACAGGCTGTTGGCGAGACAGTAAGGCACGGATATGTTATGTACACTGATCCCGATGATGATGAGAATAAGATAAGCAAGCTAAAGGCAGAGAAGGTTAGAAATCATATTGTAATGTTCACAGATGATATGGACAATGTGAGCTTCATTTCAAAAAATGAAAAGAAACTTCAGGGAGATAATATTTATCTGATGCTCAGAGATGTGGATCCTACACTTTTGGATGCTGTAGATGAGAGTAAGATGAATCTTCATTTCTTCAATGTCTATGATGTTTTAGCCAGGGATTATTGGAAAAAATATAACCTATATGACAGAAGAAAAGGTAAGATCAAGATAGCTATAATAGGTTTTGATCAGGTTGGAAATGCTATCTTTAAATATGGCTATCTTAATAATATCTTTAGTCTGGTTCAGTCTGTTGAATATCATATCTGGGGCGCATCTCCTGCTGAGGTGGCTTTTCTTAATACTCTTCATACTATGAATGATGACAAGATAGTTGTTCATGACAGAGGCTGGGAAGAGGACATAGAGGACCTGGCTCAGATGGACAGGGTTATCTATACATTTCTTGATGGAACTATTGAGCTTATTCAGTTTGTACTTTATGTTAATCCGCTTGCAGAGATTCACTGCTATTCAGATACTCCGGCGGGACTTGCTAAGCTTTATCTTTCTGATAAGATCGTTGCTTTTGGAGATATGAAGGAAATATTGACAGAAGAAAGCATTGAAAACGAGAGACTTTACAGGCAGGGTAAGCTCTTTAACTATGATTACAGCCTTAGATATTCAAATAGTCAGCCTGCGCAGGATTTTGAAGAAGCTGCAGAAAAAGAGTGGAAGAAGCTCAATGGTTTCTTTAAGAGCTCAAATGTAGCAAGGGCTGACCACTACTGGATAGAGCAACGGCTTAAGGCTGACGGCGAGTTTGACGAGGACTCTGAGGATGCCTGGAGAATTGAACATATCAGATGGAGCAGATTCTATTATGTTAATCATTGGTCCTATGCCAAGGAAAGAGATAATGCCAGGAGGAAGCATCATCTTCTGGTTCCTTATGAGGAACTTGAATACTCTGAAAAAGCCAAGGATGGAATATATAGCGATGTGTTAAGAGCAGAGATAGATAAGCTTGTATAACACTATACTGGTAGCAAATTGCAAAATGTGATATAGTGTAAGTTGACATTTTATGTACATATTAAACGAGGAGGATCTATTATGGACGAAGGCTTGCCTTCTGTCAGTATTTTTGCGTTAGTATTAGTTCTTTTGATGGATATTCTTGTACACGGTTTTGGGGTTGCCCTGGGGCATGTAAGAGAAGATGAAATTGAGAAGAGAGCTCTTGAGAGTAAAGATTCTATCAGCGATAAGATTCTTAAGGCGCTTCAGAGAGATTCTGATTATATCAAGGACATTCAGTATTTTAACATAGTTGTTAATATGATACTTGGTGGCCTTGTCACAATTGATATAGGAGGAGCAATAGCTCTTTTTATAGGAGCAGATAGAGATGCTGCATTGGTGCGCTTTGGCATTTATTTTGCAACGGGACTTGTCATCAGCCTTATCATTATGGCTTTTGGTGTGCTTGTTCCTAGAAAGCTTGCTTCTCGTTTCCCTGAGAAATGGGTGTATGCCTGTTATTATCCTGTGAGCTTTGTTTTATCGATATGCGCTCCCTTTGTTATGATTTCAAATGGTATTGCATCTGGCCTTTTATATCTGTTTGGAGTCAGGGGCGATACAGATGAATCTGATGTAACTGAGGAAGAAATCAAGTCGATGGTCTCTGAAGGTCAGGAACAGGGCGTTTTGCAGGAAACTGAGGCAGATATGATCACGAATATCTTCGAGTTTTCTGACAAGGAAGCAAGAGATATCATGACCAACAGAAAGGCTATGGTTGCTATTGATGCCAATATGAGCCTTAAAGATGCTGTTAATTTCATGATGGATACTAATAACAGCAGATTTCCTGTTTATCTTGATGATATTGATCATATCATAGGCATTATGCATATCCGTGATGCCATGAAAAAGCTCTCTGAGGAAACTGATGAAGAGCTCCCTATCAGAAAGATCAAGGGCCTTTTGAGACAGCCCAAGTTCGTTCCAGAGACAAGAAATATAGATTCTCTTTTCCATAGTATGCAGTCCAGTAAGACTCAGATGGTCATTATCATTGATGAGTATGGACAGACTGCAGGACTTATTTCCATGGAAGATATTCTGGAGGAAATCGTTGGAAACATCATGGATGAGTATGACGAGGATGAGAACTTTGTCAAACCTACCAAGAATTCCGGCGAATATATTATTGAGGGGAAAACACCTCTTGAAGTTCTCGAGAAGCGATTTAAAATATCCTTTGGCGAGAGTGAATTTGAAACACTAAATGGTTATATGATCTCCAAGCTTGACAGAATACCGGAGTCAGATGAAGAGTTTAGTGTTACAGTTGATGGCTATAGTTTCAAGATCCTTTCTGTGGACAAGCATATGATCCAGTCAGTCCTTGGCACAAAATTGCCAGAAGAGGAAGCTGCGCAGGAAGAGGAAGAATTAGAAATAGCAAAATAAGATATTTTTATTTATTTTTAAAAGGAAGGAAGTTTTTATGTCAGGACATTCAAAATTTGCCAACATCAAGCACAAAAAAGAAAAGAATGATGCTGCAAAGGGAAAGATTTTCACAATCATTGGTAAGGAAATTGCAGTAGCTGTTAAGGAAGGCGGCCCTAATCCAGCCAACAACTTTAAGCTTGCTACAGTTATTGCCAAGGCTAAGGCTAACAACATGCCTAACGATACTATCGAGCGTGGTATCAAGAAGGCCTCTGGTGCAGACGGAGCAGTTGATTACAAGAGTATTACCTACGAAGGATATGGCCCAGGTGGTACAGCTATTATCGTAGAAACTCTTACAGATAACCAGAACAGAACAGCAGCTAATGTAAAGAGTGCTTTCACAAAGGGAAATGGTAATGTTGGAACTCCTGGTTGCGTATCATACATGTTTGATAACAAGGGTCAGATTCTTATCGACAAGGAAGAGTGCAAGATGTCTTCTGATGATCTTATGATGCTCGTTCTTGATGCAGGAGCTGATGATTTCAATGAGGAAGATGACAGCTATGAGATTCTTACTACTCCAGATAACTTCCAGGCTGTAGTAGAGGCCCTTGCTGAAGCTAAGGTTGAGACAGCTTCTGCTGAAGTTACTATGATTCCTCAGAATTATGTTTCAGTTACTGATCCTGAAACTGTTAAGTATCTTACAAGGATTCTTGATCTTCTTGACGAGGATGATGATGTTCAGGCTGTATACCATAACTGGGATGAGCCAGAAGAGTAATCAAAGATAAACAAAAAATATTAAAAGGCGTGGGGGAGTCCTGAAATGAAACTAAAACGTATGTGGCCTGGTTTATGCATCTTGATTGTCTTTATTCTTTTTGATGTGGTGATGGTGGCAAGTTCTAGCTTCTTTTCAGGACTTTTTCCATTAGGAGAAATGACACTTACATATTCCTTGATCCTGACAGTCTTGGGTGTGCTTATGATGAGCATACTTACATTTCTGGCAGGAAGGATATGTGACCATATTGACCTTAGAGAATTGTCAGAGACAATGGGTGTCAAAATAATCTATGTTTTGATGCTCATAGCTATTTTTGTAGGCGGGATATTCTACAGACTGGATGTAGTATCCAGATCTTTGGCTTCTCCAGGGGGGAAGCTTTCGCTATTTGAAAATGCCCAGATTGGAAGTAATCTGGCTAGTAATGAATATGATCTGTTGTCTATAGTCTACTCAAGTCTTCTTAGGTCTGTGCTTTTTTTTACTGGTAATAATATAGCGGTTTCATTTTTCTTCCAAATTGCACTTTTTATGATCTTTGTTCTTCTTGGAACAATTACAGCAAGGCTTCTTTTAGGCAAGGCTGCGGCTATTATCTTTGCGGCCTATACTTCTTTTATGCCTATATTTGTAGAAGACCTTGGCAATCTGATAATAGGAACTAATGAACTATTTTTGGTTCTTCTTGGGATAGAGCTTTTGGTAATTTCTATATATCTTAAGAATGTGTCAGATGGCAAATATACATCTGGATGGTTTATCATTTGGTATGTTTTTGTTGGCATGGTCGTGGGATTTATGACCTATCTTGATGCCGGAACTATAGTTGTTGTCTTGCCACTTCTTTTATCTGCTCTGTTTATGGCTGGAGATTATGAGCATACAGGTGCGAAAAGCTTTTTGTTCGTGGTGCTTGCCGGATTGCTTACATTTGCAGCTATGATAGCTCAGGAAGCCGGATTTTCCATGTTTGTTCCGGTTATTAAAAACTGGGCACAGTATTATTTCCATAACGTGATGACCTTTAGCATGTTCTGGACTTATACAAACTACAAGATCATTTATGTGATCACCTTTATAGTAATGTCCGGAGTTCTTGTGGGATTTTTCAGAAACAAAAACTTTGGAAGAGTATCTCCATGGCTCCTTTCGACAATCCTTGTGTTTATGGTAACTCCCTTCTTTGGAGCAACCAGAATGAATGACCAGCTTGTAGTAACTGTTTTCTTTGCATTTGTGGTTGCTTGTGTGGTTTCACTAATTGCGCTTACCAGAAAAGAGGAAGTATATAAGACTGTTTCCGAAGATGAAAAGAGTCAGCTTCAAAAAGAGGCAGAGTCTATGGTTACTGGCACAATAGTTGTTGAGCCTGAGACAGGTAATAATATTTCGAAAGATAGCGAAATATCTAAGGATGACCAACATCCTCGCTTTGTTCCAGAGGGAATGGTTCTTCCTACAGGAGCTGAGGATGAGATGGATATTGAAAAAACCAATATGAAGATGCCTGAATTTAAGGGCAAGATTGCGCTAAGTTCAGGACGTGTAAAGGATGATTTTGATAAAGATAAGATAAAAATGCCCAAGGAAGAAATTAAGAGGGCTCATCCTACCAAACATATAGACAGGAATCGGCTTAAGGATAAAGTACGTCCTGAAGAAATAAAGAGAGATGATTTTGATCTGCCTTATAAAGAAGGCGATGATTTTGATATATAAAATAAAAACATGAAAGGTTTACTAAAAGTAAATGAGATTAGAAGATTTAAAGACCTATGAGATAGTAGAAAGCCGTAGGATTGAGGACCTTAATTCTGACAGCTACATCTTAAGACATAAGAAGACAGGAGCCAGAATAACACTCCTTTCTAACGATGATAATAACAAGGTATTTACAATAGGTTTCAGGACACCACCCAAGAATTCTACTGGAGTTGCCCATATTATAGAACACACTGTTTTATGCGGGTCTAAAGAGTTCCCTTGTAAGGATCCTTTTGTGGAACTGGTAAAGGGGTCACTTAATACATTTTTGAATGCAATGACATTTCCTGACAAGACTGTTTATCCTATTGCCAGCTGCAATGATACTGATTTTCAGAATCTGATGCATGTATATCTTGATGCAGTTTTTTATCCTAATATTTACAAGACTGACAAAATCTTTAAGCAAGAGGGATGGCACTATGAGATGGAAGATGAGTCATCAGATCTTACTATCAACGGTGTTGTCTATAACGAGATGAAGGGAGCTTTCTCATCTGCAGATGATGTGCTCTCAAGAGAAATACAGAATTCTCTTTATCCTGACACAACCTATGGAATCGAATCCGGTGGAGATCCTGATGTTATTCCAGAACTCACTTATGAGGAATATCTTGATTTCCATAGAAAATATTATCACCCTTCAAACAGCTATATTTATCTCTATGGTGATATGGATATGGCGGAGAAACTTGATTATATTGACAAGAATTATCTGTCAGCCTTTGATCATCTTGATGTTGACTCTGAGATTGGACTTCAGAAGGCCTTTGATGCTCCAAGGGAAATTCATAAGCCTTATTCCATCATGGAGAGCGAGCCACTTGAGGATAATACATTTTTGTCCTATAACTGCAGCGTAGGCTCACCTCTTGACAGAAAGCTCTATGTGGCCTTTGACATCCTTGATTATGCTCTTTGTTCAGCACCTGGAGCACCTATTAAAAAGGCTCTTATCGATAAGGGAATAGGACAGGATGCGTATAGTGAATATGATAATGGCCTGAGACAGCCTGTTTTTTCCATCATTGCCAAGAATGCCAATGCTTCTCAGAAGGAAGAGTTTGTAGGTACAATTAGAGAAGTATTAGAGCAGCAGGTAAAAAATGGAATTGATAAGAAAGCTCTTTTGGCTGGTCTTAACTTTGATGAGTTCAAGTACAGAGAGGCTGACTTTGGAAGGTTCCCTAAGGGCCTTCTCTATGGGCTTCAGGTATTTGACAGCTGGCTTTATGACGATGCTAAGCCATGGATAAATGTAGAAGCTAACGACACCTTTGCCGAACTTAAAAAAGAAGCAGAGGGAAGATATTTTGAGGAACTGATAAAGAAGTATCTTCTTGATAATCCTCACAGGACTGTAGTTCTTTTAGAACCTGTAAGAGGTCTTAACGAAGCCAAGGATGAAGAGCTCAAGAAAAAGCTCTCTGACTACAAGAACTCTTTATCACAGGAAGAAATAGAGAGAATTGTAAGGGAGACTAAGGAACTTAAAGATTATCAGGAAGCTCCTGATGATCCTGAAGATCTTAAAAAGATCCCTCTTTTGAAACTTTCAGATCTTAAAAAAGAAGCAGAGAAATTTATCTATGAGCTCAAGGAGTACAAGGGAATAAAGATTCTTCATCACAATGTGTTCACAAATGGAATCGACTATGTGAACTTTGTCTTTGACCTTAAGGACATTGATGTCAAGTACATTCCTTACGCATCTGCTCTTAAAAAGGTGCTTGGAATGCTGGATACAGAGAACTTTAGCTATGGTGATCTCTACAATGAGATCAATATATATACAGGCGGTCTTTCAGGATCTATCAGCACCTACACAGATTCGGCTGATGTGAACAAGTTTGAGACAGTCTTTGAGATAAGCGTTAAGGTTCTTCATGACAATCTGGATAAGGCTTTTGACCTGGTAAAAGAAATCATTACTTCAACTAAGTTTGATGATGTGAAGAGACTTAAGGAAATTTTTGGAGAGCAGTATGCAAGGCTTCAGTCAGATCTTTCATCTGCTGGACATCAGACTGCAGCTCTTCGTGCCATGAGCTATGTTTCTCCTGCTGCTGTAGTGTCAGATAATGTGAGTGGTATCGGCTATTTTAGACATCTTGAGAAGCTTAATAAGGATATCTGCACTGATGAAGGGGCCAAAGAGATAATTGAAACCTTAAAGATGCTTAGTAAGGCAATCTTCAGGGCGGATAATCTTTTGATAGATATTACAGGAACTGACAAGGAGTATGCTGGAATTCCTGAAAATAGCAAGAAGTTTGCGGATTCTTTGAATACAGAAAAAAATGATCTTGGCAAACTCGAGATAAAGCCTGTCAAAAAGAATGAAGCCTTTAAGACTGCAGGTCAGGTGCAGTATGTGTGCAGGGCAGGTAACTTCTCATCCAAGGGCCTTAAGTATAATGGCGCACTTAGAGTACTTAAGGTGATGATGGGGTATGACTATCTTTGGAAGAATATAAGAGTAATAGGGGGCGCGTATGGATGCATGAGTAGTTATGCCAAGAATGGCGACAGTGCTTTTGTGACATACAGGGATCCTAATCTTAAGAATAGTATAGGTGTGTTTGAAAAAGCTGCTGACTATCTCAGGAATTTCGATGATGATGACAGAGCAATCCTGCAGTATATAATTGGAGCTATCTCAGACCTTGATACACCCAAGACACCTGCTGGCAAGGGAGCATATGGCCTTACAGCTTTCCTGTGTAATGCCAAGATGGAGAACATCCAGAGAAATCGTGATGAGCTTCTTGGAACTACTAAGGAGACAATCAGGGGGCTTGCTGATTATGTAGATGCCTTTATGAAGGATGAATGCCTGTGTGTTATAGGAACAAATGACAAGATTGAAGAGGCAAAAGAACTTTTTGATAATGTAGAGCAACTTGTAAACAGATGATTTTATGGGGGAGGGAGTTATGAAAAAGAGACTTGGACTTGTTAGTGCAATTTCTGTAGCAGCTTTATCTATAATGATGTCTGCCTGCGGCAGTAGTAAGGGCGATAGCTTTGCCACATCAGCAAGCTATGCACCTCAGGAAGCCTATGATACAAATGGAGTGTATGACTATGAAGCGGCTGAATTTGCGGAAGAAGCCAAGATGGCAGATAACTCTTTTGACCAGGCAGAACAGGTTGTTGATACATCAAGAAAACTTATAACTACAATGAATATCAGCACAGAAACTGAGGATCTTGATCTGGTTCTATCTGGTGTACAGAATAAGGTCAAGGAGCTGGGCGGATACGTTGAGTCCAGCAATATCTATAATGGTAGCAGCTATTCTGGAAGAGTCAGCAATAGAAGTGCAAGTCTTTCACTTCGCATTCCGGCAGATAAGCTTGAACAGTTTGTGGTGACACTTGATGAGGGCACTAATATCACAAATAAGTCAACGAATGTCGAGGATGTAACTCTTTCCTACGTTGATATTGAGAGCAGGAAAAAGGCTCTCAAAGCAGAGGAAGCAAGGCTCCTTGAAATTGTTGAGTCTGCAGAGACAGTTGAAGACATTATCAAGGTTGAAGAGAGGCTGTCGGAAGTCAGATATCAGCTTGAGAGCATTGAATCTCAGCTTAGAACCTATGACAATAAGATTAACTATTCAACCGTTTACCTTGATATTACTGAGGTGACACAGTATACACCTACTGAGCAAAAAGGTGTGATAGAGAGAATTGCTGAGGGTTTTGTAAATAGCTGTAAATCAGTATGGAATGCGATTGTTGAGTTTTTTGTATGGTTTGTGATCCATATTCCACAGATCATAGTTTTGGGGCTTGTTGTAACAGTTATAATTTTGCTGATCAAGAAAATCAAGCATAAGAAAAGTCCTAAGACAGGAACTACTCCTGACAATAATAAAAACCAGCAAAACAGCAGCAAATAAGAAAGGCAAAGATGGAGAATAATTTTAAAACAGGTTTTGTAACACTTATAGGACGTCCAAACGTTGGAAAGTCTACACTTATGAATCACATGATCGGGCAGAAGATAGCTATCACATCTAATAAGCCCCAGACTACCAGAAACAAGATCATGACAGTGTATACAGATGATTCATGTCAGATGATCTTTCTTGATACACCAGGTATTCATGAGACCAAGAACAAGCTTGGAGAATATATGACCAAGGTAGCCAAGAGCACTCTTGAGGAAGTTGATGTGGTTCTTTGGCTTGTGGAGCCTAGCACATTTATAGGTGCAGGTGAGAAATCCATTATCGAAGAGCTTAAAAAGTGCAGAAAACCAGTTATTCTCGTCATAAATAAAATAGATACTGTTTCAAAGGATAACCTTGAGAAATTCGAAGATGCCTATAGAAAAGAGATGGACTTTGACAGAGTGATTTCTGTAGCAGCTCTTAAGGGACAGCATATAGATGAACTTATGAACGCTATCAAGGACCTTCTTCCTTTTGGACCACCTTTTTATGACGAAGAAACACTGACAGACCAGCCTGAGAGGCAGATTGCGGCTGAAATAATCAGAGAGAAGGCACTTCGTCTTTTACAGGATGAGGTTCCTCATGGAATTGCGGTGACAATCGAGACCATGAGAATGCGTGAAAAGAAGGTTGAGGAACCAAAGAAAAAGAAAAACAGACATCAGCATCCTCCTAAAAAGAGCAAGCTTGAAGCTATGGCTATGGAAGCAGAAAACTTAGATTATGGCTATGAAGACCAGGATGGACCGGTTGTCCTTGATATTTCTGCAATCTCACAACCTGATGAAGCGTATGACCCTGATGGAATCATGGATATTGATGCAACTATAATCTGTGAGAGAGACTCCCACAAGGGCATTGTTATAGGCAAGGGCGGAGCAATGCTTAAAAAGATTGGTTCTGCAGCCCGTAAGGACATTGAAGAGATGGTGGGATGTAAGGTCAATCTTCAGCTCTGGGTCAAGGTAAGGCGCGACTGGAGAGATGACAAAACCCAGATGAAGAGCTTTGGTTACGATATCAGAGATTTAAAATAAAACTAATTTGGTATATGTGCTGGTATAAGGCACTTTGAGATTATACTGGCAATATGGAATGAAATATGGAAGATTTTGTGATCGTCCGCGGCATAGTATTAAAGCATGCACCAGCAGGAGACTATGACTGGGTTGCTACGATCTTTACTGCAGAAAGGGGCAAGATAACAGCTTTTGCCAGAAGTGCCAGAAAGCCTTCAGCCAAGCTTTCAGGGTTGGTTGAACCTTTTTGTTTTGGGACTTTTAAACTCTTTGCAGGTAAGAATTCATATACGATAGTTGAGGCGGACATAGAAAACTATTTTGAAGGATTCAGAGGTGACTTGGAAGGTGCCTGTTATGGCACCTTTTTTCTTGAATTGTGCTCCTTTTATACTAGGGAGAATAATGAGGACAAGGAGCTTTTAAATCTTTTATACTTTTCGTTGAAAGCTCTTTTAAAGAACAGTATTCCTAATAGACTTGTCCGGTGTATTTTTGAACTGAGAGCTCTTTTGATCGAAGGAGAATATCCTGGTATTCCAGATAGGGCAGGCATTTTGGATTCCACACGGTATGCTATGAATTTTATCACAACAAGCCCGCTTAATAAGCTGTTTTCTTTTTCACTTACTGATGAAGTACTGGACCAGCTTGATATCATAACTAAGGAATACCGGCAAAAGTACATAGACAGGCCGCTAAAAAGCCTTGAAATGCTTGAGACCTTTGAGTATTGAAAAAGAAAAACTATTTGGATATAATAACGTTGTTTGTATTTTTTTAGGTTTATGAGGGAAAATTGTGAAAATACTAATTAAAAAGGCTTTATGCCCAGTGCTTTCTCTTTTTATGGTGACTCTGACATTGGTTGGCTGTGGTGCTGACAAGGATAGAGAGACCAGAGTAACCCTTGACAAGGACGGGGGAGTAGTCAGCACAATTTATGAGAGTTTTGAGCAGGACTATTATGATATTTCTGAGCTTTCTGATATGGCGGCGGAGGAAATATCATACTATAATTCTGAATACATTTCTCCCAGGATTACACTTGATGAGACGACGAGGATTGAGGATGAGCCCTATGTGAAGCTTGTTATGACCTTTGACAGTTGTCTGGATTACTCTCATTTTAATCAGGAACTTTTATTTTTTGGAACTGTTCAGGACGCAGTAGAGAATGGGTATGAGTTGTCTGCGGCCCTCGTAGACAGGGAAGGCAACAAGATCGATCTTGGAAGCGGAGACTTTCTTGACAGACATATTGTGATATCAAGTGAAAAGGTTATAATTGATACACCATATAATATTGAGTTTATGACAAGTGGTGTTACTTTAAGAGACAAAAAGGAAGCTGATTTGACCAATGTACTTTCTGACAGTGTTCAGCTGCTTCTTTCAAAATAATATTATGTTTACTTACGGCAGCTGATGATTTATGGCGCCGCGGAATGGAGGATTATGGAAGCAAACGCAAAAACAATGGACAAAATTGTAGCCCTGGCTAAGGCAAGAGGATTCGTATATCCAGGATCAGAGATTTACGGAGGTCTGGCCAATACTTGGGACTATGGTAATTTGGGCGTTGAATTCAAGAACAATGTAAAGAAGGCATGGTGGCAGAAATTTGTACAGGAGAACCCTTACAATGTAGGTGTTGACTGCGCAATTCTTATGAACCCACAGACATGGATTGCCTCAGGACATCTTGGCGGTTTCTCAGATCCTCTTATGGATTGTAAGGAGTGCCACGAGAGATTCCGTGCTGATAAGATCATAGAGGATTTTGCTGCTGAGAATGGTATTACACTTGAGACATCAGTAGATGGATGGTCTCATGAGGAGATGGAGAACTTCATCAAGGAGCACAGCGTTCCATGTCCATCATGTGGCAAGCACAACTTTACTGGTATCAGAGAGTTCAACCTTATGTTCAAGACTTTCCAGGGTGTAACTGAAGATGCCAAGGACACAGTATATCTTCGTCCTGAGACAGCGCAGGGTATTTTTGTAAACTTCAAGAATGTTCAGCGTACATCTCGTAAGAAGGTTCCATTTGGTATCTGCCAGATTGGTAAGAGCTTCCGTAACGAGATCACACCTGGTAACTTTACATTCCGTACAAGAGAGTTCGAGCAGATGGAACTTGAGTTCTTCTGTAAACCAGGAACACAGACAGAATGGTTTGAGTACTGGAGAAAGACATGCTATGAGTGGCTTCTTTCTCTTGGTATCAAGAAAGAAAACCTTCGTCTTCGTGATCATGATCCTGAAGAGTTGTCATTCTATTCAGATCATACAACGGATATTGAATATGCATTCCCATTCACAGATTGGGGTGAGCTTTGGGGTATTGCGTCCAGAACTGACTATGACCTTACAAGACATCAGGAAACATCAGGCCAGCCAATGGATTACTTTGATGATGAAACCAATGAGAAGTATATCCCTTATGTTGTTGAGCCTTCACTTGGAGCAGACCGTGTAACACTTGCATTCCTTTGCGAGGCTTATGACGAGGAAAATATTGGAACCGAAGAGAAGCCTGATATGCGTACAGTTCTTCACTTCCATCCAGCACTTGCTCCTGTTAAGATTGGTATTCTTCCCCTTTCCAAGAAGCTTAACGAGGGTGCAGAGAAGATTTATGCCAAGCTTTCCAAGAAGTATAATTGTGAGTTTGATGATCGTGGAAACATTGGTAAGAGATATCGCCGTCAGGATGAGATTGGAACTCCATTCTGTATAACATATGATTTTGAGTCTGAGAATGACAATATGGTTACAGTAAGATTCAGAGACAGTATGGAGCAGGAGAGAATTGCCATCGATGAGCTTGAGGCATTTTTCTCAGATAAGTTTGATTTTTAATGATATATTTATATACCATTCTGGAGGAATTAAAATGAAACAATTTACAGCACAGGAGCTTCGTGAAGCTTGGAAGCAATTTTATAAAGATAGAGGACATGTAGATTGCGGAGCAGTATCACTTGTATCTGACGGTTCAACTGGTGTTATGTTCAATGTTGCTGGTATGCAGCCGCTTATGCCATATCTTTTAGGTAAAAAGCATCCTATGGGAACACGCCTTTGCAATGTTCAGGGATGTGTCCGCACTAACGATATTGATTCTGTTGGCGATAAGAGCCATGGAACTTTCTTTGAGATGATGGGAAGCTGGTCACTTGGTGATTATTTCAAAAAGGAGCGTTGCCAGTGGAGTTTTGAGCTCCTTACACAGCTTTTTGGTTTTGATGCTGATCACCTTGCAGCTACTGTATTTGCTGGTGATGAGAATGCACCTAGAGATGAAGAGGGTGCTAAGTATCGTATTGAATCTGGCTTTAAGCCTGAGAATATCTACTATCTTCCTGCAGAAGATAACTGGTGGGGACTTGAATATGGTCCTTGTGGCCCAGATAGTGAGATGTTCTATGTTAAGGATATTCCTGATTGTGGCCCTAATTGCGGCCCAGGTTGCCATTGCGGTAAGTACACAGAAATCGGTAACGACGTATTTATGCAGTATGAGAAACACCACGATGGCAGTCTTACACCTCTTGCGCAGAAGAATGTTGACACAGGATGGGGACTTGAGAGAATTCTTGCTTTCTTAAATGGTGTTGATGATGTATACAAGATTGACCTTCACGCACCTGTTATTGCATATATTGAAAAGGAAAGCGGGATTAAATATGATACAGACGAGAAGACTACAAGATCAATGAGAATTCTTGCTGATCATATACGTACTTCTGTAATGCTTATTGGAGATGAGGCTAAGCTTCTTCCTTCTAATACAGGAGCAGGATACATTCTTAGAAGACTTATCCGCCGTGCCGTAAGACATGCAAGGACTCTTGGACTTAACAAGGAACAGATTCTAGGTGTGGCACAGATCTATATTGATGAGTACAAGGGAAGCTATGAGCACCTTAACAAGAACATCAAGTTTGTTCTTACTGAACTTGAGAGAGAAATCACTCGTTTTGAGTCTACTCTTGAAAATGGTATGAAGGAGTTCAAGAAGATCCTTGACAAGACGGCTTCAGCTGGCAAGAAGGAAATTGAAGGTAAGGATGCTTTCTTCCTTTATGATACATTTGGATTCCCTGTAGAGCTTACACTTGAGCTTGCTCAGGAAGAAGGCTTTACTGTAGATGAGAAGGGCTTTGCTGCATCTATGGAAGAGCAGAAGCAGAAAGCTAGAGAAAATCAGAACTTCTCAGCAAATCTCACAACAGGTGCTGGTGTGTTCGATTCACTTGATGAGTCAGTAAAGAGCGAGTTCCTTGGATATGATGCACTTAGCTGTGAGGGAACTGTTGTAGCTATGGCGGGGGGTGATGCCCTGGCAGAGGAGCTTACAGAAGGCCAGCAGGGTACTATCATCACAGATAAGACTACTTTCTATGGCACAATGGGTGGTCAGGTCGGCGATATAGGAGAAATCCTTGGAACAGACGGTTCTAAGTTTGAAGTAGCTGAAACAATTCATGTTGCAGGTGGCAGAACTGCTCATGTTGGTAAGGTTGTATCAGGAAGCTTTAAGCTTTCAGATAAGGTATCACTTAATGTAGATGCTGATAACAGAGCAAAGACATGTCGTAACCATTCAGCAACTCACCTTCTTCAGAAGGCTCTTCAGGAAGTCCTCGGAGATGGCGTAGAGCAGGCAGGTTCATACCAGGATCCTGACAAGACTAGATTTGACTTTAGCTATCATCAGGCTATGACAGCAGAAGAAATTGAGAAGGTTGAGACTATTGTAAATAAAAAGATTCTTGAGGCACTTCCTGTTGTAACTAAGGAGATGTCTATAGAAGAAGCTAAGAAAACTGGAGCTATGGCTCTGTTTGGAGAGAAATATGGTGAGACTGTAAGAGTTGTCAATATGGGAGATTTCTCTATTGAGCTTTGTGGTGGTACTCACGTGTCTAATACAAGCCACATTGGACTGTTTAAGATTGTTTCTGAGAGCGGCGTAGCAGCAGGTGTTCGCCGTATTGAAGCTCTTACAGGCGATAACGCAAGAGCGTATTACAAGAATGTCGAGAATAGCCTTTCTGATGCAGCAAAGACGCTTAAGACTACACCTGCTGATGTAGTTGCTCATATCAAGAAGCTTCAGGATGAACTTAAGGCTCTCAAGAGCGAGAATGAATCACTTAAGAGCAAAGAGGCTCAGGCAGCTCTTGGTGATGTAATGGATCAGGTTGTTGAGGTTAATGGGGTTAAGCTTCTTGCTACAGCTGTTAAGGGCGTAGACATGAATGGCCTTCGTGATCTTGGCGATCAGCTGAAGACTAAGCTTGGAGATGGCGTTGTAGTTCTTATTTCTGAAGCAGATGGCAAGGTTAATCTTGTTACTATGGCAACAGATGGAGCACAGGCAAAGGGTGCTCATGCAGGTAATCTTGTTAAGGCCATTGCTCCTAAAGTTGGAGGAGGCGGTGGTGGCCGTCCTAATATGGCTCAGGCTGGTGGTAAAAATCCAGCTGGTATTCCAGATGCTATCGCAGAAGCTAAGGCTGTTTTGGAGAGTCAGATTGGCTAAATGCCGTTTATCAAATTAAAATATGAATTAAGTCATGAAAATGTGCTTGACGGAATTTAGATTTATGATAT
>NZ_FMVS01000069.1 GCF_900102515.1 Butyrivibrio sp. INlla14
GTGAAAAGTTCAAAATGGTTCGTTCCTGCCATGGTGATACTGTAGCAATATTGCCAGGAAATTCCAAAACAGGTACTGAAGATATCAAGATAAGAAAAGATTAATAAATATACGTTTTATGACTTGAAAATATTTGATTTACAGATGTGGTTTTATTGACGGCGTGAATACGCTGACGATACAATGATAGATATGAACAAGTCGGAAACGCTGTTGAATTGTTGTAAGGGGGGAACATGAGCAGACAAGATAACAGTTTCATGGAGAGTGTTGTTGAGCGTTTCGGGGAAGAGTTTCCTGATTCAAAAGAACTTGTGCAGAGCCTGGTGGATAATGAAGTAAGCAGGCGCTGTGCCTACTTGAGCTGTATAACGCCGGGGGAGACAAGAGGGGGCTTGATGTTGAAGAGTCCAAGAAACGCGTAGAAAAAGCGGCTCAGGAAAAAGATAGCTTTAAAGAACTGGCGGAAAGCTACGAAGAAGTATTAAAATCCCTGGAAAAGATGAGGACTCTTGATCTTGAGGATGGAATGATATATCTGAAGGAAGCCATAATTGTGAATTATGGGTAAGTGGAATTAACTTAAAGTGCAATATATTGCTGAGGTGTAATGAGAGTACAGCCTTGGCGGTATATTGCATTTTTATTTACGAACTTGAAAGTGTATCGCTGTAGCGATATAGATGTCTTGGGTGTTAACTATCACTGTAGAGATACAATGAACATGATAAGACTTAGGAAAACTTTGGGATGCACTATGGAAGAGTTATTGATGGGCGAAATAGGTGAAAAAGCGCATTGACGCTGGATTTTCCAATTGCTAGAATGTAGTAAATCAGTATTTAAGGTGGTTAGCACAAAAACTAAAAATAAAAATGTGAAAAAGGGGTATGGGGGATATGGATGCAGCTAAAAGGGCACAGCTCAAACAATACTATAATGAGCATGTGGCAACTCATTCGGAGCGAGAAGCAGAAGACAAAGACGCGGTAAATGCATTAAATTCTGACCTTTCATTTGGAGGACGGATATATTCAGATTTTAAGGCAAATGACAAATGGCCTAATCATGATGGCTTTTTTGAATTTGTGCCGGAACCAGACGTTTCTAGAATTCCTGAGCAGATATTCGATGTTCAGATAAAAGGTACCCGTAATTATAGGGAAAGTGGCGGCGTAATATCTTATAGTCTAACCAGTCTGGCATTTCCAGCTTTTATAGGATATAAGGTGACGTCGAATCCTGGAATATTGTTTATAGTTCTGTTTTCGCCAGATCGACGCTCGCATCGACTTTTTTGGAAGCATGTTTCTCCTGAATTTATAAATGATATAGATTTTTCAAAAGAAAGTGCGACTATTCATTTATTTCCTCAGGATGAGATTAAAACCGATTACGCAGGAATGGAGAAGCTTTGGAGCAAGCTCTCTGAGATTGCGGATAATCATTTGTTCCTAAACAATCTTGATAGTAGCAAGATAACTGAGGAAGAGGCTTTAGATATAATAAATGAAACATGTAATGATCTATCTCAGATAATAAACGAAGTTAAAGGGAATGTTAAACTCAGAGATAGCTGCTCAAAAAAAATGGTTAGGAATTTATATTCATTGTGTTATGCAACCCTAGTCATGAATGCAATAAAATTAGGATATACAGATGTTAGCCAGCAGCTAGCATGGAGAATAGCTCAGTATGACCCGGAAACAAGGTATCTTTACGATTTTCTGAAAGGACTTAAGTATATTGGAATTCGAATTCCCAGAGCCGGACAGTCAGAAAGACTTATGCTCAAATACTATAGCTACCTTTGGAAGATTAGGAAGTTCCTCAAAGAAAAATGTGGGTTAAGTGTACTAGTGTCTTGTCTAATTGATATTTAATTAAATTAAGGCTATTAATTGCTGGGCTTTTCCATTATAATTAAAAGAAAACGGCGAGGTTACTTA
>NZ_FMVS01000027.1 GCF_900102515.1 Butyrivibrio sp. INlla14
ATAATACTACCAATATTAATTTTATCACTTTACTGTACAATGCTCAACGCAAAAAAGAACAGGCAACTGTAAAGACAGTTACCTGTTCTGAATATAGCTTATTATATCAGGACTAAAATATATTAGTTCTTCTTGTTCTCGTTGTAAGCTCTCTTAGCTTCCTCAAGACCAGCCTTAAGACCAGCAAGTCCAGCCTTAGCAACCTCAGCAGATGTCTCTGCAAGCTCCTTAGCTATAACCTGTGCCTTCTCAGCAGCCTCTTTAAGCTTTTCCTTTGTCTCGTCATCTACGAAAGACTTAGCTGTATCCTCGCACTTGTCGCACTTCTTAGCAGCCTTCTCAGCGATTGCAGCCTGTGCTGGTGTGCTATCCTACGACACTTTTTGTAATCCCTAAAAAATGGCGTAAAATAGAGGGTCCGAAGACCCTCATACTAAATAAACCTTTACTTTCATTTCTCCCACTAGACGAAAACGTCGATGTGGACCATAGTTAATCGCACAGCTCTTATTAATAAATGTTTCTGGAATATCATACGTACCTAAAAATAAATCATTACCTGAATCTACTACTGAGCTATAGTAACCGACTTTAGCTGGCGTGATGATTTCTGTTTTTTTTTACGATTCAACATGCTCTTCTTCCAATCCTTAGTATCCATATCAAAGACTTCGTTTCCATACTTCGGATTAAGATACCAGGAGAAAACGCCCTTGTCATAGACTATCTTATCTACAAATGCTTCTATTAAAGACTCAGGAATCTTCGCATCCGGATCAAATGCCTTCATATTAACAAATTCCTCTAAGCTTTTAACCTTATGCTTAAGCTCTTCCTCGCCTTCAGAATTCTGAATCTGTTGCTTAGATGTAGCATTGTGCTGTTGTAACTCTGCAATCTGATTCTCAATAGTTTGCTTCTTTTCTCGAAAAACTTCTCTAGAGATATCTCCATCAGCACACATCTCCATATACGTATTCAACTGACTACTAAGTTTATTGATATAGCGCAGATTGTCTTCCATCTGTTCTGTTTGGTTAGATACCGAAACCGCATTATCATCCAATTCACCAACCATCGCAATTGCTTCTTTATAAATTGCTTCACGATTACGAACCAACTTTTTAAAAATGAAGTCTGCTGCCACATCTAGCTTCCACTGCATGAACATGGAGTTATCGCAAACGCCATCAATACTAAGTCCCTTTTTTAAACGATGCTCTGGCGTACCTGTTCTAAGCTGTGCATAGCATTGATAACAAAAGGAAGGTTCGCCAGCTTTTGAAACATGAGCAAGTCTACGATTCATAGCGTGACCACATGTACATTTCACCTTGCTTCCATATACATGCGAATATGGAGCCTGACCGGAAGCAACTAAATTTCCTTTGGAATCCTTTTTATAAACTCTTCTCGATTCTCGAATCCTCATTGCCTCATCAAAATCTTCCTCTGAAATGATTCTCTGATGGTCACCTTCAACATAGATTTTCTCTACCTCCCCATGATTATTAATCTTCTTCTGTGTAAGATAATCTGGAACGAACTGCTTACGATATTCAATCCTTCCACAGTAAAAAGGATTCTGAAGGACTCGATTAATATTTCCCGCTTGCCATTTGGTAAGACCACTGGCAGTTTTTCGACCTTCCTGTTCCATCACATCTTGAATCTTACGAACACCACATCCGCTTAAATACAGTTCAAAAATGCGTTTGACAGTATCTGCTTGTTCTTCGTTTATAACCATCTGAGAGCCAACTCTGTCATAACCTAGAATATTTCCGTTTCCGTAGAGGACTCCATTTTTAAAGGAAATCAACTGTCCTGCCTTCACTCGCTGAGAAATCTTCTTGCTCTCATTCTGTGCCAAGGTAGCCATGATGGATAATCGAAGTTCTCCATCTTCGTCATTCATTGTCCAGATGTTATCCTCCGTAAACCATACCTCGACGCCCATTGCTTTCAACCTTCTGGTTTGCTGGAGTGTATCTACCGTATTTCTGGCAAACCGAGAAACTTCTCTTGTAATAATGAGATCAAACTTACCTTTTGCTGCATCATCCATCATCCTAAGAAATCCCTGTCTCTTATTGATGGATGTGCCGGTAATTCCTTCATCAATATATCTTTCAACCAAATCCCACTCAGGATGCCACCTAAGAAGCTCATCATAATACTGCACCTGATTTTCTAAGGCTGAAATCTGTGCCTCGTGTTCCGTAGAAACGCGAGCATATATAACCACTTTACGTCTCATACGTAAATACCTCCGTATTAGATTTTTGCCATGGCTTTTGTATACGCCTACATTGTATTTTTTTAATAAAAATCACTCAAGGATGTCACGGTGGTTCTTTTCAATCTGATGCAACTCCTCTTTCGTGATTTTTCCTTCCTTACACAGCTCTCTAATAATATCAATTGCTGCAAGTTTAATGGCTACCTCTTCTATTTGTCTTGATAGAGTTATGCTTCCGTCTGCGATTTGCATAAATCTTCCCCCTTCGTAAATCAAGCTGAACAATCAATGTCTCGTCAATCTGTTCATCCATTAATTCATCTGGTATCCTTCCTATATAAGTAATCAGTTTGTCTTTACTGATTGTTGTAATCTGTTCCGCCATAGATGCAGACTTCTTATCCAAGCCTCCGATTTTGTCAAGGATGGCATGTGTTGGAAACCATCGGCTTCTATGAATCTTAGTTGTAATTGGTATCACTGTAATGGTCGGCGAATACTTATTACCCTTGTCATTTTGAACAACAACTACTGGTCTTTCGCCCCTCTGAACTGATCCAATATTCTCTCCCAAATCAGCCAGATAAATGTCACCTCGTTTTATCTCTCTCATAACGCCTCCTTAGATGTAAAAAGGCACTCCTTGCCAGTACAACAAAGAGTGCCTTGAAACAATACAGTTATCTGTCTCTTATTTGTCCTCAACACCCCAGAGATACGGGAAATCACTAAGCGGCTGCAGCACAGCTCCATAGGTTCGTCCTCCTCGCGGTTCTCGCGTGGCTGCCCCCATTGCGTGTTCAGGTCATACCCTACTGGCTGTGGCTAGGCAGAAGTATCATTGTACCCGCATCCATCTACGCAAAGGCCGGTGCTACCGACTTTCCAGTGAGGCTATCTCGCTCAAGGCGGGCCTATGGTGCTCCAAAATACGGGAACGTACTTAGTGAATGTATATTCTGTTGTCAAGGATCGCAGGAGAAAAAAGTTCCTCCTACTTATTGGGACTGGGAGAGACGTTTTTGCAACCCATATCAGAAAAAAATTTATTTTTATTCCAACCCCAGCATATACCTCATAGTTTTAATTGCCTCTGCTATGCATTTATGAACTGCTTGGTGGCTTATGCCTTCTATAAAAGCAATATCTTCCTCAGTGGCTCCACAGTAGAAATACAGCATTAGACGATATTTCTGTGTATAAGAAAGCTGTTCATATGCGGTTTTGAGGTACACAGCATTTAACACATCATCAATTTCCAAACCTGATGAGATTTTATGAAGAACTTGTTGTTTTTCTTCAAGGCCTTCCATGTATCCCCTAGGATCATGACAACGAAGTGCTCTCTTCTTATGTTTCTCCTCATTACGGTTGTACTCCTTGAATGCTTCCGCTTGCTCCGGCGTAATCAAAAGCAACGGATTATACATTTCCAGCTCCTCTCCGTACTTCTGAAACAGTTCCTCACGAGACAAATCTGTAGCTACCGCCCATCTGCAGCCTCCCTGGATACCTGGATACTCAACCTCTAAACTGATAAGTTCATATTCTTTATTATTCATTGTTTCTGACCTCCGATTTTGAAATGGTTAATAGTTTCAAAACCGGCAGTCAGGGATATCTACCTACATAGGCTTCCCACTCATGCACTGATATTCACCATCAGAGCAACAGAAAGAAGCACTAAAAAAAGACGAAGCAAAACAGAGTACAATAATGTACTTCCTTCTGTTTTGCTCCGCCTTCCAACGATACTCAGCCGTTCCTAGCCGCTAACAAACTCTTGTCACCAACCAGCAAACCTTCCGACTAAGAATTATGCCGAATACGATGCCAGCACTAGGTGACTCATGTTATGCAATTGTAATTAGTCCTCTTCCAGAACTAGCTCTACATCAATATGGATAATCAGATCCTCACGCTCTGCTTCAATCTTAGAACCACAGTTCCTGCAATCCAGATCAATATCGTAATTTCTACCTCGAAATAGTCGTTGCCCACACTTCGGGCAAAAAAGCTTTATCTTTCTAGTTTTCACATCCTCCACGTCGCATACAACCTCCTCATAAACCATGTTTCCCCAATCGCGCCTAAGCGCCCCGTCGAAATCAAGCATCGTAAAAACGATATAGACGCGGTTCTTTTCATCCACCCAGCCATTCTCAGCTGATAAGCACATGCGGTCTAGTAACAGGCCATACAAAAGCTTCGATTCTGCAGATAACCTTTTGAAGCGTTCTTCTTTAAACAGTGCTTTTGGCACCCTTATAAATGAAAAAAGGTCGCTCTCGCGACCATAGAAATATTCAAACGTCATTTCTGCTTCCTCTTTTCCTTTAATTCTTTGATAATCTTACGGGTGCACCAGCCAATGCATGGCTGATGCGCCCCATAAGGACAACCTTTACAAGCAGAGGGCTTTTTCCAGCCACTCCATCCCATTACAAAGCTTCGCCTCCTCTCGCAATTGGACGCGAACCAATGTCCTTTGCAATATGCTCACGGCTCTTCTCCTGAAGCTTATCAAGTGTAGATTCACGCTTTCTGCTGGCTGTACGCTCCTCGTACTTTTCAGCAAGCTCGAAAACCTTCTCCTTGGAATCGTAGTGATAAACACTGTCGGTAAGGAGATCTTCCGGAGCAACTTCTGTCTCGTTGACCTGCTTTACCATGCCCTCAAGGTGGTTGATATCGAAGGTTCCATCATCTCTTACTAACAAAATCTCATGGATAGAACTTGGCAAAATAAAGAAGTCTCCACCGACACGCTCAGCTGCTTGCTCCATGAAATCCTGATAAGCAAGTACTCCAGCACCCTGAATCTTATCCGGCACAGTAGCTACAAATAATGGATCGTCTGGAAGCACCGGAATCATGTCCTTGGCTTCCGGTCCCATCATCTCTAAGAGAGTCTCAGCCATAGTCTGAATCACTGCAGGTCGCATGACCGGAGCATACTGTAATGCATCTGCGTGAAGCTGCTCTGCTGTAATACCATAGTTATCCATGAGCTGATTGGTTACTAAAATAGAACCTCTACCATCTGAATCGCTATCAAGTACAAATCGATACACAACAGCCATGTCCTCCATATTCTTATGGGGAACCTTCTCCAAAAGGTCTGCATTACGTTCAGCTGAAACCACCTCCATGGAAAGCTTTTCCTTCATCTGGTCATAATCCTGAATTGCATCCAGATTGAAATCCGGGTGATCGTGAAGTGCTCTGTCAGCCTTTTCAGCCACCTCGCTTACTAAGGTGTCATAGCTCATACCTCTGTCATAACGCTCGTAGATTTCAGTCATGTTGAGATTAACACCGATAATAGCATCCTCAGGCTTCACAGTGACTGCCTCATAATTCTGATTCATCTTCTGAACCGCATTAAGGTCGACACTGAACTTCTCACCTCCAGCTTCTAATCTCTCCTTCAAATCCTCCACAAACTGCTCTTTGAATTTCTCGTACTCCATTTCGTACCTCCTTTGAATAGTGAATAGTTACCGCGCTTAGGCGCAAAAAAAGAGCAGCTATCTTTCGATAACTGCTCTATGTAACATTCATTATTCAATTAGGTCTACAAACTGGAATTATCTTCTGATACCATTTTCATCAAAAGCTTTCTTAAGAGCTCTTTCCACAAACACAATTGAACCCAATATAGCCACAAGCTGTATTCCTTCAACAATAAGTGTCATATATCCAATTGCATTTTCACTCGAATGTGAAAAAGGTATCTGAATAATAATTGTCGAAATTAATAACAGCAATCCGAGTTTAAGCCACAACTTACCGCAATAATCATGTGCAAACTTCCATGTATCCATATTTTTTCTGGACATAGTTGTTCTGTATCCAATAATTCCATTAATCTCTTTTGGCGGATATTTGAACATAAAGAATCCACATATTAACATGATAATCGGAATTAATAAGTTACAGATAAACATCATAATATAAAAGCACATATTTATTCTCCTTTGCCCAACAAATACCGATTCTTAATTTCACTGCCTTCTATTATAGCTAATCCTCATACATCAAGAAATACCAAATCCTATATTAATCCCGCTATTCTCTGTTTCAGTACCCAGACAACATCCTCCTTATCTTTATCTCCAAGCTGATCAAAGATTCGATACAAAGAAATGTATCTATTAAATAGGATTTGTTCTTCAGATTGCTCTACATATTCTTCTAATAGAAGTTCTCGGACATCCACTTGGTAGATTCTAGAAAACTGAATAATCTCATCTGATGTTACCTGGCGTTCATTTGCTTCAATAGCTCTCAATGTTCTATCCGAGATATGCATATATTTAGCTGCTTCACTCTGAGAAAATCCTCGTTCTTCTCTTATCACTTTTAATTGTTTTGCTGTAAATCGACTCATACCAAAACCTCCTTCGACCGGAAGAAATCCTCCGGTTTTGAAAAAATCACCTTATTTTTCATGTCCTATTTTGAATAAATTTTAAAAATAAAAGTCCTATTTTGAAAGTATGGAACTTCGAAAATAGGACTGTCAGCTACGACACTTTTTTAGGCAAAAAATATAGAGAGTCCGAAGACTCTCTATACTATAAACGCTTTAAATTCAAGGCTTCTGGGAGTTTCAAAATCTTTCTTCTTCCCTGAAAATCAAGGAAAAATCAAGTTCTAAAACTCATTTTGAAGACCTAAAAAATCTCGTTTTTTATTAGTGCTTTTCGGCGATAGCTGCCTGTACCGCTATGTACAGTGGACATTAATTTATCGATTTCTGCCTTGCGCTTAAAACCAGTACAATCAACAGCCATGCACTCATTACCAAGCTTTGGATTAAGGTACCAACTGAAGACATCATGGTCGTAAATGATCTGATATACGTAGTAGTCAACTATAGTATCCGGGACCTTCTTATTCTTGGCATAGGCTTTCATATTTAGAATCTCTGCAAGATTCTCCATACGGTTGCCCTGTACATCGCTATCTTCGTCCTTGGTGATCTGTTTCCTGTACTCTGTATTCTGTTTTTCAAGTTCTTCGATTTGATTTTCGAGCCTGGCTTTCTTATCACGAAAGACTTCTCTGGTAATATCACCATCCATATAAAGGTCAACGAGATTGGCAATCTTATTGTTAATCTTGTTGATGGTGTCCTGGTTACTTTTAATAGAAGCAACGTTATCACTAGGTGAAGCTTCCAAGTCCTCAATGTCTTTGATAAGAGCGACCGCCTTGCTGTAAACCTCCTGTTTGTTACCAACAAACTTCTTGAAGATAAACTCACGCTGAACATCCAGCTTCCACTCTGCAAAGGTAGAATTATCACAGATGCCATCAACCGGAAGTCCCTTTTTCAAACGATGCTTAATTGTACCAGTTCGTAGCTGCTCATAGCATTGAAATGAATTGTTGGCAAAACCATTGGCATTGATGTGGTTGACCCTGCGATGCATGGCGTGACCACACTTGCACCTAAGCTTCTTTCCCCAGATGTTCTTGGCAGGACATCCACCAGTAGTGGTGCCTTTCTTGGTCTTGGCTGTACGAGTCTGCATTATGGATTGAACTCTGTCGAATTCTTCCGGTGTGATAATAGGCTCCTGTGTTCCATCTACGTATATACGTTCCACATCACCATGGTTATTAATCTTCTTCTGGGTCAGATAATCAGGAACGTATTGTTTCCTATATTCTATCCTTCCACAATAAAAAGAATTATGAAGAATACGGTTGATGTTACCGGCATGCCAATGAGTCAATCCTGACGCAGTCTTGTACCCCTCTTTTTCCATCAGGTCTTGGATTCTACGAACTCCATTACCATTCAGATATAAGTCAAAGATTCTGCGAACTGTCTTGGCCTGGTCTTTGTTCAAAACCAAATTACCACCCACACGATCATAACCAAGAATATTACCGTTGCCATACAGCACTCCATTTTTAAATGAAATCATTTGCCCGGCTTTTACTCTCTGGGATATCTTTTTGCTTTCATTTTGAGCTAAAGTAGCCATGATTGATAGACGAAGTTCTCCGTCCTCATCATTCAAAGTCCAGATATTGTCCTCTGTGAACCACACCTCCACTCCTAATGCTTTGAGGATTCTGGTCTGTTGCAGTGTATCCACTGTGTTTCTTGCAAACCTGGAAACCTCTCTTGTTATAATCAAATCAAACATTCCTGCTTTGGCATCCGCCATCATTTTCAAGAAGCTAGGTCGCTTATTGATGGATGTACCTGTAATACCTTCATCAATATACCTATCTACAAGTTCCCAATCTGGATGCCTTGCAAGTATCTCATCATAGTATTGCACCTGATTCTCAAGTGCAGAAATTTGTGCCTCATGTTCTGTAGATACACGGGCATAAATAGCGGCTTTTCTCGACATATGAATACCTCACATTATCTAATAAAGCCATACTAAGATAAAATAGTATGACTTTATTATAGACCAAATTCACTCAACTGGGATATTATTTTTCTTCCTTATATAATCCAGTTCTCGATCCGTAATCTTGCCATCCTTGTGAAGTTCCTTGACTAAAGCATAGGCACAGAGAAGTGTTACCATAGGCTTTTCTTCCTTTGGACATTTAAGAACCGGAAGTTCAACCTCACTCATGGCTCAATCCTCCCCTTCATATCCAACAGCTTCTGAGCAAGCTCTGTAAGCATACTCTTTCGAATGCGATAAACCCTGACCCTGGCCGATTCCACTGTGATACTAAGCTCATTTGAAATCTGCTCGTAGTCCTTCTCCCGATTCAGGAAAGGAATAATAATCTGACGATCTTCCGGTTGCAATTTGCTTAGCTGCAGATTGAACCTACGGAAATCCTTTTTCATCAGACAAAGCACCCGATGCCTATAGATCAGTTCATCACAATCCAATAGGCTGGCCAGATCTTCCTCAGACATGCTCTCATCGTTTACCATCTTTTCCAGAAGAACCAAACTAGATGCCTTATCCCAGGTAGGATTACTATAGGCACCAGAGCCCTGCACTCTAACACCCAGGTCACCAAGATTCTGGCGCTGAATGTATTGCTGCTCTGACTCGATGTCATTGATCAGGTCTTCCTGAAAACAATTGATGATGCCTTCAAACGTTGCATAGTTCAGATAGATTAATTTTGCTCTTTCCTCAGGCGAGCATTTACCATAATTAAGAGTTACTTCTGCTTTCGCACTCACTATTGCCTCCTTTTGAAAACTACAGTTAAGTCACGAAAGCGGCGCCGCTTTGTAACTGCCTTACATGTATTATGTTAATGCTGTGTTTATGCCTTGTAATTGCAAGAACTGTCACCTTTAGTAGACAATCTGTATACTTAAAGAACCATGAACAGTACCTTTAAGAATATAATCTGTTGATACATTCAATACATCCGACATCAATATCAACGTTGTTAGCGATGGCTCTCTCTTATCATTTTCATAATGTGATACTGCCGATTTTTCTATAAGAAGCTTTTCTGCCAACTGCTCCTGGGTAAGCCCAGCTCTCTTCCTTGCTGCTCTGATTCTCTGACCAATTGTTTTTTCCTCCATTACTCCACCTTTCCGGTGTCTGCAACGAAGGCTAAAATAGGTATAAAAAAAGAATGTCCGCAAAACTACACTAATAAATAGCTTTCGTTTTGCAGGCACTCTTCTGATTCTTGCTACAATAACCGCAAGACCTTATTTGGCTCTCGTTCACAAACTCTTGATTTTCAGCTGCTGCTCCTTTGTCTTTCTTTTAACGCCTAGGGCGACCAATTCAGCTGTCATCCTGAAAATCTCATTCATATTCAATTTTTACAGCGATTTTTGACCGAGTAGTAAGCCTTTAGCCTTGCGACCCTCTCTTGGTCTGCATCTGCCTTAAACCGTTTGTCTTCAAATACAGATACTTTGCTGTTTTTTACCGATATCACCAGAGGCTCACCGCACTCTGGACACGGCATACTAGAAGATGTCGATACTGCCTCCATAAGGAAGGCTCCGCATTTGGGACAAAAGGCGAGGCATGATTGTTGTTCTCCCTCCAATGTTGCCAAAACCTTTCCTCCTTCATAAATATTTTAGTCTCAACACCATATATTATAGAAGAAACCCGGTTTTTGTCAGTAAAACTGGCAGTGAAACTGCGGTCTTATTTTAGTCTTATTCACCAGATTCGATTCGTGCCAGAAGCTCTGCAACTTCCTTAGGAGATAACCTGGATTTTGCCACTTCCATCTGACGTATAGCCATGCCTTTCATGCCAATTTCTCCTGCCGCACAAAGATTCCAATACCATAAGTCTACGCTATCCCCTATTACATCCATACATCTGGTCGAAATATCTACAACCCTGGCGAAGTCCCTCTTCTCAAACAGTAGGCTACAAAGCTGAATGGATATCTGCGCATACTTCAAAGAATAGGTTGAAATAAGCGAGTAAATCCAATCATAGTCTCTATAAGCCGGCAATATTCCATGTCCATACATCTTAAAAGCTTTCATTAGAAGTCCAATTTTTTCATTTACATCCGCTGTAGTATTAGCTTCTTCAATAAGGGAATCAAAAGACATTAGATCTAGATGGATATTGTAGGCAGGATTAAGCTGAATTGCACCACCATTGGCAGTAACAATAAGTTTTTGTTGACCAAACATATTACCTGCCTGGTTTCCAAAATTATAGATATGATTTTTAAGATTGGCCGGATCAATTCCATCAGGATTCTCTCTAGAACGAATCCTTTCTGCCAAACTTTCCTTATCCATGGTATGATTTTCTGCTATGGCAAGAATAGTGATCAACTGACCAATTACCTTGTTTTCTATATCTGCTGATTTGAGAGTACCTTTTGAATTGCCAATCTGAAGATTGTTAAAAAGTGTGATAACGACATCATCCTCATTGTTCAAACATTCGCTGTAGGCACTGGAATTAGAAGTATTGTAAGCCTGAAGACGCACGATTTCCCCATATGTGGCAAAGACCATTTGCCTTAGTAATAATGGAATCTTTGAAAATCTCCTAGGATTCTTGACAGCAAGATACCCTTCAATACCCTGGTAATAAGGTACTCCAATCATGGATTTTACATTGAGTTGCTTGTAACGTTCCATCTCTTTTGGGAATCTGTGTCTAATATCAGCTTCATCCACCAGATACACCATGTTATGAGCTTTTAAGGCAGCAACCCAGCTGGCAAAATCCTCAGATGTTTCAAACTCCCTCATGCGAATCTGACCCATAGGACCAGTTTCAGCACTGTACCAAAACATTGGATTTAAGACATCAATATCTAGGTTGGAATTAAGAATGCCACACCAGTCAGCATCATAGAATTTGCAGGTAAGTTCCAATATTCTGAGAATCACATCCTTGGGTTCCAGTTCCTCGGAATACAGTACCTGCAGGTTATGAGTGTGCTGATTAGCAGCAGACATATAATCATGTAGTTCCCTTTCAGACAGCGAATCCATCATTTGCTGCTGCCGTTCCAACTCATCCTCCGTCTTAAATTGAATTTTCCTCATTTCTCAGTATTCCCCCTTTATAAAAATCTATTTTCCCTCCGCTTCTCTTTTCAATTCACAAAAACCACAAGCGTAAGTCATTATTGTCCTTCTGAATTCGTTATAATCACGCTGCTCCAAAGTATATGTAGCTCTTAGTTCGTCTGCAAGATCATCATAAAAATCTTTACTGGTTTTACTATCAGGACTAGTACCCTTGTAAAGATAATCTAAGCTGATTTCCAAAACCTCACTCATGGCTATAGCAGTCTCAATCTCAGGTACACGACCATTTTCAATACGTGAAATTGTCTCAGATGAACGATGAATAGCATTGCCCAATTCCGGTTGACTCATATTCATTTTATTGCGTGCCTCGGTAATCCTGTTTCCTATTGCAATAGGATCTAAATTCCTTTTAAAATCGATCTCTTCCATCATAAAAACTCCTTGAAATAGTATTAAATTCACCCAATTTCTATGTTAGAAAAATCGATATTTCATCTAAATGATTTATACGTCAAAATCCCGCCATATACATTGACGTATACGTCAATGCATCAAAAAAATAGCTGCCCCATCAGGAGCAGCCATCACTGTAACTATGTATTATTATTTTAACTTAGCCCCATCTTTGAAAGCATTGCCAACTACATCGCCAAGGGCAACATAGGTATTGTTCACTGGATCAAAAGTAATAGGCTGAAGCTTCTTAGGATCAATCTTCCCATCGGCAAGAACGCTCTCATCCGCATTTACGTTAACAATCTCTCCCACCATATGTCCGGTAGAAGGATCATAACTTACGAGTGTGCATTCAATAGCCATAGGAAGCTCATTGATAATAGGTGCATCAACTTTCTCTGACTTGGTTACTGTAAATCCCGCTTTAGCAAGCTTATCAGGCACCTTATTTGCGCTCTCGATGCCAACATAATCACATTCTACCACATGTTTCACATCGGCCATTGATACCGTAAAAGCCTTCTTTGCCAAGATGTTCTTCACGGTCTTGTGTCCTGAAGAAAGGCACATTGCTACCTGTGTAGTATCATTGATTCCTGTCCACGCTGCGTTCATAGCATCTGCATTTCCATCCTCATCGTAGGATGCAATAATCCATACTGGCTGTGGATAACTCCATGGTTTTGCTCCAAAATCTTGTCTCATCGTACTTTCCTCCTTAAATATTTCTTATAAGCTATTTTTTTATAAAAGCAGAATCCTTTTCACCTGTGTAGTAAATATTTACTGTAATAGCCATTGTATCGCCTCCGTTATTACGTCATCATTCATCCGGCTGCTGTCCATCGTGAGGCAGCCACTTACACTCTGTCAGCTCCATGTTGGTAAAGGTTGCCTTAAAGGATGAATCTTCCGGGCTGCATGCATAGATACCAAAGCTGACCTCGCCCTTAGCTTCCCAGACATGACAAACACGCATCTGCCTGTATCTGATTCCATCTTCACTGCACTCTATACAGAAGTCATCTTCTCTTCTGCTCAGGCGATACCACATTGATTTTATTGATGCATCTATTTCTGTAGTTGCCCAATCAGAATAGCCATGATTAGTTACAACGCTGCCTAAATGCTGAAAGTCATCGTTTTCATACTCTATAGAACCCTTCAGCCAGTTCTCGCTGTCCAGATACATTACAACACCACACTGGTCAAAACGATGCTTACTGTCAAACTCGGTTTTCACAGTAAAAGAAAAGAACTTCTCATCTGTCGTCATTTGAAGAACAGGGGCATTATCATTCCTGAAATGATAGTACGTCCTCTGCCACAGATCTGTATGTGGTGCCGTAACTACTTCAATCTTATCTTCATCGATATGACATTCCTTTGGTTCTCTTGTCCATATCAGATCATGTACATTAAAATTCATAATAGCCGCTCTCCTCTCCTATCACCTGCTTAGGGCTGCTATCTCATCAGCTAAAGCATCATAAAACCTTGCCAGGTGTATACCATCCACCAAAGCATGATGTGCCAATACAGTTACAGGCATCGTCACAGAACCATCAGCACCTTTTGAATACTTGCCCCATGTAAACCTTGGATTTGACTCATCACCACCGGCAACAGGCTGAACAATCGCCGAGTAATGAAGCCATGGAACCGTTGAAATAAAATACATGCTCTCCACGTTTTCATCTTCCTCTATGCCCTTATTATTACATGCCTCCCGGCTATCTCGGGCATAATCAAAATATTCATCTAAAGTCATATGGTGTTTTAGAGTGCAATAGCAATAAGATGAATCTTCCAGTAACTCTATATGTGACGTCGGACATTCTGAATATTCAACAATCTTATCACCATGGATCCTCTGTCTGAACTCAGGGATGCTGTCCGCCGCCAAAGCCACCAAATGCAAAAACGTCAGGTAAAAAGAATGGTTATTATCTTTTGAATAACGCAGAGCCTTGGTCACATCAACATCTACAGTAATGCCAACGTATGGATATGAAAGGCTCCTGAAATAATCAAAATGGGCTCGTCTAGCATAACTGCTCATATCAATATTTTTTACCGGTACGTTTTTCTTCATCTTTCAACGCTCCTAAAAAAAAATTACAATACCATCACAAGTGTCCCTGCTGTAATAAGAACTGCTCCAATAGCAGACTTAACCGTAAACTGCTCGTGAAGAAATATAAATGCCAGAGCAAGAGTAATAACAACGCTCAGTTTATCAATTGGTACAACTTTGGATGCCTCTCCCATCTGAAGTGCCTTGTAATAGCACAGCCATGAAGCTCCTGTTGCCAGACCTGAAAGAATTAGAAATATCCAACTTTTCCTGCTGATCTCTGATATTCCGGTCTGTGCATGTGTGATAAATACCATCATCCACGCCATGCCAACTACCACAACCGTCCTGATTGCAGTTGCAAGATTTGAATTAACACCTTCAATACCTATCTTTGCAAGTATAGACGTCAGTGCTGCAAATATGGCTGACAGCAAAGCAAATAACCACCACATGATAATCCCCCACTTTTGTTTTATATCTGAATATCTGATACAGCAAACAGAGCTGCTTCTCCACTAATCCTGATACGTCCATCTCCTGCAAGACTGCAATGAAGCGTTCCGCCACGCTTAGATGCCTGATAAGCCACGATATCATTCTTTCCTAAAACACCTGCCCAGTAGTCAGCAATCTGACAGTGTGCAGAACCGCAAACCGGGTCTTCAGGAATTGACAGCTTTGGGCAAAAGCTTCTTGATACACAGTCAGTTTCCTTGCCCCTTGCAGTGACATTCTGGATACGTCCCGGTATCTTTTTCAGAAGTTCCTGGTCAGGTGCCATTGTCCTGACTGTATCTTCATCCACAAACACACATACAAGATCAAGGCCAAGGACCGCCTTTATAGGTCGTGTTCCAAAGGCTTTTTCCATATCATCTGTAACGGGTACCTCTTTAAGCTCATAGGTAGGGAAATCCATCTCATACAGATTTCCTTTCCTTGTTACTGTAAGCTTACCACTAAGAGTATTAAACTCCACCTTGCCAGCACCTGAATCGTAGTAGTTCAAAATAACAAATGATGAAGCTAGTGTCGCATGGCCGCACAGTTCAACCTCTGTACCTGGTGTAAACCATCTGAGGTGATATCCTTTATCTTCTTTTACGATAAATGCAGTCTCAGATAGATTGTTCTCAGCTGCAATCTGCATCATCACGCTGTCATCAAGCCATTTATCCATAACACAGACAGCCGCAGGATTACCTGAAAAAATCCTATCTGTAAAAGCATCAACTATGTACTGTTTCATTATTCCTGCACTTCCTTGAACTTCATAGCAAATGTCTTTATCCGCTCAACAAGCTCCGGTGTAAACTCTGCTCCTCTAAAACCAATATCAAGCATTCCTTCAAGCACCCATTTAATACACAGGTCTTCCTCTGAGCATTTCACGTTATTGTTCTTGCAAAACTTACGAATCTGCTTGATGACATTAGAAAACTCATTACAGGTAGCAAAAGGAACAATCTCTCCTACGAGTGACAGATCAGTACTCTCAAGGAATGTTTTGATAGCCTCATTGTGTCGCTTAACATAGAGGCCTCCGCCTATAAAAAGGTAATCAACATGCTCAGTAATTGGCACATCAAGACTCTGTGCCTCAACACCAAGAACCTCTGCCATGATATTTGCTACCTTCTGTGTTTTACCACCCCTGGATTGATATCTGATTGCATATTTCATAGGTCATATCCTCCCATTTACAAACTCAAATGCTGCCTTGAATCAACTCCATCCTTCTTGAAATCAGTGTTCAAAAAGTCGATTTCCTTCGGCGTAATCTTAATCAGATTGATTGGCTCAGCCATCTTCTTTACAGCATCCACCGGAATCTTTTTATATTCCAGGAGCTGGATGTATTCTTCTGAAAAATGCTCTATCACATCAGCTACACCTTCAATCTGCATACCATGAAGAGAGCCAAACTCAGCACTTTCCTCATAGATTGCCAGGCATACATTCTTGTTATCCTTTAAAGCCTTAAACTTCAGACCACCTTCTGAGAAAAGCCAGAAGATGCCATCAATGTAGTTGTACTCGATAGGTGTATTTCTAACAAAGTCACCGCACCCTGTAGCCAGAGCACAGACCTTGTGCTTTCCTATAAATTCATCCGCTGCGCTTTTAAGTGCAGCCTCATCCATTTTCTTTGAGTCCTTACGCCCCCAAAAGGAAGCAGCCTTGTCATAATCCATCATCATATTCCCCCGTTAGTTGTTATTTTTCAGTCTTCCTCAAATCCTCTATAAAGCATTTCATTGTATGCTGCATTGGCAGCTTCACTGGCCTTCTTATCACGCCAGGCATCTATCTCACTGCAGATAGCAAGCATTTCATCCACTACAAGCTCTGCAGACTTCGGCTTTACATTATCCAGATAAGAAATCATTCGATACATTGCCTTGGGGCTACCAAGCTGCTTGGCAATTGCATCTCCAAGCTCTGCAGGAAAGCCAAGCTTATGTAGAGACATATTCAGTTCATCTCTGGCTCTCGCCCATTCCTGTCTACTATTCATAACAATTCCAAGAACACCTTATTCAATGGTTCCCAATCTGGATAACGATCATCAGAAGTATCTTCTAACATATCCTTGTAATAAAAAATATTCTTCAACAGATATTCACTGATTTTAACAAGCCTCTTGTCCTTGTCGCTCTCAGCCATTTTTATCTTTCTGGCAACCAGCTTTGCCACAGGCTCTTTCATCTCTTCCTCAAGGACGGTATCAACCAAATCCTGGAACAGCACTGGTGGTGGACATTTCTTCTGCTCAATCCACTTTGCTGCAAGGATTGGACGTAAAGCATAGAAATACTTCTTATACTTTACATACTCGGCATTGAGATATTCATTATAGGTTTTATTGGCTGTACCATAATAATGATACATAGAGGACTTGCAAGAAAAATACTGCTTACCTACCTCATAAACCTTTTTCCACTCATCGGTAGTTCTATATACGACCGGAGAATTAGCCCACTCATAGAGTGTTGCATTGGATTTATGAAAATGCTGTAGTACCTTCTTAATATCCCAACCGTTGATATCAAGAGTTTCATCCAACTCCCAATCAAGGGTATCCTTTATGGTTTCAAGCCTAAGGTAATCCTCCTTGCGACGCACATATATAAATCGCACATCATAATCGCTATCTGGAGATGCAAATCCCCAGGCACGACTACCTGATTCCACGGCATGTAGTATTTTCACATGCTCTTTTTCTTCAATCTCATCCAGCTTCATATTGACGAGATCTTTTATATCGCCTTCAAAATCCTTATATTTCATCCTTAATCACCTTCTCATTTACTGACATAACATATTCCTGAACCCTCTTCATATCCGGCTCGTCAGGGAGTTCTGTATGCTCAGCCGCATAATGTAGCTTGTTCTCATAATTAGACAGCATCTCGTAAAACTCCTCGCGGAATGTGCCATCTTCCTTCTGATAATCCCCACGTCTGATAGCCAGAAGTAAGTCATGCTCCTTGTCTCGATAGGTTTTTACTTCCTGCTTTTCCAGGATATCAATAGCCATCATGAACAGACGCATCAGATGCATCGCATGCTTATTTAAGTGATTATCATCTTTCTTCTTGTTACGCTTGCCTATTTTGTCATAATCCTTTACTACATTAGCAAGTTCATTCCACATGCTCTTATAATCTCTGAGTGGATAATGATCAAGATTGGCATCAACAAAAATCTCTTTTTCAAACTCCGGATTTACGGCATCATCTATATAAATCTTCATGCTCCCGTTTTCAAAAGTATCGTAGCGACCATTGAAGCTGTAAATCACGTTCTTAACAGAATTAAAGATGTGCTGTTCCCTCTCAGCCTGAGGGAAAGAATCCCTTGCCAGAGCATTTTGCAGACGTCGAAGTTGAGCATCTGCGTAACCTCCAAATGACTGGATAGCCCTCTTAGATAAAAACAACTTTGTATTATCAATCAGGCTCTGTCCTATGTCATTCAAATATAAATAATGCTCCTTATTAAGTCCCAACAGCTCAATCGTGTTGGGATTACAATTAAGAAGCAACGTAATCATCTTATTAAAGGCATAAATAACTGAATCGGTCTGGTCGTCAACATATTGCTCATATTCAGTAAGACCGATTAAGTCAGATTTCATGTTAAGGGCAACGCCCCTGACATCTATATCACTGTTATCATTATTGGTACCATAGGAATAGCTTCCTGCAAGCCCAAGTAATATCACATGCTTGCCAAGATGCTCATTGGTACGTATAAAATCATATTCAGGTTGATTTAGTAAGTTCTTTATATCTACCAATTTTTCCTCCGTTTAACTACATCCAGTTATCAAACTCAGCTTGAGCTGATGCATACTCTCCTGCAGAGAATGCACATAAAAGTACATCAATATCATAGTCAGGATAATCTTCCGTAAACTTCTTGTATGCTCTACAGCATTGTTTTGTAGACTCACCTGCTGGATTACTTAATGAGCCACCAAAAATGCCAGCACTAATAAGCGGGAATGAAATACTATGGTATCCATTGTCCATCATCACTTTTAATGAATTGTAATATGCATCAAACAGTTCCTTAAAGGCCTTAGGAGTAGCACCAAAGTTAGGTCCAACTGCATGAATAATTGCCTTTGCATTGGTCATATTGCAGGCAGACGTAATAACAGCATCTCCATCATTAAGTGGTGTCTTGTGCTTCTTGCACTCAGCAGTCAGCTGGTTCATTCCTGCCTTTGAGAAGATAACTCCGCAAATTCCACCGCCAGCCCAAAGCCCATTGTTAGCCGCATTGACAACAACATCAACATTCTGGTCGGCACAGGATGCATTTATCAATTTCAAATCGCTCATTTTACGTTTCCCCCTAGGATTGTCTTTTTGCAATCCACAATAATAAGTTTACACTATATCGATTAAAAAAGGGATTACCAAATCAATGATAATCCCAGATTTCTATATTCAATCATCAGAATCAAAAATTACTTTCCGAATGTATGATAATACAATCTACAATTCCTTAGCTTTTACCGGATAGTATTTGAAGACCTCAGTATCCACATCAAGGTTTTTCTTGACCCATTCGACAGATACGGCCACATCTTCTTCAGTATTGAATCCCATAATCAGTGGCACTCTAATACGAAGTTTTTCCTTTTGCACAACCTCAATCAATCTTGCTAGATTACAAGTAAGACGCTTATTCTCTTTCTTGGTGTAATTATAATAAATGTAAGGATTAATATCCTTGATATCAATAATCCATTCATCAATATCCTCTACAAGTGGTTCCACCAGTCTCCATGGAACATTCAGAGAAGTTTCAATTCGTAGTTTCCATTCTGGATCTGCCAGTCGACATACTTCATGAATAAATGCCGACTGTAGAAGTGGTTCTCCACCACCAAACACAATGCCACCACCAGTCATCATGTAGTAAATAGAGTCCTTTTTCAAAATCTTCATCAGCTCCTTAGGAGTATAAGCTCCTCTTGGGGTGCTGGTGTAATAATTCTTACTCTTGTGGCAAGCATCATTAATACAATACTTACAATGGAGAAGACAATCATAGAATCCGACCAGCGTGGATACACCTTCTCCATCAGTAGCCATCCTCATACGAGAAATTGCCATTATATCGCCAATCATGATTCCACCTCCCACTCTGTCAACAGTTCCTTGGGAACCTTTCTTTCTGCCTTTGGTATTTTCTTGATTTCCTTAAGAAGATACTTGGATTCCATATCACATTTACTACATGTGCCAGCACATGGTCCCACTGAAAGGCATTCTTCTGATTCAAATGGAATACCGTTTTCTTCTGCAAGCTTTATCCTAAGAGATCTAAGATAATTGCAAATCTTCTTTCCATCGATTCTTGGAACCAATTGCTCAATACCACGTTTTGTATCTTCCTCTTCATCCGGATAATCTGGATAGCATATCATTCCCAATGTACAAAACTCCTTTTCCAAAGGCTTAGTAATTTGTGTTGATAATTCTCTAACCTTACTCAAATCAACCTTTTTAGCACCATCCTGAAGAAGAATATATTTATTGGTGGTAAAGTCAAAGTATCTAGTACCACCGGTATAACGTAAATCCGATATGTTGTTAATTACTGTAGGCAGGTAGCGATTGTAGTATTCGCCTACACCAACGTTTGATGTATCTATATCAGTCTGCTGATCAAGAGTCTTTAGATAATCATCACTATTGATATACATGATTGTTCGCAGTGCCGACAGGTTGGACAACAAGCCGTTATGGACATTTCGCTTCCTTTTATCATCAAAATTCCATGGAGACAAGGTGCAAAGATGATAATTGTAGAATCGACTCTTCTCTCTGATGACAAAAAATGGATATAGGGTAGATGGCTCACTGTCAGTAAGGAACAAGATATCTTCATGATATCCAAGCCTATCCCTGAGCTTGCTTTCCACCGAATTCAATGCATTCAGTTTTGCTCCTGACAAAGCATACTCATCATAAACATCCTCTGGCTGCTTGTATGGACTGACAAAACATTCATATTTGTCAGTAACAGCCTTGCCATTCAAGCATACTACGAGAACAACATCTTTAAACTTTTCTAAGTTTGGATTATCAGGATTCCAAATGGTACCTGTGTCTGTAATTACAATCCTCATATGATCACCTACTCCTATTCATCCAGCTGAAAACTTTACACTATTCCCTTAATGGTGCCCCGACATTATCTCTAAATGAGCCAAGTGCAATTTTAAAAATATCTACCATCCAACCAATCATGAAAAGACCAAATGTGCACAGATATAAGAAACCCTTGCCCCATCTACCTACGTAAAAGCAATGTAACCCCATCCAGCCTCCAAAGATGCATAAGATCAAAGCAACTCCCTTTTTCTTATCTGATGTGCTTGTAACATAATTACTCATTTTCATTTTCCTCCGTTTTTACTTTTGTTTTAAATTTTATGTTCACCAATATACATATCATCCTCAAACATTTTAGGATTATGCATTATCATCCAGGTAAATACCTTTACTTCCCCGGTTTCCTTTAAAACTATAAAAGGCATATCCCAACCACCATCAGCCGCTGGAGCATCACTCCAGCTGAAGATATACATATCTTTGTATTCTTCGCAGGTATCAAAATAATCTCTGCGTTCTTTTGCAATTTTTACAGCTTCCTCAAATGTAATCATAGCTCCACCTCCTTCGATAATATAAATATACTCTCGGTACTGTCCCTATATTAGGACTTCTCTACTGGTTCAAGATATCCAAGCGTCATCTGTGGCCAGCCCTCCCAAAGGGCATCCTGCTGTTTCTCAATGATTCTGCTCTTCAATCTTTCGACCAAATCATAAACCTTTGCCTCTAAAACAAATGGGCGGCTGAAAGCATTTACAACTATGCCCGATAGTTTTTCATCATCCTTAGCCATTGCAATAACATCCAGAAAATGCTTTTGTACTTTTGAAAAACCATTGCCATAATCTCCCATTTCCTCAGCACTAGAAAAAACTGGAAAGAAATATGCATCCCCGTTTTGTAATGTATCAGGAATTAATCTGACATCATCATTACTGGTAAATGTCTGACCAACTAACGAATCAATGTCATCTCCAGCTGCTTCAACCATTTTCATTATCTGTTCCTCGTCAACTCCGCTCATAACAGCGTTACAAGGAATCCACACATAGCTATCTCTTAGTAATTCCAGCACTTCAATAAAATTGTTCTCGCTCCGGTCATTATTAAATGTTTCAATGGCCTCCTTCAAAACAGAGCCATCTGCCAGCATTTCTTCAGTGACCGGCCTACTTGGATTCATATTCGAATAAAAAATAGTTTCATCGTCTTTTTTCTCAACAAAAATTGCGATTTCTTCGCCCTTATGCCATCCAAAATTCTGATGTGGCTCACTATCCAAATATGCCATAATCCACTGATCATCAAAATCAAACACCTTGGCCTGGCACCATTCCCTCATTAATCCTTCACGTCTAAGTTCTACGCATATCTCCTGATGATTCAAAAAAATCGGATATAGCCTGCTATCTAAATACTCAAGCATTATTCCATCTGCATCAATATCATCAAATCCATGATAAAACTCCTCGGCAACACCACCAGCAATAGCACCAAAGGTGTCACTGTCACATGGCAAGCTGTAGACATTGCGGATAAAAGACTCATAATCAGTGCTTTCATAAAAGCATCTCATAGCTGCTGGCACAGAACCTTGGCAGCTTTCGTTCCACTTATAACGTGGTCTGATTTTTTCAAGGCTATAAGCAATACTGTATTCATAGTCTTCCTTTGGGTACTGCTCTAGCACATAATCATAAATTTCTTGTTTAGATTTACCATTCTTAGCCATCCAGATACATGTTGCAGTTACGACTGCACCCTTGATTCCTTCAGGATGATTATGGCTTACCTCCGCAGTCTTTTTAGCCCACTTCTGAACATCTGTAAGCTCAGTAAAATAATCTGCAACATAAGCGACTCTCATTGCTGAACCATTGCCCCAGCTATTATATGGTCTATGGTCATCAGTCATTATCCAGTCATAGAAATGTCCACCAAACCCACAATATGGATATTGTCTTCCAATCTCTACCATAGTCTCCACTAAATCAAGCTTTTCATCCAAAGCCTTCTTTATGGCTAACATCATTACGGTATCATCGGTAAAGCTAGTATGTTTATCTTCCATAATCAGAGGTACATTTTTCCAGTCTAAATTCCTCGGACGATTAAATTCATACTGACTACCAAGAATATCTCCTAAAATAGCTCCTTTAATTGCCATTAGCGTCCACCTCTCTCTGCAAAATCTGCAGTTATTTCAACATCCCATCCACTCTCTTCAAGGCACTCATCAACAGCATCTAGACTAGGTGCCATCATTACAGAGCAAACAGCTTTAGCCATTCCCTTATAAACTGTTGACGTTCCCAGCTCATCATGAACATAGTTGGCAGTTCTGCTCTTCTTAATACCAAGACGGCCAGCCTCTGCATAGGAATCAATATTCGCACCAATAAACATGAACTCCCAGCCATCCTTTTTCTGCTGTTTTTCAATCAGCTTTTTGATGCTCTCGTAAGAATATTCGTAGGATGCATTTTCCATACCATCTGTAGTAATAACAAAGATGGTTTTCTCTGGTCTTTCATACTTTGGCAAATCCTTATGTACCTTCTTGATATGATTCACTGCTGTGCCAACAGCATCGAGAAGAGCTGTGCAACCTCTGACAAAGTACTGCTTGTCTGTCATCTTAGGAACATCCTTGATGTCGATTCTGTTGTGTAGCACTTCATATTCATCATCAAAAAGAACTGTAGAAACAATTGCTTGTCCCTCTGCCTTCTTTTGCTTTTTAATCATGGCATTGAAACCACCGATAGTATCTGCTTCAAGTCCACCCATGGAGCCACTGCGGTCAAGAATATATACGATTTCGGTTAATCCTTTTTTCATAATAAAAAACCTCCTGAAGAATCATCACTCTTACCTGTAGCTTCCCTGCAGTGAAGCTTTTTCCTTTGTTATGAGTAAATGATACCTTCTAGAAGGTTTCAAATGGTCAACTCGCATGCGACCTTGTATTAATTTTTTATCCATTTGATAATGGCTCTAGACCATAGTCAAAAAGCACAATATCAATCTTTAGTACGTTGTAATCTTCGTTTTCGATGAAGTATTCAACCACAGCATCTGTCTGAGATATTGGAGACAAAGCATATCCTGCTAATCGCAAGAAATCCATGGTTTCGTCTAAGTTCAAACGAAGACCAACAGCAAGAGCCAAAACCTTTTCCTTAGATGGTTTCACCTGTCCCTTAAGTAATTTACTAAAGTACTGCTTAGAAATATTAGCTGCCGCATATACTTCTGAATTTTTCAGACCTTTTTTGTTAATCAACTTCTGAAGATGTTTTTCAAAGGAATCTGTGTAAATATCCTTCAAAACACTATCAAGCGACCTGGATCCTTTAATCGAAATACTCTCTGAAGAACAGACAGATGGTCTAGCACCGAAAACTGCAAAGTCCCCATCTTCACAGGAAGAATCATCTAGTGGTCCTCCTAGATCAAGTTCGGACAATTCCAGCTCATCTTCCTCGTCATCAAAGTCCTCGTCAATTGGGACACCATCCAACAAATACTCAGCAGAAAGAGTCTTTTTTACAGTATCTCCATCTACAAAGCTGACAACATCCTCAAAGATAGCACCTGAAACCTTGTAAGCATAATCTGTAAAAACAACTAAGGTGATATCCATTTCATGGTCTTCTAAGAAATCCTTGAAAGCATCAACTGCAATCTGCAATCCTAATTCTTTTGGAAATGCATAAGTGCCGGTAGCCATTAACGGAAATGCGATAGTTTTACATCCATAATCATAGGCTAACATCAAGGCTTTGTCATAGCACTGGCGCAAAAGTTTTTCTTCTCCGTGAGAGCCACCTTCCCGCCATGGACCACTGGAATGGATAATATACTTAGCCTGCAAATTAAATGCAGGTGTAATTCCAACATTTCCCGGTGGGAGCTCTCCAAGCTTTTCTCTTGCTGCTAATAGTTCGTCATGACCAGCAGCTTCATATATGGCTCGATCTACACCATCGCCTACTGCAACCGAAGGGTTAGCAGTATTAACAATGGCATCGGCTTTTACTTTTGTAATATCATCACGGATGATTTGAAAAGGCATCCGAACTTACCTCCATCAATTTTCTTCTCTTTGTTCTGCCAAATACATTCCCCATTCCTCAAAGAGTTTAGGAATGTCATAAACCGTCTTCCCATCCATAGTATATTTTTCACTTACTCCTGGATTATCTGCAGTAAATGTATCCCACGCGGTAATAAGATGGTCTGTTTCTTCTATTTCATGAGGTTCAAAAAAATCTTCATATTCTTCTATAGTCTCGCTATAGATTGTCAGCACATTATACTTGCCAAACATTATTTCATCATGACTTTGATGCCCACCAAAGCCAAATGAGCTCATTCCATCGTTGTATAATAGTTTTCCAACTCTTATCAAAATAGTGAGTGCTTCTTCCTGTGAGCATCCATCAATGTAATAGACATCGTTATGCAATGTCTTCACAACGCCTGGAGCGACCTCTGTTTCATCATCTGCTTTAGCTGGTAATTCCAAGATAAAGAATAACGGCTCATCATGTATTGCGATGAAATGCTGTAAGACCTCTTCTATCTTATCAACGCCCACATTTGCAGTAATATAGTTAGTATCTTTCTGATATCCTTCATAGAGATGAGTACCTAAAGCAACCCTTACGCCAGCTTTCAAATTCAATATATCTGCCATATTTCAAAACTCCCATAACCATTTCGAATCATCAATAAATTAACCCTTGTCGAACCTACAGAAAAATTACAAACTCTTATAGTATTTTTCAACCAGCTTTGCCATAAGGATTCTTCTTTCTTCCAAAAACTGATCATAATCATTCACATCCATATTAATTACTCCAGACGGAATTGCGTTTTCTTTTAGATTATCTTCCAGCACGTCTCTATCCGAGATATTGCCAAAAGCAATTGTTCCTTGTTTACAAGCTTCAATTACTTTCCCAAAATAAACACAAGGTGCATCATCACCAATTGCTTTATTTACCTGCGTATCAAGCATAGTAAAGTTCGCAACTTGATTATAGCCAATCTTTGTATCTACGCCATTTTTCTTTAAATATGCTTTAGGAAAAATATGATGTACATCTCCAGAAATATTTAATAAATCTGAGATCATAGTCCCTCTCATAAGCATCGAATTACAATTCAAATTAATTTGTGCTGCCAAGAATGTATTAAATGCTGGGCTATTTGTTGATATAGTAGCCAAATTTTGTGGTAAGGTAACATTCCAAAATGTATCCGAAAGTAAAGAAGCCTCTAGCTCTGCAAAATAAGAGGCAAAACCTTTCTCATTAATCATACGTATGTCTCTACTCATCACAGACTCTGGCGAGCCAACATATCTTCCTGTAAGAGTAGACATCACAAACCATTTTTGAACGAAATGCTTTATTTGATCATTAGGAATCTTTGAATCCTTTGATAGCTTAAGATAAATCATATATGCAAAATCCAATGTCATTTGCGAACCAAGAAGTTTGCTTGACTTAAACCCTGCTCCTTTTATAGCCAAAACAAACTGCTCAAAGTTATATTCCCTAATAAATTCCTTGATACCATCTTCCAGTCTATGATATGAATCCTCAACAATTTCTTCCTTGAACTCATGAGTTTCAAAATCTCTGCCAGCAAGCAAACTTACCAATTCTGAAAGCCTAGCTCTATTAAAGCTATACATAAAAGACACACGAAGCATATCATTATAATCAGGATCATAGATATCCTCATTATCTTTAGCTAGCCATTTAATTTTTGAAGCATAATCAGTTTTTTCGAACTCTGCATCCTTAATCATCTGAGGATAGAAGTCTGGTTTAACAGCAAGGTGACAGAAGTAATCAACAACTTTACGTAACGTATTTCCACCATGAACAGTATCTGCTGCCATTTTTGACATAACAAAGTCGGATTGGCTTAATGGAGTTCCCTTGGAATTAATACGTATAAAGATTTCTGTAACTTCGTCAATATCAAGATTCTGATCTAGCATAATAACGCCAATTTGCCTATTAGCTATTCCCTTAAGCTTGTTTATCTCGTTATTTACATCATTGCGCTTAATTCCAGGATTGTCATTACAATAATTCTCTACAAATTCAAATGGATCAAAATCATTTTTGAAAATCTCCGCAATGTCTGGAACCCATTTTTTATCCTTCAAATGAGATGCATCTTGCACTGCAAATCTTTTATCAGCATCTTCTGTTAATGGATTAAACGCTATTTTTACACGATCCTTATTAAAATCATCATCTAAAACTTCTATTCCAGCAATAGCTGCCATGAGCGCTGTAATTCTTTGCTGACCATCAATCAAAATCTGATTACCATTTGCCACAGTGCCATCCTTTGTTTTTACATCTGGGTTCTTCCATGTGATGATATACCCTGTAGGATAGCCATTATACAAAGAATCTATCAAATCCCTAACTTGAGACCTTTTCCACACAAACGGTCTTTGTATTTCTGGAATTACAAATTGCTTTGCCTCAATCATTCCTAAAATAGAATATACTGAGTATTGCATTAAAGTGAATTTCTCACCGACCATTAAATAAAAACCTCCAATTTAGTTACATATGATTAGTCCTATGGCAACGAAACCATATTCTTCTCTACCACAATTTCACCCGTCTTCTTACCGTATTTGATACCACGTTCTACAGCCTCAACAAGAGCTACACCACTTCTGTTATAGCCCATAGTTCTGATGGTATCTTTAATAATGTCATCCTTGTGCTCACGTCCAACCTTTTGTAAAGTAAGGCAAACCACGTTCTTCATTTCTTCCTGGCTGATGTCTTCAGGAGCACGTTTATCGTCCAAATTTGCATCAAAGCGATATAACTGATATGTACTAGGCTCTTGTCCTTCCTTCCAGTAGAACTTCATTCCATTCTGCTTTGAAGATTTTGCATTAACCTTTTTGAGAGCCTTTTCAGTAGCTTCAATAGTTTGTGCACTAGACCTGCCAATATCAAATGTTCTCAAAACCTTCTTTGTCAGTCTATCTATTGATATTGGAGCCTCTGCATCAACAATCTTCTGTAAGTGCTCAGTAATTGCTGCCATTGAGGATTTCAGCACATATTCATTTGTTGATAGCGGTGTTATCTCCACGTTTGCAGATACATAATCCGTAAATCTATAAGATAACTCTGGTTTTTCCACTAATGGAGACTCAGGTTCCTTTGGAAGAGATGCAATCATAGGTTCAGGTTCATCAGTTACTTCTACTGACTCAATAGTTTCTTGAGCAGGTATTGGTTCTACTTCTGTAATAGCAGTCTCTTCTACTACCGGTGGCTCATTTTCTGAATTATCTATAGATTTTGTTTCATCTACATTCTCTTCTACTGGTTCATCCTCTAGTACTTCTGAAACAACTTCAATAGGCTTTACCGCCTGATGAGTATCCTCAATAACAACAGGCTCAACCTCTTCCTTCTTTTCTGGTCTTGGGGCAAGCTCAGCCTTTTTCTTTTCCTCATCTAACAATTGAAGCAAATGGTCTATCTCTTTTTGCTTATTGTCCCACCAGTCCATTGTCCAGATACGGTGCAACTTCCAGCCTAAGCCACCAAGCACACCCACCTGTGCTACTTCACGATCCTTCGTATTAGATGACTGCTTATAAGAATCACCATCAAGCATGATACCCATAAGGTATTCATCCTCGTTAAATGGATTAATAACAGCAATGTCTACCTTAAATCTAGAGTGACCAACGGCTTTTTGATATTTATAACCTGCCTGCTCTAATTCGCTACAGATTCTGTCTAAAATACCTTGGTGCTTCTTTTGTTGCATTTCTGAATATGATAATTGCAATGTTCCTTTTTGTGCGAAGCTTAAGAAGTCTTTTAACGATTCTACACCCTTGGCTTTTGTTCGCTTAAGATCAATCATATCAGCTGTCATTGTAGAGAATACAATCATTTCATCCCTAGCTCTAGACACAGCTACATTTAATCGCTTCCAGCCGCCTTCTTTATTCAACGGTCCAAAATTCATTGACAGTTTTCCTTCTTGATCCGGACCGTATGCTACTGAGAATAAAATTACATCTCTCTCATCGCCCTGGACATTCTCAAGATTTTTAACAAATAATGCTTCATCTCCAGAAGATGCCCATTTATCAAATCCCACATCTTTTTGGAATTCTTCTTGTAGCATATCCTCAATAAGAGTCTGCTGCGTCACATTAAAAGTAACTACACCTATTGTCTCATTTCTAAGTAACTCATCCTTATATCTACGCTTTATTTCTGCAACTATAGCCTTGGCCTCAGCCTCGTTTACTCTGCCCTTTTTGCGATCATAAAAACCATCTACCTTAACCAAGCTAACTCTACGTTCTCTATCATTAACAGAAGGGAAAGTAAGCATAGAGTTTTCATAAAACTCATGATTACTAAAGGCAATTAAACTCTCATGACGGCTTCGATAATGCCACTGTAAGTGTGCTGAAGGCATACCAAGAGCCAAGCAATCATCAAGAATGCTATACAAATCCTCTATATCAAGATTGTCTTCATCCACAGTATTACCTGCAAAGAAACTGGTCGGTGGCATCTGATTAGGATCACCAACAATTACAGCATTCTTACCCCTGGCGAGAACACCAACAGCCTTACATGTAGGCAACTGCGAAGCCTCATCAAATATAACAATATCGTAGAGATCATTATCTGCAGATAAATACTGTGCTACAGAAATTGGGCTCATAAGCATACATGGGCATAACTTCATAAGGACATGAGGTATCTGATCAAATAGACTCCTAATAGACATACCTCGCCCATTGCTACTGATAGCTCTACGTAAAATATTTAATTCCTTGCTCATCTGAACAGACTCATAGCTTGATGGCAAATTGTGAGTTAGTTTGTAGAACATCTCATCTTTGGTAAGCTCCATGAACTCAGCATCAAGTTTCTTAAACTGAACAATCTGCTCGTTAAATCCATTGCCTGTAAAACTATTAAGTGCTGGCTCCTTTTCTATTACAGACAGAATAATTGCTTTATATATTGAGCGTAAGTAGACACTCATTACCAGCTCATGATCAAGTCCTTCTTCATAAGCATCACAAACCAAGCCAACACCGGCTTTTCTGCAAGCATCATCAAACTGTCTATATACAATCCAATCCTTTATGTAAGCCCCATTCTCAATGAGGTTATCACATACCTTAATTCGATTGTCTAGCCAATTTCCTTCTGTATCAGAATCCTCCAGTATAAGTAAATCATTTACTTTAGCTTCTTTGGCTTTCACATTTTCATATTGTTCAATAATAATCTTAGCATTATCTACGCAAGCCTTTAGTTCACCAGCTTGCTCTAATTTGCGCACTACATCTGAAAACTGCTCTATAACATCAAGCTGCCTCTGCACACTATTCTTGTAGCTTTGCAAAGAATTAACGTCAGGATACTTTTCTACTAGTTGTTTCCATTCAAATGACAGTTGACCACTCTTCTCATTAAGTGAAGCTGCTTGTTTTTGATACATTTCGATATCCGCAATAATTGCAGGTATCTGTTCTGCAGACACACTAAATGAAGCAAAGGATTGTATTTCTGCCACCAGATTTGAAATGGCTTTACCTTTACCCAATAATTTTTTATTGGCTTCGTCATACTTTGCACGATATATGGACATATCTGACTGCAAAAATGATTCTTTCCAGCTCTGCAACAAAGAGCCTTTTCTGGCATCCAATTTCCCTTTTTCATCCAAATATGAAAGAGGAAAATCAAACTCTTTGTCCAAATTATCAGCATTCAGTAACATAGAAGGAATCTCTTCCGATGAAATAACACTTCTCGCGTAAACACTGATATTTTCCCAGTCTTCTTTTGTAACTGGAGATTCAATGCTTAATGATTTAATAAATTCCTCAACTGGTTTACGCAAATTATCTAAAGAAGATTTGTATGCCTGTACGACACCTTCCAAATCCATCTTTAAAGTCTGCGTATAGACCGTCTGGTGTACAGCAGATAATGGATGATTATGAGGATGACCTACACCCCTTCCTGCAGCAACCAGTTGTTCAAGCAATCTTTTTTGATTATCTAAATCACTCTGTGAGATTGTTGATGCATACTCAGAAGAAAAACGTAATTCTATATTGTGATCTGGTATTGTCTCATAAATATCTATTAACTCTTTAAGGCTCTTACCAAATTCTCTACGAACATGAAGCTTTTCAGCATATGCATCCAAACCCTTTCGCATCCTTCTGATATCTTCTATCTTCTGATCATATTCTGTTTTTAGACCATAAACATGAATCTCTAATGTTTTCTTTAACTGATCTAATACTGCCTTTTTAGTTGCCTTATTAGAATGCAGTTCTAAACAGAAATCCTCAATTCCCAATGCTGCCAATCTCTTTTGAACAACTTCAAGAGCAGCCATCTTTTCAGCTACAAAAAGGACAGTCTTTCCCTTTGTAAGAGCATTAGCAATCATAGCTGTAATAGTTTGAGATTTGCCTGTTCCTGGAGGTCCATGAAGAACAAAGCTCACATCGTTTGCAGCCATATTAATTGCTCTGATTTGAGATGCATCAGCTGTTATTGGAAGATATGCTTCATCTGTATCAACATTGTCCGGTATAGTACAATCCCAATCGACAGCACCCTTCATCAGGCTACGTACGATATTATTTCTTTCCAATATATCGCTACGACTATGAATATCATTCCACATTACAAACTGTGAGAATGAGAAGTTACTGATAAATCCAGCTTCTAACACATCCCACATTTCCATGCTCATAATTCCATGTCGAACAATGGCAAAAATCTTTGGTAAATCTAAGCCGTGTTCATCAGTTGGCAATGGATTTAAACCTGCAATCTGCAGATCGAAGTTTTGCTTCAGGAACTCTAGTAAAGTAATGTTCATCTGGGCATCTTCGTCACGCATTCGCATTGTATAACCGATGCTAGCAGATTTTCTTGTAATATCTATAGGCACCAAAATAATAGGTGCATATCTAACAACTGGTGTCTTTTTGCCTTCTACCCAACGAAGTAAACCAAGTGATAAGTAGAGTGTACTTGCACCATTTTCTTCTAATGAAGTCTTTGCTGACCTATACATCTTGGTCAGGCATGATGATAGTTCTTTTTCCGTATAAAATGAGTGTAATTTCTTATGCTTATTCTCAAGTTCCATGAATTCCTGGAATGGTCCTAAATCAGTCAAAGCTTCAACTGATATACCATCGCCATTTATAGCCATATTATCTGGGCGTGGCAAAACCTGGAATTCTTCTCCATCCGAAAGAGCATCCTCTAATACACTAACGTTGCTACATAATAGAGGTACTACTGCTTTTGTAAAACGAAGGTTAATAAGCATATTTCTCATGCTTAAATCCAATAGCTTGCGCTCCCATTGCGTAAGCTTGGTGGCTTGAGATTCATCTTTAAGATTACTTAAATCAAAAGTCTGCCCAACAGATATAGGGGCACTTGTCACTTCGCTTTGCTTTCTTTCCTCATGTTTTACTACAAATCCTGCATCTGTCATTATTCTTACAGGAAGAGGTCTAATGCCAAGACTTCTAGCTCTTGCAACATCAATGACAAATTCGAAGTTTCCATAATCAGCAACTTTATACTGAGCTGATTTTACAGCCTTATCGAAATCTAAGCTTTTCCCTGCACACATGGCCGTACACTCAACAACTATCATTTCGTTGATGCCATTTGCCATACGTTTTTCCATATGTGATGGATCATCCATAATAGTGTCAGAGAATGAATCTTCAACTAACCAAACACCAGCAAAAATATGTCCATGTATGAGAACCATAACTGGATTTAATCCCATAGCTTCAAGACATGCCACATATAAAAGTGTCATATCCATACATGTACCCAAATGCTGCTCAAGTACTGCATCTGCAAGTCTAATTCTCTGACCAAAGACCTCAAAACTTGAAGGTGGATTGGCATAGGTAATATTTTTTTGTTGAATTGCGGCATAAGCAGCTGCAGCCATCAGCTTTACTCTGTTTGGATCATCAAACTGATACCCTGCAAGAGATGGATCTCCTGTCCATTTTTCCAGATACTTTGCCGCTAACTGGATAAGACTTGTAACAACAGGATGATTTGGCATAGAAAATGCAGCCAGTATTTCAGGCGTGTATCTAAGACCTGGCCACTGATCAAATGCAAGAGCAACTATATCTTTTTTGTCCGATATTAGAGTTTTATCATCAAAACAAACTCTAAACTGAAGACTACATGTGATTCGTTCTGTTAAAGAAGCCAAATAGTCTCCATTAATTTTTATTTTTAATTCCTTTAGATGTATTTCTTCATCAGCACGTATAGTTTGAATACCCACCTCACAAGGCTCAATTAATTTTGTATCTGAACCTATCTTGAGCACTATATCTGAAAGGTCTTCATCAAGAGTATTCTTAACAACAATATCCCTGACCACATCACCACCGTTTTGCTGGATAGCATAAGTGATAACCTCTTCAACATCTACTGTAAGCTCAATGCCATTTTGAGCTTTGCTAATAATAATTTTCTTTTCTTCTTCTGAGAGTTCCTTTTTATCTTCCTCAGTTTCTATTGGTTCCGGTGGGGTAACATCTTTAATATCATCAGCCTTTTTATCCTCAGCTACTACATCGGAAGTTTTCTCCTCCACACTTTCTTTCACAGTTTCAATTTCTTCTACTGGTGTAGATTGAGGAGTACTAACTGCTTCCTTGTTTACAGTCTCATTTTCCCAGGCAAATAAAGCAGCTGCCATATGTTTGCAATATATACCAGACTGAGCATATGGGCAATTACATTGAACTTTTGAAATCATATTAATTCCATGCACAATTTCTACATGATATGACTCCAGCCCTACGATATCTGCTGTTATTAATCGCTCGTCAAAATGTAAATTTTTGACAGAGCCACTTCGGATATATTCCATACCCCCATTTAGTACATTTTCCTTGAATAGATGTTTCCACTCCATGTGAAGCCCCCTAAAAATCAGTTATAGTCTATCAACCATCTTGTTATACTCGATCTGCAATAGACCAAGTGCCTTCTCAATATCCAAAGTCCCGTTTATTCCAGCTTCAATAATCTGCTGAAAAAGCTCCTTGGGACATATATACATTGGTAATTTCCATGCATATAGTACCGTTATCATGTCTGCATCATATACATTCTTAAAATCAGGCAAATCCTTAACAAGTCCAGGTGCAATCATTACATAAGCATTAAAAACATCCTTTAAATAATCCTTTGTAAACACCTTGGATTCTTTATATAATTCAAACGTCTTAGCACTTGTCGTACCATTTAGATCCAAATAGAAAACCTTTAGTAATATCTCCAATGCATCTGACATATTACCTTTGCCTCTTAAAATGGTATACATGCAATAAAAGAGATTTCTCTTTTCCCAATCAGCTGCTTTATCAAGCTTTTTATTGGATATTCGCCACATAACATCCCAAAAATCTTCACCTGATTTAGCTTCACGATCATATTCTTTCCAATCAGTTATTCCCCAATTTTTATTCTTATGCAACATAACGTAATGGTTATTATTGGCAAGAGTTTCTTCGCCTTTGGCGGAAAGCTTATATATTTGTTCTGGAATCTTACTGTTTATATAATCAGAATCAGCTGAATGAATAAGACGGCTAATCAGTTCTTCCTTCTTTCCAGTAACTGATTGCCCTTTTTCTTTTAACATAACCTTTAAATCTGCAACTGTGAGCATTTTAAGCTTATCTGTAGCAGCAGCTTCTTCAAAATATCCTTCGTCTATCAATTGCTTATGATACTTATTGCAATCTCTTATGCCGCATTCAAATAAAAAATAACGAGCATACTGGCTAGCAGGCTTAATTGGCGCAGGTTTGTCATGTGCCCAAAGGAATATCGTCTTTGCATATTCTCCTTGTAATGGAGGAATTTCATAATCAGAATCTGCTCTCTCGGTGTGATCTGAAGTTACATCATATTCTACTTTCGAATCATGCATCGGTTGAACTGTTTCTACTGCCGTTTCGACAAAAGGATGTTTTTGTTCCTTCACTGTATCGCTAGTCGCATATGGTGTTGCTTTGTATGGTGGTGGATTAACAGTACTCCTGCGATATCTTGCTTGTCTGGTTTTTACTTTTGCAATATATTCACGCTGCTTTTCTTCTTTCCAAAACCATTGTTTTCTAAAAGCAAAATAAGCAACCACTAAGAAGGGAATCATACAGAATATAAATACACCAATATTAGAAGCCCAGTCTGAAGAGCAACCTATAAATAAAAGTAGCTCAAATATCAGAAATGGCCAAAATATGATTTTCCATAGGATTGTGCCAATTCCCGCTTTCAGTATTTTCTTTTCATCCTGTGTAAATTCTGCATTTTCTAAAAACACTTTTGCGACTCTCCTTTTTCAACTACGCAATATTTGCATTTGCATTTATCTGATCAATAATCTTCCTGATTTTCATCCAGACCGTCATATCGGTGAACACTTCTCCAACACTGCCTTGGTTTGTGAAAGGTGCTTCCTGCAGTACAGAAAGATCTTTCATCATCCCATTCTGAACGATATATTCAATTATTTGATTTACAAAATATATCTGACGGCTGTCTAAATTAGCATCTGCCTGAAATTCTGAAAATGCTTCCTTTGCTGCATTTTGATCTAATCCAACAATACTTCTTACAAACTCTCCCAAAGGAACATCTCCTATAGAAGCTTCATAATCTTCCTTAGTTCCTAACTCACTCCAAAGAATCTCTTCCAGATTCTTAACATCAGTCTCAGTAAGAGGCTTGTTAGTCTTAAGCTTGGCAATTACAATGTTGTTCTGATTTTGCCTGATATAATATTCCGCCTTCTTCTTGTAATTTTCTAAATGTTGGCCTGGTGTCACTGGTTGATCAATCTGCTGATCTAAAATCTCGTCTTCAAAGTCTACGTCATAAATAATCTTTGACTTTGGAATAAATTTAATTAAGTCACGAAGAGATTTACGGATATTTTCAAATTCATCAATTCCTGCATCATCAATATAGCTCGTATGCAAGATTTTGTTGATTAATTCAGATTGAGCAGCTACTTCAGGAATAGTTGCTACCTCTGCTAAGCCTTCAGCCTTTCTAATCAAATCACTTTTTCTTCTACCATATGATTTATCTGCTAGTTTAGCTAACTCTAACCCATAAATAAGTGCATCAAAACGAACTGCCGATGCAGCATCACTATCAGGCATAATTAAAGGTGCCAACTCATCTCGTACAAGCTGAGTATCTTCAAAAGTCAAAGCAACATAATTTTGCTCAGTAGAATACTGATCAACATATCTAAGATGCTGACGCACAGCAAAATTTTCTCTATTTAGTTCCTCAACTTTTCCAGACATTATTTTTACAAGGGCATTTCTATAAGCCATTAGTCTTTCTGTCTGGTACTCAAGGCTCTGCAATTTATAAGCAATTTCAAACTCAAGTGCAAATACAGCCCCCTGCACAGCAATAGTGTTAGGGACAGGCATACCCTCATGCATTCTGAAAAATTCAAAGTTACTGCAGAAATCAAAGATGTAGAATTTATCCTTGTCCTTACCATCTACAAGCTTTTCACATAATCTAGTACCGCGACCAATCATCTGCCAGAACTTTGCCTTACTTAATACTTTTTTGAAAAATACCAAATTTAAGATTTCTGGCACATCGATTCCAGTATCAAGCATATCTACTGAGATTGCTATTTGTGGCATCTTCTTTTCATCAGAAAACTCATCAATTGCACTCTGAGCATAAGTCATATAATTATCAATAACTTTTGCAAATGGCTGACCTGCATTTTTGCTAAGCTCAGGATATTCCTTATTGAAAATCTCAAGAATTTTCTCAGCATGCTCGTGATTCTTAGCAAATATTATTGTCTTGCCTAACTTTTGACCAAAATCTATTTTCAGGCCATCACGCATAAGAATCCTAAGAGCCTGCTTAATAGTATCCTCATTGAATACCCAATCATTCAATGCAGCTGAGGTTAATGATTCTGGCAGATTGCCATCCTCATCTTCAAAGGTATTCTCATAAATTTCCTTTTCGTCTTCCTTTAAGTCATCATAATGAATACCCTCTTCCAAGAACTTAAGCTTAGTCTCTACCGGAACAAAATCTACTAAGAAGCCATCCTTAACAGCCTGTTCCAATTCATAACCATATGTAGGCACACCATTTTCCAAATCGAAAATACTGTATGTATTTTTATCAATTTCATCCTTTGGAGTAGCAGTCAAACCAACTAATGGTGCATCAAAATAACTGAATATGTCTCTATATTTGTTATAGATAGATCTATGAGCCTCATCACAAATTACCAAATCAAAATGACCAGCAGTAAAGAGCTTATTTGAACCATTTTCATCCTTTACAGAATCAATGCAGTTCATCATTGTCTGATATGTGGAAAAGATGCAGTGAGCTGTGTAATTATCCTTTTCCTCAACTAAATTTGAGCATGACAAAGTAGGCAAAAGATTTACAAAACTTCTCTTTGCCTGTGTCACCAACGAATTTCTATCAGCAAGGAAAAGAATATTCTTTACCCAACCATAATCCAGAAGGATTTTGCATAAAGCTATTATGGTTCTCGTCTTACCAGAACCTGTAGCCATAACAAGTAAAGCTTTTCTACGATTTCTTTGATCAAAAGCTTCACAAACAGATTTGATTGCAGCTTCCTGATAGTATCTACCCGCAATCTTTTTATCCACATTAACACGAGACAAACTAGTTCTCATGGATTGCAAATTAAATAATTTTTCCAAATCTCGTTTGGAATAAATAGTTGAAACCTTTCTTTCAGGATATTGATTATCAACTATTCTGGAATCAAATCCATTAGTCAAAAAAACTACTGGTCTTCTACCATACTTTTCTTCCAATAAATCTGCATACAACTTTGCCTGCTGTCTGCCCTTTGCAACATCAACACAGGTTCTCTTTGCTTCTACTACTGCAAGAGGTTTATGGGTATCATCATATAGAACATAATCCGCGTAACCTACTTCTGATTTGTTAGGCATACCAGGTAGTTCCACTTCATTTATCCAGTCTTGTCCCTCTACCCATCCGGCATCAAGCAACATTGAATCTATATATATTTTTCTTGTCTTATACTCTGATAAATCAAGTGGCTTAGGAGTATATGTTTGTTGTTGTTCTTCTCTTCGAGCAGTTAGCTCCTCTCTAAGAGCTTTGTTTTCAGCAATTAGCTTTTCTAAATCTACTTCACTAACGTTTGCAGGCTTTACAGTGCTCTCTACTGGTTTTTCATCTAAAAGGGAAATATCAAACTCCCTTTGCTCATAATTATCTGCATAGCAATAACCAAGATAGTCAAAGAAGTAGAATAGATTCTGCAAGCAAAGACCAGCCTCATCCTTTGTAATCTTCTTACCAAAGTTATGAGCCGCACGATTACCAATTTTTCTTATTAAATCAAGTCTCTTCCACAAATCATCATCAACCAAATCATGGAAATCCTCAGTGCTCATTAAACTGATTAGACTGTCCTGATATGGCATCTCCAATGACTTATCAACCGAATACATCCACTTGATAGCAAATTCCATAGCACGCCGACAATTAATAACACTGGCCTCTACGTCAATGTTAATAATCTTCTCTGCCGATATAGCTACATCCGAGAAGCTATCAAATTTGGATTCTTCTTTTAAATAATCAAAATTGGTCATGCTACATCCTCCATGTAATGATAACCTTTTATATTTACAACTTTTGATTTGTTGACTTGAGCAACAAACTCTGCGAATTCGTTTTGTAATCCAAGTGGGGGCACTGGAGTAATGACTTTCACAATATCTTTTGCTGCTATATTTTTCTTTGCTGTTTTATTTACATATGCATCAAGTCGCGTTTGCCCGACTTCACCTGTCATATAAAAAAACATGAACAGCGGATTTAGGAACATATCATCAACCTTGATTCTTATGAGATTGGGACTGATATTCGAACCTATTAGTTTTTTCTCTGTCACCAATCCTATACGTTTAGCAGCCGACCCATCTCCTCTAACAGCCATGATAATGTCATTTTCTTCGATAACCGTTTCAGGAAAATCCTCGTTTACTCCATCATAGACAAAAGCATAATTTGCATCGTCTAAATCCATATGCCCATCTTCTAAAATGTTTCCAATGCGAATAACACGAGTGCCTTCAGCAAGATAATCCATACCATAGAAGGTAGGGTAACGTATTACTTTACAACACACATCTCCTAATGTTTTTTCGTTCCAGTGTTTGTCATTACACTGTAAATTACCAAACATCTCGACAAATCGGGCTTTGATGAGGGTGTCCAATTGTTCCAATTGTTCTTTTCTACTATCAATTATTTTTTCTATCTTTTTCAGTTTATTGGCTATTACTGTTTGCTCATCAATGGTAGGCAATACAAAAGGAAGATTATCAAACACAGGCTTTGTCAAATGACGCATTGTAGCACCATGAGTTTCTGACTCTGCCTTATTCAAGATTCCATTCACTTGATATACAAAAAAATCCTTATCAACATCCATCTTGTCAAAAACAACTTTAAAAATGTGCTGATTCAAAACCGCTTTTTCTTTGGTCCAAACATATACTCCAAGGCTTGCTGACCAAGAGATTAGAACATCTCCTGTATTGACTTCATATTTAGGATCATATTCTCCATCATATTTATTAATCTCATATGCATTGCCAGTTAAATTCTGTATTCTAATTATTTCCAAGCCATTATCTGACCAATCTTCAGGTTTAAAAGCATAACCATTTACATATGACGCAACATCACCTAATCTTACTTTTTCCATCTAAACATCCCTACAAATCTCAATTTATAAATTTAATAGTTTTTCTAACTCATCCATCTCATGACCAATCTGCATTTCAATTTCTCTGAGATTAGTCATTATTTCTTCAGTAGACGGATACTCTACTGGAACATACTCCACTTCTTTGTACTTATTGATTGAAAGGTCATAGTCATTTTCTACAATCTCATCCTTTGGTACAAAGAAAGATTTATCCGTCCTTTTCCTATCAGCTTCCTTATCCAAATTCTTGAATCGTTCAATGATATCTGGCACATCACTTTCATCAACTGGAGTACGCTTGTCATCCAAGCTGTAACCATCGGCCTGCATATCATAAAACCAAACATTATCAGTTCCACCATGCTCAGTTTTTGTAAAAATTAAAATCGCAGTAGACACACCAGCATATGGTTTGAATACTCCAGATGGCATAGAAATGACAGCTTCCAATCTCTGATTATCAACAAGTTCCTGTCTTATCTGCTTATGTGCTTTTGATGAACCAAACAAAACTCCATCAGGAACAATACAAGCACATCTACCACCAACACGAAGCATCTTTGTAAATAATGCTACAAATAAAAGCTCTGTCTTTTTTGTCTTGCAAAGCTTTAACAAGTCCGCTGAAACTATATCAGAGTCAAGATTTCCCTTAAAAGGTGGATTCGCAAGAATAAGAGAATATCTATCTCTATCAGGATTCTGATCTGACAAACTATCTCTATATTCGATATGAGGATTATCAACACCATGGGTCATCATATTCATGGCACCAATGCGAAGCATTGTCCTTCCCATGTCAAAACCATGGAACATATTGTTCATGTAATGGTCTTTCTTATCCTTGCTATAGAATATCTCTTCTTTTTTATTTTTCTTAAGATAATCACTGACACCGATAAGGAATCCAGCTGTACCACAAGCAGGATCGCAAATCACATCATCTGCTTTCGGATCCATCAACTCAACCATCATCTTTATGATATGACGTGGTGTTCTGAACATACCGGCAACACCATTTGTTGCAAGGCTGGAAAGCATATACTCATATACATCGCCTCGAATATCCTCGCTGTGAGTGAGTTCCATTTCGTGATACATCTCATCCATCTCATCAACAATCTTGGTCAACATTAGAGAGGTTGGAATCATAAAAATAGCATCATCCATGTATTTTGAATATGCACTATCCTTGTCATCATGCAATGTCTTAATAAATGGAAATACATAATTAAGCACAGTATTATACATTTTGTCAGCTGGGAAATCTCTAAATACGGACCATCTGAGCTGATTACCATCTATCTGCTGCTCTCCTATTACAACTTTGTCTGGAAACAAAGTATTAAAAGGAACGCCAAGCATTTCACTTTCTTTTGCATGAATCTTATCTGTTTCATCCAGATCTCTGATGAACATGAGATAAGAAAGTTGCTCAACAACTGTAAGTGGCTCAGCGACTCCTCCTGCAAAGAAGATATTCCAAATCTTATCAATTCTGTTTTTTAACTCTCCGGTGATCATTAATTCTTTCCATCCTTACTTTTTATATATTTTCCAGATTTAATTCTGGCATCTTCCGGCTTTTCCACATTAGATGGAATCAACCAGGTTTTACCTTTTTTGATTGCACCCTCAAGGCGCCCTTCCGCGCAAAGCACTCCTATACGCCGAGCTGAAATCCCCCAAATTTCCGATAGTTCTACTGTTGTTAAATACTCCATTTTCATACCTCATTTGTGTTGAAAAGGTCTATAACACTACATTTTATATTATCTTCTTTTATCGGAATGAAGTCAATGAAGTATTTGTAATTTGGCACAATATTCCATTTTCAATTGGTGCTTTTTGTGCACAACTTGCACAAGTTATAAAAATCCCATTCTCCTTTGTTTCTGTAATTCAAATATTATCACTTATCCTGTCCCAAAATAGGGACTCTCATTTCCCTTCGTTAGGTGCTCTGCACCTAACTTGGCAAGCAGTGTCTTTGTTTAACAAAGACTGCTTGTTGGTGGAATCCCCCAATCCCCCTTTGACAGCTTTCGTCTTTTCACGACTCAGCTGGCTACGCTATCGCTAGACTTGCAGCACTATAAGCGCTATGCATAATAACTAGTCTTAGAACGCAAAAAAGAGGCAACCCACCGAAGTTGTTATACTCCAACGGACTGCCCCCTTCTTATAATTCCTTTTCCAGTTTTTTCACTTTAATCTTCTTTTCGTCCAAGCCCAGGATCAAGTCGATGTCCCTTTTTGCAATTTGGAAATCCTGCATGTGTTGCTTTGCATCACGGTACTGGCTATAGGCTTCTCGCTTTTCTGTCAAAAGCTCCTGGTACTCTTCATTCAAATCTTTCACTTTAGGTATTCTTCCTGGCAACATGCTAAACGCTTCCTTGGCTGCCTTGTGAAGAGTGATTTCTCGACGATGCGCCTCATAGAACCTTTGACTATAACCGGATTTACAGTAAGCCACATAGATATCTCTGGTATCAGAATAGTTAAAGATATGATTCCTTAGTGTCTCAATCTCCTTCATTCTTGATTCAGCAGCCTTGATATGATTGGATAATTCATTGAACCTAGTTGCTGCATCACTTGTCATCTTTTCCAAAGTCTCATAATCCCTGACATCATGTTCCTGCAAAAACAGAAGTGCCTTAGCCACCTGCTTTACATTAAATACCTTAGCCCAGCGTTCGTAATACTTGCCCTTACCCTGCTGCAACTTTTTCTGAATATCAATGAGCAGATCAAAATCTCTTTCCTTCTTAGGCTCATCAATCTCAAAATGCTTTTTGATATCTTCCTCGGTATAACCAGCTCCCAGGGAACGGAACCTGATATATCGCTCCTGTTCCTTGGATTTCACAGCCAGATGTTTTCCGAATTTGATATCATAGCCAGCCTGCTGCATCATCCGAATAAACTCATCATAGGTTTTTGGCTTTTGCATAAAACATTCATTGATGGTTTTTCGAATTTGATCACGATAGGACATGTGCTCTGGGTACTCAGTACGCTTGACTCGCTCACTAGGAAGCTTTGGTTCTATGATTGATAGGCCATGCTCCAGACAGACAATATCGCTGACTTTCTGCAAAGCCAATCCGCAGAACCAACTGTCCTTGAATTTTCTATCACAGGATAATGTGGTGGAATTGAAAATAATGTGATTATGTATATGAGCCCGATCTGTATGAGTGGCAACAATGAATGCATGGTTACCTTTGGTAAATCGTATTGCAGTTTCATAGCCAACCTTATTAGCTTCCTCTGGAGTAATTTCTCCAGGTTTGAAAGATTGGCGAATCTGCCAGGCGATGATATCACCCTTATACTCTCTTCCTGTCAGATTGTAATACTCGACTTTGGACTGAGCGAACTCCTTGTCCACCAGCTTCACATTACAAGCGTAGGATGAGATGTACTGACCCATTTCAGTTTTCTCTTTATTCTTGGCATAATCACATCTGTCCTTCAGGGACTTTGCAATAGACTGTCCCTTCTTCTGATGCATGGATATTAACTTTGTAGCAGCCATCGCATCCCCTCCTACACCTTCATACCGTTTAGCTTATCCAGCACAACTCCCATAGCATCCAAAATCTCCTCATGCTGAGACCTAAGCTTTTCGATATCCTGCATATAGATGGAACCTGTAGCATTGGCTTTGTGGGCATATTGATTGAGGTTGTTACTGTTGATTTTTAGAAGCCTTAAGACTTCCTTCACATCCGCTAAATCAACCCGGACAATATACCCATTCAAAGCCATCTTTCGCATATAAGAACTGATACTTCTGATGCCACATTCTTCCATCCTCTTATCTAAGATTTCCTTTTCCGAGAGAGTCAGTCGGCAACCCAAAAATACAGTTCTTTCCATCTCACACCTCCAGGCAAGGATTTACTACAGGAGATAGCTTTCTGCCAGGATCCATACTGGCGATTTTTTCCTGCTCTTCCTTGATGCGTTCTAATACGGATTTACGATTTTCGGCTGCAAGCTCAGCTGCCATAGCCTGGTCTGCCAGACTACCTGGATCATATTCCGGTGCCACATTATTGATAACCCCATCCAGGTTGTTATCATTCTGTTCCACCATATCCTCGATCCCACGCATGTAGTTTCTGCTAATAGATGGACCTCTACCGGCATCCTCTACTGGGTCTACTGTCTCAGGAACATTTTCCTCAATAACAGCACCAGTCACTTCATCCCATTTCTTGATTTTCTTATTCATGGCTACTCCTCCTTGGTAGATTCCTTCACCTGCTGCAAAATATCAGCATCCTCATCTTCATCGTAATCGCCATCCGGATCCTGCTTGGTTTCAGGTTTCTTAGCCTTCTTCTCCATATACTTTTTGAATCCATAAGCACCACCACCGATGACTAACATGGCAAGACTTATAAAAGTAAGAAAGCTTGCACCCGCATTTTTCTTAGGCTTCTTAGCCTGAGGTTCTGGCTCAGTTGGCTCCTTGTCGGAATCCTGAGTAGGCTCCACAGGCTCAGCCTCTTCAACAACAGCACTCTGAGATTTTTCATAAGCTTCCTTTTCCTCATCATCCATGAGAGCCATCAAATCTGATTCATCCACCAGATTAAGGAAATGAACATTCTCATTGCCATGGTCATCACGGTCAATGATCAGATAAAAGTAATTGCCATCCTTGGTAACCAATGTAATAAACTGCTTACCTCCAGCTTCCATAGAACCGTAATCATCCACAATATCCATATTCCCGTCTGGAGTTAGTGGTCCATAATGCTCCTCTGTAGGAGTCTCCTCACTAGCATCCTCTGAAGAATCTGTAACACCATCATCAATAATGACTTCCTGCTCCGGATCCTGTCCGTGAGCAAATACTGTCATAGGACTAATTCCCACAAAAATAGCCACTGCCGAAGCAGTGACTTTCGTAAGTACCTTATTCATCTTCATTGTCAAAATCCTCCTCATCTTCTTTTTCTGAATCGAAATCAACCACCTCTGGTTCCACTGGCTTAATACCAGGAACAGCTACAGGGCCAGCTTGCAACTGCTGCAAAATCTTGCCCAAATCCTCCGGTGACAGATTGAATGCACTGACATCTGATAAAATCTGTGCATTCTCCATTTCCTTCAATTTGCCCTCTGCCTGACGGAGCTTGGTTTTGTCTTCCTCTACTCTCAGACGAAGGCGTTCTACCTCCGCTCTCTGCTTATCTAATTTCTCGTACATATAAAATCCTCCTAATTCAATCTTCCATAAGTATAAAAATGTTGCCTCCAGTACGTTGTATTGATGCTTGCATACTGGATTGGATTCCCACAATGGAGCATCATTCCATTGCCCACATAGATGCCTACATGACTGGCACCAGCTGTATCATATGTGCCCTGGAAGAAAATCAAATCTCCCGGCTTGGCCTCTGCCGATGAAACTCTGGTGCAATGATCAAGCAGACCATTGGCTGTTTGCCTGCCTACATTCCAACCGTTACCACTATGATTGATTACGTAGCTAACAAATCCAGAACAGTCAAAGCTTGTAGATGGACTAGAGCCGCCCCACACATATGGGTACCCAAGATACTTTTCACCCTCACGAATCATATTCGCAAATGCGGTATCCGTCAGTGCCTCCGGTGGGATTTCATAATCCTGGTATTCTCCTGGATCTGGTATAGCGTAGATATCTCCACCAAATAGATATGCCTTATTGCCCTGAGTCTCCAATAAAAGCTCATAGCGAGACATCTGATCATCGCTAAGTCCCATACTGCGAACTACAGAATCCATCGTGGCATTGGTAAGCTTCACCTGCAGAATGTGGTAATCATATTCCACTTCCACCTGATAGGTATATGACTGAGTACTGGTACTACCATCTGGATTCGTCACGATGTTGTAGCCAGTTCTTGCCTCCATCCTGGCACGCTTTTCCGTAATAGGTGTAGTGGTCAGGCAATACTGCCCATTAAAGATATCCTGTAGCTTGTTGATGACCTCTGACTCGGTATAATCCTCATAGAGCACTGTAAGAAGTGCCGCCATCTGATATGGGTTATGATTGATTTCTGCCAAGTCATAGCGATATTCATCGTAGCCAGGATAGTCATTTTCGATTCGGTTAACCTGGTTCTGTAGACTAGATTCCTTATCCTTGTAATCCTGTTCTACCGTTAGAATCTCACTATCCTCTGCCGTATAGGTAGTGGCTACAGACACATCATCCGTTGCACCGGCAAATAATCCAATAGAAGACGATACACTGGATATGACCACGATAATCAGAAGTATTGCACCAGCGATTACAAGAATCATTGGATTTTCTGCAATCTTCTCTCTCAGCCATTCAGCAATTCGTCCTACCAGGTCTTCTGCCTGATCTACAAATTTCTTGGTTTTTGAACCAAAAGTATTGGCAGCTTCCGCCTCCGTTTTCTTATTGGCCGCTCTCTGAAATTCCTTTTTCATGTGGTCTTTCTGTTCCTGATGCTTATCCTTTTTTGGCTTGGCGTGCCGCTTGCTATGGGAGATTTTTCTTCCATAGCGACGACTTGCCAAATCCTCAGCGGACTCCATAGCATCATTACTTGGATTGTAATCCTCATAATCACTGTATTTCATAGGCTACCTCCTCCGGTCTGGTGGTCATAATACGATAGAGCTCCATGTCCTTAGGGAAGCGATCCACAAATGGCAGAATCACATTTCCATAAAATAAAAGTCCTTCACCTGCTCCCGAATGTGTCACATAGGAAAGCTGGTGAGGACTTATATTGAGCTGCTTAGCCAGGATTGCTCTATCACCCACAGCCTGGTTTAGCATATAGATGAAATCCGAGTTTTCAAAGATATTCTCCACCTCTTTGGATGAAAGCAAGTCTTTGACGTTCTGGGTTATGCCAGTAGGAATACCGCCCCACTTACGGAATCTCTTCCAGATTTCTACCGTATATGCGGCTGTCTGTTCCTCGCGAAGAAGCAAGTGCATCTCATCCATGTAGTACCTGGTGGATTTGCCCTGACTACGGTTTTGTGTAACTCTGCCCCACACCTGATCCTGAACTACCAGCATGCCAATCTTTTTCAATTGCTTGCCCAGGTCTTTGATGTCGTAGCAAACTAGACGATTATTGATATCCACATTGGTTCTGTGATTAAACACGTTTAATGAACCACTGACATAGATTTCAAGAGCTGTGGCTACATTCCTTGCCTCAATCTCCTCCTGCTTGCAAAGAGCATCATACAAATCCTGTAAGAGTGGCATTCTCTCAGGTATAGGATTCTCGAAGTACTTCTGATAAATCTGATGGATGCATCGGTCTATGACTGTTTTCTCCACTGGGTTCAATCCCTCCTTACCGCCAACAATAAGCTCACACAAAGACAAGATGAAATCAGCCTTTAGTGCTACCGGATTATCATCGTCAGAGTAATTCATATTGATATCCATAGGATTGATATACTGGTCAGATGTAGGACTAATCTTGATGACCTGCCCACCGAATTTCTCCACCAGCGGACTATACTCGGCCTCTGGATCCGAGATTATTACATCATCGTCTGTAACCAAAAACGCATTTGCGATTTCTCTTTTGGCTGCAAAGGATTTACCGGAACCTGGAGTTCCAAGTATCAGACCATTAGGGTTCTTCAACATTTTCCTATCCACCATAATCAGATTGTTGGAAAGTGCATTGAGACCATAGTACAATGCTCCGTCCTCCGACTGGAATAGTTCCTGTGTGGTAAATGGAATCATGATTGCTGTAGATGATGTGGTCATACCTCGATTTATTTCAATCTCGTTATGTGCCAGTGGCAGCGATGACATGAGCCCCTGCTCCTGCTGAAAGTCCAGTCTTACCAAATTGCAGTTATGCTTCTGAGCAATAGAATTTGCCTGGAACACATTTGTCTCCAGCTCACTCTCTGTCTTTCCTGTATTCAGGATTAAGAAAGTAAGTAAAAACATACGCTCATTCTGACTTTGCAATTCCTTCAAAAGTGCTTTTGCATCACTGGAATAAGTCTGCAAATCCGATGGAATGATGTCGATATCGTATCCATCCTTTGAAGCCTTCTTCTGCTCATCAATCTTGCGACTATCCAGCTCGGTGATAGAATGCTTCACCTTCTTGATTGCTGCACTCTGATCAACTGACTGCAGATGTAAGGTCACTACCTGAGTAGATTCCATATCCAAGAAATCTTTGAGCATCTCATCGCTGATATCCGATGCTGTGATGCTAAGAAAGCTCATCGCGCCATAGATACCGCCCATCTGAAATACCCTGCCCGTCTTGAAGTTGATACCGCTAGGTGCGATATAGTCCTTCACAGAAAGCCCCGATGGAACCAGATCATTCCAATCAAAGAAGAACTTGTCCTCATCTCCTATATGGAAGAGCTGATGCATCACCTCCAGACGTTCCTTGCCGTTCAATGTCTCTGCCAGCACTCCCAGCCTACGGAAGTTATTAAGCAGATCCATTTCAATATGAATAAGCCTTGGCTTTGCCGACTTTACAGAATCTGCATGGATTCCAAAGGTCAAGTACTTGGTCTTAGTCAAACCATTATTGCCTGCTTCCATCTGACGTTTCAACATACCGGTATATTCATCTCTTACTTCATCAAAACCATCCTGCATATGGTTAATGGCTATGGATTTTTCAAACTTCTCTGAGTCAGTAGCCATATTCATGAAGCTAAGCTGGAAACTTACAGAGGAATCAAAGAAATTCAAAAAGCTACACCACTCCTCAAATATCTGGGTCTTATCATCCTGTTGTGCCAACTGATAATTGATATCTTGAAAGCAGATGGTCTTGGAATAAAAATCCTGCCCTACTCTGCAGATGCCATCCTTGAACATTCGCTCAAGTGGTATGCTCTGCTGAGCAGTACGTGGAATGCCATCATACTTCTTAGCCTTTTTTATGGCCTCTTTGACCTGATTTTTCTTTTTCCAGAACAAGAGCCTCCACCTCCTTTTCTAATTGCTTCTGCCTCATAAGGGCAGCGTAATAATTGTCCGTTTTATAAGGACGTACCTTGGGTCTGATAAATGTTGCCTGCACAAAATGCTGAATAATCACATCCAGCGTTTGTCCATTGGACTCGTACATGGCAAAAAAGAAAAGTGGCATCATAACAATCATCATGACCATAGATGCCACCGTAACTGTGGCAAATCCCTTTACCAAAAAGAAGGTTGGCAATCCCATTGCTACTGCTATGGAAAAGCAAATCAGCTGCCTTTTGGTAAGATTAAAAGCCACTTTATCTTTTACCTTTGTCAGATCACGAGGTACCGAAACATAAGATGCCATTTCGTATCCTCCTTTACTTAATGAGCATGGAATACACTCTTTGCGATTGCTCCTGTCTTGAACAATGTAAAGCCCAGGAGCACGGTGATTCCAAGAACGTTCCATAATGAGCCCACCACATCAGATGAAAATGTAACTGACTGAACCAGTGCCGCGTAGATTGCCACACATACCATAATCAAAAATCCCTGGAATGCCAGAGCAAACAATGAACGGATGTAGTTCTGCCCGATCATACTCTGCTCCCTGTTTCCAAAGGTTGCAAATGGAATCGGTGCTAGGCTGACCATGAGATAGATTTCTATCATTCGTCCATAGACAATGGCGTATATGAGAAGTGCCATGATTGAGAACAAAACCTTCAAGATGACTGTCTGTAGAAGGATGCCAAATAGGGATCCCACCTCCATTGCCTCCAGGGTACTCTGCATGGTTGCAAGTGTGGATGAATCAATTGCTGTAGACCCTGAAATTAGGGCTCCGCTTTGACTGACCACATGACTTGCCACATCAAATACTGCCATTGTGATATTAAAGGTATTGGTGATTAGTGTGACGGCTAGAAAAGTTTTGAATACCCATTTGAAAAATATCCAGGATTCAAAATTTGCCAGATTGTTATGAGAGATGACCAACTGTATCAGTTCGTAACAGGCGATGAATGTGAGAATAATGCCTGCGATTGGCATCACCACATTTTCTGAAAGATTTCTCACCAGATTGAATACTGTTGGTTGGAATTGATCAGGCGTCTGTCCGACAGCAGTAGTTACCTCTCCCATCTTCTGGTTTAGGGTATTGAAGGTTGAGCTCATGTTGTCCATAATCCCGCTGATCAGCATGGATTTGAACCACTCCGATAGCTGTTGTAAAACACTATCCACGGGCTACCTCCTTTCTATAGGAGGGACAGCCAAGCTGCCCCTCATCATTGCTTTTCTCATCCTGATTAAAACAATCCAGAAAGAAGAGGAACCAGTGTTGTACCGATAAGGCAAACACCGCCGCCAGCCATAAGTTGCTTCATTCCTTGGCTCTTTGCTCCAGGGTTGTCATTGCCATAACCTTCAAGAAGGTTGATGCCTCCCCAGATACCAAGACCAGCTCCAAGAGCGATAACTACTGTCTGTAATACGCCTACTGCGCTATTAAAAAATGCCATAATAATTTCCTCCTTATTTTTACCGAAATTCATAAAAATAAGAGTTCATACTACGGCTCCACTATGCTAAGATAGTTATTGAACCGTAAGGTTTGCAGCATCCGATGATTGAAGTTTGCCGACTGAAGCATCGGGTGCTCTTTTTTTGAACTCTTTTACACACCATATTCAGTTTTCAAAAATATGCCCTAAGTGGGCGATCTCGCTTTTATCATCGCGACCCTCCTAACATTCAAAAATCATATACTCCTCATTCGGATGCAGAATCAAATCGCAACTGAGATATCTTTCAAGATCAAAACGATTCCTCTCCGAATAATCAGAAGTCATCCTATAATTTGGATGCTGAGTGATATCGTACTTATCAGATATAAATGGCCTAACACCTCTCACCTGAACGATACACTTGCTGCCATCCATAACCGCCAGCTCATCCATGGTCATAAGCTCTTTACCAAGCTTTTGGTAATTCATGTTGAATGATTCTTGGGAGCCTTTGGTATTACCGGTGTTATACATATCAATGGTTTCTTTACCAAGAACCTCAGCCAAATCCTTTAGGGTAGTCTTTTCTGAACCACCCAGGAAAATCTGAGAATCCATGTTTCCAATGATTGTTTCTGCATTGTCCTTGTAGATTGCCTTCAACTGGCTCTTGGCCTGCAATACCAGGCAAGCAGACATCTCACGGGATCTGATTGTTGCCACCAGCTTTTCCAGATTAGGTATCTGGCCAATATTGGCACATTCATCAATAAGACACCTGACATGTACCGGAAGTCTACCATTGTACTCATCATCTGCCTTTTCACAGAGCAGATTAAATAGCTGAGTGTAAATCATGGAAATCAGAAAGTTAAATGTAGGGTCTGTATCTGACATGATTAGATACAGCACAGTCTTTCTGTCTCCCACTTTATCCAGCTGCAAATCATCGTAACTGGTCAGTTCTCTCAACTCTCCTAAATCAAATGGAGAAAGCCTTGCTCCACAGCAAACCAAGATTGATTTTGCTGTTTTGCCGGCAGCCAATTTGTACTTCTTATATTGGCGTACTGCAAAATGATTTGGTGACAAAGCTTCCAGTTCATCAAACAGAAGATCAACTGCATTCTTGAAAGATTCCTCATCCTCACGAATTTCCATTGCATTGAGCATTTCCAGTAAGGTATTGAAATTCTGCTCATCCTCCGGTGCCTCATAATGGATATAGCCAATTAAGGCGCAATACAATAGCCTTTCAGCTTTTTCCCAGAATGGGTCATTGCCCTTGCCATCGCCCTGAGTGTTTGCCATCAGAGTAGTTACAAGCTTCAGGATATCCTTGTCTGAATGAATATAGACAAAAGGATTGTAATGCATGCTCTTGGCAAAATTGATGGTGTTGAAGACCTTGATTACATAGCCTTTCTTGTCCATGGCCTTGGCTGTCTCGTAGATTAACTGCCCCTTCGGATCAGTCACTACATAGGAGCTGTGGCACTGAAGCAAGTTGGGTTTTATAAAAAACCTCGTTTTACCAGAACCGGAACCACCTACAATTAACACATTCTTGTTCCTGGCATATTTGGGATCAGCAGGTCTTGATTCCATAGTGATACGCTCTGTCTGGGAGAGAATCACATTGTTCTCAAAATCCGGATCAATGAATGGCTCTATATCCGAGGCATTGCCCCATCTGGCAGAGCCATACTCCACATTATGCCGAAACTTCTTGGCATTCTTGCCTTTCAGATAGACTGCAAGCTTTAGTGCTCCACCAATAGCTGCACCTACAAGAAAGTCCGTAGGCCACAGGCTAGGAAGTGGATTAGAAAAAGCTGCTCCAAGGCCACCATTTAAGACCAAACTCTGCAATTTCTCTGAGACATTCATGCCCTCTGCCAATCTCCAGGCTTCTCCAAGATTTGTAGCAATCAATCCAACCACTACATAAGGAGCGTTGAGAATAAGCTGCTTTTTCATTTTCTTATTCATAGCACCTTCTCCTTGTTCTTCTCTGGATCCAGGACTGGAGTTTTTTTGACAAGATTCTTGAACTTCTGGAGCTTGTCTAATACACTCACTTTTTCACTTTTTTCTTTTTTGAGTTGCCTGGCAGTGTAAGCAGCGACGACACTGTCTATTGCATCAATGTCTCGCGCCTTGAAAAAGATTTTGTAATGACCAGTCTCCTTTTCCTTTACCACGGCATAATCAACGCCATATTTTTTAGCAAGGCGATTGAATCCTTTGATTCCTTCATCCTCAAGCTCGATAGCCTGAACACCTTGCCCTTGCTTAATCAAATCCTTCACGGATTGTTTGCCCTCGCCCATGGTGCCCTTGCCAAAATACTTTTCATCATGTAGATGTCTGGCAAAGGCTCGCAAGATGCCTATCAACATATGAACCGTTGGCTTTACTGCTTTATCAACAACAAAGCGAATAGATTCCTTTGAAGTTTCCTCATTTACCACATCTCGTACCTCCTTAGATTTGTCCAGTCGCCATATCGTGATTGACCAACGACTGATAATAACTGCTGATGGTAAGCGGCGCATTATACAGCGATGCCAGTAAGTACTGCTTCATGTTCACCACCTTGGTGGTATTTTCCTTTAATCCCCTAAGGACGAATTCTATGTGCTCATAATCAAGCTTCATAAACCGTGATTTCACCACATTAGTTGACCGTCTATCCCCTGCAATAAGCATCGTTGGTGCCTTTGTCATCACTGCATCAATCAAAAGCTCAACCATTTCATCAATGATATCTGCGTCATGAGGATGGTTCATCTTTAGATAATCAACCTGCAGAGTCTTTTGGAAATAAGCCTGGTAATCAGTTCTCTCGTCACTTCCATTCGATGGAATAGAAGGAATCGACTCCGTCTGAATAAAATCAGTATGGTTTATATCTGTCTGATTACATCGTTGTTGGGACGAGTCTAAAATCGTATTCCCGACGACTCTAGAATCGTTGTCTTGACGATTCAAGGCTCGTCCTTTTGACGATGGTATAAAGTTCTTCACATAGATTCTCGCCGGTTTGCCCTGTCCCTGTTTTACACGCTCAATCAGTCCACAGTTCTCCAGCTCATTCATGAGCCTAGTAGCCTTTTTATCAGCACAATGAATGGTGTCCTGAATGTGCTCCAAGGTGTAATAGATGTAGGTTCTGCCCTTGTCATCCACCCACTGGTTTCTGACAGACAAAGATACCCTATCAAGCAACAAGGCATATAGAATCTTGGCATCCGATGAGATCGTATTGAAACGCTCATCCTTTATAAGAATCATAGGAATTTTCATGAAGTTGTACTGTTCCGACTGCTCACCATAGATATAGTCGAAATACATAGTGACACCTCACGTTTACATGGAGTAAGCCCCTCTTTTCATCCGAGACTTCTCCACTATTTTCTTGTAGCAAGGCCAGCAAAATGTCCTACCATGCCCATACGGACAGGGATTCTTGCAGTTATAAGGAGTAGAGCCCCCTAAAACGGGAGCTCTATCCTTAGGAGTTGAATCCATGCCGCTTTTTTCAAAGCTGCGCTGAGCCTGCGGATTCACTTTTCCAGCCATTAAAGAGACACCTCCTTACCCTTACTAGGGATGTGCTTGGCTACCTCTTTCACAGAATCCTGTTTGGCGATTTCCTCCTTTTTCTCCTTCATCTTTTCCAATACAGAATCCTTGTGTGGCTGCTCTAAATCCTGGGCATCCTTGTCCAACTCCTGTTCTAACTGGCGTTGTTCAAATTTCTCCGCCAGCTCAAACACATGATTCTTGCTATCATAGTGATAGACATTGTCAGTAAGCTGATCCTGAGGCTCTACCTGGGTGGCATTAACCTCACGAACCATAGCTCCAAGCTGCTTAGAATCCATCTCTCCATTGTCTCTAACAAGGAGAATCTCGTGAATTGAGCTTGGTAAAATGTAGAAATCTCCATCCAGCTTCTTGGCTGCATCCTCCAGGAAATTAGGATATGCAATAACACCGGCACCATGAACCTTTTCAGGATTTGAAGCTACAAACATTACCTCATCCTCAGGTGCAATCTCCGGCATCATACCAGGAGCTAACTCCTCCATAACCTCAGACATACCCTTAATCTCAGAAGGACGAATCTCAGGTGCTTTCTCCATTGCATCCTGGCGAAGCTGATCATGTGTGATTCCATACTTCTCCATCAGCTGATTTGTCACTAAGACAGTGCCAATGCCATCCTCACTTGAGCCAAGGACAATACGGTAGATAACCGCCATATCCTCCATCTGCTCATGTGGAACCTCCTTCAAAAGCTCCGCATTACGTTCTGCAGAAACCACCTCCATTGTGAGCTTATCCTTCATCTGCTCATAATTGGTAATCGCAGCTACGTCAATCTCTGGAGAATTTTCGATACCTCTCTCAGCAGCATTGCAGGCATCCTCAATAACCGCCTGAAGATCGTTTGTTCGCTGATACTTAGCGTAGAATGCATCCACGTTGAGATTCACACCGATGGCGCTATCTGCTGGCTTTACAGTGATAGCTTCATAAGAATCATTCATCTTATCCACCTTATGCTCGCTGAGCTCCACGCCCTGGTAACCATTCTCCTCTAAATGCTCTCTGACACCTTCCATAATCTCTGCTTTGAAATCATCAAAATTCATAATTGTACACTCCTTTACATACGCGATAGTTAATAGGTTCCCAGATCGTCACCTGGTTTTGGGCATAAGAAAAGCGCCACCCCTCAAGCTACTGCTCGCGAACTGACGCTTATTCTCATTCCAATATCTTCTGCAAAAGAAAATAAGTGAAAGAGTTTTTTTCTTCTCTTCCACTTATCTAGCTTAATAATAACACCCTTTATTTCGGGTGAAAAGATACCTGGTATAGACACGGTATAAACAATTATATTTTTCTATGAAATAATCTTTTCATTCAATATGCTCAATGATATTATAAAAAAGGTATCTTTACGAAGGAGGAAAATGTTACGAGCAACAGTATAAATAAGCCAAAACTTAGCTCTCGTCAGCTTATTGAAAAGATGAGAGATGAAAAAGGAATCACCTTCAATCACATTTCTGAGGCAGAGGCTGAGAAATATCTTCGCGAATCTAACAATTACCTTCGTACAGCCGCCTATAGAAAAAATTACTCTAAACATACATCCGGTGATAATATTGGAAAATATATTGATCTTGATTTTGCATACCTTGCCGAGTTATCTTCCCTTGATATGCATTTAAGAGAGATATTATTTGATATGTGCGTAGATGTCGAGCATGCCCTAAAAGTCTCACTTGTGACTGACATTGAAGATAATAATGCCGAAGACGGATATAATATTGTATCCAAATTTCTTGCAGCATATCCTCAAATCGAGGCAGGTATTGCATATAAATCTGGCAGTACATTTACTAGTGGTTTGATCCAAAAATACTTTTCAATTACTACAGGAAAGAAGCCAACCGTTACTAATATCGATTGTCCTGCATGGGTGTTGACTGAACTTCTAAGCTTTGCTGATTTTATAACTTTTTATAACTTCTACTATTCTTTTTATGGTCAGCAAAACAAGGTAAGATACAACATTATTAACCCTGTGCGTAATCTTAGAAATGCTTGCGGTCACAATACTTGTCTACTCTTAGATTTGAAACCTCAAATTGGTACTACAAAGCCTAATACCACGATTTCAAAGTTTCTTTCAACTGTTCCTACTATAGGAAAACGTGAACGCCAAAGAAAGCTTTCTTGTAGACCAATATTTGAAATCTGCTGCTTGATATATGCGCACCAGGAATATGTATCTACGAATGTCAAAGATCGACAGTTCAAGAGACTCAAAGATTTCATTCATGGTAGAATGATTAAGAACTACTCATACTTTAATAATAATCTTTCCGTCAAAACTACGATGGATTTTTTAACAAAACTCATTGACGCGTTTGCATAAACAGTCTATAATTTAGTTAACATCAAATAAACCTTAGGGTTTTTGTAAGGTCGTTGCCAAGTGCAATGGCCTATTTTTTTGCAAAAAAGACGCCTACCAACTTGTGATAGACGCCTGCTCTAATCAATATTATATTTCTAAAGTATCCGCTTTCTTAATCTTCCAAAGCTCTACTCCAAATACTGCCACGCAAACCGCTATAACAACTGCAAGACAGATCTTATCTCCCATACCGTCCTTGACCATACCTAAATGGTAGAAATATCTCTCCCAAAACAGTCCAGCAGGTCCCAGTAATAAAAGGAATGAACCACCTGCGGTAATCAGCGATGCGACAACTGCTCCAACCCAGCTGGTATCAGAGTCTGGCTCATAGTCGTATTTACCAAGCTGACCGGCAATCGAAAAGAATGCCAGAGCGGCATAAATCAAAGTACATACCAAAGCAAATTGCCAAGAATCCATATTCAGACCATCCGATAGAATCATGGTAATAAGAAGAATTACCACACTGCAGCTGAGATATACAGTCGCCTTGCAGGTAGAATTACGATGCAGCAAAAAGAATGTAATCCCTTCTGTGACAAGCAATATGCTCAAGAGGCTAAGCACTGGATGCCCTGGAATCCATTTCAAGGCATCTATATAGGCATAAGCTACTCCAGTTCCAAATAGCACGCTAACATATGGCATATATAGAAATACAACGGAAACAGAGCCAATAACTGCGTAAATACCTAAAACGATTAGTAATAAAATAGCACCTATCATGATTTACCCCCTCGTTTGTTTAGTTCTTTAATAAAGTCTATTACTTTCTGCTGATTGTTATCAGAAAGCTTGACAAATTCAGTATAATAAACCATCAACCGATTAGCCCTTTCGCTTTCCACAATAGATTTATCATTAGAACGATCAATCATGAGCTCCTGAAATTCAACACCATATAAATCTGCAAACTTTATCACTTCATCTGCTTTTACCTGTCTTTTGCCAGCCTCTATAGCGCTAAGAGTTGGTCTAGACATTCCCATTGCCTTGGCAGCATCCGCCTGGTGCATATTTGCCTTATTCCTAGCTCCTTTTAATCTCTCACCTATATTCACCATATAAAACACCTCCAATAATTATGTCAGCTTTTCTGACCTTACTAATATAATATCACAAAAAATATTTTGTGTCAGTAATTCTGACATGTATTATTGTCCCTTAAGCTATCTATATGGATAAAAATTATCGGCTTCCCATAAATTCTTTGTATTAATGACCTTTACAATTGCATATAATGCACAAATTAGCTGATATGCCTCTGGCTTAGTCAAATCTTTATGCATTCTTCCATGAGCTATCCAATGGCGATTAGGATAATCTAGTTCTTTATCTTTTCCAAAACCATTTGTATTGGCAGAATAGTTTTCCAAGAAACCGTCTAGTCCAAATAAAAACTGAATACCATCATATGATATATCTATATTTTCTGTTTCATTTTTGAATTCATCTATAATATGCTTCAATTTCACTGAATTAATATCAACATCCATTGCAAGAACATATTCAATTAATGTAGACGTGGCAATTCCTGCAATAGCATAATTACCTAGCTGTAAATTATAAAATATCTGCGATAATAAATTATTTTTTTCTTTAAGTTGATCACAAGCTAACAATGTTTCTTTCATTGTATCTAGTGTACTGACACGTTGACAATTAATCAAAGTCGCTCCCTGCCTTAAAGGGCAGGGTACAGCGATTTGAGTTTGATTCTTGCATCAGATGTTTTGAATTGCCAATCTACAGTTGCTTTATTTGAATTACGCTCATCTTCCCAAGTGCTGAGTTCTTTTATAAGCAAATCAATATTTGATATCCGTCGTGATAGGCACTGCCTTGTCATAACATTGAGTTCTATTTCGGCAATATCAAGCCAACTTCCATGCTTGGGAGTATAGTGTATCTCTAACTTTTTTAATATCCTGCGAGCTTCTGCAGGAGGAAGGAGT
>NZ_FMVS01000032.1 GCF_900102515.1 Butyrivibrio sp. INlla14
GGTTGATAAAGCACTAATAGCAAAGCTTAGAGAGAAATACATGCAATGCCCGCCGGAAGGCATGTCGGCGGATGAAATCCGTGAGATGGACGATGAAGACCTTCTCGATATGGATTACTTCATGCACGAAGATGATGAATTCTTTGACGAGGTAGACTGATAATAACAATCAGCATACCTCCGCTTTGCATGGCCCGGTCTTGCCCGGGCCTTCAATTCAAGGTTGCGCCATCAAGGCGCAATTTCCTATTAAATAAAAAAACCACCTGAATAATCAGGTGGTAATTTTTAATACTTAATTAACTAAACAATTAAGCTCTTTCTACTTTGTTTGATCTAAGGCAGCTTGCGCAAACGTGCATTCTCTTAGTAGAGCCATTAACCTTACAAGCAACGTGCTGAACGTTTGACTTCCAAACTCTATTAGATCTTCTATGAGAATGGCTTACGTTGTTTCCGAAATGAACGCCCTTGCCACAAATATCACATTTAGCCATTTTGACACCTCCTTATAAGCCATGTAATGTTTAAATCTAATCATTTCATTGCGGTTTGTGTCCGCAACATTGATATATTAGCAGAAAGTAAATATAATTGCAAGTAAATCTTACAAAAAATATGGTTTATTTTTTATTAAACTGCTATTATAATACTATATGTATGCGATAAGATGGCTTTTTAGGCTATCTTCTATAAACGCGTTAAGGAGGAAATATATGAAGGCTTCTGTAGTGAATACGCATATGGGAAATATTTCTATTGATAACGAAGTAATTGCCCAGTACGCAGGTGCTGTAGCAATGGAGTGCTTTGGCATTGTTGGTATGGCAAATGTTAATGTTAAGGATGGACTTGTTAGTCTTCTTAAACTGGACTCTATGACAAGAGGAATCAACGTAACTCTTGACGAGGGTGATAAACTTAGACTTGACTTCCATGTTATAGTTGCTTATGGTGTTAGTATTTCTGCTGTATCAGAAAATCTTATAGATACTGTTAAATATAAGGTAGAGGAATTTACGGGGCTTGAAATCGAGAAGATCAATATCTATATCGAAGGCGTCCGTGTAATTGACTAATTCGATTGCAAGTTCTAGGAGGAATTTATTTTGAGTAACAATTGTTTAGACGCTAAGATGCTGTCAAAGATGTTTTTGACTGGTGCCAAGAATCTTGAAGCCAAGAAGGAATGGATAAACGAGCTTAACGTTTTCCCTGTTCCTGATGGAGATACAGGTACCAACATGACAATGACGATCATGTCTGCAGCCAAGGAAGTAAGCTCCCTTGGAGAGAATGCTTCCATGGAAGCCATCTGTAAGGCTATTTCTTCTGGCTCACTTCGAGGGGCTAGAGGTAACTCGGGTGTTATTCTTTCGCAGCTTCTTAGAGGATTTACCAAGGTTGTTAAGACCCACGATGAAATTGATGTAAAGATTCTTGCAGAAGCTTTTGATAAAGCTGTAGAGACTGCCTACAAGGCAGTTATGAAGCCCAAGGAAGGTACAATCCTTACCGTAGCCAAGGGCGCTAGCGAGAAAGCTAAAGAGCTCGCTGTAGAAGGTACAGAGGATATTGAATATTTCAGCAATGAAGTTATTAAATATGCAGATGAGGTTCTTGCCAAGACTCCTGATATGCTTCCTGTTCTAAAGCAGGCTGGCGTTGTTGATTCAGGCGGACAGGGTCTTATGCAGGTTCTCAAGGGAGCTCTTGATGGTTACCTCGGCAAAGAGATTGATCTTTCTATAACAGAAGAACAGGTAACACCTGGTGCCAGAACTAAGGCTGAGCCTAAGGAAGAAGACATCAAGTTTGGCTATTGTACAGAGTTTATAGTTCTTTTAAATAAGCCTTTAAATGTTAAGCAGGAGATTGATTTTAAGGGATTTCTTGAATCAATCGGTGACAGTATTGTTCTCGTTGCAGATGATGAAATCTGTAAGGTTCATGTTCACTCAAATGATCCTGGACTAGCTATTCAGAGAGCTCTTATGTATGGTCAGCTTTCAAACATGAAAATTGACAACATGAGAATGGAACATAGAGAGAAGCTTTTCCATGAAAATAGCGATGGTTCTTGGGCTGAGATCAAGACAGAAATTAATGGCGCTGCTGAAATGACTCCAACATATTCCAAAGATGATGAGATTCCTCTTGGAAACAAGGTTAATATGGATAGCGAAGAGGAAAAGGCGCCTGCAGAGCCTCCTAAGGAAATTGGATTTGTTACCGTTTGCGCTGGATCAGGCCTTGCTGATATCTTCAGAGGACTTGGTGTTGACTATGTAATAGAAGGCGGTCAGACAATGAACCCAAGTACTGCGGATATTTTAGACGCAGTTGAAAAGGTTAATGCTAAGACAGTTATCGTTCTTCCTAACAATAAGAATATTATTCTTGCTGCAAATCAGGCTGCAATTATGTCTGAAGATAATGCAGATGGAAAGAAGATTGTAGTTGTCCCATCCAAGACTGTTCCACAGGGAATTACTGCTATTATTAACTATGTTCCTGAGACTCCAGTCGATGAAGTAGTTTCTGCAATGACTGAGTCGCTAGGTACAGTAAATACAGGTGAAGTTACTTACGCTGTAAGAGATACCAAGATTGATGATGTTGAGATCAGACAGGGTGATTACATGGGTATTGGTGATGCCGGAATCCTAGCAGTTGGTGGAGAGATTGCGGACGTTACATTTGACATGCTTGATAAGATGATGTCTGAGGAGCTTGAGCTCATCAGCATTTATTACGGAAGCGATGTAGATGAGAAGGACGCTGATGCTCTCAGGAGCAGAGTTTCTGAGAAATTCCCTAATTGTGATGTAGAGCTCCAGTATGGCGGTCAACCAATATACTACTACATAGTTTCAGCTGAATAATAAGAGTAATATTGCCGGGCTTTTTGCCCGGCTTTTTCTTTATGCACAATACAATGTATAATAGTTTTATCTTTGATTTTAGGAAGGTGCCATTATGGGGAGTGGTTATTCTCAGGAACTAGTAATAAACTTAAAAGGAGTCGGGGAGAAGATATCTAAACTTTTTGAAAAATGTGGTGTAAGGACTGTTGGAGATCTTTTGTCCTACTATCCAAGAGCCTATGACGGTTTTCTTGCCCCTGTAAGAGCATGTGATGCCATTTCAGGCCAGGTTAACGCTGTTAAACTTACTATAATTGGCAGTATAGTGAAACGTCGTGTCAGAAACCTCTCTATTATTGCTTTTGAAGCTGCTGATGAAACTGGCAGAATAAAGATGACCTATTTTAATGCTCCATATCTCGCTTCTTCTCTCAAGAGCGGAACAACTCACATATTTAGGGGCATGGTTCAAAAGAAGGGCTCATTTTTAACTATGGATCAGCCCAAGATGTATAGCATAGAAGAGTATTCATCTCTAATTGGAAAGCTTCTTCCAAGATACCCTCTAGTAAAAGGACTGACCAATAATGCGGTTATGAAAGCAATGGAACAGGCCTTTCTAGGGGCTGAAGCCTCTAAAGAGTTTATACCAAGCGATATCCTGAACAGGCTAGGGCTAATTGGTCTTTCAGAGGCTGTTAGAGGCATTCATTTTCCTGCAAATGAAAAAATGCTTGAAGATGCCAGAAGAAGGCTTGCATATAATGAATTTTTACTATTTGTGTTAAGACTAAGGCTCCTTAAGAAGAATTCTGAAGAATTGTCTAATTCTTTTCCTATGCTCGAAACATCAGAAACCAGACGTTTACTAGAAGTTTTACCATATAAATTAACAAGTGCTCAGCTGCAAGCCTGGGAGGATATTCTTCATGATATTTCAGGGCCGTCTGTAATGAACAGGCTAATTCAGGGTGATGTGGGATCTGGCAAGACAATCCTGGCTTTCATGGCTCTTTTAACTGCCGCAGCAAATGGCTACCAGGCAGCTCTCATGGCTCCGACAGAAGTCCTTGCTGCCCAGCATTTTGAAGGTTTTAAAGAACTTATCGATAAATATGGTATCAGCTCCTTGAAACCAGTTCTTTTAACAGGAGCTCTTTCTGCCAAGGATAAAAGAGAAGCCCAGCGCCTTATAAGTCTTGGAGAAGTAAATTGTATTATCGGAACAAATGCGCTCATACAGGACAAAGTAGATTATAAGAATCTCGCGCTTGTAGTTACCGATGAGCAGCACAGATTTGGAGTAAGACAAAGAGAAGCTCTTGCTGGTAAGGGACTTAACACCCATGTTCTTGCTATGAGTGCCACACCAATTCCCAGAACACTTGCGATAATTCTTTATGGAGATCTTCATATATCCATAATAAATGAACTTCCAGGCGGGCGTCTCCCTATAAAAAACTGTGTTGTAGGAACTGACTACAGGCCAAAAGCTTATAAATTCATAAAAGATCAGGTAGAAGCCGGGAGGCAGGCTTATGTCATTTGTCCTATGATAGAAGAAGGAGAACTTGATGGCCTATGCAATGTGACAGATTATACTGAAATACTGCGTCAGAACTTACCGTCCAGTATTCGTGTTGAGATGCTCCATGGCAAAATGAAGCCAAAGGAAAAGGACGAGATAATGGAAGCCTTTGCAAGAAAAGATATTGATGTTCTTGTTTCTACCACTGTTATCGAGGTTGGAATTAATGTCCCTAATGCAACTGTAATGATGATTGAAAATGCTGAAAGATACGGCTTATCTCAGCTGCATCAGCTAAGAGGAAGAGTTGGACGTGGTAAGCATCAGTCTTACTGCATTTTTCTAAATACCTCAGAAGGTGAAGATGCTAAAAAGCGTCTCGATATCATGAATAAGTCAAATGATGGATTCAAGATAGCAGAGGAAGATTTAAGACAGCGAGGGCCTGGCGACCTTTTTGGAGTTCGACAGAGCGGAGACCTTAATTTCAGGGTAGGGGATATCTATCATGACAGTGATCTGGTAAAAGAATCTGCCATGGACGCTGATAGAATTTTATCCGAAGATCCAGACCTAAGTCTTCCACAATATCGTGTGCTTAAAGAGACACTAGCCACAAAATCTGCAAATTTTATTGACTTTGCTACTTTATAAAAGTAAGATATCTTTAGTTGAATAAGAAAATAGGAGCATTATCGGCACAAGCCGGGACAGGGGAGAAAATGTCTAAGATAGCAGTTATAACTGATAGTAATAGCGGAATCACACAGTCTCAGGGTAAGGAACTTGGTATTTTTGTTGTTCCTATGCCATTTACAATTAACAACGAAGATTATTTTGAGGACATAAACCTGACTCAGGATGAGTTTTATAACAAATTAGCAGAAGATGCTACTGTTTCTACAAGCCAGCCATCTCCAGATTCTCTTATGACTCTTTGGGATAAGGTTTTGAAAGAGTATGATCAGATTATTTATATTCCAATGAGTAGCGGTCTTTCTGGATCATGCCAGAGTGCTTTTATGATTGCATCTGAAGAATATGAAGGCAAGGTATTTGTTGTAGACAATCAGCGAATATCTGTAACTCAGAGACAGTCGGCCTTAGATGCCAAGGAAATGGCAGAGGCTGGGCTTTCTGCAGAAGAAATCGTTGAAAAGCTTATGGAGAATAAGTTTGAATCAAGCATATATATTATGCTTGATACTCTATATTACCTTAAAAAGGGCGGCAGGATAACACCTGCAGCAGCTGCACTTGGAACACTTTTGCGCTTGAAACCGGTTCTTCAGATTCAGGGCGAGAAGCTTGATGCTTTTGCCAAGGCAAGAACAAGTTCTCAGGGTAAGAATATCATGATAAATGCCATTAAGGCAGATATAGAGAACAGGTTTGGAGGCATGGAAGCCAAGGACTTCTGGATTTCCTGTGCCTATACCAAAAACTTAGAGTCTGCAAATGCCTGGAAGAAGGAACTGGAAGATGCTTTTCCGGGATTTGATATAAATATGGATCCTCTTTCATTATCTGTTGCATGTCACATAGGACCTGGTGCACTGGCAGTAACAGTAACGAAAAAGGTTCATTTCTGATTTACAAATTATTATTTTAGAAAAAAGTTTTATTAAAGGGGTTTTATAGCATGGCATCATTTGAACAATATGACGCTTCCAGTATTACAGTACTAGAGGGGCTTGAAGCAGTTAGAAAGCGTCCTGGTATGTACATTGGAAGTGTTACCACTCGTGGACTTAACCATCTGGTTTATGAGATCGTTGATAACGCGGTGGACGAACATCTGGCAGGATTCTGCACAATTATCCATGTTACTCTTGAAGCTGATGGTTCAGCTACAGTTGAAGATAACGGAAGAGGTATCCCTGTTGGAATGCACGCAAAAGGCATTACTGCTGAGCGTGTAGTTCTTACTATGCTACATGCCGGCGGTAAATTTGATAATAATGCATATAAGACAAGTGGTGGACTTCATGGTGTAGGTTCATCAGTTGTTAACGCGCTTTCAACGAGAATGAGCGTTAGAATTAAAAAGGATGGTTTTATCTATGAGGATTCCTATGAGAGAGGAATTCCTACGACCAAGCTTGTTGACGGGCTTCTTACACCAGTTGGAACAACTAGGGAAACAGGAACATGCATAAATTTCCTGCCTGATGATACTATTTTTGAAAAGACCAGATTTAAAGAGGATGATATTAAATCAAGGCTTCATGAAACTGCTTATCTTAATCCTGAACTTACCATTATTTTCCAGGATAAGAGACCAGGCGTTGAGGAATATATAGAGTTCCACGAGCCCGATGGTATCACTGGCTTTATCAAGGATATGAATAAGTCAAAAGAGTCTGTGCATGAGGTAGTTTCCTTTAGCGGTGAATCTGAAGGTGTAGAGGTTGAAGTTGCCTTTCAGTATGTCAATGAATTCCACGAAGAAGTCCTTGGCTTTTGTAATAACATCTACAATGCCGAAGGTGGTACACATCTAACCGGCTTTAAAACTATGTTTACTAATATCATCAACCAGTATGCAAGAGAACTCAATATCCTAAAGGATAAAGACAATAACTTTACAGGTACTGATGTTAGAAATGGTATGACTGCAGTTGTATCCATCAAACACCCTGATCCTAGATTTGAAGGTCAGACCAAGACTAAGCTTGACAATCAGGACGCTGCCAAGGTTGTTTCAAAGATAACTGGCGATGAGATGACAAGATTTTTTGATAGAAATCTTGAAGTCCTTAAGTCCATTATTGGCTGCGCTGAAAAAGCTGCCAAAATCAGGAAAACTGAAGAAAAAGCCAAGACCAACATGCTTACCAAGCAGAAATATTCCTTTGATTCTAATGGTAAGCTTGCAAACTGCATCAGCAAGGATGCTTCTAAATGCGAGATATTTATTGTAGAGGGAGATTCTGCCGGCGGCAGTGCCAAGATGGCAAGAGACAGGAATTACCAGGCTATTCTTCCAATCAGAGGTAAGATCCTAAATGTTGAAAAGGCTAGTATCGATAAGGTTCTTGCCAATGCTGAGATCAAGACCATGATCAACGCTTTTGGCTGTGGCTTTTCAGAAGGCTATGGCAATGATTTCGATATTAATAAACTTCGATATGACAAGATCATTATCATGGCGGATGCCGACGTTGATGGTGAGCATATAGCAACGCTACTTCTTACCTTGTTTTATAGATTCATGCCTGAACTAATATTCCAGGGGCATGTTTATATTGCCATGCCACCTCTTTACAAGGCTATTCCTGCAAGAGGTAAAGAAGAGTATCTATATGACGACTCAGCTCTTGCAAAATATAGAGCTACTCATAAGGGCAGCTTTACACTTCAGAGATATAAGGGTCTTGGTGAAATGGACCCTGAACAGCTTTGGGAGACAACTCTGGATCCAGAAAAGAGACTTTTAAAGGCAGTTGAGATTGAAGATGCCAAGATGGCTTCTCAGATGACTGAGCTTCTTATGGGTGTTGATGTACCTCCAAGACGAGAATTTATTCATCAGCATGCCACAGATGCTGAACTTGATATTTAACATGATATAGGTTAAGCATTTTGACTTTACATAGTATTACTCGGGAGAAAAAATGGAAGATAGAATTATCAAAACCGAATATTCGGATATAATGCAAAAATCATTCATAGATTATGCTATGAGTGTTATTGTTGCCCGTGCGCTTCCTGATATCAGAGATGGTCTCAAACCTGTTCAGAGAAGAACTCTTTATGATATGTATGAACTGGGCATCAGATATGACAGACCTTACAGAAAAAGTGCCAGAATTGTGGGCGATACCATGGGTAAATACCACCCACATGGTGATAGCTCTATTTATGACTGTCTTGTAGTAATGACTCAGGACTTTAAAAAGGCTGTACCCCTTGTAGATGGTCATGGTAACTTTGGCAATATAGAAGGTGACTCGCAGGCAGCCATGCGATACACCGAGGCTCGTCTAGCCAAGATTACCCAGGAGCATTTCCTTGAAGATCTGGACAAGAATGTTGTTGATTTTGTTCCAAACTTTGATGAAACTGAAAGAGAACCATCTGTACTACCAGTTAAGATACCTAATTTCCTGATAAATGGATCTGAAGGTATAGCTGTAGGTATGGCAACCAGCACTCCTCCTCACAATTTAGCAGAAGTTATTGATGCTGAAATTGCCTATATGCAGGATGATACTCTTACTACCAAGGATCTTATGAAATACATAAAAGGTCCGGATTTCCCTACAGGCGGCATAGTCATCAATAAAGATGAACTTTTAGAAATCTATGAAACTGGTGTTGGTAAGATCAGGATCAGAGGTAAGGTAGAGACCGAAAAGGGCAAGAATGGTCATATCAATCTAGTTATAACTGAGATCCCTTATACAATGATCGGTATGGGAATTGGCAAGTTCATGTCAGATGTAGCTGAACTTGCTGAAAAGAAAGTCACAAACGATATCATTGATATTTCAAACCAGTCCTCCAAGGAAGGTATCCGCATTGTTATTGAGCTAAAAAAGGATACTGACGTTGAGAACTTTACTAATCTTTTATACAAAAAGACCAAGCTAGAGGATACTTTTGGCGTAAACATGCTGGCTATCGACAATGGCAGGCCCGAGACTATGTCCCTAAAAGAAATCATGAGGGCTTGTGCTGATTTCCAGTTTGAAGTTGCAACACGTAAGTACACAACACTTCTAAAAAAGGAACAGGACAAAAAGGAAATTCAGGAAGGTCTTATAAAAGCCTGCAATGTAATTGATCTTGTTATTGAAATCCTTAGAGGTTCCAAGGATAGAGCTATGGCCAAGAATTGCCTTGTAAACGGAATCACTGATGGTATCAGCTTTAAATCAAGAGAATCCAAGGCCATGGCTGCTCAGCTCATGTTTACTGAGGCTCAGGCTGACGCGATTCTTGAGATGCGCTTATATAAACTGATTGGTCTTGAACTTGAGGCACTTGTTAAAGAGCATGAGGCGACAGTTGCAAACATTTACAGATATGAAGATATTCTTGAAAGCCACGAGTCAATGTCAATGGTAATCCAGAATGATCTTCAGAAGATTAAAAAAGAATTCCAGGCCGCAAGAAGAACAGTTATTGACAACAGAGAAACTGCTGTTTATGAAGAAAAACCAGTAGAAGAGATGGATGTGGCTTTTATCATGGATAGATTCGGCTATGCCAAGACAATTGATGCTTCTACCTATGAAAAAAATAAAGAAACCATCCTTGCTGAGTTCAAATACTCATTCATAATGAAAAATACAGGAAAGGTATGTTTCTTTACAAATACCGGTAATCTTCATACAGTCAAGGCAATGGATCTTCCACAGGGCAAGATGAGGGATAAGGGAGTACCTATCGATAATGTAAGTAATTTTGATACTTCCAAGGAAACAATCATTCTTGCAGCCAGTCAGTCAGACCTTAATCTTTACAGAATTCTTTTTACAACCAAGATGTCTATGATGAAAATTGTAGATGGCGGAGAATTCGATGTTTCAAAGAGAACAGTAGCTGCCACAAAGCTTGCTGATGGCGATGAAGTTGTAAATGTTGAGATACTTCATGCTCAGAAGACAGTTATACTTAGGTCTAATGAGGGATTCTTCCTTAGATTCTATGTAGATAGCATACCAGAAAAGAAGAAGGCTGCTGTGGGCGTAAGAGGAATGCGCCTTGGTAAAAATGATTATATTAGAGATGTCTTTTACCTTAATGATATGGAGGAAAGGGCGATTGAGCACAATGACAAAGAGCTTCAATTGGGACATCTTAAGGTAACCAGTCGTGATACAAAGGGAACAAAGGTAAGATTATGAGAGTAATAGCAGGTAGCGCCAGAAGACTTAAACTTGTAACTCCAGAGGGCAATGATACAAGGCCAACTCAGGACAGAATCAAAGAAACATTATTCAATATGCTGCAAATGCAGGTTCCAGGGGCCATTTTCATTGATCTTTTTGCTGGAAGCGGTGGAATCGGTATAGAAGCACTTTCAAGAGGAGCCAAAAAAGCTTACTTTATTGAAAATGCTCAGGGCGCTTATAAATGCATAATGGCCAATCTTAAGACCACTCATTTTGAGGAAGATGCAACAGTTCTCAAGCAGGACGTTGTTATAGGACTTAGAAATATTCATGAAGAAGAAGCTGACATAATTTTTATTGATCCTCCTTATCATGAAGATCTGTACGAGAGAACTTTAATGCAGCTTTCATCTATGGATTATGTTACTGAGCATACCATGATCATTTTGGAAAGCCCCCTTGAAATGGACTTTGATTTCGTAAATGATCTTGGTTTTGAAATCAGAAGAGTAAAAGAGTATAAAACAAATAAGCATGTGTTTATATATAGAAAGGCAGATTAAATGAAGACTGCATTATACCCAGGTAGTTTTGATCCAGTTACTTACGGACATTTGGACATTATAAGACGTGCATCCCGTATGTTTGATACAGTTATCGTGGCTGTCATGTGCAATTCCGCGAAAACTCCATTGTTTACGCTTGATGAACGTGTTAAAATGATAAGAGAGTCTGTAAAGGATCTTGATAATATCATTATTGAGTCTTTTGATGGTCTTCTTATTGACTATTGCAGAGATAAGAACATTCATACAGTTGTAAGAGGCCTTCGCGCCATTACAGATTTTGAATATGAACTTCAGATAGCACAGACTAACAGAGAGTTATCTCATGGTGAAGTAGACACAGTTTTCCTTACAACTAACATCAAATATTCTTATCTTAGCAGCTCCGTTGTCAAGGAAGTTGCAAGCTATAATGGGGATATAACACCATGTGTTCCGGATTTTGTAGCAAATGCGCTATATAGTAAATTCGGATTTGACAGATAATTAAGAGACTAATTTAGGGGGATAATAGTATGACAAGTAGGATTGAGCAGCTGATTGATGAAATCGAAACCTATATCGATAACTGTAAGCCTCAGCCACTTTCACAGACAAAAATCATTGTCAACAAGGAAGAAATCGACGAACTTTTAAGAGAACTTAGAAGCAAGACTCCTGAAGAAATCAAAAGATATCAGAAAATAATCAGCAATAAGGAAGCCATTTTAAATGATGCAAGGCAGAAAGCTCAAAACCTTATTGATGAGGCTACAGCCCATACAAATGAGCTTATCAATGAACATGAGATCATGCAGCAGGCTTATGCTCAGGCTAATGAAGTTGTATCTCAGGCTGCTTCACAGGCCAAGGAAATACTAGACAGAGCTATGATTGAAGCCAATGACATGAAGGCATCGGCTGTACAGTATACTGATCAGCTTCTTGCGGGTGTAGAGGATATTATTTCTCAGTCCATCGATGCAACAAGCAAGAATAATGATGATATTATTGCAAATATTAAATTAAACAGCGAAAATATGATCAAATCGATCAACCAGAGTAATGACAGCATTTTGTCTGCACTTACTCAGTACAGCGAGGTTATAAGATCTAACAGGTCAGACCTTCGCCCACCAGAGGTTATTAAACAGGCACCTGAGCAGGTTGCGGCTCCAGTTGAGAATGCCAGCGACCCTTCATCTAATACAGCACCTTTAGACATTGATCTTCTTTAATTTAATTCTTATAGGCTGTCGCCATCGGCGGCAGCTTTTCTTAGATTATAAAGTTATGTAATTATTTAGGGGGATTTATGAAAAGATTACTATCAGCTATTTTTAGTTTTATTTGTATTTTTATACTTGTTTTCTCTAGATATAGCACTACAAGCATTGCTGCTCCTAAGACTTATGTAATAGTCATAGATCCTGGACATGGCGGAGTTGGCGACAGGAATCTCGGAGCTCAGTATAACGGCTTTTCCGAGAAGGAATTAACCTTGATGGTTGCAAATGCCATGAAGGCCGAACTGGAAAAATATGACAATGTGTCTGTATACCTTACCAGGGAAACAGATACTATTGTAGGTCTTGATACTAGAGCTGCTATTGCCAAGAATCTAGGGGCTGACTTTGTTTTCAGTATTCATTTTAATGCCTCTTCAGAGCATTTATACTACGGAAGTGAGATATGGACTTCTGCATTTGGATCTTATTATCAAAAAGGTTATGATTTTGGCCAGATAGCAAGCAATGAACTTGCATCCCTTGGTTTGTATCAGAAGGGAGTAAAAACTAAGATAGGTAATTCTGGGAAAGACTATTACGGAATTATCAGAAACTGTGTTGCGAGAGGAATCCCTTGTGATATAATCGAGCACTGCTATTTGGATCATGCTTATGATGTTCAGCACCTTAGTCAAAAGGATTTCTGCACTAAGCTGGGAGTATCAGATGCTACAGCAGTAGCTAAATATTTTAAATTAAAATCATCATCAACAGGGGTTGATTATTCAACCTTCTCTTATAAATCGGTTAAAAAGCCGACTAGTACTGTTTATCATGATACAACAGATCCTGATACATGCCAGATAAAGACACTGGCCTATGACAGCACAAGCAGAAACGTCCTTGTAGAAATGACAACAAAAGACAAGCAAAGCCCCATAATTTATTTCTCTTATAGTTATGATGGTGGTACAACATTCTCACCTCTTCAAATGTGGGATAGGACCAAAGAAACGCAATCTTTTAATGTAAAGATACCAGCTTCTGTAAAAACATCCAATATAGTTTGCAGAGCTTATAACAGCTATGAACTGTTTAAACAGAGTAATGAGGTAACAATTGAGACTAGATAAATTTTTAGGACTTATGGGCGTTGGTACCCGCAAGCAGATAAAAGAATATGTAAAAAACGGAAGATGCCAGGTAAATGGTATAGTTGTTTCCAAAGCTGACATCCATGTAGATGAGAATAAAGATGTAATATCTTTTGACGGAAATGAGCTCGGATATAGCAAGTACCATTACTTTATGCTATACAAACCGCAGGGAGTAGTATCAGCGACAACAGACGGCAGGAACACAACTGTTCTTGACCTTCTTGCAGATGAAAATGTAAAGGGCCTTAGTCCTGCAGGAAGACTTGATATTGACACAGAAGGTCTTTTACTTTTGACAGATGATGGAGGTCTCATTCATAGGCTTCTTTCTCCTAAAAAGCACGTGGATAAAGTTTACGAGGTTCATCTTGCAAGCTCTTTATCAGAAGAAGATATTGATAAGTTGCAAAAAGGGCTTGATATCGGAGATAAAAAAGATAATGGCGATATAGACTATACGCTTCCTGCAAAGGTGATAGATAAAGGCCTGGATAAGGAAAACAGGCCAGTTGTCCATCTTATCATACATGAAGGAAGATTTCATCAGGTTAAACGTATGATGGAAGCAGTGGACAATGAAGTTCTTTTCCTAAAGCGTCTATCCATGGGCCCACTTGTTCTTGATGAAAATTTAATTCCTGGAGAATACCGTAAACTAACAGATGAAGAGCTTTCTGCTCTCGGGGTAAAATAACTTGAAAGGTTTTGTTTTATGAAAAAGATTTATAAAGGGGATTTCGGATATATCAGATATAACAGGAAGAAGGCTATTATCAGGACAGCGATTTCCCTTGCGATTACACTACTTATCTTTGCAGCAGGTCTAATTATTTATCATTCTCAGAAAAGCGTATTTAGTATTATTGCAGCCCTTGGCTGTCTTCCTACTGGTTGGAGCGCCGTTAATATGATAATGCTCCTAAAGGCAAAGCCATGTTCTGAAGAAGACCACAAAAAAATACTAAAGCATTGCGGAGAGCTTCTCATTCATTACGACCACGTGATCACATCCTATGACAAGAATTTTTACGTAAATGCTTCAACTGTTCTTGATAAGAATATTATTTGTTATACAGCAGATGAAGACATGGATATTGCAGACTGTGAAAAGCACATCAAAAAGATGATGGCGCCAAGTGGTTATTCAAGCTACAGCATAAAGATCTTTGACAATATTGATAAGTTCTGTGAAAGGCTTTCCCAGCTTGAAAGGCTAAGAAAAGAAAAAGGCATTGACATGCAGAAGATTGAGGACTCCTGGCAACCTGGTACTGTACAGACGCCTGCGTCCATTCTTTTATCCATATCACTTTAATGGAGTAGAAGACCATGAAAGAAATCATAATTGGAAATAATGAGCTAGACAAGCGACTTGATAGCTTCTTGAAATCATACCTTCCAAACGCATCCTTTGGCTTTATATACAAGATGCTTCGCAAAAAGAATATTACTCTCAATGGCAAAAAAGCTGATGGCAAAGAAAAGCTATCAAAAGGCGATAAAATTGCAATCTTTTTTGCTGATGAGACCTTAGAGAAATTCAGAGGCTCAGTCACAAATTCTAAAGAGCCTTCTAAAGGAGTCTCTATTAACGAATATAAAACTGCCTATGAAAAAATAGGAAATCTTCAGGTAGTCTTTGAAAATGATCATGTTTTATTTGTAAATAAGCCTGCTGGAATATTAACTCAAAAAGCAGAAGCTGGCGACATAAGCCTTAATGAATGGCTCATTGGCTATATGCTCTCAAAGGGACAGATTTCTCAAGAAGAACTTGAAACCTATAAACCTTCTGTCTGCAACAGGCTAGATAGAAATACAAGTGGACTTGTGATATGCGCCAAGTCATTAAAAGGCGCCAGAGTCATGAATAAAATGCTAAAAGACAGAACTCTTGATAAGTATTATAGGACTATAGTTTCTGGGCATATTCAGAAAGGTTCTAAATTAAAGGGCTTCTTGTATAAAGATGAAGCCCAGAACAAAGTCATCATTCAAAAAGAAGATCCAGGGGATAATAAGTATTCCTATATTGAAACTGAATATATTCCTTTGAAATATCTTAAGGAACAGGATATGACATATCTTGAAGTCAAACTAATAACTGGTAAACCACATCAGATCAGGGCACATCTGCAGAGCCAAAATACTCCAATAATCGGGGATCGTAAATATGGTGGCAAAAGCGTATATGGCCTTAAATTCCAGCTTCTTCACAGCTACAGACTTATATTCCCTGAAAATATGGATGAGGAATTATCTGATCTATCCGGAAGAGAATTCATTGCAGAACTGCCAGACATCTATGGCAGAATTCTAGAAAAGGGGTAATATGCCTACTTGGAAATCAAGAGGCCTTAGGGGGTCAACCTTAGAGGAACTTATAAACAGATCTAATGAGAGATATCAGGAGCTTTCTCTTGCTCTTATCCAGAAGATTCCTACACCTATTACACCTATCAATATTGAAAAAGAAACTCGTCACATTACTTTGGCATACTTCGACCAGAAAAGTACAGTTGATTATATCGGAGCTGTGCAGGGGATACCTGTTTGCTTCGATGCCAAAGAGTGTGCATCTACAACCTTTACTCTTGAAAATATCCATCCTCACCAGGTCAAATTCATGGATGACTTTGAAAAACAGGATGGAATTGCTTTTTTCTTAATTTATTTCACATCCCTAAATGAATTTTATTATCTACCCTTTAGACGCTTATTAGAATTTTGGAAAAGAGCTGAAAACGGCGGCAGAAAAAGTTTTAGAAGAGACGAACTCGACGATAAATATATTATCAAATCTCCAGGAGAGAGTGGAATTCTAGTGCCATACCTTGATCTTATCCAAAAAGATCTTGATGAAAGAGACTAAATACTTTTTTGTTGACATAGGACTAACCATCAGTTAAACTTTTTACTATGATAATATGCTAATGAATTAGCACTGTACAGTATTAAAGTGTTTCTTTTATAGAAAGAGGTGTCTATGACAAAAGTTCTTTTGCATACTCCAGATGGGGTAAGAGATATCTATGGCAAGGAATGCAGCGATAGAAAGCTTATCTGCAACAGGATACATGACAAGATTAAAAGCTTTGGTTACAAGGACATAGAGACTCCGACCTTTGAGTTTTTTGATGTTTTTGCAGAAGAAATCAATGCTGCTGATACCAAGGAACTATACAAGTTCTTTGACAAGGAAGGTAATACTCTTGTGCTTAGGCCGGACTTTACTCCTTCCATTGCCCGCTGTGCTTCCAAAGTATTGCTTGATAATGGGAATCCTGTAAAGGTTGTTTATCAGGGTTCTTCATTCCTTAATGTTTCAAACCTTCAGGGTAAACTCAAAGAAAACTATAATATTGGCGTGGAGCTTATGAATGATTCTTCAGTCTACGCTGATGCGGAGGCCATAGCTCTTTTGATAGAGAGTCTTAAATGCTCTGGCCTTTCAGATTTTCAGGTTAGCATAGGAGATGCTGATTATTACAAGGGAATCTGCGAGGAAGCTGGCATTGACTCAGATACAGAAGAGGAGATCAGAGCCCAGATAATTGGTAAAAACTATTTTGCTGCCGAAGCTATCATGAGGGAAAAGAACATTCCTGAAAAATATGCAAAGCTAATTGTTAAAGTTTCAGAATTTATAGGTTCTGACAGTGCTCTTGATAAGGCAATGAATGAAGCATCGAATGACCGATCAATTTTAGCTGTAAAAAGACTTAAAGAGCTCTATAAAGTTCTTAGCTATTATGGCGTTGAAAAGTATGTTTCCTTCGATCTAGGCATTCTTTCAAGATTCAACTATTATACAGGCGTTATTTTTTCTGCCTATACTTACGGTGTTGGTGATGCAATAGCCAAGGGTGGCAGATATGATAATCTTTTGGGCAAATATGGAAAAGATGCCCCATCTATAGGCTTTTCTATTGTAATAGATGACCTTATGTCAGCTCTTTACAGGCAGGGAATTTCAGTAGAAAACAAGGAAGATATTCAAGTTTTAAAATATTCTACTGATAATTTTAAAGAAGTTCTTGAAAAAGCCATAGAACTTAGAAAAAGCGGCCAAAACGTTAGCATGCAGATGGAATGATGGAGGCATAGGATTATGAGATATTTGACGTTTGCCCTTGGCAAGGGAAGATTAGTAGACTCCACAATGGAGCTATTAAATAAATGCGGGATTACCTGCGATGAAATTTTAGATAAAAAGACCAGAAAGCTTATTTTTACAAATGAGGAGCTAAAACTTAAATTTTTTCTGGCAAAGGGACCGGATGTTCCAACTTATGTAGAATACGGCGCAGCGGATATAGGAATAGTTGGAGCAGATACGATTCTGGAAGAAAACAGAAGAGTATATGAGGTTTTAGATCTTGGCTTTGGTAAATGCAGAATGTGTGTCTGTGGTCCTCATGAAGCCAAAGAGCTTTTGACTCATAGAGAGATGATCAGAGTCGCCAGCAAATATCCTAATATTGCCAAAGATTATTTCTTTAACAAAAAACATCAGACAGTAGACATAATCAAGTTAAACGGATCAGTTGAACTTGGACCAATAGTTAATCTTTCAGATGTAATCGTAGATATTGTTGAGACAGGCTCTACACTACGTGAAAATGGTCTGGAAGTTCTTGAGGAAATCTGTCCATTATCTGCACGAATGATTGTTAATCAGGTCAGTATGCAGATGGAAACAGAAAGAATCAGAAAACTAATAAATGATATGAAGGAGAAGTTAGATACATGAGAACTTTAAAACTTACAGAGGAGACAAAAAAAGAACTTCTCGGAAATCTTTTAAATAGAAATCCAGGCAGTTTTTCGGAATACGAGAACATTGTTAATGATATAATAGAAAATGTCAGAAATAACGGTGACAAAGCTCTTTTCGAGTATACTTCCAAATTTGATAAATGCCAGCTTGATAAGGATTCTGTTAAAGTAACAGCACAGGAAATCAAGGACGCATACAAAAAGCTAAATCCAGACCTTATAGAAGTAATGAAAAAAAGCGCTGAGAATATCAGAATTTTTCACGAAAAGCAAAAGAGAAATTCCTGGATTGAAACTAGAGAAGATGGAAGCATTCTTGGAATGAGAATTATTCCAATCGAGATTTCCGGCGTCTACGTACCAGGTGGAAAAGCAGCATATCCATCAAGCGTTCTAATGAATGTTGTTCCAGCCAAGGTTGCAGGAGTTGAAAGAATTGTAATGTGTACGCCTCCTGGGCCTGATGGACTTGTTAATCCAGGAACCCTTGTTGCTGCTGATATTGCTGGGGTAACAGAAGTTTACAAAGTTGGTGGAGCGCAGGCAATAGCAGCTATGGCCTTTGGAACAGAGAGTATTCCTAAGGTTGATAAGATAACAGGTCCTGGTAATATCTTTGTTGCCCTGGCCAAGAAAGCCTGCTTTGGACATGTTTCTATTGATTCAATTGCTGGCCCAAGTGAAATCCTTGTACTTGCTGATGAAACAGCAAATGCTAGATATGTAGCAGCAGATCTTTTATCACAGGCTGAACATGATGAACTTGCAAGTGCAATTCTTGTTACAACTTCTATGAAGCTTGCAGAGGATGTTTCAAAAGAAATAGATGAGTTTTTAAAGACTTTATCAAGAGCAGATATCATCAAAAAATCTCTTGAAAACTATGGATATATATTTGTGGCTGATAATATGGACGATGCAATTGACGCTGCTAATGCAGTAGCTTCTGAACACCTTGAAATTATTACCAGAAATCCTTATGAAGATATGACCAAGATTAAGAATGCTGGAGCTATTTTCCTTGGAGAATATTCATCAGAGCCACTTGGAGACTATTATGCAGGCCCTAATCACATTCTTCCTACTAATAGAACATCAAGATTCTTTTCACCACTTAATGTAGATGACTTCCTTAAAAAGAGCAGCATTATTTCCTATTCAAGGCAGGCTCTTTCAAAGGTTCATCAGGATATTGAGCTTTTTGCCAAGGAAGAAGGGCTTACAGCTCACGCCAATTCTATAGCTGTAAGATTTGAATGATTTGCAATATTCATTAACCGAACCAGTCAATGAATATTTAATTGACCGAGTTGGTTAATACGAATTTAGTTAAATGAAAAACTGTAAAAAAGCCCTGAATATTGCAAGTTAACTTTCTAAAGAGAGCATAAACTGCAAGTTATTTAATTTTAATAAATTAATTTAACAATATTTTGTGAGGTTAATTTAAGGAGACACAATCTATGGAAAACCGCGAAGCGACAATTGCAAGAAAGACAAAAGAGACTGATATTTCCATTTCTCTCAATATTGATGGAAAAGGCAACAGCAACATTGAAACTGGCAATGGTTTCTTTGACCATATGCTGGATGGATTTGCAAGACATGGTTTTTTTGATCTTACAGTGAAAGCCAATGGTGATTTAAATGTCGATTGCCATCACACAGTAGAAGATACAGGAATAGTTCTTGGTCAGGCAATTGCAAAGGCTATTGGTGATAAAAAGGGCATCAAAAGATATGGAAGTATGATCCTTCCAATGGACGAAACACTTGTAATGTGTGCAATAGACCTTTCCGGAAGACCTTATTTTGTGATGAATGGTGAATTTGCTTCTCCTATGGTTGGAGATTTTGACACTCAGATGGTCAGGGAATTCTTTTACGCCATATCCTATAGCGCTGGCATGAATCTCCACCTGCGGATCATAACAGGGCAAAATGATCATCACAAAATTGAAGCTTTATTTAAGGCCTTTGCCAAAGCCCTGGATGAAGCAACTACAATAGATCCTAGAATTGAAAATGTACTTAGTACAAAAGGAGCACTTTAATGTCAGAGTTTAAGAAAATATATGCATCCATTTATCTTGAAAACGAGAAGGCAACAAAAACACTTAAAAGTTCGGAATATCTTGCCGAGTCTCCTATTGAACTTGCTATTAGATATTCCAATGACAACGTAGATGGGATAATTGTTTTTGACAAGTCTCCTTCAGGTGATGACAAAGCCCATGAAAAAGCTCTTGATATCATAAAAGAAATTTGCAAAAAAAGTGATGTTCCAGTGATTGGTGCTGGAAATGTAAAACGTATGGAGGACATAAAAAAACTCCTCTACGCAGGATGTAAAAAGGCTTGTCTTAATTTTTCCAAAGCCGGAAATATAGATATTCTCAAGGAAGTATCTGAAAAATTTGGCAAGGATAAAATAGTTATCTGCTATAAAGATGAAGCTCAGATCATAGATAACAAAATTACAGTAAAAGAGTTTTCTAACGAGCTTATATATATATCACCTGGAAAGGCAGATACAACTATCAGTGATGAGATTGATCTACCTGTAATTGTTCTAAAAGATAACCATGAAGTTTCTCCTCTGGATATTTTTAAGGAAAATGATATAATCTTTGGAATTTCAGGAAATATAATAAACGACAGTTCTAAAGACGTTTCAAGAATAAAAGCTGCCTGTCTTAAAGAAGGCCTTAATATGTTCAGATTTATTCCAAAATTCACCTGGGAAAATCTTAAGAAAAATTCTGATGGGATGGTACCTGTAATTGTTCAGGATTATCGTACAGATCAGGTCCTTATGTTGGCATATATGGACAAAGAGGCTTATAATAAAACTCTAAGTACAGGAAAAATGACATATTTTAGCCGCAGCAGAAATGAGCTTTGGATAAAGGGTGAGACAAGTGGCCACTATCAGTTTGTTATGTCGCTTACAGCTGATTGCGATCTTGATACAATCCTTGCCAAGGTAAAACAGGTTGGAGCAGCCTGCCACACCGGCAGCTACTCATGTTTCTTTAACGAAATCGCTAAAAAGGATTATAGCGAAAAGAACCCTCAGAAAGTCCTTGATAGTGTATTTGAAGTTATAAAAGACAGAAAGGCAAATCCAAGAGAAGGCTCCTATACCAATTATCTTTTTGATAAAGGGCTTGATAAGATTCTTAAAAAGGTTGGTGAAGAGGCCACAGAGATGGTCATTGCCGCTAAAAATGAGGGTTCAAACGAAATAGTTTACGAAATGTCTGATTTCCTGTATCATATGATGGTCCTCATGGCCGAGAAAAATGTCAGCTGGGAGGATGTAACAGACGAACTATCTAGACGATAAGGGAAAAATATGAATTATAATTTAGCACTTTCAGATGAGATACTTCTTAGTATCGAAAAACCAGAAAGATACATTGGCAATGAAGTAAACAGTGTTATCAAGGATAAATCCCAGGTTGATATCCGATTTGCCATGTGTTTTCCTGATGTTTATGAGATTGGAATGTCTCATCTTGGAATCCAGATTCTTTATGGAATGTTTAATTCTTTTGATGATGTCTGGTGCGAGAGGGTTTATTCCCCTTGGACCGATATGGACAAACTTCTCAGAGAAAAAGACATTCCTCTTTTTGCGCTTGAATCTCAGGACCCTGTAAGAGACTTTGATTTCCTGGGCTTCACAATTCAGTATGAGATGTGTTACACCAATATATTGCAGGTGCTTGATCTGTCTAAGATTCCACTTCTTTCCAAGGATAGAACCTGGGATGATCCAATCGTTGTGGGCGGCGGTCCATGCACTTACAACCCTGAGCCTATAACTGATTTCTTTGACTTTTTCTATATCGGAGAGGGCGAGACCAGATATAGAGAGATTTTCGAGCTTTATAAAAAAGCAAAAAAAGAAGGCTATTCCAGACAAGAATTCCTAAGAGAGGTCTCTCATATTCCTGGAATGTATGTGCCTTCTCTTTATGATGTCAAATACAAGGAAGATGGAACAATTCTTTCTATGGATCCAATCTACGAAGATGTTCCTAAAACAGTTTATAAAGAAATGTGCAGAGATCTCTCAAACGAGTTCTATCCAACCAAGCCTGTTGTGCCTTATATCAAGATCACACAGGACAGAGTTGTGCTGGAAGTTATGAGAGGATGTATCAGAGGCTGCAGATTCTGCCAGGCTGGCCAGCTTTATAAGCCTCTTAGAGAAAAAGATGTAGAACACCTCAAAAAGCTTGCAATTGAATCACTGAAAAACACAGGCTATGAAGAAATATCTTTAAGCTCCTTAAGTTCCTCTGACTACAGCAAGCTTCCTGAGCTTTTGGATTTCCTTATTGATGAATGTAATGACAAGAAAGTCAATATTTCTTTACCTTCTCTTAGAATTGATGCATTTTCGCTTGATGTAATGAGCAAAGTTCAGGATGTCAAAAAGAGCTCCCTTACCTTTGCTCCAGAAGCAGGAACTCAGCGAATGCGTAATGTTATAAATAAGGGCCTTACTGAGGAAGATATTCTTAGAGGCTCCCACGAGGCATTTCTTGGCGGTTGGAATAAGGTTAAGCTATATTTCATGCTGGGACTTCCTACAGAGACTGACGAGGATATCCTAGGAATTGGCGATATTGCCAATAAAGTTGCTGTTGAATATTTTGAGACTGTTCCCAAGGAAAAGAGAAACGGCAGAACTATAGACATCGTTGCCTCCACCTCTTTCTTTGTTCCAAAGCCCTTCACTCCTTTCCAGTGGGCTCCAATGAACACCAAGGAAGAGTTCCTTGAAAAAGCAAATAAGACAAGAAAAGGCATTATGTCTCAGCTTAATCAGAAGCACATCAAGTACAACTGGCATGAGGCAGATGCAAGTATGATGGAGGGTATCCTTGCCAGAGGCGACAGAAAGCTTAACGAGGTAATTTTAAAAGCCTATCAGAGAGGCTGTATTTACGATGCCTGGGGAGAATATTTCAAGTTTGATGTCTGGATGGATATCTTTAAAGAATGCGGAGTTGATCCTTTCTTTTATACAACAAGAGAGCGTACAGAGGATGAGATATTCCCTTGGGATATCTTAAACTGCGGAGTTACGAAGACATTTCTTTTAAGAGAGTGGAAAAACGCCCTTGAAGGCAAGCCATCTACCAACTGTAGACAAAGCTGCCTTGGATGTGGAGCTACCTCCTATAAGGTTGGAGTATGTATGGAGGATAGAAATAATGCATAAACTTAGACTTAAATTTTCTAAAAACGGTCCAATCAAGTTCATAGGCCATCTGGATGTTATGCGTTATTTCCAAAAGGCCATAAGAAGGGCTGAAATTGATATTAAATATTCAGAAGGTTTTAGTCCTCACCAGGTTATCTCTTTTGCCCAGCCTCTTAGCGTTGGCGCTACAAGTGATGGTGAATATATGGATATGACCGTAAATACCATGGCTAGCTGCGAAGATATTATGAACAGATTAAATGCTGTCATGAATGAGGGTATATCCATACTTGCTGTAGAGGAGCTTTCAGATTCCTCTGAAAAAGCCATGACCGCAGCATATGCAGCCAAATATATAATTAAGTTCAGAGAAAGTCTAAAGCCTGATTTTGACTGGATTGCTGACTTTAAAGCTTATTTGTCACAAGATAAGCTTCCGGCCATTAAGAAAACAAAAAGTGGTGAAAAAGAAATAGATATGAAGCCCATGATCTTTGATTATTCCTTTGATGAAGAGCATGAGTCTGTAACAATGCTCCTAAGCATGAGCAGCCTTGCCACTTTAAAGCCAGCACTTTTATTTGGTGGTTTTATGAAATCAAAGAGGGTTGAACTTGACAATAGTGCTCTTGATCTTCACAGAGTTGATATCTACAAATTATGCGAAAATGGAGAAAAGAGCTATATTGAACCATTTATAACTGACGATACTAGTAAGAGGTTTTATTTAAATGTCTGACGGACAGATAATTCTATCAAAATATCATAATGCACCTGTTATAACAGGTTTTATTGATGGGAAAATGGAATTTCTTTCTTTTGACAGAAAAAGCCAGGTACACGAAGTATATCTTGGCAAAGTCGATCATATAGTCAAAAACCTGAATGCAGCTTTTATAAGATATGGCCAGGATAGTATCGGCTATTTGTCCCTTCAGAATATATCAAATGTTTGTGTAACTAACAGAAATGTTGAAGAGAAAGCCGCCTTAAAAAGCGGAGATGAAGTTATAGTCCAGATTGAATCTGAGGCCATTAAGAGCAAAAAGTCCAAGCTCACAACCTCAATTTCTATATCTGGCAAATACTCTGTTATAACCCTTGGAAGAAGCGGTGTAGGTGCTTCTTTAAAGCTAAATGATGCTAAGAGAAAGGCCCTCATAGATATAACCAAGCCTGTTTTTGAAGCTACGCTTAAAAGTTTCCAAAAAGAAAAGAATTTATCTTTTAGCGCAGGACTTATTGTACGAACAAATGCTGTAGATATTCCTGAGGAAAGCTACATATCCGCCATAACAGAAGATATTGCAGAATGTCTCAAGCGCATTAGCTTAATACTTACAGAGGGAAGGAAAAGAACTATCTACAGCCTTCTTTATTCTCCTGAAAATTCAAGTCTTGATAAAGCCAGGGCATTTCTTAGAAACAGAGGTATAACTGACTTTGAAGTCATAGAAGATACTGGTATACATGGTATCAATTCTAAGATAGACAGCCTTCGCCAAAATAAGATCTGGCTTAAAAGCGGAGCATTTCTAATAATTGAGCAGCTTGAGAGCTTTAATGCAATAGATGTAAATACCGGAAAGGCCATAAAGGGCAAAAAAGACATATCTATGGCTGTAAATCTTGAGGCTGCAGATGAGATCATGCGACAGGTAAGACTACGTAATCTCACAGGTATGATTCTTATAGATTTCATAAACATGAAAGATGAAAAAAATTATGAAATCTTGATAGGGCATATGACTGAACTATGCAGAAAAGATCCCATACACACTAACTTTGTAGATGTGACGGGGCTTGGCATTATGGAGCTTACAAGAAATAAAAACGATAAATCATTAAAAGAAATTTTGCAAGAAGTTGAAAATGCTGTTGACAATAGATAAATACAGTGTTATATTACTATGGTATGCCGCTTAACTAGGCTTAAGTGAATCTTTTGATTCCGCCAAAGTTAGCGAGTTTTTTGAAGAAGGAGGTAACTTATGTACGCAATTATTGTAACTGGTGGTAAGCAGTACAAAGTTTCCGAGGGCGACGAGATCAGAGTAGAGAAGCTTGATGTCGAGTCTGGAAAAGAGGTAACATTTGATAATGTTATCGCAGTAAACGACGGAAAGGCACTTAAGGTAGCTGGCGATGTTAGCTCAGCTAAGGTTAGCGCAACAGTTGTTGAGCAGGGCCGTGCTAAGAAGGTTGTTGTTTACAAGTACAAGAGAAAGACTGGCTATCACAAGAAGAATGGTCACAGACAGCCTTTCACACTTGTTAAGATTGACAAGATCACACTGTAATTATTGAAAACGTCTAAATAGCATGACTACTATAACTATTACAAAAAAATCTGATGATACATTTAAGAGCATTGAATGCAATGGACACGCAGGTTACGCAGAGTATGGCGAAGATATTGTTTGTGCTGCAGTATCTGTTCTTACGATCAATCTTGTTAATTCCATCGATTCTTTGACAGAAGACAAGATCATAGTTGATCAGGACGAAGACCAGGGTCTTATCAGGATTAGATTTGAGAATGATCCTTCTCATGATGCAGATCTTCTTCTTAAATCTTTTGAGTTAGGTGTAGATAGCATATTCAGACAGTATGGTAAGAAATTTTTGAACATTAAATTTAGGAGGGAATAAGTCATGATGAATATGAACCTTCAATTTTTTGCTCATAAGAAGGGTGTTGGATCTACTAAGAACGGTAGAGATTCAGAATCCAAGAGACTTGGAGCAAAAAGAGCTGACGGACAATTCGTAAAGGCCGGTAATATTTTATACAGACAGCGTGGAACACACATTCATCCTGGTGTAAATGTAGGCATCGGTAGCGATGATACATTATATGCACTTGTTGATGGTGTTCTTAGATTTGAGCGCAAGGGCAGAGATAAAAAGCAGGCTAGCGTTCATCCTGTAGAGAATAAGTAATTATTTTTGTTTAATCGGGCTTCAAACATGTTTGTTTGAAGCCCTTTTTCAAACTTTTGTGTTTCTATATAAAAAGGAGTAATATGCCTGTATTTGTAGATAAAGCAAAGATATTTATATCTAGCGGGAAAGGTGGCGATGGCCATATTTCCTTTAGAAGAGAAAAATTCGTAAATAACGGCGGCCCAGACGGCGGAGACGGCGGTAAAGGCGGCGATATTATATTTAAAGTCGATGAGGGTATCAACACTCTTGCCGATTTTCATTATGGTGGAAAATATAAGGCAGAGAATGGTCAGGATGGTAATAAGAGACGTTGCCATGGCAAAAATGGCCAGGATCTTGTCATTAAGGTTCCAGAGGGAACTGTAATAAAAGAAGCTAATAGTGGCCAGGTTATTGCCGATATGAGTGGTGATAACAAAGAAATGGTCATCTTAAAGGGTGGCAGAGGCGGAAATGGAAACATGCATTACGCAACCTCTACAATGCAGGCTCCTAAGTATGCTCAGCCTGGTCAGCCTGCCCTCGAACTTGAAGTTTTACTAGAGCTTAAGGTTATTGCAGATGTAGGCCTTGTAGGCTTTCCAAATGTTGGAAAATCCACTTTCCTGTCCAAGATTTCAAATGCTAAGCCCAAGATTGCCAATTATCATTTCACAACTCTTTCTCCAATGCTTGGAGTTGTTGATCTTAAGGATGCAAGAGGCTTTGTAGTTGCTGATATTCCTGGTCTTATAGAAGGTGCCTCTGAAGGACTTGGCCTTGGCCATGAATTTCTGCGTCACATAGAGAGAACAAGAGTAATGATCCACGTCGTAGATGCAGCTTCAACAGAGGGCCGTGATCCAATAGAAGATATAGAAGCTATCAATAACGAGCTTAAAACTTACAACGCTGATATCACTCAAAAGCCACAGGTTATTGCAGCCAATAAGATTGATATGCTTCCTGAGGGAGAACAGGCCGAGATCATACAGAAAATCCGTGACAGATATGAACCTCTTGGAGTTAAGGTATTTGCTACTTCCACACTTACTGGTCAAGGTATTCAGGAACTGTTATACTATATTAGTAAGGTATTATCTGAGATAAACGAAAAGCCTGTTGTATTTGATCAGGAATTCTTCCCTGAGACAATGGCTAGAACAGCAGATGATGCATTTACAGTAGAGTATGATCCAGAAGAGAAGGAATACGTTGTAGAAGGCCCTAAGATTGAGAAAATGCTGGGCTATACAAACCTTGAATCTGAGAAGGGCTTTGCTTTCTTCCAGAAGTTCATGGCTGACAACGGCATTTTGGATGAACTTGAGAAATTACATATCCAGGAAGGTGATACCGTGCGCATGTACGGCTTTAGCTTTGAGTATTACAGAAATGCTGATACAGCACCTGGAGATTTTGAAGAGGATGAAGAAGAATGACATTAACTAGTAAACAAAGAGCATATTTAAAGAGCCTTGCATCTGATCTTGAGCCAGTTTTTCAGATTGGTAAATCAAGTGTAAGCCCAGAAGTTACAGAGGCTATAACAGAAACCTTTAACACTCATGAGCTTGTTAAGATAACAGTTTTAAAGAACTGCTTAGAGGATGTCAATGAGGTAGCCAGAACAGTATCTGAGCGTACAAGATCAGAACTTGTTCAGGTTATTGGTAGAAGATTTGTGCTTTACAAGCCTTTCAAGGATGATCCTAAGATTATTTTACCTAAGGCTAGCAAGAAGGCTTAAATGAAACTGTCACCTATTTATACCAAAAGGAGGCCTGGCTATGGAATGCAGAAAGATTGGTATACTTGGAGGAACATTTGACCCTATTCACAATGCGCATTTGCTATTAGGCGAAGCTGCCAGAGAACAGTTTGGGCTTGACAGAGTTATCTATATTCCCAATTATCTGGCTCATATGCCTAACAGAAAAGAGGTATCTGGAACAGAAGAGCGTTATCAAATGGTCAAGATGGCCATAGAAGATAACCCTTATTTTACATGCTCCAGACTTGAAATTGATAAAGAAGGCGGCTCCTACACCGTAGATACAATTAATGACTTAAAAAACATGTATCCCGGAGATGAGCTTTATCTTATTCTTGGCGCTGATTCTGTACTTGGTATTGACAGCTGGTACAAGGCACCAGAGCTACTTGGCTCATGTATTATCCTTGCAGCCACCAGACGTGAGGATGACACAGCTGCCCTTGATAAAAAGAGAAGTGAGCTTAAAGATTTATATAATGCAGACATCAGACTTTTGACCTTTAATCGTATTGATATTTCCGCTACGGATATCAGAGAACGTATAAAGAGTGGAAAATCTGTAAGATACATGCTACCTGATAAATGCATTGAATACATATGTATAAAGGGGTTATATAAATGAGAACACTTGAGATTTCACAGAAATTAAGAAAAGAGTTACAGGAAACTCTTAAGCCAGATAGATTTGATCATACCCTTGGAGTAGCTTATACCGCAGCGGCTTTGGCTTTTGCCCATGGGGCTGATGCTGAGAAAGCTCTTATAGCTGGTATGCTTCATGACTGTGCAAAATGCATGAGTCATGACGAACAGATAAAAATATGCGAAAAGAACAACATTGAAATATCAGATGTAGAGAAAAGAAATCATTCTCTTTTGCATGCCAAGGTTGGAATGTATCTTGCAAGAACTAAATATGACGTATATGATACAGAAATACTGAATGCAATAAGATGGCATACAACTGGAAGAGAAGATATGTCTCTTTTGGAGAAAATTGTTTACATCGCTGATTTTATAGAACCCAATAGAAAGCCTCTAGAGGGGATGGATATTATCAGAAAAGAGGCATTTACAGATATAGACAGATGTCTTTCTCATATACTTCATGATTCTGTGATCTATTTGGATACAATAGGCAAGGAAGTAGATGAAGCTACAAATAATGCGTATCAGTATTACAAAAAGTACTACAAATAAGATAGTTTTAAAGCGAGGTATTTAATGGCAGATTTAAGTGTTTCAAAGAAAATGGCCAGCATGGCTGTAGACGCCCTTGAAGATAGAAAGGGAGAAGATGTTAAAGTTCTTGATATTAGCGAGATTTCAACTCTTGCAGACTACTTCATAATTGCTGGTGGTACTAATATAAATCAGGTTCAGGCTATGGCCGACAACGTTCAAGAAGTACTTGGAAGAGCCGGACACATGACCAAAAATGTTGAAGGTTATGAATCTGGAAATTGGATCTTACTTGATTTTGGCGATATTATTGTTCACGTTTTTGACAATGAGAACAGATTATTCTACGATCTTGAGAGAATCTGGAGAGATGGAAAAGTCATCGACAAGGAAGATTTAGATAAATAAATATATTTCAGGAATAGACTATCAAAACCAAGGTGTCCACTCGGAAATGCTTGTTTTCGTCTACGGTGTGATTTTCTAAGATTCATAAATGAAGAGAGCTCTCCTCTCAGCGTTGTTCGTAGCAGTCGAGCTCCCTTCATTTTTTCATCTTGAAAATCATAATCCTCGTCCGAGAACTGCACATTTCCAAACGGACACCTAAACAAAATCCTACAAGAATCAATAAAATCTCATCACACCAAACACCTTACCAAGAATCTGACAATCATCTACTATAATGGGATCCATAGTGTCATTTTCAGGTTGAAGTCTGATATGTCCCTTTTCTTTGTAAAATGTCTTAACAGTAGCGGAATCGTCAATAAGAGCTACGACCTGTTCACCATTCTTGGCAGTATTACACTGCTCAACAAAAATCTGGTCTCCATCAAAAATTCCAGCATTGATCATTGATTCACCCTTGACCTTAAGGATGAAAGCATTGGCTCCCTTAGGACACATGCTTGCCGGAATAGGAATATATGAATCAATATTCTCCTCAGCAAGAATAGGCTGTCCAGCTGCTACCTGCCCAATAACGGGAATACTAACAATTTCAGATCTGACCATATTAAAGCCATCATCACATATCTCAATAGCGCGGGGCTTAGTAGGATCTCGTCTGATATATCCATTCTTCTCAAGGGTCTCAAGATGAGAATGCACAGAAGATGTAGACTTAAGATTAACAGCCTTACATATATCTCTTACAGCTGGAGGGAATCCTCTCTGCAGAGTCTGTTCCTTGATATAATCAAGAATCTCCTGTTGTTTCTTAGAAATATTACCTTTCTCCATTGGCACCCTCCTAAAAATTTATTAAATCGGTTGAAACTCACGACATCTCTTAATTAGTATAACATTCGCATCAACAAAAAGCAAATATTTGTTCGGAAAATATGTTCGATTTTTGTTGACAAACAAGTGTTTGTTTTATATTATTATATCAGAACAACCGTTCGCAACAAATGTTCGTTTTTTATCAGAGAGGTGATGAGATGAGTAGTGCAATGTATGCAGCAGCAAGTCTTTACAATGATCCCAGATATTTTAGTAAGAGCGAAGTTCGAATTAGAGCCAATAAGATACGCAGACAGCGCATTTTTAGGAAGCAGATCATAATGCTTTTACTATTAGTAGCAATCATTTTATTCTCTGTAATATTTTTAAATAATTCAATTTCTACAGATGCGCAGTCAGATGATTACGCCCCAGAATTCAAATATTATACAGCTGTGACTATTCATGCCGGAGATTCTTTATGGAGTATAGCTTCAGAGCATTTCAATCCTGATCATTATGAGGATTTGGGCTCTTATGTAGGAGAAATCTGTAGTATAAACAAACTCTCTACAGATTCAGTTGTAAAAGCAGGAGAATGTATTATTTTGCCCTACTATGAAACTGAATATAAATAAGGAATGAATATTTTTTCAGCAATTTGTCTGCTTCAATGCCCATACTTTCCCAGATTTAGTTACTAAAATATTTCAAATTATTATATTTTCTGTTTATAAAAGTCTCCTTCCTGATATATAATGATATGGTTAAGGAGACTTTTTTTATGAAGCTTTCAGCATTACTAAACTTCAAGTCAATAGTTATCCAGTGCCACGATAATCCTGATGCAGATGCTATCTGTTCAGGATATGTGTTATACAGATATTTTCTGGCACATAATAAGAAGGTTCGATTTATCTATTCTGGTAATTTTAAGATCAGTAAGAGTAATCTTGTTTATCTTATCAAAGAGCTTAAGATTCCTATCGAATTTGTGGCAACCCTGAAGAATAAGCCAGATTTACTCCTATTAACTGATTGCCAATACGGAGAGGGTAATGTAAGAAAATTCCCTGCCAAAGAGGTCGCCATAATCGACCATCACCAGGTCTACGTCAACCTTCCCAAGCTCAACGAAGTGAGGAGTAACCTTGGAAGCTGTTGCTCAGTAATATGGAATCTGCTTAAGATTGAAAATGACGAAGACATTGTCGACAAGAATATTGCAACAGCTCTTTATTATGGTCTATATTCTGATACCAATGCATTTTCCGAGATGTCACACCCTCTTGATAGAGATATGGTTGAATCTCTTGACTATGACAAGAACCTCATTCAGAAATTAAAGAACATGAACCTCACTTTAAGAGAAGCGAAGATAGCCGGAGTTGCAATGCTTGGCCTTGAATACCATGCCGAAAACAGATATGCTATTTTGCGCTCAGATCCTTGCGATCCTAATATTTTAGGGCTAATTGGAGATTTCATTGTTGCTGTAGATAATATAGATGTATGCCTTGTTTATAGTATTTTGTCTTTTGGTGTTAAGTTTTCAATAAGAAGCTGTTCCAGCGAAACAAAGGCTGATGAACTTGCAACTTTCCTTGCTCAGAAGATAGGATCCGGAGGCGGACATACTGAAAAAGCTGGAGGAATTCTTAAGAACGAACTTATTATCAAGCAATATCCAGATTATATCGAAATTGATGATGATTCAGCTAAGCACTCTATATCAAATATAATAAGAGAGAGAATGGCTGACTATTTTGAAAATGCTGAGATTATCTACGCTAGCAACGCAACTCTCGATGTGTCTCATATGAGCAAGTATGAGAGATCATCAATCACACTTGGTTACGTAGAAGCATCTGATAGTATTCCTGCAGGAAATATGGCAATCATCAGAACTCTTGATGGAGATAATAATGTCGAGATCAAGGATAATACTATCCTTATCATAGATATGACAGGCAATGTTAAGGCTATTTCCCTTGAGAAATTCAATAATAGCTTTAAGAAATCAAGGAAGAAGTTTAAGCTTAATATCGACTATAGTCCTGTAATCAAGAACGCAGATACAGGCAAATCCATATCACTTCTCCCTATAGCCAAGAGCTGTGAATCTACCAATGATATCAGGATTTATGCCAAGAAACTGACCAAGACCACCAAACTTTTCTCATATTGGGATCTGGACAGATACATGGTAGGACAAAAGGGTGACTATCTATGCGTCAGTCAGGATGACCTTCACGACATGTTTATAGTTGAGAAGAATCTATTTAAGAAAACATATAAAGCAGTGTAAAAAAAGAAATCTTGAGTAAACCGTATATTTACTCAAGATTTTTTTGTTTTTAATTATCCTCACGTAAGTGTACCATTCTTGCAGCTTTTCGTCTGTTTGCATCATCCTGGGCTGCATAGTGCTTACGGGTAGTATTAACATCTTTGTGCCCAAGGACATCTGCAACAAGATATATATCGCCAGATTCCTGATATAGATTTGTACCAAAGGTACTTCTGAGCTTATGTGGCGTTATCTTTTTTAGAGTAGTGACATTCTGAGCGTATTTTTTTACAAGTTTTTCTACGGCTCGAACTGAAATTCTCTTATTCTGAAGAGAAAGAAATAGTGCATTTTCGCTGCCTTCTTCTGGTATTACAGCCTTTCTCTGTTCAATGTAGTCTATGAGTGCTGTACGAACTTCATCAGGAAAATACACTATAGTATTGTATCCACCTTTTCTATGAATCCTAAGGCCGTTAGTATCAAAATCAATATCATCAAGATCAATTCCTACACATTCAGAAACTCGGATTCCAGTACCAAGTAGAAGTGTCAATAAAGCTACATCCCTTAGCTTTGTCTTATTATGGTACCGCAATTGAGCTTTTGTAAGCTTTTCCCCAGCTTCAACCTGATCAAGGAGGGTAGCAACTTCATTGGGCTCAAGGCGAATTATCTCATGCTCATGAAGTTTTGGCATGTTCACAAGCTCTGGTGTATTCTTTTGAATAAGCTCTGCTTTATAGAAATAGTTGTACATGGATCGTAGCGCTGACATTTTTCTCTTTTTGCCCTGCTCAGCGTTAGTGATCTCTTTATCCTCCTTCTCATAAAGAGAGAGGTATTCAAGATATTCCTCAATATCTTCACGCTGTATCTGGTCAAGAAGTCCTATCTCAAATTCCTTAATATCAGTTTTGGAAAGGGCAGGATTTTGGGTATGAAGATACTCAAAAAAAGTTCTCAGATCATAGGCGTATCCAAGCCTTGTCCTAGCTGATGTTGTAGGCTCAATTCCCCTAAAGAACTGCCTGCAGAATTTGGGAAGTGTATCAAGAACATCACGCATCCTTAAGATATTTATCTTATCTTGCTCTGTATAATATTTTTCTTCGTTTCCATTATTGTTTTTCATAGATTTAAGTATATCACACAAGAGAACCATAACCACAGTATTTAGTGTTTTAACATCACTTAAATTATCAGTGTGCACAAATTTTGATTCCAAATTTGTCCATATTATAGGTTGATGAATCTTTTACATAAATGTTACAATTTTAAAGTACTTCATTTTTTGTTGGGTGGTTTTTTGTTTTGGGAAATAAAGTTAATTATAGAAAAAGAGACGGTAGTAGGCTGTCTATTTCTGAATATAAAGAGAAAAGAAAAAAAGAAATCATAAGGCGAATGGCACTTCTTTTATCCTCAGTGGTATTAGGAATAGTGCTTATTTCTTCAGCCATAATTCACCATAAAACAAAGAATAGCAGCGTAGTAGAAGCTGCTGAAATAGCATCTGTAGAGGCTTCAGATACTGCAGAATCTGAGATTGTAGATACAGTTGTGCAGGATGTAGAAATAGAGGAAGAGAATCCTTTTATGGCAAGATCAGAGGATGCTTCTTCGTTTTTTGAAGGCTACAATGTCGAGCTATCAGAAAACACCTCTTATATAAGCAGTGAGAATGTTCTAAGTACTTATGCCTTATTAGTTAATCTTGATAATGGAACTGCCGTTGCCTCCAAGGATGGAAACGTCAGGATTAATCCAGCTTCTATGACAAAGATTCTTACTCTTTTAGTTGCCTGCGAGCATATAACAGATCTTGATGATACTTTTGTAATGACTCAGGCAATAGGAGATTTTGTATATAGCAAAGATTGTAGTGCTGTAGGCTTTCAGGTTGGGGAAGTCGTTACAGTAAGAGATCTTCTCTATGGCACAATCCTTCCAAGTGGTGGTGATGCAGCAATGTGCCTTGCTGAGTATGTGGCAGGTTCTCAGGAAGCCTTTGTAGACATGATGAATGATAAATTATCAGAACTTGGCCTTTCTGGCACAGCTCATTTTACTAATTGCATTGGTATCTATGATGAGGATCATTACTGTACTTTGGTTGATATGGCCATGATCTTAAAGGCGGCAGAAGAGAACGCTTTATGCCACGATGTATTACAGGCAAGAACCTATACAACTTCCGCTACAGAACAGCATCCAGAGGGTATAACAATTTCAAACTGGTTTATCAGACGTATTGAAGATAAGGATACTCATGGAGAAGTTGTTGGCGCCAAGACAGGTTTTGTAGTACAATCAGGTTGTTGCGGCGCAAGTTACCAGATTTCAAACGATGGATCTCATTATATCTGTGTTACAGCAGATGCCTGGAGTTCCTGGAGATGCATCTACGATCATGTTGAAATCTACGACACATATACAAGTTAAAGGAAGTGATATAAATGCATTTAAAGAAATACAGTAAGATCATTGCATCCATAGCTCTTTTGCTGATACTGGCTATGGTCCTGGGGTCTGTTGCGGGCTCATTTTTATCTTACTAATAATCACCAGCCATCATAGAATATGATGGCTGATTTTTTTTGAATAAAACGTATAATGGAGAAAATTTATATGAGCAAAAATAACGATGAAAAAGAATATGTGGACCTTATCGATAAGCTTTTTCCCGAGAAAGTTGCTATGAAGGTTGCAAAAGTAATAGTCTTTTTATTTATTGTAAGTATCATAATCGCTGGCGGTGTATTTTGTTTTAGATGTTATCAAGACAGGAAAGAGTCAAAAGAAAATCGTATGGCGTACTTGTATTACTGTCAAAATAAAGCCTTTGCAATGGACGAGATTGAGCAATTCTATTTGGATAAGACCCATGTACGAGAAATTGAATTACATACTTATCTCTTAGCTTATAAATTCGATCATCCTGATGAGGATATTACAGTAACCGATATAGAAGAATACCTTGGAAATAGCGAATTTGACGAAAATAAAAAGTTACGTGTTCTAAACAGGCCAGAAACAATTGAAAATTATATTAAATGGTATATGAATCCAAATAGCAGTAAATTCTTAGTAAATTATGTATCAGCCATTGCCCGCTACTATAAAGACACTACCGGGAAGGACTTCAATGATATAAATGAGTATGATTGCGATGCTTTAGATAAACTTGGTGAGGATTTCTATAATTATCCAGATAAAGAGAAATATTTAGATTTAAGCTCTGACCAGAGAAAATACTTTATTGATAAAGAGACCCTTAGTCTCTTTGAAGGATTTGCAGAAGGCGATACTAGAGCAGTTTTCTCAGCTGCCATATCAGATGAAAGACTTACCTTTAACAAGAATTTTGAAACAGGAAAAGAATATTCCATTTCAGATATAGAAGCTCTTTTTGAGAAAAAAACAGGTGAGAGGGACTTTATCTGTAACAAAGAAGGTATCGAAACAGAGTATGTGGATTTGGGTTGTGATGGAGAATATGAGTATCGCGTAACACTCCCATATTCCAAGAATGGCAGAGGATGTCAGCTGGTATATTTCTATGTAGATAAAGACACTCAATATGTACAGACTCTTAATGTGTACGATAATGATGGGAAAAAATACTCACAAAGTAGCGACGAGTACCAGACGGTTCAGCAATTCTATGAGAATGAGGGATATATATTCCTGCCAGATGATGGTGCTAATGAGCTAAAGAAAAGCATAAAGAAAAATGCCGGATTATAGAAACAGCATCCAAAAAGGTTGTTCCATTGGTAGAAATCATAAGCATGAACGGGGAGTTTGCCAGCAAATTATAAGTGTTTTTGATTAAGTATTACTGGCAAAACGGCTTGGGCATGCGGCTCCTACTGATATTACGAATAGAAAAAGGGCATAAATATGGGATTTGTGGGCAGTCACTTTTCGCAGATGAAAAAGCTGTGGGAAGTGGCTGTTTTTATTCGTAAATTTAATATATTTTTCATCCTGACTTTACACCCTTGTTATACGGAATATGTAAAATTAATGTATGTAATTATGTGAATGATTTTATAAACTCAGTTGGTTAAAAGGTCCATGAAAAAGAGACTCTAACAAGTGCTAAGGATGCGAATGCTAATGATGATTCTTGTCTATTTGGTACAAGCATCTTGTAATACTCGGACGTTAGTTCCGCTATTATCCGGACAAGGTTTCTACTAACATCCGGACAAGATTCCTGTATCAAGTGGACAAGATGACATCTACTTTTTATATTACTCGCTTGCCGCCTTATTGTCATCTCCGGCGTCAGCCAGCATATGTTCTATCGTAGGGCGGCGGGAAGGACCTTTTAGGTCAAATCTATATGCATTGCGCACTATGCGGTCTAGGACCGCATCTGCAATCGTTTGATCCTTGAAAACTGAAACCCAATTCTTAACAGGTAACTGTGCTGAGATGGCTACGGACTTATGTCTGTGGTATCTCTCCTCGATGACTTCAAGGAAGTCCTGAGTCATGCCTAGGTCTAACTGTTTCATACCGAAATCATCAAGCAGTAAAAGATTAGGTTTTACCAGATCCTGCATCAGCTTGTTGTATGAGCCATCACCTCTGGCGATATTCAGGTCTGTAAGCAACCTTGGAACTCTGTAGCACCTTACAGTAAGCCCTCTGGTGCAAGCTTCTCTGCCAAATGCTGATAGCAGATATGTTTTGCCAACACCAGTCGCTCCTGTGATGATGAGGTTATTACCGCTTGTGACCCACTGGCAGTCAGAGAGTCTTGCGACGTCTGCCTTTTTGAGTTTTCGTATAGGCTCATAATCCAGGTTCTCAAGGCATGCAGTTGGCTCTCTTAGATGTGCAAGTCGTATAAGCCGGTTTGTCTTGGCTTTGTTTCTTGCATTAAACTGGGCTGTTACTATCATTCCCAGCCTGTCATCAAAGGGAAGAGCCTGCGAAGCAGGAAGTTCATCCTGCCTGGCGTACTCAAGCCTCATGGCATTTAACTTCATTGCTGTTAACTGTTCCGCTGTCTGGTAGTTCATGATGCATCACCTCCTATTCCCATTCTCCGACACGGAGATTTTCATGGTTTGGAGTTGGAGTGTCCGCATCGGAGTGATCAGCGTTTACGGGCTTCTTGTCCTGATTGTTTTTCAGGATGTTCTTGAGTGTTGTATATGTAACAGAGTTGAGATCAAGTGCCTTCTTACAGGCATTATCAACTCTGGTGTTACCGTACTGCTTGCTGAAGTTTACTACAGCCATGCAGGATTTATATGCCTGCTCCTCAAAGTCAGCAGACTTAAGGAGTGTATCTACAAAGCGATAAGCATTCTGCCCGATACTTGATGCCCTGTAGCGATAATGAGTTCCATCATACTGATTGAATTCTCTGATAGCACGATGGTTTGCTGGCATGTGATTTATATCAGTTGCATAACGCCTTCCAGAGAACTTTCTGATATGGAGCGCAACCCTTTCGCCCATTGTGTTGAAGATTTCAATCTTCTTGGCATAGGCATGTATGGTAACGGAGTTCTTGTAGAGAGTATATGGCACTGAATAATAAAAGCCGTCATAGTAGACGTGATAGTTATTAGGTACCGTCTTGACTGGCAGTGTCTCATAATACTCAAAAGGATCTTTGGGCAATGGTCGCAGAGCAGGCTTATCCAGAGCAATAAAGTTGCTGCTTCTTGATCCTGGGCGGTGCTTAAACGGCCTTTCAGCAAGCTCGAGCACACGATCTTTGATGTCAGCATTCAGAGCTTCAAAGCTGTGATATATTTTATCCTTAAGCCATTCAAGGAGCCATGTTTCAAGCCAGCCTACGCCTGATTCAACTGTAGGTTTGTCTCTTGGCTTTTTGACTCTTGCTGGGATGATAGCAACCTGATAATGACGGGCAAGGTCTCTGTAAGCATGGTTGAGCTCCGGATTGTAGAGGTTGGTATGTACAACCGCTGTTTTGCAGTTGTCGGGCACAAGTATCTTGGGAAGCCCTCCATACCACTCAAGAGCATCTATATGAGCCTGATTCCAGTTGATCTGTGTTTCATTAGGAAATGCTTCAACAAAAGGATATGAACTGTCTCCAAGCGTAGCTACGAAGAAATGAGCATCATGAATCACACCGGTCTCATAGTCAACAATGCATGGAAGAGTATCACCAATCCAGTCGACAAACAGTTCCTTGCCAGGTTCGCGCTCCTGAGGCAGTACCACTTCTTTACCGGTATCTTCTTTCCATGTATTGAACTTGGCACAGAAGTAACTGTAGCTGTAGCCATCAGGATTATCTTTGCGGTATTCCTGCTCCCAGATGTAATAAAGGTTGATTCTTCTGCTGGACATAAGTCGCTTGTATATAGCTTCCCAGTCTGGTTCATCCTTGGATTGCTTACGGCCAAAGGAGTCTGGATATATCAGCTCATTGATCCGCTCAGGAGAAAGCTTTGTTGCTTCTTCATAGGTTAGTCCACAGTCCTTGCATCTGTTAAGAATTTCGCCAACGGTAGTTTTGGAGCAATCTACAGCTGATGCTATATCTCGTAGATTGAGATCCATTTCCCTCAGGCGAAGGATTTCAGTAACTTTCATAGTATCAAGACACCTCATTTCATACCCTCCTTAGAATGTAATTAATTACATTCTAAGAAGATCAATGTGAGATGTCATTTGTCCGGATGATTCAGGAACGGTTGTCCGCATGTTTCAAGAATGCTTGTCCGGATAATAAAAGATTACGTGTCCGGATAATTCAAGAATCCTGTCCGGATGATACAAGAATCATCATGCTAAAGATGGTTATATCCTAAAGGTATGAGTGAAACAATCTGGAGAAATACATGGGAATCATAAAAGAATTAACCGTAACACAAATCACTGGTATAATTGCCGCTTTTCTAGTAGTGGTGATCATTACTCTTATAATTATTATCTCTCATATGAGAAAGAAGATTACAAAGATAAAGTTTGATGCGAAAGAGAGCGCTGAGGAAAATAAAAAGGCATTTCTGCAGGAAAAAGATATACTAATTGCCAATAATAATGCAGAAATTTCTGCTCTTAAGCTTGAATATGAAAAGAGAATACAAGAAGTAAAGGAAACAATAGATAAGCGAAGGGATGTATTGGCAAATAAAAGCGAAAAAAATCTGATTATAGATGTAATAAATGCATTGGATGGTCAAAACGATAAGCTTGATAGAATTGAGAAAGTATTATACTCAGATCAGTTTGGTAAGCAACTTGAGGATTTAAAACAATCGTTTATTAGTGAACTAGGTAGGTTTTCTTTTTCGGTCAATGACCAAGTAGATCAGCTTTGTGAGAGACTTAATAACACGGATGTTATTTCAGCGATTTCAAATATAGGTAGTGGCATAAATGACATAAATGATAGTGTGTCATCGATTGAATCCGATGTTGAAGAGATTAAGACTAGTATTTGTGATAAGTACAGTTATGATTCTTTGGCTTCAAATATTTCTTCTTTAGAGTCGGAGATTATCAGTGCACGAGAGGCCGCAGAGAGTGCAAAAGAAGAAGCGGAAAGTGCTAGATGGGCAGCTGAACAGCTTCAGTATAATAACAACTAACTACGGACGGATGTTTTCATAAGTTATGGCATTTTTTGCAGCCGAAAAGGAATAGATAATGGGCTTGTTTGATAATTTCTTTATTGGTTTAAGAGGTAAGTCCGGAGAAAGAAAAATCGCCAATAAGTTGGGAATGATAGATTTCTTCGGATATAGTGGAACGTGTCTTAGAAATCTATATGTACCTAGATACGATGGGTCCACTTCAGAAATAGACCTTGTGTACGTTACTAAAAAAGGTCTGTTTATTATAGAAAGCAAAAATTACTCAGGATACATATTTGGAAACGAAAGAGCCAAAAACTGGACCAGCACCCTATTAGGAGCCAGAACGTGGTTTGGAGGCAGAAAAGTTGAAAAATACCATTTCTATAATCCTGTAAAACAGAATCAGTCTCATATAAAGGCACTTAGTAATTACATTGGCCAGTTTTATGCCTTTTCAATAATTGTCTTTGGGGATGATTCGGAATTAAAAGATATCTCGATATCTTCTCCAGGCATTTTTGTTTGTAACACGAGTGATTTAAGAATAGTGATAAAGAATATCTGGAATCAGTTTCCGGATGTATATGATGATGCTCAGGTAAATTATATTTGCAGTAGATTATTGCCATTAACTAACGCCAATGATTATGTGAAGGCTGCTCATATTCAAAACATCAAAATGGGAAATAATAGCTTAATATGTCCTCGCTGCGGAGGGAGCTTAGTACTTCGAACCGCTCAACGAGGTAAATACCAAGGGAAAAGTTTTTATGGCTGTTCAAATTATCCAAAATGCAGATTTACAAGAAATCTCTAATATATTCAAGTGACATATTTAAAAGAATTGTAGGAGGGCAAATATGTATACAAATAATCAAGCAGGAACATGGGATATTCTTCTTTATATATTTATAATTCTTATGGGAATACTAATACGTTTATATGCCGCATGGGCCATATCTAACAGAGCATACATGATTGTTTCATTTAAAGGTTACAGCGCAGACGAAGTAAGAATAGGTAGGCTAGCGGTGGTCACGGCCTTGTTTTTTGGTATTATAGCCAGCTTCATTGCTGCTTTAGTATTTGTTCATGCTTTGCCTGATAGAGGAGAAATAGATTAAGATGGAAAAAAGTTGGAGCTTGAAGAAAGGGCTAAGATTTTATTGGATATGATATCAACTGGATAATTGTTATAGAATAATTATTGGAGATACTAAATCTTCATTTTTTCTAGAAAGGTATACTATGAAAAAATTTAAGCTACTCATTATATCGATTTTGTCTGTTGTACTCATATTCTCAACTGTATATACAAATAATCTGAAAGCATATGCATCGTATGATGAATTTATTCCATTTTGTTTTGATAACACAGTCCCCAATTATGACAATATCAGAAGTGCAATATATCCACAGGTATTTAGTATTACGCCAATAGAAATATGGGACTTATTCATACAAGAAGGAGTAAAAATATATGTTACCTCATCCGCTCCAAGATTTAATACTAACGGAGGCGCGATAAATGGTAAAACATATGGAGCATCCGTTATTTTCAATCCTTCATCAAAAAAGATTCAAAGTGTAAATGCTCCTGTTGAAATATACATAAGTAATAATGCTAACGTAGACACTTATTTGCATGAATGTGGTCATGCTTTAGATTTCATAGCAGAGTATATTACTGGTTACTACAAAGGTAATTGTACAATTAGTGCATCATCAAAATGGAAATCTTTGTATTCTAAATATGCTTCTGTAATGGCACGCTTTGATATACCAGCAGCCAATAATATGTATGATGCCACAGAAGGTTTTGCTGAAGCTTATAGATTGTATCTTACATACCCACAAGATTTAAAAACGTATTGCCCTGAAGTTTTCACTTTTGTAGCAAATCAAATTACTAAACCTGAATTATTCACGGCTTAATTACAAAGCCGCATAGTTACTGCATTTAAACTGCATATTGCTTTCACCCAATAAGTGAAACCTAAGGGTATTAATAAAGCCCCAATTCTGTTACAATTTTAGGTGTCGAATCCAAAACCATAACAAAAAAGAGGCTTCATATGTATAGTTTAGATTACACAACCTTAGAAAGCAATAAGCGTTTTAAATTAAATTTTGATGGAGGCGATTTATCCTCCGATGCTGGTCTTCTCCTAATAAAGGAATTTATCAGCAAACTGCACTTTGACAAGCTGATTGACAGCATATT
>NZ_FMVS01000026.1 GCF_900102515.1 Butyrivibrio sp. INlla14
TCCGCAAAGCCGAAAATGCTGGACTTCTGAAACAGATGTCCTATGGTGAACTCATGGATGATCTTTCATCAGCATGGCGTAGGGCGGATGCACCTGCAGAGCCATCATCCGCTGACGGGTTTTGGGTGCACACAATACAAACCGCAATGGAAGAGCTCGAAGCTCTTGGGCTTTCAAAGCCGGCTCCAAAGCCTGAGCCTAAGAAACGCGGGCGAAAGCCGAAGCCAAAGGATCAAGTTGAAATAAAACCCAAGCGGCCACGTGGTCGCCCAAGAAAGGAAGCTAACCCTTCTGCCGGAAATCTATAGTCCGGCAGATTGGGAAACTTTTATTAAACTTGTAATACTAATATCCTGATATATTGACCTACTGGTATTACATGACTACGGACATGTAATGATAAAACTTGATTTATTAGCTTGTTGGTATTACTAGACGTCTATAGGATAGATGGATTACCATATGATATAAATGCACTTGATCTTTTGCAAAGAAAATTGCTATAAAATGAGGATAGTGTTGACAATTCGATAAGGGGTAATGGATATGATAAGAAAGTATAGGATAGGAAATCCAATTCCAACTGAATCAGTAGTGACAGAGATAGAAATTACAGAAGGGAACATTCCTTTTTTTACAACTGATGAGGAAAAGAAATCTCTTTTCCTAAAGATGTCTGAAGGTGACAGAATCTGGGGGCTTGGCGAGACCACAAGAGGTATGAATAAAAGAGGATGGATCTACATCAGCAATAATGCGGATGATCCAGTACACACTGAGGATAAGAGGTCTCTTTATGCGTCTCAGAATTTCTTTATAGTTGACGGAGATGACAGGAGATTTGGAATATATGTGGATACTCCTGAGAGAGTCACTTTTGATATGGGCTACACAAGGTCGTCTGAACTTGTGATTTCTTTTGACGACTTTGACACTGACCTGTATTTTGTGGAGGGTGATAGCTTAAAAGAGATAGTAAGGCAGTTTAGGAAGATCATAGGAAAAAGCTATGTTCCGCCTAGGTGGGCCTTTGGCTTTGGACAGTGCAGATGGAGCTACATGAGCGCTGATGAAATCAGAGAGGTTGCTGACAAGTACGATGAAGCCGGTATTCCACTTGATATGATCTATCTTGATATCGATTACATGGAGAGATACAAGGATTTTACTGTTGACGATAAGTCTATTCCTGATTTCCCTGAGTTTGTTCAGGAGATGAAGAATAGGGGAATTCATCTTGTACCAATCATTGATGCCGGCGTCAAGATTGAAGATGGCTATGATGTATACGAAGAGGGGCTTTCTGGAGATTATTTCTGCAAAAAAGAGAATGGCGAAAACCTGGTAGCTGCTGTATGGCCAGGCAAGGTGCATTTTCCTGACTTTCTTGATGAAAAGGCGAGAGAGTGGTTTGGAAACAAGTATAAATTCTTGTTGGATCAGGGAATTGATGGCTTCTGGAATGATATGAATGAACCAGCTATTTTCTATACTGAGGATCATTTGCAGGAAGTATTTGATCAGATAGATAATTACAAGGGCAAGAATCTTGATATCAATTCATTCTTTGATTTCAAGGGACTTGTGGGTTCTATTAGCAATAACAGCGAAGATTATAAGCGCTTTTACCACAACTATATGGGACAGAAGATAAGGCATGACAAGGTCCACAACCTATATGGCTACAACATGACAAGGGCAGCAGGTGAAGCCTTTGAGAGGCTATGTCCTGACAAGCGTGTTCTGATGTTCTCAAGATCATCCTTTATTGGAATGCACAGATATGGCGGCGTTTGGTGCGGAGATAACATGTCCTGGTGGTCACATCTTCTTTTAAATATTCAGCAGATGCCAGCCCTTAATATGTGCGGATTCTTGTATAGCGGTGCGGACATTGGCGGCTTTGGCGCTGATACTACAGAAGATTTGCTTCTTAGATGGACTGCCTTTGGTATATTTACGCCACTTTTTAGAAACCACTCAGCTATGGGCACCAGAAGGCAGGAAGTTTATAGATTTGAGAAAACTGACTCATTTAGAAGAATTATTGAGCTTCGCTACTCTCTTTTGCCATATCTGTATTCTGAATTTATGAAGGCTGTGCGCGATGATGAAATGCTGTTCAAGCCACTTAGCTTTGAATATGATGATGCTAGAAGCCTTGAAGTCGAAGACCAGCTTCTTCTGGGTGAGAGCCTGATGCTGGCACCTGTCTACAAGCAGAATGCCACAGGAAGATATGTCTACCTTCCTGAAGACATGAAGATGATCAGATTCAGAGCCTATGACGACTATGATGAAGAGATTCTGCAGGCTGGCGATCACTACGTAAAGGCTGGCCTTTCAGAAGTTCTTGTATTTGTGAGAAAGGGCCACGTGTTGCCGCTTTCCAAGCCTTCCAAGAGAACTACCGGTGTCGATGCAGCTGCGGCTGGACTTTCTTATATTTGCTATGAAGCTGATCCTAGTGGCTATGAGCTCTATACAGATGATGGAGTTAGCAGAATCATGGAGTGATGCAGAAAGTAGAAAAAACTTGTTATGCATGATAGCAGGCCCGTCAAGTGATGCAAGATTTGAATTTTAGCTTGTTATGCATGACAAGAGGCCAGTGCCGTGATGCAGAAAGTAGAAAAAAACTTGTTGTGCATGATAGCAGGCCCGTCAAGTGATGCAAGATTTGAATTTTTGCTTGTTATGCATGACAAGAGGCCAGTGCCGTGATGCAGAAACTAGAAAAAAACTTGTTGTGCATGACAGCAGGCCCGTCAAGTGATGCAAGATTTGAATTTTAGCTTGCCATGCATGACAGCAGGCCCGTCAAGTGATGCAAGATTTGAATTTTAGCTTGCCATGCATGACAAGAAGGCAGCGAAATGATGCAGAATCATAGAAATATCTTGTTATGCATGACAGAGGCCCCAAAATATAAATAAAACAAGTCTTTGTTATGTCACTTACATTATTTCTTTGTAATATACACAAAATTTGAAAAAGTGGCGCCGCCGCCGGCCTCCATGGTGCTGTATACAAAAAGGCCGAAGCGGGCACCGGTGAAGTGATCAAGCATGAATTTGAGCTTGAAAGCTTCGCCAATTTGCTCTTCGTTATAGTAGAATACTGCTGTGTCGTCTTCTTCTGGAAGGGGCGCAAGCTTGCCAAAATTTGCTTTTGCTATACTTGTGCTCTGGGGGATGGCATATTCGCTGCTTTCTTTTTCTTTAGCTTTAGCGAGGACAGCACCCTTGTCATAGCATATAGATGCAGACAGCGTTACAACAGGAGAATTCAGCTTGATCCGCTCTACCTCTTCAAAAGGCTCATCGTCGTGCCTTTCGCCCCAGAAGCCCCCTGTGGTTATCTCACGTTTGCCCATGACAAGGAAAAAATCTCCTTCTTTGCGGGTAATTCCAACAAGCCCATAGTTGCTTTCCAGGATGCAGAGTCCTGCGTAGTCACCATCTCTTAATAAACTTCCATCTAACTTTACACTGCATGAGCAACCAGGAAAAAGAGTTCTCTGGGTGAGAGTGTTCTTGGCTTGAACCAGGTTTGTGCAGAGTTTGTCTGTAGTAATGGTTACAGTGCCCATTTCTAAATCTCTTTTTATAAGGGACATATCAGGCTCGTGATTAAACTGCCAGCAGGGCTTAAAACCAAAGCTTCCGGCCATTTTTGAATCATCAGCTGGAGCATTAACAATTGAATCTCTATTATCTTCGTGAAGTTCATCTTTAAAATCATCACTTCCGACAAGAGGAGTATACTCATACCCCGGACGCAAATCTTCAATCTCAAATTCCTCAGGAATCTTGCCCTTATCGCCAAATACAGGGAAGCCATCCTTACCCCAGGTTACAGGCATCAGAACAGGGATTCTTCCAACGGCGCCGCTATCCTGAAAAAGAATGCTATACCACTTGCCGCTTGGAGTCTCTACAATTCCGCCTTGAGCTACGCCGCTTCCTCTGTATCCCCTGTCATCATCCATAACATCCCTGCCAACGTAGGGCCCTTCTGGCTTGTCTGCTACGAACACAGCCTCTGTACGCTTGCCCGTTGACTTAGGCATATGAATGAAAAAGAGATAGTACTTGCCGTTTATTTTATAGAAGTGAGCGCCTTCATAGCCAAGGTATACATCATTTGAGTCTTGTACAATAGTCATATCAAGACCGCCATCAATTTTATCGGTAAGAACTGTTGGTATATTTGAAGTAGCGTTATTCGTAATTCCGCTTAAATCCTTGGAAACAAGCTTTAGCTCTTTTATATGAATCTCCTTATTTCCGGAGACAATAAACACCCTTCCATCATCATCAAACAAAATAGAATTGTCGTGATAAAAGCCCTCAAGAGTGTATTTCTCCCAAGGGCCATTTATATCTTTTGACTGATAAATATAGGTCTTGTGGGTGTCGTTGGCTACAAAGCAGATATAGAATATCCCCTCATGATATCGCAGAGAGGCTGCCCACATTCCCTGGCCGTAAATGTTATCTTTTCCCTCAAGGCGCTGGGCAGGTGTGCTATCAAGCCTGTCGTAGACAAAAGTAGCGTGCTCCCAGTGAACAAGATCATAAGAGCGAAGTATCTCGCACCCCGGCATAAAGTACATTGTGGTGCTGACCATGTAATAGGTGTCGCCAACGCGGATGATATCTGGATCCGGGTAATCAAGCCTGGTGATGGGGTTTATGTTTTTTTGTATCATGTAAAAGAAATCTCCTTCTGCTGAGTATATTGTCTAGGTCCACAAGATTAAGTTTATAAGGACTACAAACATTATAAAGCAAGAGCTATTCATCTTAATTCTTTATTCTTGCTAAATTTGAGGCTATTATTGCGGATGGAGTTAAGGAAACCTAAAATAATAAAAACACTCATATTTCCTTGAATTATTTAGTGGTCTTGTGGTATAGTAGTCAAAGTAGTGTACTTTAACGCTTTTAAGTGATAGCACATAAACGCAAGGAGAATATCACAGTGTGAAGTCATAGGGCAATGCCACTGAGCGATATCATAGAACAATGCCACTGAGCAATGTCAAAGGGCTAGGTCACAGTACATTACCAATAATAAGATGATGTTCAGCGGTATAGATTTTGATATAGCGCTATTGCATTTACAAGAGTTTGGAGGAAAAGAAAGAGATGCTTAAGCAGGTTTCAATTTACGCAGAGAATAAGAAAGGATGCCTTCAGAATATTACTGGGCTTTTAAGAGAGAACGAGATAAATATCCTGGGTTCAGTTACCAATGATTCAGCAGAATACGGAATTATCAGAATGGTAGTTTCTGACTCTGATAAGTGTATTGAGGTTCTTCAGGGAGCGGGCTACATGTGCAAGACTTCTAATGTTCTTGCAGTTGAGTGTAAGGATGAGGTAGGAGCTTTGGATAACATTTTAAAGACCCTCAAGGATAGCCATATAAATGTGGATTACACCTATCTTTCTTTTAACAGAGAGACTGGAAACCCAATTATGGTCATGCATACAGAGGATGTGAATGCAGTTGAGAACATCCTTGTCAACAAGGGATATCAGTGCGACTGATGGCAGCCGCATCGCAGTAAGGGCGCCTTCAGGGCGCTCTTTTCATATTCTTACTTTTATCATAAAAAACATCAAGAAAACTAATTAATTTCACCATGATGTAATTGTAGAAATTTATGGTAACATAATAATAATCAAAAAATCCGTCAGAAATTTTCAATATAGGGGTAAATATTATCAAGTAAACTGACCGATATTAATATTGTAATGTTAAAAAACATCAAGTTGAAGCCAGAAGAATATAAGCATCAGGATTACAAATTATTATAGTGACAAAAGGGTCAGGAATAGACTCATAAGAAAAGGGGAGCAGCATTATGAAGAATTTCGAGAAGTATCAGCGTCAATATTTCATGCCACCTAAGGCAAGCTACGACTGGGTCAGGAAAGACTACATCGACCACCCACCAATCTGGTGCAGTGTTGACCTTCGCGATGGCAATCAGGCCCTTATTGAGCCCATGAGCCTCGATGAGAAGCTAGAGTTCTTTACAATGCTGGTAAACCTTGGCTTTAAGGAGATTGAGATCGGGTTCCCTGCAGCTTCTGAGACAGAGTTCGAGTTTGCAAGGACTCTTATTGAGAAGAATATGATTCCTGACGATGTGACAGTTCAGGTTCTCACCCAGGCAAGAGAGCACATTATAAAAAGAACTTTCGAAGCCGTAAAAGGCGCTCCTAGAGCCATAATCCATCTTTACAATTCAACTTCTGTAGCCCAGCGCGAGCAGGTTTTCAAAAAGAGCAAGGAAGAAGTCAAGCAGATAGCCATTGATGGCGCAAAACTTCTTGATAAGCTGGCAAAAGAGACTACTGGCAATTTCTCTTTTGAATACTCACCGGAAAGTTTCCCTGGAACAGAAGTGGACTACGCGGTGGAAGTCTGCAATGCCGTCCTTGACGTTTGGAAGCCAACCAAGAAGAACAAGGTAGTCATAAACATCCCTACAACAGTAGAGATAGCAATGCCACATGTGTTCGCAACTCAGGTCGAATATATCAGCAAGAATCTCAAGTATAGGGATGCGGTAGTTCTTTCACTTCATCCACATAATGACAGAGGCACAGGCGTCAGCGACGCTGAGCTTGGATGCCTTGCTGGTGCAGACAGAATCGAGGGTACATTATTTGGAAACGGCGAGAGAACTGGCAATGTGGACATTGTGACTCTTGCAATCAACATGTTCTCTCATGGTATTGACCCTGGACTTGATTTTAGCCACATTATGGAAGTTGGCGAAACCTACGAGAGACTTACAAGAATGCATATCTACGAGAGACAGCCCTATGCTGGACAGCTTGTGTTTACTGCTTTTTCCGGATCCCATCAGGATGCCATCTCCAAGGGCTTTACCTGGCATGAGCAGAAAAAAGACAGAGGCATCTGGTCAGTTCCTTACCTTCCTGTGGATCCCAAGGATCTTGGAAGAGAGTACGACGGCGATGTTATCAGGATCAACAGCCAGTCTGGAAAGGGCGGCGTAAGCTACATCTTAAAGAACAACTATGGCATGATGGTTCCTAAGGAAATGCAGGCAGATGTCAGCTACACTATCAAAGATATTTCCGACAGAGAGCATGCTGAGCTTTCACCAGCCAGAATTTATCAGATATTTGAGGATAAATACGTTCACAATGACAATATATTCAAGATCACTGCCTGCCATTTCAAGCAGATAGACGGAATCCTTGCAGAGGTAACAATTTCCCATGCAGACAAGGAGCATGTTATCGAAGCTAATGGTAATGGTCGTCTCGATGCTGTCAGCAATGCCATCAAACAGTACTTTAATGTCAGCTACGAGCTTTCAACCTACGAGGAGCACGCTCTTTCAAGAGGCTCATCTTCAAAGGCCTGCACCTACGTTGGAATTACCCACAATGGCAAGAAGTATTGGGGCGTAGGCATTGACGAAGATATTATCCGCTCTTCCATAAATGCCCTTGTTATCGCAGTTAATCAGGTGGATGAAGTAAGAGATATCAAGAATAGCAAGGATGAGAGGATAAATTCCATCATAAACTACATACAGGAGAACTATCTGACAGTTACGCTTGATGATCTTTCAAGCCAGTTCTACCTTTCAAAGCCATATCTTTCCAAGTATATAAAGGAAAAATCTGGTATGACCTTTGGCGAGAATGTAAAGAGAATCAGACTCAACAAGGCCAGCACCCTTCTTAGAAATGGCAACATGAAGGTCGAGAAGGTGGCTGAGGCAGCAGGCTACCAAAATGTAGAGCATTTCAACAGACTCTTTAAAAAGAAATACGGAATGACTCCGGTACAGTACAGAAGTAGTAGATAAAAATTTAAATGCATTGCTTGCAGATTAAATTCTGTAGGCAATGCATTTTGATTTAATAGAAAATTTTATAAAAATACTAACCAAAGGTTAATGTTTTTTCATTTTATTTCATTTTAAAATTTTAAATGGTGGCCCCAATTAAAAGAGCTACCAGAGAAGGTTTCTTATTAATGAGAAAGGTGGGATAGGATGAAAAAGAAAAACTTTGCAAGATTACTAGCTTTTGTAATGAGCGCAGCACTTGTTTTGCAGCCTGTTGCTGTATACGCTACTGAACAAGGCGAAGGGGATATTACTGACCCGGTAGAAAATGTGGGAGAATTGCCAAGTGAAGAGGCTACAATTGAGCAGCCGGAGCTGACTAAAGCTGTGCCTGAAGTTGTGACCAGTGCGGTTGATAACATTAACGAGAGTGATGTCTCTAATATTAGCGATACAAACCAGGATAGAGAGCTGATCACTGAAGTAACAACTACAAGTGATATTGCGGGCATATTTGTATTAAACGGTGGGCTTAAACCTGTTACATTCAATTGTGATAATGAGATGGTTTCAGTATCGCATTATAAGATTCAAAAAGAGAAAAATGGAGAATTCACCAATATTAATGACTCTGGAGAGGTGACTGAAGGAAAATACAGAGTATTTGCATCTGTGGATATGAAGAACCAGATGTCCAGGGAATATGCACTTTCAAATAATGTCAAGCTTATAGTTGATGGGGAAGAATGGACGTATGAGCGAGCGGGCGTTCTAGCTGATGGATTTTTGATGTCTGCGATTTTTAGGTCACCAGAAATTGTGATTACCCAAGAAACATTACCTGCATTACAGAATGTGTATATAGAGGGTGACAAATTATATTGGGATCCTATAGTGGCAAAACCTGGACAACAGGTATTATATGTAGTAACCACAAATGGACAGGGTGATTATTTTGCTGCCCCTCCAGTAAATCTTATTGATCAGTGCGCTTATCTTAATGTGAGTCCCGGAGAAGTTACAGTGACATTAGAAGCTGTAGATTTTAATGCTGGTGATGAGAGTCTTTCTGCAGTTACTGAACTTAAATATTTCTATCAAGGTGGAAGTAACAAAACTCCACTTACAAGTGTGAATACAGCCAGTGATGCTGACCAAATATTTGTATTAGGCGCGCCTGCTACGCAGGTGTCTTTTAAGCTGAATAATCCTGGCATAATATATGAGTTTAATGGATGGCGCGAAAAATCCGGCGATGATTGGCATTATATTTCGACTAGTGCCAGATTCCAGGATAAATCCTATAAATATAACGTAACAGTTAAGGTGGCTCCGCTTAGCAGTGGTACATATTGTTTGGATCCCAATTTTGAGCTTACAGTGGATGGCAAGAAGTTTACACCAATAGCTATTAAGAAAGAGAATTCTGGCGAAGTAAGTTCAATTAAGTTTGAATCTCCTGAGTATACATTCAAACCTGCTTCCGAGATAACTGTGATCGAATCAGCCAAGGCAAATAGTAACTATAAGAGTATTCCTAAGGTTGATGCGCAAATACAGCAACCCTATATTGAGTTTGAAGAGGGCACCCCATTATTATTTATAGGCACGTGGTATAAAGAGGAGTCAGATGGCTCTTGGCAAGATTATACTTCAGGTACATTCACACCTGGAAATTGGCGCTTTGAAGGATTTGTAAGTGTAATCGAAAAATATGCATCCTCTTACGAGTTAAGCCCTGATTTTCAGCTTGAAGTAGCTGGACAAACATGGGAAAAAGCTATTTCATTTGGCGGAGGAAATTCAGACCCAGTATTTACTTCAGAAACCTTTACGCTTGAGAAGCCGGCAGAGATGAATCTGATCACTGAGGTAACAGCAACAAGTGACATAGCGGACATATTTGTATTAAACGGTGAGTTTAGATATCCTACGTATACTCCGTCTGATGACAGGGTTTCTGTATCACAATACGATGCTGTGGAGGTTATTGGACAAAAAGTCAGACCAATAAATCTTTATGGAGAAGTAACTGCGGGAATATATAAATGCAGTGTTGTTTTGGCTGTGAAAACGGATACGCCTTTGAAAAATGCGTTTTCTGAAGATGTCAGGCTGATAGTTGATGGAACAGAATGGATATTTGTCAATTTCATAGGCGATACAGATGGATATTTGGTGACTGCATTGTTCGAATCACCAGAAATCGTGGTCGCTGGGGAAGAGCCTCCTGTTATTGAAGATGAGGGCCATTGGGAAAGTAAGTATGGCGCAGTTTACTACGAATTCCCAGATGGTAAAAAAGCTACCGGCATGCAGAAGATTGGCACGCAGACTTATCTCTTTAGCAAGAACGGAACCCTTCAGAAGAATGTATTCTATGAGTCTGAGGGTAAGAAGTTCTATTTCGGTTCAGAAGGAAAGCTGATTACAGGCTGGTTTAAGAAGTGGAGTGCAACTTATTATGCAGATGACGAAGGCGTGATCCAGACTGGATTTACAGATATTGAAGATAAGACCTATTACTTCAAGGCTGATGGCAGAATGACTGTCAGCACCTGGATCACAGTAGGCAGTGACAAGTACTATTCAAAGGCTGACGGACACCTTGCTAAGTCAGAAACCATCCTCAAATGGGGCAAGAAGTACACATTTGATGATAGAGGTGTTCTGATCAATTGAAGCAAGTGCTGGCCCTGTTACTGTTCAGCCCCAAAATGCGCATTATCATGTATAATTGCTCATAAGCTGTGACAACTTAATAAAATATGTTATAATACATTGCTTACAAGTTTTTTGTTTCTTGTAGGCAATGTATTTTTTATTATGATATAAGCGCCATAATTCATAATGATTATATGTTTACATGATAATCATTATGAATTCATGGCCTGAACAAATATGAGGAAAAAGCAATTTACAAAGTAAATTAGCGGTTTCCGAATGTTTGTAGAATTGCGAAAATGACGAAGTCATGGAGCAATTCGTATATCATAATATGTTTTATACACATTTAGCTTTTTATATGGAGGATTTTTATGGCTAAAAATGTAGATGTTGTTATTATTGGAGCTGGCCCTGGCGGAATTTTCTGCGCCTATGAGCTGATGGAGAAAAGACCTGATCTTAAGGTCCTCATGATAGAAAAGGGACGTTCTATAGAAAAGAGAAACTGCCCCAAGCGTGTAACTAAGACCTGCGCAGGCTGTAAGCCTTGCTCAATTACAACAGGCTTTGCAGGAGCTGGTGCTTTTTCTGATGGAAAGCTTTCTCTTTCACCAGATGTAGGTGGAACACTTCCTGATATCCTTGGCTATGATGAGGCTACCAAGCTTATCCATGAGTCAGATGAAATCTATCTTAAGTTTGGCGCAGACAAGAGTGTATACGGAATCGACAAGGAAGTTGAGCTTCGTGAGATCCGTAGAAAGGCCATCAACGCTAACCTTAAGCTTGTTGAGTGCCCTATCAGACACCTTGGAACAGAGGAAGGCTACAAGATTTATAGTAAGCTTCAGGAGCATATCCTTTCTAAGGGCGTTGAGATTGAGTTTAATACAATGGTTACAGAGATCATCGTTGAAGATGGTGTATGTAAGGGAGTAAAGACTGACAAGGGCGAGGAAATCTACGCAAGAGAAGTAGTTTCAGCCGTTGGACGTGAAGGCGCAGACTGGTTTAAGGATAAGTGCGAGGAAATCGGCATCGAGACTAAGCCTGGAACCGTTGACGTGGGCGTTCGTGTCGAGGTAAGAGATGAAGTTATGCAGTTCCTCAACGAGAACCTCTATGAGGCCAAACTTATCTACCACACACCAACCTTTGATGATAAGGTTCGTACCTTCTGTACAAATCCATCAGGCGAGGTCGCTACAGAGTACTACGATGGCGGACTTGCAGTAGTTAACGGACATGCTTATAAGGGAAAAGAGCTAAAGACCAACAACACAAACTTTGCTCTTCTTGTATCCAAGAACTTTACTAAGCCTTTCAAGACTCCTATCGAATATGGTAAGAAGATTGCAGAACTTTCAAACATGCTCTGTGGCGGCAAGATTCTTGTTCAGACTTATGGAGACTTCAGACGTGGCAGAAGAACAACAGAGGAGAGACTCTGCAGAAACAACCTGATTCCTACTCTTAAGGATGCGGTACCTGGAGATCTTTCACTTGTTTTCCCTCACAGAATCATGGTTGATCTTGATGAGATGATCCAGGCTCTTGATAAGGTTACACCTGGTATTGCTTCTGACGAGACACTTCTGTACGGTGTTGAGGTTAAATTCTATTCTAATAAGGTAATTGTCAACAAGGACTTCGAGACCAGCATTAAGGGCCTTCGCGCAATTGGCGATGGAGCCGGCGTTACACGTGGCCTTCAGCAGGCAAGTGCCAACGGCCTTAGCGTTGCCCGCAGCATCATAAAGAGCCTTGGCTGAGATAAGTAGCTTGAATAAACGCGAGTTTAGCGCAGGCACAGCACACCCTGGCCTAGCTAGAACAAGGCATGAAGCATAAGAAACATAAGAAGCAGAACAAGTGATGATAATAGCAGCGAAATCGAAATCAAAACACAAAGTTCATATATTCCAGCGTAGCCTATGCATGGCTTTACTTATAACAAGCTTGTTTGGGTTATCTGGATGCGGCCTTTCTGAAGGGACCGCCAAGGTGGTGTTTACCACGGGCTTTTCTAATAATGAGGTATTCAGGATAGAGGACAGTGTCTGCAGTATTCAGGAAGTTATGGTTTACCTCATCAACACGCAGAATGGCTATGAGAGCACCTTTGGCTCGCAGATATGGGAAGCTCAGACTGATCAGGGTACAGTATCTACCCAGTTAAAAGAGTCAGTTCTTGCCAAGCTTGCACAGATAAAGGCTATGAACCTGCTGGCTGCGGATATGGGAATAACACTTGATGAATCGGAACTTCAAAACGCCAAAGAGGCAGCAGCTGCCTACTACGATACCCTAAATCAGTCAGATGTTGATGCCATGTATGGGGCAACAGAGGATACAATCTTCCAGGTGTACTCTGAATACGCCCTGGCAGACAAGGTCTATGACTACATCATAAGGGACATCAATCCTGAGATTAGTGATGATGAGGCTAGAACTATCACAGTTGAGCAGATCTTTTTAAAGACCTACAGCCTTAATGCAGCAGGCGAGAAGGTCCCCTTCAATGAATCGGAGAAGAACACTACTTATCTAAAGGCTACCAGCATCAAGAATCAGCTTATAGAGGGCAGCACCTTTGAAGAACTGATGACCAATTATAACGAGGCCGAGGAATCCACAATTTCCTTTGGTAAGGGAGAGATGGATGAAGCCTATGAACAGGCAGCCTTTAACCTTGGAACCGATGAAGTAAGCGGCATTGTGGAAACTTCTGATGGATACGTTATCATCAAATGCATATCAACCTTCAACAGGGAGCAGACTGAATATAACAAGGTCAGAATTGTCGCTGAGAGGAAAAGAGAAGTCTTCGGGGAGAAGTATGATGCCTTTGTTGATACTCTCACAAAAGAGCTCAATGAAGAACTGTGGGATTCCATCGAAGTAACGTCTAATGAGGCGGTAACCACCTCGGATCTTTGGAAGGTGTACGACGTGTATTTCAAGTGATTGAACCAGTAAATATGTCTATCAATTGATAATGCACAAATTTAATGATAAAGACTTGATTAACAGCATTGTTAGCACTCGCATATTGTGAGTGCTAATTTTTTGTTGACTTTTGTATTTTGGGGTCTTAAACTAGAACTTGGTGGGCAAGATACGCCCACATTTATTCTGATAAATTGTGTAAGCGACAGATTTATCAGACTATCAATATGAACAGAATTATTAAAAAAGGGAGTGAGAATTATGGCTTCAAAAAAAGGTAATCTTTCAATCAACAGCGAGAACATGTTCCCAATCATCAAGAAATGGTTGTATTCGGATCATGATATTTTTTACAGAGAAGTAATTTCAAATGCATGTGATGCTATCACCAAGATCCGCAAGATGGATATGATGGGTGAGTACACACTTCCAGAGGGATATAAACCTCGTGTAGATGTAGTTTTAAATGACAAAGAGAAGACTATCAAGATCACTGATAATGGTATCGGTATGACAGCAGAAGAGGTTGAGGAATATATCAACCAGGTAGCTTTTTCTGGCGCTACAGATTTCCTTAACAAGTACAAGGACAAGGCTAACGCAGATCAGATCATTGGTCACTTTGGTCTTGGCTTCTATTCAACCTTCATGGTTTCTGATTATGTAGACATCGACACACGTTCTTACAAGTCAGATGCTGAGTCTGTACACTGGACCTGCGATGGCGGCTCAGACTTTGAGATGAGCGACGGTCAGAAGACTGAGGTTGGTACAACAATCACACTTCACCTCTCAGAGGACTGCCTTGAGTTCTGTAACGAGTACAAGGCTAGAGAAGTTATCGAGAAATACTGCTCATTCATGCCTTATGAGATCTACCTGTCCAAGGAGAACGAGGACGGCACAGAAACCATCAAGGAATCTGAAAAGCGCGATGACGATGTAGTTATAGAGACCATCGAGCCTGAGAAGAAAGAGGCTAAAGAGGGCGAGAAGCCTCAGGAAGAGGAGAGAAAGCTCAAGATAAAGAGACGTCCTCAGCTTCTTAATGATACACATCCTCTTTGGGCTAAGACTCCTAAGGACTGCACAGACGAGGAGTACAAGGAGTTCTACAGAAAGGTATTCCGCGACTACAAGGAGCCTTTATTCTGGATCCACCTCAACATGGATTACCCATTCAACTTAAAGGGTATCCTCTACTTCCCTAAGATCAACATGGAGTTTGAGTCAATTGAGGGAACTATAAAGCTTTACAACAACCAGGTATTCATTGCTGATAACATCAAAGAGGTAATTCCTGAATACCTTATGCTCCTTAAGGGTGTTATTGACTGTCCTGATCTTCCTCTTAACGTATCAAGATCAGCTCTTCAGAATGACGGCTTTGTTAAGAAGATTTCAGAGTATATCAGCAAGAAGGTTGCTGAGAAGCTTGCTGGTCTTTGCAAGACTGACAAAGAAAGCTATGACAAATATTGGGATGATATCAGCCCATTCATCAAATATGGTTGCCTTCGTGACGACAAGTTCTGCCAGAAGATGACAGATTATATCCTGTTCAAGAACCTTGATGGCAAGTATCTTACAACTCCAGAGGCTCTTCAGATCAACAAAGAGGCTGAGGAAGCAGCTGCCAAGGAAGAGGCTACTGGTGAGAATGGTGAGAAGGTTCAGGCAGAGGTTGTAGATTCTGAGGGCAAGCCAGTTGCAGATGGCGCAGACGCTTCCAAGGATCAGACAGCTGATGACAAGAAGGACGAGGAAAAAGAGAAAGAGCCTCGCACAATCTACTATGTTACAGATGAGCAGCAGCAGAGCCAGTACATCAACATGTTCAAGGCTCAGAAGATGGAAGCCTTCATAATGAACCATTCAATTGATGTTCCTTTCATGCAGCAGCTTGAGGCCAAGAACGAGGGTATTTCCTTTAAGAGAATCGATGCAGACCTTACAGATACCTTTAAGTCCAAGACTTCCAAGAAGGCAGCAGAAGAGCTTGCAGAAAAAGAGAAGACTCTTGCCGAGAAAGTTAAGAAAGCTCTTAAGAACGACAAGCTCAATGTTAAGCTTGAAAAGCTCAAGGACAAGAAGCTTTCTTCTATGCTTACTGTTTCTGAGGAATCCAGACGTATGGCTGACATGATGAAGATGTATGCCATGAACGGAATGAGCATGGGAGACTTTGGCGCAGAAGGCCAGACACTTATCTTAAATGCCAACCATCCTCTTGTACAGTATGTACTCGAGCATGAAGATGCTGACAATACAAAGATGATCTGTGAACAGCTCTATGACCTTGCACGCATCCAGAATGCACCACTTGAGGGCGAGGCTATGACTAAGTTCATCGCTCGTAGTAATGAGATCATGCTGACACTTACCAAATAATCTTAAGCCCGCTCCTTAGGCGGGGCGTCATAAGACAGTAAATACTGTTAGAATTAAAAGAATGTGAAGGCGTGGCTTCGGTCACGCCTTTTCACTTGCTAAGAGTTCATTCAGAGGGATGAAGCCCAATCCGTCATACTGGATGTGGATATGCTGTGTGCGCTTGCCGGAGGATTTGTCCGGGACATCCACATATATCGCCTTTACCAGTTCATGAAGGGCGTAAGGAGTGAGCTCCTCAATTCCTACATACTGACTGGATTTCTGAATGAATGATTCAATGTTTTTAATTTGTCTTTCCTGTACTTCGATTTCTTTCTCAATGCGGATTACATCCGCTTCAAGTTCTTTCTGTTCGGCTTCATAGGTGCGGCTCAGCATATCAAAGCGCTCATCACTTAACTTCCCATTAGCGTTATCCTCATAGATTTTGATGAACAGCCTATCGAGTTCTGATAAGCGTTTTCTGCTTCGATCTAGTGCTTTACGATTTGCCGCGATCTGATTTGCACTTTCTGCATGAAGCTGTTCTTCCATAACCCTGCGGAAATGTTCTTCGTGCCGATAGATGTAGCCGGTTACAAGCTGCACATGCTGTAAAACCAGTTCATAAAGCACTTTTTCGCGGATATAGTGAGTACCACACTTGTCCTTATGCTTCCAATGAACGGAACAGTCGAAGAACGCTCCTTCTGTCCGATAGTTATTGGTAGCACCGTAGTAAAGCCTTTCTCCGCAGTCAGAGCAGAACACAAGGCCCGAAAACATGCTGGTTCTTCCAGTTTTAGTTTTACGATGACGCTGTTCACGTATCTTCTGTACCTTTTCAAACACATCATCTTCAATGATGCGCTCATGGGAGTCGGGGAAGATTGCCTGATTCTCAATAGGATTGTCTCGCTGCTTCTTGTCCCAAATGGAGTTGGTATATGTCTTGAAGTTTACAATACAACCTGTATACTCACGACGTTCGAGGACATGAACAACAGTGCTACTGTTCCATCTGTAAGGATCCTCAGGATCTGGGTTAGGCACATTACGTCCGTGGCTCTTTTGATAAGCTGTTGGCGTAAGAACCTTATTCTCACGAAGGATATTGGCTATCTGGCTCGGGCCTCTTCCTTCCATGCACATGTTGAATATCTGTTTTACTACTTCAGCAGCTTCAGAATCGACAACCCAGTGTTTAGGATCGTTAGGATCTTTCACATATCCGTAGGGGACATTGGTTGTAAGCGGTGCGCCCTTTTCACCCTTTGCCCTTTGTACAGCTCTGATCTTGCGGCTTGTATCTCTGGCATAAAACTCGTTAAACCAGTTCTTGATACCGGCAAAATCATTGTTGATGCTGTTGGGATCATCGGAATCATAATTGTCATTTATGGCAATGTAACGGACTCCGTATTTAGGGAATGTCATGCTGGTGTAAAGACCTACCAAAGAAGAATTTCTTCCCAATCTGGATAAGTCTTTAGTAAGAGCCACATTCACATGACCTGCTTCCATTTCGGATATCATCTGCTGAAAGCCCGGACGGTCAAAGTTGGTGCCTGAATAACCGTCATCCACAAAGAAGACCGGATTCGTGAAATGATGTTCCCTTGCATACTGCATGAGTATCTCTTTTTGGTTTTCAATGGACAAAGACTCACCGGAACGCTCATCTTCCTGAGAAAGCCTGCAATATAAAGCCGTAATTTTATCTGTTGCTCCTGTCATATCTGTATTAACCTCCTTGTAAGGAGCAACTGCCTTTGCAGGATTGGCTGATGATATTTTATCACTTGGAATCATCTGTGTCATTTAAATTCACCTCCGTTTCGTCATGTTTTTTGAATGAGATTCTCTCAAGCTTTCTTAAGAAATCTTCTTCGCCGTCATAGCTCCCGGTCACCGAATAAACAGTGCCGCCTATTTCTCTTGTTATGGATAAATGAGGAATCCACCAGGCAGAGATGTTTTTGACATGAAGACTTCCTTCTTCATCAAAGCGTATATTTCGCTTGGTATCCTTATGCTTCCCCGGCAACTTGAAATATGGATCCGGTTCTGTCTCGGAGTATTCAGGTGGTAGATTCTTTTCGTCAAAATACTGCTCGGAATATGGGTCATTATCTTCACTCAGATACCTATTCCATAGATATTCCGCATATTCGGCGATAGGGCTTCCAGTAGCCAGATCAATATCGATGATCACTTTTGGTGTTTTGTTTTTCATAAAGTTTTTCCTTTCCGCTCTTTGCAGAGCTTAAAATAATTAACGTTCAATCTGATAAGATCGTTTGGGCTGTTCACGCTGCACGGGATTTAGGAATTTGTCGATGTTGTCTTTCATGTTCTGTAACTTCTTTTCTTTTTTCTTCGCGGCATAATAAGTGTTGTAGCGCGCGTTCTTTTCGGAAATCAGGTTCTGGATCTCTTCGTTTAATAGCTTTGCTGAAGGGAATTTCGTTATGCCATGACTCTTTAAGTATTCAAATGCAGCACTTCTCAATCGGAAGTCGGCTTCATGTTCAGCGTAGAAGGCTTGCTGCTTGGATTTCGACTTAATGCTTTTGTATTCATCAACAATAGATTTGGTTCTACGAATGGTCTGTACACGTCGGAGCAGTTCCTTCTTATCATCAATAACTTTCTCAACAGCTATTACTTCCTTGCGCGCCGACGAAGTTTCGGCATGAGCTGAATCCAACATCTTCTTTAAATCCGCGTAATCCTTGATTCCTTCAGAATGTAAATCTATGAGCGTAGACGATATGGTCTTAACATTGTGTATTTTGGCCCAGTTAACATATCCGACGCCTTTGCTCCTTGCATAATCCATATCCACAATTCTCTCAAGCCCATCATGTTTGATAACATACTGTATAGGGATTTTAGGAGCAGGTACTTCATTTGTGTCAAAGATATTAATATCATTTGTAACAGGTTCATCCTTAGCATTAAGTCCTATCTGGGCAAGAACCGCTTCTTTGGAAAAATCATCCCCAAGCTTTCTTGATGTGATAGGTTTTGTCCTGTCTGCTGTCATGTAGCTGAAGCGTCCACGGCTTTCTTTTACAGATATGCCTTCTTCCAAAAGAAGCTTTTTAAACTCTTCAAATGATTTTGCTTTTTGAAGAGCCGCCCGAATTTGTTTGCGAAGGATTTCTTTATCGGTCTCATATTGTCCGCGCCTTTTTGCATGGTACTCACGATCGGTGATGCGTTCCTTGCTTCCATTTAAGAGATCAATCTGATAAAGATTTTCTTTGTGACACATCTCCATCACTTCACTACGAAGATATCGAAGAGTTGCAGAAGTGCAACGATGCTTCATCCCGGCTTTCGTATCACATGGCCTGTCCATGTAAGGCAGGAATGGAACATCTTCGATCCGTATGCTGTTGATCACGATATGAACATGGATGTTGCCGCTGTGGTTATGCCCATCGGGGTGGGTACATACAAGTGCCTGATGACCGGGAAAGTGTTCCTTACAGAAATTCATTCCAAGCTCTTGCGCTCTGTCTACCGTAAGACCGTTATCGGTTCCGTCTCTCGGATCAAAGCTGATAATGTAATGGTGACTCTTTACATCGCCCTTAAGATTGTTCTTCCCGTATTTAAGATTTGTCCTCATGCAGGCAATGGCAAAATCATCGTTATCGCAAAGAATGGTTTCAATACGATAATCATCTCTGAGGATCATGCGACCTTTCTCATCAAGGATCGGTTTATTAGTAAATTCATCATGCTGGTAAGTCAGATACTTTTCGGCGTCACCATAATTGGCATTTTTAGAGCTTATATGTTTTATCGTTGCCAATCACATCACCTACTTTCTTAAGGACTTCGTACTTAAGATTTGCAAGATCAGAAACAGCAGTTTTGACATCATCCGCCAGTTCCGGATACGGAGCATGGAACTCATTTAAAACTTTTGCAATCTGATTAAGGTTGCTGCCGGCCTTTCCAAACTCGGCGGTCATCCCACCTATTTCAGAAAGAAGCTTGTCGTCAACAACCGATACTTTGATGATAGGATGAATTGCAACTTTCTCGAGGGACTGCCTGATCATTTCAGCTTGACTTAAGCCATAAATCTTACACCTTTCGCTAAAGCCGGCGTATTCTTCCTCGGTAAGCATCGCCTTTATGGGATGCGTCCGATGAGGTGTGTTATATCTCTTAGTCATAGGGTTTTACCTCCTTTCGCAGGGTTTGGGGAAGGCACTCCCCAACAAGTAGCAGACCATGGGACAAATGAGCGAATGCGAAATTTGGTACCATGGTCGATACTTGCTCTTTAAAAACAAGGGTTGTCGCTAAAGGCAAAATCATGGTTTCTCACGCTCCCTTCCAGTGTGGCGGGCAATCCATTCGATGAGATCGGGTTTGGCTACAAGCTTGCGACCGCCAATATGCAGTGTGGGGAAATCCTTCTCATTCATCAGTGCATAGGCTCCTGACTTTGAGATGGAAAGTGCTTCTGCCAGGATCTTTGCATCGATGATATCCGGCAGATTTTGAAATAGTTCTTTGCTCATGTTTCGTTCCTCCTTTGTGTTTTTTGTTTTTTGAGCATAATAAAAACAGCCCTCATTTCTGAGAGCTGCTTTAAGCAGATGGGATGTTGATAATGTTATTCTTTGAATGTTTTTTGGTATTCCCGGTAATCGTCCCGGGAGAAATCTTCAAGCAGAGAAGCAATCTTCTGAATGCGTTTTACAACAGCGCTGTGAGTTTTATAACCGACCTTTTCGGCTATTTCTTTATCGGTAAAGCCTTTGGCTTTTAGATCAAGTATCTCCCTATCACGCTTAGAAAGTGTGGAAGTGAATCGTTCCCATGCCATACGGTTTATTACTTCTTCGGTGTAATCTTTTTTATCAGGAACATCAAACCGGATTCCGTTTTCATCGGAAGCTTCCATCATCTCTTCAATGGAACGCATTCTCTTTCCAACATTTGTCCGTTCATGAAACCACTGGGATTCGAAGTTTGCTTTGATCCTGCTGTAGTATTCGGAGTAGTCTTCCGGGGTTCTGGTATTCCAAATGTTATCGATCATCGGCTGCATGTTTCTTTTAACAATGATAGCGGTGGTCATGTCTCCGATAAAGACAGCCCACTTTTCATAAGGGATGTATGGGATTTCATCTCCCTTTCTAACTTTGAATAAAGCCTGAAAGCTTGTTCCGAACTGTTCAAACATATCGCGCATGATACCGACCATGTAGTAGGATATCCGCCACAACGGGAAGTTGCCGGAGTAATGAAGATCTGCACCGGGGATGAAACGATATGTACCGTCTTTTAATGGAATAGGAATCCGCTGAAAAATCATCCAGGCGTAACAGTCCCAGACAAGCTGAAGGAAGAGATCATTATTTATCAGTTCATCATACTTTTCTGTTCGCAGTACTTCATACGGGCAGCGGGGTAACAAAAGATATTCCTTTTGCTTTTCAACCATTTCTCTTGGAAGTGCATAGAAAAGCGTAAGCCATGATTTGTTTGACGACCTTGGTATCCAGAGAGTATCATCCGGACCATTAAGCATAAGATATCCGTTTTGATTAAAAGGCTTTGTTTCATCTGCCATCCTTCACACCTCCTTCCGGTTGAAATGTCATCCCTCTATTTATATATGCATGAAATAGGGTCAAATGTTCCATGTGTTCCAAAAAATCTCAAAAAATTTTTCCCGTTTAATATTTTACCAATATATACAATCGTTTTGCTACTATAAATATCACTAACCGACAGAACATTTTGATTTATCCCAGCTGCAATGATTACATATTTCGAGTGATATTTAGGGTGACATTTAGGGTGACATTTACAGTGACATTTAGAGTGACATTTAGAGTGACACGTGCTATAATTATCTTCAGAAACGGAGGCAGATATGCAGAATCTCGGAAAAGAAACAGAAACATTAGAATTCAAAAAGACTACAGGCGAAATCAAAGAAGGAATGGTTTCAATATCATCAATCTTAAACAAGCATAAGGTTGGAACCTTATATTTTGGTGTAAAACCTAATGGGGATGCCACAGGACAGGATGTGTCCGAATCGTCTCTCAGAGATGTATCAAGAGCTGTTTATGAATCAATCCGCCCTCAGATATACCCGGTAATAACTGAAGAAATACTGGATGACAGACACGTAATCAAAGTTGAATTTGAAGGTAGTGAAGTACCTTATTCAGCGTATGGACGTTATTATCTCAGAACTGCTGACGAAGACAGAGAAGTCTCACCGGCAGAATTAAAAAAATTCTTTGTCGCAAATGAATATAAAGAAAAGTGGGAAAAGACTAAATCAGAAGTTTTGAAAAAGGATGTGGATAAGTCAGCCGTAAAAAAGTTCTGTGAGAAGGCTATTGCTGCTGGTCGATTATCTGACGGTAAGTATACAGCGGCGGCAATTCTTGATAAATTTGGGCTGACATCTGGGGATTACTTAACCAACGCTGGGAATGTTTTATTTGGAAAAAAGAATCCAGTAACCTTGAAGGCAGCTATATTCGCAACTGATGAAAAACTTACTTTTATCGATATGCAGATGTTTGAGGATAATATCATCAACCTGTTGGATATAGGCGAGCAATATATTCTGAAAAACATACATTGGGCAGGAGAAATAACAGATTTTGATCGCGATGATATACCGGAGATTCCTGTAGCTGTAATACGAGAAGCTTTAGCTAACAGCTTTGCTCATTCGATTTATAATGGCTCCACCTACCATGAGATTTGCATCTATCCAAGCAAGGTTACCATATATAGTCCGGGAACATATGCAAGCTCCCATAAACCCGAAGAGTACATTAAGAAGAATTTACAATCTTCTATCCGAAATGAAAAAATAGCCAAGCTGTTATTTTTGAGCAAATCTATTGAACAGTTTGGAAGTGGATTTAAAAGAATCAACAGCCTTTGCAAAGATGCCAAAATCAAATTCAGCTATGAGACTGATGAGTCAGGGTTCACTTTTATTGTTCACAGGAAAAAGGTAACAACGCCGGTTCAAACAGCAGATGCTGTCACTGTAAATGTCACGGAAAATGTCACTCTAAATAAAATGGAAAAGCTTGTATACCAGTTACTGTCAATCAATCCCGGATTTACTAGGGATGAACTCGCTGATAAAACATCAAAAACCGTAAGGACAGTTCAAAGAACGTTAAACTCTTTACGTGATAAGGGATACATTGAGAGAATAGGCAGCGATAAAACCGGAAGCTGGAAAATCCTAAAATGATATTAGTTGAGCTATAGCTTATAAAAAATAATGTAAGGATGTTTTTATGCAAAAGAATTCTCAAATAGTTATTGTCGAGGATGACAAAGATCTTTGTGCCGGATTATGCAAGGCATTAAAAGATGAATCTAGAAGCATTGTTTCTTGCGAAAACTTAAAGGGTGCCAGGGAACAGATATTTTTAACGAGTCCGGCGTTGATATTGCTGGATATCAATCTCCCGGACGGAAATGGATTAGATCTTGTCAAAGAGATTCGAGATAAGCGGTTATCATATCCTATAATCCTCTTATCTGCTAATGACACGGATGCTGATGTAGTAAAGGGGCTTGAATTGGGAGCGGATGATTATGTTACAAAGCCTTTTTCATTAAGCGTATTAAGGGCACGCGTTAATACTCAGCTACGAAAAAGAGAGCTACTCTCAGGTGAGAACGAAGTTACCATCGGGGATTTTTCTTTTGACTTTGAGCGTATGATTTTTATGGTTAATGGAGAAGAAATCTCTTTGAGCAAGACAGAACAACGTCTTTTAAAATTACTCATATATAATCAGGGTGTCACGCTTTCGAGGGATGATCTTATAGATAGACTTTGGACGGATGGGGCTGAATTTGTTGATGAAAACGCGCTCTCTGTAGCGATAAAGCGGCTTCGTGATAAACTACATGCTAAGGATTATATCAAAACAGTCTATGGACTTGGATATATGTGGGTAAAGAATAATGAATGAATCATTGCTGACACTTGCCGGTCTCGTTACGGTAATTGCTATAGCATTTTCAGTTTATAACAGCCATAAGAATAAAAAAGTCTTGGATCACATCGAAAAAATGCTGGCAGATGCTGTCAAGGGAAAATTCCATGAAGAGCAGTTTTCAGAAGATAGGGAGTCTAAAATAGAATCAAAATTAGCAGATTATCTTCAGTCCTCTGTTCTTTCTGCAGAAAATGTTCGTAAAGACAGGGATAAGATAAAGACCCTCATCGCAGACATATCGCATCAGACGAAAACACCGATTACAAACCTTCTTCTCCATAGCGAACTTTTGCGAGAAACAGAATTATCGGATGATCAGAGGGAAAGCTTAGAAGTGATTGGTAACGAAGCGGAAAAACTTCGATTTCTAATAGATGCACTTGTGAAGCTTTCAAGGCTCGAAAATGGGATCCTAACTGTTGAAGCTAAAAACGATAATGTCAGAAGACTTATTATGGAAGTGGATTCTTCTATGCGCAAGAAGGCAGAGGCAAAGGGACTATCTTTTGTGGTTACCGAAAAGGATGTAGTTGCCTCTTTTGATTATAAATGGACGTTAGAAGCTCTGAGTAATATTGTTGACAATGCCATAAAATATACTGAGAAAGGCAGCATATCTATAACGCTCAAACCTACAGAAATGTTTGCATGTATCAGTATTAAGGATACCGGTATCGGCATCGCAGAGGAGGATATTCCAAAGATTTTCGCACGGTTTGGACGGCTCCAGTCTTCTCGGGAAAAAGAAGGTGTTGGCATAGGTTTGTATTTGGTCCGGGAGATTATTTCTAAAGAGGGTGGCTACATTAAAGTTAAGTCAACACCCGGTGAAGGATCGGAATTCCTTGTTTACCTGAAACGATAGGAAAACCAAATCTTTCAAAACTGTAAGAATTCATCGGAATCATGAAAGAATCTGGAAAGATTTGAGTGAGATAATCAGTGTGTAGAAGGGAAAAGTCTACACACTTTTTTATTATAGGCGAGGATAAAGTATGAGTATTTTAGCAGCAAAAGACTTGGTAAAAGTATATGGGCAAGGAGAAAACGGTGTCCATGCTCTTGCAGGAGTAAATCTTGAAGTAGAAAAAGGCGAATTTATAGCGATTGTTGGGACATCCGGTAGTGGTAAATCCACTCTCCTTCATATGCTCGGCGGCTTGGATAGACCAACATCTGGGGAGGTAATTGTAGATAATATTCCTATTTTTAACCTTAAAGATGATGAATTGACAATATTCCGAAGAAGAAAAATTGGCTTTGTTTTTCAGGCATTCAATCTTGTTCCGGTGCTAAATGTGTATGAGAATATTGTACTTCCGTTGGAACTTGATGGCGAAAAGGTTGATAAAGAGTATGTTGAAGAAATAATTGATACCTTGATGCTGTCATCAAAAAAGGAAGTATTACCCAATCAACTTTCTGGTGGACAGCAACAGCGCGTTGCTATTGCCAGAGCACTTGCATTTAGACCATCAATTATACTTGCTGATGAGCCAACCGGTAATCTTGATTCCAAAACTGGACAGGATGTATTAAGTCTCTTGAAAGTTTCTGCGGATAAGTATGGGCAAACTATTGTTATGATCACACATAATGACGAAATTGCTCAACTTGCTGACCGCATCATCAGAATTGAAGATGGGCATATAGTGTCTGCATCTGAAAGGAGATGATGTGTCTATGAAGGTCAATAATAGAAAATGTATATTCAGAATGGCAAGCAGACTTCTTTTCTCTAACAGACGAAGAAATCTGATAACAATATTTGCTATTGTACTTACAGCAGTGTTGTTTACTTCATTGTTTACTATCATGCTATCAATCAATGCTTCGTATGAGAACAGTAGGTTTAGACAGCTTGGGGGATATATGCATGGAACCTTCAAAGATGTCACAGCTACCCAGGAAGAAAAACTGATTAAGCATAAAAATGTTAAAGCATATGGCGAACGAATGGTTCTTGGTATGATTGCAGACGATTCTTTTCGAAATCAATCTGCAGAGATCAGTTTCATGGATGACAACACAGCCAAGTGGTCATTCATTGAGCTTGAAGAAGGTCATATGCCTACTAAAAAAAATGAAGTGGTGATGGACCAAGAAGCTCTTAGGCTTCTTGGATATAAGCCGGTGATAGGTGAGAACATAGAACTCACCTTTGATATAATCGGAAATACAGATGAAGACAGTAAATATACCGATACATTTACCTTAGTAGGCTTCTGGGATTTTGATACCCTTAGTCCGGCTCATTATATTAATGTATCTAAAGAATATGCCGTAGAGTTTTCGCAAATTATTGAAAAAATGGGTTTTAAACCCATCAGTACTGACTTAGATGTAATGCTCTCATCTTCTGTTAACGCATGGAATAAGATGATTAAGGCTGTTGAAGACAGTGGATTCACTTATGGAGAAGAAAGTTCTGAAGATAGCATAAGAATAGGTGTAAATCCTGGATATACTGGGGTAAGTATGGATGGCGATGAAATACTGGAAACAGCAATTCCGTTGGGTGCATTTTTGCTTCTTGTTATTTTTACGGGTTATTTGATAATATACAATGTTTTCCAAATCTCCGTGGCTAATGACATTCGCTTCTATGGATTACTTAAAACCATAGGAACCACACAAAAGCAGGTTAAGAGAATTATAAGATTACAAGCATTAGCGCTATGCATTGTGGGAATTCCTATAGGCTTGCTTCTGGGATTTTTGCTTGGATCAGTACTTGTTCCTACTGTTATGGGAACTACGACCATATCAGAAAATTCGCTTTCAATCAGTTCATCCCCAATTATTTTTATTGTGGCAGCATTATTCGAAATAATTACTGTCTTAATGTCTGTAAGTAAGCCGGGGAGTATGGCTGGAAAAGTATCTCCAATAGAGGCATTAAGATTTAATGATGGCATGGATGGTAGGAAATTCAAAAAGAATACAAGAGGTGCACGTGTTGCGCAGATGGCCTTTGCCAATACAGAAAGAAACCGCAAGAAAACTATACTTGTGTTTACTTCCTTGGCTCTTTCGTTAGTTATTTTAAATATTGTTAATATGTTTGTAGGAGGTTTTGATTCTGAAAAATGGCTTGAAAAATCAATGTCTATAGATTTTGTTGTTGGCAAGTATCCGTACTTTAAATTTCAGGGAGTCGGTCAAAATTCAATTAGTGAAGATGAAATCTATCTCATAAAAGAAAACACCGATTCTGATAAAGGCGGAATAGCATATGAAGTAAATGGTATTCCGCTTATGAAAGTAAGTGAAGAAAGCTATAGAACATACCAGGATACTCAAGCCGGGGCGATTTCTTATGTTGGTAGCGAAGATGGAATGTTTTATATGGATTGTTTTATGGAGGGAATGGATGATTACCTTATAGATAAGCTGGATGTATATGAAGGAGACGCTTCGCTTCTTAAAGATCCAAGCAACCGATACATCGCATTGATAGCATACAAGGGTGAAAATGGAGAATACTCTCTTGATGAAAACTTACCGAAAATCGGTGATAAGATTTCAATTGCAGAGGCAGCTTCTGTAGAGTATCTTGATACAAGAACCGGTGAGATGGCGTCAGATTCTACATATGAACACCCGGAGTTCTTGGCAGGAACATATTCCGGGTTGACCGAGTATGAATACACCGTATGTGCTTATGTTAATGTTCCGTATGATATCAGTCTTAGGAAAGCTTCATTAGGATATAATGTTATTGCCAACACAGATAATCTGAAAAAAGATTTTGGTGAAAATGTTGTACCTGTATTCTATGCCTTTGATACAGAATCGCATGATGCAGAAGAAAAGGCAGAAAGTTATTTGCATAGATTCAGTGAAGAAGATTCCAGCATCACTTATGAAAGTAAAGCAGTTAAACGCGCTGAGTTTGAGGACTTTAAGAAAATGTTTACACTTTTAGGTGGAGTGCTTTGCCTGATTATTGGATTTGTTGGAGTCTTGAACTTCTTTAATACTGTTATGGCCGGTATTATAGCACGAAAGAATGAAATCGCAGTTCTGCAAGCAATAGGAATGACCGGAAAACAGGTTAAAGAGATGCTTATAATCGAGGGCATGATATATACGGTTGGATCAGGCCTTTTAGCGCTCATTCTTTCTCTGATTTTTATACCGGTAGTAAATGGAATAGCGAACAGTATCTTTTGGTTTTATTCTAATCATTTTTCTATCACGCCGGTACTGATTTTTATACCGATTATGACATTACTCGGCATATTGGTTCCACTGATCTCATACAAGGGACTCTCTAAGGAAAGTGTTGTGGAAAGAATTCGTGAAATCGGATAAATAAGAAGACTCCTGACCATAGTTTATGTTATGGTCAGGAGTCTTTTGCGCCAATCCGCCCGCGACAGTGCTCATTTTGTGTTACTGTTTTATGAACACTGCCCTTTGGAGCGGGCTTATTTTCTAATTGTATAGTTTCGCTTTCTGCTTCTCAAAGAATTCATCGATATTTGCAATAAGCTCTGCTGGTGGCATGGTTTTTAAGAGGTATTTTTCGGGTTTAAGTGCTACTACATTCATGACACTTTCTTTGTCACCCTTTACAGTCAGGAACATGACAGGGATATCGCTGGTGGTGGTTTCGCTTCTTAGCATTTCAAGGACCTTTGGCCCATTTGCGATAGGCATCTCATAGTCAAGGAGGATAAGATCAACAGTGTTTTTGGCCAGGAAAGTGATGGCTGCCATTCCGGAATTAACCATGAATACCTGGTACTTTTCCGAAAGCCAGCTCTTTATGGTTCGCAGCATCGTTCCATCATCATCGATAACAAGAATCTTTTTCTTTTGAAGTCTTACTTCTTCCGCGGCAACTATTTCCAGCATCTTAGCCCCAAGCTCTTTTACATTGACAGGTCTGACAAATGCAGCTGCAATCTTATCTTTGGTGGTTGCTGTGTAGATTTTTTCTATTTCATCAGGAGAGCCTATTACGCTTATAGAAAGCGTGTTTTCTATGGCCTTGTCCCGTAGATATACAAAGAACTCCATCATCTCCTCAATATCATCCACATAGACAAGGTAGACATTTGGTTTATTCTCTAGATGTTCAATTGTCGTCACGTCAGGAGGCACCTGCAGGACTTCAAACCCTTGGTTTTTAAGCTCGCCTGCAATGGAGGTCACCATAAAGCTTTTTTTATCACCTACTAAAATCACTCTTTTTTCCATAATCGATCCTCATACGATCTGAATTTAGATGGATATTAACACATGTCTATAACAGCTTTAAAAGCTCATCTCTGTCCACATTGGACAAAAGAATCTTTACCTTACTATATTTATCCTGATACTTGTCAGGAATACTGTACTCTGCGAGCATCTTCATGATGCCATCTGCTGTATCATAGTCATAGGCTTCAAGGAGCTCTCTCATATCTTTAAAGGCCCGTTCCAAGGCCTCCTCGTCAATAGGGGGCAGTTCCTTATCAGATTCATCGCCATTTATCTTTGACAGCTTGTCCTTGTAGCTTCTATAAAGAGAAAGTAGCTCAGGAGTTTTATTTTTTATCTCAGGAGCGTCTTCTTTATTGCCGCAATCCTCCAGATAGGCTGCCATTTCTGATAACTTCATAGCACCAATAAGCCTTGCAGAGCTCTTTAGAGCATGCACACTAATTGTATAATTCCTGTAGTCATCGCTATTTGCAAAGTTTTCTATGTTATCAGCCTTGGAATCTATGGTTGTCAAAAACTCTTTTACCACATCTGTAAGAAGGTCCCGGCTTCCGCAGTTTTTGATAGCTTCACTTAAATCTATTCCCTCTAGCATAGACAGAACATCTTCATCTTTTGAAGAATCAGTCTTTTCATTGTCTTTAGAATCTTTTGAAACATCTATCAGCTTTTCTTTTGGAAGGTAGCTCTTTAACATATCTTCTAAAAGAGCTGCATCAATAGGTTTTGACAGATAGTCATCAAATCCCGCTGCCATGTATTCTTCCTTGGCGCCAACTCCTGCATTGGCTGTAAGAGCAATACAGGGAACACCTTTGCAGAGATTTCCGGAAAGCTCCTTCATAGCTTTTAAAGTCTCGATTCCGTCCATTTCCGGCATTCTGTGATCGATAAAGATGACATCGTATTTCTTTTTCTGAACCTTTTCAAGGGTTTCCATTCCACTTTCTGCGGTGTCAATCCTGATCTGAGTTGCCTTTAAAAGACCCTTTACTACCGTGAGATTGATTGGAGTATCATCCACTACCAGAATTTCAGCCTCGGGAGCTCTGAACTTCTCATGATACTTCCCTTGAGACCGCACAAATTCTTTATACTTTTCTTTAAAATCACCAAGCTCATCCCAGGAAGCAACATTTTGAACAATTTCAAAAGAAAAAGAGGAACCCTCACCATAAATACTGGAAACCTTGAGGCTTGAATCCATAAGAGCTAGTAACTTTTGCACAATACTCATACCAAGACCTGTGCCTTCAATAGTGCGGTTTCGGCTCTCTTCAATCCTTTCAAAAGGAGAGTAGAGCTTTTTGAGGTCTTCATCCTTTATGCCAATTCCAGTGTCAATTACCTGGAAGTTCAAGTAAATACTGCTTTCATCTTTTTTTCTGTAGCTAATGTTTAATGTTACAGAGCCTTCCTCAGTGTATTTGACGGCATTTGTGAGAATGTTGCTGACGCATTGCTTTATCCTGATCTCATCACCTATAAGGCCGCTTGGAAGAGTAGGATCAATGTTAAGCTCAAGGGCAAGGCCTTTATCATTGGCTCTTGCTGATATCAGATTTATAAGGTCATTTATAGTTGAGCCCAAATGATATGGCATTGGAATAATATCCATTTTGCCCGCTTCAATCTTTGAAAAATCCAGGATATCATTGACAATATTAAGAAGGGAGTTTCCGGCGCTCTTAATACTGTTTGCATATTCGACAATTGATTCCTGGCTGCTTTCCCTTATTATCATCTCGTTGAGGCCTAGAACTGCGTTTATTGGAGTCCTGATCTCATGGGACATACTCGAGAGAAAAGAGGATTTGGCTTCGGAAGCTCTTGTTGCAACCTCAAGCTCTTTTTCCAGTTCCTGTTCCTCCTGCAGGCGGTTTATATAGGCCTCAACAGCGTGGACAGTTTCCTTTATGGAATCATTGACAATCCTGATCTCATCATGTGATCTCACGTTCAGATTATCCACAGTCCTTCCGACTTCAAGTTTTTTCTCGTCGTCAGCCTTTGAATATTTATCCATAAAATCTGACATGTTACCAAGGGGAACACCTATACAGGTCTTTACATAGAAATTAGTAAAGCCGGCCATAGGGATGCCGATGCACAGCATCAGAAGCAGCATCTTAAGGTCATATCCAAGGACAGTTGTGTCAAAGGTAAAGGAGAGATTCTGCAGCTCATCAAGCATATCGTTTTGGTAGGTTGTTCCTAGTTGTGAGAAGAAAAAGCTTGAATTAACTGAGTCAGAGAATATTCTTTTGATATCAGGAAAAAGAACTCCCATAAAAATAGCAACAGATAACCCAAGGATAATTTCTACGGCCACGATTATAGCTGTGATCTTTATGCTTATCTTGGTCTTTCGATGATTTATAAGATAATCATGCTCGCCGCTGAACTCTTTGGTATAGCGGATAGATAGAGGGAAAGGATACTTTAGGAAATCAGGGCACTTTGTGTAGTATAGATAGAAAAAAAATGCTGTCGCGAAAATTACAAGAGCATCCCTGTTAATATAAGTTGTATAGTCAAGAAATTTATTGAGCCTGAAATCGTTGTTTGGAATAAGAGAAAAGCAGGCTAGCTCAAAAAAAGAGGTGACTATAAGTGTTACAGCTGCGCTTATAAGGGTCTTCTTTATGGTCTTAAAATAGTAATATTGAGAAAAAGCTGAAAACATCAGCATTGCCATGAGAAGGACAACCATGTTATAGGCATGGACAGTGTTGAATAATAGGGCAAGGATAAAGGAAAATACAAAGGAAAAGAGAGCAATAAAGTAGCCATATAGACCGCCTATTAAAAGAAAGGGTGATAGAAAGTAAGTAAAATATGTGGAGCCTTTTGTTGCTATTCTCATGTTATCTTCGTTGAGCCCGGCAAAACCACAATAAAAAGAAAGCAGTAGGAACACGGCTATATTTATAACAAATGCCAAAACTGTCTGCAACATCTTAGCTTTATCTTTTTTCATAGAGCAGTTTCCTCTTGAACAGAATGGACGGCGGTGCATATATGATATACGAATTGCTTTGTTTCTATATTATAATAATTATACAAAAAAGTTGCAGAATTTCATACAAAATTCTGCAACCAAAAATACGATATAACGATGATAAAATCAGGCCATTCAATTATAACACTCGGCACTTACGGATAAATCAGAGTTTTCAGGCATATTATTTTTTAAGATAGATTGCATAGTACATAGCACCCACGCATACAGCACCACCGATGATATTTCCAATTGTTACAGGAATAAGGTTAGTAACAAAGAAGCCAAATAGTGAAAGGCCCTGGGCTGCGATACCATATTCTGCGCTTGCAAGCATTCCGGCTGGGATAAAGTACATGTTAGCTACACAGTGCTCAAAACCACAGATTATAAAGAGCATAACAGGGAGCCAGAGAGCAAGGACCTTACCTGCAATTTCATCTGCTGAAAAAGAGCACCATACAGCCATGCAGACAAGTACGTTACACAAAATTCCGCGAAGAAGCCCGTCGCTAAAAGAAATATTGGCCTTGGTAACAGCAGTTGCTACTACATTTTCAGCAAGAGCGTTATTGGCAAAGGAATAAATGTGAGAATAGGTAGCTGTAAGGGCGATAAGAAAACCACCAACCATATTTCCAAAATAAACGATGATCCAGTTCTTTAGCATGCCAGAAACCTTGGCCTTACCTGATAATACAGGGATAAAGATAAGGCAGTTTCCGGTAAAGAGCTCAGCTCCACCAATAAGGACCATAAAAAGACCTATTGGGAAGACAACACTACTGATCATGCGGGCACTTGAAGGGTCAGCTGCGCAGCAGCTTGCAATCTGGCTTCCAAGACCTCCAAGAGCTATAAAGGCGCCAGCCAGGATACTAAGTAGGAATGTCTTTAATATGCCGGTTTCTGTCTTGCCCTTTCCTACTGTTTCATATTTTACTGCGATTTCTGCAGGTGATTTCATTGATTGTTCCTCCTGAATACTTAACTACTCATATGTGATAAGAGTGATTTATGATTGTTTTATATACTTAATATAGTATATTATTGCATGCAAAAACACAATATGTTGTGGGCGCCTTTTTGAAGGCAGCAATTATTTTGCAGCAAACTAAATGATTTTATAAAAAATTTAGAATCTTTGCAAGAATTCTTCGCAAAAATAAGGGATAATTAAAAGCGAAAACGATTAAAAGACATTAAAAATCGTGTAGATTCTGTGTATTTTTGTTGCTTTATGTTTACAAATATCATCTAAAAGCATAATCTAAAATATGTTGATTAAATTTTACACAACGGAAACTATATTTTTATGCAGATAATGGGAAATGACAATAGAGGTTAGTTATGAAAAAACTTGTAGAAATAAGGGATGTATCTAAGATATACAATCCCGGGGTCAACGAAGTAAAAGCTCTTAATCACGTCAACCTGATAATAGGTGAGGGTGAGTTTGTAGCAATCATAGGCCAGTCTGGCTCAGGAAAATCCACTCTTATGAATATGCTGGGGTGTCTTGATACGCCAACCAGCGGCAAATATTTTTTGCATGGACAGGATGTATCCCATATGACAGATGATGAACAGTCAGATGTCAGAAACAGGGAGATTGGCTTTATCTTCCAGGGATTTAACCTTATACCATCTCTGACAGCACTTGAGAATGTTGAGCTGCCTCTTATATATAGAGGAGTGGGCAAGAAGGAAAGAGCCAAGCTCTCCATGGATGCGCTTCATCACGTGGGACTTGGAAACCGAATGACTCACAGGCCCAATGAAATGTCAGGTGGTCAGCAGCAGAGAGTTGCAATTGCAAGGGCAATAGCTCAGGCACCGCCAATTCTTCTTGCGGATGAGCCAACTGGTAACCTGGATTCTGGCTCTAGTAAGGAAATCATCAGCATCATCAAGAAATTATATAAAGAGGGTCGAACAGTGATCATAATCACTCATGACCCTGGAATAGCCGCACAGGCCAAGAGGATAATAACTATATCTGATGGACAGATAGTTTCAGATATCATGAACAAAGATTACAAGGATTGATAGGGAGGCAATATGGCACAGGATAAGGAACTTGAGGTAAAGACAAAAGATACAGCAGATACTGCGGCTCAGACAGTGGTAAATGCAGATAACGAAAAGGCTGAAGTAAGCAAAAGCGCGGATACTAGTGAAGCACCTGTTTACGAAGAATATGAGACTACAGAAATAGCTAAAAAGCCCAAGAAGAGGATCAAGAAAAGATTCATAGTTTTGGGAGTTGTAGCTCTTTTGATCGTATTCTATGTAGTATCCAGCCTAAATGCAGCCAAGAACATGGTTGTATATGTTCCGGTTGAGGAAGCGAGCCTTGGAACAATCGAGAACGTGCTTTCTATTTCAGGAACAGTGCAGAGTGCAGAGTCCAAGACTTATTTTTCCGAGGTAACAGCGCCTGTATCAAGCGTAAATGTCAAGGTTGGCGACAAGGTGGCAGCAGGAGATGTACTTCTTTCCTATGATGAATCTGCACTTAATCTTGCAGAGCAGACTGCAGACCTTGCAATCACTCAGGCTGAAGGCTCTTACAACAGCATGTACACAACAGCCAATGCTTATGACAGAGAGTATGCACAGGGCATGTCACTTCATCAGATCCAGGACAGATTAAATCACATCACTCTTGAAATCCAGGATCTTAAGAACAAGATCAGTGAAAAGACAACAAGGCTTCAGCGCACACAGACAGAGCTTAACAAGCTCCTTAACGACTACAATGAAAATGGCATTTCCGACAAGGAAGAGGGCTATGATCCAATGGAGAGAAAGGACGAAGATGGTAATGAAATGTACCTTCAGACTCAGAACTCTCTTGCTGAGATCCAGTATGCCCTTACAAATGACCCAGAGATCATAAGCTGGAATAATCAGATCGCAGCACTTACTCTTGAGCAGACAAATCTTAATGCTGCCAAGGGTGCATACATAAACCCTGGTCAGGCTACATCTTCCAAGGCTTCCAAGGATTCTACAGTGCTGGCTCAGGGCGATAGCAAGGAAAAGATTTCCGAGGCAAAAGAGGGAATTAAGGCCGACTTTAATGGCGTAGTAACAAACGTTGCAATTGTAGAAGGTGCAACTGCTGCAAATGGGGCTCAGCTCCTTACTCTTGAAAACCTTGATGACGTTGAGGTTATGGTACAGATTTCAAAGAGTGATCTTCCTAAGATAGCAGTAGGTCAGCAGGTAGATATCACAATAAACGGCAAGGCATACAATGGTGAGATTGAGAAGATAGCAGGAGCTGCTACCAAGAATAACAACGGAGTTGCGGTTGTAGCTACAACTATCAAGGTTAAAAATCCTGACTCTGACATTATCCTTGGGGTAGAGGCTAACAATAAGATCCATGCCCAGAAGGCAGAAAACACACTGGTTCTTCCTTATGAGTATGTTCAGACTGATGCCCAGGGCGATTTCGTATATGTATATGACAACGGAGTAGTTGCCCGCAAGGACGTTACTATTGGTATCGCATCCAGTACCCAGGCTCAGATTGTAGAGGGACTTAATGCTGGAGATATGGTTATCACAGGAAATTACGACACTCTTACAGATGGAATGGCAGTGGCAGTTATGCCTCAGTAATGATCGGGATTATGGGAAAATTCGGCGAATATTTTAAAAGCGCAATTAAACAGATAATAAGTAATGGCTATAGGACAGCCATGACCATGCTGGGAATAGTCATCGGTATCGCAGCTGTCATAGCTGTTGTTTCCCTTGGAAATGGTATGAGCCATTTTGTTACCAGCCAGCTCAATGATATTGCAGGTAACTACGGAACTATCAGCATTGATTCCTCCAAGACTTCAGAAGCCTTTACCAGGGATGACATGGATCTTTTGGAAGAAGCTATGCCTGATATAAAGGGCGTTTCTCCTGACTTTTCAGTTTCTGGAAAGGTCACAGGAAGGAGAGAGACCTATTCAGCCTATGTAACTGCCGGTACCGAAAGCCTTGAGTATGCCTACAGCAATGGCATAGTTAAGGGCAGATATTTTACAAGGCAGCAGGTTGATAGCAATCAGAGAGTATGCGTTATGCTCCTTGATGATGCCAAGAAGATCTTCGGAACAGAAGATGCAGTAGGACTAAATATAGACATTACTATATGGGGTAAAACAGCAACCTACACAGTTGTGGGCCTTCGTGAGAACATGAACAGAATGTACTCTTTTATCATGGAAGGTCAGGATTATAGCGCAACTATCGAAGTTCCATACACATCCCTTGGCGCAGATTTTGATATTTATGTAGATGACTTTTATTCAATGGTTCTTTTTGCAGATCAGTCTATCCTTACTGAGAGAATAGATACGGCAAAAGAAATACTTACAAACACTCACGGACTTCATGGAACAAAGGCTATAAACGCCTACAGCATGGCTGATATTTCTGAGCAGCTCGACAGCATCCTTGGCTATGCTACCAAGTTCCTTCTTTTGGTGTCTGTCATATCTCTTGTGGTTGGCGGTATTGGCGTGATGAATATCATGCTGGTATCTGTAACAGAAAGAACCAGAGAAATCGGTATACGTAAGTCCATTGGAGCCAAGACTGGAGCCATCATGACCCAGTTCCTTGCCGAGGCCGCAATACTGACACTCCTTGGCGGAATAGTGGGGATACTTCTAGGCATTGTCATGGCTTACGTGATCTGCACCCTTATTGGATTTGATGTGATCATCACACCAACTTCCGTAATTGGAGCAGCTCTTTTCTCAGTACTTATAGGACTTTTCTTTGGACTATATCCAGCACGAAAAGCTGCCAAGATGAAACCAATCGATGCATTGAGACTATAAAGCAAGATATCAGCACTACAAGGGACAGATCATGATCACGAAGAATGATACTTGTATAAAAACAGGAGCATAAATGTATCTAGAGTATGTAAAAAGCGCAATATCCAGCATAAAGAGTAATAAGGGCAGGTCATTCCTTACGATGCTAGGAATCATCATAGGAATAGCTGCCGTACTTACTGTGCTCATTATTGGTGATGGCATGAAGGCCACCGTAAATGGCGAAATGGACTCTATTGGAGCCACCACCATTTCCGTAACCCTTGACGACACCAAAACAGATAAAGGCTTTACCAAGGAACAGCTCGACCTTATCGAAAACAATATAAGTGATATTGATGGAGTATCTCCCGGACTTCAGTTTGGAGGCCAGCTTATGATGGGAGATAAGGCCTTTGATGCAATGGTTAATGGTGAGACCCCGGCTTCCGGTATGTCAGGCCAGGTTGAGATGATCCACGGAAGATTCCTTATTAAATCCGATGTGGATGAAGCCAAGAAAGTGGTTGTCATTAGCCAAACAGCTGCTACAAAGCTTTTTGGCTATGAGAACGTTGTGGGTAATTTCCTGGAAGTAAGTGCCTATGGAGCAACTGACGAGTATGTGGTTGTGGGAGTCCGCAAGGATAATACCCTTGATACAGCTTATGCTAGCTTTTTTGAGGAGCCTTCCTTTATTGTGACCATGCCTTATACCTCTATGCTTGATCTTTATATGATCGACATGGAGAGCTATGTCCATGGCTTTACAATTTACACAGATAGTGAGTACAAGGATCAGGTCCTTTCAAAAACAAGGTCTGTTGTGGAAAACGTCATGGGACTTAGGGGAGAAAATGCTGTAAAAATTTCTTCTGGCTATGGCTTTGACGAAACCACAAATACAATCCTTAATATCATAACTTCAGTAGTAGCTATTATTGCTGCTATTTCACTTCTTGTAGGCGGCATTGGTGTTATGAACATCATGACGGTTTCAGTTACAGAAAGGACAAGAGAAATCGGCATCAGAAAGTCCCTTGGAGCCAGAACTTCTTCAATCCTGACCCAGTTCCTGGCAGAGGCTTCAATCCTCACCTTCACAGGTGGTCTTATAGGCCTCCTTCTAGGCCTTGCCATATCCTACCTTATTTGCAGAATCATTGACTTTGCTTTCATAGTCAATCCGGTCCTGGTAGTCATCGTAGTCCTGATCTCAACTGCTATTGGCCTCTTCTTTGGTATCTACCCCGCCAAAAGAGCTGCAGCCCTCGACCCAATCGAAGCCCTCCGCACCGAGTAACCGCCGCACCTCCGCTCCTAGCCACGAGACTCCCGCGGTATCGGGATATGATATATTTGCTCTTTTTGATGCTTGGTTTTGCGCATTTGAGACCACATGTGCATATTACTGGGTGCAAAGGACCAGTTACACGTATGCGCAAGGGAAGCTTTGATCGGCGTGTACGCTTGCAAGAGGTTATACACGCAATTTACTAGTCCTGTGGTATTTGCATGTTCTCAGAATTGTAATCGTACACGCAAATTACTACTCTTGTGGTATTTGCATGCCCTCGGAATTATGGCCGTACATGCAAAAACTCTTTTGGTATCTCGACACATGTTCCTCAGAACTCCTCTATAACTAACTTCTACATGCGCATTGACATCATATTCTGTTGTGCGTGTTCATCATCACATTCCTCTTTTACAAAGTACATGCGATTCTTCCGAAAGCATAGATTTGCGTGTTTTTCCCCACTCAAGACGCTGCTCAAAATGCCTTTAGCAGGAAAAGCAGCGATAAACTCTTAATTTGTTGTGAATAATCCCTCCCTACACAGGCGAAAAAGATTTCTATGAATATCGCTCGCGCTTGTGGCCAGGAGCGGAGGGAGGATGAGATGTAGTGGAGGGTGACAGGCGATGGAGCGGATGGAGGAACATTGAGAATGCGTGCGCACTGAGGGCTCTTTTGTGCTATAATATCTAGTATATATGTTTTGCTTTGGGGTGTATTGTGAGAGAGATAGTTGATCAGCTGCTTAAAGGGAAAAATAGCTACTACGAGAGAAATCTTGATTTCTCTACTTCCCGTGTGGAAATTTCACTTAGCGCAGGGGAAGTTGTGGAAGGGTCATTCACTATTTTTGGCCCTGAGGACAGACTCCTTGTAGGGGAAGTCTCCTCCACTGACATGAGAATGCAGGTCATCACTAGGGATTTCTCTGGAACACCATATGAAGTATCTTATAGATTCAATGCAGAAGGCCTTGGTAAGGGCGACGTTCTCCAGGGGGACTTCCGCATTATTTCAAATCAGGGAGAATACTTTCTCCCCTTCGTAGTCACTGTCAAGCTTGATCATATCGCATCAAGTCTTGGTGACATCAAGAATTTGTTTCATTTTGCAAATCTGGCCAAGACTGACTGGAGAGAGGCTGTAGACCTCTTTTATTCTGGTGAGTTTATTTCTATATTCAGCGGCAATGACGATAGCTACGAGAGCCTTTACAGGGGCCTTAGCGCAATTCCCGGCAATGAGCAGAACGTCGAGGAATTTCTTATTGCCATCAACAAGAAACAGCCCATGTCCTTTATCCTGGATGAGAAGGAAGAGACACTTGAATATACCAGTACCTTACGTGAAATACCAGTTTCTATCACGAGAAGCGGATGGGGCTATTCTGAGCTTTCAGTCAATATCGACGGAGACTTCATCGTCCCGGAAAAAGAAAAACTTAAAGATGACGACTTTACCGGCTCAATTTGTCACACCAAGTTAAAGCTCAAAGTGGATAAACTCCACAGAGGTAATAATTTTGCCATGGTAACCTATGAGAACGCCTTCACCAAGGTTTCCCTCCCGGTTACTGTTTCTGTTAACGTAGACGACAGACTTCCAACTACCAGTTACCAGGAAAAGAAAAAGCTTTTGGTTGAACTTGTTAAGGCCTACGAGAGCTTTAGCTGCAAAAAGATAAATCCAAGGGCCTGGCTCTCAGAGACTGGCAAGGTCATTACCAAGATGAATGCCCTTGATGAAAAAGATCTTGAATTTAGGTTGTACACAGCCCATTACTATATAACTGCCGGAAGAGTCAACGAAGGCAAGTGGATATTGGATCAGGCGGCAAGAGAAGTTGAGGAAGCGCCTGGAGATACACTTTATAGCTATTATCTGTATCTTTCTACTCTATGCAGTAGAGAGGACAGCTTTGTCAACGACATATCAGAGAGACTTGAGGGTATCTTTAGGAGAAATCCTGATAACTGGCGCATTGCCTGGCTTATACAGTATGTTTCTGATGAATACAGCGCTTCAAGCCCCAGGAAATGGATGATGCTGGAAGAGCAGTTTTCCTATGGCTGCAGGAGCCCAATCCTGTACCTGGAGGCGGTCAATCTTTTAAACGAGTCTCCATCTATCCTGACTCGCCTTGATGAGTTTGAACTCTACATTTTAGAGTACGGAGCTAAAAAGGAAGTGATCAGCCTTAATCTTATTGACCAGATCATTTATCAGGCAGTGAGAGTCAGAAATTACAACGACAAGCTCTTTAAGATCCTAAAGGTCTGCTACATGATAAAGGGCGGGGATGAGATTTTAGAGGCAATTGTAGCTCTTTTGATAAAGGGCGGTCGTACCGACAAGGGAGCCTTTGAGTGGTATGCCAAGGGCGTAGAGAGTCAGCTTCGTATAACAAGACTCTATGAGTACTACATGATGTCCATTTATACTGATGAGAACGGCCTTCTTCCCTGCGAGATCAACAGGATGGTACTTATGTACTTCTCCTACCAGAGTGACCTTGACTATGACAAGAATGCTATTCTCTACAGATACATCCATGAGAACAGGGAAGAGTATCCTGAACTCTACGATTCCTACAAGCCCCAGATTGAGAAGTATCTCATGGCTCAGCTTGATAAGGGCAGGATAAATAGGGATCTTGGCTACCTATACAAGAATCTTTTGACCAAGCAGATGGTGGATGCGGCCAACGCGTCCAAGGTTCTTAGCGTGCTGTACACTTCAGAGATCAGGACCACAGACAAAAGAGTCTGCACAGTAGTTGTAGTTTATGACAAGTGTGAAAGAGAAATGAAGTATCCGCTTACAGACGGATGCGCTTACGTGCCACTTTATGGCAGCGATTACTGCGTATTTTTGGCAGATAGGGACGACAACAGATATGCTACTTCTGTTCCTTACAGTAACATTAAGATGATGCTTCCGGGAAAACTTGCGGCCTATGCGATTCCTTACATTCAAAAGGGCAAGGAGAATCTGGATCTTTTCCTGTGCGACCTTGGCAAGAATGCCTATAGTATCACCATGGATAATGTTGGCAGATACAGAGACCTGGCGTCTTCTGAACTTGTAAGGGAGAAGTGTAGAAACGAAATCAGAAATAATCTGATCAGATTTTATTATGACAATGATTTTACAAGGCAGCTAACAGAGTACCTTATGGACGTGGATCCAGCCAGACTTTCTAGAAAAGAGAGAGCTGAGATACTAGAGCTTGTTGTAATGGCAGGGCTTTACGATAAGGCCCTTGACTGGGTAAAGACCTATGGAACTTTTGGAGTTGATCCAAAGACAATCCTGCGCCTCTGCGGCAGGATGATAGACAGGCAGCAGTATCAGGCTGCGCCCATGGAAATTGAGATAGCCTACTTTGCTTTTTCAAATGGCAAATATGATGAGCAGCTTTTGGGATACCTTGTCAAATATTTCGAGGGAACTCTCAAGGAGCAGAGAAATGTGTGGAAGGCAGCGGAGTCTTTTGGCCTTGATACCTACGTTCTCTGCGAGAGAATGTTGATACAGATGCTCTATACTGGCTCTTATGTAGGGGAAAAGATAGAAATCTTCAGACAGTATGTAAAGAGCGGAGCCAACACTGATATTGAGGTGGCTTTCCTTACTCAGAGCGCCTATGACAGCTTTGTCCATGGCAAGATAGCTGACAGATTTATCTTTGAGGAAATTGAGAAGTTAGCTCTTGACCATGTACCTCTTCAGGATGTGTGCAAGCTTGCATATCTTAGATACTATGCTACAGAAAAGAGCACGGATGAGGAGATAAATGAAGATGTTGCCAGGGAGTTCCTCAGGTACCTCATGGAAAAGGATATTCATTTCCCCTTCTACAAGGAGTTTGAAGACCTTTGCCCTGACATGGTGCAATTTAACGACAAGACAATGCTAGAGCACAGAACAAGGCCCGGCACTCACTGCGTTATCCACTATAGGATTGATTCAGATTCAGAGACTGAGTATCAGACCCGCTCTATGCGAGAGATGTTTGATGGAATATATGTTATAAGCTTTGTGCTTTTCTTTGGTGAAAAGCTTCAGTACTACATTACTGAAGAGGGCAAAGATGGCACTGAGACAGCCACTGGAAGCGGAACAATTTCAAAGAGCGATATAGTCAAGAATATTGCCGGTGGCAGATATGGAATGATAAACGATATCATGATCGGAGAGACGCTTCAGGACTACGAAACAGTTGACAGGCTCCTTTCGGAGTACTATCACAAAAAGAACATCTGTAACATGATTTTTACAGGTTATGAGAACAACACAGAAGGATAAGGAATAAGATGCTTTTTGGTAACTCAGATGAAAAACGCTTTGTACTGGGCTATGACCTGGGAGATAAAGTGTCACAGATAAGCTTTTTAGCTTCTGATGCGGATATGCCCGAGACACTCTCAGTACTGGCGGGAGCTGAACTTTATAATATTCCAACAGTCCTTTGCAAAAGAAAGGATGCAAACCAGTGGTATTACGGCAAGGAGGCTCTTCGTCAGATTGATGAAGGGAAGGCTGATGCTGTCTGCAACCTGGTTTCTGCTGCAAGGGAAGGGAAGGCTGTGATGGTTGGGGATTCTGAGTATGATCCCATAGCTCTTTTGACCTTATTTGTAAAAAGAAGTTTATCTCTTCTATCGATGGAGCTTGCCCTTGAAAAGGTGGAAGCTATTATGTTTACCACAAAGAGTCTGGACCACAGAATGGTTCAGGTGCTCAATGCAGTTACGGCTTCTCTGGAGCTTAAGACCACGAATATCTTTTACCAGAGCCACGAGGAGAGCTTTTACAATTACATGCTCTATCAGCCTGAAGAGCTGATGCACCATGAGATCATCGCTTGCGACTATGATCTTGAGACTTTGCATGTGTATGATATGAATTTGAATCCCAACACTACGCCTATTGTGGCCACTATTACTCCTTCAAGCTACGATGCGCTCAGGGTTGGGAGCGATGGATTTCCCAAGGATGCAGCTCTTTTCCACAAGACCTGCGAGAGGCTTGACGATGAGTTCCTTAATATAATGCAAAAGATATGTGGGGAAAAGATTGTATCTACGGTATTCCTTTTGGGGGATGGCTTCAAGGAAAAATGGCCAAAGAGATCTCTTGAGTTTCTCTGCAGGACCAGGAGAGTCTTTCAGGGTAATAACCTCTTTAGTAAAGGGGCCACAATCGCAGCAAGGGAGAGAATCCGTCCCAGTGAGGATGCACAGAAATATGTATTTCTCGGAGAGGATAAATTAAAGTCAAATATTGGCATTAATCTTTTAAAGTGTGGGAAAGAGGCCTACCATGCCATTTTGGATGCGGGCATCAACTGGTATGAGGCTCAGGCCCAGCTTGATATTTATGTTGACCAGACGGGAGTCCTGGATTTTCAGATAACACCACTTACAGGGGGCAAGCCCAGGACAATCCAGCTATATCTTGAGGACCTGGAAAAGAGACCTCGGGGAACCACAAGGCTTCAGGTTAATATGACTATGAATGCAGTGGATGAAGTTTATATAAGAGTTCAGGACCTTGGTTTTGGGGAAATCTTCCCAGCCACCAATCAGGTCTGGGAGCAGGTTATAGATTTGTAGAATTGCTAAATTGCCAGGTTATTGTGCAATTTTTTCAATATTTTAGTAACAGGAGTTTGTATGGGTAGACCGATTCTATGCGTAGGAACCTACGGTAAAAATCCATATCATATTGATAAACTTGGCCGCAATGTGTATTGCATCGAGGAGCTGTGTTATCTTTTTGTCCAGAACGCTTTTCTTTTGGATGAGGAGAGCTTTGGCGATGAGCTTTTTGATTGGATTGCCACTGAGTGCAGCCTCGACAGACTTGCAGATGACCTTAGGAAGATGCGGGCCAGGAAGTGCTCTGTGGCTGCTCTTGCAGGAACACTTCTTGATTATGTGGGCTATAACACCAAGGCAGAGATAGACAAGGTAGAGGCAATCCTTAGGGAAAATGCGGGAATGGACGATTATCAAAAGCGCCTTTCAAGGGCAGACTTTCTGATGAGAAATGGCCGCTATAGCATGGCTTTTAAGGAATATGAATATCTTTTGAACAATGATCAGGATATAGATAAAAAGCTCCGTGCCCGTATAGAGCACAATGAGGGAGTTATGTATGCAAGGCTCTTTTTGTTTGAGAGAGCTGAGAAGATGTTCATGCAGGCCTACGAGCATGGTAGAGACCACGAGTCCTATATCCAGTATCTGGCTGCTGTCAGAATGAGGCTGAGCAGCAAGGACTATGTGGCATTTATAGCCGACAATGAGGATGCCTATGAGGCTTCTCTTGAACTTGAAAAGCGCATGAACGAAGCTGAGGATCATTACAGCGCAAGCGATGAGAAACATGCTCTGGGAACAATTGCTGTTTACAAGGCTGAGGGCAAAATGCATGAGTATTATGAAAAGATTGGGGAAACAACTCAGGGCCTTAAGATAGAGTACAGGAACCTGATAAAGGATAAGATTGGAAGTAAATAAACTGCGAATATGAGTATTGAGAAATAGTCATACATGGGGGATGATATGGGATTTCTTGAGGATATTTTCGGTAAAAGAAAAATCGATGAGAGGCAGATTCAGTCAGAGCTTGAAAACTGGAATGACATTGTTTACTCGAGAAAAGAGCTGGATATGGATGATCCTGTTCAGCGAAGAGAGTATATAGGAAGCTGTCTTCAGCAGATGGAGGAGGCTGCAAGGGAACTTGATTCTCTTGAGTTTGAATACAATGATGTTACCAGCCACTTAAGGGATATCGATGAGATAAATGCACTTCCGCCTGAGCAGCGGCTTGAAGTCAATGAGATAGCCCAAAAGCTCCTTGATTCCCAACAGCAGCAGGATAAATTCTCACGCCGCAAGAGCAAGATGACTGATGAAGAGTTTGAGCACATGGAGAGGCTTGCTTCGGAAGCGAGAGAAGGTGCCAAAAAGCTTGCGGATGCCGAGAATTATCAAAAGAAGATAAAAAATGATCTAAAACGCCTCGATGGTGAGCATGAGGCGTATCTATACAGAGAAGAAGAACTAATTAATACTGTGGATAACTGTAAGAAACTCATTATAACTGTGGCCGTTACATTGGGGCTTTGCATTATTTTTCTTTTGTTTTTGCAGTTTGCATTAGAGCTTAACGTGGTCTACGGCTACATGATTGCTGTTTTGCTTGCAGCAGTATCTGTGACTCTTCTATATTTCAATAGTACCAATTCTGTGGTTGAGCTTAAGACTGTTCGCAAGTCAATCTCAAGGCTTATCATGCTGCAGAATCAGGTAAAGATCCGCTATGTCAATAACACAAATCTGATAGATTATCTATGCCTTAAATACAGGGTTTCAAATGCCAAGGAACTTATCAGCATGTACGACCGCTATGTTCAGGAGGCCAAGGAGAGAGCAGAGTTTGAGGATTCCCAAAAGAGTCTTGATACCAATCAGAAGGACCTTATCTATATATTAAGGCATTTTAGGGTCAGAGATCCTGAAATCTGGATTCACCAGCCAGAAGCTCTTCTTGATCACAATGAAGAAGTTGAGATAAGGCACAGTCTGAATGTCAGGAGGCAGTCCCTTAGAAAGCGCATGGAATACAACAGGGATATCGTTGCAGGTAATGCCAAGTCAGAAATTGAGGACATGGCAAGACAGTATCCCGAGTATACTCAGGAAATTCTTGACATGGTATCCCGCTATGAGGAGAAGTATCCGGAGATGTGACGATAACTAAAGCTTATAGGTTGATAAAAGTATAGGTGTATTCACAAGATGTCTTTTTTGTTCTATTATATGAACATGTTAAAGATAACGCAGAGCAATTCAGATATGCAGGTAGGATTGTTTCAGCGATTCGAGGAGGAAAAGTTTATGAAAAAGAAATCATTCGCATCTTTAGTACTTGCAGCAACACTTGCTGTATCAGCTCTTACAGGTTGCGGCGCTTCTGCACCAGAGAGCACAACAGCTACAGAGAATAACGCTACAGAGACTGCTAATACAGAGGCAGCTCCAGCGCAGGATTCTGCAGACAAGACAATCAGAGTAGGCGCAACTGCAGTTCCGCACGCAGAGATTCTTGATAACGTTGTCAAGGAAGTTCTTGCAGAGGATGGCTGGACACTTGAGACTGTAGTATTTACAGATTATGTACTTCCAAATACATCCCTTGAACAGGGCGAGCTTGATGCCAACTACTTCCAGACACTTGGTTACATGAACCAGCAGAACTCAGATGCAGGTCTTCACCTTGCAGCAGTTGCAGGCGTTCACATTGAGCCAATGGGCATCTATTCTCAGAAGTACACAGTACTTTCAGATATTCCTGATGGAGCCAAGATTGGTATCCCTAATGATCCTGATAACGCAGAGAGAGGAATTGATCTTCTTGTTTCAAAGGGACTTCTTGCTTCTAAGGGCGGATATGGCACAGAAGAGGGCTACACAGAGGACTCTCTGACAAAAGATACAGAGGCAAACCCTCATGGATATGTTATCACTCCACTTGAGGCTGCACAGCTTACACTTGCACTTCCTGATCTTGATGCTGCTGCAATAAATGGTAACTATGCTCTTGAGGCAGGTCTTCCAGCCCAGTATCCAGCTATTGAGATTGAGACATTTGACGATGAGACAACAGTTAAGAGAACAAACTTCCTTGTTGTTAAGCAGGGATCAGAAGATTCAGAAAAGACAAAGGCTCTTGTAAAGGCGCTTCAGTCTGAGAAAGTTCAGAAGTATATCGATGATACCTACAAGGGAGCTGTTATCACATCATTTATTGATGCACAGTAAAATAGTAATAAAATTAGCCGAGTAAGTCATAAAAATCATCCTACCAATGAAGAGGTGCGCTGCGAGTTTGCGGCGCATCTTTTCTTATGATATACTTTTTCGGACAGTGTGAAACATTATATAGAAAGACAAGAATATGATACAGATTAAAAATGTTAAAAAGTCCTTCAAGAATACAGAGGTTCTTAAGGATATCTCTATTGAAATTGAAAAAGGTGAGATCTTTGGAATTATCGGTCAGTCAGGAGCAGGTAAATCTACCCTTCTTCGCTGCGTAAATGGCCTTGAGTCCTATGATGATGGACAGATCCTTGTAGAGGGACAGAAAGTGGATATCAAGGACAAACAGAGCCTTAGACTCCTGCAGAAGAGAATGGGCATGATCTTCCAGGGATTTAACCTGTTAGAGAGACTTGACGTATATCAGAACGTAGCTCTTCCTATGAAATTCTGGGGTATCAATCCTAGGTCTGCGGAATCTAAGGAAAAGATATTAAAACTCCTTAAGCTTGTAGGCCTTGAGAATAAGGTTCATGCCAAGCCAAGAGAGTTATCAGGCGGACAGAAGCAGCGTGTAGCTATTGCAAGAGCGCTGGTCCTTGATCCTGAATTTTTGCTATGCGATGAGGCAACAAGTGCCCTTGATCCAGAGATTACAAGGGAAATACTAGCTCTTTTGCAGAAGATTAATAAAGAACTTGGAATTACCATCGTGGTTGTTACTCATCAGATGGAGGTTGTTAAGCAGATCTGTCAGAGAGTGGCCTTTTTATCTGGCGGAAGAGTTCTTGCAGTTGGAAGACCTGAGAAACTCTTTATCTGGCCTGAGGAGAGAGAAATCAGAGACTTCCTCAGAGAGGAAAGTGATAAGCTTCCTACAAATGGAGTCAATCTTAAGCTCTTTTTCTTTGGAGAGGGCAATCAGAGGCCTATAGTTACACAGATGGCTCAGGAACTCCATACAGACTTTAACATCTGCTGGGCCAAGCTCGAGGACTTCCGTGAGGACGTTTATGGTAGCCTTGTCCTTAATATGGAGGAAAAAGATCTTGAGAGGGCCTGTGCTTTCCTTGATTCCAAGAATGTTACATGGGAGGTAGTTCGCTAATGCCAGGAATATTATCTACTGCAGGTTATTCAGAAATACTTTTAAAAGCTTTTAAAGAAACTTTATATATGACTTTTATGTCCACAATATTTTCCGTAATCTTAGGCTTTATCCCGGGAATTGTGCTTACTCTCACAGCTCCTGACGGACTTAAGCCAAACAAGATCATATATGAGGTTCTTAGCTTTATAATTAACGTGTTTAGAAGCTTTCCGTTTATCATACTTCTTGTAATCCTGATTCCTTTTACAAGAGTTATTGTGGGAACTTCCATTGGAACAACAGCTATGATCGTTCCACTTACTATTTCTGCAATTCCTTTTATTGCAAGAGTGTTTGAAACTAGCCTTCGTGGCACTAACCCTGGAGTTGTAGAAGCTGCCAGATCTTTTGGCGCATCCAACCTTCAGATTCTTATTCATGTATATGTAAAAGAGTCTATTCCAAGGATGCTTAATGGAATAGTCCTTCTTATCATCTCTCTTATCGGCTATTCAGCTATGGCTGGAACAGTTGGAGGAGGCGGTGTCGGCGATATTGCCATCAGATACGGTTATCAGGCCCGCAATTATGAGATTTTATTCTATTGCTCTATCATACTGATCATCTTTGTTCAGGTTATACAGATGATTGGTAACTATATGTATAAAAAGATGTCTTAAGGATGTTTACTGCCGCAATTTTTTTTGATGATTGCGGTAGTTTTTTTATGCAAAAAGTATGTTGAAAATAAGGTTGGCAGATGATATATTTTTGGTGTTGTGCCAAGGGATGATTATTTCATCTCTATGATAGAAGTGTCAAAAGTTTTTTGATATCTAATTGGGAGAGAGTATGACCGAAAGCAGATTAGAGAGCTATAAGCGCCTGGGAGAGGAATGCGGCGTTTTTGGCATGTACGATTTTGATGGTGGAGATGTGGCAGAGTCCATTTATTATGGTCTTGTGTCGCTTCAGCACAGGGGACAGGAGAGCTGCGGCATAGCTGTAAGCGAGACTGCTGGCCCTAAGGGAAAGGTCCTTAGTTACAAGGATATGGGCCTTGTCAATGAGGCATTTACGCCGGAAATCCTTGATAAATTAAAGGGAGATATCGGTGTTGGACATGTGCGCTATTCTACAGCGGGGAGCAGCACAAGAGAAAATGCGCAGCCGCTGGTTCTTAATTATGTAAAGGGTACCCTGGCTCTGGCCCATAACGGTAACCTTGTCAATGCACCGGAGCTTCGTCAGGAGCTTGCTTATACAGGTGCGATTTTCCAGACTACAATTGATTCAGAAGTAATTGCATACCATATTGCTAGAGAGAGGCTTGTGACAAACTCTGTTGAGGAGGCCGTTGGCAAGGCTATGACCAAGATAAAGGGCGCTTATTCTCTTGTTATCATGTCACCTAGAAAGCTCATCGGTGCAAGAGATCCTTACGGCTTTAAGCCCCTTGTAATAGGAAGAAGAGAGAATTGCTATGTTCTGGCTTCCGAGACCTGCGCTCTTGATACTATTGGAGCTACCTTTATAAGAGATGTTGAGCCGGGAGAAATTGTCACTATTTCCCCTGAATACGGTATCCGTTCAGATAAATCTATGTGCATTCCTAAAGAGAAGCACGCTCGTTGTATATTTGAATATATCTATTTTTCCAGACCAGACAGTAACATTGATGGCATCAGTGTATACGACGCCAGGATTGCTGCAGGAAGATTTTTAGCCAAGGATTCACCAGTAGAAGCCGACATGGTAGTTGGCGTTCCTGAGTCCGGCAATGTTGCAGCCCTTGGATATTCACTTGAATCTGGAATTCCTTATGGACAGGCCTTTGTCAAGAATTCATACATAGGCAGAACCTTTATTAAGCCCAAGCAAAAGAATAGAGAATCCAGCGTACAGGTCAAGCTCAACGCTTTAAAAAGCGCTGTTGAGGGTAAGAGGATCATCATGATAGATGACTCTATCGTAAGAGGAACTACCTCAGACCGTATTGTTAGGATGCTCCGTGATGCTGGCGCCAAGGAAGTTCACATGAGAGTCAGCTCACCGCCATTTTTATGGCCTTGCTACTTTGGAACTGACGTACCAGCAAGAGATCAGCTTATTGCCTACAACAGAAATGTTGATGACATATGCAAGATAATCGGAGCAGACTCCCTTGCATATCTTAATATAGAAAGACTTGAGGAAATGGTTGGCGGAAACCTTGGAATCTGCAAGGGCTGCTTTACAGGCAACTACCCCGTAGACCCACCAAAGGAGGACATCAGAGGAGATTTTGAGCGATAAGCAGATGAGAGTTCCAGCAAAATTTGCTTGCAAATATTTTTGCTGGAATTCGAAGATGCAACGGACATGAGTAAAAAAGAAATACGAACTATCGCGTAGTAGTATGTAGTAGAATTATAGAAAACAATTTTTTAGCCGGAGGAGCAATTATGAGTACAGATCGTTACACAAGCTCATTATCAGAGCGTTATGCAAGTAAGGAAATGCAGTATATCTTTTCCCAGGATATGAAGTTCAGAACCTGGAGGAGACTTTGGATTGCCCTTGCTGAGATAGAACACGAGTTAGGCCTTAATATCACACAGGAGCAGATAGATGAACTCAAGGCTCACAAGGACGACATTAACTACGAAGTAGCCATTGCCCGTGAGAAGGAAGTTCGCCACGACGTAATGAGCCATGTATATGCCTATGGCCAGCAGTGCCCCAAGGCTAAGGGAATCATCCATCTGGGTGCTACAAGCTGCTACGTTGGCGATAACACAGACATTATCGTAATGACAGAAGCCCTTAAGCTTGTTCGTAAGAAACTTGTTAACGTAATTGCAGAACTCTCAAAATTTGCTGATAAATACAAGGCTCAGGCAACTCTTGGCTTTACACATTTCCAGCCTGCTCAGCCTACAACAGTTGGTAAAAGAGCTTGCCTCTGGCTTCAGGATTTCACAATTGACCTTGAGGACCTTGACTATGTCCTTGATAATATGAAACTTCTTGGTTCAAAGGGAACAACAGGAACACAGGCTTCTTTCCTGGAACTCTTTGACGGCGATCTTTCCAAGGTTGACAAGCTTGATCCAATGCTTGCTGAGAAGATGGGCTTTAAGGGATGCATGGCAGTTTCAGGCCAGACCTATAGCCGTAAGATTGACATGAAAGTTGTTAATGTACTTGCAGGAATCTGTTCATCAGCAACCAAGATGGCTCAGGATATCAGACTTCTTCAGCACCTTAAAGAGGTTGAAGAGCCATTTGAAAAGAGCCAGATCGGATCTTCAGCTATGGCTTATAAGAGAAATCCTATGAGAAGTGAGAGAATCTGCTCACTCTCAAGATATGTGATCGTGGATACACTTAACCCTGCTATAACTGAGGTTTCACAGTGGTTTGAGAGAACCCTTGATGATTCTGCCAATAAGAGACTTTCTATTCCAGAAGGCTTCCTTGCTACAGATGGCGTCCTTGATCTGTGCCTCAATGTAGTAGACGGTCTTGTTGTTTATCCTAAGGTTATTGAGAAGCGCCTTATGTCTGAGCTTCCATTCATGGCAACTGAGAATATCATGATGGATGCTGTTAAGGCAGGTGGAGACAGACAGGAACTTCACGAGAGAATTCGTGAGCTTTCCATGGAGGCTGGCAAGAATGTTAAGGTAGAGGGCAAGGAGAACAACCTTCTCGAACTTATCGCTGCCGATCCTGCTTTCCATATGTCACTTGAAGACCTCAAGGCATCTATGGATCCTCAGAAGTATGTAGGCTGCAGCGTTCATCAGGTTGAGAAGTTCCTTTCTGAAGTTGTCCAGCCAATCCTTGATGAAAATGCAGCACTTCTTGGGGTTACAGCTGAAATCAATGTGTGATAAAATGCTATGATATAGAATTGCGAGAGTTTCGAAGAAACGGAGCAATTCGTATATCATATAGGCGTATTATATAGGCGTTACAATTGTTCTGCTACTTTTGGCAGAATTGGAGAAAGTAGCAGTAGGATTTGAAAGAATAATACTGCTACTTTTGCATAGAATGAAATTTCGGCAGATACAACAGGCAAAAAAAGTCTGTCGCAAATTAGGAAAACTGAAATTCAGGCAGACGATATCGGCCAAATGGAACTGCCGGAAATCAGAAAAAGTGAAATTTCGGCAGATACAACGGGCAAAAATAGTCTGCCGCAAATTATGAAAACTGAAATTAGGCAGACGATATCGGCCAAATGGAACTGCCGAAAATTGGAAAAAGTGAGATTTCGGCAGGTATAACAGGCAAAAATAGTCTGCCGCAAATTAGGAAAAAGGGGGAAGTATATGACCATAAAAGAAATCTTTCAGAATAAAGAAGTAACACTCTCATTTGAAGTGTTTCCGCCCAAGACTGACGATGGGTACGAAGCAGTGGAGAAGGCGGCAGCAGAAATTGCAGCACTAAGGCCTGACTTCATGAGTGTTACCTATGGCGCTGGCGGTGGAACCAGCAAGAATACAGCTAATATAGCAGCTGACCTTCAGAACAAGTACAATACGCCAGTTCTGGCGCATCTTACCTGTGTGTCCTCCACAAGAGAATTTGTTAAGGACATGATCACAGTCTACAAGGAAAAGGGCATCGAGAACATCATGGCTCTTCGCGGAGATATCCCCAAGGAAGGAAGAATCTGCTACGACTACGACCATGCAACTCAGCTCATCTATGATATCAAGAGTCAGGATGACTCTTTCTGCATAGGTGGAGCCTGCTACCCGGAGGGACATGTTGAGTGCGCTCGTCAGTCAGAGGATATAGAGCATTTAAAAGAAAAAGTTGAGGCAGGCTGTGACTTTTTGACTACACAGATGTTTTTTGATAATTCAACTTTGTACCAGTTTCTCTATAGAATCAGGGAAAAAGGAATTGATGTTCCTGTAGTCCCAGGAATCATGCCTATTACAAATGCAAGACAGGTTGCAAGAAGCGTTGCTCTGTCAGGCTCAACCATTCCCCAGAAGATGAAGATCATGGTGGATAGATTTGCAGATGATCCTCAGAAGATGAAGGAAGCAGGAATAATCTATGCCAGCGACCAGATCATCGACCTGATTTCCAATGGTGTCAGCCACATCCACGTGTACTCAATGAACAAGCCTGACATCGCAGCAGGCATCATGAGAAACCTTGCTACTATCATTAGATAAATAGGATTGGTGCAAGCAAGTTTGCTAACAAGCAACAATTAGGTGGTTGTAGTTGTACATATAATATAAAGGTGCTAAAAATGCGGAAGGCCGCGGTTACAAGATAGTTGCGAAGCCCTCCGCAAAAACATATAAAACGCAGAAACAGAGGTTTACAAAATGAACGAGCAGAACATGAATAATCAGAATCCTGGGCAGCCAGGGTCTAATATCAAGATTACAGAAGAGGAATACAACTACGCGCAGGAAGTAATAAAGAGACTTTCAGATTACTATGATGCCAAGGTTGTAGGACAGCAGCAGCTCAAGTTCTCACTTATTGGAGCTATCATTGCTGATGGTCATATCCTTATTGAGTCAGTTCCTGGACTTGCTAAGACAACAGCAGCCAAGGCTATTTCAGATGCCGTAGATGGTAAGTTCGCACGTATCCAGTGCACACCAGACCTTCTTCCTGGAGATATCATTGGTACACAGATTTACAATCAGGCTAATGGCAAGTTTGAGACAATCCTTGGACCTGTATTTGCAAACTTTGTACTTTTGGATGAGGTAAACCGTTCAAGTGCCAAGACACAGTCAGCCATGCTGGAAGCCATGCAGGAGAAGCAGGTAACTATTGGTGGCACAACCTACAAGATGCCTCAGGATATCTTTACCGTAATTGCTACACAGAACCCTATCGAGCAGGAAGGTACATATCCTCTTTCTGAGGCTCAGACTGATAGATTCCTCATCAAGGAGGTTATCACATATCCTCTTGCTTCTGAGGAAGTTGAGATCCTTAATAGAATTGAGAATGGATCAATTTCACAGACAACACCTCCTGTTCTTACAATTCAGGACGTTGACCGTGTTCAGGATATCTGCGACAAGGTATATGTTGATGAGTCAGTTAAGTGGTACATTTCATCAATCGTAGTTGCTTCTAGAAGAGCAAACCAGATTCCTGGCTGCGAAGTTGGCAAGTATGTAAGAATTGGCTGCTCGCCTCGTGCTTCTATTGCATTCCTTAAGATGGCAAGGGCTGCAGCTCTTATGCAGGGCAGAACCTACGTTACTCCTGATGATGTTAAGGCTGTTAGCCACCAGGTTCTCCGTCATAGAATTGGTCTTAACTACTCAGCAGTTGCTGATAATATTTCAGTTGAGCAGGTTATCGACGGAATCGTAAACTCAGTAAAGACACCATAACGCGTCTACCCTCAAAAAGCTAGATGAATTTATATATTAGTATATTTGAATACATAGTGTCAGGAGTGAATATATATATATATGGAGCGATTTTAGTTCTATGGAGACAAGACAAATCCAATGATTTGGCTTGTCGTAATGTCTAGAACTATGAGCAACATAATATATTCACGACTGACATTTCAGGTAACAAAAAATGAAACTAGATTATGAATACTTATCGAGGATACGAAGAGCAGTAGCTCTTTATACAAATAGGAAAACCTCCAACATTCTTGATGGTGACTTCCACTCTATACATCGCGGCCGCAGCATGGAATTTGACGACCTCAAGGAATACAGCTTTGGCGACGATGTTCACGATATTGACTGGAAATCTTCTTCCAGAATGGGAGATATACTGGTCCGCAGGTACATGACAGACAGAAGACACAATGTAATGTTTGTCTGCGACTGCGGTCGCAAGATGCGAGGCGACACTCCGGGAGGAGATGCCAAGAAGGAACTGGCTCTTATGACCTTTGGAACTATCGCCTACATCACAGGTAGGAACGGGGCGGATTATGCTCTGGCTTATCCAAATGGCAACAAGGCTATGGTATCTCTTTTCCGCTCAGGTCCTGAGCACATGGAAAAGCTCATATATGACCTGGAAAAAAATATGGATCAGGACCAGGAAATCAGTGTCAATGAGGTTATAAAAGAGGTGATGAGTACCGTCCACAAAAAGATGATCATTTTCCTTATCACAGATATGGAGGGACTCAAGAATCTTGACGGAAACATGCTAAGGGGAATCACCACAGATCATGACCTCATGATCATCAACATCGAGGATGCCATGCTTACTGGAGATATCGTCTATGATACAGATGTAAGCCTCTATGAGAAGCTTTTCTTTTCCCATAACAAGAAGCTCCACGAGGAAGAGGTCAGAATTCACGGAGAAATACTAAACGCCGCATCTTTTTTGTGCAAGCAGAACAAGGTTGGCCTCACCAGCATCAGCACTGAGAGCCAGATTATTGATGCGACAATAGATTTGTTGGAAAGGTATAGACATGGTTACTACGGTTACATTACAACCACCCTTTGAATATTACTGGTGGGTTATCTTAATAGCAGCTATCTTGGCAGCAGCTGCAATAGCGATAGTTCTTTATGTGCTGAACAAATATTTCCACATTTTCTCTAAGCTTTTTAGCAAGCCCAAGTCACAGATAAAGACGCCGCCTGCCAAATTGCTGTATCAGATCAAGGAAGACTACATTGGCCAGCTTCAGCAGCTGTCCCTTGCCTATGGCAGCAGATCCATGGACAAAAGAACTGCCTACCAGCGTCTTAGCCTTCTAATAAGAGGCTTTGTCAAGGAGGCCACAGGCATAAATGTGGAAAACTACACCAAGGCCGAGATTAAAGCCTTTGGTATCAGGCATCTTGATAACCTGATGGAGGAGTATTATGTTCCTGAATTTGCTGAGGAAGAAAGAGCAAGTGGCAGGGATTTCGTAAACTCCTGTAATATTGCATTAGGAGTGATCAGAACATGGAGTTAATGAATGTATGGGCCATTGTTGTGGGACTTATAATCACAGCAATAGTGGCAGCATTGGCCTTTTTTATCAAATATGAGGGAAAAGAGAAATACACACACGGAGTTAAGGCTTCTAACACTTCCCTCATCAAATCTTCTAAGGTTTATAAATCGCTGAACAAGCAGTACAACGTACTAAGGGCAGCACTGGCCATTGGAATGGTCGGAAGCATTTTGTCATCTCTTTTCCTGGTGGCAAGGCCCTATAAGACTCAGGACGTTTACACAGGGGTCAAGAAAAGAGATATCATCATCTGCATGGATGTTTCCTATTCGCTTTATGACCTTAATATGGAGCTTGTGGATTACCTAAAGGGCGTAGTTCATGGACTTGCGGGAGACAGGATTGGCGTTAACATTTTTAATACTTCTACAGTTACTTATGTTCCAATGACGGATGACTACGATTACGTAGAAATGAAGCTGGGTGAGCTATCCAATTACTTCGTTATGCAAAAAGAGCTGTATGAGGAATATTATGATGTATACGGCACATACCTCTCAGATTATCCGGACGATGTGTATGAGAAATACATGGCGCTTAGAGAGAAACTTGAGTACTACGATGCCGGAACTCTGCACCACAACTCAAGTAAGGGATCATCTCTTATTGGAGAAGGCCTGGGAACAGCTCTTTATACTTTTCCTTATCTTGGGGAAAAGGATAGGACAAGATTTATCATCCTCAGTACTGATAATGAACTTAATGAGAGCTGGGGATACAAGCAGATCATGGATGTGAACACGGCGGCCAAGTACTGCCAGAGCAATGATGTTACTGTGTACGGAATTTTCCCTGATGAAGAGGATTTCTACGATCCGGAGGAGTATAGCTATTCCGCTTGCAAACAGGAACTTGCAAATGCAATGGCAACAACTGGTGGCACGCTTTACGTAAGAACAGACGATCTGCCGGTTTCAGCTATAGTAAAAGATATCACGAAAAAAGAGGTTATCACGGCCAATATGGTCATGTCCAGAGAAACACAGGATGTGCCAAGACCGCCATTTATAGCCCTTATTATATGTCTCGCATTTACCTGCGCGGCAGGATTGGTGTTACAGAAATGAAGATACAACCTATTTTTCCAATTGGATTTATGATAATTGTATTTGCCTTATTCTTTGGTGCCACAGCCTTTGTGATTATAAGAAATAAGGTAAAGACACTTGAAAAAATTGCATCTCTTTGCAGGATGACAATTATCTACATTCTGGTATTTGTCATAGGCCTGCGACCTGTAAAGGTTGATACCAACTATGAGTTCATGACCAAGAACCTTGATGTTCTCTTTGTTGTGGATAACACAATCAGTATGTGGGCTCTTGATTATAATGGTAAGAACCCTCGTATGGACGGCGTTAAGGCAGATATCAACTATATAATGAATGAACTTGCTGGATCTAACTTTGCTCTGGTGAGCTTTGACGACAGCGCAAGAGTTCTTTCACCATTTACACAGGATATGCAGTATATTGAGAATCTCCTCGACGTTATGATCACTCCTGACAGTTACTACTCAACAGGAAGTAACATGGGTATTCCTTATAGAGATATTCAGGGGCTTTTAGAGTCTTCAAATAAAAAAGAGAACAGAAAGACTATTGTTTTCTTTATAAGCGACGGAGAGGTTACAAACCCTGAAGAACAGGCAGTTGACTATTCTCAATTTGCTCAGTACATCGATACTGGCGCAGTTCTGGGCTATGGATCAGCTACTGGCGGCAAGATGAAGGAAGGCCATAGCTACATCTACGACTACGATACTCACACAGATGCTATCTCCAAGATCGATGAGGAAAATTTAAAGAAGATTGCCGATGGCCTTGGAGTTCAGTACCTTAACTTAAACGGTGGAAACTCTCCACTTACAGCTTCTCTTGAGACCATCAAGCAACAGGCTGCAACAGTTGTAGAGACTGGAGACGGCGCAGAAAGATATATCGATACCTACTATTATTATGCAGCTCTTTTGGCAGCTATGCTCCTTGTAGAGGGTGTGGTCTTCATCAGAAAAGGCAGACTGTGATAGCGTTAATAAAAAAGAATTGGAAATGTGAAAGGGGACAATATGGACTTTAAAAAGATTCCTCTTAGAGTTTACTTTATATTGGTAGTGGCTCTTATATTTGGGATTTCCTCAGGAATTCTCTTTTTCAGGATCATCAATAACCACATCTTTGTAAAGGCCTATGCAGAGGGTGAGTACAAGACTGAGAAAGAAGAAGGCCTTCTTAAATTAAATGTGCCAGAAAGCTACCTTCCTTATTATAACCTTGGAAATGTAGCCTATGAAAACGGCGATTATGCCAGTGCAGTAGGATACTACAATGAGGCACTTTCTCTTTTCCCTTATGGGGAAAAAGAGTGCGACATCAGAATTAACCTTGCTCTTGCCATGTGCTACGGCATCGACTGGCAGAATATGGATTCTAAGGAAGAAATTGATACTGCTCTTGTAGTGCTATATAAGGCCAGAGATGTGCTTCTTGTGAATAACTGGGCTACAGAGGACGGCGAAGGCCACAGAGACGATGATGCCCAGCAGCTTAAAGAGGACATTGATGCTATGATCGAGAAACTCAAGAACCAGCAGGGCGACCAGTCTCAGGACAATCAGGACCAGCAGGATAACAAGCAGGACAACAGCGACCAGCAGGATAATTCCCAGTCAGAAGACGATAAGTCTCAGTCCGAAAAGGAAAAGCGTCTCCAGAAGGAACTTGAGGGTGAAAAGAAAGATGCCCTTGATGAGCGCAGCAAGAACCAGGATGATCTGAAAAAATGGGGCAGCTACAGCGATGGCCAGGGCGGTGACAAAAAAGACGGCGAGGATTCTACTTCTGGCTTTGGCGGCGGTGGCGGAAAATATAAGCCTTGGTGATTAAAGTGATAGAGCTAATATGGTGAGTTGATAAGCAACGAGTTAGCAGTATATCGAGTTGGTTGGAACGTTAGTAAGTTGTGAATTAGTAAGATAGTAAGCCAGAAGGGATGTTAGGTCTCTTCTGGCTTTTTTTGAGAAAAAGGTTGTGAAAAGTTATGAAAGGTTACGAAAGGTTGTGAAAGAAAAAAGAAGTTGTGAAAGGTTACGAAAGGTTGTGAAAGAAAATAGAAGTTGTGAAAAGTTACGAAAGGTTACTAAAAGTTGTGAAGATGTGTTATCATATTCTTATTAAAAGAGTGACATGATCTAGGAAAATAGATATGGATTGAATAGGAGTGGTATTTCATGAGCAAATTTGAAATAATAAATAACCCATATACATTGCAATTTAGCTATATTCCTCCACAATTTATAGAGCGAACACTGGTTACAAACGAGATAATCAGCAACTATATACGAGAAATCCCAACTTACAGGGGAATGTTCATAACTGGAGTAAGAGGCTCAGGCAAGACCGTTATTCTCGGCGATATTAGAAACAAAATAGCAGCTATGAAGGAATGGATTACAATTGACCTTAATCCAGAGAGCAATCTTCTTGATTCTCTCGCCAGAAATCTATATCTCATCCCGCAGATAAAGGCTTTGTTTGTAAAGGCTAAACTGGATTTTTCGTTACTTGGAATAGGTGTTCATATAGAGAATGCAGAGCTTGTGGCCTCCAATGAGGAAGACGCAGTCAAGATGATGCTCGAAGTATTAAAGAAAGCAGGCAAAAAAGTTCTTGTAACAATCGATGAAGTTACATATGGAAATGATGTTTCAAGATTCTCACACGCTCTTTCTTCCTATGCAAGTGCTGATTACGACATCTATGTTCTTATGACGGGGCTTGCTGATAACATCAAGACTATTAAGAATCAGAAATCTTTAACGTTTCTCTATAGAGCCAAGGTGAAAGAATTGGATAGCCTGAATATGACAGCGATTACTTTAGATTACCAGAAGGTCTTGGAGATAGAAAGAGAAAAGGCAGAAGAGCTGGCGTATAGTACCAAGGGATATTCTTTGGCTTTTCAGACCCTGGGGTATCATTATTGGAATGCGCTATGTAATACTCCAAAAGGCAAGGATGTAGATATAAACTCTGTTTATGAGAACATGGATATCACATTAAGCGAGCTTGCCTATGAGAAAATCTGGGATGAATTATCAGCAGGAGACAGGAAGATATTGATTGCTTTGGATGATCTTATGGCAAAAGAAAAGTCATATGCAGTCAAAGTGGAAGATGTAAGAAACGTTGTTAACATGAAATCCAATACCTTTAATACTTATAGGACTAGACTACTTGATAGCGGCGTTGTTGATGGTAAGCAATACGGCTACCTTTCAATTAAACTTCCAAGATTCAGCAATTTTCTGGCCACTAGGAAAAATATCTGATTAAAAAGTATTTATGAGATTAAGATGCCGCGAGTAGTTTAAGTTTGCTACTTGCGGCATTTATCATGCAATATCTTTATTCCAAATCAATATTATCTATATACAGTAAAATTCTTGCGATTTTATTAATCTTATTCTATATCTATTTACAGAACCAAATATAAATGATATTCTCTTTCTACTTGCTCATTCAGAGCAACTGATCATGCAAGCAGTGTGTCTAAGACGCTGTATAAGAACTCAATCTTGGCAGGATCAGATTTTTTCAAACTATAAATATATGGAAAGAGAGAAATTATGAGTGTTGAAATTAATGTAAAGCCGGTATATGTACCGCAAATAACCTTTGATGAGGCTAAGAAAAAAGTTGGGGAGATGAATCTGATCAATGGTTTCATGTTTGACAGTGTCCTTGAAGATAAGGAGAAAGGCATAATTGTTGTAAAAGGAATTCTTGATACTGTACTTGATATGGATGTGCCTGTGTCAGATGTTCAATCACAGAAAGTTATTACGGGACTTGACTCTGCGTATCATGGAATAAGATTTGATGTATGCATAGATAAAAATATAGACGAAAGCAGTAATGCAGTTGTATATGACATTGAGATGGAAGACAGAGAAGCAGATAAAGAGGAACTACCTAGACGAGGTAGGTATTATCAAGCATTAACTGACAGTAAAAAATTGCCAACAGGACATAGCTACCTTGAACTACCAGATTATATTTCGATTACGATATTATCCTACGATCCATTTGGCGCGGATTCTATGTACTATGAAGTAAAGTCTGTGATTACAACGCATCCTCAATTAGAGTATGATGATGGCGTTAGGAAAATATACCTATATTGTAGAGGCAGGAATAATCTGGAAAATGATAAGGAGTATGGTGAAAGACTTCAAGAAGTGCTAGAATATATCCTAACAGGAAAAAAGAGACGAGATCCAAGCCCTGTTATTGACAGCATGGATAGAATTGTTTCTGATACCAAAGATAGAGCGGAGGTTACTAAGAACTATATGCAGAGATGGGATGAAATCGAACATATTAAGCGTGATGTTAAGAGAGAAGTAACCGAAGCCGTAACAAAAGAAGTAACAAAAGAAGTAACAAAAGAAGTAACTAAAAAGGTTACTGTGCAGGTTACAGATGAAATAAATGCTTTGAACCAGATCCTTATTAGTTTAGGAAGATTGGATGACTTGAGCAGATCCACTACAGATACTGATTTTCAGAGAAAATTGATTGAAGAGTTAGTGCACAAAAAAGGTAATATCGAGGATACTGAGTCCTCATCTCTGAAATAAATCCTCACTCCAGATTGAAATAAAAGAAAAACTTCGAAACATCTATTTATATACGCTTTATAAAAACTTTATAAACTCTTAAAATCAAGCCACAACCACTGCAAAACCGCATGGTTGTGGCATTTTTTATTTAATAAAAACTTTCCAAACAAAGCTAAAGTAATATGCTAATATGTCGATATACAAGGTGCTAGATATGATTGAGCACAAGATATGAACAGAAATTGACGGCGTTCTCAATATTTTGTATAATTAATCTATGATTTTAAGATAATTAAGAAATACAGGGTTTAATTATCTGTATATTATCAGAAAAAAACGGATCTGTTATACGAAATAATCGGAATTCATCGTCAGACTCCAATCAGAAACTGCCACTAAGCACTGCTAATTGAAGTCGAAATGAGGTGATGCCGATGCGCTTATCAAAGCGAGCTAATAAACAGAGGCAGAAAGGACACGACGATAGTGCCCTTAGCAGGGAGGTGAGAGAACCACCACCTTGAGTAGCCAGATAAAATACTTTGAATAATAGGAGGAACTATGGATTCCCAGAATAATGCTAACAAGAGTAGTTCTACAAAGGTACTTTTGATCATTGGCATAATAGTAATCCTGGCACTTGTAGGTGTAATAATTTTCTTATTATTGCCTAAGGAAAAAGAACCTGAGCAGCGGCGTAGTGTAGTTGTCAACGAAGAAAACGTTGAAGAAATCATCGAAGAGATGGAAAAACAAGCACAGGAACCAGCTCAGGACGTAGGTTATTACGCAGTTACTCAGAATAGTGAATGGCATTTTAAGGACGGAACTTCCGAATCCTCTAATGCTTATATTAAAAATTTAGAAGAAAATTCTGCTGATGTGTATTTTGACCTGTTCATTGCCGGTGATGAAGAGAATCCGATATACCAGTCTCCGGTTATTCCTAGAGGTGGCTATTTAGAGAATTTCAAACTTGATAAAGATTTAGATCCAGGAACTTATGATTGTGTCATGATTTATCATCTGGTTGATGAGAATCAGAACACGCTTAGTACATTAAGAGTTACAGCAACAGTAATTGTCGAAGGATGACAATTATAAAAATAATTCATATTACAAGGAGGTAATCAACTATGAACAAGTTATTTAACAAAGCATTAGCAGTTGTATTGGCAGGAACAATGGTAATCGGAGCAAGTGTAACAGCATTTGCAGACGATATTAACCCTAAAGTCGTTAAATGTGTACTCAAATCATCACTCCTGATTTAGGCCTATTTTTTCCAGATAGAGCGCATCACAGGAGGTTATTTCTGTAT
>NZ_FMVS01000029.1 GCF_900102515.1 Butyrivibrio sp. INlla14
ATCCTTATGAGTCCTGTGACTTGCAGAATCATTGGTGTGAAATATGCTGTCAATCAGCTTGTCAAAGTGCAGTTTGCTGATAAATTCCTTTATTAGGAGAAGACCAGCATCGGAGGATAAATCGCCTCCATCAAAATTTAATTTAAAACGCTTATTGCTTTCTAAGGTTGTGTAATCTAAACTATACATATGAAGCCTCTTTTTTGTTATGGTTTTGGATTCGACACCTAAAATTGTAACAGAATTGGGGCTTTATTAATACCCTTAGGTTTCACTTATTGGGTGAAAGCAATATGCAGTTTAAATGCAGTAACTATGCGGCTTTGTAATTAAGCCGTGAATAATTCAGGATAATATTTATATGTTCTTTGAAAACAGGGCAGATTATATTATGCAATATACCAGGGAACTGGCTCAAAAGGGCGGTGATATGGCATATGTGCAGCAGTATGAGGAACAGGCTTTAGAGGAAAATCCTGATGAGCAGGCCTATGAAGAAATGAATAGTTTAGAAGAAAATAGTGACGAAGAAGTATCGCAGGAAAATGAGGACAATACAGATGGCTGAGACATTAGTTGATATCAGACTTTATTACGCAGAACTTATCAGGGCATGTCTGGAAAAGAGAAAACCTGCTCCAATTCCAGAAAAGGTTAGTCTTAATGATTTACTGAGCTATGCTAAGACTGGACAAATCAGCTATCCGATATTTAGCTCGCTTATTAAGCTGGACATAGATGAAGAACATGCTGATACCATCAGGCAGGCACTTAAGCTGAGTACTTTCAGGACCTTTATGCAGATGGGGGCATTTACTGAGATAACCAATGCCCTTGAGGCAGCAGGTATTCGCCATCAGGTGTTAAAAGGGGCAATCATAAAAAGAGACTATCCATCGCCTGAGATAAGAGAAATGAGCGACATAGACCTTGTTATCTATGATGAATCATTGGATAAGGCTGCTAAGGTTATGGAGAAGCTTGGCTATAAAAATCATGGCATAATCAAGCATCACATGATATTCACCAAGGGGAATGATCTTTATGTAGAAGTGCACTGGTGTCTTTTTGATGAAAGTGTAGGTCATAGCCAGCATTTATATTTTAATGACTTTAGAGCAAGACGCATAGATGGAAAAAAGTATACCTATGAGTTTAGTCATGAAGATTTCTATGTATATCTGATCGCACATATGGCCAAGCATTTCTTTGAAACCGGGTGTGGTATCAGAAATCTGATGGATATCTATATTTATGTGAATAAATATGGAGAGCAGATGGATAAAGAGTACCTTGATAAGGAACTGGAAAAGTGCGGGATCAGGGACTTTGAAAGGGAAATGCGAGAACTTGCATTTATCTGGCTCGACAGCAGAGATTGTCCTGAGTTTTATGAAAATCTTTTTGCTTATATGCTGGACAGCGGTATCTATGGCAAGGGAGAAAACGGAGTATGGGGGCAGCTTGCAAAAGAAACCGTTGCTGGCAATAGAAATATTAAAGTCCATTATTATTTTCCATCCATCAAATTTATGAAGGAAAAGTATACATGGTTAAATAAAGCGCCCTTTTTACTTCCGATAGCATGGGCTGTAAGAGGTGTTTGCGGGGTAAGTAGTAAGACTTCAAGGGAACACAGGCAACAACTTGAAAGTACGGACAAAGACAATGTTGAGAAAATGCTGGATATTTACCATAGATTGAATTTGAATTTTAGAAAGTAATTTTTGTGGGGGAGATTATGTTTCTTAAGAGGGTAGTATTTCATTCAATAAGGGGAGTGGGAAGACTTTTTTTTCGAAAACATATTTGGCTTGTAAGTGACAGGGAAAAAACTGCTGGAGATAATGGAGAAGCCTTTTTCAGATATTTGCAGGATAAGCCGGTGAATTCGGTATTTGCAATCAGCAAGGACAGTCCTGATTATGTCAGGATGAAGGAAATTGGTAAGGTTGTAGATTATGGATCACTTAAGTACAAAATGCTTTTGTGCATAAGTGATTGCCATATTAGCTCGCAGCTGATCCATATGGAGTCACATTCGGAGACTCCGCAGATTTTTTTGCAGCATGGAGTAGCAGAAAAATCTATCGCTAAAATGATAGAACCTGCCTGCCACAAGAATTTTTATATTCTGTGTTCTAGTAGACAAGAAAGTTTAAACAGATGCAGAAATGATTATATTATTTCTGATGATCACATCTGGAATTTAGGTCTTCCAAGATTTGACTTGTTAGAGAATGAAGCTAAGAAACTCGTAATTATTGCGTTTACCTGGCGTGCTGAACTGGCTGGAAGTACAGAGGAAGAGTTTAAAAAATCCTATTATTATTCAGAGCTTGCTCGTATTATGACGGATGAGAAATTACTAGATGAATTAGCTAAAAGGGGATATAAGCTCTGCATAAAGATTCATCCGGAGATGGAGAGATTTAAGGAACTGCTTCCAGTATCGCATAACTGCAGCATTTACACGAAGTCATATAGAGAATTATACAAAGAGGCAGCAATCTTTATTACAGACTATTCCTCATGTATCTATGACTTTGCCTATCTTAATAAACCAGTTATTTATTATCAGTTCGATGACGGCAGATACTATAAGAATAATCCATATGTCGACTTATGTGGATTTAGCTACAAGGAAAATGGGTTAGGACCAGTAGTGACTAGTTACGAGGCGTTTATCTACGAACTTGAGAAGTGTATTGATAATAATTGCGCTATGGAAGATGAGTATCTAAATCGGACAAAAGAGTTCTTTTTTTACCATGACAAGAATAATTGCGAAAGAGTCTATAAAAAGATTCTTGAAACTATCTAGAAGGAAATAAAAGAATGTACTATTACAAAATTTATGGCTTAACTCTTGCCTCTGATTACAAATTTCCGCAGTTTGTCAGTATAGACATGCCCAACGGGGAAGCTGATATAGAGATCGAACATGGTATGTCAGAAGAAATAATGACAAAAGTTAAAGATGGCATCTGGAGTCTTGATAGATTTCATGATAAATGGTTCAGAAATCAGGTTGGAATTTTTTGGATACATGATGACAGAAAGATTAATTTCATTGAGTATGGTGGCACTGTTGATGAGGCTGCGCAGTTCCTTCCGGGAATGTGTCTTTCTATTTTGCTATGGTTTAGGAAAATGATAATGATTCATGGCGCATGCCTTAGATATAAAGGGAAAACTATTATCATTGCAGGAAACAGCGGGGCTGGCAAGTCAACCTTGTCTACAGAACTTATAAAAAAGGGAGCTATGCTGATAGCTGATGATCTGACTGGGATTGTCTCAGAAGACGGGGATTTTTATTCTTATCCGGCATTTCCGGCACAGAAACTCTGTCTGGACCAGGTTGCGAAAAATGAATTTGATGCAAAAAAGCTTAAGCAAATAAGCTATGACAATAATAAGTATGAGATACCAAGAACAGATATTTTTTACGACAAAAAGAGTAAGGCAGACTATCTTTTCAGAGTGGAATTTACCGGAGAAAATGGAGATGCCGAAGAGTCTTATGAATTAAAGACTATGAAAATAGACGGATCTGAGAAAATCAAGGTATTAACAGACTCATTGTTTGTAAAATTTCTATTCGATAATTATTTCAGATGTGAAGCAGATGATCTTCTAAGATGTGTTGGCCTGGCCAATGAAATTGAAATCCACAAGATAATCCGCAACAATAGGAGCAATACTCTGGGTAGAATTATTGAATATATTGATGAAAAGGTTATCTGAAATTAGGGGATTTTCATGTCAGCAATTTGGGGATGCATAGACTTTTCAGGGGATGCTATAGAAAAAGATCTGCCTGAGAAAATGAGCAGGTGTACAAAAAAATATAGGATAGATAAGACTGATCAGCTGCTGGAAGGCTGCATTTACATGGCCTGTGGCCTTCAGTATATAACAAAAGAGTCTTATAGTGAGGAACTTCCTTACTGCGATAAAGGGATTTATTATACTGCTGATTGCATTTTAGATGGGAGAGATGATCTGCTAAAAGAGCTGGGGCAGGCGGCAAATAGTCAAATGCCAGATGGGAAGCTTTTGTTTTTAGCCTATCAGAAATGGGGAGAGGATTTTGGGGAACATGTCTTAGGTCTTTTTTCTTTTGCTGTGTATGACAGCATCCAAAGAGAGTTCCACCTTTATACCGACCACACTGCCTCAAGATGTATTCACTATCATATAAGAGGCAGCAGGGTTTATTTTTCAACACTGACCACATCTATAACAGGTGCTCTTCCTGATATAGAAATCTGTGAAAAATGGATGTGGGCTTGTGAGCAATCAATCTTCTCTTTTGCATTTATACATGAGAGCCTTACTCCCTTTGAAGGGGTGTATATTGTCCCATATGGAAGTGGGATAACTGTTAAGGATATGGGTCAGGGATTACTTGCTACTACAAGGCGTTATTGGGATCCCTTAGGCAATATCAGCCAGGACAATAAGCGCACGGATAGCCAGTACAGACAAGAATTTCTGACGACACACATAAGTGCTGTAAGAGATGCCATCAGGACAGATGGCGAGGTTGGAGTACTTCTAAGCGGCGGCCTGGATTCCACATCTGTTGCAAGTGTTGCTGCGACTGAACTTGCAAGAACAGGTAAGGATCTTTTTAGCTATACTTCTATTCCTTTAGAAGAGTTCAGACAGTCCAAAGAGAACAAAAGTGTATATTGGATTGATGACGAAAGCCATTTGGTATTAGAGCTTTGCAAAATGTACCCTAATATAAGGCCTGAGTTTCTGGATTGTGAAGGAATCAGTACCTGGACTTATCTTGAAGATCTTGTTGATTTCATGGAGATGCCTGGGAAGGCCTTTGTGAACGATGTCTGGATAAATAGTGCCTATAAAGAGGCTAGGGAAAAGGGTTGCAAGGTAGTCATGGGGGGCTTTTGGGGAAATTACACTATTTCCTATGGAAGCATGGAAGAAACAGCTTACAAAGATATTGTAAGCGGACATCCGATCTCGGGAATAAATGAGCTTATGGGCTATGCCAAAAAAATGCATTTTAGCAGAAAAAAGTATATGAAACACTTTCTGCATATGTGCAGTGATAGCAGGAAAAAAACTGATTTCTCCGTTTGCCTTAAGGATGATTGCCTAAAAGAAATCGATTTGCGGGAGTATGATTCCACAAAGACCTGGGAGAAACTTTTATCTGAAGGTGGAGGAGCCTTTAAAAGTAGTGCCGAGAAGAAACATTTTGTGATAAATCCGTACTATATGCAGCATATGGGAGTGGAATGTACTAAATATGGGTTATACCATGGAATTGTTATAAGAGATCCTTCTGCTGATAAGAGGATGCTTGAACTATGCCTCAGGCTTCCATACAAATGCTTTGCGTCAGATGGAGTAGAGAGAAGGCTTGTCAGAGAATATCTGAAAGATTATTTGCCTGACAAGATAAGGTGCGAAGTTATACGTCGTGGAAGACAAAGTCAGGATGCTGCACTCAGAATGGAAAAATATGCATTTCCAGATGGGAAGGAGCCTTGGGAGAAAATAACAGACAAGATTGAGAAATATTATTATAAAGACAAGATAGTAGAAAAACTAAAGGAAAACAGGGGAAGAAATATAGACTGGCAGATAAAAGTTGTGTCATGCAACCTTTTTTTGGAAAAAAATCAAAAATAAAAAGATCAACTTCATAGAAGTTGATCTTTCCCCCGACTACATCAGGCGTGCTGTTCACCGCTTACATAAGCATACTGCTCTGAAGGAACTTGACGTCCATTCGCAAGTGTAGTGTACACGATTTTTCCATCATGGGTCGTGATGTCGAAGCTTCCACCAGCGGTCTGGTTGAGTGCAAGTTCTACAATCTCAGCACTGTTCCAAGTTTTCATACATTTTGCCCTCCTTTGCTGTCTATGGCATAAAGATAGCAAGCAAGACCGTAAGTGTAAAGAAATCTAACAAAACTGTAACCTTTTAATGTATTGAAGTGAACTATAATAGGAGAGATATGGGCATCATAGGAAGAGGATATAGATTCCTTAGATACAACGAACATAAAAGTGTGACTCTTAAAGCCTGGGTTTTATCTGCATATTACAGATTTCAGATGTTGTATGAGGATACCAGGAAACTAAATAAAAAGTGGGGCATTGAAGGAGAGGAATCTGCAGAAGATGTTTCAATGGATGAATACCGCTACTGCAAGAAAGTCTCCTACGCTGTAAATCAGGTCTGCAGTAAGACTAGATGGGAGAGTAAGTGCCTTGTAAGAGCGCTCACGGCCCAGAAGCTTCTTGCAGAAAAGGGAATAGAGTCCACTATGTATCTTGGAGTCAAGGAAGATGGAAACCACAAGATGGTAGCCCATTCCTGGATAAGAGTTGGAAAAGTATTTGTAACTGGTGGTAATGGCGTAGCAGATGGCTATGCTGTAGTAGATAAGTTTAGATCAAGGATCAGTAAGAAAAGATGAGTAAGATTGATAAACTTAAGCATTATTGGAATAGACGTGGGGATGCAATCGAATATTTGAAGTGGTGTTTAAATTACACCAAGCCATATTTCCCTCAATTGGCGCTTCTTATGGGATTTGATTTTCTTGGAACATTTTTGTCAGTTGGTATGGCCATCATAGGAAAAAAGCTGATAGATAAGGCTTCTATCGGCGACCTTTCCGGATTGTGGAAAATCATAATCATATATGTTGCTGTAATCCTGGGAAGCCAGTTGATGGGCATCATAAGTAGCCTTATGGCAGTAGTTGTATACGAAAAGTTTGGGTTTGGAATAAGAAAGAAGGTATACAGGAGAATTCTTGATACCTGCTGGATTGATATTTCCAAGTATCATACAGGGGATCTGATGACCAGACTTACAAGTGACGTAAGCGCTGTGTCTGATGGTATCGCCAATACAATTCCAACCATATTAAGGCTAGTGGTGGAGCTGTTAGTAACCTTCTGCACATTGGCCTATTATGATATTAGACTTGCCCTTTTTGCACTGCTGGTGGCGCCAATAGCCATGATTGCCAGCTTCTGGCTTGGAAGAAAACTCAAGTACCTTACAGTAAAGGTTCAGCAGACTGAGTCCAAGTACCGCTCATTTATGCAGGAGAGTCTTGCAAATATCCTGATCGAGAAGTCTTTCTGTCTTGAGGATTATTCAGAGCAGAGACTTACTCAGCTAAGAGATGAACGAATCTATTGGGTGTTTAAGAGGAATAGGACAAATATGTATGCATCAGCTGCTATGGGATTGTCATTTCAGCTGGGATATATTGTAGCCTTTGCATGGGGTGCTATATGCATAGCTAACAAGACTATCACTTACGGAACTATGACAGTTTTCCTCCAGCTTGTAAACAGGATACAGGCTCCTATTGTGAGCCTTGCTCAACTTATACCAAAAATCATCTCAATGCTTGCGTCTGCAGGACGAATCATTGAACTTCAAGATCTCCCCAAGGAGAAGTATCTGGGCAAGTCTATAACACCTGAAAAGATAGGCGTTAAGGTAGAAACAATTTCTTTTGGATACACAGAGGAGCTTGTATTTGAAGATGCAAGTATCGACTTTAAGCCTGGAGAATTTACGGCAATAGTTGGTAAATCAGGAATTGGTAAGACAACACTTGTAAGGCTCATCATGGCATTTACTGACAAGATGAAGGGGAATATTGAATTCTACAATGAAAAGGGCGAAAGCATTGAGGCCAGTCCTGATGCCAGACAGTTTATCGCCTATGTACCACAGGGTAATACGCTTTTTAGTGGCAGTATCAGAGATAACATCCGCATGGGTAAAAAGGACGCAACGGATGAGGAAATAGTTGAAGCGCTTGAGAGTGCGGCAGCCTATGACTTTATCAAGGAGTTCCCCAAAGGCATAGATACCATCATTGGTGAAAAGGGAGTAGGAATATCTGAAGGCCAGGCTCAGAGAATTGCCATAGCCAGAGCGCTTGTTAAAAAGGCCCCATTCCTTATTCTTGATGAGGCTACTTCATCCCTTGATGAGAGTACAGAGCTTAGGGTTTTGGAAGGAATCAGAAAGTGGAATCCTTCTCCGACCTGTCTTTTGATAACGCACAGAAGGTCAGTGCTCCAGTATTGTGACAGAGAGATTCAAATAGTAGATAAGAAGATGTCTGCTATCGCGGGGTAAATGATATGTACAAAATTCTTATGGTGGATGATGACCTAGAAGTTTTAGAAGTTAATAAGAAATTCTTTGAAGAGAAAAATTGCAAGGTGCAGATTTGTTCAGAAGCTTCAAAGGCTCTTGAAATTGTAGAAAAATATAAACCTGACTGTATTCTTCTTGATGTTATGATGCCTGAAATTGATGGGTTTAAATTATGCAGGAAAATGAGGCATGTTACCAATGTGCCCATTTTATTCCTGTCGGGCAAGGTTTCTGAGGATGACAAGGTAGAAGGCTTTGAAGCTGGTGGGGATGACTACATTGAAAAGCCCTACAGCTTAAGGGAAGTGTATGTCAGGATAGTTGCAAATATTAAGAGAAATACTCAGAGAGTATCCAAAAAGAGTAGCAGTATGTTGATAATCCTTGGGGATTTTGTTATAGACAAGGAAAAGCACAAGCTCTTTTTCCAAAATGATGAAATTATAATATCAAACAAAGAGTATGAGCTGATACTATTCCTGGCTCAAAACATCAACAGAGAAATCACCTTCGAAGAGATAGGAATAAAGCTCTGGGGAACATATATAGAAACTGACAGGCGAAATGTAATGGTGAATGTATCAAGACTTCGCAAAAAGATCCTTGATAATACAGGAGTTGATAATCTTATCGAGACTGTATGGTCTAAGGGATACAAGCTGGTAAGCCATTGATGATAATGAGGTGACAAATTTATGGCTGACAAGAAAAGGTTTGAACAGCCTAAGGTTGATAGTGATACTGTGGCTGAGCTGTCCAAAAAATTATTAGAGGCTAACGCAAAGCTAAAAGAAGCTGAGCTTGAAAGAAAGCTTATGCTTGAAAATATATCTCACGATCTAAGGGCACCGCTTACAGCTATAAGGAGTGCCATAGACTATCTGAAAGCCAAGGATGAAAAAGAAGGGCTAACAGTTTCATCTAAAGACCTTTCTGACATGTTAAGACTTATAGATAACAGGGCATTGACACTAGAAGTCCTTGTTCAGGATCTTTTTTACCTGACCAGTATCGAAAGTGGAAGAGAGGAGCTTAAATTGCAAAGAGTGCCCATAGGACAGTTCCTTGAGGAGTATTTCTTTGCGGCTCAGATTGATGAAAGATATTCAGGAAGGAATCTTTTATTAGAGATTCCGGAGGATGATGACAGCTTTGTTTCTATTGACATCGGCAAGATGAGCAGAGTGCTGGATAATCTTTTTACTAATGCCAGGAAATATTCGGAGGATGGATCCGATATTACTCTTGGTATGGGGCGCTATGGGGATAATGTTCGCTTTTTTGTAAGAGATACTGGAGCGGGAATCCCAAAAGAAGAGGTGTCTCATATTTTTGAGAGAACTTATAGAGTGAGTAAATCCAGAACCCCGGAGGGAGAGACCAGTAGTGGCCTGGGGTTATCGATTGTAAAGAGCATCGTGGATCAGCATGGAGGCAGAGTCTGGTGCGAGAGTAACTTAGGTGAGGGTAGCTGCTTTTTTGTAGAGTTGCCAGTTGTATGAACGGTAATAAAAGGGTGGAGAGCATTTTGATAGGTTCAAAGGTGAGTATTATAGTGCCGATTTATAACGGCGAAAACTATATAGATAATTGTGTCAATAATTTAAAGAAACAAACCTATGGAAATCTGGAGTTTGTTTTGGTAGATGATGGAAGTACGGATAAGACTCCACTAAAGTGTGATGAACTTGCTAAAGGGGATAGTAGATTTAAAGTTATTCACAAGGCAAATGGTGGACTTAGCACTGCGAGAAATGCAGGTATAAAGGCTTCTTCGGGAGATTATGTGTATTTCTATGATGTGGATGATGATATTATTCCAAGTCTTGTTGAAGATAATGTCAGGCTGGCAGAAGAACATAATGCAGATGTTGTGATGTTTGGTTTCTGGTATCACAACCTGGATACAGGAGAGCACAAGGACAATATCTTAGGAAGAGGATTTGTGGGAAACGGAGAGGAGTTTTTTGACGACTATCTTCAGCTTGCGGTAGACCGCGAGGTATTCAATGCCCCATGGAATAAGATATATCGAAGGAGCTTTCTTGATGACAATAATCTTGAGTTTTTGCCTGAGTATCCAATCTATGAGGATATTATTTTCTCAGTCAGGATGCTCAAAAAGGCAGAGAAGATTGTTGTAAATGACAATATGTACTATGTTTACTATATCAGGAGTGCTGGAAGTCTTATTACCAAATATGTAGATGGATATTTTGATTCTGTGACATATTTTTATGATAATGCTTTGGATTATTGCAGATTGCACGCTGATAATAGCAAACAGATATCAAAGTTTAGTACTTTATATGTAAGACTTGTGACTAATAATCTTAAACAAATTAGTAACAATGAAAATTTGGAGCGTGCTACCAGAATCAGACTGATCAGAAATATATGTCATAATGAAAAGTTCAGAAGTGCTCTAAAGCTTGCCAGGTTAGAACCCAGGAAGATATTTGTGAAGGCCTTTGCTCTTACAGGTAATGCTTATGCAGTGTATAGAATGTACAGATTTCTAAGTAAGCATTACAGATAGAGGTGGGTGGACAATGGGCGAAACACTATTAAACGTATACCGGAGTGAACTAAAGTACTACATTAGCCTTTATGAATATTATTATCTCAGGCAAATGCTGCAGAACATAATGGAGCCGGATCCCAATATGGGTTCAAGGGGCGAGTATTTTATCAGAAGTCTGTACTTTGATTCTGTGGATAACATTGATTATATGAATAAAGTAGCAGGACTTGAGAACAGGAAAAAGATAAGACTCAGGATATATGATACTGATTCAGATAAGGTGAAATTAGAAGTAAAAAACAGGTTTAACTCTTATATGCAAAAGGAATCTCTTTCTATAACAAGGGATGAGGCTTTGCAGATGATAGATGGGGATTTTGATGTTCTTGACGGGTTTGAAGCAAGCGTTGCCCAAAAGGCTAAGAATATCATGGTGGATAATGCCTATACTCCCAAGGTTATCGTTGATTATGAGAGGGAAGCATTTATTTATCCAGAGCACAATGTGAGAATTACATTTGACAAAAATATAAGAGCTGCATTTTCAGACAGGCTCTTTGACCCGAATCTTTTGATGACTCCGGTGATAACAGGGCCATTGATGGTCCTGGAGGTTAAATACGATCAAATGCTTCCGGAATATATAAAAAATGCAATAAGTACAGCAAGAATTCTTAACTCGTCAGTAAGTAAATACTGCATGGCAAGAGAATTATTGGGATAGGGGGATAGTATGAACAAAAAGGAACTTCTTTATTATTTACTTGAAAATAACACTAACATTTCCATTGCTGAGATAGCAATTGGACTTATCATGTCCGTGTTTCTGGCTTTCTTTATCTATTTTATCTACAAGAAAACCTACTCTGGAGTAATGTATTCCAAGAATTTTAATGTGACAATACTGCTGGTAACTATAATAACTACAATGGTAATGATGATCATAGGAAGCAACCTTGCTCTCTCACTTGGTATGGTGGGTGCTCTTTCTATCATCAGATTCAGGACCGCTGTCAAGGATGCCAAGGATAGTGCGTTTATTTTCTGGGCTATTGCTGTAGGTATAGCCTGCGGTTCAGGAATTTATACCATCGCTATTTTGGGAAGCATAATTATAGCACTGGTACTTCTTTTCTTAAGCAGAGGTGTGATGGATGTGACTTCCTATCTTGTTATTGTTCATGGGGATGCTTCTGTAGACGTTGATCTTGTTTCAGGAAAAATAGATGAGCATTGCTCCAAAAGTGCCCTTAAAATGAAGAATATTACAGATTCAAAGATTGATATGACCTATGAGGTTACTTTTAAGAAGGAACAGGAAGCACAGCTTACAAAAGAACTTAGAAAGATAGCAGGTGTTTCAGCGATAAATGTTGTTACTTATAATGGCGAAATAGCGGGGTAATCAGGTGAAACACCGTAATTTCTATAGGGTATTGGGGATATTTGCGGCAATCATCGCATTTGCTGTTATGATACTCTGCATAAAAACTGAATATAGAAATCTGGATAATTACCCGCAAAATGATACTGGAAAGACTCTTTGTATCAATGAAGTTATGTATTCAGGTCTAGGTCTCTATAGAGATGAGGATGGCGATAACAGCGACTGGATCGAACTATACAATTATGGGGATAAACCAGTTAATTTGTGGGGCATGTCTATTGCTGATCACGAGGGAGCAAACAGAAGGTGGTATTTCCCTAACTATGTGATGGAGCCTGGCGAATATCTTATAGTATGGGCATCAGCCAAGGATAAAGTGACAGATAGCGGTCAGATGCATACGAATTTTATGATAAGTTCTTCAGATACTATTACTCTGTACTACGGCAGAGATTGCGTTGATAAGCTTTATATTTCTGCTCCGGTTGACCCGGGAGTATCTGTTGGAAGACCTGCCAAGGAGCCAGGGGCCCTGGCTGTGTTATCTAATGCAACTCCTGAAAAGATTAATAATACCAGGCCCATATCCTATCTGGTGAGGCTTGATGATGAGCTTTCTCCACCAGAGTTTTCATACGAATCCGGAGTGTATTCATCGGATTTTTATCTGACTTTGACTTCAGAAGATGAGGATACTTTAATTTTTTATACTCTTGATGGATCAGAACCTGACGAGGATTCCAGTATCTACTCCGGACCAATACATATCTATGACAGAAGTGATGAACCAAATGTTTTAGGTAATACCAAGACGACGCCTAATTACGAAATGAATTACTATTGGGAAAACACTTATTCCTATAAAGGAATTGTAGTAAGGGCAAGAACTATGAAAAATTGGGCGATGTCTGATGAGATTACTACAAAGACTTATTACATTTCTCCTGAAACTGATTTAAACATAGTCTCGCTAACTGTTGACCCTGGGGATATGTTTGATGAGCGTGATGGAATCTATGTTCCTGGAGAGACTTATTATATTTGGAAAAAATATAACAAAGAGAGCACAAACACTGTCTTTCCACCTGCAAATTATAATGCGGAAGAAAAGGTAAAAGCACACCTTGAAATCATGGACAGTAGTGGAGCGATACTTGCAGATAATGAAGTAGAAGTAGAAATCATGGGTGCTGCCTCCAGGTCCAACGCTGCCAAGGGATTAAAAGTAACAATGGCAGATAATGGCCAGACCTTTGATGCAGATATGTTTGAACTTATTCCTCAGGCAAATGTAACACAAGACGCAGAAGGAACTGATAGTTTGCTCCTTAGAGCTGGCGGAACTGATTTTAACAAGTCAATGTTTAGTGACATTCTGGCTCAGTCAATAGTAGCCGACAATATGAATGTTACCTATCAGGCAGCAGAGCCTGCAGTACTCTTCATAAATGGAGAATACTGGGGAATACATAATATTAGAGAAGCATACGGAGCGGATTATTTTAATAGGCATTACGGAATAGATCCATCAAACTTAAGCCTAATTAAGCTTAACACTGGTGTAGACCCTTACGTGCCTGAGATTTCAGAGGGTACGCTACAGGACCTTCAGGACTATCTTGATCTTGTTGAATATGTTAAGACCCATGATTTGTCAGTGCAGGAAAACTTTGATTATGTTGCAGACAAGATTGATGTGGCCAGTTTTATGGATTACTTCATTGCTGAGATTTATTATGGCAATGACGACTGGCCAGGCAATAACTTCCGCATATGGAGGGCTGCGCAGCCAGGTAACAAATATGGGGACAATAAGTGGAGACTGGTTCTATTTGATCTCGATGATGCCTTTTTATATCCGGAGTTTAATTCTGTTGAGTATGTTCTGACTGAGGATTATGACAGGGAAATACTTAAAGGAGTTAATCTGAACTTTGACGATAACAGAGAAATCATTATTGCACTTATGCAGAATGAAAAGTTTAAGGAAGATTTTTTTGAAAGATTTGATCAGTGTCTTGATACTGTCTTCTCTTCTGAGAAGGTACTTGCACAGATTGATGAGCTTCAGGCAATATACGACTCTGAGATGCCAGCTCATTTTTCAAGATGGCATACTCAGGATGGATGGCTAAAGAAGATAAAAAATAAATTAAAGTATACTTATTCTGAAAAGGATCTGTATACCTATCAAAGATGGCTTGCAAAGTTAGAAAACATGAGAACTTTTGCCAAGGAAAGACCCGATAATTTGCGAAGCTATTTAAATGATTATATAGAAAAATGAAAAGGAGTGGTCAGAATTCTGACCGCTCCTTAACTAGTTTATCCCAGATTATTCTTAGTCCGTATCCAACTGGCGTTTGAGAAAGATTTGGATCCCATCCGTCATTTCCTACAACTATCATAGGCCCTTCTGGTGTAATGGCTACATCCCAGCCAATTGTAAAAAGCTCCGGTATTCTTTCGTGAGTACTAATAACAAGCTCTTTTGCTTCATTCCAGAAAGGGATTTTTAAACCTGCATTGGGATTTTCATATCGCTTTTTTTCTGTAAAGCTGAACATATCATTTCTTACGGTTCCATTATCATTAACACCAGTAAATAATCCTCCCATGTCGCCGTTATCAACAAGCTTACCATGTTTACCAAATCTTAAAGCTGCAGTGGTTATAACAACTCTTTTCCCAGTATTGAAAGTTACAATTCTCATGGTATTTACGGAGGTATCGTTGAATTTGCTCATGGTAGGATGCTGAGTGATAAATGCCTGGATAAGCCAGTTGGATCTTGGATTATACAGTGAGTCCAAAAACTCTTTTATAGTAAAGACTTTTGAGGCATAAATAATTTTATTATCCTGAACCATTGCTACCATTACGCCCGTACCACTGCAGCCAAACGTGCTTTTGAAAACCACGTTTTTTTCCGAAAAATCTTTGAGAAAGATATCCGCCGTGATTTCTTTTTTGCCCCCATCTTCGGAAAAACTATAAAGCTTCCCATTTTCAAATATTCCATAGGATCTGCAAAATGCATTGGTATTGCCGTGAATAGATCTCATGAGCATTTCAAATGACTGTTTATCTCGCATGAAAAGGGTATAGTCATAGGGAAATGCACTTCCTTCAGGGTAATATGTCGCATTTACGTCATGCCTCTGTTTGAGGAAGATGCCTCTGTCCAGCCACTGATCTAAGTTAGTGGTTTCTACCCTGTCCATTCCATAGAGGTTATAGCATACGTTGACATCATTGTATTTGTTATACCAGTCGGTAAGCTCTTGCAGTCTAACTTCTCGTGGCTTTCTTTCAGATTCTGTGTAACAAGTGGGTGCATCTACCACAGCTTCTATTTTTGTTAGTATTTCCTGATCCATTTTTTCTCCTACTATTACAAATAATAACTTAGTAATTTCTTCCTGTTATTGACACCATAAATCTGAGGAATTCCTGTACTTTTTAGATCTTTTCCTATAAATTTACCATCAACATACCATTCTAATCCCATATATTCCGCGTACCAGGATAAAAGCTTATCCATCATAGGTGCTTTCGTTCCTATAATATCTGCATAGGATCTGATAATAGCAAGCCCCCATGGGAAATCTTCAGTAAACATACGGGATGTTGTGTCCGAAGAAAATCCTCCGGGAACCTCTATCATAGGCGCATATACCGACTGGAATGTAGCTATGCTGTTAATTTTTGCAGTCATGGCCTCTTCAGTAGGTGATTCGTAGTGCTCTGTAAGTGGTCTTATGGCACTGGTATCCAGTTCATCGATTTTATCAAGAATCTGGTGCAATTCAGAATCCATGGTTAGAAGCGTATGAGAGGCTTCATCTGTCCAACCTACATAGAACTTACATTTATCACTAAAAACATGGTCTTTTGTGTATTTTCCAAAAATCTCATAAGTTCTTGAAGTGTGGAGTATAGGGTTAGTAGGTGTAAGGGCTACTGATAAGTAATTGGCGGCCTTCTTTGTTTTTAGGCCGCATGCTTCTATCTGTTCACATGCCCAGTCAAGTCTTTCAGGCCTTTGGGTTCCTACGACGCTAAAGGGCTTCCAGCTCTTTAAATTAGCTTCCTGTCCGTATTTTTCAAGTTTTGCTGTAAAAGGAACTCGCTGGAATCCGAAGAGAGTCTGGGAGTTTGTAAAATACTTTCCAAAGAAAAATTCGCAGCCCCCTCCTCCTGGCAAAACTCCTATTAAGGCGCTATCTGAAACATAGGGAGCAATGTCTTTAAATGCTTTTTCTACGGCAAAATGCGGAAGTGCGATAAATACAATGTCAGCATCTTTTGCGGCAACAGAAGGGTCCCCGGAAATATTGTCAGGTTCAACTTCAAAGGAAAAGTTTCCTTCCCAGTCGTTGCACTTTAATACTTTTGAGAATTTCTCGGGCCTTCTGGTAAAAAGAGATACTTTATCAGCTTGATTGTGTTTTTTTATATAACATGTGAGGGTTGTTCCAATATGTCCCCCTCCAACAATACAGATATTCATTAGCGTTATTCCTTTTCTCCAAGTACGTCTTCCAGAGCTGCAATAATAGCATCGTCTTCTTCTTTGGTCTTTACTGCAAGTCGAATGTACTGTCTGTTATTTACGTCCATTTTGGGACTAAGGTTTTTAATAAGGATATTGTGTTTAACTATAAGAGTTCTTGTAAGGGCCTCGGCCGACATTCCGCCTAGAACCTCAGCCATAACATAGTTGGCCTGACTTGGGATAACCCTAAGGTGCTTGTTTTTGGAGAGCCCTTCTGTGTAACGCTTTCTTTCCTCACGGAATTTTTCAAGAGCGGCAACATAATCCTTTTTGTATTTTTCAGATATCTGCATATAGAATTCGCCAAAGGAATTGATATTCCAGATAGCTACGTCTTTTTTCATATCTTCGATAACTTCCTGGTTTCCGGATGCGAGGACACCAAGCCTAAGGCCAGGAACACCGTAAGATTTGGAAATACTCTTCATTACAAAAAGGTGCTTGTTGTCATCAAGTAGCTGTTGGTCAAGCAATGTGTTATTAAGCTCATCAGAAAAGTCAGCAAAGGACTCATCGATAACCAGCTTAATTCCCTTTTGCTTTGTCCAGGAAATAAGCTTAAGAATATCAGCGTAAGGAATATAGTTACCAGAAGGGTTGTCAGGGTTGATGAGCACCAGATTACTTATATCTTTATCTTCAAAGAAGGATGTAAGGTCATCTACTGTATAGGTGTAGCAGTCATTATCTGGCCAATATGCTAATACCATATCCTTATCGTATCTGTGAGCATATTCTTCGAAGGTGGGCCTTATGATGCCAAGTTTTCCATCAAAGTGTTCCATGAGACTTTTGATAAGTTCTGCTGCGCCGTTACCAACAAGGATATTTTCCTGATGAACTCCAAAGTTCTTGGCAGCTAAAAGGCTGTTAACACGCATGCCGGAAGGATATTCGGTGAGAAGAGTATCAAAGTTTGCTCTTAGTTCATCCTTCATTCTTTCAGGTGGGAAATAAGGATTAACAAGGTAACAGAAGTCCATTAGTTTGGGATAACGCCAGTATCCGCCGTAACGACCCTGAAGCAGCTTTACACGTTGATCCTCGTCAGGAATAAACATTGATTGCGCAATGTCCAGATCCTGAATGTCATCAATTTCGTACCAGAGCTGACCGCTAAGTCTTTTTGCTTTGATTTCAGGGTCATCAAGCATAGTGATAACGCGGAGAACCTGTTCATAGTATTCGTTTTCACCGAGAGCACTCTGATATGCTTCAAGGAAAGGTACATAGTGAGTTTCAGAGAAGTGCTTACTGAATTTATAGATGTTTACTGTCTTGTAATAATCCTTGATTTCGCTGAATTTGAATCTTTTGCCTGGAACAAAGGCCTCAATGGAATCGTCACTGCCAATCTTGATGCAGGTTCCATCCATCCAGGATTCGTACTTATCCACAAGAGCCAGAGTCTGTCTTGGATCGTTTATGATTTCATCAAGAACTGCATTTTCGAAAATAAGATCTGATTCAAAAAGAAGTGTATCTTCTTTGCGTAGCCAATCTTTTGCAAGAGCAAGAGAATAGATATTGTTGGTCTTATCATAAATTGGGTTGTTTATATATGTAATAGGCGTGTTGATACCAAGAGTCCCAATATAATCAATAAGATCCTGGCCTCTATATCCAACCACGATTACAATACGGGATAAGTAACGCTTATCAAGCTGCTCAAGCATACGTTGGATAAGTGATACTCCGTTGACTTTTACCATACATTTTGTGTTATTAGCAGTGAGTTCTTTAAGTCTTTTCCCCATTCCTGCTGCCAATATTATTGCCTGCATATTTTATTCCCCCATTATCCTTTTTCTTGGCGCATTCTTTCTAGTATTTTTGTATAGGATTCTTCAGTACTGTTTATAACCTTTCCCAATTGCTGGTGTATTGCTGCCTGCTGCTTGGGTATCATATAATCTTTGCCATAGTACCGTAATAATATTTCGTGATATCCTGCAGGTACAGGCACTTTGGTAAATTCAAAAGGTAAATACAGAGTTTCTGCAAACCATTTTTTTTCAAGGTATCTGTATTTGTTGAAAAACTTGTAAAAGGTGACCTTATCCACAAGATTGCTTTTGAATGGAATAAAGTGACACCATTTATCAAATTTTCTATAAGCTTTGGCGGGATCTTTCCTACATTTGTCAGCAAACTTCCCCATGACAAAGCCCTTAAAGGTCTTGGGGGGAGTAGCAATATATACATAACCAAAAGATCTTCTGTAAAAATTCAGCAGTTTACATTTAAGCTTATTAAAAAGTCTTATTTTAGAAGTGACATCGACAGGGAAAATATCCAGGAAAATTCCTTGATTGAAGGGCACTTTTAGTGCCTCGTTTGAAAGTATGGCTGCAGTTTCGGAATTGCGCAGCTGAACATGCGGCCTTAGAAATCCCTCATCATTGTATGGAGTTTGCAAAAAGTAAGGATGCTTGAATTCTGAATCCCCAATTTCCAAAAGCTTGTCATAGTCTTCCCTTAGCATGACTACGTCTATATCATCATCCCAGGGAATAAAGCCCTTTTCCCTTACTGCCCCAAGTAGTGTTCCGCTATCTACAAAAAAATGAAGGTCGTGTTTTTGACATACCTTTTCAAGTTCATTTAAAAGATCTAATAAAACTGCCCAGATTTCTTTACTCTGTCTGGTAACAGCATATCCACATCTTTCCTCAGGTTCTAAAAAGCCCTCTGGAGGTGTGATGTTAAGATTGACCATTTCTAGTTCCCCTCCCAATACTAAAGTCATACCTCACATGATTATATCATCTTACACTGCTTTCGCCATCATTTGATTTTGAAAAGACGGTAATTCTTTTACTATGAATAGAAAAAATAGTGTTTATTGACCTAAGCCTTAAAACGTATATATAATTATTTTCTGAGTGAAATTTCAGAAATACGGTTTTGTTGTGGGTTATATATGTGTATGAGGTGGGGGAACATAGATGAAATATATAGTAAGCGAATCTTTATGTGACAATAATTTAGGTAAAACAGCTATAGGAAAGGCTAGGGCCGATATTGAGCAGGTGGCACAGGCCAATGGCTTTGAACTGCTGAAACTGCCTTTGGTCGATCCGAAGTATGCATTTAGTCATGCTACACATTTAAAGGTATATGAGAATTGGAAGCAAAATATTCCAAAGCTTGGTAAAGGTGATGCTTTACTGCTGCAGTTGCCGCTCAGACAGCATACACTATTATTTTCAAAATTGCTTAAAAAGCAAAAGCGTGCAGGAGTAAAGATATATGCAATACTCCATGATCTTGATACCCTTAGATTTTCAATGAGCAAAGCTGCTTCATACAAAGAACGAATCCGCAGGAAAGCGGAAGAAACAGGAGTTTTAGCTTTGTGTGATGTGATAATTGCACACAACGATAGGATGAAGGCTGCTCTTGTGGAAATGGGAGTTGATGAGAAAAAGATTATTACACTTAAGATATTTGATTACTTATCGGATCAGCCTGCAAAAGACAGATCTTTTGATAAGACCGTGATAGTAGCAGGTAATTTATCAGATGAGAAGTCTGGATTTGTGTACAAGCTTCCGGAGAATGTGAAATTTAATCTTTATGGGCTTGGTTATAAAGGTATTCAAAACGATACTATCTCATACAAAGGATCTTTTTCTCCGGAGGAACTGTCTGATAAAGTGTCAGGAAGCTTCGGACTTGTCTGGGATGGGGACAGTTTGGATACTTGTTCAGGCTTTTATGGTCAGTATCTAAAAATCAATAATCCGCATAAGACATCTTTTTATCTGTCATGTGGATTACCGGTTCTTATATGGAAGGAAGCTGCCCTATCAGAATTTGTAGCAGAGAATAAATGTGGTATTTTAATAGAGTCGTTAAATGAGATTAAAGATATCATGGATAAGCTTTCGGATGATCAATACCATGAGATTTCTGAGAATGCAGTGAAAGTGTCGGAGAGTATTAAAAAAGGACAGTTTTTTGCTAATGCCTTGAAACAGGCTGAAAATATCGCAAATAACCAGGCACAGAACTAATGAAAGTGTAAGGTTTACATCACAAGACAAATATATTAGAATATTGCATACATGCATTTACAATGACGTGTACAATAAATTTTATTATATAAGGATGGAGTATTAGTTATGGCATTATTACAAGAGTGGCGTGACAAGGCCTATTCTGAGACTGCCAACAAGGGCGATCTTCAGAGATTATGGACAGATTATTTTCAGAAGGAGCGCGATATCTATGCTCAGCTTCTCAAGAACCCTGACGAGGTAGTTACAGGTACTGTTAAGGGCCTTGCTGAGAAATATGGCGTTGAGCTTATGTATATGGTTGGATTCCTTGATGGTATCAACGATTCCCTTAAGGAGCAGAATCCAATCGACGATATGACTGAGGATACAGAGGTTAATCTTGGTTTTGACAAGGAACTTCTTTACAAGAACATGGTAGCAGCCGGTGCCGATTGGCTCTATGGTCTTGAGGAGTGGAAGGAAATCTTTGATGAGGACAAGCTTAAGGCTCTTTACAAAGAGGAAAAGTCTTCTCACACAGTAAGAAAAGAGAACAAGGTTTATCCTAACGATCCATGCCCATGCGGAAGTGGCAAGAAGTACAAGAAGTGCCACGGCAAGAACGCATAATTACATTTTGATAATGAATCGGCATCATTTTGAATCAAAAGTGATGCCGTTTATTATGATTAACCATTATTTTACAAGGAGCATTACCCGGTAGGTATTGCGAGAAAGGACAAAAAATGAATAAAGAAGAGTTTCTAGAAGTTTACCGCCATTCTATGGCACACGTACTGGCCAAGGCCGTTATCGAGTTATACGGCAAGGAAGTTCAGTATGCAATCGGACCTCAGATTGAGGATGGTTGCTACTATGATTTCGTACTTCCTAAGGCTGTTACTCAGGATGATTTCAAGACCATCGAGGATAAGATGCGTGAGATCATTAAGAGAAGAGAGGACTGGACACGTAAAGAGGTTTCAAAGTCGGAAGCACTTGAAATGTTCAAGGACCAGAAGTTTAAGACAGAGCTTATTAATGATCTTCCAGAGGATGAGGTAATCACAGTTTATTATACAGGTGAGGATTATGTGGATCTTTGCCGCGGACCTCACGTAGATAACTCTCAGGAACTTATGAATGTTTCATACCAGGTTAAGTCAGTTTCTGGTGCATATTGGAGAGGTGATGAGAAGAGAGATCAGCTTTCCAGAATATATCTCTATGCTTTCCCAAGCAAGGATGAGCTTAAAAAGCACATCAAGATGATACAGGAAGCTATGGAGAGAGACCACAAGAAGATTGGTCCTGAACTTGACCTGTTTATGTTTGATGAGACAGCTCCTGGTATGCCATACTGGCTTCCAAGAGGATGGAAGATGTATCAGGCACTTCTTAAATACTCAAGAGAGATCCAGGAGAGACACGGTTATACAGAGATTGCCGCTCCTCTTGTTAATAACAAGAAGCTCTGGCTTATCAGTGGACACTGGGCTCACTACGTAAACAACATGTTCATGGTTCCAGGTGTTTCAGGATGGCTCAAGGCTGATGCTGAGATTCCAGGAATTCTTGAGAACAACAATGATCCTACAGAAGAGCCCAAGAATATCAAGATTCAGGCTGGCTCTGTAATCTACAATCGTGAGCAGAATGACACAATGGCTGCTAAGCCAATGAACTGCCCTAATGCCATGATGACATATAAGAGAACTAACCACTCTTACAAGGAACTTCCTATCCGTTACAGTGAGTATGATGTACTTCACCGTAAGGAAAAGTCAGGACAGATGAACGGACTTTTCCGTGTTCAGGAGTTCAGACAGGACGATGACCATACATTCGTAATGGAGTCTCAGATCAAGGAAGAGATTGCTGATGTTATTGCAATTGCTGATGAGATCTATTCAACATTCGGTGTAACATACAGAGCAGAGCTTTCAACAAGACCAGAAGACTTCATGGGTGACATCGAGGTTTGGAACAGAGCTGAGGCAGCTCTCAAGGAAATCCTTGATGAGAAGTATGGAGAAGGCGGATATGAGATCAACGAAGGCGACGGAGCTTTCTATGGCCCTAAGATCGACCTTCAGATCAAGGACGCTCTTGGAAGAGAGTGGCAGTGCGGAACTGTACAGCTTGACTTCCAGCTTCCTCACAACTTTGGCCTTACATATCAGGCTCAGGATGGCAGCATGCAGATGCCTGTTGTTATTCACAGAGCTATTTACGGTTCACTTGAGAGATTTATCGGTATCATTATCGAGAACTTCAAGGGTGTATTCCCATTCTGGCTCAGCCCATATCAGGTAGGTATCGTACCTATCCGCCTTGAGCATAATGAATATGCCAAGGAAGTTGAGAAGGCTCTTATGGATGCTGGAGTTCGTGTTGAGACTGATTACTCAGACAACAACATGAAGGAGAAGATCAAGAAGTACAAGAACTACAAAGATCCATACATTCTTGTAATCGGCGACAAGGAAGCTGCTGAGAGAACTGTATCTATCAATGTTCGTGGATCTAACAAGCAGGTTCAGAATGTGCCTCTGGATGCTTTTGTAGCAATGTGCAAGAAGCTCAATGCAGAGCATTCTCTTGAACTTATTGACAGCTACGAAGCTTAATTAGTTATTGATCATTTATTAGGCACAATGCTTAGGCATTGTGCCTATTCAAAAAAAGAATTCTTTTGCCTGTGGGGGAATTATGTTTGGCAAGATAAAGATTATGTTGGGGCTAGTTCTTTCGCTACAACTTATAACTATTGCAACAGTTTCAAGGCTTGATGTGATAGATGCTCATGCTACAGATGAGCTTAAAAGTGCTGTAGATTGTTCTTTTATTATTCCACCTGAATTTATTCCCGGAGGAGAGACTGGTCTTTTTGTGAACAGGAATGCTCCAATGGAATCATCTACAATTAAATATAGCTATTATGACAATGGGACGGATAAGGTTTTGACCAATAGGCAGAAAAAGGAACTTGAAGAATCCGGGGTCAAACAGATCATTGATTCGTCCAGAAATCTTACTAAGGAAATCTATCTGGAGCAGATGAAGCTTGCCTACGACCAGGAATTTGGACAGAATGTAGGCTTTAATGTCAGCTCTTTTGAAAATATAACTATTGACGGGTACCCGGGCTATCGCATAATTTCCAGCTTTCAGCCTGCAGGTGAGGAAACAATTCATCAGACTGTGTATATAGTTTTGTCCAAATACAGGATGTTTACTATATCCTATCAAAGGGCAGAGGATGATGATTGTGAGGAGTTGTTTGAGAAAAGTGCTCAGACGATTCATGTGAAATGAGTTTTAAGGGGATTTAATGGCAGTAAGCAGATCTAAAAGGACGGCCCAGAATGCTGTTATGGGCTTTACATATCAGTTTGTTACGATGATTCTTGGCTTTGTTTCAAGGGTCATATTCTTGCGGACTATTGGGGTTGAGTTTCTGGGCCTTAATGGTATCTTTGGCGATGTTCTAACTCTTTTATCTATGGCGGATCTTGGTTTTTCGACAGCCATGGCTTATAGCTTTTATAAGCCTCTGGCAGATGGAGACAAGGATGCTATCGCGGCCCTGGTGGCCTTTTATAAGCGTATTTACAATATCATAGCTATGGCGGTGCTGCTTATTGGATTAGTGGTTATTCCTTTTTTGAGGTTGATCGTCAAGACAGAGCAGGATATACCACTTCTAGAGGTTTACTATCTCTTTTCACTTGCCAGAGTAACTACTTCCTATCTGTTTGTTTATAAGACAACTCTTTTAACTGCTGATCAGAAGGATTACAAGGTGGTCTGGATCAGAATGATCACCAATGTTTCCAAAGTATGCCTTCAGATTCTGATGCTGGTAGTATTTAAGAGCTATATTCTGTATCTGACAGTGGCCACTGTAATGGGAATTCTTGGTAATCTCATTGCCTCTAAAAAGGCAGAAAAAGAATATCCTTATATCCGGAACTTAAAGGGAAAATATGTATCGGATGAAAACCTTAAGGATAGAATTGTAGAAAACATGAAGTCAGTGTTTATCTACAAGCTCTCAACCACAGTATTTAGTGCTACTGACAACATTATTATTTCAATGGTCATCAGCACTGCTGCGGTTGGGCTTTATTCTAATTATCTTAACCTTAGTCAGAAGCTTCTTTTGATGGAGCAGATTCTTTTTTCATCAATGACTGCCAGCATAGGTAACGTAATAGCCAAGGAAAATGCTGACAAGAAGTACAAAGTTTTTCAATCTATACAGTCAGTGAGCCTTATTTTGTGCGGTGTTATCACTAGTTGCTATTGTCTGCTGGCAGATGACTTTGTTGGGATAGTTTATGGAAAAGAATATGCCCTGCCTTTCATTGTAGTAATTGCAGTTACTGTGAATGCTTACTTTTCCTGCGCTCTGCAGCCTCTTTGGCTTTATAGAGACGCTACAGGATTATACAGGAAAACTAAGTATATTATGCTGGTGGCAACAATAGAGAATATTGTACTTTCTATAATCCTGGGTAAGATTCTTGGAATTGCAGGTGTTATATTTGCATCAGCAATTTCAAGACTGACAACTTATTGCTGGTATGAGCCAAGGCTCCTTTACAGGGAATACTTTGACAGAACTGCTGGTAAATATTACTTCCAGATACTAACGAATGTGCTCTTGTGCCTGGTGGCGATACTTGGAATCGGATTTGTTGTATCCGGAATTAAAGTGACAGGCTGGATGGAATTTATTATAAAGGGATTAGTTGTTGGAATATTGAGCTTTGCAGTATTTATGGGCATTTATTTTAGGACAGAAGGTGCCCAGAATATAATTAAAAAGATCAGGGGAAAGCTTGTCAGATAAGGTCGTTTGGATTTGTTGGGTTATATGTATATGAAAGATTTGGTTACTGTAATTGTACCTGTGTACAAGGTTGAAAAGTATTTGAATAAATGTGTGGATTCTATTTTGAATCAGAGCTACAGAAATCTTGAGATCATTCTTGTGGATGATGGCTCTCCTGATGAATGTGGCAGGATTTGTGATGATTACGCCAGGATGGATTCCAGGATAGTAGTTATCCACAAGGAGAACGGAGGCCTTTCCAGCGCTAGAAATGTAGCTCTTGATGTGGCCAAGGGAGACTGGATCCTTTGTGTTGACAGCGATGACTATATTCACAGTACTATGGTTGAAAAGATGCTTGCTGCGGCTGAGGAGAATTTGGCTGATATAGTTATCAGTTCTTATTATCTACAAAAGAATGACAAGCTATCCATTGTGGATGAGATCCATGATGAGGTGATCGTAATGGATAAAATGACAGCTCTGGATAGGCTTGTTGCAGATAAAGAGATTAAGAGTTATGCCTGGGGGAAACTGTACAGAGCAAAGCTTTTTGAAGGAGTAAGATATCCAGATGGCAGAAACTATGAGGATATTGCAACCACCTATTATCTGTTTGATAAGGCTGACAAGATAATCAAGATTCCAGAGTATCTGTATTACTATCTTGTAAGGGGTGACAGCATCTCTTTTAACAATTCTACAGTCAGCTGGCATAAGGGATGCCACGCATCCTGCCTTGGACAGGAGGAGAGAGCTGAATACTTCGAGCAAAAAGGCTATGTTGACCTGCATGAAAAGGCGATGGCAGCTCTTTTGCCATATCTGTTCTCTGATATTAAGAGCGCTTACCAGGCTGGTGAATTTGAAGATGCTATTGAAACTCAGAAGTATATACAAGGACATTTGAATTCATTTAGGGAAAATGCGCGTATTTCAGGCAAAGATAAAAAACTTATCGACGTATATTTAAAGTCACCTGATTACTTTAAGTTCTATGAAAAAGTAAAAAAGCCAGTTCTGAAGATAAGTAAAAAAATAGCAAAAGTAAGACATCATATCTGGCTTTTAAATGTGTTTTATGATTTTGAACTAAAGCCAGGGAAGAGCAGAAGAGTAGTTTACTTTGAACTTCCCTGTTTTGATAATTTGGGGGATCATGCTATAGCTTATGCTACTAAAAAGCTTCTAAACAACGTTTTTGCTGACGATGACTCTACTCAAATATATGTGGTTCCTGGATGGAAAACCAATAAAGCAATCTCTGCACTGAAAAGATGTATAGGCAAGGACGATGTTATAGTATGTCAGGGCGGTGGAAACTTTGGAAATCTATATGATTTTGCACAGGTCTTTAGAAGAAAGGTATTAAAGAGTTTTCGTGATAACAGGATTGTTATAATGCCTCAGACAGTTTTTTATACAGATGATGATAAAGGTAAAAAAGAAATCGAGCTTGATAGGAAGGCTATAGAAAAATGTAGCAATCTGACAATACTTGCCCGGGATAAGAAGTCATACGGATTATTCAAACAGTATTTTAAAACCGATGTTTGTCTCATGAGAGATGTAGTAACAACAATGGATATTCCTGAACAGAATAACGAGAGAGAGGGAATTCTTCTCTGTCTTAGATCTGACAAGGAAGGAAAGCTTTCTCTGATAGATAAATTACAAATTGAAAATGAGTGTAGGGAATGCGGACAAGATGTGCGTGTTACTGATACCTGCACTAATTATGTGATAAAAGATGAAGACAGGGAGAGAATCTTACTTTCGAAATTAGGACTCTTTAGCAGGGCTAGGCTTGTTGTTACTGACAGATTGCATGGAATGTTTTTTTCATTTATTACCAAGACTCCTTGTATAGTTCTTGGCAACAACCATCACAAGGTCAGTGAAGCCTATGATACCATAGTGGATTGTGATTATATCAGGTATATTGAGTCAGTAGGTGAATTAAAAAAGGCAATCAGCGATCTTTTAAATGATAATTGTGGTAGTTATACAAGACCTGTTTACAGAAATGATCTAGGCAAATATAAGGAACTTATGCGTGAGGGACATGAAAAAGCAGAATTCAAAGATTGATATTGTTATTCCATGGGTGGATGGAAGTGACCCGGCCTGGCTGGAGGAAAAGAGAAAGTTTGATAAAAGCATAGAGACTATCAGCGGGGATAGTTCAAACTCAAGCCAGCGTTTCAGGGACTGGGGACTTATGCGTTATTGGTTTAGGGGAATAGAAAAATACATGCCCTGGGTTAATAAGATTTTTTTTGTTACCTGGGGACATGTCCCGGAGTGGCTTGATACAAATAATGAGAAACTTGTGATCGTTAAGCATGCAGATTATATGCCGGCCAAGTATTTGCCAACATATAATTCCAGTGTTATTGAGTTAAACGTACATAGAATTAAGGAACTTTCGGAGAATTTTATTATCTTTAACGATGACCTTTTTGCTATAGCACCTACCAAGGAAGAGATGTTTTTTGAAAATGACATGCCTTGCGATATGTTATTAAGTGAGATCATGTATAACTATGATGTTAAAGGAGTTTTTAGGCATATTGTCTTTAATAATCTTGGTATTATCAATAAGTATTTTGGATTTGAAAGAAAAGAGCTAAAACAATTTTCCAAGTGGGTTAATCCTGTATATGGCTACAAGAATATGTTCACAAATTTAAACAAGTTCTTATTTAAAAGGATATTGGGCTTTAAAGATCAACATCTTGCAGTTCCGCACAAGAAGAGCACCTTCGAAAAGATATGGGGATTGGAGCATGATGCATTAGACAGTGCCTGCCTTAATAAGTTCAGATCACCAATGGATTTAAACCAGTGGTTGATGAGATATTGGAATTTTATGACAGGTGAATTTGTACCAACTAATATCTGGGCTATAGGACAATATATGGGGGTCAATGATGCGTCCGCTGTTGATGATGTTTGTGACGTAATCAAGAGACAAGAGAAACCAATACTTGTTATTAATGATACTTTGCGGGGGGACGATGAAGAAGCGTTTATAACTTATAAAAAGAAAATCAGTGAAGCTTTTGAATCTATTTTGCCAGATAAGTGTTCATTTGAAAAATGAACACTTGAGGTGCTTAATATCTAAGATTTCAAAGGAAATGGCGCCTCATTGAACCCATATTTTTTCAGAATGTAATCTCTTCCAAAATTCAATTGGCAAATATAAACAAAAATCCGCGTAAAAATTCTCTGTAACCGCTTACATAAAAATATTGAATCTCCAAGCCTCAAACATTATGATTAAGAGGCATGAACGAAACGGGCTCTGTGGGGGGACACGGGGCTTGTTTCAACTAAAAAATCTTAAAAGTATTGTTGGGAGGTAGAAATGTTGGGGAAACAGTATAAGGCAAGGCTATGTCTGGCTGTAGCGGGGGTATTATGCGCTTCGTCAGTATTTGCAGGAACTGGGCTTGAGGCATCAGCTGCAGTTAATGCTCCAGCTGTAACAAGCGCAGGAGGATGGCTGGAATCAGCCTATGTGACATGGAGCGCATCTGAGGGAGCAGATGGCTACAATGTTTATGTAACAGGTGAGAGCGGAGAAAAGCTCCTTGATGATGAGCTTATCCGCGTATATTCTAATGGCTCAGGGCAGCAGTATTATAGAGCTGATGCGCTGGGGCTTTCTTCTGGTAATTATTCTTTTAAGGTAGTTCCTGTGGAAAACGGCAAGGAACAGGCAGGGGCTAGTTCTTTTTCTCAGACTGTATATGTACAGAACCATGACAGATCAGGCTTTGGCTTTGTCAATGGAACATCAAACGGTGCATATAACGCTGACGGAACTCTTAGGTCAGATGCAGTAGTTCTTTATATCACAAAGGATACTAAGGACAGCGTGGCACTTGATGTCGTAACAAACGCAAAAGGTGCAACTACAAGCGCTACTGGCCTTCAGAATATTCTTAACTTATATAAAAAGGGATATGACAAGCGTCCTCTTGATGTTAGATTTGTAGGACAGATCACAGACTTTGATACAATGGAAGGCGGAGATATCTGCATTAGCGGCTCTGGAGATTCCAAGAGGCTTTCTTGCGGCATTACCTTTGAGGGTGTCGGAGAAGATGCAACAGCAGATGGATGGGGACTCAGAATCAAGAACGCTTCCAATATAGAAGTGAGAAACCTTGGCTTTATGAACTGCGATAGTAACGAAGGGGATGACCTGGGACTTCAGCAGAGTGATGATCATATCTGGGTTCATAACTGCGACTTTTTCTATGGCTATGCAGGTGGAGACGCTGACCAGGCCAAGGGTGATGGAGCACTTGATACCAAGAAGTCTACTTTTGTAACTCATTCTTATAACCATTTCTATGACACAGGTAAGAGTAACCTTCAGGGAATGAAGTCAGAGTCTACTGAGAACTACATCACATACCATCACAACTGGTATGATCACTCAGATTCCAGACACCCACGTATCAGAACATGCAGTGTACATATTTACAACAACTACTATGATGGCAATGCCAAGTATGGTGTTGGCGTAACTATGGGGGCTTCTGCATTTGTAGAGGGCAACTATTATAGAAACTGCAAGTTCCCAATGCTTATTTCAGAGCAGGGATCAGATGTTATCGAGAACTGGGATACACTTAAGAGAAATGAAGACTATGGTACCTTCTCAAGTGAGAACGGTGGAATCATTAAGTCTTTTAACAACTATATCGAGGGTGCTCAGTCCTACGTAACTTACCAGGAAAATACAAAAGAGTTTGATGCTTATGAGGTATCAGCAGCTGAGCAGCAGGTTCCTTCCGAGGTAGTTTCTTATAAGGGTGGCACAAGCTACAACAACTTTGATACATCAGCTATTATGTATTCTTATTCTGCTGATGCTCCAGAGGTGGCAAAAGAAAAAGTACAGGCCCTGGCTGGTAGAGAAAATGGTGGTGACTTTAAGTGGGATTTCAACGATGCAGTTGATGATACAGACTATGGAGTGAACCGTGAACTTAAGGCTGCTCTTAATTCTTATGAGACAAGCCTTGTAGCAGTTGGCGGCGGTTCAGTGGATTCACCAAGTGAAGGGGCATCAGATAGCTCAAGTGAAGGCTCTTCAGAGGCCGCAGGCGAATCATCAAGTGATAGCGGAGCCGAGGCATCTTCTGAGTCAGCAGGCGAAAGCTCAAGCGAGGCTGCATCTGAGAGCTCCAGTACAGAAAAAGAGCCAGAGACGCCTGTGGAAGTAACAAGCTATGTTCATAATTTCACTGCACAGGGCAAGGTTAGCGATTTCTTTAGCATAGTAGGAAATCTTTCTACAGATAAAGGGACAGTTATATACAATGATAAGAAGCTTACACAGTGCCTTAAGATTGAGTCGAAGACAAGCATTAAGTTTACAGCTGCTTCAGAGGGACAGCTTACACTTGTATTTGGCGACAAGGATTCTTCTATAAAGCTTGATGGTGATGCGGTAAAAGAGACATCTAATGTTATGACTCTTGATATAAAAGAAGGTGCTCATGAACTTACCAAGAAGGATACAGAAAATCTCTTTTACATGGAGTATGTAACAAAAGGCCAGTCCCAGGTAGAGGAACCATCTACTGATGAGCCTGGAAATGAAGCTTCTGGCGAGGAGTCAAGTGAGGCTGCAGGAGAGGCATCAAGCCAGGAATCAGCTTCAGAAGCAAGTAGTGAGGCGGCGGGAGAGGCATCAAGCCAGGAATCAGCTTCAGAGTCTTCTAGTGAAGCTGCTGGAGAAGCATCTTCCGAGGAAGTGAATGAACCAGTGATCGAAGAGCCAGGTAGTGACCCAGAACCTGTGGATCCTGAGCCAGTTCAGGAGACAGGCACATGGAGCACAAAGTGGGGCAAGACAACATATGTATTTCCAGATGGAACAGTTGCAACAGGCAAGCAGACAATTGATGGCGTAACTTATTTCTTTAAAAATAATGGTTCGTTGATAAAGCAGGACTTTGTCGACATTGATGGAGACAGATATTATGCCGACAGCGAAGGCAGGATGGTAACAGGCTGGAAAGATAAGTGGAGCGCCAGATATCACTTCAATGATGAAGGCAAAATGGATACAGGAATGACTACTATCGATGGAAACACATATTTCTTCAAAAATACAGGTAAACTTGTAGTCAGCAACTTTGTTACTATCGATGGAAATACATATTTCTTCAACAGCGAAGGCAAGATGGTGACTGGAGAAATGATCAGATGGCATCACAAATATGTATTTGATGAAAACGGAATTTTGATAGAAGGTTGAAAAATAAGTTGACAATAAAAAAATAATGTGCTAATTTATACAAGGTCGTCTGAGATAACCATTCAGATGATGTGCCGAAGACAGCAGGTGTTCCTTTATGAGGAACATAATGAGTGATCGCCTGCCGAGGAAAAGTTTGATTAGACTTTTTTACCTCTCGATGTCTTCGAGAGGTTTTTTTTCGGCGGTATATTCTATAAGGAGGTAAAAAAGATGGCAAAGGTTGAACTTAAACAGCCTGTAGTAGCTGAGATCTCAGAGAAGATTAAGGACGCTCAGGCAGTCGTACTTGTAGATCACCGCGGACTTACTGTAGCACAGGATACTGAGCTTCGTAAGAAACTTCGTGAAGAAGGCGTAACATATAAGGTTTACAAGAATACGATGATGAACTTCGCATTCAAGGGAACAGATTTTGAGCAGCTTTCAGACCTTTTAAACGGTCCTAGCGCTATGGCTGTATCTGAGACAGATCCAGCAGCTCCAGCTCGTGTTCTCTATGAGTTTGCAAAGAAGGCTAAGGCTCTTGAGATTAAGGGTGGTGTTATTGAAGGAAAGTTCTATGACGCTACAGCAATGACAGACATTGCTACAATTCCTGCAAAGGATGTACTTCTTTCAAGATTGCTTGGTTCTATGCAGTCACCTATCACAAACTTCGCTCGTGTTCTTAATCAGATCGCAGAGAAGAATGGTGAGGCAGCTCCTGCTGAGGCAGAGGCACCAGCTACAGAAGAGGCTCCTGCAGAAGCACCTGCAGCAGAGTAATCTGTACAGAATTATTAGTAATAACAACACAACAAATTTAGAAATTATACTATATGGAGGTATATAATAATGGCAAAGTTAACAACAGCAGAATTTATCGATGCTATCAAAGAGCTTACTGTTCTTGAGTTAAATGATCTTGTAAAGGCTTGTGAGGAAGAGTTCGGCGTATCTGCAGCAGCAGGCGTTGTAGTTGCAGCAGCAGGTGCTGGCGCAGCAGCAGCTGGTGAAGAGAAGACTGAGTTCAACGTAGAGCTTACAGAGGTTGGTCCTAACAAGGTTAAGGTTATCAAGGTTGTTCGTGAGCTTACAGGTCTTGGACTTAAGGAAGCAAAGGATCTCGTTGATGGAGCTCCTAAGATGGTTAAGGAGAACGCAGCTAAGGCTGAGGCTGATGATATCAAGGCTAAGCTTGAGGCTGAGGGTGCTAAGGTTACTCTTAAGTAATCTTGTTATCTTCAAAGATAAGCAGATAAATAATGAGAAGTCAGATGTAAGTTTACTTACATTCTGGCTTCTTTTTTTCTTTATAAAAAGCCCTTGACACCCAGAGAAATTGATGATAGGATATAGGGTGCACTATTGTGGTGTGGTGGGCCTTTTTGCGCACTTTTTTAAAAGTACTCTAAAATCCCCATTTCATCGCAAAAAATAAAATTTAGAACGGGGTGAATGTCAATGGAAAAAAACAGATTACATCCTACTGGTTCTGGTAAAAACATTCGTATGAGTTTCCAGCGTCAGAAGGAAGTCCTGGAGATGCCAAACCTGATTGAAGTACAGAAGAATTCATATCAGTGGTTTCTTGACGAAGGCTTGAAGGAAGTCTTTGACGATATCTCTCCTATTGAGGACTACAGTGGCAAGCTCAGTCTGGAATTTGTTGATTTCAAACTTTGCGAGGATGAGATTGACAAAAATAAGAACACGATTGAGAAATGCAAGGAGAGAGATGCAACATTTGCTGCACCTTTAAAAGTTAAGGTTCGTCTCCATAATAAGGAGAAGGATGAGATCACTGAACATGAGATTTTCATGGGCGATCTTCCTCTTATGACAGCCACTGGTACATTCGTTATCAATGGAGCAGAAAGAGTTATCGTCAGCCAGTTAGTTCGTTCACCCGGTATTTATTATGATATTACATACGATAAGATCGGTAAGGAGCTTATGGCGTGCACTGTTATCCCTAACAGGGGTGCATGGCTTGAGTACGAGACTGATCCTAATGACGTATTCTATGCAAGAGTAGACAGAACAAGAAAGGTTCCTGTTACTGTTCTTATCAGAGCTCTTGGTATAGGTACAAATGAGGAGATTCTTGAACTCTTTGGTGATGAGCCTAAGATCCAGGGAAGCTTTTCTAAGGATTCTTCTACAGATTATCAGAGCGGTCTTCTTGAACTCTACAGAAAGATCCGTCCTGGTGAGCCACTTAGTGTTGAGAGTGCAGAGTCTCTTATCAACGCTATGTTCTTTGACCCTAGAAGATATGACCTTGCTAAGGTTGGTAGATATAAATTCAATAAGAAACTTCATTTTAAGAACCGTATCAACGGACATGTTCTTGCTGAGGATGTAGTTGATGAGACTACAGGTGAGATGATCGCATCTGCTGGTACTAAGGTTGACCGCGCTCTCGCTACAGAGATTCAGAACTGCGCTATTCCTTATGTTCTTCTTCAGGAAGAAGAGAGAAATGTTAAGGTTCTTTCTAATATGATGGTAGATATCACACACTTTATTGAGTGTGATCCTGCTGAGCTTGGAATTAATGAGAACGTTTATTATCCAGTACTTAAGGAAATCCTTGATGAGTATACAGTCAAGAATGATCCAGAAGGTCTTGCTGAAACTATCAAGAAACGTGTTCATGAGCTTATTCCTAAGCACATTACCAAGGAAGATATCATTGCTTCTATTAACTACAATATCCATCTTGAGTATGGCATTGGTAATGATGATGATATCGACCACTTGGGCAACAGACGTATTCGTTGCGTAGGTGAACTTCTTCAGAACCAGTATCGTATCGGTCTTTCAAGACTTGAGAGAGTTGTTCGTGAGAGAATGACTACACATGATACAGAAGAGGTTTCTCCTCAGACACTTATCAATATTAAACCTGTACAGGCAGCTGTTAAGGAGTTCTTTGGTTCTTCACAGTTGTCACAGTTCATGGATCAGAACAACCCTCTTAGTGAGATTACTCACAAGAGACGTCTTTCAGCTCTTGGTCCTGGCGGTCTTTCAAGAGACAGAGCCGGATTCGAGGTTCGAGACGTACACTATACACACTATGGACGTATGTGCCCTATCGAGACTCCTGAAGGTCCTAACATCGGACTTATAAACTCACTTGCAAGCTATGCAAGAGTTAATGATTATGGTTTCGTTGAGGCTCCATATCGTGTTGTTGACAGAACAGATCCAGAGAATCCACGTGTTACTGACAAGGTTGAATACCTTACAGCGGACGAGGAAGATAATTACCATGTAGCTCAGGCTAATACTTCACTTGATGAGGAAGGCCATTTCGTTAAGAAGACTGTTTCTGGTCGTTACAGAGAGGAAACATCCGAGTATCCTAAGACAGCAGTTGAGTACATGGACGTATCACCTAGAATGGTATTCTCAGTTGCTACAGCACTTATCCCATTCCTTGAGAACGACGATGCTAACCGAGCCCTCATGGGATCAAACATGCAGCGTCAGGCAGTGCCTCTTCTTATGACAGAAGCTCCTGCTGTAGGTACTGGTATGGAGAGAAAGGCTGCTGTTGACTCAGGTGTATGCGTAGTAGCTAGAAAAGCTGGTACTATCGATTTCGTTGATAGTAAGCTTATCCAGATGACATATGATGATGGTGAGAAGGAAGAGTTCCATCTTATTAAGTTCCAGAGATCTAACCAGAGTAACTGCTACAATCAGAGACCTATCGTATTTAAGGGCGATCATGTAGAAGCTGGTCAGGTTATCGCAGATGGTCCTTCTACATCACAGGGAGAACTTGGTCTTGGTAAGAACCCTCTTATCGGCTTCATGACATGGGAAGGTTACAACTACGAGGATGCTGTTCTTCTTTCAGAGAGACTTGTACGTGATGATGTTTATACATCTGTACATATTGAGGAGTATGAGGCAGAAGCTCGTGAGACAAAGCTTGGACCAGAAGAAATCACTCGTGATGTTCCTGGTGTAGGCGATGATGCTCTCAAGGATCTTGATGACCGCGGAATCATCCGTATCGGTGCTGAGGTTCGTGCAGGTGATATCCTTGTTGGTAAGGTTACACCTAAGGGAGAGACAGAGCTTACAGCTGAGGAGAGACTCCTTAGAGCAATCTTCGGTGAGAAGGCAAGAGAAGTTAGAGATACATCTCTTAAGGTTCCTCACGGAGAATATGGTATCGTTGTTGATGCCAAGGTATTTACAAGAGATAACGGCGATGAGCTTTCACCTGGTGTTAATCAGGCTGTTCGTATCTATATCGCACAGAAGAGAAAGATTTCTGTAGGTGATAAGATGGCTGGTCGTCATGGTAACAAGGGTGTCGTATCACGTGTACTTCCTATTGAGGATATGCCATATCTTCCAAATGGTAGACCACTTGATATCGTGCTGAACCCTCTGGGCGTTCCTTCACGTATGAATATCGGACAGGTCCTGGAGATTCACCTTTCTCTTGCTGCTAAGGCACTTGGATTTAACATTGCAACACCTATTTTTGATGGTGCAAACGAGATAGATATTCAGGATACACTTGAACTTGCTAATGACTATGTAAATAGCACATGGGATGAGTTCGAGGCTAAGTACAAAGATCTTGTACATCCTGAGATCATGGATTATCTGTACGAGAACAGAGATCATAGAGAACTCTGGAAAGGTGTTCCTATCAGATCAGACGGTAAGGTACAGCTCCGTGATGGTAGAACAGGTCAGAAGTTTGATAGCCCAACAACTATTGGACACATGCATTACCTGAAGCTCCATCACCTGGTTGACGATAAGATCCATGCTCGTTCAACTGGTCCTTACTCTCTTGTTACACAGCAGCCTCTGGGTGGTAAAGCTCAGTTCGGTGGACAGCGTTTCGGAGAAATGGAAGTTTGGGCTCTCGAGGCTTATGGCGCAGCTTACACTCTTCAGGAAATTCTTACAGTTAAGTCTGATGATGTTGTAGGACGTGTTAAGACCTACGAGGCAATTATTAAGGGTGATAACATTCCTGAACCTGGCGTTCCAGAATCATTCAAGGTTCTTCTTAAAGAACTTCAGTCCCTTGGTCTTGATATCAAGGTTCTTCGCGAAGATAACACTGAGGTTGAGATTATGGAGAGCGTTGATTACACTGATTCTGATTATCGCTTCGAGATGGAAGGCGATAATTCATCACGTGATTACAGCCAGGAATCTTTTGAGGCTAATGGCTACTCCAAGCAGCACTTCGATGAAAGTGGCGAGCTTGTAGCGGAAGCAGAAGAAGCAGATGATTTTGAAGAGTCATTTGAGGACGATTTCGGTTCATCTGATGATGAGTAATCAGAAATAAACTGTTTGACTGGCCTTATGGTCAGTCAGGCAGATTGCTGTAACTTAAACTCACGATAACATATAGAAAAGAGGTTACGAATGTCTGATTCAACAATGAATAAAGCAATAAATGAAGCTTCAAGTGGCAGAGGCAGCAGCCTTCAGCAGGTTTATCAGCCAATGACATTTGATTCTATCAAGATAGGACTTGCATCACCTGAAAAAATCAGAAGCTGGGCTCATAGAAATGACAATGACCCACATAGTGGTGAGGTAACAAAGCCAGAGACAATCAACTACAGAACACTTAAGCCTGAAAGAGATGGTTTGTTCTGTGAGAAGATATTTGGACCTACCAAGGACTGGGAATGTCACTGCGGTAAGTACAAAAAGATTAGATATAAGGGCGTTGTCTGCGATCGTTGTGGCGTAGAGATCACAAAGAGCAGCGTACGTCGTGAGAGAATGGGATATATCGAGCTTGCAGCTCCTGTATCACATATTTGGTATTTCAAGGGAATACCTAGCAGAATGGGTCTTATTCTTGACCTTTCACCTCGTGTACTTGAGAAAGTTCTTTACTTCGCATCATATATAGTACTTGATCCAGGAGAGACAACTCTTGAGTACAAGCAGGTTCTTTCAGAGAAAGAATATCAGGACGCAAGAGAAGAGTGGGGCGGTAAGTTCCGTGCCGGAATGGGCGCTGAGTCTATCAAAGAGCTCCTTCTTGCTATTGACCTTGAGAAAGAATATACAGAACTCAAGGAAGGCCTTGATACATCAAGCGGACAGAAGAGAGCAAGAATCATCAAGAGACTTGAAGTTGTAGAAGCTTTCAGAGAGTCTGGAAATGATCCTTCATGGATGATCATGGATTGCATCCCTGTAATTCCGCCAGATCTTCGTCCTATGGTACAGCTTGATGGTGGACGTTTTGCCACATCAGATCTTAACGATCTTTATAGAAGAATTATCAACAGAAATAACAGACTTAAGAGACTTCTTGATCTTGGTGCGCCTGATATTATCGTTCGCAACGAGAAGAGAATGCTCCAGGAGGCTGTAGATGCCCTCATCGATAACGGTAGAAGAGGAAGACCTGTAACTGGCCCTGGTAACAGAGCACTCAAGTCTCTCTCTGATATGCTTAAGGGTAAGTCAGGACGTTTCCGTCAGAACCTTCTTGGTAAGCGTGTAGACTACTCAGGACGTTCAGTTATCGTAGTAGGACCAGAACTTAAGATTTACCAGTGTGGTCTTCCTAAGGAAATGGCTATCGAATTGTTCAAGCCTTTCGTTATGAAGGAACTGGTTTCAAGAGGAATTTCTCAGAATATTAAGAATGCCAAGAAGCTTGTTGAGCGTCTTGATGAGCAGGTTTGGGATGTACTTGAGGATGTTATCAAAGAGCATCCTGTTATGCTGAACCGTGCCCCCACACTTCACAGACTTGGTATCCAGGCATTTGAGCCTATTCTTGTAGAAGGTAAGGCTATTAAGCTTCATCCACTTGTATGTACACCTTTCAACGCCGACTTCGACGGTGACCAGATGGCTGTACATCTTCCATTGTCAGTAGAAGCTCAGGCAGAGTGTAGATTCCTTATGCTCTCACCTAACAATATCCTTAAGCCTTCAGATGGTGGCCCTGTAAACGTTCCTACACAGGATATGGTACTTGGTATCTACTATCTTACACAGGAAAGACCTGGTGCTCTTGGAGAGGGTAAGGCATTTAAGAATGTAGATGAAGCTATCCTTGCTTATGAGAATGGCTACATTACACTTCAGTCAAAAGTTAAGATCAGAATTCACAAGAAGGACGCTGAGGGCGTTGATCATACAGGTATTGTAGAGTCAACACTTGGTAGATTCCTCTTTAACGAGCTTATTCCTCAGGATCTTGGTTTTGTTGACAGATCAGATCCAGAGAACTTCTTCAAACTTGAAGTAGACTTCATGGTTGGTAAGAAGCAGCTTAAGCAGATTATTACTGCTATTATCAATACTCACGGTACATTTGCTACTGCTGAAGTACTTGATAAGATCAAGGATACAGGTTATCACTATTCAACACGTGCTGCCATGACTGTTTCAATTGCAGATATGACAGTGCCTAAGCAGAAGCAGGCAATGCTTGATGAAGCACAGGCTACAGTTGACAGAATTGCTGTTAACTATCGTCGTGGTCTTATTACAGATGAAGAGCGTTATCGTGCAGTTGTTGATACTTGGATGGAGACAGATAAAAAGCTTACTGAAGAGCTTCTTGCTGGTCTTGATAAGTACAATAACATTTACATGATGGCTGACTCTGGTGCCCGTGGATCTAACCAGCAGATCAAGCAGCTGGCTGGTATGCGTGGACTTATGGCTGATACAACAGGTCGTACAATCGAACTTCCTATCAAGTCAAACTTCCGTGAAGGTCTTGACGTTCTGGAGTACTTCATGTCAGCTCATGGAGCTCGTAAGGGTCTGTCAGATACAGCTCTTAGAACAGCCGATTCAGGATACCTGACACGTCGAATGGTTGACGTATCACAGGAACTTATCATTCGTGATGTAGATTGCTGCGCAGATAAGGAAGTTATTCCTGGAATGACAGTTAAGGCATTCATGGATGGCAAGGAAACAATTGAGCCATTAAAGGATAGAATCACAGGAAGATATTCTTGCGAAACTATTAAAGATAAAGATGGTAACGTGATCGTTAAAAAGAATCACATGATCACACCATCTCGTGCAGCTAAGATCCTTTCAGTAGGTGTTAACTCAAAGGGACAGCCAATAGAGGCAGTTAAGATCCGTACAATCCTTACATGCCGTTCACATAACGGTATCTGTGCTAAGTGTTACGGTGCTAACATGGCAACTGGTGAGGCTGTTCAGGTAGGTGAGGCAGTTGGTATCATCGCTGCTCAGTCTATCGGTGAGCCTGGTACACAGCTTACTATGAGAACATTCCATACTGGTGGTGTTGCCGGTGGCGATATTACACAGGGTCTTCCTAGAGTAGAAGAGCTTTTCGAGGCTAGAAAACCTAAGGGACTTGCAATCATCTCAGAGCTTGACGGTAAGGTTGAGATCAGAGATACCAAGAAGAAGCGTGAAGTTATCGTTACTAACGATGAAACAGGCGAGTCAAAAGCTTATCTGATTCCTTACGGATCAAGAATCAAGGTTCAGGATGGAATCACAATTGAAGCTGGTGATGAGCTTACAGAGGGTTCAGTTAACCCACACGATCTTCTTAAGATTAAGGGAATCCGTGCAGTTCAGGATTATCTCTTAAGAGAAGTACAGAGAGTTTACCGTCTTCAGGGTGTTGATATCTGCGATAAGCATATCGAGGTTATCGTACGTCAGATGCTCAAGAAGGTAAGAATAGATGAGAGTGGTGATACAGAATTCCTTCCAGGAACTCTTGTAGATGTTCTTGATTTCGAGGACAGCAACGAAGCACTTATCTCAGAAGGCAAGAAGCCAGCTGAAGGTAAGCAGGTTATCCTTGGTATTACTAAGGCAGCTCTTGCAACTAACTCATTCCTCTCAGCTGCTTCCTTCCAGGAGACAACAAAGGTTCTTACAGATGCAGCTATTAAGGGTAAGGTTGATCCACTTATCGGACTTAAAGAGAACGTTATCATTGGTAAGCTGATTCCTGCAGGAACAGGTATGAAGAGATACAGAAATACAACTCTTAATACTGATGCGAACTTTAAGGATCCGGAGAAACTCATTCTCAAGAAAAAGAGAAGAGACTTCGATGATGAGATAGTAGATGCTTCTGCAGATCTTGATGAAGAGCTCATTGTTGATGATGATGAAGAGTGATTGTTAAGAAATTTTTTAGTTGACAATCAAAAACATAGTATTTATAATTCATAATTGCGTGTATTGACAAAGGGGTGAATTTCTGCCCCTTTGTCTTATGCATATATTAAAATAGGAGGTAAAAGGAATGCCAACATTTAACCAGTTAGTTAGAAAGGGTCGTCAGACATCTGTTAAGAAGTCTACAGCTCCTGCACTTCAGAAGGGATTCAACTCTCTTCACAAGAAGGCTACTGCAACAGCTTCTCCACAGAAGCGTGGTGTATGTACAGCTGTTAAGACAGCTACCCCTAAGAAGCCTAACTCAGCTCTGAGAAAGATCGCCAGAGTACGTCTTTCTAACGGTATTGAGGTAACAAGCTACATTCCTGGAGAGGGACACAACCTTCAGGAGCACAGCGTTGTTCTTATCCGTGGCGGAAGAGTTAAGGATTTACCTGGTACAAGATATCACATTATCCGTGGTACTCTTGATACAGCAGGTGTAGCCGACAGAAAACAGGCTCGTTCCAAGTATGGCGCTAAGAGACCAAAGGCGTCTAAGTAATCTATTAACTAAACATCTAATTTTATAAGTGTTGGATTCTTTTAACATAGTTATAAGTAAGACCCCATTTTTATGGGTGGTATTTCTTTATCTAAGTTAGAAAACAGCACGAACACTAAGATTAGTGAGTACCGATGATTTATAGTAAGCAGTGACTTTATTATAATCATTGCAATTCTAAAGGAGGGAAGAACCGTGCCGCGTAAAGGACATATTGTAAAACGTGACGTATTAGCGGATCCTTTATACGATAACAAGGTTGTTACTAAGCTTGTTAACACAGTTATGCTTGATGGTAAGAAGGGCGTAGCTCAGAAGATCGTATACGGAGCATTCGCACAGGTAGAGGAGAAGGCTGGTAAGCCTGCTCTTGAAGTATTCGAGGGAGCCATGAACAACATCATGCCTGCTCTCGAGGTAAAGGCTAGACGTATCGGTGGTGCTACATACCAGGTTCCTATCGAGGTTAGACCAGACAGACGTCAGGCTCTTGCACTTCGCTGGCTTGTTAATTTCTCACGCGCTAGAGGCGAGAAGACTATGGTAGATAGACTTGCTTCAGAGATTATGGATGCATACAACAATACTGGTGCAGCTGTAAAGCGTAAGGAAGATATGCACAAGATGGCAGAAGCAAACAAGGCGTTCTCACACTACAGATTCTAATCTGCAGCGTAGGGATGTGTGTTTAGATTTAATTAGGAGGAAGAACCTTTGGCTGATAGACAATACCCATTGGAGAGAACCAGAAACATCGGTATCATGGCTCATATTGATGCTGGTAAGACTACACTTACAGAGCGTATTCTTTACTATACCGGTGTAAACTATAAGATTGGTGAGACTTACGAAGGTACTGCTACCATGGACTACATGGCTCAGGAGCAGGAAAGAGGTATCACAATCACATCTGCAGCTACAACTTGCCACTGGACACTTCAGCAGAACGGTAAGACAAAGCCAGGCGCTCTTGAGCACCGTATCAATATCATTGATACACCTGGACACGTTGACTTCACCGTTGAGGTTGAGCGTTCACTTAGAGTACTTGATGGTGCTGTAGGTGTATTCAGCGCTAAGGAAGGCGTTGAGCCTCAGTCTGAGAACGTATGGCGTCAGGCTGACGGATTTAATGTTCCTCGTATGGCATTCATCAACAAGATGGATATCATTGGAGCAAACTATTTCGGAGCTGTTGAGCAGATCAGAAATAGACTTAAGAAAAATGCAATCATGATCGAGATTCCTATCGGAGCTGAAGATCAGTTCATGGGAGTTATCGACCTTTTCGAGATGCAGGCTTACATCTACAATGGTGATAAGGGTGAGGATGTTCAGATTGGTGAAATCCCTGCTGATCTCAAGGATGATGCTGAGCTTTATCACTCAGAACTTGTTGAGAAGATTTGCGACCTCGATGAGGATCTTATGATGAAGTATCTTGAGGGCGAAGAGCCTTCAGTTGATGAGCTTAAGGCAGCACTTCGTAAGGCTACTTGCGAGTGTAAGGCATTCCCTGTTTGCTGTGGTTCAGCCCACAAGAACAGAGGTATCCAGAAGCTTATCGATGCAGTTATCGAGTTTATGCCTTCACCAGTTGATATCCCAGCTTGTAAGGGTACAGACATGGATGGCAATGAGATCGAAGTTGAGTCAACAGATGATGGCCCATTCGCAGCTCTTGCATTCAAGATTGTCAGCGATCCATTCGTTGGAAAGCTTGCATTCTTCCGTGTATACAGAGGTACTGCAAATTCAGGTTCTTATGTACTTAACAGTACTAAGGATACTAAGGAGCGTATTGGACGTATTGTTCAGATGCACGCTGATAAGCGTACAGATATTGAGAAGGTTTACTCAGGTGATATCGCTGCAGCTGTAGGTCTTAAGAACACAGTTACAGGTGATACACTCTGTGATGAGAAGAACCCTGTAATTCTCGAGTCTATGGAATTCCCTGATCCTGTTATCGAGCTTGCTATCGAGCCTAAGACTAAGGCTGGTCAGCAGAAGCTTGATGAGGCTCTTATGAAGCTTGCTGAAGAAGATCCTACATTCAGAGCTCATACAAACCCTGAGACAGGTCAGACAATCATCGCTGGTATGGGTGAGCTTCACCTTGATATCATCGTTGACAGACTTCTTAGAGAGTACAAGGTTGAGGCTAACGTAGGTGCTCCTCAGGTTGCTTATAGAGAAGCTCTTACAAAGGCTGTAGACGTTGAGTCTAAGTATGCTAAGCAGTCCGGTGGACGTGGTCAGTACGGACACTGTAAGGTTCGTTTCGAGCCTATGGATGCAAATGGCGACAATCTTTACCAGTTTGATAGCGAAGTAGTTGGTGGTGCTATTCCTAAGGAATTCATTCAGCCAATCAGCGAAGGTATCGAAGAGGCTATGAAGGCTGGTTCACTTGGTGGATATCCAGTAGTTGGTGTTCATGCAACAGTTTACGACGGATCATACCACGAAGTTGACTCTTCAGAAATGGCATTCCATATCGCTGGATCTATGGCGTTCAAGGATGCTATGCAGAAGGGTGCTCCTGTTCTTCTTGAGCCTATCATGAAGGTTGAGGTTACTATGCCTGAAGAGTACATGGGAGATGTTATCGGTGACGTTAACTCTCGTCGTGGACAGGTTGAAGGTATGGATGACCTTGGCGGCGGCAAGATTGTTAGAGCACATGTGCCTCTTGCTGAGATGTTCGGATATGCTACAGACCTTCGTTCTAGAACACAGGGACGTGGTAACTACTCAATGTTCTTTGAGAAGTACGCTCCAGTTCCTAAGAACGTACAGGATAAGGTCCTTTCAAACAAGGGCTGATAATAAAATAAGTAAATGTTTCGCCGTTTAAATCTAGCAAAATGCTTGATTTAGCGGCAAACATTTAATATAATCGATATAGTCGGTTAAATTATGTATGAAAATGTTGGATAACATTTCACTTAAGGAGGATATTTAGAAATGGCAAAAGCTAAGTTCGACAGAACCAAACCACACGTAAACATTGGTACTATCGGTCACGTTGACCATGGTAAAACAACTCTTACAGCTGCTATCACAGCAGTACTTGCTGATAGAGGATTCAGCCCTGCAGTAGCATTCGATCAGATCGATAAGGCTCCTGAAGAGAAGGAAAGAGGAATCACAATCAACTCAGCTCACATCGAGTATGAGACAGCTAGCAGACACTATGCTCACGTTGACTGCCCAGGTCACGCTGACTACGTTAAGAACATGATCACTGGTGCAGCTCAGATGGATGGTTCTATCCTTGTTGTTGCTGCTACAGACGGTGTTATGGCACAGACTAAGGAGCACGTTCTTCTTGCTCGTCAGGTTGGTGTTCCTTACATCATCGTATTCATGAACAAGTGCGATATGGTTGATGATCCTGAGCTTCTTGACCTCGTTGAGATGGAGATCAGAGACCTTCTTACAGAGTATGAGTTCCCTGGAGATGACACACCTATCATTCGTGGTTCAGCTCTTAAGGCTCTTGAGGATCCTAAGTCTGAGTGGGGTGACAAGATCATCGAGCTCATGGACACAGTTGATTCTTACATCCCTGAACCTACTCGTGAGACAGATAAGCCTTTCCTTATGCCTGTTGAGGACGTATTCACAATCACAGGACGTGGAACAGTTGCTACTGGTAGAGTAGAGAGAGGTCACCTTAACCTCAACGACGAAATCGAAATCGTTGGTATCAAGGAAGAGACATCTAAGTCTGTATGTACTGGTATCGAGATGTTCAGAAAGACTATGGATTACTGCGAAGCTGGTGACAACGTTGGTCTTCTTCTTCGTGGTGTTGACCGTGATGGCATCCAGAGAGGTCAGGTTGTAACAAAGCCTGGCACAGTTACATGCCACACAAAGTTCACAGCAGAGGTTTACGTACTTACAAAGGATGAGGGTGGCCGTCATACACCTTTCTTCACAAACTACAGACCTCAGTTCTATTTCAGAACAACTGACGTTACAGGTGTCTGCAACCTTCCAGATGGTGTTGAGATGTGCATGCCTGGTGACCACGTAACAATGTCTATCGAGCTTATTCACCCAATCGCTATGGAGCAGGGTCTTAAGTTCGCTATCCGTGAGGGTGGACGTACAGTTGGATCAGGTAAGGTTGCTACAATCGTTGAGTAATTCTTATCGGATTGCATAAACACTGAACTTATAAAGGGTTTCAAGCTTTTGCTTGAAACCCTTTTTATGTCTATAATTCACGAAATATCAATTGCCGGTGCCAAAACGGTGCCATAAAATAAAAATCCCCATTTTACTGGGGATTTATCATTACCATTTCTTTATATCTTTTATCTGTTTTTCTCTATCAGGGTCTTTATGGTATTGAAACTTGTCGGATAAGTATTGATAAAACTTACTACAGGATCAAAGGAAAAGATGTAATAACAACTCCTAAAACAGAGCAATCGGTCAAAGTGATAGAAATACCGGAGTTTTTACGAGATGAGCTTAAGGAGTACTTGGATAGGCTGTATGGAATCCCATTAGACGAAAGAATTTTTCCAATAGGGCAAGAAGCGGTGCAACATAAAATGAAGAGAAACTCAGAGAAAGCAGGAGTGAAAAAGATAAGGGTTCACGATCTAAGGCATTCACATGTAGCTTATCTGATAAACAGAGGAGTAGAACCGCTTATAATCAAAGAAAGGCTAGGTCATAATGATATAAGAATTACCTTGAACACATACGGTCATTTATACCCAAGTAAGCAAAGAACCATAGCTGATATGCTGGACGCAGATGTTAAGAAAGCAAATATAAGGACGGAGTACACAGATAATGCGGATAGAACTAAAAAACAGAGAGAAGATGATTTGTTATTTGCATACATGTTCCGTCTGAAAGACGGCTCTGAGGATTCATCGTTTTTATGATTAACAATATATCTTGAAATTAATTATAATACTTGGTAATATAATATTACTTAGGGCTGATCGAAAGATCCGGGTCCACATGAAGACGGGCGGGACGCCCGTCATTTTTTTATGGAGAATTATGAAAGAATTAAGTATCTTTGTAGATGAATCAGGAGATTGGGGAGAATATGCGCATCATTCGCCTTATTATATTATTTCCTTTATTTTCCATGATCAAAGTATAGATATTACAGATGAATTGAATAGATTAGAAAATGATTTGAGAAGTGTTGGATATAGAGGACATTGTGTCCATGCGGGTCCTATAATTCGTGGCGAAGAGGAATATAAGGGAGTTGATATTGCAACTCGTAAAAAGATATTTGCTAAGATGATGGGATTCTTCCGAAGAATGGACATTAGTCAAAAATCATTTTACATCGAAAAGAAACAGTTTGATGATTCACTTGATGCTATAGGTCGAATTAGCAAACAGCTAGCAATGTTTATAAGAGAAGATCTTGAATACTTTTTCGAATTTGATACCGTAAAAATTTATTATGACAAAGGTCAGAATGAAGTAAATAAGATATTATCATCTGTGTTTAATGTATTGTTAGATAATGTTGAGTTTAAGAAGGTGATGCCTAAAGATTACAGACTCTTTCAAATGGCAGATTTTGTATGCACTATGAAATTGTTAGAACTAAAAATGGAACAGAAGTCATTATCTAGGTCAGAAGTATTTTTCTTTGATAATGAGAAAGTGCTTAAAAAGAATTATATTAAGCATATTCATAAAAAGGAGCTTAATTACAATAAATAGAAATACTGGTTTCATTTGGAACCCAATCGGTAACTGATCAAAATCGAATATGTTTCATGCTTTAAAACAAAGTTTAAAAATCGTCCACAGGCTGTGGACGATTTTTTTGTACAAATACAGTATTATGGCGCATATTTCCTTGACTATATGCATATGTAACGATACCATCATAATAAAATGGTTGTGGAGGCTTGGGTATGCTTGAATTAAAGGGGATAAACACTGATGCAGAAAAAGAATGGGAATTTGTTAGGGATATGCCGGAAGATGAGAACGAAAAGCCAAATTATGAAGTGAACAGTTTATCAGAACTTCTGGAGGTACTATGAAAATAGCAGCTTATGAGAAAGGTATTTGAATTATGCAATTGTTATATGCTACAGGGAATGAATCCAAAATATGTAATATGAGATACAGGCTCACGGGCTATGATGTAGAGATTATTACTCCTAAAGACCTGGGAATTCATATAGATGTCGATGAATCAGGCAGTACACCTATAGAGAATGCCAGATTGAAGGCAAAAGCTTATTATGAGGAAACAGGACTACCTACATTAGCAGCCGATTCAGGACTTTATGTGGATGACATTCCTTCTGATGCTCAGCCAGGATTATTTGTGCGCAGGGTACAAGGTAAGACACTATCGGAAGAGGAAATGATTGAGCATTATAGTAATCTGGCTGCAAGATATGGAGGAAGGCTGAAAGCACGTTATATTACAGGATTGGTTCTTCTGATAGAAGGAAAAGAATACACTACAGAAATACCAGATGACTATTTTTACATATCTAATGAACCAAATGTTAACAGGCAACATAGAGGCAATCCGCTTGATGTTGTAACGATTTGTCCAGCCAACGGCAAATACTATAATGACTGCTCATTAGATGAGCTTTCGGCTCTTGCAAGTTCTTTTGACAAAAAGTGCATTAAGTTCCTGCAGGAGATACACGTTATACCGGAAAAATCCTGTGGCGGAATTGTTTATAAAAATGTAAATGGTGAAGCGGAGTATCTGCTTGTAGAAGAAGCAAGCGGTTTTTTAAGTTTTCCAAAAGGACATATTGAAATAGGAGAAACAGAGGAAGAAACGGCGATCCGAGAAATAAGAGAAGAAACCGGATTGGAGCTAAGCCTGCTACCCGGATTTAGGGAAATTCAGGAATACTATCCGTCAGAACGTCCTAATGTAAAAAGACAAGTGGTATTATTCTTAGCTGAGTATACAGATCAAGTTCCTTGTATTATGCGGCCGGATGAAATTATTTCAATCAAGAGTTTAAGATTGGACGAAGCTTTATCAATATCAGAATATGATGAAACAAAGCGTGTACTTCTTGAAGCTGACAATTTTTTAAGAGGCAAATTGTAAAAAAAACACATTTATCATAGTAAGGGATTGTATTATGAGCAATGTAATATTCCTTGATGTGGATGGAGTCCTTAATTCGAAGTTTTGGGACAACGAACATCAACGTGAGATTAGTAATGGCAAATATATTGATTCTGAGGCTGTAAAGTTACTTGGAAGCCTTGTGAAAAGAACTAATGCTAAGATAATTCTTCATTCTGGCTGGAGATTTTGGTTTGATGAAACGATGAAACCATTAAGGACGGAAGCAGATTTTTTGGCTAACACAATGAAGGAAGCAGGCATTACGATTGCAGGAGTAACACCAGACTTAACTACGGAAGAGATAAGAAAGGCCAAGAAGTTTAGCCTGGTTAAAGCTGATGAAATACTTTTGTGGTTAAAAGATAATCCCTCTGCGAATTGGGTAGTACTTGATGATCTTGAACTTCATAATAGTGAGATTGAAAAACATCAGGTAAAGACAGATGCTGAGGTTGGCCTTACTACAAAAGATGTTGAAAAAGCTATAACTATACTACTGGGAAATTAGTAAGAAGGAAGAGACTATATGTTAAGACTTGAGAAGATAAATGGTAAAAATGCTTGGGATATTTTAAAACTATCTGTTAATGACGACCAGAGAGAATTTGTTGCTTCTAATGACGTTAGTATCATTGAGGCTTATACAACCATCACAAATAATGGTTATGCTTTCCCTTTTGGCATCTATGATGAGGATATTCTGGTTGGATTTGTCATGATCGGATATGACAAAGATGATTACTGGGATGATGCGCCACAAATAGCAGACAACAACTATAATCTTTGGCGGCTGATGATAGATAAGAGATATCAGCAAAAGGGCTATGGCAGAAAAGCAATTGAACTTGCGCTTGAGTTCATAAAGACGTTTCCTTGTGGCAGAGCAGAATATTGTTGGCTATCATATGAACCAGACAATAAGGTGGCAAAAAATCTTTATGAGTCTTTTGGATTTGTAGAAACCGGGGATGTGGACGGAGAAGAATTAATTGCAGTTTTAAAACTATAAAGCATAAGCATGATGAGGAAAACATGAGCAGAACCGAAATATCAGAAATAACAGTCCTTTGCCTCATTTCAGATGGAGACAAAGTGCTGCTTCAAAATAGAGTCAAAGAGGATTGGAAAGGCTACACTCTTCCAGGGGGTCATGTTGAAATGGGAGAGTCTTTTGTTGATGCGGTAATTCGTGAGATGAAAGAAGAAACCGGCCTGGATATAAAGAACCCACGACTTGCTGGAGTTAAGCAGTTTCCAGTCAGGGACGGTAAATACGAAAATGGAAGATATATAGTATTTCTTTTTAAAACAAACGAATTTACAGGAGATATCATTTCCTCAGATGAAGGAAAGATGGAGTGGGTTGAAATAAGTAAACTGTCAGAGCTTGAAACAGTTGATGACTTGGAAGAACTACTAGAAGTTATAAATAATCCTGAACTGACAGAGTTCCAATATCTGGTTGATGGGGATAACTGGACGGTAGCGATTAAATGAGAGTATATGTAATAAGGCATGGAAAAGTGTTACATGAATGGAAAAAGTGGTGCACATCTGCTGAGTTTGATGAGCAGAGTGCGTTATATGACAAAGCCCCGATTGATAAGGCATCTGTAGATACAGTGAACGATGATATTCAAAAGATTTATATTAGCGATTTGGACAGGACTCTACAAACTGCAGAAAAAATATTTGGAGAAGAGGATTTCAATAGGACAGCACTGCTAAATGAGGTTCCGCTTCATTCAGGATTTGATATAGCAATACGTTTGCCGCTGGGGGTCTGGAATGTTTTAGGAAGGCTGCAATGGCTGACCGGAAATAAAAGACAGCCTGAAGTCCGGAAACAGACCTCTAAGAGAGCAGAGCAGTTTGTGAACATGATAATAGAGCGTAATGAGGATTGTGCTATAGTCACACATGGCTTCTTTATGCACACTTTGATTAGAATGATGAAGAATGCTGGCTTCAAAGCAGATAAAGAGCGCGTGAACTATAGGAATGGAGAAGTAATTTTGCTTACAAGAAAGTGTTAAGGTGAAGAACATGAAACGTTGGTGACGGAAAATACGAAAATAATAATCAAGTGTCAAAAGCTTCTGTTGTTAAGCACAGGAGCTTTTTGCATATATGTGAACTTCCGCGATAATTAACTCTCGGCAGCCAAATTGAGAGGTGGAAAAATTGGAAAAACCCAGATTTTATGCGGATTTCGCTTGATTTTGAGTGGGGAACATGGTAAGATAATAGAGAAGTAATTACATCTCTATGGAGGCTGCCATGTATATGAATTTCCTTGTGAAGATACCGACTGGGGAAAACGGTATCACAATAAAAAACATCAAGGGAACTACCTACGTGTACTATGCGTATGAGAGAAAGTATGACCCTGACAAGAAGTATTCCGTCCCCAAGACCACATCCATCGGA
>NZ_FMVS01000030.1 GCF_900102515.1 Butyrivibrio sp. INlla14
TCCTGGATTCTCGGAAACGTGACGATGAAAACCTCGTCACAGATTTCTGAAATCCGCTAAAATACTGAATTTATTGCCATTTCTCTCTTGATTTTTGCATCGTCATGTTTTATAATAATTATAGAAAACATGACGAGGTGGGGCGATGGCAATCATTACACAAACTGACAAAAGATCCGGTATTACCTACGCTTACGAGACAACCTATTACTGGGACAAGGAGAAACAGCAGTCGAGGTCCAAGCGTGTCTGCATTGGAAAGGTTGACCCAGTCTCTGGGGAGATAATCCCTACCAGAGGACGCGCAAAGAAAGGCGAGTCCAAGACTCCTAAAGCTTTGCCTGCCAGAACAGGCCCGGTCACATATACTGAGACAAAGCACCTTTATTTTGGCGCCACATATCTTCTGGAGCAGTTTGCTGATCAGATAGGACTTACAGCTGATCTTAAGCAGTGCTTTCCGGATATGTACAAAAAGCTTTTGTCAGTAGCTTTTTACCTTGTACTTGAGGATAACAATCCTCTATACAGGTTTGAAAAATGGAATCTTACCCATAAGCATCCTTATGGACAAGATATAGCTTCACCCAGAAGCAGTGAGATGTTCGCATCCATCACTGATGATCAGATAGCCAAGTTCTTGCGGTTACAGGCCAAGAGACGTGTCGAGGATGAGTACTGGGCTTATGACAGCTCCAGCTTCTCAAGCTACTCAGAAACTCTTAAGCAGGCTCAGTGGGGCAAGAACAAGGAAAACGACAGGCTTCCTCAGATAAATCTCCTTCTTGTGTTCGGAGAGAAATCCGGTCTTCCGTTCTATTACCGCAAGCTTGCCGGCAACATCCCTGATTCAAAGACGGTCAAGCACCTTCTTGAGGATCTGGATATCCTGGGCTTTGGCAAGACCAAGTTTGTCATGGACAGAGGCTTTTACTCTGAGGACAACATCAATGGTCTGTACAGGGAGCACGTGAAATTCCTTGTAGGAGTCAAACTCTCCCTGAAGCTCATCAAGAAGAATCTTGATGAGGTTTATGATGATATCCGTATGTTCAACAACTTCGACGAAGGCCTTAATACATATGGGCTTACAGTCAGTGCTGAGTGGAATTATACTCAGGACAGGCCATATAAGGGCGATACTATCGAAGAGAAACGCCGGATCTACATCCACTATTTCTACAGCATCGAAAGAGGTGCTGATGAAGAGCAGGCTTTTGACAAGCGTATCATGGACTACTGCAATGAGCTTCTTTCCGGCAAACCGGTTGAGGACCACAAGAAAGCTTACGCCCGCTTCTTTGAAGTAAAGGATACTCCTGTCCGTGGAAGACAGGTCTACTACAAAGAAGATGAAATCAAAGCTGCTCGTAAGTACATAGGATACTTTGCCATTATCACTAACGAGAAGATGGATGCCTTTACCGCTCTTCATCTATACAGGATGAAGGATGTTGTAGAGAAAGCATTTGGCAATCTCAAGGAGAGGCTCAACATGAGAAGGCTTCTCACTAAGTCAGAGAAGAATCTCGATGGCAAAATATTCAACGAGTTTATAGCACTAATTCTGATTTCTCACCTTGATCACAAGATGAAGGAAACAGATTTATATAAAACTTACACAATGCAACAGCTGCTTGATAAGCTTGATGTCCTTGAGTGTTACGAGGACGAAAAGCGTGCGCTCAGGATTGGTGAGCTTTTGGACAAGCAGGCTGATATATACACGACTCTCGGAGTGGCATTACCAACCTCGTCATGTTAATCTGAGAATCCAGGTTTGCTGGAAAAAGCGCCGGCGATGGTATGGGAAATGCTGATGAGGATGTCAAATGCTGATATTTGTAATACTTGAAAAAATCTTTTGGATTTTTTTTGGATAACAATTGTATCTTACAGTTAGTTCGTGGAGGAAGGTATGAAAAATGAAAAGAAAAAGCGGGAGATTTCCCGAGGGAGGGCCATAAATAACAATATATATGCGACAAAGCTGCTGGTAAAGCTTTGCCCCTCAATGGTGGTGCACGGGGCCATAAGCAGGTTCCTGGGTTACTTTGAGTGGCTGTTTTATAGTGCGTTCTTTATGCGCTTTGTTATAAATTCACTTCAGTCAGGAGACAGCTTTGGACGAATAATGATATTCGTTGCCATTGTAACAGTTGTTGCCTGCGCAATGAGCTTTTACGACAAGTTTCTTGTTGGCTATCGTTTTCCAATCAATAACGTAATCGTCAACAAAGAGCTGTATAAGCTTCTGTTCAAAAAATCAAGAAACGTAGAGCTGGAGTGCTTTGAGAACAGCGAGTTCTACGATAAGTACACTCTTGCCATGGAGAAGGCTGACACTCGTCTTGTTGAGACGGTGCATGCTGTTTTTAACACTATTTTTGGAGCCATAGCAGGCGTATGCGCCTTTGTCTTTATGTTCCAGGTGGACAAGATTTCTGTCTTGTTCCTTATTTTCCCTGCCATCGGAAATTTCGTATTTAACAGGATGATCAGTCATATCGACTATGACAGAAACAAGGATATGAATCCTCATAACCGCCGGATAGCTTATATCAACCGAGTTATGTACCTTCCTGAATATGCAAAAGAGATGAGGCTTACGGATGTCTTTTCTCTTATGAGACGTCAGTATAAAGAGGCAATCACAGGCCTTGCTGATGTTACAAAGAAATACACCAAAAAGGCCATGGTTCTTCATTGGTTATATGTAATGTTCACCTTTACCTTTATCTTTGAGGGACTTCTTATTTACGGAGCTTTCTGCACTTTAGTGAGGGGGAGCATGTCCCTTGCGCAGCTTTCAGTTATTACCAGCATGATGGTATCTACCACCTGGATTCTCATTGGATTTACCGAGTCTTTGACAAGTCTTTTCAAGAACGGACTCTTTATCGAATATCTGAGAACCTTTCTTGAGTACAAGGAAAAGATTTCTGAGAATTATGAAGGAATCGATCCTGGAACAGAGATAAAGACCCTAGAATTTAGAGATGTTTCTTTTTCCTATAAGGACAAAAAAGTATTGTCACACTTAAACATGGAGTTCAGAGGCGGAAAGACCTATGCCCTTGTGGGCCATAACGGCGCAGGAAAGACCACGCTTATTAAGCTGCTTCTCAGGTTATATGATCCCACAGAAGGAGAGATTCTGCTAAACGGAAGGAACATTAAAGAGTACGACCTTAAGAAGTACCGAGCTCTTTTCGCAACAGCATTTCAGGACAACAGGATGTTTTCTATGTCCGTAACGGATAACGTTGTCATGGGAGAGAATATTCCTGAGGCAAAAAAGATAGAGCGAGTGGAAGAAGCTCTTAAGCTTTCCGGAGCTTATGACAAGGTAATGAGCCTTAAGCATGGAATGGGAACAACTCTGACCAACGAGTTTGATGATGAAGGAGCTGTGCTCTCTGGCGGTGAGAGCCAAAAGGTCGTTGTGGCAAGAGCCTTTGTAAAGCAGTGTCCGTTCAAAGTATTTGATGAGCCTTCAAGCGCCCTTGATCCAATCGCTGAGGCAACACTTTTTGACAATATCTATGAGACTTGTAAGGACAATACGCTTGTCTTTATTTCCCATAGGCTTTCTTCCGTGCAGAATGCGGACTGGGTATATCTTCTTTCTGACAAGACCGTTAAGGAAGAGGGAACTCACCGTATGCTTATGGAAAAACATGGTCTCTACGCGGATATGTATACCAAACAGGCTAAGAACTATTTAGCCATATCCGGAGGTGCCTGCTGATGAAACGAGTATTACAAAACCAGCTATTTTTATGGAGGCTGTGTTTTAAAACCTGCCCTGGATATATGATATATTTCCTTTACGACGGCTTCAGATATCAGGGAATCATTTTCCTTGAGCATGTTCTTGGAATAAGATATGTGCTTCACTGCGCGGAATTTCATGAACCTTTTTGGAAGGCTTTACTGTTTATCGGAGTGATACTTCTGATAAATATGATTCAGATAGTTCCTGACGGTTACTTTATTCATGGCTGGTCCTACAGGGCAAAGCCAAAGCTTTACAAGGCTCTCAAAGAGCAAATGTACCAAAAGGCCGCGGACATTGACCTGTCGTGCTACGATGATCCAAAGTACTATAACGACTTTGTACTTGCTGTGGCGGAGGCAGAAAGCTCCATCGACAGGTTCCTTACCATGTGCAACCTCATTGTTCAGGCAATTACGGTTATCGTAACCACTGGTGCGTTCTACATTGCAACGGATGCCATGGGTATCATGTTTGTACTTGCTTCTTTTGTTCTTAGATTCCTTATTTCAAGGGTGATCAACAAGCTGAACTACGAGGTTCGCCTTAAGGTTAATCCTTTGGAGAGGAAAAGAAATTATGTCAGCAGAGTCTTTTACCTTAATGACTATGCAAAAGAGCTCCGTCTTCACCCTGTGGTAGGAGAGGAACTGGAAAAAGAATTTGAAGAAGCCAATGATGCGATTATTGAAGAACAGAAAGCTGTGGGCATAAAGAGAATGTGGCTGAATTTCTTGAACAGCTACGTGGTGGGAGACTTTATCATGGATGGCCTCTACATCACATATCTTGTGTTTCAGGCTGCGGTTCTTCATACGGTGGCCTACAGTGATGCGGTAGTTCTTTTCAACAGAACTGGAAGCCTGCGCCGCGGATTCCAGAACATGGCTGACGTCTTCCCTATGGCTCAGGAAAACAGCCTCTATATAGAAAAGATCAGGGCATTCCTTGATTATGAGCCAAAGATGGATGTGACGAAAGGGGAGTCCGTACCAGAAGGCAATGCGGATTTAAGCCTTGAAAATATTAGTTTTGCATATAAAGAAGATGCCGGGGAAACCCTAAAGAACATCAGCTTAAAGGTTAAGCCTGGGGAGAAGGTGGCAATCGTTGGCTACAACGGAGCAGGAAAGACAACCCTTATCAAGCTCCTGATGCGCCTTTACGATCCAACGGAAGGAAAGATTCTTTATCATGGCCAGAACATAAAAGAGTTTAAGCCCTATGATTACAGAAGAAGGATTGGGGTAGTATTCCAGGATTATCAGATGTATGGCGCCAATCTTGAAGAGAATGTAATCATGGCAGATCCTGCTTTTGCAGCCGGTCAGTTAGAGAACATGGTACAGAGTGAGGATGGTGATGTAGATGCATCATTCTTCGAGAAGCTAAAGCTTGGGGCTGTCTGCGCTCTTGAAAGAGCAGGCTTTGGGGAAAGATACAAGAGCCTTGATAAGGGTCTGGATACCCAGGTTACAGCGGAGTTCGATAAAGAAGGCGTCAATTTCTCTGGTGGCGAAAGCCAGAAGATTGCCATATCAAGAGCTTTTTATAAGGATGCGGACATCCTGATCATGGATGAGCCTTCAAGCGCCCTTGATCCTATCGCGGAGTATGAGCTTAACAAGGCTATGGAGTCAGCGGCAAAGGGAAAGACTGTATTCTATATTTCCCACAGACTATCTACTACAAGAGATGCTGACAGAATTATCCTTCTTGAAAATGGACGAATCGCTGAGGAAGGAACCCATGAAAGCCTTCTTGCCATGAACGGTAAATATGCTGAGATGTGGCGGGTTCAGGCAGGACGCTATGAAACTGCGTGATTAAGAGGATACAAGAAAAAGAAAAACTTGGGAGGACGCTTAATGAAGAACAGGAAAGTAACAGCGCTCTATCTGGTTATAACGTTGGCGCTGACCTGGATATGTCAGTTTTTACCTATTTTGATGGGGCTGGATGTTGAAAATACATCAATATCATCTTTTGATTATGCTTCAGTATTTTTTGGAATTGGCGGCGTAATGCCAACTTTGATAGGTGTTATTTTTGTTTTTATATTCTATACAAAGGATGGCATAAGGGATTTTCTTAAAAGATGTTTCGTGCCAAATATGGAATGTGTCGCAGCAATTTTTATCTCGCTTGGTTTGGTTTGTCTCGAAGTAACTGTCACACAACTGATTTCGAGAGGGCTTGGGGCAGCTCCTTTGGGATTTGAAGGCCTGAAACTTATAGTTAAAAATCCTTTGTATTTGTTCTATTTTCTGTTCTGGGGAATTATATCAGGACCATTTTCTGAAGAGTTCGGATGGAGAGGATTCCTTACAGACCGCTTGTTTAACAAAGAAAAGCTTCTTCAGGTTTCCTTGTTCATAGGCTTTATTTGGGGCGTTTGGCATCTGCCACTATATTTTTATCCTGCTCAGATCCAGCACGACTGGTTTATGATCAATCCGATTTTGGGATTATCCTTTATTGTAAGCTGCATGAGCGCAGCCCTTGTGTATACTACAATTTACGTCATTGCCAAGAGAAAAGTTTTTCCAATCTTCTTTTTACATATGTTCAAAAACATTATTCTTACCGGAGCTATGATTTACCCATTCAGTGATACTTATAGCATCGTTGTAGTTCCTGTAGAGATTGTTATGGATATACTGTTTTATCTTGTTTTCATCCGGACAAGTTATTATAAAAGGGCATTAGAACAGGCATCTTAAGCCCTAGGGACGGAGTTAGTGGTTCATTTTGGAAAGGGGAGTGTGGTATGAAAAGAGTAATTTGTTGTTTGACAATAGTGATGCTTATGGCAGCTATGCTTGTAGGATGTAGCAATAATGCTACCTTCAGCGGCAGCAAAACTGGAGATGCTGATCATTTTGATATTGAGTTTGAAGTGCTAAATAGCTCTTTTACTCATTACCTTGAACTTAAAGAGGGCGAGAGTCTTGAGGTGACAGCAACAAAAGAGTCCGGAAAAATCTCGCTTCGCATTCAATGCGGAGAGTCAGAGCCTGTCTATCAGGGCGACAATTTGGAATCCACTAATTTCAAAGTGAATATAAATGAAAGCGGTACATACACCATCACTGTTTCAGGCCAGAAGGCAAAAGGACATGTGGTTGTGGAGCGAGTAATGCAGTAAATATATACATAATGGACCCAGATGGTCGTTAGTGGTTTATGCATAGCCGAATACTATTGGAGAACAGGAGATTTTTTATGAGATTAAAACAAGTTATCGTCAGTAGCCTGCTTGTAGGCACAATTGCCATATCCGGCTGCGGAGCTGATTCAGTTAAGGAAGAAAAAGAAATTAAATCTACCGGTAATGTAAATGAAGTTGATTGGGCTGATGCCTTTGATTACGAAGAACTTGGCGTCGAACCCTATACTTATGCACCTTCCTTTGATGTTTTTGAATTATCGGATGTTCAAAAAGATGCGATAGTCACACTTTATGAATACTCCCTGAATTGGAATCCATCGATGGCTGAAAATGATGACTGGCAAGAATACTATATCTCCAATTTCGTCAGAATGTATCGCGGGGGTGATTATTTGAAGGCCCTCTATGATAGGGATGGCAAAGCGTCAAAAGAAGAGGCTGAGTACATGCAATATTCATTAACCGGTCAAAAGATCTCTTTTAATCTGGATGATGGCGCTCTAATAGATATTGAAGATTATTCCGGCTTTTCACCAGAAAACACAATTCAGGATTATACCTATGAAGGCAATTCGGAAACAATCCTGGTTCACGCAACAATATATCATGAGCATGTGTCAGGGGAAGTTATAGCATCGGATGAATACAAGGTTGACGTTTGTTTAAAGAGAAATCCATTTAGCTGCTATGACGGATATTATATCTACTCAATAAAAGATGTGACTACATAATCTCCTTGTGAGCCATGGTGACGTGGTTCTTAGAAATGCCGATATTACTGATGCTGAGAACCTGAAGGAGGTTACGCTGACGCCTGGTGGATGATGAAGAAAATGTGAGGAGAACAACATGGGGAAGTATGAATACATCTTTTTTGACTTGGACGGAACTTTGAATGATTCAGGCCCTGGAATCCTGAACAGCTTTACCTACGCCATAGAGCAGATGGGCGGCAAGGTGGAGGATAGGTCCCAATTAAAGAAATTTGTGGGGCCACCACTTAGGACTTCTTTTGAGGAGTCTCTTGGCTACTCACCTGAGGATGCTGACAAGGCCATTGGGTTTTACAGAGAGTATTATCATGGCAAGGGCGGACGCTTTGAATGCGAGATATATCCTGGAATCAGGGAACTTCTTGCAAAGCTCAAAAATGAAGGCAAAAAGTTAATTGTAGTAACCTCCAAGAATGAGTATGGTGCAAAAGTCGTTCTGGAGCACTTTGAACTAGACCAGTATTTTGATTTTATCGCTGCCGCCAACGATGCTGACAGGCAGCACAAGACCGAAGTTCTTGCATACGCGGTTGAACAGGCTGGCGTAAAAGAACTATCTAAGGCGATAATGGTCGGTGATAGAGAAAACGACATCACAGCAGCCAGAGTTGTTGGAATGGATTCCATCGGTGTTCTCTTTGGTTACGGTGATGAGGAAGAGCTGACCACAGCTGGCGCAACTTTTCTTGCAAGGTCTGCTGAGTGTATTGGAAGACTCATAGATGGTAACGCAGGCGTACCTTCTTTGGAGGAGGCGAAAGCTCTTTTAACAGAGGGAGCTCAGATGAATCCAGGTCCCTGGGAGGCCCACAGCTACAATGTAGCCAAGGCGGCCAAGTTGATTGCATCAGAATGTGACGGCATGGATGCAGACAAGGCGTACGTGTTAGGTCTTTTGCATGATATTGGACGAAGGAACGGAGTAAGCTTCCTGGCTCATGTATACGATGGTTATCATTTTCTGAAAAGGCTTGGATATGAGGAAGCTGCAAGGATTGCCCTGACTCATTCCTTTAATACAGGTCATTTGGAGGACTACGTTGGTAAGTTTGATATAGACGAGGAGAAGCAGCAGGAGCTCCGGCAGCTTCTAAGCGCTACAGAGCAGAACGGCTACGACTATCTTATTCAGCTTTGCGATGCAGTTGCTATGCCAGAGGGTATCGTCTCTATCGAAAAGAGAATGACTGACGTCAAGACAAGACACGGTTATTACCCACAGGAGAAGTGGGATAGAAATATCTTTTTGAAGGAATACTTCGAGAAGAAAATGGGCAGGAATCTGGAAGAACTGCAGTAACCCTGAGGATTTTCAGGAATGTGGAAATATGACAATTTAGGAGGACAGCATGGGAAATTTCAACGTAAGAGACTATCAGAATTTAGACGAGGTAAAAGAGCTATTTAAGGAGTATTCTCAGATCAAAGGAGCGGAGGGCTGCTTTGTCTCTTTTGACAAGGAACTGGCTGATCTTGAGAATTTCTATAGTGGCGGTGCAATCTTAGTGGGGTATGATGCCGAAAAGCCAGTTGCCTGCATCGCTATCAAAAAGAAAGATGATGAAAACTGCGAAGCTAAGCGTCTTTTTATAAAGCCTGAGAGCCGCGGTAATGGATACGGAAGAGTAATGATGAATGCAATGCTTGGAAAGGCCAGGGAACTGGGATTTAGCGAAGTTTCTTTTACCACCAAGCCAGCTGTAATGCAGGTGGGATATGGCTTGTACCAGCGAATGGGCTTTGAAGAAGCGGCTGAAAATGACGGAATTGTGAGCATGAGGATGAAAATATGAGCTTAGACGAACTTAGAGTAGACATCGCAAAGAAACAAAAGAAGGGATTGCCTTTCATCGGGGCATCAGCAGTTATCTGGCTTTTGATATTGATAACCTGTTCCCTGAAACTTCCAATCAGACTGCAGAACATGATAGTTTTTTGCTGTTCATGCCCGCTGATGCCACTGGCCATGCTGATTGGCAAGATCATCAACGTGGATATATTCGATAAGAGCAACGAACTTGGCAACGTGGGATTTCTTTTTACCTTGAACTAGTTCCTGTACCTGCTGATTGTTATGTGGGCTTTCAGCGCAGTTCCGGCGAAAATGGTAATGGTATACGCCATGGTGTTCGGCGCCCACTTGCTGCCATATTCCTGGCTCTACAAGTCAGTTGGTTACAGGGCTTTCGCAATCATCATCCCTATAGCGGCGCTGGTGGTGGGATGCCTTTATCCCGCGCAGATTGTGGCTATTATGATGCTGATCTTTGAGGTGGTGTTTGTGGTAGTTCTAAACCTTGAAAACAAAGCCCTGAGCAGGGAGGCAAAGTGATGGCGGATATTATACAGATTGATGAGAATACCTGGAGATTTGAGGACGGCTTTGTCAGGTTTTTCCTGCTGGCTGGGGAAGATAAGGCTGTCATGATAGATAGCGGCGTGAACTGCCCTAATGCTGCGGATTTGGCAAAAGAGCTTACGGATAAGCCATTGTTTTTGCTTAATACCCACGGTGATGGAGATCATACCTCAGGAACCAGTTGCTTTTCTGAGATTTATCTTCATCCTGCAGATTTTACTGGCTGTGAAGTGAATACAAGATATCCAGGCGTAAGGCTCGTGGAGCTTTCTGATGGTGAGGTTTTGGACCTTGGAAACAGGCCTCTTAAGATAATCCATATTCCAGGTCACACAAGTGGAAGTGTTTGCGGGCAAGTATACTCTTTTGACATCTAAAGAGTATGGGGATGATCAGCTATGAAGAGATACCGACTTTGCTTCTACGGTCGAGTCCAAGGCGTGGGGTTTCGTTATACCGCATCCCACGCTGCAAATATGTACAGGCTCACCGGCTATGTCAAAAATGAATACGACGGTTCAGTAACCTGCGAAGTTCAGGGCAGAGAAGAGGACATCGAGCAATTCATCGCTACTTTCTACCGCGGCAGATTCATTGAAGTTGACCGCATAGATAAGACGCCTCTTGCTATCATCGAAGATGAACGCAGCTTTGATGTGAGATATTGAGATTAAGGATAGTTCATGGTAATAAGTCTGCTGAAATCCTAGAAAATGAGATTTCAGCAGGCTTATTTTAATGGTCTAGTCTGCCTAAATTTCAAAAATCGAGATTCCAGCAGGTAAAATTTGAGGTGTTCGTCTGCTGAAATTTCAGAAATCAGAATTCCAGCAGACGAAACAGACAGAAATAGTCTGCTGAAATTGCAGAAATCAGAATTCCAGCAGATAAAACAGGCAGAAATAGCCTGCTGAAATTTCAGAAATCAGAATTCCAGCAGATAAAACAGGCAGAAATAGCCTGCTGAAATTGCAAAAATCAGAATTCCAGCAGACGAAACAGACAGAAATAGTCTGCTGAAATTGCAGAAATCTGAATTCCAGCAGACGAAACAGGCAGAAATAGTCTGCCGAAATTGAAAAAACTAGAATTCCAGCAGACAAAACAAGCAGAAACATCCAACACCCTGCAAAAATCCCCAAGAGCAAGCAAGAGCAAGCAAAAAGGCCGCCTCCCAACCGGGAAGCGGCCTTAACTTTCGTCTATATTTCTACGAACCCAGTACCTAAGCGCCTAGCACTCAAGCACCTAAGCGCCTAAAACCAAGCGCCCATCAAGCCTTCTTGAGCTTACTTTCTCTATAGATGATATCTGTTCTGGCAGGGCCGTTACTTACCATAGTGATAGGATAGCCGATCTGTTCTTCGATGAACTCGATATAGTTGCGGCAGTTCTCTGGAAGATCTTCGTACTTCTTGATGCCGCGGATCTCGCACTTCCAGCCTGGAAGTGTCTTATAAACAGGCTTTGCCTTGTCAAGAAGGTGAGTTACAGGGAATTCTGTAGTAACCTCGCCATCAATATCGTAACCTACACAAACTGGAATCTCATCAAGGTAGCCCAGAACGTCAAGAACTGTGAAAGCTACATCTGTTGTGCCCTGGAGTCTGCAGCCGTACTTACTTGCTACGCAGTCATACCAGCCTACACGTCTTGGTCTTCCTGTTGTTGCGCCGTACTCACCACCGTCTCCGCCGCGTCTTCTAAGTTCCTCAGCCTCGTCTCCAAAGAGCTCAGAAACAAAAGCACCTGCGCCTACTGCAGAAGAATATGCCTTGGAAACAGTAACAATCTGCTTGATCTCATAAGGAGGAATACCAGCTCCAATTGCGCCATAAGCTGCAAGAGGAGATGAAGATGTAACCATAGGATAAATACCGTGGTCAGGATCCTTCATGGTTCCAAGCTGACCCTCAAGAAGAATTGTCTTTCCTTCCTTGATTGCCTTTTCAAGGTAAAGAGCTACATTACCAATGTAAGGTTTAACCTGCTCTCTCCAAGCTATGATCTGGTTGAAAAGAGCTTCCTGATCGATAGGATCTGCATGATATAGATTAACAAGGATTACGTCCTTGATCTCAGCAACTCTGGCAATCTTTTCTTTGATAGCCTCATCATCCTGGAAGAACTCGTTGATCTGCCAGCCAATCTTGGAATACTTGTCTGAATAGAAAGGAGCGATACCAGACTTGGTAGAACCAAAGCTCTTACCAGCAAGTCTAGCCTCTTCAAGAGTATCAAAGAGTACGTGATAAGGCATCATAACCTGTACTCTGTCAGAAATCATGATCTGTGGAGTAGGAACTCCCTTGGATGTGATCTCATCAAGCTCCTTCATGAACTTTGTAATATCGAAAGCTACTCCATTGCCGATGATATTCATGATGTTCTGGTGGAACACACCAGATGGCATTGTGTGGAGTGCAAATTTACCATAATCATTTACAATTGTGTGACCTGCATTGGCACCACCCTGAAAGCGGATAACAACGTCTGCCTGATCTGACAGAGTGTCTGTGATCTTACCCTTACCTTCGTCTCCCCAGTTAGCACCTACTACTGCTTTTACCATTATAATTCCCTCTCTTCATACTCTACTTGTGGATAGTTTTGCAAAAGAAATTTCTTTCTCTTGAAACCTATTCCATAATATCAATATTAAAAACATAAGTAAAATCAATATTTTTTATGCTAGCCATAAGCACAACTTATTTCTCGAAAATTTATATAAATTTATATATTTTTTCGACATTATCACAAATAATTACATAAAATATATAGTATAAGCTGACGATATTACATTTGCGAATGAACCATATTATTGTTTATTAAGAAGTATTGAGTAGGAGGTCGTTATGGCAGAAAAGGCTCAGAAGAAGGATTCTTTTAGTCAAAATGCTTTCAAAAAACTATCTGTAGGCGATAAATTTAAGAAAGTTTTCAACAGCTTCAGAAACAACCTTATAGCAATCTTTGTAGTTATCGTTTTGATTGACGTAGTAGCTCTTTTCAATTTGAATAATATCTACAATGTTTACTATGAGCAGAATACCCAGCAGGGAGAGGTGCGTATTACAATCCAGGCCCTTGCCAAGTATTATCTGTGGGCGCTGTCAGCTCAGGATGCTGATGACAGAAACGAGCAGATTTCAGGCGCTCAGGAGAAAATCCAGGAGCTAAATGACGGTCTAGATACGCTCAAGAAAGTGTATAAGGGAGATCTTTCTACTGCATATCAGCATATCGCAGACATAGATACTGCTGATGACAAGCTTATTGAGATGTTTAATAACGGTACTTCTAATGCGGAAATTTATGAATACTATGTCGGAACAGTTAATGAGGCTATCAAGGTTGTAGTTAAGGACTTTAAGCAGATTGGTATCTCTGCAAAAGAGCAGGCTCAGGCCGCATATATTATGGCCATTGTAATGGTCATTATAATGACAGCAGTATCTCTTGTAGTTGTTGTTTACGCAATCTTGTACCTTACAAAGGCAAGAAGAGCACTTACAAACAGCATTCTTGGACCAATCAATGCAATTTCAGAAGCAGCAGATGAAATGTCAAAAGGTAAGCTGGAACTTAGGATCGAAGCTGATTCTGAGGATGAGCTTGGTAAGTTGGCAAAAGACCTTACTTATTCAACAGATGTTATAGAAGATATTGTAAAAGATATAAATGAGACACTTAAGAGAATGTCCGGCGGAGATTTCTCTTCTGGAACCCAGAATCCAAATCTGTATATTGGAGATTATGTAGCAATTCGTGATGCATTAAATGATATTTCCGGTAACCTTAGCAGTACGCTTTTGGAAGTCAGAAATTCTTCTCAGCAGGTATCACAGGGCGCAATAAATATGTCACAGGGTGCCAATGACTTGGCAGAAGGCTCAACAGACCAGGCAGCAGCTGTTGAGGAGCTTACAGCTTCAGTTAATTCAGTTACTGAGCAGACCAGACAGCTTGCTGATGTTGCTGAAAAGAGTAAGGCAATGGCTACGGAAGTTAGAGATAATGCAGAAACAAGTGCCAGAAAGATGCATCTTGTTACAGACGCCATGACAAGGATCACAGAAGCTTCTGCAGAGATTGAGCAGGTAACAAATACTATAGAAGCAATAGCCAAGCAGACATCACTCCTTGCACTTAATGCTTCTATCGAGGCAGCAAGAGCAGGTGAAACAGGTAAAGGCTTTGCGGTTGTTGCAGATCAGATTGGTAAGCTTGCAGATCAGAGTACCGAAGCTGCCAAGAATACACATCAGCTCATTGCAGATACAATGGACGAGATCAACAATGGTAACTCCGTTGTTGCAGAAACCACAGAAGCTCTCGATGCTATGCAGCACAGTGTTGAGGAGATCACTTCGATGATCATCCAGACTGGAGATCTTGCAGAGCAGCAGGCCCAGAGCATGGATGAGATTGACAAGGGAATCGATATGATTTCCAACGTAGTTCAGAACAACTCCGCAACAGCTGAAGAATCCAGTGCTGTATCCCAGGAGCTTTCAGAACAGTCCGAGAGCCTTAACAACCTCATCGGCCAGTTCACAATAAGCGAATAACTGCCATCACTACATAGATGTGAAGCCCCTTTCGTAGGCATGCTCCTGCGGGAGGGGCTTCTGTATGCGCACTTGTCATCATCCCCATCATAGTCACATACGCCATCCCACCAAAAGAAAGCCGCTAGCGATATTCATGGAAGTTTTTTTCGTCTGTGTATAGGAGGGAAAATTCATGAAGCTCCTGACACTACATAAGAATTCTGCTTCGGTTCAACATGTTCGAGCGCCAAGGGGCAGCTTTTTACTCACGCCAGTTCCCGTAGTGCTCGTCACTGACAAATGCAGATTTTCTTAGATGTTTCCGCAGTTTTTCTTCTAATGCGCATGCTGCAGCGTAAACTTGCAGGACGGAAAAGAACATTACAATAGAAAATGCCATAGCCCGCAGAGCGGGCGTTACAAGAAATGGGGAATCAATCCTCTCAAGCTAGCTTGGAGAAGTTGATTTCCCATTTCTTTATGGCGCAAGCGCCAAATGGCATTTTCTTATTAAGATAACTAGCCCCGTCCTGCTTCAGACAACGCTTCGCACGCGCGGGAAAAACTGCTGTGGAAACATTAGAAAATCGCATTTGCCATCTAAGACTCGCATAGGAAACTGGACGCCTCGCAAGCGCTGCCTAGGCGCGAGTTTTGAACCGTAGAATTCTTATGTATCTGTCAGGAGCTCATGAATTCCCGAACTGGAGCCGACGAAAAAAACTTTCTGAATGAGCGAGGGTAGGCTTTCTTTTTGGTGGGGCGCAGGTGTAGTGAAGGGGGATGATAACAAGTTTCTTTTTATTTAATAATTTAGTGGACAAATATAACGTATAATTAATCTGTAATTATTTTTGCCAGGACCAGATCATATTCGTATAAATAGATATCTTAGATGTGCAAGGAACATCGGATATTGGAGGAAAAGAAAATGTTGAAACACTTAAATGACGATGAACTTATGAATGTTGCAGGCGGCAAGAACATGACTGGAAATGAATTGCAGGGCTTTACTACTAGAAAGGCCGAATTTGAGAATGCCTGGGATGCGCTTAAAATGGAGCAGAAGGGCTACACAGGAAATATGAGGGCAGAACTTTTTGATGAGTGGGAAGCTGCCGGATATACGCCAGATGCGGTAGCTTTTCTTGGCAGATTGAAGTAAATACTTCTGATCACTAAAAGCCCATGAAAGCGAGGTATTATCTATGATGAATATGGAAAATGCCATTAACGACAATGAACTTTTAAATGTGAATGGCGGAAGAAGCACCAGTCCATCAAAAGACAGTGCAGGGGAGAATAAAGTAAAAGTATTTTGTCCTGAGTGCAAGGAAACAACTACGTTTATTGTGTACTCTGGTGCGAGAGGTAAATGCACAAAATGTGGTCATCAGATGACCGTATAAATATAATCTTGGAATTAAGGCATAAAGGGAAGTTAGTGAAAAAAAGTGGCGTAAAAAAATCTATATCTATGAGTAGACGAGCGGTATCCATAACCACCATCTCCTCACTCATAATGACACTTGCATGTCTTTTAGTTGCAAGTGTCTTCTTCGAGCGGATTTCAATCGGAATATATGAGCAGATGGAAACCTCCATCACAGGTTCTGCGCTGCAAAATGCAGATCATGCCCTTCTTGAGAAGATCATCCTTGAAACAGAGGAAGCTCTTGATCAGATAGAAAATCCCGCAGCAGAATATAGTAGCCATGAGCAGGAATACCTTCTAAATTTTGCAAAGATCCAGGACAGCCAGGACTATAAAACACTCTGGAATTACTTTAACACTACCAGAAAGAGTACAGAGAGTACCTGCTTTGTCCTTGTAATGCTGCGCCCCAGGGAGAACTACTGGGTCTATGTAATGGATGCAAGTGACTACAACGTAATTCCCTGTGGAACTCTTTTGCTTGATGATTTCTCACAGTATGATGGCCATCCTGGAAAAGAGTTTGAGGGTTTTGTGACAATTTCACCAACCTATGGAAGAGTGAGAACGGACGGAGTACCGGCTTATATTGATGAGGAGAAAGATATATACGCCTACCTCCTTGCTGATATTCCAATTAGTGAAGTAAGGCAGAAGGGATATCTTTTTATCCTTAATACTGCTCTGCTTGCCATTATAATCACTGCACTTTCCTGTATCTTTGTGTATCTGGCAGTTAAAAAGACTGCTGTTGAGCCAATTAACAATATTGCTGAAAAGGCTGAAGACTTTGTGGACAGCTATGAAAAGAGATACGGGGAGCACCTGGAAACTCATATCTTTGAGGAACTCTATAATGGAGATGTAAGCGAACTTCAGAATCTTTCAAGGTCACTTTCCAGTATGGAGCTTGAGACCAACAGCTACATCAAGGATATAGACAGACTTGCAGGTGAGAAGGCAAGAACAAATACAGAACTTGAGATAGCCACAAGGATCCAGGCGGCTTCTATTCCTAGAAACTTTGATGATTATAAGCACATAAATGAGCTGGAACTATATGGCGATATGAAGCCGGCCAAGGCAGTTGGTGGCGACTTCTATGATTTCTTTTTACTTGATGATACCCATCTGTGCCTTGTTATGGCGGATGTATCCGGGAAGGGAATACCAGGAGCACTGTATATGATGGTTTCTATGGTAGCCATCAGGACTAGGGCAGAGCAGGGTGGAAATCCATCTGAAATACTAAGGTATGTAAATGAAAAGCTGTCAGCCAACAATTCTGTGGATATGTTTGTCACAGTGTGGCTTGGAATACTTGATATAAATACAGGACATGTAATAGCAGCAAACGCAGGCCATGAGTATCCTGCGGTAGCTGATGAAAATGGAACTTATACTCTTATGAAGGACAAACATGGATTTGTCTGCGGAGGTATGGAAGGAGTCAGATACAAGGACTACGAATTTGATATTCCAAGGAATGGAAGGCTCTTTATATATACAGATGGAGTGCCAGAGTCAGCTAATAACAATAATGAATTCTTTGGCACAGACAGGATGATAAGCGCGCTTAATCAGTGCTCAGACAAAAATCCAAAGCAGACAATCGAATACGTTCAGGAGGAAATCGAGAAGTTTACGGAAGGTGCAGAAAGATTTGATGATACTACACTTTTGTGCCTTTGGTATAAGGGATAAATTATGAGGGACTAATAATGGAAAGATTAGAAGTTCAGGCAACTAAAGAAAATCTCCTTGAAGTATCTGCCTTTGTTGAGGGCTATCTTGAAAAGCTTGATTGCCCTATGAAGACTATGATGCAGATAAGTGTTGCAGTTGAGGAAATCTATATCAACATTGCAAGCTATGCTTATGGAGATAGCATAGGAATGGCTGAGATCCTGATCGACCATGATCAGGCACTAAATTCGGTCAGCATAACCTTTAAGGATAGCGGAGTTTTTTATGATCCGCTTGCCAAGGAGGATCCAGACATCACTCTTTCTGCAGAGGAAAGAGCAATTGGTGGTCTTGGAATATTTATGGTTAAAAAGAGCATGGATGACATGAAATATAAATACGAAGATGGTAAAAACGTGCTTACCATAGTCAAGAAACTGTAGAAACGGATAACTTGAGGTTTAGTCCTATGAAAGTATCCTTTGACCTTGATGAAGTTTTGTTCGTAAATCCGGATGGATTTGAAACAGAGCCAGAACTTCGATTTCCCTTTAACAGAATGTTTCCTGAAAGACTTCGGAAAGGAACGGTTTACCTGATAAAAGAGCTTCAGAAAAGAGGCTTTGAAGTCTGGGTGTATACCTCCTCCTTTCGCACAGATGTCTATATCAAAGCGCTATTTAGACACTATAATATCCACTTTGACGATATAGTAAACGGATACAGGCACAAAACTGAGGTTCAGGGAGACAGAGCCATAACGCTTCCTCAGAAAATGCCAAGTCATTACAGAATATCCCTTCATATCGATGATGAGGATGCCATTATACAAAATGGTAAAAAATATGGTTTCAGAGTCATGAGAGTATGTGAACCGGATGATGAGTGGGCAGAAAAAATCCTTGCAGAAGCTGAGAGAATACGAAATCTTGAAGAAGCGCAGCAAGGTGGGAGATAGCTATGGATGAGAATGAGAACAAACTTGATATTGCAGAGAAACTATTCGAAAAATACGGAGCAAAGCCTCTGGAAATAAATAAAAAGAACCGCGAGAAATTTGGTGAGAGAAGGATTTTCTTTTACCAAGACAATTACTACAGAGTAGGAAAGCTATTGTCTGAGGAAGATGCAGAAAAGTACATGGTTGTAAGCTGTATCGATGACGAGAAGTATGCTGAAATCGGCATGTTGGAGGATATAGAAGCAATACCATTTTCAGCTGGTGAAGCTGAAATTGAGAAACAGATTCGCCTGATACTTGGGATTGACCAATATCCAGAAAATTTTTATCGGTGAACAAAACGTTTTCTGGGAAATAAAACTTGACAATATTAAGAAATAAACGGTTTTCAGAATAATGAAATTCGTTTATTATATATTAATAAGGCATAAATGCTATAGGAGGGAAAGCATATGTTAAACATTAACAAAACTTTGGCAGGAAATGATCTAAACATTAGTCTGGAGGGAAGACTTGATACTATGACAGCACCTGATCTTGAGGCGCTTCTTACAGCAAGCCTTGGTGGTGTAGAGAACCTTGTTTTTGATTTTGCCAAGCTTGAGTACATTTCATCAGCAGGACTTCGTGTTCTTTTATCTGCACAGAAGACTATGAACAAGCAGGGAACAATGGTTGTAAGAAACGCTACAGAGGAAGTTAAGGAGATTTTTGAAGTTACAGGCTTCTCAGACATTCTTACTATTGAATAAATAATTTTTGACGGGGAGATAATGATATGGAATCTGAAAAGATGCTTATAACTAACAAGAATTTCAAGATCTATGATGCACTTTCAAAGATAGACAACTATCTTGAAGATATGGAGCTTGGAAAGAAGGATACTCTTCACATGAGACTTCTCATGGAGGAAACCCTTGGTATGCTGGGAGCCATGACCGGGGATTATCAAGCACTTATATGGGTTGAAAAAGAAAACAATCAGTGCCAGGTTAAGTTGGTTGCCAAGACTGAAATGGACGTTGATAAGAAAAAAGAACTTCTGTCAGTTTCAAAGTCTGGTGAGAATACCCTTCACAAGGGATTCATGGGCAAGATTGGTGAGATCATCGAAAATGGTATCTTAAATTATGAAAATGTAATGAAGCTGCAGCAGGTTTATGGCGGAGGCTATGTTGATTATGCTGCACTTGGTGGTAATCCGTCAGACTCAATGTTTGTGTGGAGTCTTGACCAGTATAGAGGTGCTCTTGATGAAGTAAGAGGAAGCGATAATGCGGCCGGCTATGCTTGGGATGAGCTTGAGAAGTCAATTGTGGCAAGTCTTGCCAAGGATGTGACTGTTGGTGTAAAGATGGATCAGGTTGAATTAACTATTACAGCTGATCTGACCGGTAAATAATAAGATGAATGATAATATTTTTAGGGAAAAGAGCGTTAAAAGAATCTCTTCACCTGAGAATCTTTCTGAATATCTGCGAGTAACTACACCTGCCATGTGGATAATACTGACAGGTGTGGCTATTGTGCTTTTGGGGCTCTTTGTCTGGAGCAATTTCGTTGTCATAAATAGTTATGCATATGGCAAAGGTGTCGTCAAGGACGGCATTCTTACTGTAACCTACGAGGATCAGCGTGTAGCCAGGAACATTACTGGTGATATGCTGGTTTCAATTGGTGATGTCTACATGGAGATAGATACTGTGGGCAGAGACAAGAATGGCCATGTGGTAACAGTATCAGATACTAATTTCCCGGATGGAGATTATGAGGCCAAGGCCTGTTACAGGCAGACCAAGGTCATAAGTATGCTTTTTAATTAAGGGAAAAAGAGGTGGCGTGTATGAACGCCAGAAAAACTGTTGGGAAGCCTTCCAAAGGCAAAAAGGTAAGAGTCCCTGTTGTTATGCAGATGGAAGCCCTTGAATGCGGCGCTGCATGCCTTACTATGATTCTTGCTTACTATGGAAAGTGGATACCACTTGAACAGGTCAGATTTGACTGCGGGGTTTCCAGGGACGGCTCTAATGCAAAAAACATATTGTTAGCTGCAAGGAGTTATGGCCTTGAAGCAAAGGGATACCGCTTTGAACCAGAAGCACTAGTTAAAAGCGGTTTTTTTCCATGCATAATTCACTGGGAGTTTAACCACTTTGTGGTACTCAACGGCTTTAAGGGTGGATACGCCTATATTAACGACCCAGCCAGAGGAACAGTCAGACTATCAATGGATGAATTTGATGAGGGCTTTACCGGAATATGTCTCATGTTCAGCCCTACTGATAAATTTGAGACCGGGGGCAAGAAAAAGAGTACGCTGGAATTTGCAGCATCCCGCCTTAGCGGTGCATCTGCCGCAGTTGTCTTTGTTATCTTTTCTACTATTCTTGCATATATTTTTAATGCAGTAAATCCAGGCTTTACCAGGTTTTTTATTGACAGACTTCTATCTGGAGAAAATAAGGAACTGCTGGTGCCTTTTATCGTATTGCTCGCCCTTGTAGGCGGACTAAATATCATCACTTCTGCTATTTCTGATATCTATTCCCTTAAGATCGATGGAAAAATGGCTGTGCTGGGAAACAGTAACTACGTATGGAAAGTGCTACATCTTCCGATGAATTTTTTCAGTCAGAGACTATCAGGGGATATACTTCAAAGAAAAAGTGCAAATGCCACAGTTGCTGGTACCCTGGTAAACACATTTGCACCTCTTTTGCTGAATTTTGCCATGATGATCTTTTATCTCACTTTCATGCTAAGGTATAGCCCAGTCCTTACTCTTATAGGTCTTTTCTCCATTGCCTTTAATGGAATCCTTGCTAGGGTGATCTCTAATAAGAGGATAAATATAACAAGAAGGAGCCTCAGGGACACTGCTAAACTTCAGTCTGCAACTCTCTCCGGAGTCATGATGATAGAGACCATAAAAAGTAGTGGCGCTGAGATTGGCTTTTTCAAGAAATGGGCTGGCTATCAGGCAGCAGTCAACAGGGAAAAAATAGAGTATTCCCATATAAATATCTGGCTTGGCAGTATCCCTGCCGTTATAAACGACATTGCAAGTTTTCTGGTCCTGATAATAGGCGTAATGCTTGTTATGGACGGTAACTTCACAATTGGTATGGTATTGGGCTTCCAAATGTATTTAGCATTATTTACAACTCCTGCAATGAGCATAATTGGGGCATCACAGGAACTTCAGGAGATGCGCTCTAACATGGAGAGACTTGATGATGTTATGGAGTATCCCGATGATGAAATTTTTAGCAGCCCTCAGATCAAGGAGGGAGAGGAATACAAGAAGCTTACAGGAGATATTCATATAAAAAATGTTACCTTTGGCTATTCAAGACTGGCAGAGCCTGTTATCTCAGATTTTAGCCTTGATATAAGGCAGGGCAGCAAGGTTGCGATTGTAGGTGCGTCAGGCTGTGGAAAAAGTACACTTTCCAAACTGATTTCGGGGCTATATAAGCCATGGAGCGGAGAAATCCTTTTTGGAGATAAGAGTGCTTTTGAAATAGACAGAAATATTTTTACCGGCTCTGTTGCAGTTGTAGACCAGGACATAACCCTTTTTGAAGATCCGATAGATCAGAACATCAAGCTCTGGGATAACAGCATTGAAGACTTTGAAGTTATTCTTGCAGCCAGGGATGCAGGGATTCACGATGAGATCATGGAAAGACCTGAAGGCTACAAGTCCAGCGTTGGAGAAAATGGTAAAAATTTCTCAGGAGGCCAGAAACAGCGTCTTGAGATAGCAAGAGTACTTGCACAGGATCCTTCTATAATCATTCTGGATGAAGCCACCAGCGCTCTTGATGCTGTGACTGAAATGAAGGTAATTAATGCCATTAAAATGCGAGGGATCACCTGCATTGTGATCGCACACAGACTTTCAACTATAAGAGACTGCGATGAGATCGTTGTACTTGATAAAGGCAGGATCGTGGAGAGTGGAAGTCATGATTATCTGATGGAAAATGGCAAGTATTATAAAGAACTAGTAACTAACGAGTAAGAGGGGACTTAAGTGGGCTGGTTTGATGAACAGATCAGGCAGAGAATAAAAAGTGACCAGGATATATTTGAGGATTCCATATTTAATATGGCCTCCTCTGTCATCGGAAGAAAAGCTGCCAAGCAGATCAGTGATGACAGAATAGTCACAAAGGCTGCCTTGGATGAGATAATTAAATATTTTGGCTTCAAACCAAAAAACGACGTCTTTAATGATCTGCAGGAAGAAATTGACATGCAGAACATTCTAAGGCCTTATGGCATTGTGTATAGGGATGTGGAGCTGGATGATGAATGGATGAATGAAGGCTATGGTCCTGTAATAGGAAAGCTTGTCAGCAGAGACCTTGTGATAGCTCTTTTACCAGCCCCGTTTAAAGGCTACTACTACATTGACTATGAGAAGGGGAAAAAAGTTAAAGTCACCAAAAAGGTAATGGAAGACATAGACAAAGAAGCGGTGTGTTTCTACAAGCCACTTCCGGGTAAAGAACTTGGCATTAAGGATCTGATCCTTTATATGCAGAGCTGCCTAAACTTATCGGATATTGCCTTTTACGCGAGCCTTATGCTGATTTATACGCTTGCTGCCTATCTGGCTGCTCCACTTGTAGAGTTTATTACTAGTTTTGTACTTGATAGCGGCAACTATTCTATTTTAGCGGTAACAGGACTGTTTTTGATTTCTGTCAGTCTCTCTAAACTACTTATTAAAAGTAGCGCAGATATGGTTTTGGAGAGAATAGAGATAAAAACCGGAATCAGCGTAGAAGCGGCGGTTATGAACAGAGTATTGGGGCTTCCTGCCAGGTTTTTCAGAAATTATACCGCTGGTGAACTTTCATCAAGGATTAACTCAGTTACCAACTTGTGTGACCTTATAAGCACAAACCTTATATCTATGCCGACAACTCTTATTTTTTCATTTGTCTATCTGGCGCAGATAAAAAACTTTGCTCCTGAGCTTGTTCTTCCTGCAATTGTGATAACTTTTGTTTCGCTCTTGTTTTCTATTGTTTCTATAGTGATCCAGGCGGGAATAACAAGAAAGATCCTCCAGTACGATGCCCACGAGGATGGTATTACTTATGCTTTTATAAATGGCATTCAGAAGATAAGACTTGCAGGGGCAGAAAAAAGAGCTTTCGCAAAATGGGCCAATGACTATAATGACAGCGCCAATTTAAATTATAGTCCTCCAACTATCATAAAGCTCAATAAGACAATAAATATTGCAATTGGTTTTATAGGAACTATGGTCTTATATAATGTTGCGGCACGCAGCAATATTTCAGCTTCGGAGTACATGGCCTTTAACACTTCTTTTGGTCTTTTGACAGGTGCTATGGCTTCCATTTCAGGAGTGGCCCTTTCAACTGCCAATATCAAGCCTATTCTCACTCTGGCAGAACCTATACTCCATGCAGTTCCTGAAGTTACAGAGGGCAAAAGACAAATTGAGAGCCTGAGTGGAAGTATTGAAATAGCAAACGTTCATTTTAGATATGATGATGAAAGCCCTGAAGTGCTAAAGGGGATAAGCTTCAAGATAAAAGCCGGCGAGTACGTTGCTATTGTAGGTAAGACAGGCTGTGGAAAGAGTACTCTTATGAGACTTTTACTTGGCTTTGAAACTCCTGATAAAGGCGCGATTTATTATGATGGAAAAGAAACTTCGAAACTTGACATGACTTCTCTTCGCAGAAAGATTGGTTCTGTAACTCAGAATGGAAGCCTTTTCCAGGGTGATATTTATTCAAATATAGTTATCACGAACCCTCTTTTAACAGTTAATGATGCCTGGGAGGCAGCAGAAATAGCCGGGATTGCTGATGATATCAGAGAAATGCCAATGGGCATGAACACTATCATTGCTGAGGGGCAGGGAGGAATCTCCGGAGGGCAAAAGCAAAGGCTTATGATTGCAAGGGCTGTGGCACCAAAGCCCAGGATCCTGATGCTTGATGAAGCCACTAGTGCCCTGGATAATATCACTCAGAAGAAAGTCTCAAATGCTCTTGATGGGCTAAAATGCACCAGGATAGTGATTGCCCACAGACTATCCACAATCAGAAACTGCGACAGGATTCTTGTGATGGATGACGGCAAGATAGTTGAAGAGGGTAGTTACGATACGCTTATTGCAAAAGATGGCTTTTTTGCTGAACTTGTTAAGAGGCAGCAGCTGTAGAAGTTTATAATTACTTAATTTGTGTGAGTGCAAGGAGTTTTGGTAAAATACTAGTTGTGTAATTGTGAAAGCAGCGAAGTTATGTAGCAATTCGCAGGAATCACATAGACGGAGAGAAGAAGATGGGGAAGAGACTTACAAACGAAGAAATTTATCAGCAGTATCATGACAAGGTTTTTGCATATATCAGAAATCATGTAAATCAGATAGAGGATGCAGAGGATTTGTGCGAGGATGTCTTTGTGAAGATCTACAGCAAGATAGACACCTTTGATGAGAAGAAGGCCAGCATATCAACTTGGATTTATGCAATGACCAGTAATACTGTGATTGACTTCTACAGGACTAATCATATTCACTCTGAGATTCCAGAGGATCTTGCTGAAGATAAGAGCCTTATTGAGGACGAGATCCTGAACATGGAATCGCTTGATAACCTCGCAAAGGCCTTAAAGAGCCTGCCACAGGAGCAGATGGACATCATCGTACTCAGATACTACCGTGGACTTACACTTCAGGAAGTTTCACAGCAGGTAGGCCTCTCCTACGGCATCACTAAGCTCCGCCACAGAGAAGCCCTCGGCCGATTAAAAGATATACTAGGGGAGTAATATTTACAATAGAAAATGCCATAGCCTGCGATGCGGGCTATGGCATTTTCCTATATCAAAAAAGCGCATCCATATCTTATACCAAGAACAGATTGTGCCTCTTGGCGAAATTGGATTGCTAGTGTATGATACATGAAGCTAGATAAATACAGTGCACTATATTATTTGATCGAAGAAGAGGAAAGATTTCATGAACAATAATGAGAAGACACCAACATATAAAAGAGTTCTTGCCATGATCGGACTTATACTGATCGCTGGACTTGTCATAGCATTTCTGTGTGTGGCTTTATTTGGAGGTCCTGGTTCCAAGGATTTATTTATGGGACTTGCTGGAGCAATCGTTGCTGTTCCTATCATGCTCTGGCTCCTTCTGTGGGGGCTTAGCGCTATTACAGGAAGACATAATATTGCTTCCCTTGATGCAGGCTCATCCAACAAGCAGCATGACAAATTCGGCAATGTGATCCCTGATGGAGAAATTGATACTGTAGTATTTGATATAGGAAATGTTCTTACAGATTTTGCATGGGAAGGTTTCCTTAAGGCTAAGGGCTATGACGATGAGATGATAAAGCGCATAGCAAGAGCTACCGTTGAAAGTGATGACTGGGTTGAGTATGACAAGGGAAATCTCACTAATGATGAGATTGTTGAAAGATTTGTGGAAAACGATCCGGAAATCGGGGATGAATTAAAGAATGCATTTCAGAATATTGACGGCATTATCTTAAAGAGAGAAAAGACAATTCCCTGGATCAGGGCTCTTAAGGCAGCAGGCTACAAGGTTTTATACCTTTCTAACTTCTCAAAGCAGGCTCTTGAGGGATGCCCGGATGCCATGGCATTTCTTGAGGAAACAGATGGCGGTATCTTAAGCTATAGAGACCACGTGGTAAAGCCAGATCCAGCAATCTATCACCTTTTGGAGGAAAGATATGACCTTACTCCGGCAAAGACTGTGTTTATTGACGACACACCCGTTAATATAGAAACAGCAAGAAATCTTGGCTGGAAGGGAATCATTTACAAAGATTATAAGCAGACAGTAGAAGAACTTTCAGAAATGGGTGTACAGCTATAAGTAGCGTCAATGTCCACAATTTACAGATAATAGTAGAAAGAGGTTTCTGACAATGATCCAGAATCTTGAGTACTACAAAGTTTTTTACTATGTCGGAAAATTAAACAGTATTACTTCTGCAGCCAAAGAGCTGTCTATATCGCAGCCTGCTGTCAGCCAGTCCATTCACCAGCTGGAGAAAACTCTGGACTGTGCTCTTTTTCAGCGAACCTCAAGAGGCATGCGATTTACTTCAGAGGGCGAACTTTTATACAGGTATGTGGAAAGAGGATACGAGCAGATAGAACTGGGAGAACAGAGACTGCGCCAGATTCAGCATCTTGATGCAGGAGAAGTCAGGATTGGAGCCAGCGATATGACGCTTAGATTTTTTCTTTTGCCATACCTTGAGAAGTTCCATGAGCTCTATCCAGGGATCAAGGTTACTGTAACCAATGGCCCCACCCCTGAGACCCTTCAGTATCTCAACGAGGACAGGATTGACTTTGGCGTTATTTCTACGCCCTTCGAGGAAAAGGAGGGCTATAGCTATTTCCCTGTTTCAACTATAGAAGATACCTTTGTGGCAGGAAGACGCTTTATCCAGTACAAGAATAGAATGCTGGACTTTAGTGACCTTCAAAAGATTCCCCTTATTCTTCTTGAGGGCAACTCCAGCACCAGAAACTATATAGACACTTTTTTAAGTGACCATGGCGTGGACATCCAGCCGGAATTCGAACTCTCAACCAGTGATATGATAGTTCAATTTGCCCTTAGAAATCTGGGCGTGGGCTGTGTGGTTAAGGATTTTGCAGAGGAATACCTTGAAAGTGGAGTCCTCTTCGAACTTCGTTTTAACTCCGTAATCCCTAAGAGAAAGATCTGCGTGATCACAGATGAGTCAAGGCCGCTGTCTATTGCGGCGTCGAGGTTGATTGAACTGATAAAGAACTGAAAAAAATAAAAAAGAAATATTGAAGACTAAATACTTTCATGCTATTATTTATCAAGAACTGAAAAAGATAAGTGACACGCGAGTTTGAAAACGGCTACAAGCCAGAATAGGAGCGGCTTTCAATGAGTTTTGAAAATGACAATAATGTCAATGAGAACAGTGTTGAGGATATCGTTTCAAGATACAGACCCGAAGTTTCCAAGTTAGTTCCATATTTAAGATGGCTCAAGGATAATGCCAAATCAGAGGTGGCTCAGAGTTACAACTCTAGTGACCTCAAGTCAATGCCGTTTCCGGTATATGATTCTAATCTACTTGCCTTTGTTAAGGCAGCACAGTCTACTAATTTATTAGATCGCAATTATGTTTATGTTTATTCCAGGAATCGTTTGAATAGTGCCAAGGATGAGCTCTTGTTCATTGCTGATGCAGACATCAGGAACATGGAGGATCTGGCAGGAATTTTGTCCAAGTATATTTTGTCAGGTATGACAAAGGGTACAGTCTGGGCAGAGGGAGTTGCCAACGGTGTGCTCTACAATACGGTTTGGAAGATGGATGAGCTCTGCAGAGTCTGGGGACATGAGAGCGACAAGCCAATAGCGTAAGAGAACCTGATAGTTTGAATGCCTTACGCAAATCGATGAGAGAACGGAAGGCATTAGTGAAAATAATAAGGGAATGGGAGAAGTAAATGGGAGAGAAGTCCGCACAGAAGAAAAAGCATATTCTGGATAAGGCCAGAGTTGTTTTTTCCGAAAAAGGCTACAAAAACGTAACTATGAAGGACATTGTTGATGTCTGCGACATTAGTCGTGGGGGTCTTTATCTTTATTTTTCCAGTACAGAAGAACTGTTTCTGGCAGTTCTTGATAATGAATTTGATGAGGATGATGAAGAGGCAGTTGCAGCAGCACTGTCTGGCGAAGCATCTGCTGGTGATATGCTGGCTCTTTTCCTTAAGGAACAGAAAAAAAGCATTCTCAGAAAAAAGAACAACATCACTATCGCTACCTACGAATATTTTTTTAATCATAAAGTTTCTTCAAAAGATAATCCACTTAAAAAACAATTTAATACAGCTGTAACCATTGTCGAAAAGCTCGTAGAAAACGGAATTGAAAATGGTGAATTCTATTGCGAAAATCCACTTGGATTTGCCCGCAATTTAATGTACGTGGTGGAAGGTCTCAAGATCATGTCCAAGACTTGTTCTATTTCAGAGGAAGCTATCGATAATGAATTAATGTATATTTTAGAGGGATTAGTCCCGGAAGAGTAAAGTGCTTAATATTTTATTAAGCACTTTTTGTATGATATAGGCGTCATAAGTCACAATTGCGTACATGCTTGCATGTTAAGCGATTCGTATATCATACAAAAATTTACACCTACAAAACAGTATGTTTCTGGAGTAATATCCAGTTCATAGATATATAAGAAGGAAGAGGAGAAATTATGAGCAGTGTAAGACGAATCTACGTAGAAAAAAAGGAACCATTTGCTGGCAAGGCCAGAGAGCTTCGCCATGAAATCAAGGGCTACCTTGGCATTAATAGCGTCGAGAATGTAAGGATCTTTATCCGTTATGACGTTCAGAACGTTTCGGATGAAGTTTTTGAAAAGGCCTGCACAACAGTCTTTTCTGAGCCACCAGTAGATATTCTTTATAGAGAAAATATAGATATTCCTGAAAATGCAAGAGTATTCAGCATTGAGGCACTTCCAGGACAGTTTGATCAGAGAGCAGATTCTGCGGAGCAGTGCGTACGCTTTATTAAGGGCGACGAAGAACCTGTTATCAAAACAGCAGTAACTTACATGCTCATTGGAAATATATCAGATGCAGAACTTGAGAAAATCAAGGACTACACAATGAACCCTGTTGACTCAAGGATTGCAGATGGCAAAAAACCTGAGACACTTGTGGAAAACTATGAGGATCCTGAGGATGTAAAGATCCTCGACGGCTTTAAGGATATGGCTGAGACTGACCTGAAAGCTCTCTATGAGTCACTAGGTCTTGCTATGACCTTCAATGATTTCAAGTGGATCCAGCAGTATTTTAATGACGATGAGAAGCGTGATCCATCAATGACTGAGATAAGAGTTCTTGACACCTACTGGTCTGATCACTGCCGCCATACAACCTTTGGAACTGAGCTTAAAGATATCTCTTTTGAAGAGGGCTTCTATGCTGAGCCAATCAAGGCTTCATATGAAGACTACCTTGCAGCAAGGGATGCGCTTTATACAACAGATGACAAGAAAAAAGAGAAATTCATCTCCCTTATGGACATCGCTCTTATGGGCATGAAGAAACTTAAAAAAGATGGCAAGCTCACAGACATGGAAGAGTCTGAGGAGAACAATGCCTGCACAGTAGTTGTTCCAGTTGAGGTTGACTATGGAAATGGTCCTGTAGTTGAGAACTGGCTTGTGTTCTTTAAGAATGAAACTCACAACCACCCTACAGAGATTGAGCCATTTGGTGGAGCTGCTACATGTCTTGGTGGCGCTATAAGAGACCCGCTTTCAGGAAGAGGTTATGTATACCAGGCTATGCGTGTAACTGGCGCTGCAGATCCTACAGTTCCGGTAGCTGAGACCATGAAGGGCAAGCTTTCACAGAAAAAGCTGGTAAGAGGCGCAGCAAGTGGCTATTCATCCTATGGTAATCAGATCGGTCTTGCAACTGGTTATGTAAAAGAGGTATATCACCCAGGCTATGTAGCTAAGAGAATGGAGATTGGTGCTGTAATGGGCGCTGCTCCTCAGGAACACGTAATAAGAGAAAGTGCTGATCCAGGAGATATCATCATCCTTCTTGGTGGCAGAACAGGTAGAGATGGCTGCGGCGGAGCTACAGGCTCATCCAAGGCTCACGATTCCAAGTCACTTACAAGCTGCGGAGCAGAGGTTCAGAAGGGTAATGCGCCTACAGAGCGTAAACTCCAGAGACTCTTTAGAAGACCAGAAGTAAGCGAACTTATTAAAAAATGTAACGACTTTGGTGCCGGCGGTGTTTCTGTTGCAATCGGAGAACTTGCACCAGGTCTTGATATCAATCTTGACCTTGTTCCTAAAAAGTATGCAGGTCTTGATGGAACAGAACTTGCAATCTCAGAATCTCAGGAGAGAATGGCTGTTGTAGTTGCGCCAAAGGATGCAGACAAGTTCCTTGATTTTGCAGCACAGGAGAACCTTGAAGCCGTTAAGGTTGCAGTAGTAACAGAGGAACCAAGACTTGTTCTTAACTGGAGAGGCAAAAGAATCGTTGACATAAAGAGATCCTTCCTTGATACAAATGGAGCACACCAGGAAACTACAGTTAAAGTAGAAGCTCCTGTTCAGGCAGATAACTATTTTAACAAGATTGCAAGTAAGGATGTTGAGGCTGCTCTTACAAAGGGCGATGTTAAGGCAGCACTTGAGGCTGAGCTTTCGGACCTTAATGTATGCTCACAGAAAGGCCTTGTAGAAATGTTCGACTCCTCTATCGGAGCTGGTTCAGTTCTCATGCCTTATGGTGGTAAGTATCAGCTTACAGAGACACAGGCTATGGTAGCTAAGCTCCCTGTTCTTGGAGGCAAGACAGATACAGTAACCATGATGAGCTACGGCTTTGATCCATTCCTTTCAAGCTGGAGCCCATATCACGGTGCTGCTTATGCTGTAACTGAGTCTGTAGCAAGGATTGTGGCAAATGGTGGTGACTATAGAAACCTCCACTTCACATTCCAGGAGTATTTTAAGAGAATGACACAGGATCCACAGCGTTGGAGCCAGCCATTTACAGCGCTTCTTGGTGCCTTCGATGCCCAGATGAAGTTTGGCATTGCCTCAATCGGTGGTAAGGACTCAATGTCCGGATCCTTCAATGAGATAAACGTTCCTCCTACATTTGTTTCTTTTGCCGTAGATGTGGCAAATGGCAAGGATATCGTTACACCTGAGCTCAAGGCAGCAGGAAATAAGCTTGTTCAGTTCAAGATTGCCAAGGATAAGTATGACCTTCCTGATTATGAAAAGGTTATGAAGCTCTATGGAGAGATTACAGGCCTTATGAGAAAGGGCATCATCGTTTCAGCTTATGCTGAGGACTGCTACGGACTTGCAGCAGCTCTTTGCAAGATGGCATTTGGTAACGGTCTGGGCGTTAAGATTTCTGATGGTGTTGAGGCAAAAGAACTGTTTGCTAACGAGATAGCTGATATTGTTGCAGAGGTTTCAGCAAAAGATCTTGCAGAGGCACTTAAGGTAGACGGTGCTAGAGAAATCGGTGAAGTTACTGAAACAGCAGAGTTTGCGGCTTGCGGTGTAAAGGTTTCAATGGCTGAAGCACTAGATGCTTGGAAGAGTAAGCTTGAGAAGGTATTCCACTCAACTGTTAACGAAGAAAAGACACCTGTAGAGTCACCTCTTTACAAGGCAGAGAACATCCACATCTGCAAAAACAATGTGGCAAAGCCTACAGTATTTATCCCGGTATTCCCAGGAACAAACTGCGAATACGACAGTGCTCAGGCCTTTGAGAGAGCTGGCGCTGATGTTAATATAAAGATTTTCAGAAACAGAAATGCACAGGATATTGAGGAGTCCGTAAAAGAGTTTAAGAAGGCTATAGAGAATGCCCAGATCATCATGTTCCCAGGCGGCTTCTCAGCTGGTGATGAGCCAGACGGAAGTGCTAAGTTCTTTGCAACAGCCTTCCAGAATGAGGAGATTAAGGCAGCAGTAGAAGATCTTCTTCAGAACAGAGACGGACTTGCACTTGGTATCTGTAACGGTTTCCAGGCTATGATCAAGCTTGGACTTGTGCCTTATGGCAAGATCACAGGTCAGAATGCTGATTCACCTACACTGACCTTTAACACAATAGGAAGACACATTTCCAAGATGGCTACGATCAAGGTTGTATCCAATAATTCACCATGGCTGTCACAGGCTGAGCTTGGCGGAGTATACACAAACCCAGCTTCTCACGGAGAGGGACGTTTTGTAGCTCCAGAAGCTGTTCTTGATGAGCTTTTTGCTAACGGCCAGATTGCAACTCAGTACTGCGATCTTGATGGAAATGTGACTATGGATGATGAGTGGAACATCAATGGTTCTTACAGAGCTGTTGAGGGTATCCTTTCACCAGATGGACGCTGCCTTGGTAAGATGGCTCACTCAGAGCGTCGCGGTGACGGTGTTGCCATCAACATCTACGGCGAGCAGGACCTTCGCATCTTCGAAAGCGGTGTAGCTTACTTCAAATAATGGCTACGCGGGAGTTTACGGCGAACAGGACGGGAGTGCGGGCACATGACTTTGCTTCAGCAGGGCACACATTTTTTGCTCCTGTTGAACTAAGCGCTCCGATGAGCCCTGAACATCAATACCTGCGTGCAAAGGCACTTGGCATTGATAGGTCTCATCTCCGCAGTTCAAAAAGTCGCAAAATAATGTGCACTCCTGCCTTAGCAGAAGTCATGTGCCTCGCACTCCGCTGTGCTACGGCAGTGAACTTCGCCCGCTTTTGAAAAGGGCGTTTTGTGAGAAAGAGTGCTTATTACATGAAACAACTGCTCTTGTTAGAAATAATGAGTTGCAATGAATTACACAAATAGTAGTGGTATAGATACACAGCCAGTTTTTTCGAGAATATGTACATAGTCAGATCGATTTTAGTTCTGTGGAGATGAGACCTATCAATATCGAGTGCCTATGCACGATGATATTGATGTTTAGGGCTCATCGGAACGTTTAGAACTATGAGAGCTGACATGTACATATTTCGAAAAACCTGGCGTCAGGATAGAACTAGGAGGAAGAATGAAAGCAAGACTGATACTTGAAGACGGGACAGTCTTTACAGGTAAACATATAGGTGCAGACAAGGATGTGATAAGTGAGATTGTGTTCAACACATCAATGGCTGGCTACACAGAAGTTTTTACTGATCCCTCATATGCGGGACAGGCTGTGTGCATGACCTATCCCCTTATAGGCAATTACGGAGTTTGCCTGGATGACATGGAGTCAGAAAAGCCCTGGGTTGATGCCATCATAGTAAGGGAATTGTCGCATGTGGCATCAAACTTTAGATGTGATATGACAGTACAGGAATTTATGGACAAGTTCCAAATTCCTGGAATTGAAGGCATAGATACAAGAGCCCTTGTAAGGCTTCTTAGAGATAAAGGAACTATGAACGGCCTCATCACAACCAATGAGAGCCTTACCTATGATCAGGTAAAAGAAAAGCTTCATGCCTACACAACCGGAGATGTTGTCAGCAAGGTTTCCTGCAAGGAAAAGAAATTCCTAAAAGGCGTAGAGAGCCTTTCAGAGAATGGCCCATTGTCTGGAAGTGCATCTTTTAACAAGGAAGATTATGAGGCTTCTCTTAAGGGAGACCTGTCAAAGAGAGAGAAAAGACCTGCAATTGTCAAGGAACTGAATGGAAGAAAAACAAGACCACTTAAGATTGCACTTCTTGACCTTGGAGCCAAAAAGAACATAGCAGATTCCCTTGCTGCAAGAGGATGTGATGTGACAATCTATCCTTTTGACACCAGTGCAGAGGAAATCCTTAGGGATAAGCCTGATGGAATCATGCTGTCAAATGGCCCTGGAGATCCCAAGGATTGCCGCGGAGTTATAGAGGAGATCAAAAAGCTCTATGCTTCTGATGTGCCAATCTTTGCAATATGCCTTGGACATCAGCTTATGGCCCTTGCCACAGGAGCTGACACCTTCAAGCTTAAGTATGGTCACAGAGGTGGAAATCACCCGGTAAAAGACCTTACTAACGGCAGAGTGTACATTTCATCCCAGAACCATGGCTATGTAGTTGATATGGATAAACTTGATAGGAATGTTGCTGAGCCAGCATTTATAAATGTAAATGATGGAACCAATGAGGGCCTTAAATATGTGGGCAAGAACATTTTTACGGTTCAGTTCCACCCGGAGGCATGTCCTGGACCTCAGGATTCAAGCTACCTATTTGATAGATTTATAAACATGTGCGAGGAATGATAAGTTATGCCAAAGAATAAAGATGTAAAAAAGGTTCTGGTAATTGGTTCAGGACCTATAGTAATAGGACAGGCTGCTGAGTTTGACTACGCTGGAACACAGGCCTGCAGATCTCTTAAAGAAGAAGGAATTGAAGTTGTCCTTGTAAACTCAAATCCTGCTACCATCATGACAGATAAGGATATTGCTGATGAGGTTTATATCGAACCTCTTACAGTCAAAGTCCTTGAGCAGATCATAGAAAAAGAAAAGCCTGATTCAATTCTTCCAACCCTTGGAGGACAGGCTGGACTTAACCTTGGAATGGAGCTTGACGAGTCAGGATTTCTTGCTTCTCACAATGTAAAACTTCTTGGTACTACAGCAGAGACTATCAGAAAGGCTGAGGATAGACAGGAATTTAAGGACACCATGGAAAAGCTGGGCCAGCCTGTTGCAGCTTCTTTGGTTGTACATAACGTGGAAGACGGTATTTCTTTTGCTAGTAAGATCGGATACCCCGTAGTTCTGCGTCCTGCCTATACTCTTGGAGGATCAGGCGGCGGTATTGCCTACAACCAGGCCCAGTGCGAAGAAATCCTGGAGAACGGCCTCAGGCTTTCAAGAGCCAATGAAGTATTAGTTGAAAGATGTATTGCTGGATGGAAGGAAATTGAGTACGAGGTAATGCGTGACAGCCTTGGAAACTGCATTACAGTCTGCAACATGGAAAACATTGACCCTGTAGGCGTTCACACAGGTGACTCAATCGTTGTTGCTCCTTCTCAGACCCTTTCTGACAAAGAATATCAGATGCTCAGAAGTGCAGCTCTTTCTATTATTGACGAACTTAAGATTACTGGAGGATGTAACGTTCAGTTCGCCCTGCACCCTACAAGCTTTGAGTACTGCGTAATTGAGGTTAACCCAAGAGTTAGCCGTTCATCAGCCCTTGCAAGTAAGGCAACCGGATATCCTATCGCCAAGGTTGCTGCCAAGATTGCCCTTGGTTACACCCTTGATGAGATCAAAAATGCCATCACAGGCAAGACCTATGCAAGCTTTGAGCCTACCCTTGACTACTGCGTAGTTAAGTTTCCAAGGCTTCCATTTGATAAATTCATTACTGCCAAGAGAACCCTCACAACTCAGATGAAGGCTACAGGCGAAGTTATGAGCATCTGCACAAACTTTGAAGGTGCTATGATGAAGGCCATCAGAAGTTTGGAGCAGCACGTAGACTGCCTTACAAGCTATGACTTCTCAGACCTTGATGATGATGAGCTTTTAGAGAGATTAAAAATAGTTGATGACCAGAGAATCTGGGTTATAGCTGAGGCTTTGAGACGCGGAATAAGCCACGATCAGATTCACGACATAACCATGATCGACCTTTGGTTTATAGATAAGCTTCATACCCTGGTCAAGATGGAACTAAAGCTCCTTAGATGCGGAGAAAAAAATACTGCAGGTAAAACAGGCACTTTAGAAGATGCCAAGAAAGTAATAAGCTTTGAGACACTTTTGGAAGCAAAGCGCCTTGAGTATCCTGACACAGTTATTTCAAGACTTACAAGATTCCCTGTGGATGTGTTAAAAGAGCTTCGTGATTTCTACAATATTCATGCTACCTACAAGATTGTAGATACCTGCGCAGCTGAGTTTGCGGCAGAGACACCTTACTACTATTCAGTTTATAACGGCCCTGATTCAGAAAACGAAGCTGGAGACCTGGAAAATTCAGCTGATGTAGAAAATGCTGAGCGCAAGAAAAAGATTCTTGTTCTTGGTTCTGGTCCTATCAGGATTGGACAGGGTATTGAGTTTGACTACTGTTCAGTTCATGCCACATGGGCCTTCAAAAAAGAGGGTTACGAAACAATCATAATCAACAACAACCCGGAGACAGTAAGTACCGACTTTGATATTGCTGACAAGCTCTACTTTGAGCCTCTTACAGCTGAGGATGTTGAGAATATCGTTCGCCTTGAAAAGCCAGACGGAGCAGTGGTTCAGTTTGGTGGACAGACAGCAATCAAGCTTACAGCTGACCTTATGAAGATGGGCGTCAAGATCTACGGTACAGATGCCAAGGATGTTGATGCTGCAGAAGATAGAGAAATCTTTGATGAAATCCTTGAACAGACACAGATAAAGCGTGCTCAGGGAGCAACAGTTTACACTGCCGAGGAAGCCAAGGAAGTTGCAAACCGCCTTGGATACCCTGTTCTTGTAAGACCTTCCTACGTTCTTGGAGGTCAGGGCATGCAGATTGCTCTTTCCGATGAAGAGATCGAGGAATTCATGAACATTATCAACAGATATGCTCAGGATCATCCAATTCTTGTGGATAAGTACCTTCAGGGTGTGGAAACAGAAGTGGATGCTGTATGTGATGGAGAAGACATTGTAATCCCAGGTATCATGGAGCACATCGAGAGATCAGGTATCCACTCTGGCGACTCAATATCTGTTTATCCAGCCCAGTCTCTTTCAGATAAGGTAAAAGAGACTATTGCTGAATACACAAAGAGACTTGCCAAGGCACTTCACGTAATTGGTCTTATCAATGTTCAGTTTATTGCAGTGGGAGATGAGGTTTACATCATTGAGGCAAACCCAAGGTCATCTCGTACTGTTCCTTATATCAGCAAGGTTACAGGTATTCCTATCGTAGATCTTGCAGCTCAGGTAATGATGGGCAAAAAGCTAAAGGATCTTGGCTATACACCAGGCCTTCAGCCAGAAGCTGACTACGTAGCTATCAAGATGCCAGTATTCTCTTTTGAAAAGATAAGAGGAGCTGAGATCAGCCTTGGACCTGAGATGAAGAGTACAGGTGAATGCCTTGGAATCAGCAAGAGCTTTGATGAAGCGCTTTATAAGGCCTTCCTTGGCGCAGGAATCAACCTTCCTAAGTACAAGCAGATGATCATTACTGTAAAAGATGCAGATAAGGGCGAAGTAATTGATATAGCAAGGCGCTACAAGAAGCTTTGCTATATCATTTACGCCACAAGATCTACTGCAGATACCTTAAACGAAAACGGTGTATCTGCAAGAAAGATCAACCGCCTTAGCCAGGAGTCACCTACGGTCATCGACCTTATCCTGGGCCACAAGATCGACCTTGTTATTGATACACCTACCCAGGGCCGCGACAAGACCCGTGACGGCTTTATAATCCGCCGCACCGCCATTGAGACTGGTGTCAACGTAATCACCGCCCTCGACACAGCCCGCGCCCTCGTAACCAGCCTTGAGAGCGCAAGCTCAGAGGAAGCTCTAACCCTCGTCGACATAGCAAGGATTTAACCGCGCCCGCCGCCCAGGCATGACGCGAGCGATATTCATGGAAGTTTTTTTCGTCTGTGTAAGAAGGATGTAGTCATGAGGCTTCTGGAAGGTCATAAGAATTCTGCTTCGGTTCAACATGTCCGAGCACCAGAAGGCAGCTTTTTACTCGCGCCAGTTCCCGTAGTGCTCGTCACTGACAAATGCAGATTTTCTTAGATGTTTCCGCAGTTTTTCTTCTAATGCGCATACTGCAGCGTAAACTTGCAGGACGGGGAATACATGTATATATGAAAATGCCATTTGACGCATTGCGTCATAAAGAAAAGAGGAATCAATCTTTCAAGCTAGCTTGAAGAATTTGATTCCTCTTTTCTTGTAACGCCCGCATCGCGGGCTATGGCATTTTCTATCGTAAATTATTTTTCCCGTCCTGCTTCAGACAACGCTTCGCATGCGCGGGAAAAACTGCTATGGAAACATTAGAAAATCGCATTTGCCATCTAAGACTCGCATAGGAAACTAGCCGACTCGCAAGCGCTGCCCTGGTGCGAGTTTTGAACCGTAGAATTCTTATGCGCCTTCCAGAAGCCCATGAATACCCGTGCTGAAGCCGTGTGATCAAGAGTCATTTATGACTCTTGGCGCTGGTGCACGCAAGCTTTAGCTTGCAATCTTCATCTGTGCACCAGTCGCATCCTTAGCGGAGCGTTTTTGTGTCATATGACACAAAAAACTTTCTGAATGAGCGGGAGTCATGCCCAGGCGGCGGGGCGGTTCAGAGCGCATTGCTTCGGCGGGCACTACTCTGGTGGGAAGAACTCTGGCGGTGCGGTTGTGGTGCGCGGGTTTAGGTGCGGGCGGCGTTGTGGCAGGCGACGAGGTGGCCGCCTCCGATGTCGATGAGGGAGGGGACGGAGTGCTGGCAGGTGGCTGCCTTTGAGGGGCAGCGTCTGCAGAAGCTGCACTCGGCGCCAAGGTTTATGGGACTTAGGACCTCACCCTCGAGAGTTATCTGGCTTTGACGTCTCTTTTCCTCGGCTAGAGGGTCTGGGATTGGAATAGCTGATAAAAGAGACTTGGTGTAGGGATGGATAGGATTCTCAAAGAGTTCATTTGTTTCTGCCATCTCTACTATTTTTCCCATGTACATTACGGCAACTTTGGTAGAAATATGACGCACCATGGCCATGTCATGCGCTATAAAAAGATAGGTAAGCCCCATTTCTTTCTGAAGATTCATAAGCATATTTACCACCTGGGCCTGAATACTCACATCAAGAGCAGATATTGGCTCGTCCAGGACCAGAAATTCAGGTTGGACTGCAAGAGCTCTTGCTATGCCAATCCTCTGACGCTGGCCGCCGGAAAACTCGTGGACAAACCTGCCTGCGTGCTCACTGGTAAGGTCAACCAGCTTAAGTAGTTCGTAGACCTTGCTCATGCGTTCAGCTTTGTTTTTGTAGAGCTTGTGAACATCAAGCCCCTCGGCCACAATGTCAGCTACTGTCATTCTCGGATCGAGGCTTGCGTAAGGATCCTGGAATATCATCTGAACCTTCTTTTTGTACTCTTTAAGCTGCTGGTGCTTGAAGGTGGATATGTCCTGTCCCTTGAACAGTATCTCACCGGAAGTCTTCTCGTAGATACCAATTCCAGTTCTTCCGCAGGTTGTCTTCCCACAGCCAGACTCTCCAACAAGCCCCAGAGTTTCACCTTTTCTTATGGCAAAAGAAACATCGTCAACAGCCTTAAGGACTTGTCCCCTTTCCAACTTAAAATGCTTCTTTAAATGTCTAACTTCAAAAATCACTTCATTTTCCATTATTTAAACTCACTTTCATCCAGTGCATGTAACCAGCAACTAGCCTCGTGCCCCTTGTCAAAACTGTAGGAAGGCGGCATCTCTTTTGTACAGATATTCATGCAGTGCTTGCACCTGGAACTAAAAGGACAGCCTGGATTTGGATTTATAAGATCTGGCGGTGAACCTGCAATAGAGACAAGAGTGTCAGAGCGTTTATTATCTACCCTCGGAACTGCCTCGTGAAGCGCCTTGGTATAAGGGTGCTTGGGGTTATAGAAAATATCTTTTGCACTTCCATGTTCTACGATAACACCTGCATACATGACAGCTACCTCGTCTGCAATGCCTGCAACTACGCCTAGATCGTGGGTGATCAGTATGATTGATGAACCATACTCATTTTTTAAACTTCTTAAAAGTTCCATGATCTGGGACTGTATAGTCACATCAAGAGCAGTTGTTGGCTCATCTGCAATCAGAAGCTTTGGATTGTTGGCAAAGGCAATTGCAATCATGACTCTCTGCCTCATGCCGCCTGACAGCTCGTGTGGATACTGTTTGTAGCGACGCTCAGGATCTGTGATGCCGACCAAGGACAAAAGCTCAACAGCTCTTTTCTTGGCATCCGTTTTTTTCATTTTGTTGTGATGAAGGATGTTTTCAACAATCTGCTTGCCTACAGTCATTGTAGGGTTAAGGGAAGCCATAGCATCCTGAAAGATTATAGAAACATCGCCTCCCCTGTAGCTTTGCAGCTCTTTTGCGGAAAAAGAATTAACATCTTTTCCCTCAAATAAGATTTTGCTGCTCTTATCAATCTGGCCGGGCTCGTGAATGAGCTTTAGTATCGATCTTGCAGTAACTGACTTGCCGCATCCCGACTCACCAACTATAGCCAGAGTCTTTCCCTTTTCAAGAGAAAAGGATACCCCTCTTACAGCCTGTACAATGCCGGCATAGGTGTGATAATCAACTTTAAGGTCTTCAACCTTTAATAATTCATTAGCCAAAGTAAACCTCCATTTAACGGATATTTCTGGGATCAAGAGCATCCCTCAGCCCATCTCCAATGAGATTGAAGGCCAAAACTGCGATGACCAGAATCACTGCAGGAAAGAACATCTGCCAGGGATAGAACTGCATCTTGGTCTTGCCATCAGAAATAAGAACGCCAAGAGATATGATGTCGCCTCCAAGCCCCATTCCAAGAAAGCTAAGCGAAGCTTCCGTAAAGATATAGTCAGGGATTGACGAACATAGATCCAGGATCAGCAGCGAAATAGTATTTGGCAGAAGGTGCTTTAATATGATCCTGAAAGGGCTGCTTCCAAGCATCTGCGAGGCCTGAACATATTCGGATTCCCTAAGCTGCATGATCTGGCCTCTTACGATCCTTGCGGTTCCAACCCAGGAGGTTATGCACATGGCAACGAGAAGTCCAGCCACGTTTTTACCAACAACCATCATGATCAGCAGTGTCACAAGAAGTGACGGAAAAGATGTAACGATTTCAATTATTCTCATCATGACAGAGTCAACCTTGCCTCCAAAGTAAGCCATTATTCCGCCGTAGGCACAGCCTACAAGGAGCTGTATCATAGAGCACACAAGAGCAATGATAAGGCTGAGTCTTGCTCCAATCCATATGCGGGAAAAGAGATCTCTTCCCAGCTGGTCACTTCCAAACCAGTTCACTGAATTGGGAGATATATTTCTATTTGCAGCATCTATTTCCGTGTAATTTGTGTTACTAATAACCGGACCAAAGATAATGAAAAATATAAGAAGTATCAGGGAATATAGTGCAAAGATAGCTATCTTATTTTTCTTAAATCTTATCCAGGCGCCGCGCCAGTAGGAGATAACAGGCCTTGTTATAACATCGGCATTATTGCTGATTCCTACGTGGGCTTTTTCTTCTAAAGTTAGTATCCTATTCATCGCTTACCTCCGCTGATACGTATCCTTGGATCAATCACTGTATACAGAATATCTGTGATAAAGATCACAAAAATGTAGATGGCTGATAGGATTACGGTTTCGCCCATTACAATGGTCACATCCTGTGCGGCAACTGCATTTACGTAGTATAGGCCAAGGCCAGGAATAGAAAAGACACTTTCAATAAAGAACGATCCTGTGATACACATGGCAACAGACATGGGAAGTCTTGTCATGACAGGTATCAGGGAGTTTCTTAGAACGTGGCGGGTTATGACTTCTCTTCTTGAAAGACCCTTGGATTCTGCTGTCAGGATATAGTCCTGATTCATGGTATCAAGCATAGACACCTTAAGGAGTCTTGCGTAGGAAGCAATATAGCCAAAGCATCCGGCAAAGGTAGGAAGGATAGTGTATTTCCAGCCTCCAAACCACTGGTTTGAAGAAGGCCATCCGATAACCGGAAACCAGCCAAGCTTACCTGCAAAGAAGGCTTGCAATAAAAGGGCAAATAAAAGAGTCGGGACTGATATGAGAAGTATTGATAAAACTACCACCAGATAGTCCCAGATAGAGCCTTTTTTGACAGCCGCCAAAACTCCCAGAAGAAGGCCAAGAGTAACTCCAAGTAGCATCTGCTGAATGCCAAGCCTTGCGCTTACTGGGCCTTTTTCTGCAATTATCTGCTGGACAGTTTCTCCTTCGTAGATTACAGACTCTCCAAAGTCTCCTTTTAAAAGACCTTTCATGGTGATGAAATATCTTTCCATTATGGGCTTATCAAGGCCGTACTTGGCATAGAGCCTTTGAGTGACTACATCCGGTAGCTTTTCAACTCTTTTTGACAGAGCATCACCTGGAGTAAGTGCCAGTAGGAAAAAGGTTGCACTTGCTATCACAAAAAGTGTAGCAAGTGCAATGATCAACTTTTTAAATATGTATCTTAAGATATTCATAAAGTCATCCTTAGTGTTTTACAATATAGGCTCTTGAGAACTCGAAGTCTGCTCCGAAGAGTGGGTAGCTTACATTCTTAACATATGACTGGGCGTAGATCTGGGCATTGTCAAAATAGAGAGGGTCAACACCGCCTTCTTCAAGAAGAAGGTTTTCTGCCTTTGTAAATAACTCAAGGCGCTCGTTCTCATCAAGACTTGCGTTAGCCTTGTTGTAGAGCTCGTCGTACTCAGGATTTGAGTAGCCACCCATGAATCTTGCATATCCGTTATCTGTTACAAACAGTCCCAGGAAGTTTGCTGGGTCGTCATAATCTCCGAACCATCCCATTGTGTAGAAGTCATACTGATAGCTGTCGCGGGCTTCCTTCCAGCCTGTAACATCAGGGAAGGTCTCAACCTGTACTGTTACGCCAAGCTTGGACTCAAGCTGCTGTACGTACCACTCATAGATGTTGTTATCAAGTGTGCTAGGTGAGTAGTTTATTGTAGTGAGAGTTACATCCTCAGCAGTTCCTTCTACGCCTGCCTCTGCCATACCTTCTTCAAAAAGAGCCTTAAGTGCTGCTGGATCGCTTGCAAGGGCAGCGTTCTCTGAGTTATTCAAGATGTCGCCTGCTTCAGAACGGTATTCTTTGCCGCCTACTGTGATTCCGTAAGGTACAAGTCCATAAGCAGTTGTTGAAAGGCCGTTTCTAAACAGAAGATTGTATTCTTCTCTATCAAGGGCAAGTGTTATAGCCTTACGAACCTTGGCATTAAGCATAAGGCCTGAAGGGCCTCCGTTTCCTGCTGGGTGCTGGTCAAAAGAGATATATGTAACAGAAGGTGATGTTGAGATGATCCTTACAAGAGTTCCATCATCAACAAGTGACTGCCACTTATCCACATACTCAAGGTCAGAGAGCTTTAAGATATCGACCTGCTGTGACTCAACAAGTTGAGCCTGTGTTGAGAACTCATCTACAACCCGGAGGTTAACCTGTGTAAGATGAACATTCTCAGCATCCCAGTACTGATCATTCTTTTTTAGAGTCATTGAATTTTCAAGCACTCTGTCAGAGATAACAAAGGGTCCGTTAAACACATGGAGAGTGTAGTCGTTACCCCAGTTTTCTCCAGCACTTTCTGCTGCATCAATAAGGTCTTTTCTAATTGGGAAAAGAGGAAGCATTCCAGCCTTCTTTAAGAAGGAAGGATTTGCTGAGTTTAAGGTTACTTCAAAGGTGTAGTCATCAATGAGCTTAATAGCCACATCCTCTTTTGAACCTGTTCCGTCGTAGTAATCCTGAGCTCCCTTGATATCATCTGCTGCAAGGAAGGCATAGGAGAAGGCTTTTTCAGGATCTATAAGTCTGAACCAGGAATCAACATAGTTCTGTGCTGTTACCTTTTCTCCATCGCTCCATTTTGCATCATCTCTAAGGCTGAAAGTGTAGGTAAGACCGTCGTCTGAAACAGTATAGCCTGTAGCTCCAGCAAGCTCTGTGTGGTCAATGCCATTTTCGTCTGTGAAGGTTCTAAAGAGTCCCTCCTGAACCTGTGACAGAACCTGGAACTCATTGGAGTTTCTTACATCATTTACGTCCAGAATAGCAAGATCTGAATAGGTAAGATTCAGTACCTGCTCATCTGCAAGTTCAAGCTCTCCTGAATCTGCAGAAGCTCCTGAATTTGAATTTGCAGCTTCAGTTGTTGCAGCTGCCGCTGTACTTGTAGTAGTGCTGCCTGAAGTAGTAGTTGAATCATTCTGTGCTGATGTATTATTTCCACAACCGGCAAGGATTCCTGTTATAGTTGTTACTAAAGTTAGTGCTAGTGCCAGTGATTTCTTTTTCATAATCGTCTCCTTTTCAAGTATTTATCATGTGTTTGCACGTTTGAATTGCGTAAAACTAATTTATCTCACAGCCATGGGAATGTAAATTAAGAGGATATTATAGCCACTGATAAATTTCGGTTTTCACTAGGTTTGTCCGCAAGATACAAAATTACTGATGAAAATTGCTAGAAATGAGGACAACTGGCCAATCTTTGATTATAAAAATGTGATACACTAATGTTAAAACTAACGAGGGGACTATTATGAAAAAAAGATTAGTGGTGATGTGCCTTGGCGCATCTTTGATCATGTGCTGCGCTTTTTGCGTGGGTTGCAGCTATACCGGGATTCCGATTGTGGATAACTACATAGATGAGAAGGCAGATGACCTTGCAAGTGCCGGGATATCATATGTTGTGAAAAATGCAGATGACTATGCCAGTATGGGAATGTCCTACATCAGAGATAATGCAGACGACTATGCCAGTATGGGAATGTCCTATATCAGAGATAATGCAGGTGATTACGCCAGTATGGGGAAATCCTTTGTGGAAGAGAAGTCTAGTGAACTATTATCAGGGGATGGAGAGGAATCCTCAGCTCTTTTTACTTCTGCTTCTGATGTGAATCTTAGCAATCCTTCAGGTGATGGCAAGAATTATGTTTTTTCCTATGGAGATGAGGAGTTTTCAGTAGTTCGCTGGGATGAGCACTGGAAGATTATTGATTCCTATAAGATAGAGAATACAACTGACATGGTCTTTATCTGCCAGGCTCTTATTAATGTGTATCCTATCCACGGGGCTGATATGGAGAGCTTTAGAACAGCAGAGGATATGGCCTATGAGTGGGTACAGCACAATATTGCCTATCAGTATCTTCCGGAGGACAACGAGTGGAGGGTAAAATCCAAGGATGTGGACTTTAACCCGGAAGATCAGGGCAAATCATTTATCCAGATTTATGAGGAGAGAACAGGCAAGGAGTTCAAATTATCAGATTTCATGGGAAAATAGGGGGGTATATATGTCTAAGATAATCTACGAAAATCCGCTGGATTCACAGGAATGCATAGGGGACTTTATTTTGGAGGGGAAGGCCGAGATTTCTTTTCCCGAGGGAGCAATGCGCCTTAAAAACGCACTTAGTCCTGAGGAGGGACAGAAGGCCAATTTCGTGTTGTGGTGTCCTGTATCATTCCCTTCAGATGTAAGGATTGACTGGGAGTTTAGGCCCCTTGAGGAGCCTGGGCTTGCCATGATGTTCTTTGCAGCCAAGGGAAGGAGCGGAGTCTCTATATTTGATGAAACTCTTAGTAAGAGAACAGGCGAATACAAGCAGTATCATAGCGGCGATATCAACGCCTTCCACGTTTCCTATTTTAGAAGAAAAGAGCCTGATGAGAGGGCTTTCCATACCTGTAATCTTAGAAAGAGCTACGGCTTTCACCTAGTAACACAGGGAGCGGACCCAATCCCTGATGCCAGCCCTGATTCACAATGGTATGAGATATCAGTAGTTAAGAAATCCGGCAAGGTTACCTTTTTTGTAGGGGGCCTTCAGATATTTGAATTTGATGACGACGGAGTCACCTACGGAGATATCCTGACAGGCGGCTGCATTGGCTTCAGACAGCTTGCGCCTATGGTTGCAGAGTACAGGAACTTGCGAGTCACCTGGTTATGAGGGAGGAACAATCATGACGAAGTCATGATCTGGAATGACAAAAAATTACGTGAACAACAAGAAAAAAGCGTAGGAGTTCACGTAAGATATAAAACATGAGTGCTGACAAATATTCGGAATGTAAAGGATGTAGAGATAATGAAGATTTTGGTGATAAATGGCCCTAATTTAAATTTTCTGGGTATAAGAGAAAAAGCAGTCTACGGCAATCAGGACTTTAACTACCTGTGCGATATGATCCGCAAAAAGGCAGCTGATGATGGCTATGAGGTAGATCTTTTCCAGTCTAATCATGAGGGAGCCATAATAGACAGAATCCAGGAAGCTTACAGCGATGGCACAGACGGAATCGTCATAAATCCTGGGGCTTACACACACTATAGCTACGCTATTCACGATGCTCTAAAGAGCCTTGAAGATGTTATCAAGGTAGAAGTCCACATTTCAGACATACAGTCCAGAGAGGAATTCAGAAAGGTTTCAGTAACTGCCCCTGCCTGCCACAAGCAAATCTACGGACATGGACTTCCCGGATACTTGGAAGCTATGGACTTCATCGCAGATGCGCTGCACGACCGCTCATAACTAATCATGGCTGCTATAATTTGAATCTACTGCGTAGTCATCAGCTGTCGAAGGCTACGGATGGCTAGGGGCCATTATAGTGTACTGACTCATTCATAATTAACCAAATTGCTTGTATCTGAATTCATCTACTTTGTCACAAAATCTCGACAATGCCCGCATTGTCATCGATTTTATTTCCTTGTAGATAAACCCATATACTGCGCAATTTGATTAAAGATGAACAAGTCAGCACACTAGTGCTGAATTTACAGCGTTTTACAGCTTTTTTCATGTTTTATAAAAATGGGATACGTTAAAAAATTATCAATACATCTGGAATTCTTTTTCTTGCGAAAAGGTTGTAACAAGTAATTGAAATATTTGTTTCTTCACTTGTTAGCCCTACTGCTCTTACATCTTTTTCTTCAAAAGAGTAGGAATAGTAGTATTTTAAAGTGAAGAAGTTTGGACAAAGGGCAAGAATTGCCAACAATGCTACAGCTTTTTTTAGAAAAGAATAATAAAAGATGTAAGGCAAAAATTTGCTCGTGTCTTTTTTTATGAAAATAGTATTTTGGATGTAAATATAGATTATTGATGTTCCTCAGAAAATCAATAATTGTTCTGGAAATGATAAAAATCATCAATAGCAGCTGTTGACAGCAGCATTGTCCTAAAATAGAATAAAATGTGTTAGCAAAAGCTAACATAATGAGCGAATCATGTGAGTTCCTCTTTATCATAACGGCACCTATGACCGGTTATGAAAAGAGGAATTCTGTGTTTAAGAGGAAAGGAGCAGTGCAAATGGAATATTTGGAAATTGAGAAAGTAGTTGGAAGAGAAATACTGGATTCGAGAGGAAATCCTACAGTTGAGGCAGAGATTACCCTAGTTGACGGGACTGTGGCTTTGGGGACAGCTCCAAGCGGTGCATCAACAGGTGAGTTCGAGGCTCTTGAGCTCAGAGACGGAGATAAGTCAAGATACCTCGGAAAAGGAGTTACAAAGGCAGTTGAGAATATCAATACTGTTATTAGCAAAGCAATCGTAGGTATGGATGCCTCAGATACGTACGCAATTGATGCAGCAATGATCAAAGCTGATGGAACAAAAGATAAGTCTAATCTTGGAGCAAATGCAATTCTTGCTGTTTCTATTGCTACAGCAAGGGCAGCAGCTAAGGCCCTTGATATCCCCTTATACAGATTCCTGGGCGGTGTATCAGGAAACAGACTTCCCGTTCCAATGATGAACATTTTAAATGGCGGAGCACACGCAGATAGCGCTGTCGACACACAGGAATTTATGATCATGCCTGTTGGTGCACCTTCATTTAAGGAAGCGCTTCGCTGGTGCGCAGAAGTTTTCCATAATCTGAAAAAGCTTATCAAGGATATGGGAGATGTAACAGCTGTCGGAGATGAGGGTGGTTTTGCGCCTAACCAGCTAAGGAGCGATGAAGAGGCAATTGAGAAGATTCTGGAAGCTATAAAGGTAGCAGGTTATGAGCCTGGAAAAGATTTCATGATCGCAATGGATGCAGCAGCATCAGAGTGGAAGAGCGAGAAAGGAAAAGGCTTCTACAAGCAGCCTAAGTCAGGAAAAGAGTTTACATCTGATGAACTTATCGCACATTGGGAGAGTCTTGTAGATAAGTATCCGATCATTTCTATCGAAGATGGACTTGATGAAGAAGACTGGGAAGGCTGGCAGAGAATGACAGCCAAGATTGGAAACAAGGTACAACTTGTAGGTGATGATCTTTTTGTTACTAATACTGAGCGTCTTAGCAAGGGAATATCTCTTGGTGCAGGTAATTCTATCCTGATCAAGCTTAATCAGATTGGCTCAGTATCAGAGACTCTTGAAGCAATCAAGATGGCGCATAATGCAGGTTACACAGCAATTTCATCCCATCGCTCAGGAGAAACAGCTGATACTACAATCGCAGATCTTGCAGTAGCCCTTAATACCTGTCAGATCAAAACTGGTGCTCCAAGCCGTTCAGAACGTGTCGCTAAATACAATCAGCTTCTTCGCATCGAGGAGCAGCTCGGCGACAGTGCTGTTTATCCTGGAATGGCAGCGTTCCATATCAAAAAATAAGAAAAAAAATTACTGTATCCGGGATACTGTGTCATTTCACATGTTGATGAGACTATTTCAAACCTGTATACTGTTATCTGATGAGAACTGTGACTTCTTGCGGGCAAAAGCAGAAATAGCCCGCAAGAATCCAGCAGATTAAAGAGGAAAAGCATGGTATGAAAGAATCTATTAAAAAGAACTTGGGAAAGATATTGATATGGGGAACAGTAGCTTTTTTTACAATCCTTTATTTCAGTAAAAGTTTCCCAATCTGCCGGACTATAGATTTCCGGCAGAAGGGTTAGCTTCCTTTCTTGGGCGACCACGTGGCCGCTTGGGTTTTATTTCAACTTGATCCTTTGGCTTCGGCTTTCGCCCGCGTTTCTTAGGCTCAGGCTTTGGAGCCGGCTTTGAAAGCCCAAGAGCTTCGAGCTCTTCCATTGCGGTTTGTATTGTGTGCACCCAAAACCCGTCAGCGGATGATGGCTCTGCAGGTGCATCCGCCCTACGCCATGCTGATGAAAGATCATCCATGAGTTCACCATAGGACATCTGTTTCAGAAGTCCAGCATTTTCG
>NZ_FMVS01000076.1 GCF_900102515.1 Butyrivibrio sp. INlla14
TGATGCTGTATAGTTAAACTTGACAACTTATTCTCGTATATCTTGAAATATAGGTAAGAGAATAAGGAGGTGCCAGATGGCAACTAAACGGTATGATAAGGACTACAAAGTCCAAGCAGTCAAACTAATTAACGAAGTAGGTATGACTAAGGCGGTTAAGGAACTAGGTGTTTCTGCCAGCACAATGAGAGGCTGGGTAAATGCAGCAAAACAAGGAATGCTTGATCTTGGTGAAGGAGCATATACGCCTCAAAATGCTATGTCTTTAGCCGAGGAGATACAAAGCCTTAGGAAGCAGAATAAAGAGCTTATTAAGGCAAATAAACGTCTTCAAGAAGAAAATGAAATCCTTGCTGATGCTACCGCTTTTTTCGCAGCGAGCCGTCGGAAATCAGAAAGAACGAGCGACTGATTTTTATAGATCTACGGACCGAGGGCGGCACGGTAAAAGGCAAGCTGTCATTGTATTGTAAGGTGCTGGGAGTTACCCGGCAGGCATTCTATGATTACCTTAAGCGTAAGGATCGTCCATGGAAATATCAGTATATAGCTGATGACATGGAAGAGATACTTCTTGAAGATCTCTGTAACGATACTTACGGTAGACTTAGGATGTATGAAGCATTAAAGCTTAGACATGATGAAGATCCTGATTTCTACATTCCAAGTGAAAGTACTATCTACAAAATAATGCAAAAGCTTGAAATATCACATAGGCCTCGGCGTAATCCTAATGGCATAACTGTTGCTGACAAAAAGGCTCAAAAATCTGACGACCATGTAAAAAGGAATTTCTATTCAGAAGAGCCTTTGGCTAAATGTGTAACTGATATATCAGAACTTAAGGCAAGCGATGGCAAACTTTATGTTTCTGCAATTTTTGATTGTTTTGATGTTGCTGTCCTTGGACTGGCGCTTGATACCAACATGAAGGCTTCTCTGGTAGAAAAGACCTTAGATAATGCATATATGTCCTTTCCAGGATTACGAGGCGCTATAGTCCACAGCGACAGGGGTAAACAATACACCAGTGATCTATATCGTAAAGCTATCAACAAATATGGCATTACCCAGAGCATGAACAGTGCAGGTGGCAGATGTCATGATAATGCCAGGTGTGAAAGCATGTGGGCAAGAATGAAAGATGAACTATTCTACTCCAGAAATCTTAAGTCTACTCAGTTTACTGTTGAAGAACTTAAGGTAATAATCTGGAGATACTTTATCAGCTATTGGAATAACAGGAGGATATGTACCTCCAATAATGGTCTTCCTCCTATGGTTAAGAGAAAGAGATACTATGATTCATTGGCAATGGCTGCATAATAAAACAGGTAACTGGATGTACGAGTAATAAGTGTAAAGTAATATTGACAATATCA
>NZ_FMVS01000018.1:0-16571 GCF_900102515.1 Butyrivibrio sp. INlla14
TCCGCAAAGCCGAAAATGCTGGACTTCTGAAACAGATGTCCTATGGTGAACTCATGGATGATCTTTCATCAGCATGGCGTAGGGCGGATGCACCTGCAGAGCCATCATCCGCTGACGGGTTTTGGGTGCACACAATACAAACCGCAATGGAAGAGCTCGAAGCTCTTGGGCTTTCAAAGCCGGCTCCAAAGCCTGAGCCTAAGAAACGCGGGCGAAAGCCGAAGCCAAAGGATCAAGTTGAAATAAAACCCAAGCGGCCACGTGGTCGCCCAAGAAAGGAAGCTAACCCTTCTGCCGGAAATCTATAGTCCGGCAGATTGGGAAACTTTTATTTAATAATTCTCTCTTTTTCTTCATCTCACAATCCAGGAATATACTTCGTAGCCTTCTCCGGCGTAGATGAAGTATACGTTATGCTGTCCTGTTATAGTCTCAGGAAACTGAGCTTTAACCTCAAGTCCTTCTGCTTTCTCATTTGGTATAACTGCGTAACCAACTGCTTCTCCAGATGGGCTATCAAGGCAAACTTTGATTGCTCCGCGAAGGTCACTGTCTGCAGCTGTTTCTTTTACATCAATGGTAAAAGAAATCTCTTTTGCCCCAGCAGTTCCAAAATCAGCACAGCTAACGCTTGTCCACTCACCGTCTGCTATTCCGCAGAGGATCATATCTCCAGAGCCACACTTTTTAGCGCTTTCTCCGTACTGTTTGGTCTTTATTCCCATAGAAGCATTTGAAAGAGTTACCGCCTTAACCTCTTTGTAAGGGTCAAGCGGACGCAGCTGCTCTACGCCGCTCTTAGTTCCAATGCTTGCTGAGGGCTCATTCTTGTCATTGAGGACGAGTTTGTTAACATTTGTGCTGCGGTAGCCGCCGTCCATTCCAAGGCCTTCCTCAAGGATTCTTGAATGATAGGTTATGTAGTACTGGCCCTCGAATTCAAACATAGCGTGGTGGTTATTACCGCCGCGGCCAAAGAACTTCTCAGGGTTTTTGAGGACGGGATTGCATCTCTCAAAAGGTCCCATGGGGCTGTCTGACTTCATAGTCACGATCTCGCCAGACTCAAAACCCAGTTCCTTGGTAGCTTCTGGTGTTACATTAAAGTTTGAACAATATGAATAATAGTAAACGCCATCGATTTTGTTAATTCCTGAATCCTCGAAGAGGTAATCCACATTTTCGATGGGGATTGGATTGCCCTCAAGGCTCATCATGTCATCACCAAGCTTGCATACTCTTGCTGTTCCAGGGTTTGCAGCCTTATCAGGGGAAGGTACTCCGCCGCCAACGTAGATATAGGCTGATCCGTCATCATCCATGAGAATTGCCGGGTCAAAAAGCCATGTGACCTCCGCGCAATTGGGGGTTTCTCTGGAGATAAGGGGATGTCCCAGCTCATCTACGAATGGGCCTACTGGTGAATCTGATGAGAGAACACCGATGCCGTTTCCATTATTTGCAAAATATAAAAAGAACTTATCCTTGCCATCAATATTTTTCCAGGCAGCTGCAGGTGCCCATGAGTTTGGTCCCCAGCTTGCTGCGCCGTTATTTCCTGCAGCATAAACAGTTCCGTGGTCTGTCCAGTTTACAAGGTCATCAGAAGATACCACGTTTATAGTATTTATGTTGCCATAAGTGTTTTCTTTTAACGAACCGTCTGCATTGTAGGATGGCTTGTCACCTGTCATATAAAGGTATACTCTTCCGCCATAAGCAAGGGCGTAGGGGTCTGCTCCAAAGCGCTGTACCATGACTGGGTTATGGTCAGTTATTGCTTTTGCGCTCTTATTTAATTTGATATTTTCAAAAATTGTCTCTGGATTTACTGCCATTTTTGTTTCTTTCTCCATTTCAACTGATTCTACTGTTTCTACTTCTGTATCAGCTTCAGCAGTCTGAATTTTTCCACACCCGCTGGCCAAAACAAAAGTCGCGATCAGCGCTCCGATTAGTATTGTGAACGATGTTAAACGATGTACAAGAATATAACGGTAAAAGAACTATCCTCGCCACCAAAAATTTGCGATGTTTTTCTCGTAAATTGCGATATGCCAAAAGATAGCAAGTACTAGTTTGTTTGTAGCAAGAATTGGGGCTTCCGTATTACCCAATTCATAAAACTTAGCACGGATTTACGAATATGTAGCAATAATTCGGTGGATAGTAGCCATCAGAAAACGATATAAATAAAGTAGGTGGCTAAATGCGTATTTCGACACCTGATGAAATATAAAACAATTCAGATACAAAACTGAATATAGCAAAATAATTTGTTGGGAGAGGGTAAAAAATGCTTAGAGAAACGACTGTAAAAAATGGTAAGGTCCGCGGCCTTGCCGGAACCGATCCAAGAATTACTGTATTTAAGGGGATTCCATTTGCTGCTCCGCCAGTTGGAGAAAACAGATGGCGCGCCCCACAGCCCTGCAAGGACTGGGACGGAGTTTTAGAGTGCAACAATTTTGGTCCTATTTCTTATCAGGACAGGCCTGGTATGGGCACAGATATTTACTGCAGAGAATGGCATGTTGATCCTGAGGTTGAGCTGTCAGAGGACTGTCTTTACCTTAATATCTGGACCCCTGCCAAAAGAGAAGGTGAAAAGCTTCCAGTTCTGGTATGGTACTTCGGCGGTGGCTTCCAGTGGGGATATACAGCAGAGATGGAGTTTAATGGGGAGCAGCTTGCAAAGCGCGGCATCGTAGTTGTGAGTGTTGCGTACAGACTCAACTGCTTTGGTTTCCTTGCTCACAAGGATATTACAAAAGAGGCTCCTACTGCTCCAGCAAACTTTGGTCTTATGGATCAGTGTGCTGGCCTTAACTGGGTTCATGATAACATTGCAGCCTTTGGCGGAAATCCTGATCAGATCACTATCGCCGGTCAGTCTGCTGGAGGATCTAGCGTGATGCACCAGCTGACCCACAAGGGTAATGAGAAGCTTATAAAGGGCGCAGCTATTTTTTCAGGTATCATAAGACTTGCTGACCCCAAGGATGATATTTTCAAGCCTCTTGATCTTACAAAGGCAGAGGAGCTTGGTGATAAGTTCTTTAAATCTTTAGGGGTAAAAGATTTAGAGGAGGCCAGAAAATTATCTTCTAAAGAAGTATTTGATGGCTATAACCGCTTTGTACAGGAAAATCCAAGAATGTTCCCAATTCAGGATGGTTTCTTCTGCGAAGGAGATCCTGTTCAATTATTTATGGACAGAAAGTGCGCAGATGTTCCTGTTATTGCAGGTAATACTACAGATGAGTTTTCTATGGCAGGTGTAAACAGCGTTGAACTTTCTGTTAAGACTGTTTTCGAAGCAGCCAGCAAAAATGAGCCATCCCAGAAGTTCTTTTACTATAGATTTGATCCGGAGATTCCTGGAGACGGATACAAGGGCGAGAGCTATCCTGGCACTTTCCACTCCTGCGATCTGTGGTTCTTCTTTGGGTCTCTTGATAAGTGCACTCGTCCTTACACTGGCAAGCATTTTGACCTTGCAAGACAGATGTGTGACTATTTCGCAAACTTCATAAAGACCGGAGATCCTAATAATGATGGCGGAAACGCAGGTCTTCTTAGAAGTGAGGAGTATGACAATATTCACAGAAGTGCAGTTAGTGACTGGGACTTTGATGAAAACGCTAAGTGCTGTAATTTAGATGAATTGTCTCCAGAAAAAGTAGGCATCGATTACGTCTGCCGCGACAGGGCATCACTCCCCGCCTGGGCTCCATACAAGGCAGATAGCCGTTATGAGATGGAATTTCTTACAAATGGCGCAAGACCTAAGTTTGAGGGTGGCATCAGACAGGGCAGCAAAAAGCAGGCTGTTAACCCTTATCTTCCATCTTGGGAATATATTCCTGATGGCGAGCCTTACGTATTTAATAATAGGGTTTATGTATATGGCTCTCACGATCTGTGGCAGGGCGAAACCTTCTGCCTTGGAGATTATGTGACCTGGTCAGCACCAATTGATGATCTTGGAAACTGGCACTATGAAGGTGTTATTTATCCAAAGACTGCAGATCCTCTGAACAAGGAAGGCCGCATGTGTCTATATGCTCCTGACCTGACAGTTGGTCCTGATGGACGTTTCTATCTCTACTATGTTCTTGACAGAGTCTGTGTTGTTTCAGTTGCTGTCAGCGATACTCCTAATGGGCCATTTAAATTCTACGGCTATGTACATTATGAGGATGGAACAAGACTCGGAGAAAAAGAGGGTGATGAGCCACAGTTTGACCCAGGTGTACTTACTGAAGGGGATACGACTTATCTTTTCACTGGCTTCTGTGGACAGGGCGATGAGTCTAGACATGGCGCTATGTTGACTGTGCTTGATAAGGATATGCTTACAATCAAGAGAGCTCCTGAGTTTGTAGCACCAGGTAACTGCTATAGCCAGGGAACAGGATATGAGAACCATGCTTTCTTTGAGGCTCCTTCTATCAGAAAACATGATGATACCTACTACTTCATCTATTCTTCTGAAGTTTGCCATGAGCTGTGCTACGCAACTTCCAAGGATCCTCTTGGCCCTTACAAGTATGGCGGAGTTATTGTTTCCAACTGTGACCGCGGAATTGACAGCTACAAAAAAGCCGCAGATGCAACTGCATATGGTGCTAACAACCACGGAAGTATTGTTGAGATTGGTGGAGAATGGTATATCTTTTACCATAGACACACAAATGGAACCTGGTTTAGCCGTCAGGGCTGCGCTGAGAAAATCCACTTCGAGGCAGATGGTTCTATCAAGCAGGTTGAGATTACATCCTGCGGTCTTAACGGTGGTCCTCTCTCAGATGTTGGCGAGTATCCTTCATACATTGCCTGCAATATCTTTACAAAAGAGCATGTGGCTTATGTTGAGCCATCTGTGCCAAGGGTAGTTCAGGAAGGGGCTGATGGAGATGCAAATCCTGGCTACATCAAGGCTATCGTTGATGGCACTACTATTGGCTTTAAGTATTTTGATGTTAAGGGAGCAACAGGTCTTAGAATCAAGACCAGGGCTTACTTTGACGGAGATTTTGAAGTGAGAACATCTATTGACGGAGAGGTTCTTGGCAGGATACACGGTGTAAATTCAAATATGTGGGAGTCTAACGAGTGCAGGTTTGATGCGCCTCTATCTGGAGTTCACGCTTTGTATCTGACATATTGCGGCACAGGAACTGCCTCCCTTAAGAGTGTTGAGTGGCTGCACTGATGTAGTGTTGGCCGTGCGAGTATATTGGCTACGCGGAAGTGCATGGCTGCGGAAGCGTTTGCAGGTGGCTACGCGGGAGTTTGTGATAACGGACGTTCTGCGGCGGGCTGTAGGTCGAAATATGTAGGTCAGTACTCATGGTTCTGAGCACTTCGGAAAGCCCAGAGAATCCATCGTTACGTGCATAGGCACTTACGATGGATTGGTCTTTCCTCCATAGAACCAAAATCGTCCTGACTCTGCATATTCCTTCCCTGACAGCCTCGCCGCAGAACTGTTTTTTCTTCAAATTTATTCAGATATCCACAATCTGAATATTACAGCTTGATTATGTAAGTGAAATGTTCCATACTTTCAGATCTATTCCTTTGTAATTGCAGGTTTCAACGAGTTTTCCACCGCAGCTTAGTATTACGTGTTCACTAGCAAGGTTTGAAGGCTCGCAGGCGATAGTTGTCTCTGTCTTACCCTGATTCCCAAGCCATGACAGGAGCTGTCTGAGCATCCATTTTGCATATCCATTTCCCCTATCACAGGGTCTTACTGAATACCCAATCTGAAACTTTGGATCAGCGTCGTATCTGTACTGGCTCATTCCAAGCAGGTGATCATCAGCGTTTCTTACGCACAAAAACTGCTGTGCATGGCCTCCAATCTCTGCAGGTGCATCTTTTGCAGCTCGTTTCTTACAATTCTCAATATACTCATAGGGGTTTTCATCTTTACGCAGGGAACCGCAGCCATCCATATGATCACCGCAATCAAGGAACTCCTGTCTGTAAGCGGCAATTTCATCCGCATATTTATTGTCTGCTTCTACTAGGTTTATTTCTTCAGTCATATCTTTTCTCTCCGCAATATCTTTATCTTTTGCACTTCCACCATCATATACTTCAGGCAATGTTTCTGCTAGCACTTTTGTTATTATTCCTGCCGCCTAAAAAGATAATACTTGAACAAAAATGTATTCAAATATAGAGTTAGTATATATACATAAAGAAAGTTGAGAGAAGGTATGTTTAAAAGAAAATTAGTATCACTATTAATGGCGTCAATAATGGTCGCAGGGCTTATTACAGGCTGCGCTGGGGGTGCGGCATCATCAGAAAAAGAAGTTACATCTTCATCTGTAATTTCAGGTTCAGAAACTGGGATAAAAAGTGAGGAAACTTCTGCTACGCAAGCTGGAGCAGCTGATCAGACTTCCGCTGAGGCAAATACCGCCAGCATCTCTGATAGTTCGGATGGTTCAGATAGTTCTACCATTGAGAGCTCATCAGATTCAAACAATGCTGAGGTTAACCAGGTTAAGGGAATTACAGAAAGGAGCGATGAGATGCGTGATATTTCTGCAAAAGAGCTTGTAGCTGAGATGACAGCAGGCTGGAATCTTGGAAATACGCTGGAAGCAACTAGCGCAAGCGGTCTTGCGTCAGAGACAAGCTGGGGGAATCCCAAGGTTACAAAAGAGCAGATTGATGCAGTCTGCGAAAAGGGCTTTGATTCCATACGTATTCCTATCACATGGGGAAATCATGTAGGGGAAGCTCCAGATTATACAATTGATCCTGAGTGGATGGACAGGGTTGAGGAAGTTGTAAACTACGCACTTGATGATGGCATGTATGTCCTTATTGATTCTCACCACGAGGAATTTTGGAGAATTCCTGACGCTGAGCACATAGAAGCTGTGGATGCAGAGAACATTGCAATCTGGAAGCAAGTTGCAGAGCGTTTCAAGGATTATGGCGATCATCTTGTCTTCGAAGGCTTGAATGAGCCTAGAACTAAGGGAAGCGCAAGTGAATGGAGCGGCGGAACTCCCGAGGAAAGAGAATATGTTAACCGCTTAAATAAGTCTTTTGTGGACACTGTTCGTGCAACTGGCGGCAACAACGAGCTTCGTCTCCTACTTGTAACTACCTATGCCGATTCCTCAGTACCAGAGGCGTTAAAAGACATTTATATTCCCGAAGATGAGCATATTGCTGTAGCAATCCATGCCTACACTCCATATGCCTTCACCTACGCAAATGGCGAGAGTTGGGAGCTCTTTAAGTGGGACGGAAGTCAGAATAAGGAAATCTTCCAGCTTATGATCGCGCTTGATAAGAATTTCCTGCAAAAAGGTATTCCTGTTCTCCTCACAGAGTACGGCGCAGTTAATAAGGATGAGAATACTGAGGAAGTCAGAAAGTGGGCTGAGGTCTACGTTTCAAAGGCTACTGATTATGGAATTCCTTGTTTCTGGTGGGATAATGGAATCTATGACCAGCAGGGCGAGAAGTTTTCAATCTTTAACCGCAGAAACCTTACCTGGTACAGGGAAGAGGTTGTTGATACCATCATAAAGGAAAGCTATTCCAAGGCAAATGGCTGATAAATGTGCTACTTGAGCAATTCAATCACATAAAATTCTTTTTACAGAAAAAATTTTGTGTTATAATCTCTATAATTTGGAGTTGTTAGCATAGAGAAACAACTAGCCAATAGTAATTCTAAGGGCATAGCTCTTTTACGAAATATGTCTTATACAGGAGGATTCAAATGAGTACAAGAATTGGAATTTTAGGTTATGGTAACTTGGGAAGAGGCGTTGAGCTTGCTGTTAAGGCTGCTCCAGATATGGAACTTGTAGCAGTGTTCACAAGAAGAGATCCTTCTTCTCTCACAATACAGACAGCAGGTGTTCCTGTAGTTTCAGTTGCAGATGTAGCTGACTGGAAGGACAAGATTGATGTTATGATCCTCTGCGGAGGAAGCGCAACAGATCTTCCAACTCAGACACCAGAATATGCTAAGCTTTTCAATGTAGCTGACAGTTTCGATACACACGCAAGAATTCCTGAGCACTTTGCAAACGTTGATGCTTCAGCTAAGGCTGCTGGCAAGGTTGCTGTTATCTCCTGCGGTTGGGATCCAGGAATGTTCTCTCTTGCAAGAGTTTACTCAAATGCTATTCTTCCTGATGGAAATGATTACACATTCTGGGGCAAGGGCGTTTCACAGGGCCACTCAGATGCGATCCGTCGTATCAAGGGTGTCAAGAATGCCAAGCAGTACACAATTCCAGTACCTGCTGCCCTTGAAGCAGTTAGAAATGGCGAGAATCCAGAACTTACAACTCGTCAGAAGCACACAAGAGAGTGCTTTGTAGTTCTCGAAGAGGGCGCAGATGCTGCCGCAGTAGAAAAAGAAATCAAGGAGATGCCAAACTATTTTGCTGATTATGACACAACAGTTCACTTCATCAGCGAAGAGGAGCTTCTTACAAACCACAGCGGAATGGCTCATGGCGGATTCGTATTCAGAAGTGGTAAGACTGGTGCCAACAAGGAGCACAATCACATTATTGAATACAGCTTAAAGCTTGATTCAAACCCTGAGTTCACAACAAGCGTACTTGTTGCAGTTGCAAGAGCAGCTCATAGAATGAACGCTGAGGGCACTACAGGATGCAAGACAATCCTTGACATTCCACCAGCATATCTTTCAGACAAGAGCGGCGAAGAGCTTAGAGCTCATCTTCTGTAATCTAGCAATTTTCAAGGCACTCATGCAAATGCGTGGGTGTCTTTTTTTGTTCCAAACTGCTATACTTGTGTGGATATGTATCTTTGGGAGGTTATACAATGTCAAAAGTTAAATTTCACTTGCCGGGGCTTCGTTACAATTTTCCGCTGAACATGTTCTGGCTCAGCATGCTGGAGAAATATCCACATTATTTCAGAGAAGGTGTGGAGATAGCATCTTTCTTTGGCTGCTTTCCATTTTCTCTTTGGAACGGAGGAAGGCTGATTTCCGATGATCAGTGCGATGCTGCCTTTGTCAAGAACGTAATTGCCAGCATCAATGCCAAGGGAATTCCTGTTCGTTTCACTTTCACAAATCCGCTTATCAAGGAAGAAGATCTTGATGATGAATTCTGTAATTTCTGCATGAAGGCTGGAGATAATGGCAAGAACGAGGTCCTTGTCTTTTCCCCAATTCTCGAGGAATACATCAGGAAGAACTACCCTTCCTACAAGATAGATTCCACAACCTGCAAGGAAATCAGGGATGTGGAGACTCTTAATAAAGAGCTTGAGAAGGACTACAAATACGTTGTCCTTGATTACAATATGAACAATCAGTGGGATCTCATCGAGGGTCTGCAGCACAAGGAAAAGCTCGAGGTTCTGATAAACGCCCTCTGTGTTCCAAACTGCAAACGCCGCGGCGACCACTACAAGAATATTGCTCTTAACCAGGAGATCATGAGGGAGAACAAGCTTCTTCCACCGGAAAAGAGAAAGCACATCATCCCCTGGACCTGCGAATACGGAGACAAGAACAATCTCTATACTATCCAGGACTACTGCACTTTTGTTTCTCCTGAGCTTATCTGGGAAAAATATGTTCCTATGGGAATCAGCAACTTTAAGATTGAGGGAAGAACTGCAAATCTCTTCTCTCTTATTGAGACTTACTGCTTCTTTATGATAAAGCCAGAATATGTTGGCGAGGCAAGACTCCTCCTTCTTAGAAATCTTCAGGAGGCGCACGTTATCCAGGTCAACAAGCCAAGACCTATGGCTTTTAAAGCATAATGAAAAAAGCGTTCCACTGCTTGTATTTACTTCAGGTAGGGAACGCTTTTTTCTTATTATTTTATCTGATCAAGAATGCTTGGGTCCTTTATCTTGCTGTCATTAGCAAGGAACAGTACTTTGGTGATAACCTCCGCAGTCTTGGGATCCTCATCTGCAAAAGGAAGGAAAAGCTTTCCTCTATGCTGTGAGTGAACCGGAAGGATATTTATCATAGTTCCTCCCATCTTATGCACAACACCACTTCCAAGGTGTACTGTGTAATTTCCATACTTTCCTTCTATGTGTGCATGAGACTTTTCAACAGTAACATTTGAAAGCTTGAAAAGCGGAAGTGTAAATTCCAAAATAGCTGCTCTCATCTCTATTGTTGAATGACTTGTCTCAGGGTCAACACCACCTGCGTGGGCTACGCTTACAGCAAGGTCCACATCGCGCATAACTTCTGAGAAAATAATGTCTGGAACATCTTTTATCTTTATAGCTTTGTAAGTCTTGCGATCATAAAATGCCACAAACTCAAGAGTTGGCGCCTCTATATCAGAAGGAGAAAACCAGTCTGCAAGAGCATAGATAGTTGCCACAATGTTCTCCTTGTAGTAAACCTTCTGAATACCATCCTCAATGTCAGGAGTCCAGCGCCTTGTTTTTAGAAGTGCGATTGTCTTTTGCGGCTGAATCTGATTGCCTGCGTATCTGCGGCTATCTGGCATATCCATCTCTTCCTGGGTCTTTACGTACAGCTCTCTAAATACCTGCTTAAATGGCTGCACTATCTCTTTTTCAAATAAAAGCTTCTGATAATCAGCAAGATGTCCATCCTTGTAAATATCAAAAGAGTGAGCAATTCTCACATTATCTTTTTTCTTGAGCTTAGTTTCTTCTCCCGCAAAGTCTGTGAGAGTTATTCCCTTTAAAAATCCGACCTTGTCATCCTTTTCAGAAACAAACACAAGGTTTCTGATCAAAGGCTCTACTACAGGATTGGTCCTTAAGACATCTAGTTCCTCCACAGAGTAGAAGGTCCTATCTTCCATGGACTGTTCAAACATCTGACGAGTACGCCTGTACTGATCTGTTAGCTGTTTCTTGGCTTCGGTTAGTGTCTTGATATATTCATCTTTCTTGATGGCCGCAGGGACAGACTTTAAAGTCTTACCGCCCTTGATAACAGAAATTGATACATTTCCGCAATCATCTACAAGAAGCTTAACAGCTACATCTCCTACTTCTTTTTCCTCAAAAAGTATCTTCATATTTTCTACAAGTTTTGTTTCCATCCTGAGAGTAAGTCTCATCACATCGCTGTACCCGGCATTGATGGAAAGATTCTGCATAGCGATCCCAACTGCTGTCTTTTCACTGGCACTTCTCTGAGATCCAAACTTTTTGCTCTCTTTAAGGAACTGCTGGAGGAAAAGATATCTATTACAAATATCATCTTCTCCCTGTAGCGGAATAAGTGGATATGCCATGAGAAGATCCTTGTTTCTCTTATCTGAGATTGTCTCTTCTGTCTCTTTTACCTCAAATTTACCCAAAACTGCATCTGCGTATTTGCGGGCTCTTGAATGCTTGCCTCCATCAGAGATATACTTGGCTGCATCGTAGATAACATTAAATCTGTCCTGACCAAGTTCCTTGTAAACGCTCTTAAACCAGTCAACATCAAAGGCTCCGCTTCTTAACTGGTCTGGCTCAAGTGGCGTATACCTGGCTATGATTGCTTTCTTCTTTTCATCAAGATACTCGTTCATATGGGCTGTAAAGTAGTAGCATCCGGAAATATACCCTTCCCAGCCAAGATATTCTCCAACGATACTGATCCACTCCGGGGCATAAAGAGATGCTTCTACAAGTCTCTTATCTGAAATATCCGTTCCTCTAAGCTTTTCTCCAAGTGCCTTGGCATCATCCGTAAGATCTGGAATGCAAACCATGAGAAGTCTTGAAAGAGCTCCCTTCTTACTGGAAGAAGAATAGTATGAAGATCTCTCCAATGTCTCTTTTCCAAGGGCTGCAAGCACTGCCACAAAGGTTGAGACTCCATATACTCTCTCAATCTTACAAATATAGTTTGAATAAATTGTAGGAGTATCGCCTCTTTTTAGCTCAACAGTCAGAATCTGGTCAATTACCTTCTCATACACTTCTGATATAAATTCAAGGAACTTATCATCTGATTCGTTGGCCAGTTCTCTCCCTATTGCTGATTTTCTATAGGAACCGTAATGGCGTCTTGAGGCTATCTGTCTTTCCTTTTCCCTGATAAAGGATACTGCAGAAGTAAGAAACTCAAGACTATCTTCAAGGTTATGCTCATCGAACAAAAGGCTGTACATCTGCTCTTTGGTAATAAGGCCGCAATAGCAGGCAAATATTGTCACCTTAGCCTCTGGTCTTAGATATGTAGCATAATTATTTCTGAAATAGCGTCCAGCTTTGTAGTAGCTAGCTTCGTCCTCTTCATGATAAGCGTCAACCGCCCTGAGATAGTTGGCAAAAACAAGAGGGAAGGTAATACCAACGGTTTCTCTGTCCATTCTGTCGAGATTATTCAGGACAAGCTGGATATAAGCGTTGCTCATGGTCTTGTTATAGAAAGGCCTTCCATTGGAGTAGTATTTTACATATAGCTCTTCTTTTTTAACCACGCGGGCATAATACGCCATCACTGCTATAGCCAGCTTCTGCAGGTCTGCCTGTGGTACATAATCTTTCATAAGGTTCTTAATGATCAGATTCGCATGACCGGAATAATTGATTCCAACCGGTTCCAGCATCTTACTTCCATAGATTCTGTCTGCCATAAATCTGGATGCCGGAGTAATCTGGTCGTACTTGTAAGGCATTTCAACCATTAGATACATTCTGAAAAACTGCTGTGGGCTCTCTATATTGGCATCAAAATATCCCTTCCAAAGCTCCCTACAGGCAATAACGTTGTGGCCTTCCTCATCAGTGGTCCAGAGACTACTATCTCCTCCCACAAGTACTGTCTCGCCGCGTCTATCATACTCGTCATTTTCATGCAGCTTTATAAAGTCTCCGAATGCCTTGAGATTATCGGCTGTTTCTACTGCTACATTACTATTATTGCCCCTAAGAGTGCTCTTAAGTTTATCTAGAAATCCTTCCTTATAGTCCTGAGGATAAAGAGCCTTTCCAATTTCTGAATCCGGGAAGTAATCCATAAAGGTACGGACACATTCTCTAATGTAATTATCATCTGGAATCTCCGGAACATACTGATCCTTATCTGTAAAAAGAACTTCTGTCCCCTGCGGATTTATATCATTTTCCCCTGGATTTATGCGATCTATAAGGATTTTCTCCTTGGTAGTGGGGCTGTCCAGTTCTTTTGCCCTCTGAGCGCATTTATCAAATAAGGCCTTTCGATCAACATCCTCTGAAATATTGAGGATCATATCCAAAGCTGCACATCTCTTTTCTTCCTTCTTGTCTGCAGGAAGCCTTATAATGGTCTTCTCAAGGGCATCGTCATCCTGCTCCAAAAGGAGTTTAATAAGATTCTGTCTTGCATCAGCATATTTATATCTGAGCATTTCTTCCATCTGAAGGTAATTATCTGCAGATAGAAGTACCTTATTTTCATCTATAACCCTGCTTATTTCGCCTCTTACATAATCGGACTTGTCACAAAGAGCTGCTGTCAATGTCTTTCTCTGAATTTCAGTTTTAGGGCTCGCACACAGCCCCTTAATAATATAGGCTCTGTAGTTAACATCTGCATCTGGAACCATTCCGCACACTTCATCAGCAAGCTCTGTCTTACCGAGGATCCTGGCCAGATAAGCAAGTCTGATTACATAGTCAGATTTTTCAATTGTTGCCGAGTACCAAGGGAAAATAAATGGATCAAAAGTCTTTTTCTTTCCCGGGAAATTTTCATATGATTCTTTTAATATGTCATAGTAGTGCTGCGCCTGAGCTTTGTCGTCAAAAAATCTTGTAGCATCGTTGTTATCATCTGTAATATCCCTACCAACAATACTAATGAAAAAGCGCATAAATGCAGCCATTATCTCAATGTCATCGTGATATTTTTCTATAATAGGCTTAACTGTTCTATGAGCCAGTGCGCTGTTATTAAGAAGGCTGAGGCTATAAGAGGCAGTAAGAATCTGGTGTCTGGTACCTGTATTTATAAGCTCCTGAACTTTACTGATAAGGTCGTTTACTTCATAAAAGCCAAGAGACCACAAGGCCACATGGATTTTAAGGCAATCCTCAGAATTAAGGTATTCTTCTCTCTTTGTCTGATCAGTAAGGCACTCATAGGTATAATCTGCAATTTTATCAAAAACCCTGTCGAGCTTTGATGCATCATCTATCCCAAAGCCCATCCAGACCGCAAAAGATCTTTTGACTGCTGAAAATCTTATGAAGTTGTTGTCGCGTATGATCTGCAAAAGATATGTAAATGCCCCTGTAGTTCCGCAGTCCATCTCCTCGCAAATTGACTGCCTAAGTCCCTCCTGAAGGCCAGCAGCAACGAGTAATCGTCCCAAAAGCTCATATAAAGACTTGTCATGAGCCTTCATTATTCCTGCAAAAAAGGCTCTTCTTATTGCTACTTCGCTTTCACCGCTTAAACTATCCTGGATTATTTGTATGAGTCTTGTGTTACCATCATCGATTTCTTTGGCAATAAGGTCGCTCAGCATCATACCTGAATCATAGTTATAGTAGTAATATCCGCGGATTTCGTCTGAAGTTTTTCCTTCCAGATAATCACATAAATTGTCAGAGATGTGATCATACCGGCCAAAATATGAAAGCTTCCCTCCAACAGTAAGGGCTATAATCTCCGGGTCTGCAGATCGCATTGATCTTCTGTAATAGCCTTGGTAATAGATTCTCTCATGCAGGTGATCGATAGTATAGAAGATATGTTCCGCGTGGGCTGGATTCAAATAGCCATTAAATAGCTGAGGCAGCCTTGTCTTAACAAATTCTGATGGCTTGTATTCTGGGTTCTTTCTGAGCGCTTCTATAAGTTCAACAGCAATAGGATTGCCGAAAAAGCTGCTTCTGTAAGGCTCCAAAAAACTTTGAACTTCCTTTGGAAGAGTCTTTAGGTAGTCCTGTTTCCTTCTCTTTTCCTTAAAATTATACTCATTCCCCAACTTGGAAAGTCTGTCTTTTTCTTCGTTTGATATCTGTCCCATTTCAACTCTCTCCCTTACCACATTCTTCCGGATAACATTGATAGCCTTATGAAGGTCACTTCACTGTTTTTTTCAAGAACTATTCTTGACTCTATTTCTCCGGCATCCTCTTCCCCAATAAAGATGCGATACAGTCCATCTTCATAGCTTTGAATTGCGTTTTCCAGCGCTTTATTCTCATCAGCCTCTTTGCCTCCATAGTTAATTCCAAAGGCAATCTTGCCAACTTCACTCATATCCTGAATATCTTCCTCAGTCAAAGTTCTATACTGTTCACTCTTTCTTACTCTGTCGTTATACTCAGAAACACAGGTGTGAACACACTCTTTGATTAGTTCTCTTACGGTATGAGGCTGATTTTCTATACTAAAAGGCATAGCACTGACCTTAGCTTTCTTTTTACCGATCTGTTTGATATTAACCTTTATATCCATAGGAATTCCCCTTTACTGTAGTTATTTTAGTCAATAAAAAAGATGCCCGTTTATTGGACACCTTTTATCAGCTTTTCTTTTCCCCTACGGGACAACTGCTTGATATGCCATTCACGGCTCATGGCCTCTTCCTTGGTATCAAACTCTTCATGATAAACCAGTTTCACTGGAAGTCTGGCTCTGGTGTACTTGCCACCCTTGCCTTCATTATGAACCTTTACTCTTTTTTCCAGATCGTTGGTCCATCCGCAATAATATGTGCCATCTGCACATTCAAGAATATAAGTGTAGTTCACTTAACTTTCCTCTTTATCAAACTTTAGCATCCAACTATTATACATATCCCCTCAAGGTATTGTTGCGCATCCAAAATACCTTGTATATTACTAATTAGTCAAAAAGAAACTTCGAGAGCTCGTCAACATTGTGGAACACGTAGTCAGTGTTTTCTTTCATGTGCTTCTCATTTTCTGGAATATCAAAACACCAGCAGGCTGCAACAAAATCAACGCCTGCTGCCTTGGCCATATCAAGGCCAGGCTTTAAGTCATCGATAACCAGGATATCTTTTTTCTCAAGGCCGAACTTTTCCATGATCCTGTAAATTGGAACAGGCGCTGGCTTGCGCTCTTCAAGTGGTTGCTCCCATCCAAAGATGATGTCAGGATCAGGAAGATTATTGTGTTTGTAGTCCTTTAGAATATTCTCAGAATATGAGTGTGAAACAACAGCCACATATCCACCCTCAGCTTTCTGGCGCTCCATTATCTCTTTTATCCCTGGAAATGCATCGGCAACATGACTCTTGGCATATTCATACCAGAATATTTCCTCTGCCTTCATCTCTTCATCGCTTAACCCGCACATGTCCTTGAAGAACTCTAATACTCCTGGATAAAAGTTGTACTTAACATACTCTTCCAAAGTGTAGTTGATCTCCGGATGGTATTTCTTCATGTATTCAACAAAACTTGGGTAATGAATGGTCGCTGTGCTGTTTACTGTTGTGTCATCGTGGTCAAAGACCAGACATTTGTATTTCATACGTTGCCTCTCCTGTTACTTGTGATGTATATTTCTTGTTTTCTTTTTCTTGCATCATTCTACCGCATGCCTATCATGCAAATTCTTGCTTTTT
>NZ_FMVS01000018.1:16841-95796 GCF_900102515.1 Butyrivibrio sp. INlla14
TGCATCATTCTACCGCATGCCTATCATGCAAATTCTTGCTTTTTGTTTCTTTTGCATGATTCTTACTGGCCTCCGTGATGCAAATCTTCTTTTTTCTTTTTCTTGCATCACTCTACCGCATGCCTATCATGCAAATTCTTGTTTTTTGTTTCTTTTGCATGATTTTTACTGGCCTCCGTGATGCAAAACTTCTTTTTTTCTTTTTCTTGCATCACTCTGCTGCCCAAATGTCATGCATCTTCTCGATGATGGCCTCAGTGTCCTCAAGAAGCTTTTGCTCTGCCTTGGCAGGGTTCTTGTCCTTGTCGTAAGTATAGACAAAGACAGGGACGCCGGCTGCGTGGAATGTCATCTTGCCCTTGTAGCTGGCAACAAAGCCAGGAATCTTGCCGGAGTCAATCTTGGCATTAGGATTAACCTTGATTTCAATCTTGCCATTGCCGCCCTTGATTTCTGGAATATAGAGGGCATGAGCTCTTGTGCGGAGTAGTGATATGCGAAGAAGGTTTATGGCGGTCTCAGGAACTTCGCCGAATCTATCTATAAGTTCATCCTTCATATCATCGCACTCGCCCTGATTCTCAAGGCTTGCAATTCTCTTGTATATTTCAAGCTTCTGCTCTTCGTTTAATATATAGTTATCTGGAATGAAAGCACTGACATCGAGGTCAATACTGGTATTGATGTCATCCAGAAGGTAATCTCCATCCGCCACAGACTCATCATTCTTTTTGCGTCTCACTGCCTCTCCCAGCATCTTGCAATACAGGTCATAGCCTACAGCCTGCATGTGTCCTGACTGCTTGCGGCCCAGAAGGCTTCCTGCTCCTCTGATCTCAAGATCTCTCATAGCAATCTTAAAGCCGCTACCTAGATCAGTAAACTCTCTGATTGCAGAAAGTCGCTTTTCTGCAACCTCTTTGAGCATCTTATCCTTCTTGTACATAAGGAAGGCATAGGCTGTCCTATTGGATCGTCCTACACGGCCCCTTAGCTGATAGAGCTGTGAAAGTCCCATCTTGTCTGAATCATGAATGATCATTGTGTTGACGTTTGGAATATCAAGCCCCGTCTCAATAATTGTAGTTGAAACCAGAACATCTATAGTTCCGTCAATGAAGTCATACATGATCCGCTCAAGCTCAGATTCCTTCATCTGTCCATGAGCAAAGGCAACGTTGGCCTCTGGCACCAGCTTCTGTATCTGAGCCGCCACGTCAGCTATAGTATTGACTCTGTTATATACATAGTAAACCTGACCGTTTCTTGCAAGCTCTCTTACAATAGCTTCACGGACAAGCTCATCGTTGTACTCCATGACATAGGTCTGGATAGGCATTCTGTCATTGGGAGCTTCCTCAAGAACACTCATCTCTCTGATGCCAACAAGCGACATATGAAGAGTTCTCGGAATAGGTGTTGCAGAAAGTGTCAGAACATCTATGTTTTCCTTGAGAGTCTTAAGTTTTTCCTTATGAGTTACGCCAAAGCGCTGCTCCTCATCTACGATAAGAAGTCCTAAGTCTTTATACTGAACATCCTTGGAGAGAAGTCTGTGGGTTCCTATAACAATATCCACAAGACCTTTCTTAAGGTCTGTCACAGTTTTCTTCATCTCAGCAGGTGTCCTGAATCTAGACATAAGATCAACTCTTACAGGGAAATCACGCATCCTCTGTGAGAAGGTATTGTAGTGCTGCTGAGCAAGAATTGTTGTAGGCACCAAAACTGCAACCTGCTTGCCATCCTGAACTGCCTTAAATGCTGCTCTGATGGCAATTTCTGTTTTTCCAAAGCCTACATCGCCGCAGACAAGCCTGTCCATGATAATAGAAGATTCCATATCACGCTTGGTATCTTCGATGGCATTAAGCTGATCCTCTGTTTCCTGATAAGGAAAGGCATCCTCAAACTCCTGCTGCCACACAGTATCAGAGCTGAACTGGTGTCCCTTAGCCTGCTGGCGCTTAGCATAGAGTTCAACAAGATCCTGCGCAACCTCTTCAACTGCTGCCTTGACCTTATTCTTGGTATGACTCCACTCAACACTGCCAAGCTTATTGAGCTTGGGCTTATGCGTAACCTCTGAATCGTCTCCACCAGAGGCATACTTTTGGATAACTCCAAGTCCTGTTGCCAGAACGTAGAGATTTCCTCCATCCCCGTACTCAATCTTTATGTAATCTCTGACTACATGGTCAGTTTCAATCTTCTCTATTCCGCGATAGATTCCAAGGCCATGATCTTCATGGACAACGTAGTCTCCAATCTTAAGATCTGAAAAGCTCGATATCTTCTCGCCCTGAAACTCACTCTTTTTCTTCTTTTTGCGCTTTTTGACATGCTCAGTAAAGATGTCACTCTCTGCAATTACGGCAAACTTGATCTCAGGATACTCAAAACCTTTTAAAATCCTGCCGTAATAGGTCATAATCTCGCCTGGTTTTAATACTCTTCCCGGATCTTCACTATAGAAGGCTGTAACAAGATTATCCCTAAGGTCATCAACAATTCTTTTCGCTCTGGTACGGGATCCTGACAAGATCAGGACTCTGTAGCCTTCCTTGACATATTTCTTAAGGTCAGACACAAGGGATTCAAAGCTGTTATTATAGGGCGCAATACTCCTTGCCCTGATGTCCCAGCTTTTTTCCGGAGCAAATAGATTCTGTGACTTTGGCATCTGAAGGCCAGATATCAGAACTCGTCTGCCATTTTCCATTCTGGCGATACAGTTATCAATAGAGTACAAAAGATCCATCTGCCCAGGAAGGATATATCCCTTCTCAGCCCTGTGGGTCATGCTCTCTTTAAACTCGGTTTCCACAGCCCAGGCATGCTCCTGAACACGCTGCGGCTCATCGATGAAGATGCAGCTTCTTCCCTTAGGGAACATTTCCTGCATGGTTACAGTATCCGGGTAAAAATATTTGATGTAACTCTCAAGGTTTACAAGGGATTTTAGTTCAAAGAGCTGCTCCCTTAGTTCCTCTGTCTGAGTCTTTAGCTGATGCGCCTCCTTGGTCTTGAACTCGGCGCGAAGTGACGTAACTCTTTTATCTGTATCCTCCTGGATCCTGTCCATTCCTTCTTCCAGGAGCTTGTCGTCCAGAATGATCTCAGATGCAGGATATATTTCAACAGACTCCAGTTTCTCAAGCGATCTCTGGGATAATATGTCAAAGCTTCTGATAGACTGGATTTCATCTCCCCAGAGCTCGATACGGATAGGGTTTTCCTCAGTAAGGTCAAAGACATCCACAATATCACCACGAACTGAGAATTCACCTGGGCCTTCAACCTGGTAATTCCTGATATATCCCATGGTAGTGAGTCTTTTTGCTATCTCAATCTCATCAATTGGCTTGTGCTTGTCTATTGCAAGGATATTGTCCCTTATGATCTCAGGTTTTATCTGAGGTGCCATAAGAGCTGCAAAGGTTGTGACAACAGTAACTGGCCTTCCCTCCAGGAGACGCCTCATGGTGCGGATACGCTGCCTTACTATCTCGTTACTATGAACATCAGCCTGGTAAAAGATAAGGTCTTTTGCAGGATATACTGTGACATTCCTGTCGTAAAACTTGTAGTCCTCATATATCTCTTTTGCCCTAAGGTCTGAGTAGGTAACTATTATTCTGTACTTAAACTCTGCTCCAAGACTGTCAATAAAATGGAGCTTCTGGGAGTCCACGCATCCTGTAACCTCTGCGCAGGCAAAGGGCTTTTCAAGATATTTATTTATTTCTTCAAATTGACTTAATTCATGTAAGGGAGTTTGTATCGCTCTCATATTTCTCCTATATAACCACAAACACACATATCAAGCTATCTGTAACAATATCAATATATACGCTGTCACTCGTAGCCACTTCTATTTAACATGCATATAATATATTGCTTCTGTCTTCAGTCCTTCTTTTTGGTGTTGTACTTGTTCATGGCAGAATCCACACCTGCAGTCATTATCTCCTCAACAGCAAGGATTGCTCTGTCTATTCCTTCCTTGATGTTAACAGCATCTTCGCCTTCAAAGTGGCCAAGAACCCAATCTACCATGTCCCATTCCTTGGGCTTTTTGCCAACGCCAACGCGAACGCGGTTAAATTCGCTGTGTCCAAGCTGGGCTATGATGTTCTTAAGGCCGTTGTGACCACCTGCACTTCCCTTAGGACGCACTCTGATGTTTCCAGCATCGAGCTCAACATCATCTGATATAACAATGAGTTCTTCCTTGGAATCTATCTTGAAGTAGTCGCAAATAGGTCTTATGGCCTCTCCGCTAAGATTCATATAGGTAAGGGGTTTAACAAGGATAACTCTGTCAGCTCCTATTCTGCCTTTTCCATAGGCTGCCTTGAACTTAGTCTCTGTAAACTCAATTCCGTATTTATCTGCCAGGGCATCTACTACCGCAAAGCCCACATTATGTCTTGTTCCAAAGTATTTCTTTTCCGGGTTACCTAGTCCCGCAATAACGTACATCTTTCCTGTTTCCTCTTCTTTCTCTTTTACAAACAATTTTCTTAATAGCTGTAACATGTTACCATTCCCCACAATTTCTTAATGTCATGACTTAATACTCTTTTTCGAGTCATATTTTTGCGCACGCACATATGCGCAGGAACCGTTTAATATGCCCCTGCGTATTATTTGTTAAAGTACATAATAACACAAGGGAGCCTAGAAATCTAAGCCCCCTTGATAATAATTTTATTAAATTTAATTTTGTATTATTCTACGACTGCCGAATCCCCCTCGGCAACCTCGTCTGCAGCCTTATCATAAGCTTCCAATATGGTGTCCTGAAGGACTTTTCTCATATCAGAATTGATAGGATGTGCTATGTCTCTGTACTCTCCATCAGTTGACTTCTTGGAAGGCATTGCGATAAACAAGCCTCTCTCGCCTTCAATCACCTTGATGTCATGAACAACGAATTCGTTGTCAAAAGTAACTGAAACTACTGCGCGCATCTTGCCCTGCTTGGTGACTTTTCTTACTCTAACATCTGTAATCTTCATAGTTGTAACCCCCTCTTGGTTAGTTAGACTAAAGTTGTCAGTGTTGCTATGAGTTTATCATAATACATATCTTTCATTGTTCTCAACGACTACCTTGATGCCGTTTTCCTCTTTATAATAAGAGTTTGCCTGGATTGTTCCATGGCTCTCAACAATGCAGTTCTCAATGTGTGAATTGTCCCCGATGTACACATCATTAAGTATTATAGAATTTTTGATGTAACAGTTATTTCCTATGAACGCCCCCTTGAACACCAGGGAATCCTCTACGGTTCCGTTGATGATGCATCCACTGGAAATAAGACTGTTTTTAACGTTTACCCCCACGTTATATTTAGCTGGCGGAAGATCTACTACCTTGGTGTAGATTCCTGGATAATCGCGGAAGAAGTAATTACGTACCTCAGGCTTTAAGAAGTCCATGTTGGTTCTGTAGTAATCTTCTACTGATGCGATGTTGTTCCAGTACTCTTTGATCTTGTAGCCATAGATTCGTTTCATATCCTTGTATCTTACAAGAATATCTCTAACGAAATCATATCTCTCTTCTGCCTCAGCTCTTTCGATCAGTTCGATGAGCTGACGTCTTCTGATAACATAGATACCACATGAAATTGTATTGGACCTTGATACAACAGGCTTCTCTTCGAATTCCTCGATCCTGCTCTCCTCATTCATGCGGATAGTTCCGAATCTCTCTGTATCAATGCTGGCTGGCATGTCCTTACATACCACTGTGATATCTGCCTGCTTCTGAATATGGTATTCAAGAAGCTTGGCGTAATCCATCTTGTATACACAGTCTCCTGAAGTAATGATCACGTATGGTTCGTGACAGCTTCTTAAGAATTCAAGATTCTGTGCAATGGCATCCGCTGTTCCTCTGTACCAGAGGTTTCCTGATGCCTTAACTGCTGGAGTAAATACGTACAAGCCGCCCTGCTTACGTCCGAAATCCCACCACTTGGAGGAACTAAGGTGTGTGTTAAGGCTTCCTGCATTGTACTGTGTGAATACGGCAACTGTCTGAATGTGAGAGTTGGTCATGTTACTAAGAGCAAAATCGATACTCCTGTAAAAACCAGCCACTGGCATAGCACATACTGCTCTGCGCTTGGAAAGTTCCTGCATTCTGCTACTGCTACCGCCTGCTAAAATTATGCCTATCGCCCTCATGTCAATCACCTGCCTTATCTAATGTTCTGCCGCTATCAAGGATTCCACCTGGGTAATCTTCCTTGGTAGTGTTGCCGGAAATCATTGTATTCTTGCCGACCTTTACGTCATCTGGAATAACTGATTTCTCACCGATAGTGCAGAGACCTTCACAATAAATACTGGGCTTGGTCTCATTTTCTTTTTCCTCGAAGGCACCAAGAGTTACTCTGTTACCAATTCTGGCCTTCTCAGCTATGATTGCCTTTTCAATATTGCAGCCCTCACCAATCTCTGTCTCATTCATGATGATAGAGTGGCTGACAACTGTGTCCTTACCAATCTTGACGCCAGGTCCAATAACGGAGTTATAAACCTTGCCGTAAATCTCGCATCCCTCACCTACGATGCTGCGCTCAATTGCGCTGTCCGGGCCGAGATACTGAGGAGGCTGAACGTCACTTGCAGTATATATCTTCCAGTATTCCTCATAGAGGTTAAACTCTGGAACAATATCGATAAGTTCCATGTTGGCTTCCCAATAAGATGTCAGGGTTCCAACATCCTTCCAATAGCCATCGAATTCGTAAGCATAAAGTGCCTGTCCCTGCTCCTTGCAGTAAGGAATGATATGCTTACCAAAATCAAGGCCTGCCTGATCTTTATTCTTTATAAGGGCTTCCTTGAGCGCCTTCCAGGAGAAGATGTAGATACCCATAGAAGCAAGATTGCTGCGTGGGTGCTCTGGCTTTTCTTCGAAATCAATGATCCTCTTGTTCTGATCAGTGATCATGATACCGAATCTGCTGGCCTCTTCCATCGGAACCGGCATAACGGCAATTGTAGCATCCGCGCCGCTTGACTTATGGAAGTCGAGCATTGTCTCATAATCCATCTTATAAATATGATCACCTGAAAGGATCAATACATAATCAGGATTATAATTCTCCATATATTCTAAGTTCTGGTAAATTGCATTGGCGGTACCGGTATACCATTCACTATTGGAGCTCTTTTCGTAAGGTGGTAAAACAGTTACACCACCGAAGTTACGGTCAAGGTCCCACGGAATACCTATGCCAATATGAGAGTTTAGACGAAGTGGTCTGTACTGCGTAAGAACTCCGACAGTATCCACTCCAGAATTAATACAATTGCTCAGAGGGAAATCGATTATTCTGTACTTACCCCCGAACGACACGGCTGGCTTAGCCATCTTGGCTGTCAGCACGCCTAGTCTGCTGCCTTGGCCCCCTGCCAAAAGCATTGCGATCATTTCTTTTTTTATCATGTTCCACCTCATTGCTGCTAAAATCGCTTTTTTTCCCTATATAAAAGTATAGCATAAATAATGTGCATTAATGATGTGATTTTGTGTTTTTTTAAATTTATATTTAGTTTATTTTATCTTTTTTGACAATGACTAAATAAGTGCTAGAATATAATCCGGTAAAAGAGATATTAATTATAAGTAGAATCATACTTAGAATCGAGGATTTTCATGTATCAGATAGATTTTAAAAAACCTGTACACGTATATTTTATGGGCATAGGCGGAATATCAATGAGCGGTCTTGCCCAGATTTTGATAGAAGAGAATTTTAAGGTCTCAGGTTCAGATAATAAGGAATCTGAAATGACAAGAGCTTTAGAGTCACGTGGAGTCAAGATTTTCTACGGACAGAAGGCCGAGAATATCGCAGCTGCAGGGCCAATCGATGTGGTTGTATACACAGCAGCTGTACACCCTGACAATCCAGAGTTTGTAGCTGTAAAAGAGGCCGGCATCCCAATGCTCACAAGAGCTGAGCTCCTGGGCCAGATCATGAAGGAATATGACCTTCCTGTAGCAATTGCTGGAACTCATGGCAAGACAACAACAACTTCCATGCTGTCCAAGATCCTTCTTGAGGCAGACACAGATCCAACGCTTTCAATTGGCGGTATTTTCAAGGATATAGGCGGCAATATAAGAGTTGGCAGGTCTGAATATTTTGTTACTGAGGCCTGCGAGTACACTAACAGTTTCCTTAGTTTCTTCCCTAAGATCAGTGTTATTTCTAATATAGATGCAGATCATCTTGATTTCTTCAAGGATCTCGATGACATCAGACATTCCTTTAGAAAGTTTGCACAGCTCCTTCCAGCGGATGGAAGCCTTGTGATCAACGGCGATATCGACAATGTTTCCGAGATCACAGATGGTCTTAGCTGTAGCATAATCACCTACGGCTCAGCAGATAATTTTGATTACTATCCAACTGATATCACCTATGATGCTCAGGGCAATCCTTCATTTGTAGCACATATGCCTGGAGGCGAAACTTTAAATGTCACTCTGGCTGTGCCTGGTATCCACAATGTTTACAATGCTCTTGCTTCTATAGCTGTTGCCAACATCCTTGGCATTGACAAAGAGCACATCGTATCTGCACTTTCAATGTTTGGCGGCACCAGCAGGCGCTTTGAGTATAAGGGTGAAATAGGCGGAGTTACTATAATCGATGACTACGCCCATCATCCGACTGAGATAAAGGCAACTCTTACAGCAGCACAGAACTATCCACATAATAAGATATGGTGCGTATTCCAGCCACACACATATACAAGGACCAAGGCCCTTTTAGATGAGTTTGCACAGGCTCTTTCCCTTGCTGATCATGTTGTACTTGCTGATATTTACGCTGCCAGAGAGAAAGATAACCTGGGAATCAGCTCCAGAACCTTAAGAGACAAGATTGTCGCATTAGGTCACGAGTGTAATTATTTTCCAACTGTTGAAAATTTTAGTGAAATAGAAAAATACCTTTTGCAAAATTGCACAAAAGGAGATTTGTTGATAACCATGGGTGCCGGTGATGTTGTGAAAATAGGCGACGAACTCCTAGGCAAATAACACTTATCCACATTTCCACCGTGGACAGGTCAAAATATTCAATCGATTTCGGTGGATAACAGCCACCCATTTTCCACTTCCATATTTTTGGAGGAAGGGCTGATGGGATGGCTGTTTTTTATTTCTGTCGTAATAAATAATCCACGTTATCCACATTGTCCACAATTGAGTCTAATCTCTCAGACTGCCCACAGGTGCTCAATTTCTTCATCACTTTTTCCAATATCATTTAAAAAAATGCCATGCTATAATTTCAATTGTTCAAGGGAGTTCAGGTGAAAAAAGCTTGTTTTACGTTTGGCGGAGGATCAACGTAATTTATACCTCAGAACATATCAATATTGTAAGAGGTGAACAGAAATATGATGGGGAAGGTAACTATCAGTCAAAATATGGGGGAGGATTCTACTTATGTTTCCAACATTTTCATTGATGAATACATGCAAGATGCAAACGATGCGCAGCTCAAGATTTACTTGTTTTTACTGCGTATGATGGCTTCGAATTTACCAACAAGTGTTCCAGATCTTGCTGATAAATTCAATCATACAGAGAAGGACGTTATTCGCGCCCTTAAATACTGGGAGAAGAAGGGTCTCATCAGTCTCGTATATGATCAAGACCAGAATCTTACCAGCATACATATGGAAGAGATAACATCACACAAGAGTCTTGGCAGAAGAAGGGAAGACAGCGTGATCAGAGCGCTTCCTTCTGTAAGGCCTAGTGTGTCTGACAACTCTGAAGTGGCACCAGGTAAGCCAAATTACACTGCTGCTCAGCTCAAGAGCTTCAAGGAGAATTCCGGAAGCGGTATCATGTACGTTGCTGAACAGTACTACGGCAGACCTCTTAATCCATCAGAGATGTCTACTATATACTACATTCATGATGAGCTGAAATTTAGTGATGAATTATTGGACTATCTGATGCAGTACTGCGTCGATAATCATAAATCTGATTTCAGATACATGGAAAAGGTTGCCATTAGCTGGAATCAGGAAGGCATCAAAACGCCTAGACAGGCTCGTGCGGAAAGCTACAAGCATGATGGGGATATCATTTCAGTTATGAAGGCCCTGGGTATGGAAAATGCACCTACTGTAACGGAAGGGTCCGTTATCAGTTCGTGGCGTGGGGAGCTAGGATTTACGATGGATATTATCATGGAAGCCTGCGAACGCACTGTCATGGCTACACAGAAGAATCGCCTTAAGTATTGCGACGGCATTCTTCGCTCCTGGCATAAGAGTAAAGTAGTGACAAGGGAGGATATTGCCAGGTTAGATGCAGAGCACACCGCTGACCTTCGCAAAAAGAAGGCAAAGGCTTCCGTAGCATCCATCGATATCAAAGCCCGCTTAGACGAATCATATATTCGTCCTAACGGTTCCCAGAACCGCTTCAATCAATTCCAGCAGAACACTTATGATTTTACTGAGCTTGAGAAGCAGCTTCTGGACAACTAATACACTTCTTTTATCTGATTGGGGAATCAGGTAAAGGCATCCAAAAACCCAGCCCTGTACTTTGGTTTGGCGGCGGCGTCTATAAACGCCTTCCCCGAAACACGTACAGGGCAAAATTATGCAAGGGAGAATATCATGGCATTAACAAACGCTCAGTATGACGAAATAATGCATGAATACGAAGAACTGCGCTCTCTCCACAGGCAGGAGCTTGAGGACAGACAACGTTATGTATATGAAAGCGTTCCTGGATACAAGGAACTAGAGGACCAGGTAGCAACCGCCAGTGTAGCCTTTGGTAAAAGGCTTCTTGCAGGCGAAAAGCTTGACCGCTCAGTTCTCAAAAATCAGCTGGCTGAGCTTTCCAGACAGAAAACTACTCTTTTAACTGAAGCCGGTTTTTCTTCAGATTATCTTGATATGGGGTATTCTTGCCCTGATTGCAAGGATACAGGATATATTGGCAATGAAAAGTGCCACTGCTTCAAGCAGAAAATTGTAGAATCTCTTTACAACAAATCAAATCTTAAAACCCTTACCAAATCTGCAAACTTTAAGCTTCTTTCAGACAAATACTATTCTGGAGAAGATCTTAGAAAATTTCAGGGTGCTGTTCGTAACAGTGAAGATTTTGTTAAGAATTTCAACTCTGACTACCAAAATTTATTTTTTTATGGTACAGTGGGTACTGGCAAAACGTTCCTTTCAATATGTATTGCCAATGAATTGCTCAAGAAAGGTCATTCAGTCATATATTTCAGTTCCCTGGGGCTGTTTACCATGCTAGGTGAATATGCCTTCGACTACAAGGCGAAGCAAGAGCTCCACAGTATTTATGAAGATCTTTATAACTGTGAACTTCTTATAATCGACGACCTTGGTACGGAACGTCCAACTAGTTTTGTGTTATCTGAGTTCTTCTCCTGTCTGAACGAAAGGGATCTCAGGAAGAAATCAACTATCATAACTACAAACCTTTCTCTTGAAGACTTACAGGCTATTTACTCTGACCGTATTTCATCTAGAATAATCAGCAATTACAAACTTCTGAAGTTATCCGGTCAGGATATTCGTAAATTAAAAAAGATTGCAAGAAAAGAAAGTGAGGATTTGCAGTAATGCCAAAGAGAGAAGAGAAACGTAATCTGGAGACAATTCCTGTTGGGTCACTTGGAATTATTCCCCTTAAGGGAGTAAGGACACTGGCAGAAAAGGTTGATTACTATCTCGTAAAGTGGAGAGCTGAGAGAGAAAACGAACACAAGGGTAGCCTTGCATTTACAGGCTATGAGAGACCATCCTATATTCTGGATGCTGAGGTTCCAAGATTTGGAACTGGTGAGGCCAAGGGTGTCATCAAGACCTCTGTTCGTGGAGATGATCTCTATCTTCTTGTTGATGTATGTAACTATTCACAGACCTATTCTCTTTTTGGTCAGGAGAATCACATGTCTCCTGATGATCACTACCAGGATCTAAAAAGAATAATCGCAGCTGTCGGTGGTAAGGCAAGACGTATCACTGTTATCATGCCTTTCCTCTATGAATCAAGACAGCACAAGAGAAGCTCTAGAGAATCTCTTGACTGTGCTATTGCTCTTCAGGAACTGGTTAACATGGGTGTTGATAATATCATTACCTTCGATGCTCATGATCCACGTGTTCAGAATGCTATTCCTCTTAATGGATTTGAAACTGTCCGCACTACATATCAGTTTATCAAGGCACTTCTCCGTAACGTCTGGGATCTTCAGATTGATTCAGACCATATGATGGTCATCTCTCCAGATGAAGGCGGAATGGGAAGAGCTATCTATCTTGCCAGCGTACTTGGTCTCGATGTAGGTATGTTCTATAAGAGACGTGATTATACACAGGTTGTTGATGGTCGTAACCCTATCGTTTCACATGAGTTCCTTGGAACAAGTGTTGAGGGCAAGTCAGTTATCATCGTTGACGACATGATCTCATCAGGAGAATCTCTTCTTGATGTTGCAAGAGCTCTTAAAGAGCGCAAGGCTGCCAGAATATATGCTTTCTCAACCTTTGGTCTGTTTACAAGTGGACTTGAGGAATTTGATAAGGCTTATGAGGAAGGCCTCATTGATAAGGTTCTTACAACAAACCTTATTTATCAGACACCAGAGCTTTTGTCCCGTGAATGGTACATTAGCTGCGATATGAGTAAGTATATCGCTTACCTTATCGATACACTTAACCACGATGCTTCTATCAGCGATCTCTTAAATCCTGTAGAACGTATCAATAACATTATTGAGCGTTACAAGAGCGGTGAGCTTCGTGCATCTCTTGAAGCTGAGAAGAAAATCAACTGATTACATTTTAAATAGTAAAATAAGTGCATTGCAGAAGTGTTTACTATCTACTGCAATGCACTTTTTCTTTTTATCTTTTAGTTAATTTAATCATATTCTGTATAGCTGATAGCTTTAGCATAAGGTCTTAATATCCACCAGCGAGGGGACACATGCGTATAGTTTCTTACTAAGTTCCTCGTCTGGCTGAGTAAGATCAGGGACCATGACAACCTTACATCCAGCAAGATATGCACTGGTCACGCCATTTGGCGAGTCCTCAACTGCCAGGCATCGCTGTGGTTCAAGGCCCAGTTGCTGACAAGCATAGGAATATATGTCAGGAGAAGGCTTTCCCTCTTTTACCATATCTGCACAGATTATCTTATCAAAATGATCAAAGAGGCCAAGGCGCGTGAGATACCCTTTTGTTCTCTCAAAGTCATTGGCTGTTGCAAGAGCTGTCAAAATGCCATTTTCCCGGAGCCATACTAGGATTTCCTTCGCACCCGGCTTAAGAGGGATCCCCTGCTCTTTTATCATATCTACAACTATGGCTTTCCTATACTCTCTTACTTCATTGTAGTCAAAGGCATCTCCAAACCACTTTTTAAACTGAAGCGGAGCAAAAGGGCGTCCTAGAGATCGCAGTTCAAGTGGCATCCACGGTTCGCACTTGTAACCAAAATGCTCAAGTGCCAAAGGCCAGGCCTTTTGGTAGAATTTTTCAGTATCTGTCAGTGTTCCATCAAGGTCAAATATACAGGCATCTACTACTTTTCCCAATTTTGTTCCTCGTTCCCATAATTATTTACTTCATTGAAAACAGGCCCTTCTACAGGCTGAATCTGCTCCTGCACCTGTCTCTTTGGAATAATTCCCTTCTTTATAAGGATTATTACCACGATCAGGAAGAGGCCATCTATAAATGTAGACTCGATGATAGACATAAACTCCACTTCAGTTGAAATAGTCTGAAATCCAAAACCATTAAGCCAAAAGATTGTAATATTGTTCAAAAAGTGCGCTGCACTTGAAGCCTCAAGGCCGTCTGTGATGTGGGCTACTGTACCCAAAAGAATCCCTGCTATGAATACTTCAATTACTCCGTATATGCTATATGGGTGGCCAGACGCAAAGATAACAGCCTGTATGATTATTGCAATTATGGCATTTCTGGTCCATCCTCCAACGGTCTGCATTATGAGTCCTCTAAACACGTACTCTTCTGCCATACACTGAAACAGCGTCAATGCTGTGCAAACTATAAATCCTAATACAGTAAATTTTATCTCTCCAGTATAATCTGCACCATAGATAGTAGATAAGGCGCATGGAAGAGCTACCGGCAATATTCCAACCAGAAGCATCTTCCCAAATAACTTTATATCAAATCCTGGACAAACACTTCCATATGTGGAAAACTTTCTATCCTTTACTATTAATGATGCCAGCAAGATCGCTGGAATAAACATCGCAATGCTGCCTAACATATATAGCGCACCTTCAGGTGAATAAACATCCATAGTATCGTATCCGCCTGTGATTATACCCATAGCATCCAAAAGAGTTATTCCATTGCAGATTTTGATCAGAAAGTAAAGCACTGCTAGTATCACACTCGCGCAGGTCTGGAAAAAGAATGCAAGCAATAATACCAGAATTGGCTTAAACCACTTATATCCCTCCATATCCCTTGTAAAAGTTGCATATCTTTTCATTAATCTCCTCCATACAAATACATTTCTTTTATATTTTATATTTTTGGCATAATCGCCTGAAAAAATATTTAGAATCCAAGATCATCGTTAACAAGGATTACATGTATTCTATCCTTGTGTCTGGAAAATCTAGTTATCAGAAACTGGCAGCATATTGTATCTGGAGATTTGCAGTTCATGCAAGCACCAGTCTTGGAGCAAGGGGTGCTAAGACCAAATCTCTGAGCATTTATTGGTGCTGCTACGTTTCTGGCCCTTTTCATAGCACCATCAATATCACCGCATATCTTATTCATTCCGACAATAAAAAGAACATGCTTGGGTCCTTGAGCTATCATGGATACTCTGTTTGAATTACCATCAATGTTTACAATAACACCATCGTCTGTCATTGCATTAGCACTAGATAAAAAGAAGTCTGCATCATAGCCTTTTAGCATGGCTTCTCTCTTCTCCTCAGGAGTTTTAGCAGTCTCCCTGTCGATAAATGTATAACTGCCATTTTTAATAGCTTCCACAAGGCCGATTTCATGAGCGCTCATGGTTCCGCCCATTGTTACGCTGCTGCCCTCTGGGATGATCTCAAGTGCCTTCTTAAGCGCCTCCTCTTTGGTTGCAGCATAATATCCAGTCATATTTCTGGATTCAAGCCCCTTTATAACCTTTTGTGCCAGTAACTCATTTCTCTTTACCATTGCCTCATTCATAGTCTGCCTCTCCTACATCTTTTTTTAAATTATCAGATTCCCTTAAAGCTCATAACAAATGTGAGTTTTTCATCCTTTGGAAGGAGGAATTCCGGATGGGTCTTGGATCCCCAGGTGTCATCTCCTGCAATACCCATCTGCATTGCACTGCAGCGAACAACGCTCTTGCAGAAGCGAGGAAGTTCAAATGGATGTTCTGCTGCCTCCAGCTCATCAGGAGTATATGGAAGTGCACTAAAGTTCATGGTATCAGGTGCTTCGAATAATAAGCCTCTTCCCTTGTAGTCTACAAGCTTAGCCCAGCGCACGCCGGTTCTGTTACCTGTTTCCTGAGGGCGGATGTAACTCTCCATAGCGTCCTCTACCTTGTACTCATAAATTCCAAGCTTAGCGCCCTTATTTCTGTCAACATAGTTTTCCTCAGGACCATTACCGTAGAATATAACTCTGTCAAAGTCTGCGTTGAACTTGAACATCATTCCAAACTCAGGCATCGGAGTAAGACCTTCTACTGGCTCATATTCCTCTTTTATCCATACTCTGCCATCACCTGTAACATTGTAGGTCAAAAGTACGCTGGATGCAGGTGTTGTAGGAAGGTAGTGCTTGAAGGTAATTGAAACGCTGCACTCATCCTCCTGAATAATAGGATATATTTTTCTGTCATCCCAGCTGCCATTTACATAACCTGTGCTGTCCTCAATAATAGGGAACGGACTGGAATAAAGGCTTGCTATTTTCCACTGGGCATATCTTGCAGGCATATTGTTGCCTCGGTCATTGTCTACAGGTGCTCTCCAGAAGTTTGGCTTTGGAATTGACTCAATAAGTTCTCTTCCTCCATAACGGTAAGATGTAATATTCCCTTTATCACGGTTAAAAAGTACAGAGAAGTGATTACCTTTAACTCCGATGTTGTAGTCGCCCTTAATGACTTTGAGTTCTCCACAGGCTATGCAGGTAGAAGCTGCTGTCTTGAAGACTCCCTGACCAAAAGCAACTTCATGACCTCTCTCTGCCCAAATTGTATCATCGCGAAGCCTGAATGAGACTGTTACACAATACTCATCAAGTGGGAATGGGCCATTTTCGTCGAATGGAGCTACTCCCATGACTGACATTTTTGCTCTGATAGCTTCCGGAAGCTCGTACTCTTTTTCAGAAAGAGGAGCAACATCTGTTGCCATGCGCTTTTCCAAGATTTTTACTCCATCTCTTTCTAATATAACAAAGCAGTCATACTCGCTTGTAGCTGTGAAAAGAGAGTTGTTTATTATCTTAACCTTATCCATATCCACCAAAACTCTGATGTTCTGGTAGTTGAATTTAACATCCTGCATCTTGGCATAGGACTTTCTCTGACCATCTACAATTCCGTTTCCGCTAAAGTTGTAGTCTGTTGGTCTCTCGCCATGGTCTCCACCGTAAGCCTGGAAATCTTCGCCGAATCGGTTCTTTTTCCTAATGGACTGATCTACATAATCCCATATAAATCCGCCCTGGTAGCGTGGTTCCCTGTCTGCAAGATCAGTGTATTTGAACATTGCTCCACAGGAATTTGCCATGGCATGGGTGTACTCACAACAGATAAATGGTTTCTCTGGGTGCTCAGACAGGAACTTCTCTATAGCTGTTACAGGAGGGTACATCTGGCTCTCCATGTCACTTGTATCGTTGTATGTTCTGTCGTGGCAGACTCCCTCATAGTGCACAAGTCTGTCTGTATCGAGCTTTCTAAATAGCTGTGACATTTCATAGGGCACTTTTCCACCGTGGGACTCATTACCAATAGACCATATCAGGACTGATGGGTGATTTTTATCAAGCTGATAGGTAGAATTAACCCTGTCCAGCATCACTTCCATGCAATTCTCCCTGCTGCCTGGGATTGCATATGGAATAGCAGGCTCATCTCCAAGATGTGACCAGCTGCCATGAGTCTCCATGTTGTTTTCTGCGATCATGTAAAGGCCATAGATGTCACAGAGCTCATAAATAGCTGCAGAGTTCTGATAATGGCTGGTTCTGATGGCATTTATATTGTTTCTCTTCATGTTGATGATATCAGCACGAGTTTCCTCGTAGGATACCACCCTTCCTGTATTGCAGGAGAATTCGTGACGGTTAACTCCCTTAAAGACAATTCTCTTGCCATTAATGAGCATAAGGCCATCCTTCATCTCAAAGCGTCTAAATCCAACATTCTGGCTCACTACTTCCTGAACATTGCCCTCTTTATCCACCATTTTGATGATAAGCTGGTAAAGCTGCGGATCCTCAGCACTCCAGAGTACCGGGTTATACACTTTCTCTTTTACCACATTAAGTGATACAACCGGGCCGTCAGAGTTGGCCTCATCTCCAATTACTGCACTGCCCTTTACTACCTGATGATTATTGCGGTACAGAGTATACTCAACATTTCCAGTTCCCTGAGTTTTAAATGTCAATTCAAGGTCCGCTTCTGAAAAGTCGTCGTTTAAAAGAGTTCTGATCTTGACATCTTCAAGGTGAGCAGCGGGAATAAGCTGCAGAAATACATTTCTATATATTCCAGAGAATCTAAAGAAATCCTGGTCCTCCATCCAGCTTGATGAGGTCCACTTAAATACCTGTACAGCAAGTTTATTAAGGCCTTCCTTGAGGTAAGGTGTAAGGTCAAACTCAGAAGGAGTAAAGGTATCCTCGCTATATCCCACATACTGGCCATTAAGCCAGAGGGCATAGCCGCTCTCAACTCCATCAAAAACTACATGAACATTCTGTCCATACCAGTTGGCAGGAAGATTAAAATACTTAACATAACTTCCTACTGGATTAAACTCCTCCGGAACCTGGCCAAGCTCTATTTTCTCGTGACCATCCCATGGATACTGAACGTTGATATATGCCGGGATATCATAGCCTTCCATCTGCATATGTGCTGGAACACGGATGTCATCCCAAAAATCGCAGTCATATTCCTCTTTTTCAAATCCAGGAACTACTGCTCTGTAATTCTTGGCATAGTGGAATTTCCATAATCCATTTAAAGATATTCTAAGGGATGTGTCCCCCTCTGAAAGCTCGTCCTCAGTGGCAAAGCTCACAAAATCGCCATGCGCTGGAAGTACATTATCCTTAAAAAATTCAGGATCAGCAATCTTTTTGTACTCAAATTCCTTCATTTAGTCTTCCTCCGTAATATAGGTAATGAAATGGTTACCATTTTCCTCAAAAAGCTTTTCTGAGTCATTCATTCCGTATTTATAAACTGTTCCTGTCTCAGGATTCATAAGAACAGTGTTAAGATCATTAAATCCTATGATGAGAACAGCGCTTCCATCGTTCATCATAGCCATAACCGGAATATCCTGATTAACATAATAGAGCATAGCTGACATAGGACATCCATCAAGATCCAGTATCCTTGCATCCGGAAGAGACGAAGCAAGTATCTGTCCAGCGCCTTCTCCTGCCTGTAAAAGAGTTTGAACATTTCTGTTCACTCCCTCAAAAGTAAGGATAAGATTCAGGCAGACAGCTACAGGATCCTCGGAGGTCATATTCTCATAGTTCTCGGCTGTTCTTGTTATAGACATGATCTGGTTGGATCTAAGCAGATTTCCCTTGTACCATACATATCTGTTATCATCTCCAACTACTACTGCAGGCGCCGCATAAGCAACATTTACAGCATCTGCAGGATCACTGTATACTCCATTTAGTCCCATGAGGCCATATACATAGTAAAATGGCTTCTCGCTCTGGTCTCTCTCTGACTCTATTACTACGTTCCTGTCTCCCTCAAATAATGTCTGGGCCGGAGTCAAGACTCGTATCTGCTTGGTCTTTATCTCGCTCTTGGCAGCTATCTGAACTATCTTTTCATATATATCAACAGAAACTACAGAAACCACGTTGCTGCCACTTTCAGCCTTAAGTGTGCTCATGATCTGGTCGTCATAGGTGCTGACATACTTGCCTGATTCCTCTTCCTTGACAACTCTGGTCATCCTGATCTGATTGTCACTTATAGAAACATCTGTGACATAGATTCCTTCCGGATGATAGTTCTCTAATATATTTCCATCTCCGTCCTGAATCTTTATGTTGTACATAGCATAAACAGGATTGCCCATCTGATCCATCAGAACATCTGACTCATGAGCAAGACCAAATACCATGTCCTCTCCCATAAATCCAAGAACACGTATAAAGTCTCCATCATCTGCAGCAACCTCAGAAATAGTCTTGGTTCCAAGATTCATCATCTTAAGGCTCTTTAGATCATCGCTCTGCCATGCAATTGTACTCATGGACTCGGAAATCTTGTACTCACCTGCGCCAATTCCATCCACAACCATAGTCCAGGTTCTGTCATTTAAATCTATGGCATAAATGTTCTGATCCAGCATTACATAAAAGACATCACTGGTATTGGCATACACTATTGTTTCCACATATTCCATGAGAATCTGTGGGTCACTTGTACTCTTTATAAAAGCCTGCTCTTCAACGGCATTAATGCTGGCATTATAGTCGTAAACAGCAATTCCAACCTGGCCTTCATGTGCTCCCCGGTTCATATAACCGGCAACTGCAAATTTAACATTTCCTGCTTCATCAACTCTAAGGATTTTTATGGTATTGCGATCCCATCTGGTTCTGATATCATCGTTCTTGTCATCATAAAAGCCAAAGAGATATGCCAGCTTGTTTTCTGAATTGTTGAGCATATAAAGCCTGTTCTCGCTGACAAAGGCAAAAGCACTACCACTGCTACTCTCAACAAGCTGCAATTCCGGGTCTGAAATGCTAAGTCCAATAACATTCTTGGTTATTGAAAAAGCATTGGTGTCAAAAATGTAATTCATAGTCCTCTCAAAATTGAGAAGATAAATTCTGTCTGAAGTGTATCTTACCCTGTAGGCTTCGCACACATTATAGCTCTTGTTAACAGCACCTTCCTTGATATTAACCCTATACTGCAGATAAAAACTGCCTGTCTGGCCATGGATATCTGTGACGTATATATCTGGTTCTGTGTGCTCGGTAATGTCGAGATCTCCCCAGGTTACCTGGTTAAAGCTGCTGTGAATATTTACTTTGTTAAAAGAGGTGTTATCACCCTCAGAATTGGATTCAAGGTATTTTGAGTACTCTGAAGCTATTTCTTTGTCAAAGGTAGCATTTGAGAAGTTTCTTACAAAATCTATCTCGTCGTCCATGTGATATCTACTCTCATCGCCTGTCCACACGATTCTGCTATAGTATCTGGCAGTTCCGCTCTCTGTGTCCATGAGCATTACCAGCATGTACTCTTTTCCTGAAGTTATCAGGTCCTTTAGCTGGAAGGAGCCTGTAATTGCATCAGCGCTTTCCTTGTAGTCCTGAAGATTTGTATTCTCTACAAGTCCCACGCCATCTATATTCCTGACCTCAAAGCGAAGATTTGTAATATTTCTTCCATAGGTTCGTATCTTAAAAGTTACGTCTCTGTTACTTCCGATAGGGAGGATCGTTCCCCTCAAATGGCTGATGTCCATTTCATCTGTATAGCCATGAAGCGGATTTATCTCCTTGTAATTGCTAAGGAAAGACACTGTAGGCAGAGTTGCCTCAGACATCTGTGCTGTCATATCAGCATTATCATCGCCTGAAAGCCTGCTAATGACAAAAATAGCGATAACAAAGACCAATATAGCGTATATTATTTTAATAATGGTTAGTTTAACTGATTTTCCCTGCATAATTGACTTTCAATTTGAATAATAGTAAGATTTTGATAATACAATTTAGGTTGTTTACTGTTTTCTCACAAAGGAGTTAATATGGAGCATCCAATCTTGTACCGCAGACGATTCATTCCAGATGAATGTGTCCAGCTAAAGGACGATGTAATCCTGGAATGTAACGATAAAATAATCATAACCAAGTGGAAAACTCTTCATGACAGATGTGATCTGTCTAGCGGTTATTCCTGCTATTATCTTGATCGCGGTGTTAAGGTCAGCAAATTCCTAAAAGCCGATGGCTCTCTTTTGTGCTGGTACTGCGATATCATCACCTCAGAATATGATCCTGAGAAAAATTCCCTGCTCGTAATTGATCTTCTTGCTGATGTAAAAATATATCCCGATGGCCGTCAACGCGTAGTGGACCTGGATGAGCTCTCAGAGGCCTTCGAAAAAGGGCTTATAGATGAGACTCTTCTTAAAAAGAGCCTGCTCTCACTGAACAAGCTCCTTAATGATCTGTACGAACACGGCATATTACAACTGGCAGAGCCCATAGAAGAGCTTATCGCCAAGGGCCTTTGATTTAATAAAATACATGTCCACCTATATTGATTCCAGTAAGTCCCGGAACCGGGGTTCTAAAGTATACGCAGTTTCCTACATTTGAATATCCACTCATTGCTTCATCAGCAGCCTGATAGCAGGATGCTGTTGCCTTGCCTTCTGCAAGTGCAAGAGCAAGTCTTCCACTTCCCACGGGTGAAAACTGCTTGTTCTGGTATATTACTCCCACAACTGTATCTGGATACACTGAACTTAAGACTCTGTTGATAACTACTGCACCAACAGCGACCTTTCCCTCATAGGGCTCAGAACCCGCCTCACAATAAATAAGATTCGCCAAAAGATATCTATCACCCTCGGCAAATGTAACCTCAGAAATGTTTCTCCAGGAGGAGGATGCTGCAAGCTTGGACAGACGCATTTCTTCTGCAAGCTTGGCTTCAAGACTCTTGATATCGGCGTCCTGAGCCTTTATCTGGTCTTCCAAGGCCTGTGCCTTGGCTTCTGCATCAGAAATATCATTGGCATACTGCTTGATACTGCCTGATGTCTGATTAACAAGGCCTGAAACTCTGCTCTGTTCAGCCTGTGCCTGAACCTTATACTCATCAAGTTGTTTCTTTTCCTCTTCCAGAGTTGCTTCCTTAGCCTCTATGCTCTTTCTGGTCTCGATGTATTTAAGAAACATCTTTCTGTCATAGGCTGAGAGCTGCTCAATATAATTATTCTGATTGAGGAAATCTGCAAAACTTCCCGATCCAAAGAGCATCTCGATAAGGACAAAATTCTGCTTTTCATAAATGAACTGCACTCTCTTTTTCATGGAAGCATACTGAGTTTCCTCAGTTTTTCTGGCAACTTCCAGTTCTGCAAGAGTGTTCTCTATTTCTGTTTCTTTGTTATCAATCTGTTCTTCCAGGTTCTCCAGGTTATTACTTACTTCTGTCAGCTGAGTGTTCAGAGTATTTAATTGACCCTGAAGCGAGGATTTCTCCTCATTCATTTCAGCTATGTTGTCCTTGGTGTCATTTAAGTCACTTTCGGATTGTTTCTTTTTCTCCTTGGCCTCCTCCAGCTGTTTCCTGGTGGATTCCGTAGCATTTACTGTAACAACCGGAACAGATAAAAAGCATATAACAAAGGCACACAAAAGCGCTATAGAACGCCTTGATGACTTCCTAAATATTGAGTTTATTCCTAGTTCCCCCACATTTTTCATAGTCTGATCAAATTGTTATCTTAATATTTCTGCCACTAGGCTGGTACTGATAATATCTGACTCCTGCCGCATCGAACATTTTCTTGGATGCTCTGGTGCTGGCTGAGGTGCCATATTTGTCGCTATCATACACAACGGTGCGGATTCCGGCCTGGATTATGGCCTTGGCACACTCATTACAAGGGAAAAGAGATACATATATCTTGGCACCTACAAGGCTTCCACCTCTGTAATTGAGGATCGCATTGAGCTCACTATGTGTCACAAAAGGATACTTGGTGGAAAGTTCGTCCTCGCCATCCCTTTCCCATGGAAACTCTTCATCAGAACAGCCCTTAGGAAAGCCATTATATCCCATAGAGAGTATGTTGTTGTCTTCACTCACGATGCAACTTCCAACCTGAGTGTTGGGGTCCTTGGATCTCATGGCAGCAAGCTTGGCAACTCCCATAAAATATTCATCCCAGGATATATAGTCTTCTCTTTTCATATGTCCTCCGTTGTGATTATATACTCCGTGATATACGGATTGCTCCGTGTTGTGAACAAAATACGCATTAATATGCTCCGTGATATACGGATTGCTCCGCGTTGTGAACAAAATACGCATGTCTCCGCTTCGCTCTCAACATGCTACATCAATTCGGAAATCGACATACTCATTCCATTCGTATGTCTTTTTTCCTCATCGATGTTTTGTCTTCAAAGTTACAAATATATACATGCAAGCATGTATATTTGTAACCTTGAATCCTTATTTTGTTCCGAAGATTCTATCACCGGCGTCTCCGAGACCTGGTACGATGTAGCCGTGGTCGTTGAGCTGCTCGTCAAGTGATCCTACATAGATATCTACGTCAGGATGTGCCTCCTGCATAGCCTTAAGTCCCTCTGGTGCTGCGATAATGCACAGGAAGTGGATGTGCTTGCAACCTCTGTCCTTGAGCATCTGGATAGCAGCGATAGATGAACCACCTGTAGCCAGCATAGGATCAACAACGAAAATTTCTCTATCAGCAACGTCTGCTGGCATCTTGCAGTAATACTCAACAGGCTTAAGTGTTTCAGGGTCTCTGTAAAGTCCGATATGACCTACCTTGGCAGCTGGGATAAGTGCAAGCATTCCGTCTACCATTCCAAGACCAGCTCTTAAAATAGGTACTACACAGAGTTTTCTGCCCTTAAGCTCTTTTACAGTTGTCTTGCAGATAGGGGTCTCAATCTCTACATCCTGAAGCTGAAGATCTCTTGTAGCTTCATAACAGATAAGTGTTGCTATCTCGCTGATAGTGTCTCTGAAATCCTTTGTACCTGTATCAATCCTTCTGATGTATCCTATCTTGTGCTGAATAAGTGGATGTTCCATAATAACTACTTTTGCCATACTGTCCTCCTAAAACGCTCTATATTTGAATTTTTATTTATGTGCTAATGTTTGTTCTGAGATTATTTCTCAAGTTCCGAAATCTTTGAAATTCTGCGGCTATGCTTCTCAAGCCCTGAAAATGGTGTATCAAGGAATGTATCAACAATCTCGTTGGCAAGAACAGGTCCTACAAATCCGCCGCCCATAGCAAGAACGTTAGCATCATTGTGCTCTCTTGTAAGTCTTGCTGTTGATACTTCTGAGCAAAGGGCACATCTTATGCCCTTTATCTTATTGGCTACGATTGAAATGCCGATTCCTGTTGTGCAGATCACGATGCCTTTTTCACACTGGCCATCAGCTACTGCTCTTGCTGCCTGTGCTCCAAAATCTGGATAATCGCAGGAATTAAGGTCATAGGTTCCAAAGTCCTTAAATTCAAGACCTCTTTCCTGTAGATGCTTCTTGACTGATTCCTTAAGTTCGAATCCGCCGTGATCACTTGCTAATGCTATCATTTTATTCACCTCACACTTTATAATTATACCGCAAAAAAGGCAATCACAATACTATGATGTGATGCCCTGCTGCTTTTAATAACCTATTCATGATTGCCTGGCCAATACCACTATCATCAAAGCTTTCTGAGAACATAACATCCACATTCTCATCATCAAACTCTCTTAAAACCTTAAAGAGTTCATGGGCTATTGTGCTCTCATCTTCTCTGTTCCCAACGCTTTTTACTATATGTGCCTGATAAAGAGATTTCGTTTCATCTGTAGCAATTACGCCAACTCGCTTGCCAGAAGCCTCTGCCTCTTTAGTCTTGCCGTTTATATAGTCTACCACCTGCGATTGACTTCCCTGGACGATCATAAGATCTCCCTTAGGAGCATAATGCCTGTATTTCATGCCAGGAGCCTTGGGACGCTCTGTTGATGAGCTGTCAATAATGGTCTTGTCAATACTGATCTCTCCTAGTACATCCTCAAGCATCTTAGCTGTGATGTATCCAGGACGAAGGATCATGGGAACCTGACTTGTAAGATCAACAATAGTTGATTCAAGGCCAATTCCTACTTGTCCGCCATCTATTATCATTTCTATCTTGCCTGAAAGATCCTCAACACAGTATCTTGCAACTGTAGGACTGGGTCTTCCTGATGTATTGGCGGAAGGAGCTGCTATATAGCCTCCTGACTGTCTGATAAGTTCAAGGGCTATTTCGTTATTGGGCATTCTGATTGCCACTGTATCAAGGCCGCCTGTTGTTTCATAAGGCACCTTTTCGTTTTTATTCATGATCATTGTCAGAGGACCTGGCCAAAACGCGTCAGCAAGCTTCCTTGCTGCATCCGGCACCTCTTGCACAATAGCCGCCAGATCATCCATATTTGCAACATGCACAATAAGTGGGTTATCGGATGGTCTTCCCTTGGCTGCATATATTTTCTTGGAAGACATTGGATTTAATGCATCGCCTCCAAGACCGTAAACAGTTTCTGTCGGGAAAGCTACAAGTCCGCCATCCCTTATGATCTTACCAGCTCTTTTAAGATTGTCCCTGGCCTTTTCATCTATATTTTTTTCTTCTATTACTACTACTTCTGTTTCCACTTCTTATCCCTCGATATACGCTGAAATTACATCCCAAACATCTGATGTTTCCATTCCAAGAGACCACTCTGCAATACCAGCTATGTTCTGAGCCTTCATAGCATCGATTTTCTGACCGATTGAAGCGGCATCCTCAACCCATATCTGGTTAATGGTTCCATCTGCTCCTGTATATTCGCCATAGTTCTGGCCAGCTTCTGCATCCCAGGTCAGACTAATGCTGTGATTGGCGACATAGTCGTTTGCTACCTTCATTGACACCGCCTCACTAGAAAGAGTTCCATTTGAAGTATGCCAAATTCTGGTATAGAAAGGAACTGCATTGATAACCTTGGATGGATCAACCTTGGCCACAGTGTTCAAAAGTCCATTTTCCACATAGCTAAGAGATGCTACACTTCCTGCCTCAGCAGATCCGGCATAGTGCTCGTCATATCCCATAATAATGACGTAGTCTGCAACTATGCCCTGCTCTCCAATTTTGTAGTGATCATTGAAATTCATGGGAACATAGTTGTCTATTGAATAAACAAGGCCATTTTGTCTGCATGCGATAGATAGTTCTCTTACAAACTCAACATATGACTGACCATCTTCTGAACTGATAGTTTCAAAGTCAAGATTAATGCCGTCAACCTCATGCTGGGCAGCCAGGCTCATAAGCTGGTCAATCGCATTTTTTCTGCTGGAATAGTGCGATAAAAACTCCGATGTGGAAAATTCTCCTGAACCTGTAAAATTATCCACAAGAGCCCATACTTCTATTCCCTTCTCATGGGCAGCTCTAGTATAAGCGGTTGAGCCAATTGATGCAATATCTCCATTGCTGGAATTAAGCTTGTACCATGTTGGAGAAATAACGTTAAGGCTCTTAGTTCCTGCAACATAGGATGAAAAGGTATCATTACCAGCAGCTCCTCCTATATTGTGGAAGCCAAGGTTGATCTTGTGATCTCTCCTGATACTGGTGTACTCCTCCGGAACATAGTCAGTAACCGGAATAGGACTCTTAGATGCTACATCTGAAAGTCTCTTATTCTCTACATATCCTATGTAAGAGTCAGCTGTCTTGACCTTACTCCAGTTCTCCAGTTCCTCCAGGACAACTACCTCATCTCCCTTGGATAAATCTTCCAGAATTTCGCTCTTAACACCGCCTCTTAATCTAAGCTCTGTATTCTTATTAATAGTAGCTACTGTCTCATCATCCCAGCTTGTTGTAAGCTGCATGTGGTTAGGCTCTGTAAATCCTTCGTAAAAGAAATTTGTGTACTTTTTGATGTAATCAAGTGCCACAATAAGGATTTCTTCTCCATTATTCTGAGTTGTTCTGGATATTACATATCCCTCATCTGCGGATTCCCCATTGGAATCTGTCCAGGTTGAAGTTCCCACCTCTGACATGAAGACCTTAGTTGCTGTAGTATAGAATAATGTATTGTCTGCTATTCCATAGTAAAATCTGTCATTTAAATATTTCTGAACAGAAGCAAAATCCATATAATAATGGCCATCTATAAGATAGGCCCTCTCTTCTATCCTCTCATTGCCCAGAATAATAGCAACGTCTGTATCATCTTTTATATCAAAATAGCTGTCTAAATCTGCACGTTCAGTGCTATAGGAATAATGCTGATAGAGAATCTGCCCAGCATAAATTCCTCCTATAATAAAAATAAGGGCGATTATAATAATCGCCGGAATCACTTTCTTTTTCATGTTCTAGCTCCTTTACAATCGCCCTTTATTATAACAGACTATTAAGTTTACGTCATTATCAAAGTACTGGTGAAAAACACTGCTGCAAGCTGTATATGTCAAGGCGGGGTCCTCTCAAATATATTCTTGAAAAACTGTATTAATGCAATTACTTGAAGTTGATAGTTTTTACCCACTTTTATAACTCGAAATTGTGTCATCTTTGGAACCAAAAGGTTCTATACATGTGATAAATTCTCCAAAATGTGCTTTGATGACACTTTTTCTTTTGACGTATATTAATATTATGAGGCGCCACAATCCAAGTCCATGTCTTTTGATGCGTGTCGTCGCACCAAATATGGTATAATAGTATTAGGAAAATACTACAAATTGTCTATGCGTTATTTGTTGTGAAATTAATTTAAGAAACTTAAACCGAAAAATCTTAGTAAGACATTCCACAATCATGTGGAACAATGAATTAAAGAAAAAACCGATTTTGTTTCTGAAAGCTCGCCTCCTTCCCGGACTATAATCTGGGGCAGGCGCCTCACAAAAAATATAATATCAGGAAATTCTTAAGATTTACCATCGAAATTTCTTAAGATTTTATGTATATCAAATATTCGTTTCTTTATTAACCATCATACGCATAAACCTCTGGTAGCTTGTATCAAATTTAATTTTTTTATAAAATATGACGATACATGTATTGACATAGAATACCGTTTAAATTAGTATCTATGTATTCCAAAGTCAGGAGGTAAGCATCATGAAAATTGAAAAAGTCAATGATCATCAAATTAGATGCACACTTACCAAAGATGACCTTGCGAAGCGCGACCTTAAGATTACAGAGCTTGCATATGGAACTGATAAGGCTAAAGAGCTTTTCCAGGACATGATGCAGCAAGCGAATTTACAATATGGCTTTGATGCTGAGGATACTCCTCTTATGATCGAGGCAATTCCCATCAACTCTGAATGTATTGTTCTTGTCATCACCAAGGTAGACGATCCGGAAGAGTTGGACACTCGTTTTTCCAACTTTGCTCCTTCAGTTCATGAGGAAGATGAAGAAGATGAATACGACTACGATGAAGATGAGGAATACGAGGAGGACGACGAGGACGAGGATGTAATGGGTCTTTTCAAGAGACTCCAGCGCAGCAATTTGAATGACTCTCTTGAGTCAGCAATGAGCAGTCCTTTTTCAGATTCAAAGAAGCTTAAGGAAAAAACTACTAACCCCAAGAAGAAGGAAACTCCGGGAAGAAAGGGTTCCAGAATCTTCTCATTTGATTCACTTCACGAGGTTACTAGATTCGCTGCTATCGTAAGTAGGAAATTCGATGGTATCAATACCCTGTACAAGAATGAAGTAAATGGTAAGTTTTATCTGATACTTCACCAGGGCAATCTGGAAGATAATGTATTTGCAAATATCTGCTCTCTTCTTACAGAATATGGTAAGACTGAGGTTGGTTCTACTGCTGAAGAGCAGTATCTTGCAGAGCACTACACTACTCTGGTCAAGGACAATGCAGTACAGGCACTTTCCAGAATTTAATATGCATCTACAGGCAGGAGACAATTTGTCTCCTGTTTTTTTATTTTTTATAGAAAAAGGGCGGTCCAAAGCGGACCGCCCTAAATTTCTTTATTCGTTCTAACAATCAGTTAGAATTAGTTCTTGCCATAGAGAGAAACAAGTTTCTCAAGGTAAGCTCTGTGCTCCTTAGCATGCTCTGCAGCAGCAGCATTAAGCTTAGCTGCTCTCTCAGGATTCTTGAGCTTAAGTGAAAGGTATCTAACCTCACCATCAAGGAAGCTCTGGAAGTCTTCTGTAGCTGGCTTAGAATCAAGTGTGAACTTGTTCTCTGCCTGAGGATTGAATCTGAACATATCCCAGTATCCTGTAGCAACAGCCTTCTTCTCTTCGTCCATAACCTTGTTCATACCAGCCTTAAGTCCCTGGTTGATACATGGAGCATAAGCGATGATAAGTGAAGGTCCTGGATAAGCCTCAGCCTCTTTGATTGCATTGATTGTCTGCTGCATATTTGCACCCATAGCGATCTGTGCAACATATACATAGCCATAGCTCATTGCGATAGAAGCAAGGTCTTTCTGCTTGATCTCTTTACCGCCTGCAGCGAACTGTGCAACAGCACCTGTAGGAGTAGCCTTAGATGACTGTCCACCTGTATTTGAGTAAACCTCAGTGTTTACAACGAGAACGTTAACATCCTTGCCGGAAGCAAGTACGTGGTCAAGACCACCAAATCCGATATCGAATGCCCATCCGTCACCACCGAAGATCCACTGTGACTTCTTAGCAGCAAAGTCTTTATTCTTAAGAACATACTTGGCAGCGTCTGAGTTGTCGCCTTCAAGTGCCTTAACAAGAGCATCTGTAGCAGCTGTGTTCTCAGAACCAACGTTGAATGTATCAAGCCACTTCTGAGCAGCGTCCTTAGCAGAACCGCCTGCAGCTACGATTTCTTCTACCTTCTCCTTGATAGCATCACGGAGTGCGTTCTGAGCAAGTACCATACCCATACCAAACTCAGCGTTATCCTCGAACAGTGAGTTATCCCAAGCTGGACCACGGCCCTGAGCATTTACTGTGTAAGGTGTTGAAGGTGAAGAGTTACCCCAGATTGATGTACATCCTGTAGCGTTTGCAACGTACATTCTGTCACCAAAGAGCTGAGTAACAAGTTTAACATAAGGTGTCTCACCACAACCTGCGCAAGCGCCTGAGAACTCAAGGAGTGGCTGCTTGAACTGTGAGCCCTTGATTGAAGCTTCGCCAAACTTAGCAACAACATCTTCCTTGATAGGAAGTGTAACTGCATAATCGAAGTACTTCTGCTCGTCCTTGTTAGCTGCGATAGCACCCATCTTAAGTGTCTCGCCCTTGTTGTTACCAGGACATACATTTGCGCAAGATCCGCAACCTGTACAGTCAAGAGCAGAAATAACAACTGAATACTTGTATCCGTCCATTCCTGCAAGTGGCTTTGTCTGAAGTCCTTCTGGAGCCTTAGCGATCTCGTCATCTGTCATAGCTATTGTACGGATAGCTGCGTGAGGACATACAAGTGAACAGAATCCACATCCGATACATGTTGTAGCATCCCAAGCTGGAACGTTTACAGCAATACCTCTCTTCTCGAATGCAGCTGATCCTGAAGGTGTATCACCAGCAACATAAGGAAGTACATCTGATACCTTAAGAGTATTACCTTCCTGAGCGTTAACCTTTGTCTGGATGTTGTTAACGAAATCAACAACGTCTTTTCTTGATCCTGTAGCTGTCTTGAAGTCAAGACCTTCGTCCTTGGCATCCTTCCAGCTCTCTGGAATCTCAACCTTGATGAGGTTCTTAGGATCTGCACCAGCATCGATAGCATCCCAGTTCTTCTTAACAACATCTTCACCCTTACGGCCGTATGTCTTCTGAGCTGCGTCCTTCATGAACTTGATAGCATCAGCTTCAGGAATGATCTTTGTGATGTTGAAGAATGCTGACTGAAGAATTGTATTAATTCTAGTAGGTCCCATTCCAACCTCAACACCGATCTTAGAACCGTTCATGATGTAGAAGTTGATCTTGTGATCGTACATGAATTTCTTAACCTGTCCAGGGATCTCAGCCTCGAGCTGATCAACTGTCCATGGGCAGTTAAGAAGGAATGAACCTCCATCAACAAGTTCCTGAACCATGTTGAACTTGCGGATATATGAAGGATTGTGGCAAGCTACGAAGTCAGCCTTCTTGATGAGGTAAGTTGACTTGATAGGCTTCTTACCAAATCTAAGGTGAGACATTGTAACACCACCAGACTTCTTAGAGTCATAATCAAAGTATGCCTGAGCATACATGTCTGTGTTATCACCAATGATCTTGATAGAGTTCTTGTTAGCACCAACAGTACCGTCAGCACCAAGACCCCAGAACTTACAGTTTGTTGTTCCCTCTGGAGTTGTAACAAGTGGAGCACCAGCATCAAGTGAAAGATTTGTTACATCATCCTCGATACCAATTGTGAACTCTTCCTTCTTGTCGTTCTCGAATACAGCAACGATCTGTGCAGGTGTTGTATCCTTAGAACCAAGACCATAACGTCCGCAGAATACAGGAACTGACTCGAACTTTGTTCCCTTAAGAGCTGCGATAACATCAAGAGCAAGTGGCTCACGATATGAACCAGGCTCTTTTGTTCTATCAAGAACTTCGATTCTCTTAACTGATGCAGGGATTGCATCAACGAGAGCCTTAGCTGAGAATGGTCTGTAAAGACGAACCTTTACAACACCAACCTTCTTGCCCTGCTTCTCAAGGTAATCGATAGTCTCTTCAATTGTATCGTTTACAGAACCCATAGCTACGATAACTACCTCTGCGTTAGGATCGCCGTAGTAGTTGAAGAGCTTGTAGTCTGTACCAATCTTAGCATTAACCTTGTCCATGTACTTCTGAACAATTTCAGGAAGCTCGTTGTAACCTGTGTTACAAGCTTCTCTTGTCTGGAAGAAGATATCAGGGTTCTGAGCTGAGCCCATCTGGCATGGGTGGTTAGGATTAAGAGCGCTAGCCTTGAAAGCATCGATTGCTTCATGGTTAACCATCTCGTCGAGATCCTTGTAGTCCCAAACCTCGATCTTCTGAATTTCGTGTGATGTACGGAATCCATCAAAGAAGTTAATGAAAGGAATTCTTCCCTCGATTGCTGCGCAGTATGCAACAGGTGTTAAGTCCATAACTTCCTGTACGCTAGAATCGCAAAGCATTGCAGCACCTGTCTGACGGCAAGCATAAACATCTGAATGATCACCGAAGATGTTAAGAGCGTGTGAAGCTACGCAACGAGCGGAAACGTTAAATACTCCAGGGAGTCTCTCACCTGCAACCTTGTAGATATCAGGGATCATAAGAAGAAGTCCCTGTGAAGCTGTGTAAGTAGATGTAAGAGCACCTACTACAAGTGATCCGTGTACAGCGCCTGCTGCACCAGCCTCAGACTGCATCTCTGTAATCTGTACTGTACGGCCGAAAATGTTCTTCTTTCCGGCTGTTGCCCATTCATCTACATGCTCAGGCATAACAGATGAAGGTGTGATTGGGTACATAGCAGCAACTTCAGTAAACGCATATGATGCATATGCGGCTGCTTCGTTACCGTCCATGGTTTTCATGTTTCTTGCCATTTCAATTCCTCCTACCTTTAAATTTTTGGATTATTTTGGCTTTTATATTAAGTTGTATAGAAAACCTAAGAAACCGCGCAAAAATTCCGTTCACACTATTTCCCTCCCAAGAAAACAAGATGTGACGGATATTTCACTCGTATTCTGCCGTATTCAATAGTATCATCAAATCCATACTGATGTCAATGTTTACAAGGGTTTGACGACAATTTGTGTAAGCGTTTACATTTACCGGTTTCATCCCTATTGTCAGTTTATTTATATTTATTTAATCATTTCATCTGATAAAAGTTTTCGTTAAGAGTATTGCACATTGGGTTTTGTTATATTATCATTATCATGTATCAAAGGTTGGTGCCGGCTACACCAGCTTATATTTGTTACAATTTTAGGCATTCTATTTGATGGAAGGAGATTTTATTATGGCATACGTTATTAGTGATGGTTGCATCAGCTGCGGTTCTTGCGCTGCTCAGTGCCCTGTTTCAGCTATTTCTCAGGGAGATTCTCAGTACGAGATCGACGCTAACACATGTATCGATTGCGGTTCATGCGCAGCTCAGTGTCCTGTATCTGCTATCTCACAGGGTTGAGACCAAGCGACAAAAATAATAAAAAGTGCAGTTTCGAGCTTGCTCGAATAACTGCACTTTTTTTATTTTTTGCATTTGGCGAAGCCCCTTAGTGCCCCTTCTCAAGGTTTGCAAACTTCGTATACTGTGGAAGCCACAATAGCTCTACAGTTCCAATTGGGCCGTGTCTTTGCTTGGCAATGATAACTTCTGCCACACCCTTTTTCTCAGTATCTTTATTGTAATAATCATCTCTGTACAGGAACATTACCATATCTGCATCCTGCTCGATGGCTCCTGACTCACGAAGGTCAGATAGCATAGGTCTGTGATCAGGCCTCTGCTCAACAGCACGGGACAACTGTGAAAGAGCAATAACCGGAACATTTAATTCTCTGGCCAGAGCCTTTAAAGATCTGGAAATTTCTGAAATCTCCTGCTGCCTTGATTCTGATGCTCTTCCAGTTCCTCCGGACATAAGCTGAAGGTAGTCGATCATGATGACCTGAAGGTCAAATTCCATCTTATACTTACGGCATTTTGACCTGAGTTCCTGTATTGAAATACTAGGTGTATCGTCTATTATAAGCTTGGATTTACCAATGACATCTGCTGATTCAATAAGCTTTTCCCAGTCCATATCAGACATGTTACCTGTTCTGATATGCTGTGAATCAACGTGGGATTCCATGGAAAGGAGACGGTTTACAAACTGCTCCTTGGACATTTCCAGTGAGAACATGGCAACGCACTTATTATCATGAAAAGCCATATGCTCAGCTATGTTCAGAACAAATGCCGTCTTACCCATAGCAGGTCTGGCTGCTATCAGGATGAGGTCAGATGGCTGGAATCCGGCTGTATTATAGTCAAGATCAGTAAAGCCTGTTGAATGTCCTGTGACATTGCCTTTCATCTTACTGGCAACCTCAATTCTGTTCAGAGCATTCATAACCACCTGGTCTATAGAAACGAAATCGCCGGTGTTACGCTTCTGGGTAATCTGGAAGACTTTTTTCTCAGCGTCATTCAAGACTCCTTCCATGTCATCAGCTCCAGAATAGCAGTCATTTATTGTCTCTTCACTAACGTGGATAAGCTTTCTCAAAGTGGATTTATCTGCAACGATCTGAGCGTAATACTTGATATTTGCAGATGTAGGAACCGCATTGACAAGATCACCAATGAATTCAACACTGCTGACCTGTGGCGGAACATTCTTTTCCCTGAGCCTGTTCTGCAGGGTTACAATATCCACCGCACTGCCTTCTTTATTAAGTTCAACCATTGTTTCAAAAAGAGTTCCGAGCTGCCTGTCATAGAAGTCCTCTGGCGTTACTATTTCTGCCGCGATTTCTATGGCATCCTTGTCCATCAGCATAGCGCCCACTACAGACTGCTCAGCCTCAAGACTGTGCGGAGCAACTCTTTTTAACAGTGCCTCTTCTGCCATTTTACTGTTCCTTTACGCAAACTTTAATTGTGGATGTAACCTGTGGGTGCAATTTAACTGGAATCTCATAGGTTCCAAATGACTTTATAGGCTCAGGCATCTGAAGTTTTTTCTTGTCGATATCAAAGCCAAACTGCTGCTTGGCAGCTGTAACAATTTCCTTGGTGGATACAGAACCAAATACTCTTCCGCCCTCTCCTGCTTTCATTGTAAGCTGTATTGTTTCCTTGCTGATCTTCTCTCCGTAGGCTTTAGCCTCATCAAGCTGCTGCTGAGCTACGATTGAATCTCTCTTCTGCTGGTTCTTGAGCTCATTTAAGTTCTTCTGAGTAGCCTCTACTCCAAGCTTTTTAGGGATAACAAAATTCTTGGCATAGCCGTCGCTTACCTTTACAACTTCACCTTTTTTACCAAGTGTCTTAACATCTTCTAACAAAATTACCTGCATTATTTAAAGTTCTCCTTCTTCTATCATTTTATCCAGTGTCTGCTTGACTATTTCTATAGCCTGCTCGGCACTTACGCCCTCCAGCTGGCATCCGGCAGAACTCATATGTCCGCCTCCGCCAAGTTTCTCCATGATGACCTGAACGTTGACTTCATCAATTGATCTGGCGCTGACATATACCTGATTCTGGTACTCAGTACAGATAAAGCTGGCTCTGACGCCCTTAATATTAAGCAGTTCATTGGCTGCCTGAGCGCCTATTATAGTAGGGCTCTGGATTTCATCATTTCTAAGAACAGATATTGCATATCTGTCACGGTAAACTACTGCCTGACTGACAACATCAGCCTTGGCCTTGTATTCTGTAGCATCTTCTCTAAAGAGCTTACGTACTCTTGTTACATCGGCGCCATTCCTCCTGAGGAAAGCTGCTGCCTCAAAGGTACGTACACCGGTCTTATTCATGAAGTTGTTGGTATCAACTATCATTCCTGAATATAGACTGTCTGCCTCTTCATTTCTTATCTTGACGTTTTCTCCAATGTACTGAAGAATCTCAGAAACCATCTCGCATGCAGATGAAGCGTATGGCTCTACATAAGAAAGTGTAGCATTTTCAATTATCTCTGTTCCTGCTCTGTGGTGATCAAGAACGACTATAGTCTTACAGAAACGAAGAAGTTCAGGACACTCTGTAATACTAGGCTTATTTACATCTACCACTACCAAAACCGCATTACTGCTGGCCATGTCTATAGCCTGCTGATTGTTTATGATCATGTCTTCCTCATATTCAGGATTACTCTTGAACAGATCAACTAAAGGCTGCATGGATGTAGTCACATCATTGAGAACGATATGGCATTTTTTATCGAGTGTCTTGGCTATTCTATAAATACCTACAGAGGAGCCAAAGCTATCTACATCACCAATCCTATGTCCCATAACGATAACTGTATCTTTACCTGAGATAATTTCTCTAAGGGCATGGGCCTTAACTCTGGCCTTAACTCGTGTACTCTTTTCAATCTGCTGGCTCTTACCGCCGTAGTAAGAAATATTGTCTGCACTCTTGACTACAGCCTGGTCGCCGCCTCGGCCCAGGGCAAGGTCTATGGCATTTCTGGCAAATTCATAATTCTGAGCATAGGACAGACCATCAAGTCCAATACCAATACTGAGCGTAACTGCCATCTCATTACCAATATTTACAGTCTTAACATCTTCAAGGAGGTCAAATCTCTGCTCCTTGAGCATTTCACAGGACTTCTTGGGCATTACCACAAAGTACTTGTCCTTCTCGATTTTCTTGGCAATACCATTGCAGGAAGCAATATACTTATTGATCTTACGATCTATAAGAGCTGTCAAAAGAGATCTTCTGACTTCTTCTACACTATCAAGAGCCTCTTCATAGTTGTCCAGGTATATGAGTCCTGCTGCCAGTGACTGGTTATCAACTTCGTCAATTGCAAGCTTTAATGCAGTTACATCAAAAAGATAAACCGCAATTAGACTGCCTTCGTAGTCCTTGGCATCTATTATGTCACTATTAACGGCCATTTCATGAAGAGATATTCTCTTAAGCTTCATGGTATAATTGCCGTTTTCATATTCAAGTTCATAGGAAGCTTCTTCATAACCTTCTGGGAACTTATCAGGAGTTATAGCCGGAAATACAGATGTGATGGATTTTCTAAAGCTCCTGTCTATGTGGGTGATCCTCTCAAAGGCCTGGTTAGTCCATACAACTTTTCCTGTATCATCCAGGATTGCATGGGCAAGATCCAGCTCTCGAAGGAGCTTCTTTTGAATCTGACCATACTCCGTAGCAAAGCTTACCAGTTCATTCATAATAATGGGTTTGTTATAGAAATTAAGATACAAAACCGCTATGAAATACAGACCGGTAAAGGCCAGAAGAATAAGGCCTGCAGTTATATCAACTGTAAATACGGCTGCATTTATAAGAACAAGTAGTATTCCCAGATATGAGAATATACGTAGATATGTCTTTAATTTCCCCTTTAGCTTGACTCTATTCTTGTTAGGCATTATCTAAGTCCTCTTCCCCAAATTTATGGACAAATTATCACTTACTATAGTATAGCACAAAACTCCGTGATAGAAATAAGTCTCTATCACGGAGTTCATTTTTAGTTAAATACTATTTAATTGTAGTTATTACTTAATAAGAACGCCGTTCTCATCAAATGTGTATTTCTTTGTCCACTTTGTGATTGTCTCGTTCTTGGCAAGAGTGTAATCACCCTTTGCATAGTACTTGTTTTCACCAACTGTGATCCAGCTCTGCTTTACCACAGTGCCGTTTTCCTTAGCATAGTAGTCTTTGCCATCTAATGTGAAGAAGCCTGTATAAAGAACTCCATTCTCATCGAATGCGTATCTGTTAGACCACTTATCTACAAACTCGTTCTTGGCAAGTGTTCCGTCAGCCTTAGCATAATACTTGTTTCCATCTACTGTGATCCAGGTTGTCTTCTGCATTACGCCTCTAGCGTTGAAGTAGTACTCATTACCATCGATAGTCTGGAAGCCTGTGAGCTTTGTTCCATCCTCTGTCACATAGTAAGTTGAACCCCACTTTGTAACGAGAGTAGCCTCTGGCTTTTCAGGGTCTCCTGTAGCAACAAGCACAATTTCAGCTCTGTCACGAACACGCAGGCAAGGGCCATCTGGATTGTAGTATGAAAGACCAACAGCACTTACTGTGTTACCTACTACTGCATCCTCTGCAATTGTGTCATTTCCGTCAGAAGCAAGGATATAACCATCGATAAATACTCTTGTCTCTACACCAGTCTCATCTGCTACGTAGAAGTAATCCACTCCTGTTGAGTTAGTTACAACCTTTGTAACCTTACCTTCAACCTTTAAAAGTGATCCGCCAAGTGCTTCGTAATCAGCAGCTTCCTTAGTTGTTACCTTCTTGGGTTCAATCACTTTCTTTTCAGCATCGAGAACTTTGTAGTTGTAGATCTGGATTTCCTTGTCTCCCTGATATCCATCTACAAATCCAGTCACTCTTATCTTTGTTCCAAGTTCAATTCCTGTTTCAGCGATAGGGAATACTGTTGTACCAGCTGTCTCATCCTGAATATAGATTGTGTCAAAGAACTTATTGCCTTCTACTGCTGTTCCTGCTGTTACATATCCTTCAACTGTAAAGATGTCTCCAGGCTCTCCCTTTCTCATCTCAGCAATTGTGCTTACTTCTACTTCCTTCTTATTATTTGAAAGGAAGTTAAGGAGGATATTGCGGTTAGAGTAGTACTCCTGTCCGCCGTAATCAAGCTCTGACTTAACTTCAAAGTTTGAAAGGAATACTGTACCTGTAATGATAACTTCTGATCCGCTTGCAAGTTCTTCTCTTGCTGCAGCAACTACGCTTCCCTTAGGAACTGCAACATACTGATCATCAAGCTGTTTGCAGTCTTTTGTATATGTTGTTTCATGTCCATATACGATTGCCTCAGCCTTGCCTGCTGCAACTGCTGACTCATCAAGACGAACTGAGCATGCACTGTATGCGCTATAGGTCTGAGTATCTGTTACACCCTTTGTAAGGTAACAGTCTCTGTTGTGGTTAGTAAAGTAAAGTCTGTACTCCTGACCACCGTTCTTGTCATTATCAACTATCTCATCTGAGTTAAGTCTAGTTGTAGCACCAATAGCAGTAAGGAGCTTATTGATTTCTACTGATGTCTGACAATCAGCTGTATCCTGGTAATCAGCGATACCGCAAACGATAAGATTTCCTCCATTTGCCACATACTCTTTTACCAGCTCAAGGAAAGAATCCTCGAAGTGCTTAACTTCGCCATACTTGGTGTTTCTGTTAGGAGCAGAAATCACAAATACAGATGCATTTGCAAGTGTTTCTCTTGTAATCTCTGTCTTAACTATGTCTACCTTTACATAATCAGCTGCTGCGATATCTGCAAAGTTTCCAACGTTTCCAGCATAGTAGCCAGCTACGTAGTCATTGAGGTGAGATGCATCTACAACAACGTGTGTAACCATATCTGGTGATACATACACAAGTTCAAGTGCAGATGTATATCTCTTTTCAAATCCATTCAGGTAACCAAGAAGTGCCACTTCTATGTTCTGCTTGCCGGCCTTATCACATGTAAATGAGAAAGAATCGTTAAGCTCGCCCTGGGACTTGATCACAGCGTTATCACCAGAAACATCTGTTACGTGGATAATTTCTCCGTTTGCTGTGTAAACAATTGATCTTACGTCAAAGTCAGTTGTCTCGTTATTAAAGAATGTTGCGTTGATATTAAGTGCTTCTCCAGCTACTGGAAGTGATGTGTCTGTTGTAAGAGAACCAACTCCTACAGCCTCAACACTTGATATCCATACTGGAGCTGTAACTGCGATGTTTCCGTCTGCCTGTGTAACTCTGATATAGTAGTAGTTCTTGTCTGGATAAAGAGTGAAGTCTGCCTCTCCAGATGCTGCTTCTACCTTCTTGGTTGCTACAGCAAGACCACCGTTTGTGATAACTTCTACAGTCATCATTCCGGAGTCTGTTGGGTCATTTGTCTTTACTTTGATGTTAACCTCTGAAGGTGTCTCATCAAGTACAGTACCCATTTCCATACCATTTAATGTGTAGTAGATCTTAAGGTCGTTATCCTCAGTTGCGTATACACGCATGTTGCGGATAGCATCATAAATATTTTCACGAGTAAGGGAATCTGCAAGGATTACAGTTCTACCTGTGTTTGCATCTCCCCATCTGCCCTTGTGGTTGTCCTGGTTGTTTGCAGGAGCCACATGCCATCCCTTATCAAGGGCTCTTGTGTAATACTCATATGAAGGGAAATATCCTGAACTTCCAATTGCGCCTTCACCGTTACCAACCTCGATAAGTGTGATCTGCTGGTCATTTGCCTTTGAATAATAAGCAAAGTCATAGAAATCACCGAAGGTTGTTCCTGGGTGGTTGAACATGCTGATTGACTCAGGTGTGTTAACAAGCTGTGCGTAGTAGTTCTGAAGAGCTACACGTGACTTGCTCTCATAACCTGCCATGTTACGGCTCATGAATCCGCCTGTGTTAAAGGTGTTCATGTGTCCAGGAGCTCCGCCTGACCATGTCATCTCATATCCATAGATACCTACGAAGTCGCTAGATGTGTACTTGTCTGCAAGTTCGTGTCCTTCTACCCATTCAGATGAAGCTGATCCATCTGTAATTGTTGCCTTTGTATCGTTGTCAAAAGAGTTAGAGTGATCTGTTACTGCAAGGAAGTCAAGGTTTTCAACTTCATTAGCAGCGTGATTGAACGCCTCATTACATGTACCAGCACCATCTGAATAGTTGGTGTGTGAGTGAAGCTGTCCAAAGTAAATATTGTATTCTTCGTTAAGTCTTTCTGTAAATTCAAATGTAGCTACTACACTTTCCTCATAGCCTTCGCATGTAGCCTTAGCCATAACTGTGGCTGGAAGCTCTGTAAGCTTGAATGGATCTGTGTATTCTACCCAAGTCTCGCCCTTATCAAGTGAGTACTCGATCTTGGCACCTTCTGTAGCAGTCTTAAGTGTTACAGGGCTTGACTTTCTGATAGCTCCGCCATTTGGACTTGCCTTTACAGTGGCAACCTTGGCTGGTGTATAAATAAATTCCTTCTTAACACTATCCTTACGTCCTTCTGCTGTTGCATAGGCAACTACCACTGCCTTCTTTACTACATCTGTTTCAGATGCTGCAACGAAGCTTTCTGGTGTAAGTACAGGCTTATTTGCATCATCATATACTGCAAACTCGCCTCCATTTATTGAATAGTAGATTGTAGCTCCTGTTGTATCAGAAGACATTGTAAGCTCCTGAGTCGTTGGAACTTCGCCTGCTTCTGGAGTGATATCTACAGCTGATGTGATATCAGGAGACTTTACAGGGCTTCCTGTAACCTTGATTGTTGTAAATCTGTTAACTCCACCACTTGCAATCTTTTTTCCATTGATAGAAGTGTCATCAGCAGGTCCTACTCTGAAGTAGAGCTTGTCAACATGCTTAACGTCAGCAGGAACAGAGAAAGTAATACCATCCTTCCAGTTTGTTCCTTCTAATGAGAACTTATCTCCAATGGTCCTGTAATTCTCATTATCTGTACTGTAGGAGACAGTCCAGTTCTTGGCTCCTGTGTTTGAGCCTTTCATGTCAAAAGAGAGTGTGTAAAGACCATAACCAGTACCAGAAACAGTAATCTGATAATAGTCGCCAGCCATCATTCCCTTTGAGCCAATGATACTTGATGTATTTCCGCTACTGGAATATGTGTAAACAGGAGTTACCTGCTTGCCGCTCTGATAAGCAGTGATCTCATGCTCTTTGTTGGCGCAGTCATTAGCTGCTGATCCGTCAGCATATACAACAAGGTCCCCATCATGTGCTGACAGGTCAGTTCCTGCAAATGAAGCGATGTCCATTGTAACTGAATCATCAACTTCTACATCTGTAGGATCAGGTTCTACTGGCTCTTCAGGAGTTACAACCTCTACCATCTTGTGTGTATCATCAGAGTAGAGAACAACCTGAAGTCCCTTATAATCGCTAACAGCTGCTGTTACGTTAACCTTGGTTCCCTCGGCAATATCTCCGAAAGCATTTTTAATATTGTTCTTGTCATACACAAGGACTGTAGATGTTCCAGAAGAAAGAGTAACCTTACCCTTTTCAATGTCTGCCTTGGATGAAACAGTCACATTCTTAAGGATTACTCTCTGGCACTCGTAGTCATCATGGTTTGCTACAAGTGTTGCAACCTCATCACCATCAAAGGTTGTAAAACCATAATCCTTGGTGTTTGTCTCATCTTTTTCTATGAGTGTTGCACCTGACAGCTCGAGAAGTCCATTATAATCCTGGAAAGTTCCCTTAGCTGTAACAAGGCTTCCTACCTTAAGTCCGCTGATTCCATAAAGGCAAATAGCACCTGTATCGTCCTGTACGTAAGCATTTTTACCATTCACATAGTTAACAACGCCCTGTACTGTAAATTCGCCAGAAGCTTTCTCTTTTACTTCCTTGATAGTAGTAATAGTAACTTCTGCCTTTACCTCAGCTTCAGTTGCGGCTGCTTCTGCATCCTTTGAAGCTTCATCTACTGGCTTTTCATCTGTCTTTTCAGTTTCTGATTTTTCATCAACTACTACATCAGAAACAGTCTCGTTAGTCTTTCCAGTACTGCTGTCCAAGCTAGCTGCTTCTGAAGGCAATTCAGCCTCGGAAGTTTCCGTGCTAGCTGCTTCAACAGACATTTCAGTTACATCTGTAGCAAACGCCACAGCGCTTGTTGTCTGAAACGCTGTTGTTACTGACAAAAATCCCGCAAGGATCATAGCCAGTATACGCTTTCTGTTTTTCATACGCTCCCACCTTTCTTTTTTTCATCTCTCATTTTAGTGTTTCTATTCTGGCAGAGAGGATTGCCACAATCGGTACAGTGAGTACTATTCCTATGCTACCTGACAGCCCTTGTATCACTTCCCTTGCAACCATATCGGTATTCATAAGTTGCGTAAAAGAGATGTTGTAATAATAGATTAGTAAAAGAAGTGTAAAGGATGATCCGGCAAATGCCAGGATCAGGGTATTAGCCATAGTCCCCATAGCATCCCTTCCTATGTTCATACCAGAACGGAATAGTTCTATGGCAGTCATCTTCTCGTTAACCTCATGAAGCTCATGTATGGCAGAAGCAATGCTCATTGCAACGTCCATAACTGCTCCAAGAGATGCGATAAGAATACCCGCTGTAAAGAGACCTTTGAGTTTCATCCCATGGTCTGTACCGATCAATAATAATTCCTCAGCTTCGTTTGTCTGAAAACCTGAAATATGTGATAATGCACCGGCGATTGCCGCAAAAACACTGGCAATTACAACTCCGGAGAGAGTTCCAAGTGCCGCACTGATTGTTTTTTTGTTGATTCCATCAATTAAAACAAATGTGAATACTGTTGTATAAAAGACAATAAGAATAGTCACAAGTATAGCCGGAAAGCCATACTCAATAAGTGGGAACAGAATTCCCACCACCGATATCAGTATAAATACCAGCGATAATAGAGACATTGCCCCCTTCCCTCTTCCTATCACTATAAGGGCTAAGGCAAATATCATAAATAACCCAAAGAGGATCCAGGTCCTGTCGTAGCTGTATATAAAGGCGCTATAACCATCGTCCTCACTTCTGGGGTCAAGTCTTACAATAACTCTTGTTCCTTCCTTGCAGTTTATATTAAAGAGCATGCTCATGTAGTTGGAGGTCTGGTATTGTTTGCCCCTAAACTGGCCTGATGTAACCTCGACGATCACCTCCTGAGAGCCTCTGCGAAGCCCTTCTGTAGTTTCGTCTGCCTGTGTATTATTTATTATCAGCGACACTACCTTGGCTCTTACAAAATGTGACGTAGATTTATTCTCGTCTTTTTGAACCAATCCGAAATGGATAAGAAAATAAGATAACACAAAAATTGCTACCAAGATAATGATGGCAGCAATCCTCGTACTATCCCATTTAGAATTAGTAGATTTGTTCCCCCGAACATTCCCCATTTTTAAGAACCAACTCCAAAAAGATAATTACCCCAATTTTTGGGGTGCGTATTCAATTCTAACAGATAACAAACATATTTACCACACAAAAAATACACAAAAAATACACAAATTATTCAGTGCATATTTCAGCCCAAAAGTATGCCATATTTTTCTTTTGCGTACTTTTTATATCGCGCGATCCAGTCTTCATAGCCTTTGCTTTGGCTAAATTCCTCATTCTTTTCACGGAGCTTTTCATTGATGTGGTTAAGAATCCTTCCCCTTTCAATAGAAAAGGCTGCATTCCCTTCTTTTTCCAGTTTGAGCTCATAGAAAAATATATCCAGCACAATACTCATTGCTTCTACTTTGTTGGCTACACCTGCCATATATATAAGCCCGTCCTGAAAGCCCTTATCATACTGCTGACTGCTGTCTTCTCTATAGCATTTATGAATAGCCCTGACTACAACATTACTGTTGTGGCCATTTCCGGCGTGTTCAACTTTATAAGGTCCCATTCCAACCAGCACTACAAAGTATGCTATTTTTTTACCAGAGAGATACTCTTTATTTACGATCTTAACAAGGCCCATTGCCTCTTTTTCCATACTCTCAATAATATCGCTCATATTATTCTCCTAATCGCACATTCTTATAATCTCAAAATCTATTCCGTCAACAGTTCCTACCAGCTTATCACCAGTATCTGTAGCTGCGCCAAGGACATTTTCAAGGGGATGGATTGTGACCTCCGTTCCACCGCTTAGCAAGTGACCTCCAGATACAAACTGTTCCAAAAATGCACTGCGGTTATTAACTGATGGCATACCAAGATTACGTCCGTTTAAAGGCACTCTGGTCTTTATCATGTATGCTCCATCCATATTGTTAAGCTTAACTCCAGATAATACCTCATCTCCAAATGTGGCATAATCAGTAATTACAAACTTGCCATTTTCCATTGTACAACATGAGCTATATTCCTTGGCATAAACTTCCAAATTAGAAACAGGCGAGCAAAACGTACCTCCACCACCTGGAACATCATATCTGATATCTCCAAAATTACCACCGAAGGTCTCAAAATTAGCTGCACCAACCTGCGCATTTTGGAATGTTACAAACTCTACAGAAACAGGATTCTCATATAGCTCATTAGCAACTTCTTCCAAGGTGGTGCACTTTGCCAGGTTAGCATTATCAGGGCAAAGCGTCTTAACATAATCTATTACTGCTTCATCGCTTATAAACTCATCTGCTCTTGGAAGCATGTCGCCGTGGGTAATGGCTGAATAATCTTTCGGACCTGCGTTTTTATTAAGCTTGAAATCCATAATCTGATCAAGTGTGTATGAAGAATCATATACGCCTTCATCAAATCTTTTCGAAGTTTCCATCAAGTTCTCAAGCGCATCTTTTTTGCCCCTGGTCATAGCACTAAAGGCTGCATCCTCGTTTGATGCCATCTCTTCAAAAAGCTCTCTGTCAGCGTCGCTTAAATCCCAGTAGCCATCTCCCCAAATTTTACTACTTACATCTGTTATCTGATGCTTGTCTATCTTTTCAAGGTACTCATTTATTGTTTCCTCAGAATATCCTGCCTCTTTACCGTATTTTCTTATGGCGTCTGAAATTTCTTCGTTAGCCTTGATACTGTTACCAGCAGCTAGAAGATTATCTGCATTGTATTTAGCATCTTTAATTTTATACGGGTCAACGCGAGGCTCCACATCCTGTTTGAGGACAGCTGATGAAGCTTCATCAGCATGTTTGCCGCCTATCTCCGCCATATCATCCATGTGCTTGCCGCCAACTTCAGCAAGATCATCCATATGCTTGCTGCCCGTTTCCGCCATGTCTGCCATGTGCCTTCCGGCTGTTTCTATCATTTCTTCAACTTTGCTGTTGCCACCCAAAACAATATCATCTATATTTTTGCCACCAGCAAGTCCCAGATCATCCAAATGTGTGCCTGTTTCTGACACAAGGTCCACAACATCGTCAGAATGTTTAAGCAAATCTCCTACTTCTCCGGATAATCCGTGCACATCAAGGGCAAGTCCGAAGGAATCAAGAACAAGAGACATATAATCGCCTTCCTTGATGTCATAGGAACAGTCTCTTATACCTGTAATAACGCCAAAGGCATCTCCAAAACCTGGTACCAAAGAGACTCCTAAGCTCAGAAGTTCAGCAATTTTTGAATCTCCGCCATATTTACTATATTTGCCCCAGATAAAGTCATAGGCTGTTTTTCTTCCTGTCTCTGTAAATGTAGCAAAACTTGCCGCCGTACCAAAAGTAATTGCAGAGGCTCCAAGTACCACAGCTGTACCGAGCCCAAAAGTCAGGCATCCAACAGCTACCGCTCCTGCCAGGACAAGAGAAAAGCCAAAAATAGTTGGCCAGCCATAATTCTGCATAAGTCCGGCAATTGTTCCACCAGATTCTGTCCAGCCGCCGTCGTCAGCAAGGGCTATAAGTGAAGCTTCTTTGGTTGCAAGGAAAGCACCTATAGCAATTAAGGAAACTATAAGGAATGACGCTGCTGCCGGCTTACCCACTTTGATAATTCCGAGCTTCATCAAAGCAAAAACAAGAAAAACTGCGGAAATAGCAAGTCTTACCCAGAAATTAAAGTCGAGAGCAAACCATAATACCCAATTGAGGACTGAGCACAGCAAAAGACCTACTGATACTCCAAACAGCTTTAGCTGGTAATCTCCAAAAAGTGGCATTTTCCCTTTACCGCTCATAACGCTCTTATAGCGGATGCAGGAATTAAACATCATGAGGAAAGGTGTAAACGCGCCATCCTCACACTTCATGCAGGAAAAGAGAATCATCAACGCCAGTAACAGAACTGTAAAGGGGTTGAATATCAAAAGGTTAAGGACCACAGATACAGCAAGTCCCATCCAAATATAAAAGCCAAGGCTCTTATCGACTGCTGTAGTATAGTTTTTAAGATTAGTTCCAAAAGAAAATACGTGCCTGGTATTGTTTTTGGCTTTTCCCGTTACTATATCTCTTGCCAATGACTTTACAGCAATCGCCAAAAGAAAATACAACAAAGCCGTGATCGTAACTGTATTAACAGTTTTTAAAAAGGGTGGAAATCCTTTGATCCATGTAGTATCTGCAACTCCAGCCAGAATATAAGCTGTAGCATCTCCAAAAATAGCTCTATCGTCTATATTAAAGGTGTCATTAAGATAGCAAAGCGCAAAAAGGTTCCATACAAGAGTCAGCACCGTCATCAGTACTGTTGCTAGTATTTTCTTGATAAGTTCCTTCCAGTTTGTAAAACTCTTGATAAAGTTTACAAGCATCATCTTGAGAAAGCCTGGAAATCCCTTAGGAAAGGCCTCGCTTTGAGTAAGCTTCATAAAGCTGAGTCTTGTGTAGAACTCAGGATCAGAATTCTTTTCATTTACTGGCTCATCGGCCTTTATCTTCTTGTTTGGTCCTACCGGAAGGTTTCTGTTAATATAACTTTCGATGACATTTTTTAGCTCTGAACTGCCTTTTCTTTCAAGGCCTGAAACCTTCTGATTTTCATCAAGCTTTATTTCCTCAAGCTCTTTTTTTCCAACGTGGATAAGTTCGTCTACTGGCAATTTGTGCCCAGTTCCATTATCCAGAGTTTGCAGGAAAATACGATTAACTGGAGTAACCTCTAGACTAACATCGCTTCCGTTATCTTTAAATGATTTGTTTACATTCTTTAATTTGAAGCTTCTATCAATATCTTTTTTCTCAATTTCACTTTGGAAATAGTCATACAGTGCATCCAGATCATCATCGGCAGCAAGTATGATCTTATCCTTGGAAGCATCCTGAAATGTAGCAAGGTACAGTCCTTCCACTCTGGCAAAATAGATTGCTTTTTTATCGGAAAAGCTTGCCTTCTTGATTCCAACCACACTTGGGCTGTGAGCCCATGCATTAATACAGGTCAAAACAACTTCATTTATCGTAGTGTTGTTTCCATCTTTTATCAGCATCCCATGTTTCTGGGCATCATTCACAAGCTGCTCAAGTTCAGCATCTGTTGGCTTGGCATATAATAACGGCGCGTTTACAAAGCCTGTAACATGCGCACACTTTGCATTCTTCATATAATACTTGAAAACAAGTATATAGTCGTTTAATGATATTTCGTTGAGAATAGCTAATTTCTGTTTCATCTTTTTCACCAGTTAAAAAATGATTTTGGAATGACTGTTAGTCCATATTTACCGCCCAGAAGATAATAATCATTCACTTTTATAATACACTTTATTTCATTATCAGAAAGTCCCATTTTCTGATTCAAGTAAATACATTCTGACGAATTCTGTTTTTTTACCAGAACCCCGTCATACTCTGTAGTAATCCAAAAGCTCTCATCATCCATGAAAAGAAATCTCACCTTTTCGCCTGGGATTCCATCTGCCTTTGTATAAGTATCACCAATCACATAGGTATTTCCTTCTTTTTTTAGATTAAAAAGACCTCCATCTCTCATATAACCTGTACCAACCCAGATATAGCCCAGGCTATCCTCTATCATTGAGGTAACATAGGGGTGCACAAGGCCATTTTCAGCATTGTAATAGGTTATATTTCCATCGTTATCAACATATGTAAGTCCGCCCTGAGTATCCAGATATGACCCAAAGAAAATGCCTGATTCCACCGGCAATATTACATTGACGCTATCGCTGTAGAGACCATCTTTTTTACCGAGTACTTTCTGAACTGTCCACTGGCCACTTTCCTTTGTGAGGACTGCTGCTCCATTGTAGGTTCCGCAGTATAGGATTTTGTCCCTCATTGCCACTGTGTTAACGCGCCCTTCAGGAATCTGCGGAGCTTTAAAATGGGTCTGTTTATAGTCTGCATCAATATGTGTCAGACCATCTTCATGACCTACAAATATTCCACCTTCTCCATCTGAAACAATGCTAGCGGTATAGATCATTCTGATATTGTCGATGGTATCAAGAAGTTCCAGGCTGGCAGCATCGTATATGTGGATACCTTCATTGGTTCCAACATAGATTTTTTCACCGTCACTGTACAAGGCGGATATTTCTGAATCTTTTTCCATAATAAGAAAATTATAGCTCTGAACGTCTTTACTCTTGTCCTCTGACTTAAACCTGCTGCCCAGGATCAGGATAACTACGATTGCCACAGCAAACATGCTATTTATAAAAATGCTGATACCTTTTTGTTTCATATTCTCATTTCCATCACTTCAAAAGGAAGGCTTCCAATTTCATCCTTGTCATGAGTAATGTACAACACACATTTCTTATCCAGATATTCCTGTTTCAAAAAATCTAATATTATTTCTTTGGTCTTTGGATCGACGTTAGAAAGTGGCTCGTCTAATAGCAGATTCTTTTTCCCGGATAAAAGAGCTCTCGCAAGCGATACTCTCTTGGCCTGCCCTCCTGAAATCTCTTCAGGATATTTTTTGAGTAATTCCGCAATCTGCAGTTTTTCTGCTAGCAGTTTAAGCTCTTGCATATTCTTTTTTTTCATCCCATAAGCAAGGTTTTGTTCAACACTCATATGATTCCAAAGGGTAGGTTCCTGGAAAACTATAGCTATGTTCCTGTTTCTAGGTTCTAACTCTTTTTGTATTTCTGTCCCATCGATCAGGATCTGACCGGAGTAGTCTGTATCAAATCCTGCAAGTATCCTGAGAAGAGTAGTCTTTCCACATCCGCTGGGGCCTGTAATGAATAGTCCTGTATTCTCTCCAACTTCAAAAGACATATCTTTAAAAATCTGCTGCTCATCATAAAATTTCGTTAATTTAGTAGCTCTGATCATTTCTGTTTAATACCTCTTATAGCTCTGCTTAGCAGAACCACAGCCCCCTCTATTCCAAACACAAAGATAATCACCAGTACAGAAAAAGCTGACACATACTCTGACGCTCCGTAGTGGAGATAGTTGTATATCTTGACTGTAATAGTTTCTTTTCCCGGTGCCATAAGGATAAGCGGAATGCTCTCCTCCGCAAACGTCAAAAAGAATGCCGTTCCAAAGCAAACCATATAGGATGGCATAAAGGTTCTTATCTTTATCTTTAATGCGTCAATAGGATCCACAGCATAAATATTTGCCATTTCAATGGGCTTATAGTCTGTACGGAGCTTTGCAATCAAGAGAATAATAATTGCAAAAGGCGCTGCTCTGAGAGCACAACCAACTGCAGTCAGGAGAATTGTCCTTTCCATAAAAACAAGCCCCAGCCAATTATTCATCTTAAGAAGCCCCATTGCCTGAATCGCCCCGGGAACTACCATGGCGTATATAATAATATAGGGAGTTTTCTTAATATTTCGTCTTAAAAAAGCAGCCATGATCATTGCCAGCGCAAGACATATTAATCCGCTAACGAAGGCTGTCACAAAAGAATTCTCGAGTTCATCCGCTATCATGATCCATGATTCTACTATTTGCCTGTATCCACCTGCAGTAAATACAAACACTATCAAAGGAAATAATATCTGTATCATTGATATCAAAAAAGCAGCCATGCAAAGTCCCTTAACTGGTCCGGATAATCTTAATCTGTAGCTTGGCCTGCAAGTTCTTTTTATGCTAAAGTTTCTAAGCCCCTTAAACACCCAAATCATAGGGATAATAAGAATAAATAACAGTGGAACGCATTGAATGTAGGCTGTCAGCGCGCTTCCTGTTCTACTATACACCGAAAAAATATCAAGTGCATAGGTGTTGTACTGAAACATAGAAGGAACTGAGAACTCAGTCATCGACATTATCGCGATAAGACCTGCTGCGGATAGCCCATAGGGCCATGCAGATGGCATAATTATTCTAAAGACTGCCCTGTTATCACTGCCGTAAACTCCTGCAATCCTCAAAATGTCTTCGTTAATGTTTTCAATTCCAACCAGTATAAATAGTGCCGTAACTGGTAAAAAAGCCAACGTCTCAACAAACACGCAGGCTCCTATTCCTTTAATGGAGAATCTGACCAGATCAGGCCAAATTAAAGATAATGCTCTTATGATATACATCCAGCTCAGAGCATAGATATAATATGGAATTGGCATCATTGCTACTAGATAATACTTCTGCCATATCTGTCTTTTGCCTAAGCTGAAAATAAATAGCGCACAGAAAAAGCCAAGTAGCAAATCAAGCATAACCACTAGGAAAGCAAGTTTAATACTGTTTCCTAGCAGAAATGCCTGCCTGATACCAAACGAAATATTTAGTTTTCCGTGGTGCTGCAGCAATGCTCCGCAAAGGGGCATCAATGTGATAAGCACATAGAACACTGCCCCAATCGATAGCATTTTTCTTTTATTGTTATTCTGCATTTTAGTGTGCTACTGAAAATAACTCTTCCATATCCTTTGCAGACTCATCCATGAACTCATATATCTTTTCAAGGCTTATAGTCATTCCTTTTATTCCGCCCTTGCCTGCATCTCGTATGGACACATCAAAAAAACCATCTGCTACAAGTTCTCTCTCAGTACTCTCCCTCAAAACAAAATCTATAAATAACTTGGCATTGTCCTCATTAGGAGCTCCCTTTATCATTGCCACAGTGCTTGGAGTAAGGAGTGTTCCCATTTGGTCTTCACCCTGGTCAGGATAAACCATTGTTACGTTGGCTCCATCCTCTATTGCTTCACGAGCATCATCAGAATCAGTAAATCCTATGGCAACCTGTCCACTGGCAGCCATATCCTTTGTCACAGAATTACCATCAACAACATTAACACCAAGATCCACTACTGTCTGAAAATATTCTTTTCCCTTTTCTGGTCCCCACTGAGCATAAAAAGCAGCTGCCATAGTCTTAGTGGTTCCAAACATAGGATATGCAATTGCCAACTGATCACCTGTATACTTACCGCTTACAAAATCACTTACAGAAGTTGGAAAATTCTCTTTTGCCAAAAGATCATTATTTACCAAAAGAACTCTGGCTCTTCCTCCAAATGCTGTCCAGCAGTTATCTGAAGCCTTGTAATAATCTGGAATATCCTCTGCTGATGGTGATTTATAAGGCTGTAAAGCGCCTTCTTCCTCAAGCTTTATGGTCTGAATAAATTCATTGTTCCAAAAGACATCACATACAGGGTTGTCCTTTTCAGCAATGATTCTGTTTACAAGGCCAGTTGTTTTGTTGGCCTCAGTATCATATACCACATTAACCTTGATTCCGGTTTCTTCTTCAAACTCGTTAATTATTTTTTCGCTAAACACTTCATCAACTGCGGTATATACTACCACTTCCTGGGACTTACCTTTTCCACAGCCTGCTATAGCAAGAATTCCTGTTATGATAAGTCCTAACAATATTGTACTTCTTTTTTGCATACTACTCTCCAGAAAAAAAACCAGCCACAAAGTGACTGGTTTATAAGATTTAAAATAATTACATGTACTTCTCAACAATGCCATCAACAACAGGAATCTTGATTGTTCCCTGGTTAAGTGACTTGAAGATAAGACCTGCAAATACAAGATCCTCAAGAAGGCTTACAACTCTTGATAATACATTAAAGATGTCTGTAATAAAGCTGAAGCTTACTGTCAATCCAAATGTACGGAGAAGTGAAGAAATAACACCAAACGCATCTGGAATAAGGCCTACAAGAAGTGATAAGAAGCTAAAGAAAGCAAGTGTAGCAAGTGCCTTCACAGCTGTCTTCTTGAGCCATTCGTTAGACTCCATAAGAAGTACATAACCTACAAGAATAGTTGATGCTGTATATCCTCCGAATAATGCTGCTGCATAAATAAATGCGCCAAATACAGCTACTGATACGCCAAGACGAGTCTTTTCCATTACTGCTGTACCTCCTCAAGCTTAGTACCGCAGTTGATGCAGAACATGTCACCAGCCTTAAGAACTGTGCCGCATGTAGGGCAAGTCTTTGTAGCCTCTTCCTGAACTGGTGCAGCCTGAACTTCTGGCTGAGGGATTGCTGTTCCACATGATGTACAGAATGCTGCTCCCTTAGGAACCTCTGCTCCACAGCTAGGGCACTTTGTTACGCCCTTGATCTCTACGATCTGCTGCTCGAATGTAGCAATCTTCTCAAGAGAAGCCTTGATATTTCCAACAAGCTCTCCATATCCTTCCTCGAAATCTTCTGCATGAGACTCAAAGTACTTCTTACCAATCTCTTTATAAGCTGCATTGATCTTGTTCTTCTCATCTGCAATGTTTGAATTAAGTTTAGCTATATCTGCAAGGTCCTTTCCCTTTGCAATAGCTTCCTGGCTGGCTGAAGAAATCTTCTTACCGAAATCATCTAAAAACCCCATAGTTTCCTCCTAATAAAACTTTTTTCTCGCTTTTTTCTACAAAAAAGCTACTTCATTTTACATCGTTCCTAATATTTATACAACCGTTATTCGTAAAATGATGCATTCATATAAAAAGTTTTTTTAGAAATTATTTAATGGAGTTTTATCATATCAATCCGCTCGACTACCCCGATATCTTCCAGTACCTTTATCATTCTATAAACAGTAGCTGTTCCTATTGATTCATCGCTTTTTCTTACCATACAGCATATATCTTTGCACGAGGCACCATCATTTTCTGCAATAATGTCAGCAACTATCTTTCTTTGCTTCGTTATTCTCATTCCCTCTTTCCTAAGTGCATCAATAATCTGTTCGTTACTCATCGCGTTTCCCTTCTGAAATTAACTAGTTCTCGTTATTTTGTTAGCGACTGCTAACACATTTCTCAGAGAAAACCCGCTAGAAGCGGGTCGTTAATCTGTTGCATTTTTATACAATTATGCAGATATCATTTGATTTCAATTACCTTATATCCAAGCCCTTCTATTTCTGAAGTTAGAACTTCGTCTGCTACTTCTTTTTCGTACTGGACTACTGCCTGTTTCTTCCTAAGGCTCAGTTTAGCAGATACTCCATCTATCCTGTTGATGGCACGTTTAACCCTGTTTGTACAGTTCTCACAGTGCATACCATCAATCTTAAAAATCTTGGTTTTAATTATTGGCCCATTCAGCTTTTTATCAGCTTCCTTAACTATAGAATTTCCACCGCCACAGCAACTACCCTGACCTAAAAGATGCTTTATAGAGCCCCTTAATGCAAAAAACAAAATGATCACTAAAAAAATAATTATAAAAGCATTTATCATAATGTAAAAAACCTCGTGAAAATAGTTATCATTATGCCTCGAACACAATGTTAGCATCTGCTAACTATTTTTTCAAGTGTCTAGATCACTTATTTTATTTTTTTCGCCGGGACGCCAACGTACACTCCAGATTCTTCTATATTTTTAACAACACACGCGCCTGCTCCAACTATGACTGCCTCCTTGATGCTCAGCCCCTGAATTATTCTCATGCCTGTACCTAATTCCACGCGCTCTTCAATATTGCAACAACCTGATATATTAACGCTTGGATATGCTGTTACAAAGTCAGAAATCACATCATCATGCCCTATTGTGCAATCCCAATCTATACTTACATGATTTCCTATGGTCACATCGACAGAAATTATTGTCCCAGCACAGATTATAGTGCCTTCCCCAATCTTTACGTTTCTGGACATTATAACTGACGGATCTATCAAAGTTGCATATTGCAAAGCATACTTTCTCAACTTTTGTATTATTGCATGTTTAGTATCTGCATTTCCAATGGCGCAAACAACGTAAGAATCCTTGCATTTTTCTAAATAACTTATTCCTCCCAACACAGGATAGTCATATATTTTCTTGTTCCACAATGATTCATTGTCATCAACATATCCAACTATACTCCATGTTGGATTTACCTTATTGATTCTCTCTACAAGCCATGCTACTTCTTTGCCAAATCCACCTGCACCAATAATATATAAATCTTTCATTTACCGTCCTCACCCTCTCTATATAACTAAAAAGTCAAATAATTATATCATAATCACGCCAACCACATCCATAGTGAAGCATTTTCTCGTATTAAATGAAATCGAGTAGAAGACGGTCAGTCTTCCTACTCGTCTGCGAGCCGCTGGTCAGCTTATTCTGACTCCGGATCGCTGATAATGATGTCATCGTCTGTTACAAGAAATAGGTTTGCTATTTCTCTTTTGGCTGAAAATGATTTACCAGAGCCAGGTGTTCCAAGAATAAGTCCATTAGGATTCTTTAAAAGCTTTCTATCCACCATGATTAGGTTATTAGATAGTGCGTTAAGCCCATAATAAAGAGCTCCTCTGTGATCCTGGAATAACTCCTGCGTAGTAAATGGAACAAAGATTGCTGTGCTTGAAGTTGTCATGCCTCGCTGAATATCTACCTCGTTATAAGCAAGCGGTAATGTACTCACAAGTCCCTGCTCCTGCTGAAAATCTAATCTGATAAGATTACAGTTGTGCTTCTGTGCAATGGAAGATGCCTGAAAGATATTGTTTTCAAGCTCCTGCATTGAGCGTCCTGTATTAAGAACCATGAATGTCAAAAGAAACATTCTCTCATTCTGCGTCTGCAGCTCTTTTAACAGAGCCTTGGCATCCCTGCCATAAGTAGCAAGGTCTGAAGGAATGATTTCCATATCGTACCCGGCTCTTACTGCCTTCTTCTGTTCCTCAATCTTGGAACGGTCAAGCTCAGTGATAGTGTGCTTGATTGTCTTGATAGCTTCATTCTGATCTACTGACTGAATGTGCATGGTAACAATCTGTGTAGACTCCATACCAAGGAAGTCTGCAAGCATTCTGTCGCTGATATCTGATGCATCTATTGATAAAAAGCTCATAGCACAGAAAAGATCTCCAATCTTGAAGTATCTGCCTGTAGGAAACTCAAATCCGCTAGGTGCAATGAAATCTTTAACAGATAAGCCGCTGCCAACAAGATATTTCCAATCAAAATGGAATCTTGCCTTATCGCCCATATGAAGCTGTCTGTGCATCAGCGCAAGTCTCTGGTATCCATCAAGTGTCTCTGCCACAACTCCAAGTCTTTTGAAGTTATTGAGCAGATCCATCTCAATATGAATGAGTCTTGGCTTTGCTGACTTCATAGAGTCTGCATGGATTCCAAAGGTTATGTACTTGGTCTTGGTAAGACCATTGTTTCCAGCCTCCATCTGCTTCAAGAGCACTGTAGAATACTCATCTCTCACATCATTGAAGCCATCCTTCTGATGAGGAATCGCAATCTTTCTCTCAAAGTCTGTGGCATCCGTAGCCAGATTCATGAAAGAAAGCTCGAAGTGTACTGAGCTGTCAAAGAAGTTAAGAAAACTGCACCACTCCTCAAAAATCTCTGTTTTATCCTCCTGCTGTGCAAGCTGATAATTGATGTCCTGAAACTGAATTGTTCACTCATGCCCTGAATAACCGCAGGTCTTACCTCAGGAGCAATAGCCATTGCATCAGCATGAAGCTGCTCTGCAGTAATTCCATAAGTCTCAAGCATCTTGTTTGTCACAAGAATTGAGCTTCTGCCCTCGTCTGAGGAATCAAGGACAAGGCGGTAAACAATTGCCATATCCTCCATATTCTTATGAGGAACATTCTCAAGGAACTCTGCATTTCTCTCAGCAGACACAACCTCCATGGAAAGCTTCTGCTTCATCTGCTCATAGTCGCTGATTGCATCAAGATTGAAATCCGGTCTGTTTGTAATTGCATTCTCTGCAGCATTTGCAGCCTGCTTGGCAATGAGATCAAAGTCCTTTCCATTCTCATACTCTTCAAAGAGCTTACCGGCATTAAGGTTCACACCGATATTGCTGGTCTCAGGCTTAACTGTGAGAGCATCATAGGTCTCATTTGCCTTATCAACCTTGTTGATTTCAACAGTGTAGTTGCCTCCGTTCCTATCAAGCTGCTCCTTCACGCTATTCGCAAGCTCTTCCTTAAAAGTTTCAAAATTCATTTTTCATCCTCTTTTCTTTAGATTGTTTTTGGACGCAAAAAACGCCAGCCGAAGGCTCTAAGCCCAAGCTGACGTTTCTTAGTTCTTCGTATTCTTTTGCAAAAGAGATGTACCTGCAAGCGATGCATCACTCATATTCTTTGGTACATTATAACAATATCACAGGTTTTTCCCCTTTGAAATTCACAATCCATAACGTGAGGATAACAAAACATAACGCACGGATAACGATGTATAACCATTATCTTCGGATATAATGCTCATCCCAACAAACAGGAATCTGTCTGTTCCAATGCCATCTCGATCTCTGCGAGTTCATCTGTAATCGCGTTGATCCTTCCGGTTTTCGTGAAGCCCATACGGCGATATAGCCTTTCCGCGTTAACATTGTTCTCAAGGATCCATAACGAAGGAGTATCCGGACATTGACCGACTGCAAACTGCAGCAATTCCGTTCCATATCCCATATTCTGTTTTTCCGGAAGGACATAAAGATCCTCGATCAGGTTTTCTGTCACCGAAACGACACCCACAGGAGCTTCATCCACAAGCATAAAGAACCTGGTTCCTTTATCCATCTTATCGCGTATATACCTTAGCTGTCGTTCGGGTGAATGGATCTCTATGAATTCCGGAGTGCAAAAATCTCTGTGTGATTCTCTCCAGGATATGGAATGAATAATTGCCGCATCCATTATATTCTGTTCGTTTACAGGAATTATCATCATTGCCTCCGCAAGCTGGAATTGAACAAAATCGCTGCGCGATGGCCTGCCTAGGCTGTGTGCAGTGATTTTGTTCAATTGCGATTTATATATCAAACCTATAGATTTTTACTTTTCGTTTACCCTCAGCATACATTTCATTGTCTTCTGGAATATTTGCTGTCTCAATAAATATACCGCCTGCATACTCGCATGTTTTGTAAGAAGCTACATTAGCCGGATCACAAGTAATAATCAAATAATCCAAGCCATGTTTCTTCGCCTGTTGAAACAGAAGTTTACATGCCTTTGCGGCATAATGGTGTCCGCGATAAGGTTCATCAATTTCATAGCCGATGTTGCCGCCAATATATGTTTTGTCATTGTGTCCTATCCTTAAATCGCAATTTCCAATCGTAGTTCCATCCACTAAACAAATATCCAAATAATAAGCTGGGAGCCACCTCTTCTCAGGTTGTTCCTCACATGTTTTAGTTAGTTTTAAAAATATCTCATCTGTCTTTAAATCTTCTACACCAAAAAACATATTTTATCCCTTCAAATTCCGATTTGCTTATCTTAACTGGAAGATAATCCTATATCTCTATCATTTTTCTAATGCCATTTGGTATTACTTCGAAACCAAGTTTCTGATAAAAACCTTCTTTTCCCTTGGCAGAAACTCCGCCTATAGTAGTGAATTTCCCTGTAGAAGAATTCTTCACAGCATAGTCTACAAGGTGATTGACAATCATGGTCCCTATACCCATGCCCTGATATTCAGGCAAAACCAGTATTTCCTGCAGATACCAATACATCGCACCATCGCCAACAAGTCTGCCCATTCCTATTAGTTCACCGTTTTTCAAAGCAGAGACATTTATAAGGCCATTCTTGAGTGCCTTTCTTGCGTGTTCTATAGGAATATCAGCAAATGCTGTAGCATTTCTAAGCCTCACAAAATCTTCAGGTTTAAGAATATTATCAACGAGTTCAATATCATTAAGCTTCATTATGTAACACTCCATTGTAAGTTTTACTGAAATTCAAAGTTTTATTATCGTCGCAAGTTTCTTTCCGCATAGAATTCCAAATATGCAGCAACAACAACTCAGTGCCACATATAATCCGCCATTCATATATTGTTTCTTCTCAAACAAATTAAAAGCTTCAAGGGAAAATGTAGAGAATGTGGTAAAACCTCCACACACCCCTGTCTTCCAGAAAAGAATGGTATTATCAGATACACTTTCTCGGTTACTGGTAATTCCAACAACGAATCCAATTAGTATGGCACCGAGGATATTTGTAATCAGAGTTAATATCGGAAAATAAGTCTTAACAGGAATCAGACTTATTGCATATCGCGCTACTGCACCCAAGGCACCACCAAGTGCTACAAATAGAAAATTCATATCAACCTCTCTATTGTCATATATACTGAAATTCAAAGTTCCATAATTTCTAAATCGTCCGAAACCAAAACCTTTCCATTATCCAAAGAACGGGCATCTTTCTTTGATACACTGCTGGTTCTGCGATGAGAACTCACAGTGTTGCTTCTCATATTCGATCTGCGCCCCGTAGTGCTGTCTTACGTACTCTATTCCATGCTTGAACGCAATCATAGCATCTCTTTTACAACATCTTGGGCCATTTATCTTGCCAAGCTCTCCTATGGCGCTTGATGTAAATGCCATGTGATCTCCCCATGTGCCATCCTCAGAAAGTGGTCCTGTACCATCAATGATAGAAAGGGCTGCTCCTATAGATGTTATCGCTCCGCATATTCCCCACAGTCCGCACATTGCTCCCGGCATCCGGAGTCCTTCTTTCAAAAGCTTCTCCAAAGCAGAGTCTATATCTATTTTGCCACCTGCATTATGATAAGCCATTAAAAGACATGCCCCATCTAATATATGATGCTCTGGCCCATGTATGCTTATATACTCTTTTTTTGCCATTGACTTAAACATCTTGATAGGATTTACGCCTTTTTCATTACGTATATCTTCAATAATCCTGTTTGCTTTTTCTTCAATAGTCATAAGTAGTTTCTCCTATAAACTAATTATGAAGCTCTGTACTCCATAAGAGTTGTGTTCTGCCATTTTCCAAATCGATCCTTAGCTATTCTTTCCCTATAGCCAATCTCCCTGAATCCGCACTTTTTATGTAGGGCTATACTCGCTTTGTTAATTGAGAATATTGCAGAATATATGCTCCAATATCCATCTTTCTCAGCTTCCCGGATAATCGTATTTACCAAAGCTGTTCCTATCCCATGCCCTCTATAGTTTCTGTCTACATATACACTCATTTCAACGCAGCCTTTATATGCGCACCTACTTGAAGAAGGACTTAGCGCTATCCAGCCTACAACCTTCCCTTCTTCCTCAAAAACAAACCTGCAATTCTTTACGTGCCCTTCATTCCACTCAGTAAAACTAGGACACTCTGTATTAAAGGTTGATGTTCCCTCTTCTAACCCCTGCTTGTAAATCTCTGATACTGTCCCCCAGTCTTCATCTCTCATTTCTCTAATCACAGCATTCCACCTCCGATTTTTTTATCGCATCATTATAGATATTTAATGCCTCTAAAACCTGACTCTGTTTTTCCTTTGGAATCATTGAAAAAACTCTCTCAAACTTCAAATTCATATCTTTTTCTATTGCATTGAATCTTGCCATTCCTTCATCAGTCAGATTAAGCACTACACACCTACGGTCCCTTTTTGAAGATTCTCGCAAAACATATCCTTTTTGGACAAGTTCTTCTACAGATCGGCTTACAGCACTTTTATCCATCTTAAGAAGTTCAGCAAGTTCCTTTACACATATTCCGGGTTTTCTGCCTATCTCAACAACCAGAAAGCATTGAGATGTATTGACGTTACATTGACAGCAATCAGAACTGTTTAGCTTCTCAAGATTACGTTCTAATTCTCTGGTACTTTCTCGAAATAGTTTTACCTTATCCATCGAATGTCCTCCTATGGATTTAAATGATAAAATCATTAGTTGTATTTGTCAACTAATTTATAATATAAAAAAGCCACATAGCCGTTATAAACAACTACATGGCAATTACGTGGGCATATTCATTAAGCAAGCCTGACTGCAACATCCTTATCTGTTACCACTACAAATTGCCAATCCCGCATATGATCATTCGTCGGTGCTTTTAGCCCTGCGGAGATAATTTTTTCAAGAATTTCTTTTGAGATTACTTCGTTTTCAAAGTCACGAATTGTTTTTCTTTGATTTATCGCCTCAAATAATTCCATATTTCAATCCCCTTTCCTTATCGCATAATATAAAAAGTTATTATCTTAATCCTTTCGCCAAATCATATGCCCTTTGCGAAAATGTTTCGATTCTTTCTTGCCTATTTATATCATTACCATAGCCTCTGGTCATTTCGTCAAAAGCATATACTTCGCATTTCTTTGCCCTGTTACGAATTCGGTCACCAACCATAACAGTCTTCATAGCTTCAAGTTGTTGCACCCTGATATCATCCTTTAATGAGCCTCCCATTGTAATAAGAAACATGGCTTTTTCCAAAGTTTTCATCGAAATTTTATCTCCATAGGCAAAACCATATGTCCATACCCTCTGGAACCATCCCTCAAGCATAGCCGGAGAAGCCGTCCAAAAATCAGGATAAATAAATACAACAATGTCGGCCGAATTAATCTTTGCCTGCTCATTAAGAATGTCTTTCTCTACAGGATCCTCTAATCGATAAAATCCTTCTCTAATGTATTCACTTTCTGACATGACTGGATTAAATCCCTGTGCATACAAATCAGAGACCTCATAAGAGTGGCCTGCATCCTCGAGCCCTCGTATAAAGGATTCCTTTATCGTATGTGTAAAACTGTTTTTGCTTGGATGACAATATACAACTAATACTTTCATAACATCTCCGTTATCTCATCTAGCTGTTTCAATCTGTTTATATACAGTTAAATCAAAAGGCAAACTCTACTCATGTTCTTTCACATACTGTATAAACTCAGGTGTTTTAGACCAATATTTAATGCCCCAGTTTTCAAAATTCCATTCATCCATATATTGATTGCATTCATAGTCTACATAGTAAATAAGGTTATCTTTAACAACAAAGTTGGTCGGAAAATAATCTATATTTAGGCCTGCTTTCTTTGCGGCATCCGCCATTTCACGCACCTGCGTAATATAGGGCTCGACCGATATTTCGTCGCGTACCATATCGAAAATGGTTGGACCCTCGATGTATTCTTTAACAATCCTCTCGGAATCTTCATCAATGGAAAGCATAAGCGGAATTCTTATTCCTGCATCTTTCAACCTTCTATAATCGTTTTTTTCCGCTTCGATCTTGTTGCCAAATGCATAGTACTCACACGGTTCATGGTGGATTTGCTTTAATACGACCTCTTTGCCATTTGATAACGCAAGATAGGAGTATCCACCCTTTCCGTGCCCCAATAGCCTTACAATCTCATATTCGTCACTGTTTACTCTGACAATCTTGTCCATTTCATCCTCTTCTATATTTCTGAATCCAGTCAACAGCAAAATCCACAAGTCTTTTTTGATTCATTAAGCGTAGTTCGGCATTTCCAATCATGGCTTTGTTAACAGCATTGCTCTGTTCAAAAGCTTCTCCTATCCGGTCAAAATCCTCACCATCAACAAAAAGCGTCTCGTACTCTTTCCATACGCGCTTACCGCTTTCCATGATCGCACTATGCTCTATGCAATTATGCTTGCCGGGATAATCAGCGCGGACATCTGCAAGATGCAAAGACGTATTTTTATCATAACCAACACCGATAAGCAAAACCTCTCCATTCAGTTCATACAGTTTTCCTATTGGAGAGCCCTCTCCGAAAACATTGGAAAGGTCATGATCATTAACAAGATATTCTGCGTGTTTGCCCCATGCCGCAACGGATCTTGCCGGATGGTCGCTTCGCAGGGTTCCTGGCCATTGACGGAACGCTTCAGCTACAGCTCCCATGGTATTTGTTGGCGTAATTCTCTTATCATAAGCCGGCCAGTTATCGCGGATTATCTGCCAGTATTCTTCCGAAACGGTCCAGTGAACACCATCTTCAGGATCTAGATTCTTCCAGGATTGTGCTGGCATCATGATCGTACCGTCTTCTCCAACCACTTTAATCAATGCCTCAATAACGGTCTGCGCACCACCACAGACATAGCCCATTTTAGATAATGCTGTATGAACCATCACAGTATGGCCTTTCGCCAAACCAACAGAATACAGTGCATTTACAATTTCTTCCTTTGTAATTGGTTTCACCATCATGTACCCCTTAGCCGTTTATATTCAAATTATATCTTTCTATATTCTATAAGAAACTTAATCATTAAAAAAGCCCTGTAGCGGTATTTGTCACCACTACAAGGCAATTCCGTGGGCATATTCATTAAACAATAACATCAAGTAACTTATCCTTTGCTGATGCAAATAATTCAAATGCTGCGAGTGCTCCGAAGTGAACCAGGAATACCGCGAAGGATATTCCCATCACTATAGCCAGCTGCAGCCATGCGTGCTCTGCGATAATGATGCAGGCTACAATCAAAATGTATAAGTAGAAAAGTCCCATTACAAGGTTTCCAACCTTTGAGATCAATGATGTGAAAACTGTAAGGAATGTCAAAATCAACCATACAGGAAACAGTATCAATCTTAGTAGTAATTTAAGTGCCAGCATACTAATCACCCCTCTTCTCTATGAACTCCATGCGCACTTTATAAGCAATAAGTCTAAGAACATAATCTGGCATCTGTCTCTCGCCATGCTCCCAATCAGAAATGGTTCTATAAGGGATTCCAAGCCACTCTGCAAAATCCTTACGATTCATGCCAGATTGCTCGCGAACTGCTTTGATTGCATAAGCCGTAAGTCTCTTGCCGGTTGGCTCTTTCTCGTCTTTTGCTCTGTCATATTCAATATTGAGATTCATTCCTTCAATCTCAAGTGTGTAATCATCCCTCATAAGCCGTCTCCTTCACTAACGCATTGCGTACTTTTGTTCAACTTCATTATAATAAACGCATTGCGTACTTGTCAATCTGTATTTGCTATTCCCCACTCAGGGCTTGCCATATCATGATTGACCTCTGCTCTAATATAGGCATCTGCTGTACTTGGGGCATTGAACAATGTTGCAAGTAGATATTTCTTCACATTCCTTGGCATCTCTGTATTCTTGTGCCAACTGTCCATTACATACTCGATATGGAACTTATTGAGTTTTAAGAGCTTAGCTTTGACAAAGTTTGTCGAGTACTTATTGCTGGCCACAACAATATCCTCGCTCTTGCAAAGTACTGTCTCAAGAATCAGATCATACACTCCCATGATAAACTCCTTGTCGTGAGGAAAATCTACGAGAAGTGCATCCAGCTCAATATTCTCACGAATAAGCTCTGCATATCCCATCTCATCTGATCTCATCTCAGATTCCTGTTTGCGTTTCTGTCTCTCTAAGTATTCACTTGAAGGTATGATACGAATAGATTTAGTATTACTAGGGTTAGTATTAATATATTTATTATTATTTGGGTTTGATTTCCAAACTCCTGAAAGTTTGTTTTCGGGACTCATAGAAGTTTGATTTTCGGGATTCTCGGAGTTTGAAAAACAAACTTCTGTAGAGCTATCAACATTGCTATCCTCAGCATCAGATTTTACTTCTACTGTGCCAAAAGTTTGATTAGCAAACCCTTGATTATTCTTGGGAATGAAGTTTTTAACATATATCCTCATTCCTGTGCCCGGAGCGCCCTTAACTTTTTCAATTAGCCCAATCTCTTCAAGCGCTTTTAATATATCTACGGCCTTATTCTTACCGCATCCAGCAAACTCTCTTACATCAGTAAGCGAGCAGAATATATAAGCTCTTCCAAGTTCATCAAACCACCCATTCTTGATAGATAGGTTCATCCTATCCAACATTCGAGAGTAAGTGATTATCTCAGCAATCTTTAAATCAGCATATATTGGATCATACAACAAAGGCTTTGGTATCTTGATGAAATTAAACTGGTCCGCCTCCTGACCGGTAAAATAATTCAAATCTAACTTTTTTCCCACGGAATTGTCCTCCAACTAAATTTTTCAGAAGTTTATTCAGCAAACTTCTACTTATTCTCCTCCTGCCACTTTTCAAGCAGGCTAATGATAACCATTTCACGTTGCTTGGCACTGTAGTGTGATGGAAAGTATTTATCCAGCTTCTTCTCCGACAGTGTAACCTTACGAGACTTGTTATCTGCTTGGGGTAACGCTGCATTTAATGTGTTCTTCATGATGTACTCGGTCATATTCTCAACAGCACCGGTATCCTTGAGGGCAGCTATCTGATTAGGTCTTAGAAAACCAACTTCTTTGTAATAGTCATGTAGCCATCCTTGAAGTTCCTTGTCGAAATATGAAATATCAACCGCCATAACGAAACCTATCTTCTTCTGATCTAATAAATCCAAGAACTCCGGTATCAGTTCCGTTAAATGCACATATCTTCTCACCTGGCTTGAACCCATTCCTAATTCTTCACCTATGACAGCAGCCGTTTCTGACTTCCAACCATTTTGGTTGGAGGTAGTTGAATCTCTACTTCCTTGCCTCTTCATGGCATCCATTTTCATTTTTAGTGACCATGCTCGTTCACTTGGCAATATTTCTTCCCTTTGAACGTTGGAATCCACCATTGCGATTACTGCTTCATCATCGTTCATTTCCCTTACTACTGCAGGAACAACCTCTAGCCCTGCCACACAAGCAGCATGGATTCTTCTATGCCCTGAAATTGTTTCATATTTGCCATTACCATCTGGTCTAAGAAGAACCGGTGTAAGAATGCCATTTACAGTAATACTTGTAACCAAGTCTTCCATTTTCTCATCATCAACTACCTTAAAAGGATGATTCTTGAATGAATGGATATCTTCCAGTTTGATTTCCTCTGTACCTTCACCTGTCAATGCAGGAGCTCCTAAAAGCTCATCAATCGATGCAAAATGAACCTTTTCTCTCTTAACAGCCATGAGCAAGCACCTCCTTTGTCAGTGAAAGGTATGCAAATGCAGCCTTACCCTTTGGATCATATTCAAAAATACTCTTGGCTACAGAACTAATCTCAGCAGCTCTTACAGACAACGGAATCTCAATAGGAAATACCGGAATGCTCCTGCCATATACATCATTTACTTCCATGGCTATATCCTTTGCATAATTAGTTCTGTTATCCACCATAGTAAGGAGAATACCTTCTATCTCTAATTTCGCATTTAAACGCCTTTTTACGGTGTAGATTGTCTTAATAAGCTGTTGTAATCCTTTTACCGGTAAGTAAGCCGCCTGGACGGGAATAAGTACCGTATCAGCACATGCTAGTGCATTTACTGTCATTACTCCAAGAGAAGGCATACAGTCGATAATGATGAAATCATATCTGTCTTTAATGGAATCAATATAAGATTTAAGAACCAGCTCTCTGCTCATGGTATTTACAAGAGATATTTCCACTGCAGAAAGCTCAATGTTGGATGGAATAAGGTCTACATTCTCCCTAACATTCAAAACTGCATAATTCTCAGGGATTTCTTCCTCATTTACGACATTAGAAAGAATATCTACCAGAGATACTTCCAGCTTGTCAGGCTCATCATATCCAAGACTTATGGAAAGTGATGCCTGGGGATCTCCATCTATCAGAAGTACTTTCTTTCCTTCTGATGCAAGACCAGTTCCGAGATTGACAGCGGTTGTAGTTTTACCAACTCCGCCTTTTTGATTTGCGATTGCGATGATTTTTGCCATTTTTAGTTCCTCCTATAATTTTTTTGACGATTAACTCAGGTTATAGGAAGGAATTAAAAAAGACACTTCTTAGAATCTCTTCTAAAAAGTGCCTTTAAAAAGCTTATTATTCTAAAAAATAAAGTAATTATCGGTAATTATCAGTGCCTATTCCCCACGAAAAATGGGTCATTCATAGGTCTTTTTCCGACTCAATTACCTCAAACCCTTGATTTTCCTGCCAATTACTCAGCTACGTATGGCATAAGTGCAAGATGTCTTGCTCTCTTGATAGCTGATGTAAGCTCTCTCTGGTGCTTAGCACAGTTACCTGTGATTCTTCTAGGAAGAATCTTGCCGCTCTCAGAAACGAACTTCTTGAGCTTAGCTGTATCCTTGTAATCAATTACATTATCCTTGCCACAGAAAACGCAAACTTTCTTTCTTCTGTGCATTCCGCCCTTTCTCCTCATAGGAGCATCGGACTTATCAGACTTAGTAAAAGCCATTGTAATTTACCTCCTAAATTAGTTAAAAGGAAGCTCCTCGTCAATTCCGTCAGGAATGTTCATGAAGCCATCCCCAGCTGCTGAAGGTGCAGGTTCATTACTAGGTGCTGGTCCGCTGAAGTTTCCACTGTTGCCAGCAGATGCATTCTTGGATTCAGCAAATTCCTGATCCTCCGCAACTACATCAGTTGTGTATACTTTAACGCCATCCTTGTTGGTATAACTACCAGTCTGGATACGTCCCGTTACGATAACTTTGGTGCCTTTTCTAAAGTACTTCTCAGCAAATTCACCACTCTTGCCAAATGCAACAATCTGAATGAAGTCAGCTGTCTGAGCATCCTGGCTGTCTCTTCTGGCGAATCTTCTGTCAACTGCGAGTGTATATCTTGCTACGCAGCTAGCTGTCTCTCCCTGTGAGTATCTAACGTCGGGGTCTTTTGTAAGACGTCCCATAAGTATAACTTTGTTCATATTTTCGTCCTCTTCTATTTAAGCCTCGTTCTTAACGCATAAATATCTGATGACGCCATCCATAATACGCATACGTGACTCGATCTCTGCAGGTGTTGTACCCTCAGCATCGAACTGGATGAAGTAATAGAAGCCTTCTGTCATTTTCTCGATCTCATAAGCGAGCTTCTTCTTACCCCAATCATCTACGTTAGTAATCTGACCACCATGCTTCTCGATAGTCTTCTTAACCTTCTCGATGACTGCTGTTCTGGCATCGTCTTCGATCTTTGCACTAACAACAACGGCTAATTCGTATTTGTTCATGCTATTGTTACCTCCTTTTGGTCTCTGGCTACACTTTACATTAGCGTAGCAAGGAATTTATCACAGAATGGTATGTTATCACAATATTGCAAATAATGCAAGTGCAAAATAAGTTCACCTGATTCCTCTGATATTCTTTTCCACATTTTTCCTTGGAACCATGATCTGGTGGCCACAGCCCATACATTTCAGTCTGAAATCCGCACCTACTCTGAGCACTTCCCATTCGTAATTACCGCAAGGATGTTGTTTCTTTAACTTAATGATGTTTCCTACTTTTATATCCATGTATCTTATACTTCTTACCGTACTATATCTTAATAAGTATTTCTGCCAGGTTACAGGGTAATTCCCTGTAGAGCAGCCAGTTCCCTGAAAACTTTTCCGATTTTTTCTTTTATTATTAGTGTATTCTGGGCTCCTCTTATATCAAGATCACTTTCATTGATGACAACAAGATACTTGCCTCTGAAATAATTAATAAAAGATGCAGCCGGATAAACTGAAAGAGATGTTCCACCAATTATAAGCATCTGTGCCTTTGCAATTGAATCTATGGCTCCAGAAACCTGATCATCTGGAAGTCCCTCTTCATATAGAGTTATGTCAGGTCGAATTGTCCCGCCACAGCTGCACTTTGGAATTGGCTCTTGTGATTCAAAGATATAGTCCTCAGGATATTCTTTTCCACAATTCATACAGTAGTTCCTAAGTGCGCTACCATGAATCTCATAAACAACTTTGCTTCCAGCCTTTTGGTGCAGGCCATCAATGTTCTGTGTAACTACAGCCTTTAATTTGCCAGTTTTCTCAAGTGCTGCCAGATATTTATGAGCATCATTAGGCTCTATATTCCTGGTGTCCATCTTCTGCCTGTGAAATTCATAATACACCTTGGGCTCATACACAAGACAGCTATGGCTCAAAAGATATTCCGGCTGATATTTATCGAATCTGACATCATGCTGGTTGTAAAGACCATCTTTACTTCTAAAGTCTGGAATCCCGCTCTCTGTGGACACTCCCGCGCCACCAAAAAAGACAATGTTGTCGCAGGCATCAATCATTTCTTTAAACTTCTCTATCTGTTCCCCCATCTTTTCCCCCTTTCTTATATTCAAATACTTCTTATTAGTCGCCAGTCGCCCTATTTACAACTTTTCAGCATTATTATTTTAACATAAAAAGGAGCCAGAATCTTTAAATTCTGGCCCCTTTACATTCATTCTAGGAATTATTTTTTAATGATTACTGAAGCTTTGTTGTCTTTCCTTCATCAAACATAGCCTGTCTCTCATCAATTACATCCTGATATCCAGCATCAAGATATTTCTGAGAAAGTTCATCATAAAGAGCATCAAACTCTTCTGGTGCGCACATAACAAGCTGGTCACGATACTCAGGATATACCTCTTCCTTAAGAGCTGTGCCATTCTCTGTTACTGACTCAAGAGCGCCACCGAACAGACAGTCAACGTTTGCATAACCAGCCTCGTAAAGTGCAAGCTGTCCCTTGTAGTTAGCAAGAAGATCATCATAGAAGTCCTGAGGAAGTCCCTGAGGATTGATTGCTGCGATGTCCTTCTCGATATCGCCAAATGACTTAGAAGCTGTAACAACCATCCAGTAGTCAACGTTGTTGTTGTGACCCTGCTGCTCATCAAGACCAGTCTGATCACCAACTGCTACAGGGTTTCCGTTCTCATCATAGTTGAAGTTTACGCCTTCAAGACCCCACTGCATTGTGAAGAGGTTCTCATCCTGAGCCATCCACTCAAGATACATCTCACCAGCCTTAACTTCATCTTCCGTTGCGTTGTTAGCAAATGCGATCATAGCACCAAAGATGTTGTTAGGACGGAAAGCGTTGCTTGAGCCCCAAGTTGAATCCTGGTTGAACTTACCATCGCATACAACTACGCCAAGCTCTGCATCTGGGTTAGCCTCATAGAATGACTGAAGTACCTGCATGTTAGATGAAACATATCCGCTCCATGAGAATGCCTTGCCATTGATGAAGTCAGCCTCTACATCAGATGATGCTCTGAGGTAGTACTCTGGGTTGATGTAACCATCGTTGTAAAGCTCGTTGTTCCACTTAAGGAGTCTCTTCTGAGCCTCTGTTGAAAGAGCTGGAATCTGATAATCACCTGTTGTGCACCATGTTGTCTCATCCTGTGGATAATCTCTGAAGCTGTAGTTCTGGTCAGCACCAGCGCCTGCAACCTTAGATCCGCTAAGGAGATACTCATGTCCGTTTTCCTTCATCTTTGCATAAGCCTCAAGAAGCTCTGTGTTTGTTGAAGGATATTTGTCATAGCCTGCCTCTGAGAGCCAGTCCTTACGATACCATGTAACGAATGTGTAGTTTGTGTTACCATATGGTCTCATACCAAGAACCATGTAGTCCTCATCGCCAAACTTTGTGTAGCCTGTAAGGCCGTTAGCTTCCATGTTTCCCCAGTATGTAGGAGCGATTGTCTTGAACTGCTCGATATCGATAGGCTGAAGATATCCATCAGCTGCCCATGTAGCAAGCTTATCATAGTCGTACTCCATGCAAAGTGTAGGAAGTGTATTTGTAGAAGCGAGCATAGAGTAGTCAGTCATAACATCTGAACGTGTGATTCCAACATACTCAACCTTTATATTGTACTTGTCACCAAAATTCTCCTGAACCCATTTTGTCCAGTAGTTGTTCTCAACATCAGAGCATCCGTTACCTGCATCTCCTCTGTCGTATACAGCTACACGAAGTGTAACTTCGTTCTCAAATGGTGTCCATCCATCAATACCAGCAACTACATCTGCATTCTCTGCAGCTGGAGCTTCTGTTGTTGTCTCTGCCTGTGCTGTTTCTGTCTGCTGTGTTTCTGTGTCAGTGGTTGTTGTGTCAGCTGCTGTGTTATCACCGCATCCAACGATTGTTCCAGCTACCATAGCGCCTGTAAGTGCTGTAGCAAGAACCTTCTGAAGAAAATTCTTCTTCATAATTCATACCCTCCTTTTTTCCATAAAGAAAATTGTATTTTATGCCACTCTTTGTGGCTTAAAATTGAAACTACCTTCGATAAAACCTGGCTTACGTCAGGTTAAGGAACCTACCTCTATCCTTACCCTGTTCTCTCTGGGACTCTCACTAGGCTCGACAGTACCTCGCCAAATGTTCGCCCATGGCTCGCACCAGATTCGATAAAACCTCATCAGGTGCTCTGCTCAACCCTTTACCGCTCCGATCATAGTACCCTGAACGAAGTACTTCTGAAGGAATGGATAAATGATGATGATAGGTATAGTTACAAACATGATGCAGGCTGCCTGTAAAACTTCAGGTGTTGACTGTGATACACCGCCTGTATCTGCTAGTGATGCATTCTGAGCCTCTGTTGCTGATGCTACAAGCTGATAGAGCTTGTACTGGATCATCTTAAGGTCTGCAGATCTTGTGTAGTACATGTTATCAGCATATGAATTCCAACGTCCTACTGCATAGAACAAAGACAGTGTAGCCAGTATTGGCTTGGACAGAGGAAGAACTATTTTCCACAGGATCTGGAAGTTAGTTGCTCCATCAAGGAATGCTGATTCCTCTAAACTGTCAGGAATAGTACTTGCAAAAAAGTTCTTCATTATCAGCATGTTATAAGGTGAATAGATAAGTGGTAGTATCAATACCCAAAATGTATCTAATATATGAAGCTGATAATAAAGTATGTACTGAGGAATGATACCTGCTGAGAAGTACATTGGCACCATAAGCAGGAATGTAAGTACTGGCCGACCTTTAAGTCTCTTTTTTGAAAGAGGATATGCCGCACAAGTACAAACGATCATACCAAGCAGTGTAAAGAGTAATGTGATCCAAACTGAAAAGATCATTGATTTTGTCATTGAATCATCTTTAAATACTCTTGTGAAAGCGTCAAATGTAATATCTTTTGGCCAGAAATATACGGACTGAGACATTACTGCTGTATTTCCAGAAATTGATTTTGCTGCAACGTGCACAAATGGCAACACGCATGTAGCGCATAATAATATGATGATAAGCATCATTATCGCATCGCTTATCTTAAAGCCTATTACAGCGTGGGCTCCTCCTGCTGAGAAGTTTTCCTCGCCTACGGCTTTCTTACTTTTTCCCATCGTAGTTCCTCCTCATTATAGCAAGCCATCTTCGCCAAGCTTTTTAGCAATCCTATCAGACAAAAGTACCAGTATAACGCCAATTGCTGACTGGAAAAGTCCAACCGCTGTGGCCATACTGAATTTGTTGTTACTAATACCTTTTTGGAAGATATAAACAGCTAGCTGATACTGGAACTCTTTTACCTGTGTATTACCAAGAGCTGTAAGTCTCTCAAGGTTACTTCCCATGACACGTCCAAGGTTCATGATAAGAAGTGTTACAATTGTACTTCTGATGCCCGGAAGTGTAATATGGATCATTCTCTGCCAACGGTTTGCTCCGTCGATCATGGCTGCTTCATAGAGTTCGCCACTAATACCTGTAATAGCTGCAAGGTAAAGGATAGTGCCCCAACCCATTCCCTGCCATACTCCGATAAGCAGATAAGTTATTGCCCAGTGCCATTTCTCATTGAGGAATGGAATGCCCTGTTCAATAAAGCCAGCCTGCATCATAGCTACGTTAACAAGTCCACTTGATGGCTTGAACATTGTCAGCGCTACGCTACCGATGATAGCCCAAGATAAGAAGTGAGGCAGATAAAGAATTGTCTGTGACACTTTCTTAAATCTCTTGTATCTAAGCTCATTAAGAATAAGAGCCAGAATAATTGGCATAGGGAAGCCCACGAGAAGATCTGCAATGTTAAATACAATTGAGTTTCTAAGAGCCCTGCTGAAGTCTGCATCCTTAAATACTTTCTGGAATGTAGCCCAGCCTACCCATTTACTGCCTGCATAACCCTTGGCCGGTTTGTAATCCATAAATGCCATTCTAAGGCCAGGATATGCACCATAGCTAAATACAATTACTAGAACCAGTGGAATTAAGAGAAGTAGATAAAGCTGCCAGTCTCGTTTTAAGGCACTTTTCCAAGATGTGGTAGTTACCACTCCCCCTTTTTTACTTTGTTTTTTCATACCATTGTTGCCCTTTCCCCTTGTATAAGTAAATCCTAAAATAATTTAGCCCGTATATCTAATCACTTAGTCAAAAAAACTTTGCATAAACAACCATTTAAACGATTAGTTTTAGTGCCATATGTCCCTTTTGGCTAAAAGTTGATACTGATTTTTGTGCATGTTTTATACTCAAACGTTTTCGCTAAAACGTCTATGTTACAAGCATCTAAAAAGTCCTACCGATAAAGGTAGGACTTAGATATTTCAAAGCCTTATTTTTCTTTGTTTTCAGACAGGTTCTGGGCTTGCATCCATCCTGTGTATTCCAGTATAGATGCATTGTCTACCCTGGCCATCTTGTGTCTCCAATCACTGGGCTGGGTACCCATGATCTCAGAAAAATGTCTATTGTAACTAGATACAGATCTGAATCCAACTTGTTCCGATATGGAAAGTATTGACTCTTCCGTGGTTCGAAGTAGTATACAGGACTGAAGTATTCTCGTAGTATTGAGATAATTTAAAGGGCTTGTGTTCATGATCTCATGGAATACCCTCCTGAAATGTGTCTGGCTAAGATGGCACATGTCTGCCAATTCTTCCATAGGGAAGTTCATCATATAATTTTCTTTTATAAAGTCCAGGGCCGGAGAAATAACAATTGCATTTTCGTGAGTATCCTTTGTTTCCAGCTTTTTCCCTTTATTATCAGAATAGATTCTCATAACTTTCATGAATAGTGATAACATCAGTCCCTTCACTGAAAGCTGATAATTCATGCCTTTATGCTGAAGCTCATCCATAACTGTTTTTATAATGTAGTAAACATCTGGATAATCCTCCTTGTTTAGTATCATCTGAAAGTTCTGCATCATATCGGTAAAAATATCAGCATAGGGTGAAGAGTCAGAATACATGCCCTTTAAGAGTTCATCAGGCTGTATGAAGATGTATGTCCAAAGGCTTGCCTCACCCTTATTACTATAGGTAGTATGAGGAACATTTCTGGATATAAAGGTCACATCTCCCGCCTTGAAAGGATAAGGAGTGTTGTCAAATTCTATTATCCCACTATCAGAATGACAAATTCCAATTTCCAGACAGTTGTGAAAATGAAGCTTCCCGGACTTCACATCAGAAATATGCCATCTGTCTCCAGTCAGCAATAATACAGGGAAATTAATTGGAAGCTCATAGTTCCTATATTCTATTACAGTCTTTTTTGGTTTTGCCATAGATTTAACCCCTTGATAAAGAAAACGTGAATGCGTTTATTGTACCCAATGAAAAATATTAAGTCAAATAGTTGAAATTGCAAAGGATTTTATTTAACTTGAATAGACATTTCGACCATCCACTAATATAATTTCCTCAAAATGACACATTAAGCGTGATATAAGGAGCGAACTAGGTATGGCAAACCTTATCTATGACAAAAAAGAAATTGAAAAAACTATTGATTCAATAGTTAAACGTACAATGCGTATGGATTTAACCTGGGACTGGCCAGGTGGCGTTGCATATTACGGTGTTTGCGAGGCATATCTTGCTACAGGAAACAAAGAATATATAGAGTTGTTAAAAGACCGAATTGATGAGTACATCGAACTTGGTCTTCCCTCATGGACAGTAAATACATGTGCTATGGGCCATGCAATGCTTACTCTTTATGAATATACCAAGGATGAAAAATACCTTGATATAGCAAAGAGCAAAATTGATTATCTCGAAAACGAAGCTTTAAGATTTGGTGATAATGTACTCCAGCACACTGTATCTGTAAACAACGATTTTCCAGAACAGTGCTGGGCAGATACTCTTTTCATGGCAGCATTCTTCCTTCTCAGAGCAGGTGTTCTTCTCAAGGATGAGAAACTTATCGATGATGCTCTTAATCAGTACTACTGGCATATCAAATATCTTCAGGACCCTGCTACAGGTCTTTTCTACCATGGCTACAACAACATCACAAAAGACCATATGTCAGGATTTTTCTGGGGCCGTGCTAATGCATGGGCTGCATATACCATGTCAGAAGTAGGAAGAGTCCTTCCTGAATGTTACCTTTATCCTAAATTTTTGGATATTGTTGGCTCTCTCAATGAGCAGCTTGCGTCTATCAAGCTTCTCCAGACTGAGAATGGTCTTTTCCGCACAATTTTAGATGATGAGGACTCTTATGAAGAGATATCTGCCTCATGTGGAATTGCTGCCGCAATGATAAATAAAGGCAATCCGCTTCATATCAAGTACATCAATAAAGCTACACAGGGCATCCTTGACAATGTGTCTGCTGATGGCCGTGTACTTAATGTATCTGGCGGAACAGCCGTTATGAAAGACAGAGATGGATATAGAGGCATTTCCAGAGATTGGATCCAGGGCTGGGGACAAGGACTTGCACTTGCATATCTCGCAGGCATACTTAACTACGACAAAATCAGGAGTGATGGCGCACTCTGATACTTAATAACAACTTGGGGGTTTTTATGGAATCTATATCTACCAAAGGCGGATTCACTTTACCCGGTGAATCAGGATATGAAAAATTAACACTTGATCTTGCAGAAGAATGGGGCGCTGATGTCATAAGAGATAGCGATGGAACTGTACTTTCTGATGAGATCCTTAATTCAGGTTATGGCATCTACTCCACAATTTGCATAATCAGAGACCACAACGAATGGGCAAAGAAGAACCCTGACAAACTTCAGCAGACTTTTTTGATGACTCAGCCCAAAGTAGCAGACGACGCATTTTTAACATTTCACCTTTTAGATGACTTCTTTGATCAGCAATTTAAAGTAAATGATAGTCCTGATTCCATGAAATACTGGCAGGTCATCGATCGTACAACAGGTCGTGAGATCAGTAGCAATTTCTGGACATATGAAAAAGAGGCTGGGAATGTAATTGTTAACAATGTCATTCCTTGGCACAGATATACAGTAAGTTTCCTGGCTTACCGTATTTGGGAAGAAATTTCCATGTATAATCACACGACTAACAACTGGACAAAAGAGCATCTTATGCAGATTGATCCAGTTCATAAAGAAACCCAGGAATATATGATCAATTGGCTTACAAACTGGTGTGAGTCCCATCCTGCTACAACTGTAGTCAGATTTACTTCCATGTTCTACAACTTCGTTTGGATCTGGGGTAGTAGCGAGAGAAACAGAAACCTGTTTACCGACTGGGGTTCTTATGATTTCACTGTAAGTCCTAAAATGCTTGATGATTTTGCAGATAAGTATGGCTACAAACTGACAGCTGAAGATTTCATCAATAAAGGCGCTCTTCATGTAACACATATGCCACCTGTTAAAACTCAGCGTGATTACATGAATTTTGTAAATTCCTTCGTAGTATCTTTTGGCCGCAAGCTAGTTGATATTGTTCACAGCTATGGCAAAAAAGCTTATGTATTCTACGATGATAGTTGGGTTGGAGTTGAACCTTATAGTAATCGCTTCAAGGACTTTAACTTCGATGGACTTATAAAATGTGTATTCTCTGGATATGAAGTCAGACTTTGCGGTGGGGCAAATATTGATACTCACGAGATCAGATTACATCCTTATTTATTCCCAGTTGGTCTTGGCGGGCTTCCAACCTTTGCTGAAGGTGGAAATCCAACGAGAGATGCAAAAGAGTATTGGAACCACACAAGACGAGCTCTTCTTAGAACAAAGATTGACAGGATTGGCCTTGGTGGATATCTCCATCTTGTGGAAAACTACCCTGATTTTGTAGAATACATTGCAAAAATATCTGACGAATTCAGAACTATAAGAGATCTGCACACAGAAGGAGTTCCTTCTACTATTGGCGTCAAGATTGCTGTATTACATAGCTGGGGCAGTCTTAGAAGCTGGACCTTAAGTGGACATTTCCATGAAACATATATGAACGACCTTATACACATCAATGAGGCCCTATCTGGACTTCCAGTTGATGTTGACTTTATCAGCTTTGATGATGTAGAAAAGATTGATCTTTCAAATTATAAAGTTATAATCAACGCCGGTGCTCAAGGCACTGCTTGGAGTGGTGGTGATAATTGGAATAATCCGTTACTTGAGGAAATCATTACAAAATGGGTGTTTGAAGGCGGCGTATTTATTGGTGTCAACGAGCCCTCAGCAATTGACGGCTACGATACCACATTTAGGCTTGCTTCTGTTCTCGGTGTGGATAAAAACATCCCTGCTAAGGTATGTCACGGAAAATGGACTTATACTTTATCATCTGTTGAAGGTCTTATTCCTGAAGGATCTTACGTTCCAAAGAGATGTTCTGTTCACTTAACTGACGGAAAAGCACGTGTAATACTAGAGCAGGATGGAGAGCCTGTATTTACAATAAATGACTTTGGCAAAGGTAAAGGAATATATTTATCTACTTTTGAAACAACACCAGTAAATAATAGACTTTTGCTAAATATAATCCTCTACGCAGCTGGGCTTCCGTTAGATGAGCTTTATATAACAGATAATGCCAATACTGAATGTGCGTATTTTGCAAACTCAAAAAAGCTTATTGTAATCAATAACTCTGACTCTAAACAGAGCACATCAGTTAAAACAGAATCAGGAATACATGTCTTTAAAGATATCGATCCATTCGATACAGTAATTAAACAGCTTTAAATTGTATTTATATATTTAAAGAAAAAAAGCAGTGACATCCTCCCAAGTCACTGCTTTTTCTATATTATCAGAATCCTGCCTTCTTCAAAAGATCAGCCATTGAAGTTGTTGCTTCTCCATCACTTTCGTACTGAATCTTTTCTTCTGTGATTTCAGTAGCTGCTATTTCTTCTAAAGCTTTCATGCTAAGTGAAAGTTTACCATCTTTTATCTGTGTAACCTTCACTTTGACCTTCTGTCCAACCTTAAGAACTGAAGAAGGATGTGCAATTCTCTGATTGCAAATCTGCGAAATGTGAACAAGTCCTGTCATTCCATTTCCAAGGTTAACAAATGCTCCATAGTTCTGAAGACTTTCTACAACCCCTTCTGTAACAAGGCCAACTTCTACATTAGAGATCATCTCCGATCTCTTTAAATCTGCCTGTTCTCTAAGATATTCTCTTGCAGATAATACAAGCTTTCCAGCTTCCTTATCTGCTGTTATTACCTTAACCTTAAGAGTCTTTCCAACATATTCCTGTAATTTGTCTTCTTCTACAAACTGAAGATCAAGCTTGGAAGCTGGAATAAATCCTCTTATTCCCTCTAGGAAAGCTACACATCCGCTCTTAACAGCTTCTGAAACCTTCACATCTACATATTTCCCTGATGATAACATTTCTCCAAGCTTATCCCAGGAAAGCACCTGATTTGCCTCCTTCTTGGACAGGAGTATATTTCCATTTCCATCATCCGTGCTAATAACTGTAGCAGAAATTTCATCGCCAACCTTTACATCTCTATGAACAGAGAATTTTGGGTCATCGCTCATATCTTCTACCTTTATAATTCCCTGAGTATAGTACTTAAGATCCAGGGTTATCTCTGTATCTGATACATCAATTACTGTTCCCTCAAGAATATCTCCCTCATGTACCTTTCTAAAAGATCTATCAATCTCATCTTTAAAATCATTCATTGTCTCTTCTGGCATGTTATGGCCCTCCCCAAATATTATTTTGCAATACAGTGTAAATTATAGCACAGTAGCCATTATATGTACGAAAAAAAATCCTTCGGATCATTCCGAAGGATTTAGAGGTGACAGGCGGATTTGAACCGTCGATCAGGGTGTTGCAGACCCACGCCTTACCACTTGGCTATGTCACCATATTATTTTTTAATGACTCCGACGAGAATCGAACTCGTGTTACCGCCGTGAAAGGGCGATGTCTTGACCGCTTGACCACGGAGCCGCATCAGACCGTTTCGCTATAGTAACAGTCTATCGTAATTCAATGTCAAAGACAAGCTTTAACTAGCTCCCCAAGTAGGACTCGAACCTACGACACTTCGGTTAACAGCCGAATGCTCTACCGACTGAGCTATTGAGGAATACTGAATATACAAAATACCATGCGTTGCATGGTACTTCTTATTGTACCTTCAAAACCGAACACTGATAATCTAAATCCTTCTTCAATCGTTCCTAACCTTCTTGGATAAGCCCTCGACCTATTAGTACACATCAGCTGAACACGTTACCGTGCTTACACCTTGTGCCTATCTAACCTCATACTCTCTAAGGGGTCTTACTGGACAAGCCAGGGATATCTCATCTTGAGGGGGGCTTCACGCTTAGATGCCTTCAGCGTTTATCCCTTCCGGACGTGGCTACCCAGCCTTATGCATCTGGCGATGCAGCTGATACACCAGCGGTCCGTCCATCCCGGTCCTCTCGTACTAAGG
>NZ_FMVS01000034.1 GCF_900102515.1 Butyrivibrio sp. INlla14
GAAACCCACGCAGCGAAGCTGCTGGGTGAGAGTCCCCTTCCGCACAAAACAAAAAGGACCAACTCTTTCGAGTTGATCCTTTTGTTTCGTGCGGAGAGCCGTGAAGTAGTAGAACACTTTCCTCCGCTTGTTTTCTCCTTTATTTCCGAAAACAAGATGCTATGCTCAGCTTCATCAAACTTACTTGTTATTATAAGTCTATCATCAAATACATATATTTTATCTACAAAATATCCCAATACTATATCTCTGTTTTCAGGATCTGACATATCCGCATGTCTAAATCTTTCAAAGAATGCACTTACCGACTCACTGTCTTTTACAACTCGGCTTTTTATCTCTTCAGTGGCTATAACGTCCATTAAAGCTTTTTTACGTTCTTCGAGCTGAGCTAACTTAGTATTTATAGTTTCACCGCTTGCACCGCCTAAGATTGCTTTTATCACATTATCAAGCTGTGATTCTGTTGTTCTCAAATCAGACTTAAGCGAATCTAGGTATTGCACGTCATATGCTTTCTTGTAATATTCTGCAAGGTCAACCGCCAATGACGCGAGATTCTCTGTATCATCCAAAAACATAGCGAGCTGAGCACATACATATTCTTCCAAATACTCTTTTCTTACAGGTGTCTTTTTACATCCATTCCCACGCCTACCTTTGTGTTGATCATTGCATGAATAATAGTAATACTTCGAGCCAGATTTTGAACGTCCAGATGTGCCTTGCATACTGTCTCCACATTCACCACAATACAATTTGCCCGTGAGGAAAAATCTCGGTTTATTATTATCATCTAGACCACGTGCATTCTGTGCTCCAAATTTTTTGTTCTTTGCAAGCATCTTCTGGGCATCATCAAACAATTTCTTGTCAACAATCACAGGCATTCCACCTTCAATGACTGTATCTGCATATCGATATGTGCCGATATAGGCATCGTTCTTCAAAATGTGGCGGACGCTGTTTATCGTAAATTTACTGCCCTTAATAGTTACCCGTCCTTCATCATTCAGCTGATTACAGATTTGCTGCATGCTTTTGCCGTCGGCATACATCCTAAAAATACGTTGCACGATTGGTGCTGTATCAGGGTCAATAACATAGTGTTTATTATGGCGTCCTTCGCCCTCAAACGTGTAGCCAAGCATTTTAACACCCAAATATAATCCACGCTCTCTGTTGTAGTACTGTCCACGTCTGACATTTACAGATAACTGCTTCGAATAATATGCTGCAAATTTTTCAAGCATTCCCTCCATCAAATATGATTCAGGGGAATCATCAGGTGTAGGTTCAGCGATATAATGTATACGACATCCTGCATCTCTAATTGTCTTTTTGGCGATGTACATATCATCGTCATTACGTGCCAATCTATCGACTTTCCAGAGGATAAGAATAGCAGGCTTAATATCGCCTATTTGAGCAAGCATATTTACAAAGCCATCTCTTTTAGTCAAAGATGACTTTCCAGAAATACCATCATCCATGAACTCATACAAAAGTTCATAGCCATGAGCCTCAGCATAACGATGTGCTTCTTCCTGCTGCTGTTGAACAGAAGTTTCTTGTTTATCAGAAGAGCAACGATAATATGCTATGGCTATATTGTTGTCATTGTATGGGACATCTTTCTTCTTTGGCATAATAAAAATCTCCTAAATCCTTGTTCAAATTATACCAAAAGAGTTACAAGCAAGAAAGCACCGAACGCTAAGCGATTATGCGACTACGCGTACAGTGCCCTCTAAGCAATTATGTCTCATTAAATATATCTGATGGCAAATCTCCAAATACTTCCCTGTATTCATCAAGCCGTCTTCTTGACTGTAATGCAAGATTTATTACATTCTGCAATAAATGTATTATTCCAATATATGGTCTTATATCTGGCTTACCATTTTCACGAAGCGGTTCATCAGGATATTGCCAACAATCAGATAGAATTTCAGCAATATATGCATAGTCTGTAAGCAATCCATCTCCCAAGCGTGCATATTCTTGGTTTTTATGCTTTCTTGCAAAGGTCACAGCAGTGTTTTGGATTTGCAGCTTCTCCAGTGCCGTTTTAAATTCTTTGATGTCAATTTGCGTAAAAGAACCATCATCTACAATCTCTATTGCCTCAACCATGCTATTTGATGTATTGGGGTAAAATTTCAGCCTAAACATATGATTCCTCTATTCTTCAAAGCTGATTACGTAAGCCCGATTGACAAGCACATCCTCTGGCGCTACTTCAGTTGCATTGATTTCGCAAACCATGGCGTTGAAATCTTCGATGTTATATTCATCCTGCAGCGGCACAAGAATGGCTTCATGAAGCGAGCTTGGGAGAACGCACAGCGAAGTGCATTGATGCTCCTTTGCAAAAGACTTTAATAAATCATGGTTCAAAATGCTGGCAGCGCCTTTGACCTTTTCTTTGTTACTGATTACATACATCTCACAAGGTAACATATCAAACATATTATCATCCGCACCATCACCAAGCATTTCAGCCAAAACTGATGATAGGCTTTGTAAGGTGGTTGCTTCAAAAGTATTTTGCTCAGCTTTTTCCCATGCGATTTCTTCTGAAATATTTGCAGATGCAAGTAACTCGGTATTTAGCTTTATTGACCACATATCGCGATTTTCACTATTTTCTGCAAAGTACAAGTAAGCCTCCATTCCTGGGAATTCTTCAACAGGGTGTTTAACAAGTTTCTCATCAGATTCTTTCTGAACTCCAATACGAATTCTTTCAAGAATGAAATCTCGGTTCTTTAGCTTCGTGAGATCAATATCGGGAGCCTGATGCTGATCAATAATATTGCTGATAATTTCAATCGCTTTATCCAGATTACCTTCACTGCGCGCTATAATCGAATCAGTGTAGATTGTTGGAGCAATAGGTGAATCATCCCTGATGCATATACCTTTAAGATGTACATCACCATTCTTGGTTACGTCAGTAGGAATGAAGCGGTACTGCGGATATTTCTGCGATAATTTTTCAATGATTGTTTCTCTTGTAATCATTCTGAACCTCCTTAAGGTTATAGTTCTATAGTTGTAGTTTCTGAGTTTTCGAAAAGGGCATTGCAGATTCTTTCCTGTAATGCAGAGTAAATACCACGCACGCCATATTCAGGTGTCATATTTGCCAATTCTTCAATGTGATTAGGATGGATGCTAATAGATATGCCATATTGTTTTTCAAGTCTTGTAACAGGGCTATAGCGATTGTCATTTAGGATTTCCCTAACAGTTTCAGGTGACATGGATGGCAATAGAATAATCCCGCTGTTGATTCTGCCAAGAAATTCATTGCTAAGAATGCCAGAAGCCAAAACATCTGCTTTTGTTATAGTTATAGAGGAATCTTCTGATTTGTAATTATTAGACGAGCAAAAGCCAATATCTTTTTTTCGGTTCTTTTTCAATTCCGAAAAACTACCCAGAAAAACAAAATTGACTAATGATGTATCAACGAGCTTACGCTGCTTATCCTCGCCAACATATATTTGAGCACCTTCTGCAAGTTTAAGAATTTCATTTGCCATCATACTCCCGACACTTGAACCTTTTAAAATGCATTTATCAAACTCATCGATAAATATCCATGGCTTTTGGGTGGTATCAACGGATAATAAGCAATCCGATAATGAATTGTTTCCCTTAAATGCTTTGGGCGAAGCGTTTGATGCATCAAAGATAGCTGTGTTTGGATAAACCTCTTTAAGCACACGGGCAAGTTCCGTCTTACCACAACCCGATTCTCCAATCACAAGAAAATTACTTTTGGTATTTCGATGGAGCGAACTCCAAATAGCCACAGACATTTTCTTCTTGTATTCTTCACAACCATATATTCGTGAATCAAAGTAGTTGTAGATTGATTTTGGTGTTGCGAAAATACTTTCATCGAAAGACATGTCTGTTGTCTTAGTTAGCTCCACTCGATCATCCCACCAAGGATGCCCTCGGTTATTATCATCCATGACTAATCCCTCCTTTTCATGAATTAAACCGAGCATCGGAGATGCTATACTAAAATGCTATTAAATCATTTTGTATTGCGTTCTGCGTCACATTTGCATATACTTATATTAAGAATATAGTTTGTCAAAGAAAGGTGGTGCTAGATATGGCAGTAAAAACAGCAAATGTCAATTCTAGAATGAAAGTTGATATAAAACAGCAAGCTGAAAGTATCCTTGAAAGATTAGGTATTCCTCGTTCTGTTGCAATAGATATGTATTATAGACAAATTATTGCTCACAACGGTATTCCATTTTCTCTTACCATTCCATCAAGCGTTCCTGCTAGAGATGAAATGACAACAGCACAGTTCAACCAAATGATGGCAACGGGTCTAAAACAAGCTAAGGCAGATGACTCCTTCGATGTAGATGAAGTTTTTGCTGAGTTGGAGGACTAATTCGTGAAAGAATATACCGTTAGAATTACAAGACAAGCTAGAGATCATCTTCGCGGAATAAAAAAATACATTGAAGAAGAATTGCTAGCACCGGACGCAGCCAAGAATACAATAGAGACTCTAAAAAAGGAAATAAAGAGTCTTTCAAAAATGCCAGAGCGAATAAAACTTACAGATGAAGAACCATGGAGAAGCGAAGGCATTCATAGAATGAGGGTTAAGAACTATTACGTGTATTTTTGGATTGACGAAGACAACGCCAAGGTTCAGGTAACATCAGTAATTTATGTTGCTCGAGACCAAGCCACTCAGTTAGAATTTATGGAACTAGAATAATATTTAATATATTGCGACAGCATTTTTGCTGTCGCTCTTTTATTATGCAAATTGCACAAAATCTGCTCAAACTAGGTGGATTTTTCACTTCTCATAAATGAGTAAAATTAATTTATTTTTTCTCATTTATGAGCGAAAAAACAAGGCTTTCCAAGTGCATAAAACCTCTTATTTTTGGCTAGAATTACGAATAGAATATCATCTTCAAAGGCGGTATTATAAAGAAAACAAGAAAGGAGGTGAGGAAAAATGAAAAAAACAAAGGATAAAAAAGCAATGGCTCAGCTTGATAGAATTGCAGATATTCATGCTACGGCGATTACCATGAATTATGTTTTGGATAATATGGTTTTAAACTATATTGATGCAATCAAAAATTATCCAGAATTAAAAAATGGTAATTTGGCAGCAGATATTAACAGTCTAGGTGTATTACTAGAGCGAGAAGCACGCAATATTAATGAGCTACTTTTCCCAGAAGGAACTATCCATGATTTACTTAACGGTAGCGACGTTTTATATTTTAACATGGTTAGCAATCACTGTTCTGATGAAATCCAAAAAAAGATGCGTGAAAACATAGCATAATTCTGGCATCTGTTATTTAACGAGTTTCATATAGCAAGTTCTATATTTTCGAGTATTATTTGACGAGAACTTGCGGCAGCAAACGCTGCCGCTTTTTTATTTTTTACAAAAACTTTTCTTTTGCCTTTTTGGAACTCTAATTTCTATTTATGATAAGCAAATTAGTTCTGGCAAGGTCCAAATGTTTGCTTGCGATTTTACCAAATTAGAGACAGCTTTAACCGAATGGAAAGAACAATATCATTAAGATTAATTGCGGTTGTTTTTGTTACCGCTTTTTTCATGTGTTGCTTTCTGAAAATTAAATGAGCGAAGCGAATTTTGCATAAGGGGCGCTCTCGGCTATGCCGAGCACAAGCAGAGCGATGTGCCAGCGCCCCTTATGCCCTTGCACTATTTGGCTCAAAATTCTGAATTACAATTGCCAAATAGCTGTAAGCCCTTGGTAGTTCTAGCTCTGCCCATTACACGCCAAGGGCTTTGGATATCTAAAATCGCGTGTAGATATTTCATCACTGTGTATTTAGTGGTCTAAAACCCTTGATTTTACGTGCCTTATTTTCAACGTATTTTTTAGAGACACACCACGTAGTGTAAATTATAAGTGTGTGTTGTATTTAGGCTCGAAAATCTCAACACTTTTGCTCAGGACCTTCGTTAGCACCGCTCGTCCTTAATGTCCTTTGCACGGGAGTCCGTGCTTGGCTCGTCGCTGAGGACAGGGTCCCCACTTAGGGGGATAGTCCGAAGCTATCAGACGAGTCTTTCTGTGATGATAAATTTGTGGAATATTATTGTTGGTTTTGCTTTGAAAAGAATGCCCTGCACTAACGCCAGCGATGAAAATCCAACGTGTCAAATTTGTAATGCATACAAAGCGAACAAGCGCAGCTTTCAACTTAAGGTCTTTATACTAACGGAAATAACGAAGTTAAAAGTCAAATCGTAAGATTTGAAAATAAAAAAAGAAGATGAAAAAAAAATAACTCCCCGCCATTTTGACGAGGAGTTGGATGATTAGAACTGAGTTTCTACAGTTCCATCTGTATATACGTTGTAGCAATGTGGATTATTGCTTGGGTCGTAACCTTCAGAAGCATAACTTCCTGTATCAAATTCTATGTGCTCATCATTTGCGGTATGGATTCCATAACCAATACCATTATCACAATAAAACATTACAGGATGTGAATCATACGCATCAATTACCATAACAACAACGTGAGTTCCAAGACTTTCTACAAGAGCATCGATTGCGTTAGCAATCTGTTCATCACGATTATCTTGTGAACGAAAGATGTTATCTCCAAATTTATAATTTGCCTGAGCATCTTCAATCATTTCGAGTGTGCTGCTGTAGTTCTTAGGATTGTAAACGAATGTTGTATCATTCATTGTTGCATTTAAAAAACAGTTTGCAATAGCTTGTCGATTGCTAGGTTCACCTTCTATATAACTATTTAGAGCTTCTGTTGTGAACTCCATATCAAGTTCAGGAATTCCATCTGAACCAAATGTTTCAATGGCATGTTCACTTGCAGCTACGACTTTTTCTTCAAAAGTAGTAGGCGTGTTAGTGGACTCAGATGCATCACCGCTTGCAGGGGCATCTCCTGTTACATGTTCAGGTGCAGATTCACCGTCACCATCAGAACCTACGACGGTAGTTTCTTTTGATGCTGAATCAGTAGTGTCAGTATTTTTGTTTCCACATGCTGTGAGCATGGATGCAACTAACATAGTTGCAATAATTAAAGATAAGATTTTCTTTTTCATATATTCTTTTAACTCCTCAAGGTTTATTATTTTTTCTTTTGTTATGATTTACTTAGTTAGCAGGTGCATCCCCGGTAGTAGCAGTGAAATTCTCCTCGACAAAAGACTCCAAATCGCTCTTGCTTACAACATCATATGTATCAGTAGACCAATCTGAGTTATCAGAGGACAGATACATTCTATTGCCATCATCAGATAACTCAACGTATAGTGGGCAATACTGGCTGTAACTGCATTGAGTAATGTCAGAGAGATACATCTTAGCTACGCCGTCGTCACCATACTCAACATATCCTGTAACGTTATAGCCATTTTGACCATATCGATCTGTATGGAATACTACATCTGAGCCATCTATCTCAATTGCATAATGTGTATGACCTGTTCCAACCTGTGCGTCGACAGTCATAGTGTAGTAGCCATCAACCTTTTTTGTCTTTGCTCCACATCCAAATAATGTGAATAAAAAGCAAACAGCCAACAGACATAAAACAATTTTTCTAGTAAAAATTTTCTTTTTCATAAAAGCCTCCTTAAATGCCGTTATCCTTACATGCATACAAATTTGCACATAACTACAAAATATTATAACATATATTCTAACATAGTATATAACATATCAAAAATCACATCTCAATTCTAAAATTAACATAAATACAGTTAGTGAGGATGTGATTTTTTTATGGCGGACAAATTGATAATTAAAAAGCGTGGAGCGGATGGTTATAAAACATTTTCCATTCGTATAAAAGAGGAAACCGTTGAAAGAATTGATGAAATAGCCTCCAAAACAGAACGCAGCAGAAACGAACTTATCGGAACACTCCTTGAATATGCTCTTGAAAATAGCGAGATACAATAAAAGCTGTAAAAATCTATTCATTTATAGATTTTTACAGCTTTTTACTTACATATTCATTCCGTAACGGACTAAGGCAACAAAAATCGCAATTATTACTGCCAGAATTATAACAACTCCAACCACAAGTATTTTAAATGCAACTTTAAAGCCGCCTTTAGTTTGACCAATTTTATTTACTACGTCCCCCATGGAAATATCCATTTTTTTATCAGGATCCATAATGTCGCTTACAAAATCCATAGCATCAGCAACATTCATTACTTTATCAGGGTTTTCAACGATGTACTTTCCAGCCTTCATTGTCAGCTTGTCGGTTAAACTGCTTTTATTCATTTTTGAGTTAACCAATTTATCATACTCTGCGTTCTGCAAACTTTGATCTATTTGAGCTAATTGCTTGTTATATTCATCCATATCTATGTTGTTCATGATTCCTCCTTAAGACCCAAATGTAGACTAGTTCTGATAGGATATTACCATCTTCCACCTAATGCGTAATTTAACATCTCCTCTGTATTCTTAGCACTTTGTGCTGCCTGGGCTGCGTAGGCAGCAGCAGCTGCTGTATTATTTGCAATTAATTGATTCGTAAATTTGATATCTTCCGCAGCCTCAGCAGCGCGCTTCGCATAGTCCTCGATATTCTTTGCCGTATTTAAAATATCTTTCTGAACAGCAAGCTGCTCTGCCTGAATCGCAGTTTGCTTGCGAGATTCATTGAGCATATTATTTTGCCATTCTTCCTGTTCAAAAAGGTTAATGGCTTCTTTCATGGAATCCACACGCATATTTTCCACATATTCAGCAAACTTACCAACTGCATAAGAATAGGTGTACTTTGGAGGAAAGCCTTTTATAAATGCTTCTACCTGTGCATATGCACATGCCAGCTCACAGTCAATCTGAGGAAGCATGAGAACAGTATTCTTTAAACTCGCCTCGGCTTGTGGTACAGAACTCATATAAGTTTTCTGTACCATATCATCACTCCAAGTTTTCTTTTTGGAAATGATTCTACCTACAACATTTACGATGAGAAGAATAAGGGCCAAATTAAATATAGAACTAATTCTAAATGAAATACCTGTTCCTAGAGCAATAGGTAAAATGATATCTACTAAAGCAAATAACGCAATTACAATGATGGAAAGTATGGTTGTAATTGATTTTTTTGTGAAATCGCTTTTTTCATTTAGGGCAACAGCCTGACTTTTGGCTTCACGAAGCTGGTTTTGAAGAGCAACAATCTGATTATCTGCTTGTTGTCTTCTTGCAGCAGCATTTTCCAATCTTACTAATCCATTGTAGAAGTAGCGTAGTGCTTCTACAGTTTTTTGTCTATTATCCATAGTTTTCTCCTAACACGTCTTAATAATAACATGTATTATAACATATTTTGTGTTGAACATGCTTAGAAAGAATTCTAATTACAATTTTTTACAAACGAAAAAGAGCATAGGTTTTACCTACGCTCTAAATCATACACTATAGCGAAGCTTCCTCTGAACATTAAAACCGATGGTTTAAAGGTGTTCTCAACTTCGCATTTCAGTGCGGAAGATGGGACTTGAACCCACACGATGTAAGCATCACAAGATCCTTAGTCTTGCTCGTCTGCCAATTCCGACACTTCCGCGAACCCGTCGCTGCTATCTCGCGGCGACTTGTATATAATAGCAAGAATAAGAGAAAACGTCAACAAAAATTTACAAACTTTTTTTCGTAAATTTTCTCAGTCCTCCTGAAGTCTCTCAACCATCTCAAGCAAGGCCTGTGCTGAATTGAAATTCTCTGGGATAATTTCTGATGCAGGAATTGAGATATCATATTCCTCATTAAGCGCGCTGATGATCTGCAAAATATCAAAAGAATTTAAAATTCCATCATCGATAAGTGCATCCTCATTCTCGAAATCCACATCCTCTTTTACTTCTGATAAAAGCTCTAATAATTCTTCCATATTAACCTCTCTAGTTACCTTATCGTATTGATAGTGCTGCTCTCAAAGAAGTCTCTTGCAATCTGTATCTGTCCATCAGGCATAGCCAAAAGAATTCTCGGCATAGTCCTGGACAAAAACAGGTAAATTCCTTCTGTAACTGAATAAGCACCAATATTACAAAATGCAAGTATATCATCTATCTCTAAATTGTCAAAAGAAACTTTTCGAACCAGCACATCTGCTGTGGTGCACAAGCTTCCGCAAAGGGCGTAGTCATTGCTTCCCTGGGGCAGTCGGCCGCTGATACCAAGTCCAGTTTCCGAAGCCGCATTTTCTTTTTCCTCGCCCTTAATATGGTGTATTACAGGAACCTTCATGCCCATGATCTGGCCAAGATAGTTCACATGATTCATACCACCATCTAAAATGCAATAATTTGTGTCCTTATTGCTCTTTATGTCCATAACCCTGGTGAGATAATAGCCGCACTCAGAAGCAAAAAATCTGCCCATTTCTATGGTCAGGTCGCACCATCTCTTTACCTCTTCCAAAACAGGGGCAAGCTCCTTCATTGGAGACAGAGTGTCCTCAAAGTTATCCCCTTCAAAATATGGAAAGGGAAGTCCCGGCCCATACTCAAGCCTTTTAAGTCTTATTCCAAACTCTTTTTCCACTTCTTCATAAAGGTTCCTGAGCATAGTCAGCTCTTTTACCTGGTGAGACAGCTTGGTTCTCTGAGTTCCAGCAAAATAGTGAATCCCTACAATCTCAAGATTGCTATATTCTAAAGCCTTGGAAAAAAGCTCAAATAAATCCTCTTTGGACATTCCAAACTGGCTTCCTGCATTAAGTCTTGGAAGCACAGGAAGTCTTTTGCCAAGTTCTACAGCGACCTCATTTAGATATTTTATATGCAAAAGAGATTCCGCGGTATACACACCGCATCCAAACTCTACAGCATCTCTTATGTTCTCTTTGGTCTTGCAGACGCCGGAATAAACTATTGTCTCAGGCTTAGCGCCAAGAGACTTGCATATAGAAAGTTCCCCAGGGCTGCACACTTCAAGCCTGTCAGTAACTTCTCCCATAGTTGGGATCAGAAAAGGATTAGCCTTTATGCTATAGCACAGCTTTACACCATCAGGAACAATTTCTCTGATACTGCTCACTCTCTCCTTGAGCCCCGCCACATCAAAGACGTAGGAAGGAGTTCCATATTCATTTGCAATTTCTTTTAATCTGTTTTTATCAAGCATGCTCATTTCTCTTTATAAACGGATATCAGTTTCTGTCTATCTATTTTACCATTTTTATTAAGGGGAAGTTCTTCCATTTGCCTTACCGCTGTAGGCACCATGAACTGCGGAAGCGCCTCTTTAAGGCTTGCTACAAGCTCCTTTTTATCAAGGTCTCCGCAATAGAAAAGAACTATCTTTTTCTTGTCATGGTCATAAATACAGCAAGCTCTTTCTACGCCAGATACAGCCATGGCCGCAACTTCTATTTCACCAAGCTCTATTCTCTGTCCCAGATGCTTTATCTGGAAATCCTTGCGGGATACATAATACAAAAGCCCGTTATCATCAAATTTGCCCAGATCGCCTGTCCTGTACATTTCTTCGTTAAAGAGCTTGTTAAGCGGATTCTGCATAAAAGAAGCCTTTGTCTTTTCATCATCTCCAAAGTAGCCAAGAGCAAGGCTTGTGCCTGTTACGCAGATTTCTCCAACTTCTCCCGGAGCTGTAACCTCTTTATCCTCCTCATCAAGAAGGAAAACATGCTCGTTGGGGAAGGTTATTCCAGCAGGAATGGTCTCAGTAAGTTCGTACTCTCTATCAAGAATGTGATAGGTGCAATTGCAGGTAATCTCAGTTGGGCCATAGAGATTTACGTAGGTTGCATCAGGATAAAACTTCTTCCAGTGATTAAGATGCTTGATAGGCATAACCTCGCCAGAGAACATGATCATTCTGATATCCTCAGGCTTTCTGTATTCAAGGCCGTTCATAATAGCAACAAAGCACATGGCACTAACCGCCCAAACAAGTACAGTAACCTTCTTATCAGCAAGGTAGTCCATTAGCCTTGTAGGGTTGCTGAAATAATCTCTTGGGATCAGCTGAACCTTAGCCCCAGTCATAAGGCCAGAATAAATATCTTTTACCGAAACATCAAAGTCGAAGGGCGCCTGATTGCCCAGAATATCGGCACTTGTAATCCCAAAAATATCTGTAAAGTAGCTAATAAACTCAAGGACAGATCTGTGTGAGACCGTAACACCCTTGGGAGTTCCGGTGCTTCCACTTGTAAAATTAACGTACAGAGGGTCAATATCAAGCGCTGTACTTCTAATTTTTTCAAGCATTTTGTCATCAACGCGCTCTGGATCGTAGCTTATTATTTCGTCCAAAAGAACTACCTCTGCCCCCTTGGGAATCGTCAGCTCTTTTGACTTTTCAAGCATCTGGGAGTCTGTGAAAATGACCTTTGGGGATAGTTTTTCAATTATCTTATCGATTCGTCCTGCAGGCTGTCTCACATCAAGAAAAGAATAAAAGCCACCGGCGTAGACTATTCCAAACATGCCAACAAGGGCGCTGCAGCTCTTTTCCATATAGAAGGCCACCGCATCTCTTCTCTTTATCTTGTCGGAGAAAAAAGATCCAATAAACCTGGCGCCATAGTAAAGATCCCTGTAAGTGATGTCTCTTTTATCATCGCCAAATGCAATAGCATCCGGAGTCTGCCTAAAGCGCTCTTCCAATAATTCAAGTACATTTCTGTAATACCTGTTACCCATCAGTAATACAACTCCTTAAACATATAGCTAATATCCTTGTCCTTATCTGAATCCAGGATAAAGTTTCCAATAATCTTTGAAAATGCCTCCGAGCCAGTATTGTTCATATGGCCGATATCTCTATAATTTCCAAGACTGAGTGTTTCGAAATACTCATCCTTTAGAAGTGCAAAATCATAATACTGCAAACCATATTCAGAAAGTGTATCCCTCACAGTTTCTGTAAATTCCACATATCCAAAATAATCATAGTAGGTAAAATTATTTAAAGCCGGCGGAGATGCCACATAGAGCTTCACGCCTCGATTATTGCAAAATGAAGCAATATCTTTTAACGTCTCAAGATTCTCAGGAATAGTTTCCAAAACATGAAGGTCCGTATGCTCAAGACTCCACTCCTTGGCCTTTTCAATACCAGACTGAACAAAATCAGTGCTATATACAACATCCGATGGGCTATAGCCATTCTCGTCCCTGTGTTCATCAGGATTTAGAACCCGGCCCTCTAATTTTTCCTTGATATTAAGGCCTATGCCAGAGCTTCTATCATAGGTCCAGGGAAAGAAATAGCTGATTGAGTAGGGTTTGGTAAAAAAGTCTGAGTCAAAAACAATACTCATAGTTCTAAATCTGTCATACACAGGAAGAGTATCACTTAAGTTTCTCACAAAGCACTGCTCAGCCCTGAAGTTGCTGCCCCTCTCCATTTCAAGAGTCTGGGGATCAATCAAAAGAACTACTGACTTCACATTTTTCCTGTTAACAGCCTCTTTTATCGCTATAAATGAGCTCTGAATTGACTGCATGTTGGTTCCCATGTTGTAGGAAGAAAGGCCCGTAACCTCGTCTACAACAGCAGGATTTATATCGCATACACACTGGGATGAGCCAACAAAGACCATGTCTACGTCACTTCTTTTGTCAAAGCCCCTCCACATCTCGGCCCCAGATCCGCTATAGGGTCTAAGGGCAAAAGATAAAGCGGCATTTCCTGCCAGGAACAAGGCAAGGAACAGGGCCGCACCCTTTACTTTATTAGAAATTCGCATACAAAAATCCCCCTGTTGAGGTCATAAATACAAAGGATATAAATATCAAAAAGATAAACAAAAGTGACAGAAAAATCCTGCGAAGGTCCACAGATTCGTCTACTCTTTCTACTTTTGTAATTGCTCCAGTTGCTCCGCCAGTTTCATGCATCTTAGCTTTCCGTGATGAAGCTGGTCCAAAAACGTCCACTCCGTTCTCAAACAAAACACTGATCACAAAAACGATGATGCAGGAAATTGTTGCCAGGGCCATTCCGCCAAGAACATATGAGGAATCGGCAGCGTTTGGATTAAGGAGCACATTTCCAAAGCTCCACATAAACTCTACGAGGTTAAAATGAAAGGCTGTTCTTGCAAGGCTTGCTATGCACTGGCCAAAGTCCTCAATCCTGTCAAAATACCAGCCAATATTAACTATGATAAAGGTTCTGATGATTCTAAATACATGCACTCCCTTACTGTCACTCTTAATATGAAGTGCAGGGAAAACCTTACTAAATGCAGGTTCTAAAAGATCGCTAAGGGCGATCACGATACCGTTATAAAGTCCCCACCAAATGTAGTGACTCTCTGCTCCATGCCACAGGCCCACCAGAAAGAAGACAAGAATATTGGCAATTCCAGCAGGAATCACTCTTCCAAAGTGATTTCCAAAGTGCTTGCTGCACCATTTTCCAAACTTCTGCATAGGCTTTAAAAGCGCAAAAGGATAGAAAACATAATCTCTCATGAATGCGCCAAGAGAAATATGCCATCTTCTCCAGAAATCTCCCAAAGATGTGGCAAAATATGGTTGCCTGAAGTTTGGCATCATCTCAAGATCAAACAAAAGCGCCACTCCCAGCACTATATCAATACCGCCTGAAAAATCCGCATACTGCTGAGCGGAATACATAAGTATTGCAAAGGCAATAAGCGCACCTGGCACAACATCCACTGGTGAACTGATCACAGCTTCAATGCTGTCTACAAGCATATTTGCAATGGCATACTTTTTCATTAGGCCATAAAGAATGAGCATAAGTGCCTTCTTTACCCTCTCACCATCTATCTTATGGGCTCTTTTAAGCTGCTCCCCTAGTTTGTCATATCTATTGATAGGTCCCTGGATCAGCTGTGGAAAAAAGGATACGAACAAGAGAAATCTGAAGTAGTTCTTTTCCGCCTGGTACTTATCCCCATAAACGTCAACAATATAGCTGATTGCCTGGAAGGTATAAAAAGAAATTCCAAGAGGAAGAAGTAGCCCTGTGACAGGAGTAAATATCTTGAAGTACTTGATAAGCGCCAGTATTCCAAGATTAAGAATAAGAACAAGCCAGAGTACAAGCCTCTTTTTATTCTGGAATCTATTCTTGAGAGCCTTCTTATCCTCTTTGGTCAGCTCTTTGTTCTTCTTTAAAACCTTGTACTGCGCTGACAAATCACTTAGTTTCCTGCCTCCAAGCCATACGCTAAGTGAAGTTATCAGAATAAAAATGATGTTCCACTTGCCACAGATCAGATAAAAAGAAATATTGGCTATCAGCAAAACTACCCACTGAAACCTCTCAGGCAGTCGGTAGTAAAAAATAAGTGCTATTAAAACAAATAATATATATGCCAGCGAAAAAAAATCCATCCCGCAAAACCTCATTTACTCAAATTTCAACTATTGTATAATACCATATTTTCCCCCTGTGCAGAAGTAGCCAGAATGGTACCTGGGGACGGAGTCAGTGGTCTATTTTGGCTGTGCGATCCTACCAAGGAAGATGGAACTGCGGCAGAATTGACGAGATGGGACTTTGAGCAGAGCACTTGGCGAGGTATTTTCGAGCCTAGTATGTAGCCACGCGGAAGATAGGGGCTTGCGACGGTGCCGCAGGCACCTAGTCCTGACAAAAGCGCAGCTTTTGCCAGGAAACCCACGCAGCGAAGCTGCTGGGTGAGAGTCCCCTTCCGCACAAAACAAAAAGGACCAACTCTTTCGAGTTGATCCTTTTGTTTCGTGCGGAAGAAGGGACTTGAACCCTCACGATGTAAGCATCACAAGATCCTTAGTCTTGCTCGTCTGCCAATTCCGACACTTCCGCAAACCATATTGAATTCGCAGCCGCTCTAGTTGAATCTAGTGCAGGAGAAGGGACTTGAACCCTCATGTTGTTGCCAACACATGGACCTGAACCATGCGCGTCTGCCATTCCGCCACTCCTGCGAGCGACAAAAATTATATTATCACAACATTGAGAGTTTGTCTACAAACATCTCTAATTTTTTTATAACATCTGCAATAATCTTATATCTCATGGTCATATAAGCCGCCAAAACAGCCATAATAGCAGCCAAACAGAAGCTAATAATTTTTCCTCCAAGAAGTCCTGCCGACAAAAAAATACTGGCGCAGATAAGAAAACCAACGATTCCAATAAGGATTCTGACAAGTTCCTGGTGCAAAATAGAAGTCTTAACCTGGAGATTTGTCTTTTCATCCATTATCTCCTCATCGGAAAGAACATCATAATCGAGCTTTTCAAAATGTTTGAGATATTCCCTGAACCTTTTCTCCATATTCCCCGTCCTTAACAATCTAGCTTGTACGCATTTATGATTTTTGACGCCTATATCATTATGATATACGAATTGCTTTGTTTCTTCGAAACTCTCGCAATTCTACAAATATTCGGAAACCGCTAATTTACTACGTAAATTGCTTATTCCTCATATTTGTTCGGGTCATAAAGTCAAGATGCTTAACATGCAAGCATGTACGCATTTTGACTTTTGACACCTATATCATATTATACTATATCCCGTTTCTTTTAGTAACCTAATATTGAATTCATCATTTCGGATAATCTCTAAATCCACCGATATTCCCTCCTGATCCAGAGCGCATTCGCCGCAAACATCTATGCCGATCACATCCCGCATTGAAAGCATCTCTTTTACAAAAGATAAAAGCTCATCCGCTGACATTTGCCCCTGATCCCAGTTGGTAATAAGCTCGTCCGTTGCCAATACGTCCTTGTCAATTGAAAGATACACTGGGTAATGAGGATCTACTCCCTTTGTTGAATCGTAAAAAAAAGCCCTGTTTCGGGCGTTTTCATCAAGCTTATCTATTAACCCCCTATCAGCGCCAATAACGTGAATATCCCGGACAAATTCGTTTTTCTCGATAACATCAAGAACCCAGCCGCCGCAAGATAAGATATCTCCAAACATCGGGGCCTGCATATCCGGATGGTGATCTAGGACCACAAGGGAAAAAGGCTCTTTTACCTGCTCCAGCATGATGGCTGACATATAATGATAATTTCCATTGTCAATAAAGTGGATTCCATTTGGACTGATACCCCTTGAAGCTATCATTCCGCGGATCTGTTCCCTTGCGTAGTCATCACAAAAGCAATTGGTACCTGATATATTCTTCAGATCTAGAAAATCGCAAAGATAAGAGCCTTTATCACCTCGATAAAAGCTCTCTGATTCATAAACACCTGTAAAATTAAAAACTGTAAGTTTATTCTCCATGTAGGTCCATCTCATCTAACAAGGTCTGATAAGTGTACTATTGCGTCCTCTCCAATGATGCAATCGCCGTGCTCAGCTATGAACATAGCCTCTGGCGAATTAACTGTAAGCATCTGGGAATACTCAACACCTGCTCTTCTCATCTCATAAATAATGCTCTCATCAGCAGACATGAGCCCTGCCAGCATATAGTATCGTCCCTTATATTTATAAAGAGCTGAATCAACGATTGGAAGCCTCTGTACAACCTTAGAAAATCTCTTGGCCTCTTCAAACTCGTCAAACTCCATCATATAGCGGGCATATTCTGTAAGGGGCTGGTACATGGCCTGTGTGCCTTCCATGCCGTTATCAAGTTCCGCATCTCTGCCGTAAATCCTGTTGATGGTATCTGTTACGTTAGTAATAACCTCATTGAGGGCAACACCTTTATCCCTGCCAGTCTTGGCCTTGATCTCGTCTACCCTCTCCTGAGTCAGCATCTTAAGGATAGTCTCGGCAGCACCTCTGATGCGGTCTGTTGCCTTCTGAATATCCTGATTACTCATCTTAACAGCAAAGATACGCACGCTTCCATCCATCATCATGTTCTTGCTCATCATCATGACCTCAGTCTCGGGATCATAATCAAGCTGCGCTCCAACCTCTTTATTCAGCTGGGCAAAAAAGGAAGTAGTGTTCTCTGCGCCCTCTATAACTGCCTCTGGAGTAAGACCAATTTCATGAAGTTCTGATGCTGCGATACTACATTCTACAGTTGTCTCATTCATCTTAACTATAATCACAATGCATCATCTCCTCTCCTTGGAAATCTATCGCACCTGGTAAAAGATATCTCTAAAACAGGTACAATGACAGTTACTCCTTCTGTATAGTCATTATATCACGAAAATTAGCACTGTCCACTCGAGAGTGCTAAAAATTCTATGAATATTAGGAATTTTCTATATCTATTATATCGGATCGGATATTGAATTGCTTTATATACAAATGATGGAGACGACAAAAAATTCTTTGACAGCTACTCCATATAATATATCCATATAAAATTACTTTAAATACTTGAGACTATATACCTCTAAAAGTCACTTCCTGATATGTTTACTCTTTTCCGCAGCGTCAATAACATCAGGCACTTCTCCGATTTCTGTCATCTCACCTGTTGCTTCGCACCTTACTGTAACTCTATTTGCGCCTCCTATAGTACAGGTAAAAAGAGTCAGGTCCCACTCTCCAGCTTCCATCTCATCCACATCGTAGGCTCCAAGAGTTTCAATATTTGCTACCTTATAATAAAAGCTTCGACCATTCATATCTGTGACAATAACATCATCACCTGTACTAAGCTGATTGAGATTTCCAAAATGCTCAGTATAGTTATGTCCAGCAATAATAAGATCATTGTCGTACACAGAGCCCTTATATCTGCACACAGCATATCTTGCAGCCTTGCTGTCCCACTCGCTCTGAACTGGTAAAAGAAGTCCCAAAGCCGGAATCTGTACTGTGCCAATAAAGCTGTGTCCATCAACATCCACAACTGGCATGTCTCCAGAAAAATTAAGCACTGTACCAGGCATTTGTGCTATAACACCACTAAGATATTCATCCGATGCATCTCCAGCATCAGCATTTTCCTTTAGATTACTATTTACTATAACTGCCGCCAGAATAATAAGCAGGGCTCCAACAGCAATATATATGTATCCAGATTTCTTTTTCAAAACAATCTCCTATTTTCTATAGTAAACGCAAAACGCCATTGTAAGAATTTCTCCCCACAATAGCGTTCTATATTTTAAGCATTTTTACTGTTTGTCCTGATTCCCTTGAATATAAATATCACCCCAACTATTAAAAGAACAGGTACTGGCCACCACAACTGGCCTGTCTGAGGAAGCCTTCTCGCTCCTAAAACCTCTGGCAGATCTCTTATAGCGCCGAGAACTTCAGGAAGTGAAGGAATCTCTGGCTCACCAGGAGTATCTGGTGTTTCTGGTGTCTCTGGCGGTGTTTCCGGTGGATTATAAGTATTAGTAATCCTAAAGGTAGTTCCGCTAACAGTTACTGAATTAGTATAAGGAATATTGCCATTTATTATCTCTGCAAAGGTCCACTCATGGCCTTCTTCGTAGTTCCATGTATATCTCCAGTTATTACTCTGATCAAGTGTAACTTCTGTAAAAAGGACACCGTCGCAATAAACAAGAACTGTAATGGATGCTGGTCTATAGTTCTCATAGCCTGCATCGTTCCAGGTCTTTAAAAGTTCATAAGTAATCTCGTGAGGAAGGTAAGTCCTGCTACACTTTACAAGTCCAATTACATCATATACAGGATTGACCCACTCATCATTCTCGTCAAGTCCTGGTACAGAAACAAGGAAGGATGAAAATGAATAGATACAATCATCAACTCGTCTTGTAACACTGCCTACATAGTATAATCCAAGTTCTATGCCCTGGAAATGAGCAAGACCGCTCTCATCAGTAGCAACAGTATAAGAAGGAGTTACATTATTCTGATATATATATCCACCAATTGATGTAGAAATCTCTTTCCATGTATCCTGACTCTTAATATTATTAAGATCCGTAACAGGGAAATTACTTATATTACTGTAAGTATCTACAAGAGTAAACTCACCATTTGCACTAATATCGGCCACTTTATAAATACTTACGTCAGTGCCGGAAATAGTAACAAAGTTACTACTGCCCTCAGTCTCTTCACATCTGTACACAAGGGATAAATCTCCTGGAACAGAAAGATCAATAAGACCTCTAGCGCTTACCTGAAGCGGCAGCCCCAATATAACCAAGGCAAGTACCAGTAAAAAAGCTGGTATATTCAATTTTCGCCACAATAGTTTCATATTCATAAAAGCTTCCTCATAATCGTAGTTTAAGCCTTCTTTTTCTTTCTGCGCCTAAACCACCTGGATGTAACTATAATATATGCTATAAAAGCAATCAATAGTATAGGTGCTCCGATAAATGGTGCTACCACTATATTTCCATATCTTGTAGCATCTGCCGGAACAATAAGCTTTGTTTCTTCATTATAATCAACACGCTTTGCTCTCACAAGGAGCCTATGGGTATTGACACCATAAGGTGTACAAGTTACCAGCGTGACATATTCTTTATCATCTACTATCGCAAGATCACTTGTTTCTTCTGGTAATACAATATTTATCTGATCTATCTGATAGGCAAAAGTCTGATCAAGTATATGAAGCAGGAATGTATCTCCCACTATCATCTGATCTAAGTCTGAAAAAAGTTTAGAGGATGGAAGTCCTCTGTGTCCTGACAGTACAGCGTGTGTACTAGTCTTCCCTGTAGGAAAAGAGGTACCTTCAAGATGTCCTATTCCCACCTGCAGAACAGTTTCCTCTGTCCCATGATAAATTGGAAGGTTAACTCCAATATTTTCAATTTCAATATAACCCATGATACCTGTTCCCGTAGGATCAAGTATACTTTCGTATTTGGCCTTTTCTTCATCAGTAAGCTTGAAGTTTAAAGGCTTTGAAGCAAGCTCTTTATTGTATTCATCTGCAGCCTGCCAGAATTTGGTGTAGTCTTCCTCTGAAATGGCCGCCATAGCCTCTTCGTAATTGGAAATTGCCCTACTCTGATTTTTTGAATTGATGTAATTACTAACTGAAGGATACAGGAATATCGCAAGTCCCGCCAAAAAAATCAGCCCAAATATTATGTTTGGTAATTGCTTTTTAAGCTTTTTATTCATCCTAATTCCATCAGCGATAAAACAAACTTTTTTGAATCAAATCTGTACTTCCCGAAAGAGCCCCCGGCTCTTCCGGAAAATACAGCAAAACAAGATTCAAATATATATTTTTATCGTCAAAACTAATAAAACAAATTAACTTTTTTCAATAACCGGGTCGATTACTCAGCCAATGCTTTTCTGCGAAGGATGAAGTAAGCTACTCCAGCAAGGATAAGTACACCACCGAAGATGTAGAAGATAGTTGTTCCGATACCACCTGTTGAAGGAAGAACAGAACCTGAGTTGTTCTCAACTGTTATTGTCTGAAGCTCAGTTGTCTCTGATACTGTTACTGGCTTTCTTACTGTAAGAAGGTTATATCCTGTAGGAGCAACTTCCTCCTGAAGGTAGTACTGCTTGGCATCAAGACCAATGATAGTAGCCTCACCATTTTCGTCAACTGCTACATGAACACCATTTGCAGCTTCCTCAGCATTTGCAACTCTGTAAGCGTTTGCCTTAGCATCCCATACAAGCTTGATTTCGTTGCCATCTTTTTCATCATCCCAAAGTGTAAATTCAGCACCTGTAAGAGGCTTCTTGTCTACTCCGTCAACCTTGAGGATATTAAATCCAAGAGTAACAACTGTAACTTCTTTTGTCTCAGCTGATGTATAGTTGTCATATTTGATATAAGCTGTGTTCTTTTCAGGAACAAGAACTACTGCCTTCTCATTAGGTGTACCTGTGTACTCAAGAACGATTGTCTTTCCTGCATTTGCTGTAACAACTGCCTTGTCAATTGTAAGGCTGTAAATAACGTGTGTATCTATTGTCTCTGAAACTGACCAAGCATAAGTGCCTGTAAGAGCTGCACCGTCAACTGTAGCTGTTACTGCAGGGTTGATTGTAAGACCAACTGTAGCCTTATCATAAACTACAATGTCCTTATTCTCTACAGAAGCAGGAATCTTAACAGTTACAGTATAGTTGATAGGTGTCTTTGTATCAAACATTGAATCAACTGTTCTATCCTCGTCCTTAGTAACTGTAGGATATTCATTCTTTTCGTTGATTGTTACATTGCCAAGTGTCTGTAAAGCTGCCTTTGTTCCAAGTGATGAAAGAACAAGGTAATAACCAGGCTCAACTGAAACTGTAGCTGTCTTTGTAGCCTTGTTATCTGCACCTAAGTTATCGAATGTGCCGTGTGCAGAAGCTGCCTCCTTAAAAGCATCTGTGTTGAGCTTTTCAACTATTTCAGAAGCTGTTGTCTTGCTATCTGTAAGCTCAACATTCCAACGAGAGTTATCTGCTGACTTAGTCACTGTGAAAAGACCTGTATTAGTTAAGAGATCTGCAAGTGTTTTGCTCTCTACATAATAAGCTGCTGTTCCTGTCTGAAAAGCGCCATCATTTGATACGTTCTTTACATCAGCCTTTAAAATCTGATAGTAATCATAAGTAATTTCTGCAACATCTCCACTATTGTTGTTCTCATTAGTGATAGTGATAGATGTTGTTGCTGTTGTCTGTGCGTCTGTTGCCATTGCTGTGATACTTGCGCCCATGATCATGGTTGCTGCAAGTATGCCTGTGAGTAACTTCTTAAATCCTTTCATTTCTTCTCTCCTTTGAATCTTGTGTTTTAGTTTAACTAGTTGTATTTAAAATCTCGCGATTCTAAAACCTTAAATATTTGTTTTCTTCCTCTTGTTAATAAGAAGCATTCCAATAAATGCAAGTGTGATCATCAGAACGCCCGATGTAGCAAAAGGAATTGTTCCAACACCGCCTGTAGAAGGAAGTGCGTATGTGCTGATGGCCTTGTTTGTAATAGTTACTGATCCATAGCTGTTATCATTTCCAAGGTTCATCACATATCCAGTATCTGTCTGTCTTTCGTTTCCAATCTTGATCTTTTTCTGAGCATTACCATCTACAGCTACTCCTTGGTAGGTGTAAGTCACATGGAATGTGGATAAGTATTCATCCGGCTCTTTTACACAGTACTCATATTGACGGCCCTTCTCATCAGTAAGAGGAAGGTTATCAACTGTCTGTGTCCAGTTATTAGTTGCAGAAAGCTGAATTGTAGTGCCTTCATACAGTTTCCACTTTTTAGATCCAACCACTCTCTGCCAGATATAAAGCGTAAGTGACGTATGACTTGCTGAATTTTCATTGCCATCCTGATCAAGCCACTGTTTACTTACTGTTAGATTACCAACAAGCGAGTTGTTGAAGGCTATATCCTTAAGAGCACCTATTGTCCATATCTGACCGAAGTCATTCATGAACTGAAGTGATGTATCAGGTCCAATTCCCAGGTATAGCTCACACTGACCAACCTGATTTGTAAAGGAACTATCTGTTGCATAGGTGATATCAGCTCCCAGGTACCAGAAATCTTCAACTACTGTCACTGTCTCATCTGCCTTACCTGTAGGATTGTGATAACTCTCCGGAAGAGTCATATTGCTATACTTGTAAGTCTTGTTGAACTGAGTGTACTTCTTGGTTACATGTACTTTTAAGTAGTAGGTCGTTGAGTCATACTTAACACCATTTACTCCGGTATTCTGCTCAGTAATCTTGTAGTAATACCAGCCTTCATACTTAAACGGTATGGAGCCAAAGTCCACTATAGCTGTATATTGTCCAGTCGTTGCATCAAGCTGAGCATTAGCAGATGATACGCTTACCTCAGTTCTCTCAGGCATTGGCTGAGCTCCAAGTACAGCCGTATCCATCTCCTGTCCCTCTGAGTTATAAGGAATATAACCATATCCCTCAATGTTAAATGTAAAGCTCTGACCTTCTGGCCACTTTCCACCAGAGAAGTTCTTGGTAACCTGTATTGGTCCAACAGGGATGCTATAGTAGTTGCATACCTGAACTGTCTGTATTGCTCCGCTTCCAACCTTCACATCAGAAGGTGCTTCATCTCGCTTACCATAAAGGTCGCGGGAGAAAACTTTTCGTAAATTATTACCGCCAGTACCATAAGAACTACTATTTGCATCACCATCAATTGTCACATCGTATTTTGTTACACGATACAGATGATGCTCATTATCTATTACCGTGCTGGTATTTGTATTCGGATCATAAGTAAATGTGAGGCCATCAGCCACTTCATCTACTGTATATGTTCCTGCCTTAAGTCCCTCAATAGTCCACTGTGCACTCTGGTTGTAGGTTACAACATAGGTCTTATCAGTCTCTTTATGGGTCTTTCCATCGTACTCAGTAGCAACTCCCTTACTATTGGCTCTTCCGGTAAATCCGGTAAAGACAATGTAATCCTTAGTCTCGTTATTGGTTATGCGGAACTTAACATTTGACAAAAGAGCTGTTCCAGTAGCATCTCTTACAAAGTCTGAACCAAAGTCATTGACAACCATCTTGTGGATTCTAAGCATCGTTGCATTTTTGCTGATGTTATAGAAAGCTTCCTTAGCTGATGAATGTCCTAGCTTTGATTCATTCTGCGCATTTATTCGGTGATTATCATTTGCATAGCCTGATGGCTTACCATTAAGTACCTTGTTTAGTTCATCCTTGGATAGTCTGTAGTAAACAATTTCGCTTATTTCTTTTTCAATTACTCCCAGAGCATTTTTCTTAGGATAGAACTTAACTTTTACAAGAATTCCACTCTCGTCTTTCTCATAGTCCTTGGATGTATCATTCTCAGTCAGAAGGAAGTAGTACTCCTGATTGCCATCATAGTACATATAGAATGGACTATCTGCCGGATTGGATACTGTGTACTTGATAGTATCTCCGACATTCTGAATATTGCTATCTATAGTAGCCCAGTGATCAGCCCATGCCTGGTAGTATCTCAGTGTAAATGAGAAAACCTGATTAGGATCGGGCTCCTGATTATCCACATACTTGTAAGCTACAATTTCAAATGGATGATTCTCAAGTCCTTTATTAGTAACCTCAAAGGTAGCCGCAGAATCAAGATAGCTTCTGAGATCCATCTTGTGGATTTCGCAGTACTTGTCTACTCTGTTTGCAATGATTGTTCCACTGTATGAGCCGTATACATTTATCGTCGCATCAGGAGCAATCAGAGTTCCTGAAAGAATATCCGTATTAACTGTTCCCTTGAATGGAACGTAATTGCCACTTGAATCCTTCTCAACAAGATTTATCACAACGTGGTTGGCAGCCTGACTCCAGTCACCAGTTCCCTCTCCGTTATAGGTAAATTTATTAAGTGTATAATCCTTGGTTCCTGTAAGATCAACATTGATCACGATAAGCTTATTTTCATCAAGCTTAAATCCTGTATTTACTGCGTAGTTGTTAGGATCTTTTGCATCCTTGAAGTATATGGTACTAAGATCCGTCTGAAGATTTCCATTTTCCTTGGTAGAAACTATGTTAACAACTTCAACATCCGCAAAATTGGCTGCATATACAAGCTTCTTGGATAATTCACTTGCAGTATTACGCATATCTCCAGCACTTACAGGCATTGCCTGATCTGTATATTCTGTGTATACGTAGTTGGTCCAACCATAGGAGCCATCAGCTTTTCTGCCATATACCTGATTCTGGTGGTATGTAACTCCTACATATGAGTTCCAGGAAGTTGGATAGTAAATTGTTGCTCCATCGACCTTCTGAAGAACATACTCTGCTGTGTAACTTCCAAGGCCAACAGTCTCAACATAGTTATCAGCAAAGGATCCAACTGTATCTGAAGGCGCTTCCGCTGAATTGCCGCCATAGCTTACTTCATATTTACCGGCAAGTCCGCCTTCCATGACAGCTTCATCATTTTCATTAAGCTCAAATACATATAATCTTGGATATTTACCTGTCTTTAACAGTTCTCCGTAATCAGCTGTATATTGTCCTTTACCATTAGCATCTGTAGTAATAGAAAACTCTGTCCCAGGTATCCTGTTCTTGCCATCAGGGTCAGAATACATAGCAAACTTAAATGTTGCCTCTTTAGGAGAGCCATCAACTACTTTGTAAACAGTGATCTTATACTCATCAAGGCTGTAGAACACTTTAGTAGAAATACCAATAGTAAAGTTCTGAATATTAGTAATCTCTCTTACCGCAATGTTAGCCTCACTGTGGTTGTTTCCACCGTTATAGGTATCAGCAACTACACCGAAATAAGTTGCATCGCCAAGACCTTTTATGATTTCCTTGGCTCTATATTCCTGATTGCCAACCCAGCTCCTGCCATCATCTGTATATTTGATTGCTGCATAAACTGAGAAAGACTCTGTCTCAAAAGACACAACGTCCTTATTATCTAAAAGTTCAACCTCAGCCTCTTTGAAAATCTCTACTGAGATGTCTGAGCTTGTTATGTCAGTAGCATCGCTTGTTGCATCAAGCTCCTGCATAATCTCTTCTGCAACAGGAAGGTGAACCAGGGCAACTTCATCGGAATTCTCTGTTCCAAGACCATCAGAAAGCTGCTTGTTATTAAAGCTGATTGATACTGAAACTGAACCGTCCTTAGGTTCATACTCGATATCCTCATACATGAAGGCGATATCAAAAAGAACTGTATTGTTGTCTGTATACTCAATTGCCTCAGCAGCGCCATTTGCAGCTGCTATCTTGTTGGCATTTTCGTTAAGTGCATCAATATAAGCTTCGTAATTATATCCTTCTGTTTCCTTATCCAGGGTCTTAACAGAAAGTTCTGCTCCCTCAGGAAGGATTCCTGGCTTGGAGAGCTTGACTGTTACAGTCACTTCATCGTTCTGATATACGAACTCTTCCTTGGTATTTCCTGCAACATAGTTAAATACCAGATCAGTATCTTCTTCGATTTCTATTTCCTGACCATCAGAAGTCTTGGCTACATAGTAGGTATATGTAAGCTCTTCTATAGTCTGTATTTCCTCATCTGTGCTGGCCGAAAAAGCTGCAGCAGAATCAGTCAAATTATCATTTTCATCATCTGCGCCAAGCTCAGCTATTGCTGTTTTCTTTTCAAGGCTTACTACCTTCTCTGAACCAATTGTTGCCTTTATGAAGAAGTAATTCTCAATCTCTTTTGCATCCTTGGTAAGATCAGCCTTGCCATCCTCAGAATCTATAACATATTCATAGCTGTCAGCTATTTCCTGACCGTCCGCATCAACAAATCTTGCAGTCAGGACAACATCTCTAACATCCTCAGCATTAATCTTTTTAACTGTCTTAACTTCCTCAGAGGAAGCGTTTGTGGAAGCATCTGTGCTCTCTTCATCTGATGAAACATAAGATGAAGCATCTGAAGCATCCTCGGATGAAGCTGAGTTTGAAGCATCTGTCTCAGATCCATCCTCCGGAATAACTTCAATAATTTCCTCCCAGGTTTTAGAAGTTTCAGTAGCAGCATCTTCACTACCTAGTTCTGAAACATCTAAGGTAACAATCTCGTCAGATGATTCTGTTACCTGTGTATCTTCTTGAGCAGCAGCTTTGTCAGCATTCATCTGCTCGATAAGACCCATTTCAAAATCGTCATCCGCAGTTTCAAGTACAAGCCCCACCTGCTTGGCTCCGTCTTCTGTCATAGCTGTTGCAGGCTTGTTCAAAAGATAAAGCGTTACCGTTCCAGTAAAAATCGAAACACACAAAGCAAAGGCCATCCATCTCCTATTACCGCGGTGCTTCTTTATGTAGTTTTGTGCGCGATTCTCGTCAACTTTGCGCATGCTTCATTACCTCAAACTAAGTTTTCTATGCATGTATCTTCACAGGCCACCGAATTCACTGAATGGAAATACCCTAAATACCACTTTGCCGATCAGCTGTTCCTTGGTTACGCATCCTACAACACTTGATCTTGAATCAATGGACACGCTTCTATGATCTCCCAAAACAAACCATCTGTTCTCGGGAACCTGATATGGAAATGTTATGTCAGTGGGCTCCAAGCTAAAATCTGATGCATAATCTTCAACTAGTTCAACTCCGTTAACTGAAACCTTACCATCTTCATCGATGTTCACCCAGTCTCCCGGGGAACCGATAACTCTTTTTACCAAAACTTTGTTGTTATAATAGAACGCCAGTAAATCTCCTACCTCAAACTCCTTGCTGTTCTGGGCTATGACTATCTGCCCCGTCTCAAGTGTAGGAGTCATACTGTCTCCTGTAACCTTCAAAACTGTAACAAAAAAGCTAGATACAAGAACCGCTAAAGCTGCCACAAAAACCACAACTATAAGTGTGTTGCGCAGAACCTTGCGGTATTCTTTTTTGCTGTTTTCCCTTTTAAGTTCCTTCCTCAGTTCATCTATCGAAGGTTTAAGGTTTTGTGTATCACTCATCTTTTTTCTTTCTTGCAGAGGTACTCTTCCTGGGTTCCTTGATGTTATCTTCTGTAGTTTTCTTAGCAGTTGTTTTCCTTGATGTTGACTTTTCTACTGTCGCTTTCCTTGATGTCTTATCCTTTGTTGTCTTCTCCCTCGCTGCTTCTGTTATATCCACAGGAATTTCTTCCTGACTGTCATTCTTGTTCTCGCTCTCAGAAGCTTCTTCCAAAACTTCCTCGACTGTCTTGCCTGCCTTCTCGGCAATTTTCTGAAGCTGAAGCTCTTCTGCTCTCTTAACCTTGAGCCTTGAAGTTTCTATCTCCAGCATAAGTTCCTTGTATTCAGCCTCAGCGCTCTTTTTCAAAGTGCTGACATAAAGATCTGCTGCTCTCTGAGCCGACTCCATGATGCCTCCAAGCTTGATGGAAGCCTCAGCAAGAGACTGCGAATTCTCCATCTTAAAGAGCTTGTCGTCCACCTGCTCCTGCATCTGAGCTTTTTCTCTCTCAAGTCTTGCCTTGAGTCCTGCTATATCCTTGTCAAATTTCTCCTGCATCTGAGCCTTCTGTTCATTGAACTTGGCTCTCATCTCCGCCTTTTCTTCATCGAAGTTCCTTAGCATCTGTGCTCTCTCTTCAGCGAAATCATGCTGGAGTATCATTTTTTCTTTTTCTAATTCTTCCTTGAGTTCTGCTTCGTGCTGTTTAGCAGCCTCAGCTTCCTCGGAAAAAGAGATCATCATCTCTAATAGTTCTGCTCTGCTCAGCTTCTTAAGATTCAGTTCTGCCATTTTCCCTGCCCTTCAAACGTAAAAAAAGGTATCTATCGCAGACAAACTTCGCGTAGATACCTCACAATAGTAATAAAAAGGCCTCGCAAAGCTTAAATTCCAGTCACAAAAAAATAATTCCCTGTACTAAGTCTGCATAACCAATGCAGACCGTTCATCCATGAACTACTATGTACTTTCATTTCTCCAAAAAAATAGACCGTCTGTGGGAATTACTTCTAACAGTTCGGCCATCATCATAGTGTCAAAAATGACACCAGCAACTGGCTATCTGGCACTCAAATAAGTGCTTAAGACCCTTTAGCTTTGCGTCACCATCTTCCGATGGCTTTGCCTTTATATTAAGTATGAATCTTAACTGTTTTAAGTTAATATTATCCAGTGTTTAGCTAAGATTATTTCTCGCCGTGTAAGCCTAATATATACCTTGGCGAAATGAAATACAACTACTTTTTCAAAGTTTTTTCACAGTTTCCAGAAACAATAGAGCTGAACACCAGTCCAGCTCTACGATTCAAAATTTCATGGAAATGTAAATTTTCTCACAGTTTCCTTTTTTTTATAAAAAGTTTATACATTTTTATACTATTTACCATTATCTTTTAAGGCCTTTCAGGACCTGCAAAAGCTCGTCAGATGTCGTAATTACGCGGCTATTTGCTTGGAATCCCCTTTGTGTTGTGATCATGTCTGTAAACTCTTTTGCCAGATCAACATTGCTGGCCTCTAACACTCCGCTGTTAATATATCCACCATCAGTCGTTACATCCATAACCTGTGCAGCTCCGGAATTAAGTGAGGCAGCATACAGATTATCGCCCACTTTTTCTAGACCCATAGCGTTGTTGAACTCGGCTACTGCAATCTGTCCTTTCTTAATCGTCTGGCCGTTAGAATATCTTCCATATATAGAACCATCGGTCCCGAATGAAATCTGAGTAAGTTCTCCCTCTGGATAACCTTTGTTTAATCCTTGGGTATCGCCCTTGTATGCGTAAATAGTTGAATTGTGACCTGACATTGAGCTTGCAAAATTGGTGGTGTTTGAAAGATCAAGATTAAAGCTGCCTATATTAGCACCCTCGCCACTTACGTTTATCTGCACATTGTCTCCACTTGTCAGTCTTCCATTATGCTTATCATATTCAAGCTTTATAGGTTCAAACTGGTCTACCGTTACTTTTTTACCGTCCTCATCTATAACAGAATCCAAATTAAGATTGAAAGTGCTCGGGTCATCGTCCTTTGCTGTATCAATTGTGAATTTCAAAGTATATGGCTTACCGTCATTTCCATAGATTTCAAAAGCAAGGCTTTTTCCTTCTTTTAATGAAGGATCATCGCTATCGATATTTCCTTTAAAATAAGCCTGAGTAGTTGGCGAACCCGCCATATAATCGATCATTCTGGCCGGATCAGTCGGATTTTTGCCAGGAACAGAAACTCTGTTTATGACATTTAGTTTGGTTACTGTCGCTCCATTAGTAACCCCACCTTCTCCCATTACGCCCATTACGTAATATCCGTTGCCTTGCGTAACAAGATCTCCGTTTGCATCTATGGCAAAAGAGCCATCTCTACTATAGTTTCTGGTTGCATTGTCAGGAGTTACTATAAAAAATGAAGGTCCTGTGATCATAAGATCCAGTGCATTTCCTGTAGTCTGCATTGAGCCCTGGGCTGAAATATTTGTATATACTGAACTAACCTTAGATCCAAGGCCCACCTGAGTAGCACTTATGGCACCAGTATTCTGTCCTGCACCAGAACCGCTTTTTATGGTCTGATAAAGAACATCCTGAAAACCTGTGGCCTGTGATTTATAGGCTGTTGTATTTACGTTTGAAATATTATTTCCGATGACATCCATCTCAAGTTGGTGTGTGTTAAGGCCTGAAACAGCGGACCAAAGTGATCTCATCATAGGACATGCACCTCCACATTTATAAAGGTTACCGACATTCTTTCGTCAGTTACAATTTTATATTACGTGTACATCCATGTACCTTATGACAAATCCCTTTGTCAGATTTAAAAGCGGAAAATATCCACTACGAATATTGAATCTAAAACTTTTTCTTTAATGCAATTCTGTATAAATATATTCCCTCGCTACATTTATCGACATGTTTCTTATAATATATTAGAGAAAAAATATTTTTTTATTGGAAACAACTCATGAAAGAGATAATTTTTTCCTCAGAAACACAGAAAACATGTTGGCCTAGTTTTCACAATCTATAGGTAGAGATACCATTTATAGAATTAGATTATAACTCCCAACAGCAGATTTATCTTTTACACAATGGATTTTGTGGTACAATATAAAAAAATCATTCACCGCTAGAAACACCTTGTCTTTGGGCATAATTTATGGTGATGATGTCTAATTATAGGTAGGAAGATCATTATGGATTTCAAATCAAAGAAAAACACTGATGAATTAAAAAATGAGATAAAAAATATAGTAGATCTGATCCTGGATGACTACACCAAGGGGCGCGATGTGGATCAGATGGATGTCTTTAACCAGCCCGACAGGGACGCGGTAAAAGATATTGTGATCAAGCTGTTAAGGATCATTTATCCTGGTTATTCAAGGGATAAAATATACAAGAGTTACAACGACAATAACCGCATATCTATTGTCATTGAGGACGTTATTTACAACATGCAGAAGCAGATTGCAATTGCTTTTCATCACAGTCCAGAGTATGCAAATGCTTCTGATGAAACCCTTGAGTGCGGCGCAAGATGCATCACTCACGAGTTTTTCAAGCAACTTCCTAAAATAAGGGAATATGTAGATACAGACCTTCAGGCCTGCTACGACGGCGACCCAGCAGCTTACAGTAAAGGAGAGGTTATATTGTCCTATCCCGGGCTTCTTGCAACTACAATTAACAGGATTGCCCACGAGTTGTACCTTCTGAAAGTTCCGCTTATCCCACGTATGATGACAGAATATGCCCACAGCAGAACTGGAATTGATATCCATCCCGGAGCTACAATTGGCAAGTATCTTATGATTGACCACGGCACAGGTATTGTTATTGGCGAGACTTCAATTATCGGAGATCACGTCAAGATTTATCAGGGAGTTACAATAGGCGGTCTCTCCACTAGAGGCGGTCAGACACTTAAGGGTGTAAAAAGACATCCTACTATCCAGAACAATGTTACTATCTACGCTGGTGCTTCTATCCTGGGCGGTGAGACAGTTATCGGTGAAGGTTCAGTTATCGGAGCTAATGCCTTTATCACCGAGTCAGTTCCTGCTGGTAGCAGGATCAGCATGCAGAGATGCCAGTAATAAAGCTCATCTTTAGAGGTTATTACTCGTTTATCACAAGATTACGGGTAATAGCCTCCTTTTTATTCACATAATATTATTGAACAGCATCTGATAACAGCCATCAAAAAGTCAAACAAACTTACAGTCATGAAATATTGCGTTAACCGCTGCAGAGTACTCACCCTTACTGCGGGCCTTGCGGATTAGCTTGAGGTTTCTTTCACAGTCCTCAAAGTGAACATGAAGAAAAGCCCAGTGCTCTAGCATCTTAAAGATCACATTTCTCTCTTCAGGAATGAACTCTGCATACTCTTCATAGAGTCTTTTCAAGTATTCTCTAAGTTCTTCTGACTTTAATGCATCGCCTCCGCTTAGAACTCTTGCCAAAGCCGGATCTGTCAAAAGGCCACGCCCCAGCATCACAGAGGAGATATTCTCTGATTTTATTGTCGTATCAAGCCCTGCAAGGTCATCTGCGGAAAAGATATTTCCGTTGTAGCAGATATCCGCCTTTCCGCCTTCGTTTCTATAGACTTCTACTGCTCTTTTAAAAGCCTCAATCCTTGGCTGACCTTTATAAAAATCTTCACGAACTCTGGCGTGGATAGTTAGCTCTTTTACCGGATATTTGGCATAAATACGCATGAGGGAATCTGCCTCTGCTTCATCAGTAAAACCAAGGCGGGTCTTAACGGAAATATCAGGAAGTGTCCTTGCATCTGCGTTTGAAGCGCTTTGAACATCCTTGTCATATTCCATAAAAATATCGCCTAGCATCTTGTCGAGATACTCAGTATCTGTCAGGAGTCCAGCCCCCTTATGGCTGTTTGTCACAGTGGCGGCTGGGCATCCAAGGTTTATGTTAACTTCTTTATATCCAAGCTTTTTCATCTCTCTGGCCGCCCATAGAAAAGTATCTGGGCGATTCGCCATGATCTGCGGAACTATCTGCTCTTCATAGTTTTCAAAGCCTACAGCATATTCAGGCTGGGCATCTCTCTTTTCCCTCTTCTTGAAATGGAAATTGTGATGGGCCGTAAGGAACGGAGTGTAGTATTTGTCGATAGTTCCGCCAAACATTTCATGATGGATATTTCTAAGGGGATAAAGAGTTATCCCCTCCATTGGTGCAAAATAAAACTTCATAAATCAGTAACTTCCATTAGAATCATCGTTATTATAGGTTCCGTGTTCATTGTACCACTGTTTCTCAGCCTTTTTAGTTTTAAATTAGTTTTCTTCTGTGCTTCTTCTTGCTCTTTCCAAATATCGCCCATTTTCTTATTGCTATTTGGGTTATCTTTTAATCTGCCAAGCTGCCAGCAATAAAAACAGTTCCTAAAACGGCTGCTATTCTTGTTAAATTCCTTTTCATCGTATTCTCCCAAATTTAAAAATCTAAAATAACATATCATTAATGCGTTCAATTAATCAACATATTCACCGCTTTATCCTTTGCACATATCAGCAGAGATTTTGTTTGTATTTTGTTATCTTTTCATAACACTTTTATCACATTTAGGGTATAATATATTCTTGTCTAACAAAAAGAAATATGGTTGCAGTTATAGGTATTGGGAGAGTTGATGTCCAGACAGTGCTATACAAATAGCTGTTTGGATTGATCGGGTGTAATTAAGTCTTTGATTCCTATTATTTAGAAGAATGGAAATCGTATTAGACAATCTTATACTGCACCAGGAAATGGGGAATAAGGAAATGAGTCAGGAAAAAGTCGACGCTTACAAAAAAGAAAAAGCAGGACGTAAGGCAAGAATTGCCAAGCACGAGCTTCACGTTAAGATTGCTAAGATCACAAGTATTGTAGTTGCAATCGCACTTGTTGCCGCAATCGCAGGTTCAATCGTATGGAACAAGGTTGGCGGATCAAGCGAAGCTGCAGAAGGTGCAACCGCAGAGGTTTCTATGGATATCGCAGGAACAGAGGAGTCTGCTGATGATTCTGTTTCAGAAGCTTCTGATAATGCTGCAAGCACCGAGGAATCTGCTGCTACAGCTGAAGAGTCTACCGAGGCCGCAAGCGAAGCTTCTTCAAACTAATAATATTATATGTATAATAAAAACCTCTGGAGAGACATTTGAATTGTTTTTCTCCAGAGGTTTTTCTATTATTCGTTTTACTTGGTTTTTATAGGAATGAGTTTTAAATCTCCTGTGCCAAAAAACAGGGAATTCCTTACCATTCCGATCCTGAAAAGATTCAAAATATAGAACATCATACATATGATGGTAGGAACCCCAAATGTTCTAATGAGTTCCTCAACAGTTGGCGGATAGCCATGCTTTCGTGAATAATTTCCTACATATTCTGCAATTTTTGATTGAAGTTTCTCCATGAAATAACCTTCCTTTTTATCTGAGCATTGTCTGTAAGTCATGCTTTATTCTTGTAACCTGCTCTATTGCCTGTTCACACTCTCTTTTAGCTTTTCCAATTTGCGATTGCACGATAACATCCATGAGGAAACCATCACAGAATAGGTCTCCAAAAGTAAGAAGTCCGTTAATATGAATTGAAGAGTAGCCTTGAACATCTCGCAGTTCTTTTGAGAACCTTTCAAGAGCCTTCTTGGCAGCATTTATTTCTGCTTCTGCATCGCCCATTTTAGCATGTTTGATCAGGCCACTTATAAATCCGCCACCGAGAGTATCAAAGAGCCCCCAGCCGCTAGCGCTTGAAAGGCTTTTCTTTGCTCTAAAGAGGTGCTCAAGTGCAACATCAGCAGCTTCTATTGCCTCCTGTATCTCTCGTTTGTTTATTTCATACATAGTAAATTCTCCATTCTGACAAGATTGTGTTCTACTACAATTATCATAGTAGTACCTTAAATGGAAATAAAAAATATTAAAAAGAGCAAAATATAACCGCTTATTTTTCTTTCTTGTAAATCATAAAAAATCCTACGTTTTGGCTCATACAACATGGACTAATTCTTATTCTCTTCCCTGCAATTTTACCAATACTCAAGATCAAGATATCCACAAATACATATACATAAAGTACAAAAAAATTTAAACTAGAAATAATCTAACTTTTTCTTCTACAATTCTTATATCCAGAGGTCGCTCAAGAGTTTCCATAGTGACAATAAGATTATCTCCTAATATCAGTCCATTCTTTTCATAATCCATGAGCTTGCTCATATTCCTAATGACATATGATGCATCATCTACTTTTCCAAGATGTTCCCAATATATAGTTTTTCTCTTACGCACGTTATAGAGAACAAAGTCCGGATATTTGCTTCTATAATCGTCTAGTTCAAATCGAGGCTCATATTGATATGGTATCTGATTTGTAAAAAAGTAATCCGCAAGTATTTTCTCAGACTTTGATCTCACATATTCGCCGCGAAGTGTCTTGAATTCTGTAGCTTCACCAAATGTATTCTCGCCGCCTTTATGCTTTTCCATCCATTTTTCTATACGCATTTGGCTTGTTGGCACTATGGGATTTACAAATATCTTACGACCAGTGCACATTCTTTCATAAACATGATCAATTGAGTCATCATCAAAGCCTTTGATAAACTTATCAAGTCTCTTCTGCATATCTAGAAGCAATTTATAGATTTTCTCATCATAGTCCCTCTGTGCCAGCAGGGCTATTTTGTTTTCTCAAACTTAGGGAGATATTGCTCTTTATTACTGCCTTTCTTTCTGAAATGATATTGCGGACAGCCATGACTTTCCGTAACTCTGAGAGTCCCTTCTTCAAGATTTTTATAATTTTTCAGGCGTTTCTCAGCCTCCTGAAGAAGGCCCTCCACTTCTGCAAGTCTTTCTTCTAATTCCGTATTAATACTAGTCATTAATGGCTCTTCAGGGGTAATGGTGGGTAAAAAATGCCATCAACCCCAGTGTTTATGCTGATCATGTGCATTTTTGTTTTCTGTTAGGAAGTGGAACCCTCAAATCCGAGCATACCAGATAGACCATATCGAGCATGTTTTGGATGTTGCGAAAACCATATGCCTTGCGGATAATCAGCTTGATTTTGTTATTAGTAGCTTCAATTCGAGCGTTACTCATGCCTAGCCTTATTGCATTCAGTATGTGCTCCCTGTGACGTTTGATCTTGAGGTAAAGTTCCTTGAAAGCACCAATCCTGCTGTGACTTGCCCACCAGAGCCAACGATTGAGGGCGTCCGCTGCCTCATCC
>NZ_FMVS01000008.1 GCF_900102515.1 Butyrivibrio sp. INlla14
AAGATCTAAAGAATGTAATTGTTAAGGCAAATGCAGAGAGGGAGGACTGATATCATGGCAAGAACAAGTTTAGACGATAGAATCAAGAAACAGGAAGAGGCAGTATTTAAGGCAAAAGACAGATATGAAGCAGAGCTTAAAGAACTGGACAAGCTCATAACAAAGCGCAGGGAACTTGAGAGCAAGGAACTGGTGAAGGCTTTCGAGAAGAGTAAAAAGTCACTGAAAGAGATCATAGAATTCATGAATGGGGACGCTGATGAGGAGGATTAAAAATCATCAACCCTGCATTAAGAGATTTTTTGAGGGGATTTACCGGAAGTGACGACGAGAGTTAAAAAGATAGGAAGTTAACAAAAAAATGCTATCCTATAGATAGTTAAATAACTATCTATAGGAGGAGCCATGTATCAGAGATATAAAGTGAGAATTCCAGATCTGCCGACCGGGATATCAATAAAAAACATCAAGGGTTCCGATTATATATACTACGTAGTGAAGAGCAAATATGACCCTTCTAAGAAGCGCACCTCTCCACAGACAAGGCCCATAGGGAAGCCTTGTGAAGATGACCCGGGGATGATGTATCCCAACGATAACTACATGAGATTTTTTGGAGATCTTGTGGAGCTGCCTGAAAGGCTCGATGATTCTTTCCGAAGCTACTGCCTGCGTGTCGGACCATTTTTTATAATACGTAAGATCGTGGCAGAATATCATCTTGATGAGATCCTGGATGAGTTGATCGGCAAGGAAAGTGGCCTGTTTTTGGACCTTGCAGCCTATTCGCTGCTCACAGAAAATAATGCCGGCCAGTATTATCCTGATTACGCTTATAATCATCCTCTTTTTACGGATGATATGAAAATATACAGTGACTCAAAAGTATCTTCTTTCCTTGGACAGGATATGACAGATCAGAGGATAAAATTTCTGATTGAGTGGAACGGGAGGCGTAAGCATAAAGAGAAGATATACATTTCATATGACTCAACCAATAAGAACTGCCAAATCGGCGACGTAGACTTTGCAGAGTATGGACATCCCAAGGATGATCAAGGGAAGACAATCTTCAATTACTCGATAGCATATGATCACGATAACAGAGATCCGCTTTTTTATGAGGAATACCCCGGAAGCATCAATGATGTGTCACAGCTTCAGTATATGCTGAATAAAGCTGCCGGATATGGATATAAGAACGTGGGATTTATACTGGATCGTGGATATTTCAGTGAGTCAAATCTTCGCTATATGGACAGGAACGGATTTGATTTTCTGATCATGATGAAAGGCATGAAAGACCTGGTGAGTGATCTGGTCCTGTCACATAAAGGTAGCTTTGAAGAAGAAAGAAAAAACAGCATAAGGACCTATAAGGTCAGCGGGATAACTGTAAAAGGAAAGCTGTTTGATTCAGACGAGAAGGAAAGATATTTCCATATTTACTATAGCAACAGAAAAAACATCAGCGAGAGAGAAAAGGTTGAAACAAAAATCGACCGGATGAAGAAATACCTTCACGACATCGAAGGCACTCCCGGAAGGGGCGATGGCTTTGATAAATACTTTGACCTTGTTTATTACCATGAAGGCAAACCTGATGAAACATTTGTGTGTGCCAGGGAAAAAGAAGATGTCATTAACAGAGAAATAAAACTCTGCGGATATTTTGTGATAGTATCATCCCAAAAGATGAGCGCGGAAGAGGCTTTAAATCTGTATAAGAGCAGAGATGCCTCTGAAAAGCTCTTCAGAGGGGATAAATCATATCTAGGGAACAGAAGTGAAAGGACACACTCGGAGGAATCTACAGAAACAAAGATATTTATCGAATTCATCGCCCTTATCATCAGAAACAGGATATATACATATCTGAAAGATAAGATGGCTGAAGACGAAAAGAAATACAATTTCATGTCAGTGCCTGCAGCTCTTAAAGAACTTGAGAAGATCGAGATGAGCAGACAGCCGGACGGAAGCTACAGACTTAACTTTGCGGTCACAAAGACTCAAAAGCTGATACTTGGGGCTTTCGGAATGGATGAACAGAACATAAAGAAACAGGCAATGGTTCTTGGGAATAAGCTCAAGGAACTTTCAGAGAAAGAGATCCAGGGGATAGCTTAAGGAGGGACTGGCATGGCAGGAAGAAAAAGCAACATAGAAGATCAGATAAAGAAACAGCAGGATGCAGTGTTCAAGCTTAAAGACAGGTATGAAAATGAAGTGGAGAAACTGAACAGCCTGATAAAAAAACAGAAAGACGAGAACCGCAAAAAGATACTCAAAGCGTTTGATAAAAGCGGGAAGACAGTTGAAGAGGTGCTTGCATTCCTTGGCTACGATGAAGAAAGTGACAGCGTACCAGTGAAAAGAACGAGAAGACGCAGGATTAAAAAAGATCAAGACCAAGATGAAGAGTGAAAACGCGGATTTCTGGCAAAATGAGATTCGATAGTTAAAAAAAGAGGAAATTCACATTCTTCCAGGTTTCATATTCAGCAAAAAGCTGTGAGAGGAAGTCAGAATCATCGATTGCGGTTAATACATCTGAGGCTCGGCCATTAGACTTCAGCCAGGAGAATAACTCAGTTGTATCATTGATTCCTTCTTTTTTACCTTCCTTTATGCCTTCAAGTCTGTTTACTTCTGCAATATCCTTCATATGTTCGGCTTGGTCATATTCAAATAAACTATACATGATAATGGTCTTCCTTTCCTTTATCAAGAAGTCACGCAGAATGTCGTGCTCAATGCAATAATCAATAGCCTTTGGAATAGCCTTGTACATAGGCATACTGTTTGCGTATTCGCGGACTTTTGCAACAAAAAGTGAGTATTCTTCAAGCTTCTTGCAGCTTTTCATCAGATCGGGGTTCATTCCTTTGTTGATATTATACACCTTTACGATGAGTTCTAGGTCTGGATTTTCAGATTTATTCATGTACAAATCTGATAACTTGTAAGTCATTTTCTCTGGCATTTCTTCTTTGCCATTGTAAAACATAATGAAATGCGGCTCGCAGATGTCAATTTTTGTGCTTCTGTATAATAAATTTTGGTCAATGAGCTGCGAGTATAAGGTGCTCACATAGAATAGGCATCGTAGAGGCATATTGGGGCACTTAGTGGACTGGTGCTCGTAGATATTCAGATGTGTATCTATGATGAAGGACAGGTCGTTCTTTATACCCATAAATATCGCATTTTCCAAAGTGGTGATGATAAGGTCATCAGGATTAACATAATTAGAGTGGTTAATTGCATTGTACAAGTCTAGTAGAGCTTTTTTGTCATCTTTGAAGAGCAGTCTGAAGATTGTGTCCTTGTACATCCGGTTAATCCATGGCCGCCAAAGTGCCCTAAAAAAGTTTTTGTTTTTACTGATTATCAAATTGTTTAATTCCTTTCTGTCTTTTTCTACACTGCTTGCAAGCTGCTGTAGGAAAGTACTGGCAAATTGCCAGATGTGATGGCCCGAGTGTCAACAGATTTGTTGACTGAAAACTTGAGCCGGAATCTATGCTAGCACAAAATTCTTAAGATTTACCATCGAAATTTTTTAAGATTTTCTTAATGTTGATTTTGGGCTAGTGAATAGAGGGTATGTAAAAAGAATCCCTGCTCGAAAGAGCAGGGATTACTATATAGGGCCTTATGGCTTAATACCATTATTCTCTAGAAGTTTACGGAGGCGGGCATTTTCATCAGAAAGCTCTTTTATCGTTGCCTCTCTTTTTGCCTGATAGCGGAGAAAATCATCACGTTCTCTGGCAACTTTGCGGATGTTCTCATCAGTGTTAGAGAGATATAGTGATTCAACAGCAGAAGACATACATTCATTATTCTGTGCAACCATTTTAAGTTCCTCCCAGGTTTTGGATTTGAAGAGGCGATTTACGCTTTTGTCTGCAAGAAGTCATTGTTTGTTATGTTCTTTCTTCCAGGTTTCGTATTCAGCAAAAAGTTGTGCAAGGTAGCCAGAATCATCTATAGCGGTTAATACATCGGATGCTCGACCGTTTGATTTTAGCCAGGAGAATAATTCGGTTGTATCCTTGACTCCATTATTATGACCAGTATTCACGCCGTTATTAAAGCCATTATTATAGCTTTCATCCTGAACTATCTGCATATGACGTTCATAAGAGTATTCCAATACACCCACAGTTATGATTTCCTCTCTGTACTCTTCAAAGAAAGATTTAAGGATATTTTCCTGATTACATTCATCAATGGCAAGCGTAACAGCTTGCTTTATGAGATTATTCATCACGTCTCTTTTGTCTGCTAAAAGTTTGAGTGGAGTAGAGTGCGACAAGTCGTACTCATCTTCCACTAACTGCTTATATTTTCGCACTTTTGAGACAAAAATGGAATAGCCCTTAAGAGTTTTACAAGCCTCCATGAGCCCGGCGTTGTGACCGTTGTTAACATTAAGTGCAGTAACTACTAGTTCCACAGATGGGTTATCATCTTTTGCGGATGAAACGCTGAAAATCTTCCTTCCGACCAGAGAGTTTGAAGTGAGAGACATCATATTTGATGCTATTGGATTTCTTGTAGGAATTGGATTGGTTGTACTGTGCAGATGGCTAGGGAGTAAACACAAAAGCAGGGGGTGCCGAGGCCATTTTCAGAAATTGACACGCGAGATACATAATGCTAAAATGCAACTAGAAAATAGTTGCAAAGGATTTGATTATGCCTAAAAAGGAAGAACTACTCAGGAAACTGCTTAGTAAGTCATCTCCTACGAATTTTACAACACGTGAGTTTGATGGTCCACATCCTGGTGATGAGTTATACCGTTATCAGATCAAGATGATCATCAAGTTTTTAGGAGAGGTAGGTGAGATATAATGATCAGTTCTTTAATGGAATATGAAGGTTACCACGCAAAGATTGAATTTGATCAGGAGGATCAGATATTTGTTGGCCATGTTCTTGGATTAAATGATTCAATAAACTTTCATGGTCAATCTGTACAGGAACTGACAGTGGAGTTCCATAATTCTGTGAAAAAATATATTGACTATTGTGTTCAGATTGGAAAAGAGCCAGAAAGAGAGTTCAAAGGTTCATTTAATGTCAGGATTAAACCTGAACAGCATAAAAAAGTAGCCCTCTATGCTGCAAATGAGGGCATAACAATTAATCAGTTTGTGTCTAGAGCTATTGATGACGAACTGGCTATGCTGGAAGGATAACTAGGCTTTGAGATGAAAAAAGAATCCCTGCTCAAAAGAGCAGGGATTTGTTGTACACTAATCCAACCACATATTTTGCGGTAAAACGTCATTGAAATACCGCAAAATATGTGGTTAAATTATGGTGAGGTGATTTGTATGGGTAATAGATATGCTATAGCAAGTGAAATAACAGGGGCTGATATCAAGAGAGTAAGAAATCTTCTTGGGATGACGCAGCGCGAGTTTGCTGTATTTGCAAACTGTGCGGTTCGAACAGTGGAGAATTGGGAGACAAAAGATGGGGCAATAACTGGGCCTATAGTTACTCTTGTAGACATTCTTATGCGAAAGCCAGAACTTGCCAGAAAGCTGGAAATACCAGATAACAAGTTAAAGCTTCGTTTAGTATATAGATATGAGAATACAATCTGCACTGTCATTGACGTTGATGAAAGCCAAAGAGAAGTGGAAATACACAACTATGTAGACAAGCCCATGTTTAGGGCTTTTGGTGTTAATACAGAGCCTACATTTGAAGACTACGAGGAGTTTATAGAATCACGTTGCTTTCCAAGGCAGAGGGATAAGATGAAACTTGAGTTAAAGCGTCTTGGAATACCCTTTTATGATCCTATATTGATTATCGAAAAGACTAAGGGGCGTATGGCTGAGGATAATTTTTGGATAGAAATTGAGAGGTGAGAAATTGGTAGAGCTATTGGAAAATGAATTGAATATGCCTGACAGACAATCATCAAAAGGGAATCAGCTCAAGTTCAGCAGAGATAATATATGGTATAAGGCAGATTATCTTGGATATGAAGGGCTTGTTGAGTATACTGTTTCCAAATTGCTTGGATTATCTGACCTTGCCAGGAATGAGTACGTTGATTATGAACTAGATGAGATAGTATATAATGGTCAGAAATTCAATGCTTGTAAAAGTGCCGATTTTACTGATGGGTGGCAGCTTATTACTTTGGAAAGGCTTTTTAAGCAGCAGTTTGGCAGAGGGCTTAATAATATTATTTACTCTATAGATGATCATGAACAAAGGTTGGATGCAATTGTTTCGGAAGTAGAGAGGACAACCGGGATAGCTGACTTTGGAATTTATATGTGCAAGGTATTGGCTGTTGATGCTCTTTTTTTAAATGAAGACCGTCATACGCATAATCTTGCTGTGTTGATGGATGGAAAAGGAAATTATAAGCTGGCTCCAATTTTTGATAATGGAGCAGGATTGTTGTCTGATACTATGATGGAATATCCTTTGAATCAGGATGTTATTGAACTAATAGACAGGGTTAAGCCCAAGACGTTTTGTGATGATTTTACAGAGCAGCTTAATATTGCTGAGAGTAAATACGGACAGCAAATAAAATTTGATTTCAATTACTCACAAGTTTCAGAAATAGTAATGGGAGCTGAGCAATATGATGAAGGAATAAGGAAAAGAGTCATAGATATAATAATGCAAATGCGTAGGAAATATCAGTATCTTTTTATATCGTAGTTTCTTTGTCGACATAAATTAAAATTATCCCTGCTCGAAAGAACTTAAGTGCCAAAAGATTTATTGGCTGAAAACTTGAACCGAGAAATATGTTATCATATAATTCTTAAGAAATACCATCGAAATATCTTAAGATTTTATGTAGATGATAGAATTGCGAAAATGATGTAAGTCATGGAGTAATTTCATTTATAACAAATATAAAAAAATGCGTATCTGGCAATGCCAGATTCTTGCGGACATATTCCTACTTTGTCCGCAGGAAGTTATGCGTTATGGAGGATAAGATTATGAAAATAGCAGTAGCGGGAACTGGATATGTTGGACTGTCACTGGCAGTTCTTTTGTCACAGCACAATGAGGTGACAGCGGTTGATATCCTTGAAGAGAAGGTTGAGAAGTTAAACAAGTGGATATCACCTATTCAGGACGAATATATTGAGAAGTTTTTGGCTGAGCACGAGGAGAGAAAGCTGAATTTAAAGGCTACAACAGATGGTGCGTCAGCGTATGCAGATGCTGATTATGTTATTATCGCAGCGCCTACAAACTATGATCCTGCCAAGAACTTTTTTGACTGTTCAGCAGTTGAGGCGGTAATTGACCTGGTTCTTAAGTCCAGCAAGACTGCTACAATGATCATCAAGTCTACAATTCCTGTAGGCTATACCAAGAAGGTGAGAGAGCAGTTTAAGACAGATAGAATTCTCTTTTCACCAGAGTTTCTGCGTGAGTCCAAGGCTCTTTATGACAATCTTTATCCTAGCAGAATTATTGTTGGATGCGATGATGCCAGCCGCGAGAAGGCAGAGGTTTTTGCAAATCTCCTGGTAGAGGGCGCTGAGAAAGAGAACATCGATACATTATTCATGGGATTTACAGAGGCAGAGGCGGTTAAGCTTTTTGCTAATACATATCTTGCACTTAGAGTCAGCTATTTCAACGAGCTTGATACATATGCAGAGCTCAAGGGCCTTGATACACAGAAAATCATTGAGGGTGTTTGCCTTGATCCTAGAATTGGAACTCACTACAACAATCCTTCATTTGGTTATGGCGGATATTGCCTGCCCAAGGATACCAAGCAGCTTCTTGCAAACTTCCAGGATGTGCCAGAGGATCTGATCAGGGCTATTGTTGAGAGTAACCGCACTCGTAAGGATCACATTGCCAATATGGTTTTGGAGAAGGCAGGCTACTACACAGAGTCTTCAATGTGGAATGCAGAGAAGGAGAGACCAATCACAGTAGGTGTTTACAGGCTTACTATGAAGTCTAATTCTGACAACTTCAGACAGAGTAGTATTCAGGGTGTTATGAAGAGGCTTAAGGCCAAGGGCGCAACTGTAATTATCTATGAGCCAACGCTTCCTGATGGAACAACCTTCTTTGGATCACTTGTAGTCAATGACATTGAGAAGTTTAAGAGCGGGTCAGACAGCATCATTGCTAACAGATATGATTCTGTTCTTGATGATGTACAGGATAAGGTTTATACAAGAGATATCTTTAAGAGAGATTGATAATAAGATTTGAGATGAATTGTTATTGGTGACAGGTATCGTGAACACTTCTTCACAGTACCTGTCACTTTTTTCGTTGTTTTTCCCCCTGATAGATGTTAAATTGTTTAATGTGTGTCTCGACTACATATATCAGCTGAAAGGGTACATATTAGACTAAAATGAAATACAAAATCCTCTTAAATAGATCACTAAAGTATTTGCTTTTTATCATTTTTGCTGCGGCAATGGTGCTGTATTTTTCAGCTTCAACAAGCCCTCTATATCCCAATTTTAAAGCTTGGGATTCTAGCTTCTTCCTGGTAATGGGCAGGGAATGGCTTGGAGGTCTTACACCCTATAAAGATTTGTGGGATCAGAAGGGCCCTGCAATTTTCCTGGTAAATCTGCTGGGATTCATGCTTACAGGAAATAAATATGGTATGTTGATCATCCAGATATTATTTGCCATTGTTTCGGAAAGCTTTATATACAAGCTGCTCAGAAGGGCTCTTAATGAGCTATGGTCTGTTTTAGGCACATGCCTTGGCATCATAGTGTTTTCCTGCAATTATGAGGGTGGAAATCTTTTAGAAGAATATATAAATCCATTTCTCATAATTTGCTTTACCTTCATTACTGGCTGGATTCATAAAAAGACAAAAGAAAAGCCAGATCATAACCCTTTGTATGCTTGTTTTTACGGAATAACCTTTGGTCTGTGCGTAATGTCCAGGATAACAAACTCTGTAGCTGTGTGCATTGCTGTACTTTTTATAGTAATTTATCTATGTGCAAACAAGGCCTGGGGCAATCTCCTTCGGAATGCAATAGCGTTTATTGGCGGAACAGCACTGGTGATTGTTCCATTTATGATTTTTTTTGCTATTAATGATTGTACCTATGATTTCTGGTACGGAACGATATTGTTTAATCTTTCCTATACAGCCGTGGCAAATAGCAGTTTAATTACTTTTATTAAGTCAGCTACAAGGCAGATTGGAAGCTATGCTCTGATGGGAACAGGCTTTATAATCCTTTTCAGGAAAAGATATTATGACGGAATAATGTATATTGCTATGGGAATCGGAACTCAAATTCTGCTTAAGAGTATCTTTAGATATGACCATTATTCTATGATCACTTTTGGCCTTCTAATAGTTTCTGTCTATGAGCTGACATACACTATAGCTGAAAACCGCGACATAGCAAGAAAAATGGGTATTTTTGCGCTAACTGGTACGCTTCTTATTGCTTCCTATAGAACAGGCAAGGAGATCATCAAGATGGCTGGTAAGTATGAGGACTATTCTGCAAATCCTTCTGAAGAGGCTGTGGCCAAGTACAGGCAGCTAATTGATTTTTCTTCTCAGATTCCAGAGAATGAGCGTGGCAGCGTTGTGGCATATAACGTCAATCCGACAATTTATCTGGATATGGACATTTCTCCTGCGTGCAGGTTCTTTGCCTATCAGGACTGGCAGGCTAAATTTAGTGAGTCATATGTAGAGCTGTTAAATGAGGAATTTAAAACCAAGAAGCCTTTGTGGATTATCGTAAATAGTAATAAAGACACATATATTCAGGGAATTCTCGACACTGAATATGAAGTGGTTTCATCTGAACCAGAGTTTAGCTCATTGGAAGATAAAACACTGACCCTTTATAGATTAGCCCAGTAACCGTGGCTTTTTGTAACTAAAAAAATTTTTTGAAAGTGTAGAAGATAACATGCTATTTTGGATTATTGCAACGCTTTCCGCTTTTTTTGTAAAAGGACTATGCGGCTTTGCAAATACACTGGTTTTCACATCGATACTAAGCTTTGGCTCGGCCAATATAAATATATCTCCAGTGGAGCTTCTTCTGGGGTATCCCACAAACCTTATAATAAGCTGGAGGGAGAGAAAGTCAATTGATTTAAAAACTGTCCTTCCTCTGTCGTTTATGGTGATAATTGGAAGCATTGGAGGGGCTTTATTACTTAAAAATGCAGATATAACCCTTATCAAGATTATTTTCGGAGTGCTTGTCATAATAGTTGGCATAGAGATGCTGATAAGAGAATTATCCAGTAAAGAGACAAAAGGCTCAAGGCTCCTTCTTACAATTATAGGCATTTTGTCAGGCTTTCTCTGCGGCCTTTACGGGGTTGGAGCGCTCCTTGGGGCTTACATCGGCAGAACCACAAAGGATACCAGCTCTTTTAAGGCCAATATCTGCACAGTGTTTATAATTGAGAATACCTTCAGGATCATTTTATATCTCTTTTACGGCATTATAACTTTAGAATCCTTAAAGAGTGCTCTGAAGCTTTCTCCATTTATGCTGATCGGACTGGTTCTGGGAATTCTGAGTGCCAAGGTTATTGATGAGAAAGCGGTAAAGAAGATAGTTATCGTAATGCTGATAGTATCGGGAATTGCCCTGATTGCCCTTAATTGGTTTTGACAAGAATTGAGCAGGAAACGAGAAAATGTACATTTGGCTGGACAAATATGATATTATAGTTTGTCAGGGATGTTCCTGACAGAATCTGTAAGCAGAAAGAAAAATATAAGATCTAGTAGATTTAGAAGTAAGAAATAAGAAGTAAGAAGTAAGAGGTAACACAATGAAGATTTACGTTGATTTTGATGATTGTTTATGCGAGACAGCAAGAGGCTTTGTAGATATCGCAGCAAGGCTCTTTGGGAAAAATGTTCCCTACGAGCAGGTTAAGTTTTTTAACCTTCAGCAGTCTTTTGGACTAACTGATGAAGAATACGAGCAGCTTATGCTTGAGGGCCATCGTCCTGAGATTCTTTTAGGATATGAGGAAACTCCCGGCGCATCTACAGTCATCAACGAGCTTTTAGATAAGGGACATGAAGTGATGATCATAACAGGAAGACCTGCAAGTGCCTACGAGCCTTCAAGACAGTGGCTTGATCAGCATGGCCTTGAGAGAGTAAAACTCTTTTGTCTGAACAAATATGGAAGAGATTCATTTATAAAAAACAGCGAGTTCAACATGGAACTTGAGGACTATTACAAGATCAAGTTTGATTATGCCATAGAGGATTCACCAATGGCCTTTAAGTTTTTTGATCATCTGCCTGAGCTCAAGGTTTTGGTATTTGACAGACCTTGGAATCATGAGCACGAGCTTCCGGGGGACAATTTTACCCGCTGCAGTAATTGGAAGGCTATTAGCGAGAAAATATCCTGAATGCTTTCTTAATTTCTATATCCTAAATTTCCAAATATAGATGTATATGCCTTACTTTTTAATTGTTAAATGATGTCTTTATAAAGATTTAATTATGCATTATCTAGAATACGTTTATAATTAATCTGATAATTGTTCGTTTTGACAACCTTAAGGATAAGGAGGCACATAAATGGAAACCAGAGTTCGTAATGGTAAGTTGGTACAAAAAGCTGATTTTTGCTGCTGTAGCGGCGATTGTTGGCGTTGCAACTGTTCTGACTGTTATGGGTGGCATCAAGATTTCTGATACCTACATGAAGATGGTTCAGGAAGAGCTGGCTGAGAATATGACTGAGACAATGAGCTACTTCAAACCTTGATGATCATGTAAAATATGATAAAAAAATGGCGCCGCATGTTGCGGCGCCATTTTTAATAATAAGCAAGCAATATATGAAGTGTAAGTGAAAAATGCCTATGTTATCATACTATTTATAGAACTGCGAAAATCTATAGTCTTAGAGCAGTTCCTATATCAGATCAAAATCGGGGAGAGAGAAATGTTAAAAGAGTATAAGCTTTCACAAGTACTTCTTACAGATGATTATTGCCAGAATGCCCTTGATAAGGACGTTGCGTACTTAAAAAGCATCGATCCTGACAGGATGCTTTCTGGATTTTATGAAAACGCAGGACTTAGTCCCAAGAAAATGCGTTATGCTGGCTGGGAGAATATGCTTATCGGGGGCCATACAATGGGCCACTACCTTACCGCGGCTTCTCAGGGCTATGCTAATCCCGGAACTTCTCCTGAGGATAAAGAAGCTCTTTTGAATCTTATAAAGAAAATGGTGGATGGCCTTTATGAGTGCCAGCAGCACTCACTTGGCAGGCCTGGCTTTGTATTTGGCGCTGCTATTCTTGATATCAGCAATGTAGAGAAACAGTTTGATAATGTAGAAGAGGGTAAAACAAACATCATAACTCAGGCTTGGGTTCCTTGGTATACGATGCACAAGATCCTGGACGGACTTGTAAACACATATATATTAACTGGCTATGAAACTGCCCTTAAGGTGGCAGAGGGAATAGGCGACTGGAGCTACAACAGGGCTTCTTCCTGGTCTGAGGAGACTCACAGGACAGTCCTTGGAATAGAATATGGCGGCATGAATGATGCTCTTTATAAGCTCTACAAGCTAACTGGCAAGGAGGAACATCTTAAGGCTGCTCACGCTTTTGATGAGGATGAGCTGTTTAAGAAGATAGCCAGCGGAGATAAAAATGTTCTAAATAACCGCCATGCCAACACAACTATTCCTAAATTCCTGGGAGCCCTTAACAGATACATGACTGTTGGTGAAGAGGCTAGTGAATACCTTGAATATGTCAAGGCTTTCTGGGATATGGTAGTTAACAGGCACACCTATGTAACTGGTGGAAACAGTGAGTGGGAACACTTTGGCGAGGATTTTGTTCTTGACGCAGAGCGCACCAACTGTAATAACGAGACCTGCAATACCTACAACATGCTCAAGATGAGCAGGGACCTGTTCCGCATCACAGGGGACAAGAAGTATGCAGATTATTATGAGAATACCTGGATCAATGCGATTTTGTCTTCTCAGAATCCGGAAGATGGTATGACTATGTACTTCCAGCCCATGGCAACAGGCTATTACAAGGTTTACGGACAGCCTTTTGATAAGTTCTGGTGCTGCACAGGTACTGGAATGGAGAACTTTACAAAGCTCTCAGACAGTATTTACTTTACAGATGACAAGGAAATCACAGTTAATCTCTACGTTTCATCAACTCTTACTGATGAGGCAAAAGAGCTGACTCTTATCCAGGAAACTAAGATTCCTATGGAAAATACAGCTCTTTTCACTGTGAAATGTGAAGGAAAGCGCGATGTAAGCCTTAAGTTTAGAGTTCCTGACTGGGCTGCAGACTATACCTGCAAACTTGCTAGTAGCGGTGAGAGTTTTAAGGCAGGAGAAGACGGCTACATTAAGGTTAGCAGAAACTTTGAAAATGGTGATCAGATAGAAATCTCTTTTGCCATGAAGACAGTGGCCAAGGGCCTTCCTGACTGCGACACTGTATTTGCCTTTAAGTATGGTCCGGTTTTATTATCAGCAAACCTTGGTACAGAAGACATGATAGATGGAACAACAGGCGTTGATGTTACGATTCCTACAAATAAGATCGCTGGCAATGAGTACCTGATAGTGCAGGAAGGCACTATCAAGGACTACATAGATAACATCGACAGCTTTATGGAAAGGGAAGAGGGAACCCTTAACTTTACCCTTAAGGGAACAGACAGGGAGCTTGTTTTTGCTCCTCACTACAAAAAGACTAGGGAGCGCTATGGAATCTACTGGTATTTCTTTGATAAGAATACTGGCTCTTGCGATGAAGTAGAGAAGAGAAAAGCAGAAGAGGCCCGCAGAGAGAGCATTATAGATACGGTTCAGCCAGGTTATGGCCAGTATGAAAATGACGAGCTTCATGCCATGGAGGATCATGGCTCAGTTGGCAGTACATCTCAGGGAACAACTAGAAAGGCTACTCCAAATGGCAGCTTCACCTATCACATGAAGGCAGAAGAGGGCAAGGACCTTCTGCTTGAAGTCCACTTCCTTAGAGAAGATAATGGTAAGCCAATTACAATCAAGGTTGGAGATCAGTTTATCTACAACGGCAAGGTTTATTATACAGGTACTTCTGAGGAGTATTTTGTAGAATATCCTCTGCCTAAAGAGATAATATCAAAGGCACTTGAACACAGAACCGTAGCAGGAGACCAGGTTCTTACTGTTCCGGTAACCTTTGGCGGTTCCTTTGTAGTTGAATCTGCAAGAGTATTTGGATTTGTATATTTGAGAAGAGCCTGAAAAAATGGCACCGCGTATAGACTACGTGGTGCCATTTTTAGCTTGTCTTTACTATCATTGAAGATAAGAGTCTTCCTTTTGAAAGACACCTTTTATATACATCTGTACATTTTCGATATCGTGAGAAGATCTTTTCAGCCTTCTCTTTGTCCCCATAAACCTTCCAGTAACCAACGCACTTTACACCCTTTCTGGAGTCCTCCATAAAGCCCTTTACATCAACTGGCGGATATCCAAGAAAAAGACCTATCTCATGGGGAAAAGACTTACTGTTGTGAATCTGATGTATCAGATGGACAATATCTTTTTCTATGGAATTACAGCTATAGCCGTTTTCAAGCAGAATGCATCTGGCTTCCTTACAGGAGAGGTCTTCCCTTAATCTATCTGGCCTGTAAACGTAGAGCAGGACATTCTTTTCCGAAATTCTAAGGGGTACTACCCTCAGGCCTTTTTGCGTAAAGCACTTATTTAATTCGCACAGCTCTTTTTGTATATCAGTAATTAGACTTCGGTCCACTGTGAAAATATTACCTGTCTTTATTCCTGCTAGAGTAGGTGAGCAGTTCTCGACGATGATGCTATCTGGCATTTTGGATGCGATGCCTCCCCAATGATAGTGTTGATTTAAGCGATTGCTCTGCCAAGTGCTGAGCAGTTCTCAAGGTCATCAGATGATGGCGCATTGTTGGCAATAACGCTCTCTGTAACGAGAGTTGCGTTGTCAGATTTGCATCTGTCTTCCCAGTCTCTCATCCACTGGCCATCGCCCCAGCCATATGAGCCAAAAAGAACTACCTTCTTGCCTGAAAGAGAACCTTCAACAGCTGTAAACATTGGATCAAACTCTGATTCCTCAAGGACCTCTGCCCCCATGGCAGGACATCCAAAGGCAATCGCATCATATCCTGCAACCATGGATGAATTAAATTCTGATGGTGTGAACATATCTACAGCAGCACCGCTTGCTTCTGCACCTTTTTTAACAGCTTCAGCCATTGACTGTGTGTTGCCTGTACCGCTCCAATAAACAATTGCTATTTTACTCATACTTTCCTCCTTTGTTGAACATGTTAGCATATGCTAACATTATACAGCAGGTTTTCTATCAGTCAATGCTTGAAATTGATAAAAGATATCAGCTACATTTATATATGAATCATATCAAAAGGATTATCACATAGTGTGTGGGCTGGAGTATAATTATAGTTACATCTAAGATTTCTTGTGGCAAATAAACAAAAAGTTGATTGAAAATTATTCGGGACGTCATAATCATGATAATAAAAAATGTCAGGGTATTTAATAAGGATAGTAAGTTTGAAAAAGGGAGCGTAATCACCTGGGATGATAGAATAGTTAAAGTCACCACTAATGAAGATGGCGAAGTCTCTTCTTATAGCAGTAATGTGAACGAGAACGAAGAAATAATAGACGGCCAGGGCCTTATGGCTATTCCAGGTCTTGTTGATATTCATTTCCACGGAGCCATGGGGCACGATTTCTGCGAAGCAGATCTAGCGGGGCTAAATGAGATTGCGAGATACGAGCTTTTGCATGGAATTACCAGTATATGTCCTGCAACCATGACATTTCCTGAGAATGTGCTTAAAGAGATCATGTTAACTGCAAGAGATTTTGTCATCGAAGGGAATGCGTATAAACATGACAGATCTGATGAAACTGATAATATAGACGAAAAATCCCTCAATGGGGAAAATAGAGATACATCAAAATCTATGTCCACATTGGTAGGTGTCAATATGGAGGGCCCTTTTATCAGCGAGAAAAAGATTGGCGCCCAGAATCCCAAATATGTGCAAAAGCCGGATGTAGGTATGTTTGAGAGACTTTATGAGGCTTCAGGAAGACTCATAAAGCTTGTGGATATTGCTCCAGAAACGGAATGCGCAATTGAATTCATAGAAAAATGTCATGATAAGGTAAATGTATCAATAGCTCATACCGACTGCGATTTTGAGACAGCAGATATGGCTTTTAAGGCAGGGGCAAGGCACGTTACTCACCTTTATAATGCCATGAACCCAATCCACCACAGAAAGCCAGGCCCAATTATTGCTGCTATGGAAAACAGGGCTGAGGTTGAACTTATAGCTGATGGTATTCACGTGGATCCAGCCATGGTGCGCTTTACCTTTAGCTCTTTTGGCAAGGACAAAGTCATACTGATTTCCGACAGCATGGAGGCTACGGGACTGCCAGATGGAGAGTACCAGCTTGGCGGACAGCCTGTCATCAAGAATGGCAAGCTTGCAACCCTAAAGGATAATGGAGATACTGTTGCAGGCTCTGTTACAAACCTTTATGACTGCATGAAGACTGCAGTCTGCGACATGGGTGTGGAGCTTGAGAGTGCCATCCTTGCTGCAACTCTTAACCCAGCAAGGGCTATTGGAATTGATGGAGATGTGGGCTCTATTGAGGAAGGAAAAATTGCCAATATTCTGCTTGTTGACGATGATCTGAACCTGAAATACATAGTAAATAAAGGGCGTATTGTTGAGTGATTGTTACTGCTTAGACAGAAATGCGTACTGTGCTACATATTTTGAGAGAAGATTTACAAACAAGAAAATTCATCGAAAATCTCGACAACCCCTTGCAGAAGGCATTTTATTGTAGTATAAATGATAAGGAAAAATTGAACAGACGGGAGCTTGTATAACAGGCTGAGAGGAAGGTGAGACCTTCGACCGAGAACCTGATTTGGATAATGCCAACGTAGGGACGCCTGATAATAGGAGAGCTTATGCGGATGTAGCCATTTTAGGTTGCATCCGCTTTCTTATTGAATAGGAAATTGCTTTCCTATTCAATAAAAAACGCTCCGCTGTGGATGCGCACCTCGCGGAGATGAAGTTTATTGCTTCGCAATACCGCTCTGGCGCGAAAGAGTCGCTAGCGACTCTTTGTTCTTGCAGAGCCGCTGATATGAAATATGTCAGCTATGCTGACCAGCGGCTCGCAGACGAGTAGAAAGACTAGTCGTCTTCTACTCGATAGCAACCCTAATCCTAAGCTCCTCGTCTGAGAAAAGGGGACAGTATGAAAAAACGTAGTAGCTTATTGAAAATGGTAACTTTAGCAATGTTTGTTGCGATGGGGGTTGTGATTTCTCCAATCCTGAGGGTTGAGGGTATGTGCCCGATGGCGCATCTTATCAACATCACCTGCGCTGTATTTATGGGCCCTGGCTATGCCTTTTTGTGTGCGCTTCTGATTGGTATTATCAGAATGGCCTTTATGGGAATTCCCCCACTTGCCCTTACTGGCGCAGTCTTTGGTGCCGCTTTATCTGGCATTTTCTACAAATTATCAAAAGGTAAGATCATAGCAGCAGTTCTTGGGGAAATCATCGGAACCGGCATTATTGGCGCCATCGTATCCTACCCTGTTATGACCTATCTTTGGGGAAGAGAAGAACTGACACTGTTTTTCTATGTGCCTTCATTTATCATGGGAACCCTTATCGGTGGCAGTATTGCGCTGGTACTTCTCCTGCATCTTAAGGCAACAGGTGTTCTTACCAAGATCCAGAATAGCTTAAAAGACGAAGATAGAAAGGAAAAGGCTGCCTAAATGTCTGATCTTATCCACTGCATCACAAACCCAATAGCCATGAACCTTAGTGCCAATGTGGTACTTGCTCTTGACGCCAAGCCAATCATGGCAGAGCATCCAGATGAGGTAAAAGAAATCACAAAAACCGCTTCAGCACTTCTTTTAAATCTTGGGAACATAAGCGATACCAGAATGGAAGCTATGAAAAGAGCCTTGTCTGTAGCCATGGAAAAAGATATTCCGGTTGTCATCGATGCAGTGGGAGCATCCTGCTCTGAGCTTAGGCGGAGGTTCTTTTTTGAACTTAATACTTTCATAGATAATTGTAGAAAAATGAGTTTAGAACAAGACACAGAAGATCTAAAACTCCTGATCAAAGGAAACTATTCAGAGATAAAGTCTCTCTTTGATGAAACATACAGGGGCAAAGGCGTTGATGCTCAGGAGGATATAGATTTTTCTTCTGTCACAGAAATAAGCATGAAACTATCGGAGAAGTTAAATGCGGCTATCCTAGCTACTGGTAAGAGAGATGTTATGTCTTTTGCCGGAAAACTACTCATAAATGATAGTGGCCATCCTATGATGAGTCTTGTTACAGGCACAGGCTGCGCACTTGGCGCTTCCTGCGCCCGTTTCCTTGCAAAAGAGCAGAGCCTTAGCGCAGTTGCCAGGGCCTGTATTCTCTATGGAATTGCCGGTGAAAAGGCCTACGACAAGGTTTTGGAAAAAGGAAGAAGAGTTGGAACCGGTAGCTTTCAGGTGGCATTTTTGGACGAGCTGCAATTTTTGTATGAGGATGGGCAAAAAGATGAAGAATTTTGATAGAAAGATGATGAAACTTTACCTTGTGACAGATAGTACAGGGCTCTCAGAAGAAGTTTTTTTAGAGAAGGTAAGGGATGCCCTTGAGGGTGGAGTGACACTTTTGCAGCTTAGGGAAAAGAATAAGACCACAAGAGAGTACATGGAGCTTGCCACAAAAGTTCATGATATTACAAAAGAATTCGGAGTGCCTCTTATAATTGATGATCGAATTGATGTTGCCATGGCCATAGGAGCAGAAGGTGTACATCTTGGCCAGAGCGATATGCCTATTGATATAGCAAGGAAAATTGTGGGAGATGACATGATAATTGGTGCCACAACAAAGACTGTTCCCCAGGCTCTTGAGGCTTATAAAAACGGGGCAGACTATCTTGGAGTTGGCGCTATTTACCCCACAACCACCAAGGTTAAGACAGTGCTTACATCAGTAGATACGTTAAAAGAAATCTGCGCAGCAGTTCCAATCCCTGCAAATGCCATAGGCGGCCTTAATAAGGATAACCTTGAGATACTTAAAGGCGCTCCAATAGCCGGGATTTGCGTCGTGTCAGCAATCATGAAGGCAGAGGATTCTGGGAAAGCAGCAAGGGAACTTCTTGTAGCTAGTGCATCACTACTAGTGTACTGACTCATTCATAATTAACTATATTTCTTGTATCTGAATTCATCTACTTCGTCACAAAACAGCACACTAGATATTGCTGGAAGGTAAGGAAAAACCATGAAACAAAAAACAGTACTAACCATTGCAGGGAGCGATCCTTCGGGAGGAGCTGGAATACAGGCTGACCTTAAGACCATGGAAGCCTTTGATGTATATGGTATGAGTGTCATCACGGCACTCACAGCTCAGAACACGCTGGGTGTGTCGGCTGTGATGAATGTTGAACATGCATTTGTTGAAAAACAGCTTGAAGCAGTTTTATCAGATATACAACCTGATGCAGTAAAAATCGGCATGTTACCTGATAGAAACATTATGGAAGTAGTCTGCAGGGCTATTGATAAATACAAGATAAAAAATGTAGTGCTGGATCCAGTACTTAGTTCCACTTCAGGAACAGAGTTATCCAGAAATAGCGATCTGGAATACATGATAAAAGAGTTATTTAAAAGATGCACTCTTATAACGCCCAATATTCCTGAGGTAGAGAAAATAATAAAGAGTATATCCGCTATTTGTCAGGACCAGAGCTTTAAGAATATGTATATTTCATCTGGGGAAGATTATAAAAAGAACTTAGTCAGAATAGATAAAAATATATTCTATACCAATAGTATAGGTGAGGATATCAATAGTATAGATGAAGATATCTGCAGTATAGAAAAAATATCTTCGAAAGAAGATATGGAGTTAGCCGCCCGCATTATATCAGATTTTTGCGGCTGTAGCGTTCTTATTAAGGGTGGACATAGCTCTTTTGCCGGAGATGATAGTTCAGATGATCTTCTCTATCTGATGCCGGGAAGCCGGTATAGTAGTGATGATTTAAACATCGTTGAAATGGAAAATGCATGTGACATGTGGCAAGAACGCGGCGAGAATTTAGGATTCCGGCGCATTTGGCTGACTGGAAAACGGATAGATAACAGCAATACCCATGGAACAGGCTGCACCTTATCAAGTGCCATTGCCTGCGGGCTTGCCAAGGGAAAGACAATAGAAAAAGCTATGAGTCTTGCGAAAGACTATATAACAGAATGCATATCAATGGGGCTTGATTTGGGCCATGGTAGAGGACCACTTTATCACTAATTGATTTTTACAGTAGAAAAAACCTATGAAAAAGGAAGGGAAATTATGGGAAATTATTCAACACAGATGGAAGCTGCAAGGAAAGGAATTATTACCAAGGAGATGGAGAAGGTTGCCAGGGATGAGTACCGCACTCCAGAGGAAATCAGAAATCTTGTGACTAAAGGGCAGGTTGCAATCTGTGCCAACAAAAATCACAAGTGCCTGGAAGCAAAGGGCGTAGGCTCAATGCTCAGGACAAAGATAAATGTAAACCTTGGTGTATCAAGAGATTGCAAGGATTACAATATCGAGATGGAAAAGGTAATGGCAGCTGTAAATATGGGAGCTGACGCAATCATGGATCTTTCATCTCACGGAAATACACAGCCCTTTAGAAAAAAGCTTGTAGAGGAGTGCCCTGTAATGCTGGGCACAGTTCCAGTTTATGACAGTGTTATCCACTATCAGAGGGACTTATCAGAACTTACAGCCAAGGACTTTATAGATGTTATAAGACTTCACGCTCAGGATGGTGTTGATTTTGTAACTCTTCACTGTGGAATTACCAGAAAGACAATTGACCAGATCAAAAAGCACAAGAGAAAAATGAACATTGTATCTCGCGGAGGGTCTCTAGTTTTTGCCTGGATGAGCATGACAGGACAGGAGAATCCTTTTTATGAGTATTATGATGAGATTCTTGATATTTGCAGAGAGTACGATGTGACAATATCTCTTGGAGATGCCTGCAGGCCAGGATGCCTTGCAGATGCCAGTGATGTTTGCCAGATAGAAGAGCTTGTAAGACTAGGCGAGCTTACAAAGAGAGCCTGGGAGAAGGATGTTCAGGTTATGGTAGAAGGCCCTGGACACATGCCAATGGATCAGATAGCAGCTAATATGAAAATTCAGCAGACAATCTGCATGGGAGCGCCATTCTATGTACTTGGACCTCTTGTTACAGATATTGCTCCAGGCTATGACCACATCACATCTGCAATTGGAGGCGCTATTGCAGGAGCAGCAGGAGCAGCATTTTTGTGCTATGTAACTCCGGCTGAGCACCTGGCACTTCCTAATGTTGATGATGTTAAACAGGGAATCATTGCTTCCAAGATTGCAGCTCATGCAGCTGATATAGCAAAAAAAATACCTCATGCCATGGATATTGATAACAAGATGGCTGAGGCGAGAAAAGACTTTGATTGGGATGGACAGTGGGAGTGTGCGATTGATCCAGAGACAGCCAAGGCTATCAGAGCAGACCGTGCACCAGAATTTGATGACACCTGCTCTATGTGCGGCAAGTTCTGCGCTGTCCGCAGCATGAACAAGGCCCTTGCTGGAGAACATATCGATATTCTTTGATGAATCGAGTAAGCTGACAGCTAATCAATCCTGCACACAAACATTCTGCACTTCGTGTTCCATGTCTTTACGACTGGCAAAAAACAAGCTTAACATGCATTCATGTTAAGCTTGTTTGACTTTCAGTACGATATCATTTAGATTGCAGTCCAACCACCGTCGATGTAGAGAATCTGTCCTGTAGTATAAGATGAAGCATCAGATGCAAAGTAAAGAACTGCTCCGTTAAGCTCGCCCTCTCTACCAGCTCTTCCCATAGGGCAGTAAGCTGCAGCAACAGGGTCAAAGCCACCTGTTGAAAGGATATCATTGGTCATCTCACTGCCAAAGTAAGCTGGTCCAATGGCGTTAACTGTAATTCCGCTCTTAGCCCATTCAACAGCAAGAGCCTTTGTAAGCATTTTAACTCCGCCCTTGGCAGCTGCATATGCAGGAACTGGCCAGGTAGTATTAGACATAACAACTTCGGAATGAAGAGATCCTACATTTATGATTTTGCCATAGCCGTTCTTTAACATAACTTTTCCAACTTCTCTGGCAACATAAAAGACTGCATCGAGGTTTGTTCCAAGAACGTTTCTCCAGGTTTCATCAGGAAGATCTGCTGCTGGGGTAGCATCGCCAACACCGGCATTGTTTACCAGGATATCAATCTTGCCATAGTGTTCTTCAACTGCTTTTACCATAGCACGGATTTCGTCTACCTTTAAAACGTCGCACTTATATGCAAAGCACTTAACCCCAAGAGCTTCGATATCTTTCTTGACAGCTTCGAGCTTTTCAAGACGGCGTGCGCATATGGCTATATCTGCGCCTTGTTCAGCCAGCGCTTTGGCAAACTGAACTCCAAGGCCAGAAGATGCGCCTGTAACAAGTGCAACTTTTCCTGTTAGATCCAAAAGATTCTTCATTTCATACCCTCCATTGATAGTTTTTTGCAGTATGCGTAATTTCGCATTACTTTTATACAATTATATCGGTCACATGCAAACACTGTCAATGGTGATGTTTTAACTCAAATAGCGATCATTTAAGGCTTTAATCTCAGGCTTCCTTGATTTCTACAAGTTCAATCTTAAAGTTGAGATCCTTGCCTGCCATCTCGTGGTTGGCGTCAAAAGTTACCTCTTCATCAGTTTTATCTTTTACCAGAACTGGAATTGGTCTTCCGTACATGTCCTGAAGGTAAACTCTCTGGCCAACAGAAAGGCTCTCAGAGCCGGGAAGCTCAGAAATCTTGAGGGTGAATACTGCATCAGGATCAAATTCGCCGTAAGCTTCATTTGGTGTAAGGTGGATGTCTACGATATCTCCAACATTCATTTCAGCAACAGCCTTGTCAAAGCCGTGGATCATCATGCCCATTCCACATACGAATTCAAGAGGCTCGCCTCTGTCATAGGAAGAATCAAACTTCTCACCGTCATTGAAAGTTCCTGTGTAGTGAACTCTGCAAGTCTTACCAACGTTCTTACCTTCAAACAAAGGCTCTGAGTGGCATCCGCTGCATCCGCCGCAACCTCCGCCGCAGCCGCCTTCCTCTTCATCGCTGTGGCATCCACCACATCCGCCTTCTTCATCATGTCCACCGCAGGAATGTCCATCTTCGTGGTCTCCACATGTGTGTCCCTCTCCGTGGTGGTCACAGTTGATACCTGAATCCTCAAGCTCTCCCTTAAGGAAGCTCTCTACTGCCTTGTCTGCATCTCCTGAAGCACCAGCACAGATCTTGATTCCGTTATCTGTAAGCGCCTGATGAGCACCGCCGCCGATACCGCCGCAGATAAGCACATCTACTTCTTCACCAGCAAGAACATTTGCAAGAGCACCATGTCCCTGACCATTTGATGAGATTACTTCTGAAGATACAATCTTGTCATCCTCTACATTGTAGATCTTGAAACTCTCTGTATGTCCAAAGTGCTGGAACACTTCGCCGTTATCATAAGTTACTGCAATACGCATAAATATTTTCCTTTCATATTTGTATTTTTGAGTTATAAATCAAACCGCAACTACAAGATATTACCATATATGTTGACTATATTCAAACTAGAGGAAAATTGCATGCATTTAGCTATTTCTACTACTTTCGTGTAATACAGAATTTGAACATATTTATATGCATTTGAGCAATTTTCTTTTTTCATATAACTCACACCCTTAAGCGTGCTTACACGAAAGTGCAAGAAATATCAAATTCATATAAACAAGCCAAGTAAGTCACAGAAACCAGTTCATGCCTGGCTTATACGAAAGTGGTAGAAATGAGTAAATGCATATAAACAAGCTCCAAGGCCGCTTTACACGAAAACGTAAAAATCATCAAATTCATATAATCCAGCGAAATCAAGCCATTACACGAAAAGTGAACTATAGGCAAAATCATATAAACAAGTTAAACAAGTCACAGTGACCAGTACATTTCAGACTTATACGAAAGTGGTAGAAATGAGTAAATGCATATAAACAAGCTCCAAGGCCGCTTTACATGAAAACGTAAAATTCATCAAATTCATATAAGCCAGTGAAATCAAGCCATTACACGAAAAGTGAACTATAGGCAAAATCATATAAACAAGTTAACAAGTCACAGTGACCAGTACATTTCAGACTTACACGAAAGTGGTGGAAATAGGCAAATGCACTTCTTCTTGACACAACAGCATAATGCTATGTATAGTAAGCATAGGTTAAACGGTTAACTTAAACCTACAGTTTTTACCGGCGATAAAGCCTGGGGTCTTATACCTTAACTTGATCGCAGAATCAATGGAGAGAAGTAGTGAATATAAGAGAAATCGCAAAGAGAGCAGGAGTTAGTACAGCTACTGTATCAAATGTAATAAATGGCAAGCTATCCAAGGTTTCCCAGGAAACCAAGGCCAAGATAGATGAGATCATAAAGGAGACTGGCTACAAGCCAAGTGTAATGGCAAGATCTCTGGTCAAAAAGGAGAGCAGACTCATTGGAGTAGTTGTTCCTTATCTTGGCAAGGATGAAGACTTTTTTACAAATCCCTATAATGCTCATATCATCGCATCTTTAGAGAAATACATAAGGAGAAAGGATTATTACCTCATGCTAAGGTGTGTGGGAGATCCAAGAGAAATATTGCCTCTTTTGTCCTCCTGGAATGTAGATGGTGCTTTCTTTTTAGGTGTTTACAAGGACGAAGTTCCGGAAATCAGAAAACAGATAGATATTCCAATTGTATATCTTGATACCTATGCACCAGGAGAGAAGATAGTGAACATCGGCATTGAGGACTACCGTGGAGGCTATTTGTCAGCCAGATATCTTATTGGGAAAGGCCACAAGAAGCTTGCCCTTGTTACTCCCGACATAGAATCAGAGGGAGTTATAAAGGAGCGCTATAGAGGCTTTTCTGATGCCTGCAAGGAGGCAGGAGTTCCCTTTAAAAAGGGCAATATTTACTATACAACATCCACCTATAATAACGCAGTTGCCGTTGGTCAGGACATTGCCTTTAACAGCGGTGACTTTACAGCTATAGCCTGCATGTCAGATATTGTGGCCTTTGGCGTTATTGAAGGGCTCAAGCAGTGCGGGATCAGGGTGCCATATGATATGTCAGTGATAGGTTTTGATAATCTTCCTGACTGCGAACTAATGACGCCTAAGCTTACTTCTGTTGCCCAGGATTTTGAGTGGAAAGCCAGAAAGGCTGGCGATTACCTCTTTAAAATGATAGAAAGCGGAGTGCAGATAACTGCTGATGAAAGGCAGCATATAAGAGTCTATGAGAGGCAGTCCGTGAGATCTTTAAATGAATGATGCGAAAGCAGTAAACAGATAACCTAAACGCATATGTAAAACTAATAAAAAATTAGTCGTTTCTTCCGGGGGACGGCTATTTTTTTAGCTATAAAATGGAAAATCCCGTTAACGTGTTGACCGGAAAAATGTATTTGGTTATAGTCTTGGTAAACCGATTAACCAATTATTTTTTTATTTTATTTTTTGTTTTAAAAGGAGGATTTCACAAATGAAAGCTAAAAAAATTGGGGCCCTCATGCTGACAAGTGCTATTGCTCTTAGCACTGTAGCAGGATGTGGAGCAGAGCAGGCAAATACTGCAAACGCAGATTCAAAGACATCTGAAACAGCAACAACTACTGCTGGTGATGCAGCGCCTGCTGCAGAAACTCAGGACGTAACACTTAAGATCTGGGTTCCTGAAGAGGAAGTAGATATTACTGATGAGATGGTTAAAAAGTTCGACGAGGCTCACGATGAGTTCAACATAACCTATGAAATTGCAGTTGTAGGTATAGACGAAGCGCCTCAGGCTCTTGGAACAGATGCAGATACAGCTGCTGATATCTTCTATACACCAAGCGGCGGTGTTGGTGATCTTGCTGCAAAGGGACTTTTACTTCCTATAACCAAGGACTTTGATGTTCTTGCTGCAGATCTTCCAGAGAGCGCTATAAACGCTGTAACAGTTGATGGACTTACATACGCAGTTCCATTTTCACCTAATACATTCTTTATGTACTACAACAAGGATTTCTTTACAGAGGAAGAGGTTAAGAGCCTTGACACAATGATGGCAAAAGATCTTGGTGATGGAATGTGGAACTTTAGTACACAGTTTACTAATTCCTGGTACGCAGAGATGTTCTTCCTTGGAAATGGCTGCACACTTTTCGGAGAAGATGGAACTGATGAGACAAACTGCTCATTTAACGATGCTAATGGATTTGCAGCAGGCCAGTACATGATTGACCTTGCTAAGAACCCTAAGTACCTTGAGGATGCAGATGGCGTAGGCGGAAGTGCCTTCAAGGAAGGTAAGCTTGGCGCAGTAACAAGCGGAGCATGGAGTGCACCTGAATTTAGAGAGGCTCTTGGTGATAAGGTTGGGGCAGTTGCCCTTCCTGTAGCAAACATCGGCGGTAAGGATGTTCAGCTCTCTAACTTCGTAGATTTCAAGACTATCACAGTTAAGTCAAATACACAGTATCCTCTCTGCGCTCAGCAGCTTGCAGTATACATGGCAAGTCAGGAGAGCTGCCTTTCAAGATACAACAAGCAGGGTGATGTTCCTGTACTTAAGTCACTTTCTGAGAGTGATGAGATCAAGAATGACATCGTAGCCAGCGCCCTTAACGATCAGGCTGCTCTTGCAACTAACCAGCCAAGTATCGCTAAGATGGGAGATTACTGGGATCCTATGAAGGCCTTTGGTGTAGGTATTTACAACCAGGAGATCACAGAGGCTAATCTTCAGGCACAGCTCGATGCGCTTGTAGACAGCATCACAAGTACACTTACTGAGTAACCAAAGAACAAGCTCCTTAATTTGCGAGGATATGTTCTAGTAAGAATAATTATGGGCAAAGCATGTTGCATTCAACATGCTTTGTTCTTTCCAAAACAATATGTAGTACGACTCTTCAAACACAAAGAGGTTTTAAATATGAAGCTAGTAAACAACAGAAATATCATAACTACTTTTACCAAAGGGGATATTTTTTCAAAGCTGTCTTATTTGATAATGGGACTTTCCAATATCAGAAACGGTCAGGTCATAAAGGGATTTATTTTTGCAGCTATAGAAGCTCTCTACATAGCTTTTATGGCCATGATGGGCAATCACAACCTACACATGATGAGGACTTTGGGTGAGAGCACTCAGGGCATGGTTTACAACGAGAGCCTTGGAATCTATGAAGTAACTAAGGGCGATAACTCCATGCTCATACTCCTTGAGGGAGTAATGACACTTGTATTAACAGGAGCTTTCCTTGCAACATGGCTCTTTTCCATATATTCAGGTGAGAAGGCAAGATCTGCAAGAGCACTTGGCAAAAGAGCAAGCTCCTTCCTTGAAGATATAAAGAGCCTTGCCAACGAAAATGTACATTTTCTGCTTTTGTCAGTTCCAGTACTGGGACTATCTATTTTTACAGTAATGCCACTTATTTATATGATCCTGATGGCATTTACCAACTATGACCAGGATCATCAGCCACCGGGAAATCTCTTTACCTGGGTTGGCATAAAGAATTTTTTTACGCTGCTATCAACTGGTGACAGGCTTTCAAATACCTTCTGGCCTGTACTTGGATGGACCCTTATATGGGGCTTTGCAGCCACTTTTTCCTGCTATTTTGGCGGAATGATCTTAGCAATGATAATAAATTCCAAAGGAATTAAATATAAAAAATTCTGGCGCACCGTTTTTGTTATAACCATGGCTATACCTGGATTCATCTCACTTAGAGTGGTTTCAACAATGCTGGGAGAAAGGGGAATCATAAATGTCCTCTTGCAGCAGTGGGGCTTTACAGAAGCTGCACTTCCATTCCTTACAAGTGTGACCTGGGCCAGAGTATCAGTTATCGTAGTTAACTTCTGGATCGGCGTTCCTGTAACCATGCTGATGGTTTCCGGAATCCTTATGAATATCCCGGGAGAACTCTATGAAAGTGCCAAGATCGATGGAGCTGGGCCGGTTACTATGTTTAGAAAGATCACATTCCCTTACATGTGGTTTGTGACAACTCCTTACATTATCGCTAACCTTATCAGCAACTTTAACAACTTTAACCCAATCTACTTCCTGACAGGAGGAGAGCCGCTTACTCTTGATTACTTCAAGGGCGCAGGCAAGACAGATCTTCTTGTTACCTGGCTTTACAAGCTGACCAAGGATAGTAATGATTACAATCTTGCAGCAACAATAGGCATCATTATCTTTGTAATCTCAGCTGTGTTTACACTTATTTCTTTCTCAAGGTCAGGCGCAATGAAGAATGAGGAGGGCTTCCAGTAATGAACAGACAAAATAAGATAGTTATAGGTTTAAACCTTGATAAGCACCTGTATGGAGTTATTGCAGCCATTCTTTCAGCAATCTCTCTTTTCATGCCCTACATTTCGATTGAAGAGGAAAAGAAATCCCTAGTTGCAGCCTGCATGGAACTTGCAGGTCAGGATACTTTTTCAAGATCATATCTTTTTGTGTATCTGACAATGTTTTTTGCCTCAGTTTCGGCAGTTCTTGCAGTAGTCAGCTTCTTTAAGACAACAGTAGCTTTAGTAAAGATATGGCAGTCTCTTCAGGCTATTTCTACAGTGTTCTGGGGACTTTTAATGTTCTCAACAAGGACTATCTGCAAGGCAGCAGGTCTTTCTGGGAATTTTCTAAATAGAAATCTGGGATACGGCTATTGGCTTGGATTTGTCTTTTCCTTCGTAGCTCTTTTGCTTGTTATGAAGGTTACAAGGACAAACAGAGGATACATTGCACTTACAGTTCTTGGAGCTATCTGGCTCTTTCCAATTCTCTGGATTGTGCTGACAGCCTTTAGAGCAGAGCAGGGCTATTATGTAGGATACTTTATCCCACATGGATTTACCTTCGACAACTTTATAAATCTTTTTACAAATAACAGCGTACTTCCCTTTGGAAGATGGTGGCTCAACACTCTTATTGTTGCAACCTGCAGCTGCGTTATAAACACACTTATTGTGCTTGGAACCTCTTACGTTCTTAGTAGAACAAGATTTGCCGGAAGAAAAGCTTTTATGAACATTCTTATGATAATCGGCATGTTCCCTGGCTTTATGTCACTTATTGCCGTTTACAACATCTTAAAAGGCCTTGGACTTAATCAGTCTCTTATGGCACTTATCGTTGTGAGCGCAGCAGGCGCAGCCATGGGTTATCACGTCAGCAAGGGCTTTTTTGACACTATTCCAAAGGCAATCGACGAGGCCGCAATCATCGACGGAGCATCAAGACTGCAGATCTTTTTGCATGTGACTTTACCACTTTCAAAGTCAATCATAGTCTATACAGTACTTGGCGGTTTTTTAGGAGCATGGTCTGACTACATCTTCCCAAGCATGCTCTTTGGTGACAAACAGAGTTCTTACACAGTAGCCGTAGGTCTTTTCTGGCTTACAGACTTTAAGAGAATTGACACCTACTATACACAGTTTGCGGCAGGAGCAGTGGTTGTTGCTCTTCCTATTGTGATTCTGTTTATCTGGCTTCAGAGATTTTATGTTGAGGGCTTGTCAGGTTCAGTTAAGGGATGATTTTTGAAAGGAAAGACATGAGTAGTTTTTTAGACAGTATATATAGCGATGGAACTTTAGGGTTTGTAAGCAGTAAAACGCCTGCTCTTTTAGAAAAGATAAAGATCAGATTAAGACTACTTAACAACAGTCCTGTAGAAAAGATATTTATCCGCAGGATCAGAAATGGGGCAGAAGAGTACATAGAGATGGCAAAAGAAAAGTCTGCTTCAGGCCTAAGTTATTATGTGGCAGAAACTGACATGAACGAGCCAAGGCTTTCTTACTATTTTGTCCTTGCCTGCAAAGATGTGATCTACTTTTACACTCAGGCTGGGGTATCAACCTATGTGCCTGATGACAGCCACAATTTTATCTTACTATCAAGCTCTGTTTATAAGGAACCGGAATGGGTAAAGGGGGCGGTATATTACCAGATTTTCCCCACAAGCTTTAAAGATCACTCTTTATACGGAGTTATAGAAAAAATCCCATATTTAAAGGAGCTTGGCGTAACAGCCGTTTACTTAAATCCAATATTTACAGCCCCAAGTCCGCACAAGTACGACTGCGCTGACTATTTCCATGTGGATGAGACACTTGGAGGAGATAAGGCTTTTGAAGCCCTCTCCAAGGCTCTTCATGAAAATGGAATGCGTATAATCCTCGATATTTCCATAAATCATACAGGACTTGAGCATACATGGGTCAAGGAAAAAAGGCACTTTTATTTTAAGGAAGATGACGGCTCTTTAAAGGGCTGGGCTGGCTTTAAGGGACTTCCTGTCCTTGATTACAGAAACGAGGAGCTTAGAGACCTTATATACAGAAATAAGGACTCAGTTCTTAGAAAATGGCTGCGCCCTCCCTATGACATTGATGGCTGGCGCTTTGACGTAGCTGACGTGTTTGGAAGAAATGATGACCTTCAGATGGCAGATGAGCTCTGGAGAGAAGTCTGCGGGGCAATAAGAGAAGAAAAAGAAGATGCAATGATAATAGGCGAGCATTGGGGAGACTGCAATGAATATTTGCAGGGGGACCTTTGGAATGCTCCCATGAACTATTTTGGCTTTGGCAGGATCATGAGACAGTTTGCAGGGCTAAAAGACCTTTTCCTTGAGAGGAATGAGACTCTAAAGGCAGTTGCTTACAAGATGACAGCAAAAGATGTGGTAGCAAGAATTGATGAGTATTACACAAGACTCCCACAGGTAGTAGCTGACTGCAGCATGAATCTATTCGATTCCCATGATGTTTCAAGAGTTCATAATAACTCCGAAATTGATTCAGACAGATGGAAGAGCATAGCTATTTCACAGCTTCTTTTTACAGGAATACCCTGCATCTACTATGGTGATGAACTAGGCATTGATGGCTATATAGAGCACGATAGCGGCTTTAGATATAACATGCCCTGGGAAGATATAGATAAGCGCAAGGCTTCTGATTTCTTTAAAACCTATCAGAAGATAGCTCATCTTCGCAGTGAAAAAAGAGCTTTTGCAGAGGGTGGAAGAAAGATCCTTTATGCAGAGGGTAAGGTCATTGCAATTGCAAGATTTATGGAGGAGGAAGTATACCTCGGAGTTATTTCCATGGAAGAGGAAGACGTAAAGATCGCACTTCCTGTAAATCTTGTAGGAGCTATAGAGCCTGAGGGAAACCTTGATGAATTTGGTATCTCTTTTGACGGCAAATGTCTTTTAGATGGAAGGTATGAACTAAATGTTCACGGCGGAACTTCGTTATTACTTAAAATGAGGACAGATAAATGATCACAGGGGACAATTATCGTATTTCAGTTCTGACAGACAGGCTGGTGAGATTTGAATATAGCAAAACGGGGGTTTTTGAAGACAGAAAATCCTTCATGGTTGTAAACAGGGATTTTCCAAAGGTCAGTCTGTCTGTGCAAGACGGGGAGGAGAGTCTTTTGATAGACACGGGTGCTCTACTCATAAACTATGATAAAGAGCCCTTTTCCTCCTACGGTCTTATTGTCGAGATGAAGGAAACTGGTAAAAAGTGGAACTTTGGCGAGCTTTATGGAGATTTTTCTAATCTTGGAGGAACGGCCAGAACTCTTGACGATGCAGATGGGAGAGTAAGGCTTGAAAAGGGGATATTTGGAAAAAATGGCTATTCCGTTCTTGATGATAGCAAGTCTCCAGTTTATGAAAAGGGAGAATTTGTAAGCAGAACAGGAGATAACATTGATATATACTTCTTTGGCTATGGGACAGATTATTACGCAGGGCTTAGGGATTTTACAAGGCTTTGCGGCCCTATGCCAATGATTCCCAGATATGCCCTTGGTAACTGGTGGAGCAGGTATTACAGGTACTCAGAAGATAGTTACATGGAGGTTGTAAGTAACTTTGCAAAAGAAAAGATTCCTCTTTCTGTGGCGGTTATTGACATGGACTGGCATGTGACAGAGGTTGACCCTAAATATGGCTCTGGCTGGACTGGATATTCCTGGAATAAGGATCTTTTCCCGGATTATAGGAGGTTTCTTAAAAAGCTCCATGAAAACGGGCTTTCTGTTACTTTAAATCTTCATCCGGCAGATGGCATAAGAGCCTTTGAGGACATGTATGAGGATGTGGCAAAAGAACTATCTATTGATCCGGAAAGTGGCAAACCTTGCGAATTTGATTTTGGAGATAAAAAGTACAGGGATGCCTATTTTTCAAAGGTAATGCATCCATATGAAGAAGATGGAGTTGATTTTTGGTGGATAGACTGGCAGCAGGGCACAGGCAAAAAGAAAGATGATGTGGATCCACTTCTTCTTTTAAATCACTATCACTACAAGGACCAGGAAAAGAGAAATAAAAGGCCCATGATCTTTTCAAGGTATGCTGGTCCTGGAAGCCACAGATACCCTGTTGGATTTTCTGGAGATTCTCATACTACCTGGAAGAGCCTTGATTTCCAGCCCTTCTTTACAAGTACAGCAAGTAATATAGCCTTTGGAACCTGGAGCCATGATATTGGCGGACATATGCTGGGGGACAAGGACCTTGACAGGCTTATAAGATGGATCGAGTTTGGAGTCTTTTCTCCTATAATGAGGATACATTCCAGCTGCAGTCCTTTCTTTAACAAGGAACCCTGGCTTCTCCCAGAGCCCTACAGGAGCATTGTCAGGGACTTCATGCAGCTAAGACATGCACTTATCCCATATATTTATACAGAAAATCATAGGGCCTATGTGGAGTCAAAGCCTCTTATAAGGCCAATGTACTATGATTATCAAGACAGCCCTGAAAGCTATGAGGTACGAAATCAGTATGGCTTTGGAGATGACCTCCTTGTGTGTGCAGTAACAAGGCCTCAGGACAAGGAACTTAGACTTGGTAGCGTCAGGGCCCTTATCCCTAAGGGGCGCTGGTATGACATTTTTACAGGCGTTATATATAAGGGAGAGAGGCTTCAAAAGCTCTATAGAGAACTTTCGCAGATTCCGGTTCTTTTGCCAGAAGGAGGAATTGTTCCAATGGCAGCAGGTGATCTTACAAAAAATACAACAGAAAATCCTGCTGACTTAAAGGTCTTAATTGGTGGCGGCAAAAGTGGAAGCTACACCCTTTATGAGGATGACGGAAGCAGCATGGACTTTGAAAAGGGAGCCTTTGCAGAGACTGAGATTTCTTTTGAACATGACCTTGAAAATAAGACCATAAGCCTTCGCGTTTTAAAGGCCAGGGGAGATACAAGCCTCATTCCTGCAAAAAGAAATTACCGCTTTGAAATATATGGTGTCAGGGCGGAGGGCTTTTATTTTGACAAAGGAAGGACCATTGTTGAAGTTTCAGGTGCTGATGTAGACTCTGATACAGTGTATGAACTTAAAAATGTATATCTTTTACAAAATGACTATAAAGCCCTAGTCTTTGAAATCCTTGAAAGAGCGTGGATAGCCACAACTGACAAAGAAATGGTATATGACAAATTAAATAATCTATCCATGGATGCCTTTTATGACTGGATTTATACTGCAGACCTTTCAGAAAGTTTAAAGAATGCTATAATGGAATTGCTTTAACAGAAGTTTAACTTTTTGATTCAAGCGAGGCATAAAATGAAGCAGTTTAACTATGAGTTTACCAACGCAGATGAAGTTTCCAAGGCGCTTGGACAGGTCTTTAACTATACAATAAAAAATCCTTACAGATCTATATTGTTTCATCTGTATTCGATATATTTTGACGATGAAAAGATAAGACAAGTACAGGATGCAATACTGGAGATGTATCCAAATGCCTGTATTGGTGGAACCAGCTCAAATGGAGATATTTGCGACGGACATCTTGCAGATTATGGAATGGTAATGTCTGTTTCTGTGTTTGAGAGTACAGATACGGAAGTTTATCTTCTTGAGTGCCCTGAAAATGGTGAGGCTTTAATTGGTGAGAAGGTAAAAGAGATAATTGATGCCACCGAGAATATAAAGGCAGCGGAAATCCTGATCACTTTAAAGAGCATAAACTCTCATATTATCCTTAACACTGTAGAAAAGTGCAGGAAGGACGTTAAGATATTTGGCGGTGGAAGTGCTGATAAGGTGATATCGGGTACTGACACCTGTGTTATAAATGAGGATAAGGTCTGTCACGCGGGAGTACTTCTTGTTACCTACTCAGGAGATGAGTTGTGCGTTGATATAAGGCATGCCATAGGATGGAAACCCCTTGGAAAGGATCTTACAGTTACCAAGATAGATGGCAAGAGGCTCTATGAGCTTGATGATGTTCCTGCAGCAGATATTTACAGCAAGTATCTTGATATTCATGCAGATGATGATTTCTTTTCCAATATGCTGGAGTTTCCTATCATGACAACTCAGCATGGCAAACACGTGCTTAGACTTCCTTTTTCCTGCGAATCATCCGATGGGTCAATAAATCTGGCGGCAGATATAGACAAGGGTACCAAGGTTAATCTTTCCTATGGAGACCCGGACGTTATAAAGGGTGATGTTGCAGAACTGACAGAGCATGTAAGAAATTTTGCTCCACAGGCTATTTTCCTATATTCCTGCGGAGTAAGAAGACTCTACTGGAAGTATCTTATCAATAAAGAAACTGGTCCATTCAGCCAGATTGCGCCAGTCAGCGGCTTTTATTCAAGCGGAGAGATCATGAGGATGGATGATTATCTCATAGAGCATCATGTTACCCTTATTGCTATCAGTATGCGAGAGGGAGGCCGTGCCAAGGCGCAGCCTACAGGTGATGGCGACAGGCATATAGAGATGAGCGAGGAACAGAAGATCCATGGCCAGATATCCATGGTCAGAAGACTAGCCAACTTTATAAATGTCACGGCAGCAGAGCTCCGTGCAGCCAATGATGAACTTCAGCAGATGGCTGATACTGATGCCCTGACAGGTCTTTATAACAGACGAGTTGTAGATACCATCATAAGAGAGGCTGTTTCTCACTTTGTATCCTTTGACTTTGATGTTGTTCTGGGAATTATTGATATAGATGATTTTAAGGTCATAAATGATACCTATGGACATGCTGAGGGAGATAAGGTTTTAGTTGGAATCAGCGATATGCTCAGAAAGCATGTGGCTAGTCAGAATAAGGCTATTATAGGTCGCTGGGGCGGAGAGGAATTTCTTTTTGTCATCCCTAGAATGTCAGTAGCTGAAGGCATTTCCTATATGGATAAGGTGAGAAAAGAAATAGAGGCAACGGTATTTGGTGATGCTGGGCACTGCACAGTGAGTATCGGCCTTACTGAATTTAGAAATGATGACACGGCTGATGACGTCTTTGGAAGAGCAGACGAAGCCCTCTATGAAGCAAAGAGGACAGGAAAAAATAAAATCTGTTCACAATAAGATAGTTTAGGCTTATAGTATATGATGATATATGTGTCTAAGGTCAAACATATATCATCATATTTTTTATTGGAGTGTAAAGACATTGTCTCTTAGTTTACTTGTACTTTTTGATTTTATAGGAACGGTTGCGTTTGCCATATCAGGCGCCATTACCGGCATACAGAAGAAAATGGATATTTTTGGAGTTAATATCCTTGCTATTGTAACCGCCTGTGGGGGTGGTGCTCTTAGAGATATCATCATGGGGAGTTTTCCGCCCCAGATGTTCATAAATCCGTTCTATGTGCTGGTTGCTGCTATTGTAGCCAACATAGTTTTTGGAATCATGTATTTTCATAAGGGAATTCCCCAGAAATTTGCTGGCCTCTATGACAGGGGCTTATTTGTTTTTGATACTCTTGGACTCGCAGCCTTCATGGTAGATGGTGTTATGCTCGGAGCAAACTTTGGCTATGAGGATGATCTTTTTCTCCTTGTATTTCTGGGCTTTATAACTGGAGTTGGAGGAGGCGTTTTAAGAGACGTATTGTCAATCCAGATGCCAGCTATCTTTGTCAAGCATGTATATGCTCTTCCTGTTATTATTGGAGGAATCCTTATGGTGATCATGCATGAAATTATGGGAACCTGGAACGCAGCCATGATAAGCGCCTTTATGCTTGTTTTGGTCATGAGATGGCTTGCAAGGCATTTTCTTTGGAATCTTCCCAAGGTTAATCTTTGATCATAAGGAGCCGGGGGATTCCTTTTGATATTGGATAATATTTGCAAAAGTGTCGAGGAGAAAAGTTATGAAAATCGAAAGAGTTACTGTAAGTGATGCCAGAGAGCTGCTTGATATATATGCTCCTTATGTTACTGACACGGCCATTACTTTTGAGTATGAAGTTCCATCATTAGAGGAATTTGAAAATCGTATAAAGAATATTTCAGCCAAATTCCCCTATATCAAGGCGGTGGATGATGAGGGCCAGATAGTCGGCTATGCCTATGCTGGAACTTTTAAAGGGCGAAGCGCCTATGACTGGTCTGTTGAGACTACAATTTATCTGAAACAAGACTGTAAGCGAAAAGGCTACGGAACAAAGCTTTATGAAGCATTAGAGAAATCCCTCAAGGGAATGGGAATAATAAATGTTAATGCCTGCATTTCTTATCTTAGAGAAGGAAGGATAGATGAGCATCTGACCAATGACAGCATGCACTTTCACGAAAGAAAAGGCTACAAGCTGGTTGGAACCTTCCATGACTGTGGCTACAAATTTGGCACCTGGTATGACATGATCTGGATGGAGAAGATGCTAGGGCCACATATAGATGAACCTTCACCTGTGAAATTTGGAAACTGGAATCTTTGATTCCAGTTTTTTTAACTAGTAAAATAGGCCGCTTTCAAGTATAATATAATATACAAAAATGCGCGTTGTCAGTGTAAATGACAGCTACTTTTTTATTATTATTTTGGGGCATTAGGATGCTCATAGGTAGGAGGTTTTATGGCAAAAAAGACTATGATGGAGGCTAATTGGAAGATTGGGGATCCAATGATCAATGAGAATGATTATTGGCAGGATCCGAATTACAAGGCAGAGGATCCTGAAAAAGAGAAGCTTGTTCTTAAGTTGGCAACACTTATTACAGATAGATATGTAAAGAAGTTTACTAACAAGATCAATAACAGAGACCCAGAGTACTGGATGCTTGATCTTATCCTTAACAAGGAACAGGTTAAGTTCCTTTTGAATTTCAAAAAGACCAGAGTTCCATATTCAATTGAAGAACTGGCCCAGATGAACAACATGACTGTTGATAAGACAAAAGAGATGGTTGAGAGGCTTAGATGGATAGGAATCATCGAGCAGAACAGGGCGAAGACCCCTGACAAGCATCTGCAGTATGAGCTTCCTATTTTTGTACCAGGTTCAGCAGAGTTCATGATGATGCAGGAGAAACTCACAGATGAGTTCCCACAGCTTGCTACATTCTTTAACCTTATGACACAGCTTCCACTGGCTGGTATCACACAGATGGTTCCTCCAGGAGGTGCTGGCGTTGGTATGCACGTTATTCCAGTTGAGAAGGCTATCTCACTTGAGAATCAGTCAGTGCCTGTTGAGCACTTATCACGTTGGATCGACATGTATGACAAGTATGGTATCTCAGAGTGCTCTTGCCGTAAGCAGCAGGCTATGCGTGGTGAGGGTTCAGGCGAGATCCGAGGAGACTACTGTATCGGCATGGGCGATATGGCTGAATACATGGATGATCGTGGAATTGGTCACTACATTTCCAAGGAAGAGGTATATGAGATTCTTGAGCGTGCTGAGAGGCATGGTTACGTTCACCAGATTACCAATATTGATGGTGAGGGCAAGATCGTTGCTATTTGTAACTGTGCTCCGGGTGTTTGTAATGCTCTTAGAACTTCACAGCTCTTTAACACACCTAATATGTCTGCATCTGCTTACAGAGCACACGTTGAGAAGGATAAGTGTGTTGCCTGCGGTAAGTGCGTAGAGGTATGTCCTGTTGGAGCTGCCAAGCTTGGACAGAAGCTTTGCAAGAAGAATGGCGCAGAGGTTAAATATCCTAAGACAGAGCTTCCTGATAATAAGAAGTGGGGACCTGAGAAGTGGAACTACAACTATAGAGACGACGCCAAGATTAATTGCTATGAGACTGGTACAGCACCTTGTAAGTCAGCTTGTCCAGTACACCTTTCTGTACAGGGCTATATAAAGATGGCAGCTGAGGGCAGATATGAGGACGCTCTTAAGCTTATCAAGCAGGATAACCCATTCCCATATATCTGCGGCGCTGTATGTAACAGACGTTGTGAGGATGCATGTACAAGAGGTACAGTGGATCAGCCACTTGCAATTGACGAGATCAAGAAGTTCATCGCTTCTCTTGAGCTCAAGGCAGATAAGAGATATATTCCTCTCTGCGAGAAGCATGATGGTGGAATGTGGAGCGACGAGTACAAGGTAGCAGTTATCGGAGCTGGCCCGGCAGGTCTTTCTGCAGCTTATTATCTGAGACTTAACGGATATCCTGTAACAGTATTTGAAAAAGAGAAGAGACCAGGCGGAATGCTTATGAATGGTATTCCAAGCTACCGTCTTGAAAAAGATATAATTGATGCCGAGATTGATGTTATCAGACAGATGGGTGCTGAATTTAAATGCGGCGTAGAAGTGGGCAAGGACGTTACTATCCAGAGCCTTAGAAATGAAGGCTACAAGGCATTCTTCATCGCTATCGGTATGCAGGGCGGAAGACTTGCAGGTATTCCTGGAGAGACAGCAGAGGGTGTTCAGACAGGTGTTGACTTCCTTCGCAATATCAATCAGGATCATTCAATCAAATTAAATGGCGCTACAGTAGTTGTTGGCGGAGGTAACGTTGCTATTGACGTAGCAAGAACTGCTGTAAGAGCCGGATCTTCCAAAGTTACTATGCTCTGCCTTGAGAGCGCATCAGAAATGCCAGCTGCCAAGGATGAAGTAGCAGAAGCCAAGGAAGAAGGCATAGAAGTAATGAACGGTTGGGGACCCAAGGAAGTTGTTACTGACAAGGGTCACGTAAAGGCTGTTATTTTCAAGAAGTGTGTAAGCGTATTTGATGAGCAGCACAGGTTTAGTCCTAAGTACGATGAGAATGAGACAATAGAGATTCCTTGTGAGAATCTTCTTCTTTCAATAGGACAGTCAGTACAGTGGGGCAACCTTCTTGATGGAACCAAGGTTGAACTTAACAGAAACGGCACAGCTATCGCAGATGCACTTACAAGACAGACTGCAGAGCCTGATATCTTTGTAGGTGGTGATGTATTTACTGGTGCAAGATTTGCTATTGATGCTATTGCAGGCGGTAGAGAAGGATATGTTTCTATCAACCGTTTCGTCCACAAAGGAAACAGACTCGACCTTGCTAGAGACAGAAGAGAGTTCATCGAACTTGACAAGGATGATATCAAGGTAGAGAATTTTGACAATGCACAGAGACAGATCCCAGGTAAGAAGGCTGGAGTAGCCAAGGATACTTTCGAGGATCTCAGACTTACACTTACAGAGGAGCAGGTCAAGACTGAGGCAGCAAGATGCCTTGGCTGCGGCGCTACAACAGTTGATGAGAATCGTTGTATCGGTTGCGGACTCTGCACAACAAAGTGTGAATTTGACGCGATTCACCTTACAAGAGATATGCCAGCAGCCAGCACAATGGTAAAGGCTGAGGACAAATTCTCCAAGGTTGGTCCATATGCAGTTAAGAGAGCTGGCAAGATCGTCATCAATAAGATCACTGGCGGAAAGTAATGGAGGTACAAAAAAATGGATTATATGGCTAGGTACAATGAGTGGCTTGAGAAACTATCAGATTCTGACCCACTTAAGGCTGAACTTGAGTCTATTAAGGGTAATGACAAGGAAATAGAGGATAGATTCTATCAGGATCTTTCTTTTGGTACTGCTGGTCTTCGTGGCAAGGTTGGTGCAGGTACTAACAGAATGAATTTCCTGACAGTAGGTAAGGCTTCTCAGGGCGTAGCTGACTATATCGTTTCCAAGGGTAAAGAGGCTTGTGAGAAGGGTGTTATCATTGCTCATGATCCAAGACATTTTTCAAAGGAGTTTTCACAGCTTGCAGCTGGTATTTTTGCAGCAAACGGGATCAAGGTTTATACATTCCCTGATCTTCGTCCTACACCTGAGCTTGCTTTTATGATCAGAAGACTGGGAACAGTTTCTGGTATCAATATCACAGCATCTCACAATCCAAGAGAGTACAATGGCTATAAGGCTTACTGGGATGACGGATGTCAGGTTTCTGCTGATGTGGCAGATGGTATGACAGAGAAGATCAATGCTGTAGATATCTGGTCAGGCATCAAGACATCTGACTTTGAGGAAGGTGTTAAGGCTGGCAAGATTACAGTTTTAGGACCTGAGTATGATAGAGAATACCTTGATAAGATTGAGGGAATGGCTATCCACGAGGGAGATGAGCTTGATCTTACAATTCCTCTTGTATACACACCTCTTAATGGATGCGGTTCAATTCCATTTAGACAGATGCTGACAGATAGAGGCTTTACTAACTGGAAGATAGTTCCAGAGCAGGAGAATCCTGATCCTGACTTTACAACAGTTGGATATCCCAACCCAGAGGATACTAAGGCATTTAAGCTTAGTGAGCAGTACGGAAGAGAGTTTGGAGCTGAGCTTTTAATGGCGACAGATCCTGACTCTGACAGATTTGCCATCGAGATAAGAGATGACAATGGCAATTATATTCCTCTTAACGGTAATCAGACAGGATATCTTCTTGTTAATTACGTTCTTGAGGGACGTAAGGACGCTGGAACACTTCCTGCAAAGGGAGCTATGGTCAAGTCTATTGTTACTTCAACTCTTTCAACTATCATGGCAAAGGCTTATGGCGTTGAGATGTTTGAGACTCTTACAGGATTTAAGAATATTTGTGGTAAGATTCCATATCTTCACGAAAACGGCTATACATATCTCTTTGGCTATGAAGAGTCTGTTGGATATGCGGTATGTGAGGACATCCGTGACAAGGATGGTATTTCAGCAGGTATGCTTGTCGCAGAGGCAGCAGCTTACTACCGCAAGCAGGGCAAGACTTTGTGGGATGTTCTTCAGGAAATCTACGCTAAGTATGGCTTCTTTGCAGAGGATGAACCTAACATGGTACTTGAGGGAATCCCTGGAGCCCAGCGTATTCAGCGTATGATGAAGTGGTTTAGAGAAAACCTTCCTACACAGGTGGCCGGAGCCAAGGTTGAGAAAGTTATTGATTATATTAATGGTTATGAGGACATTCCACCTCAGAATGCAATCAGACTTTTCCTTGATAATGGTTCATGGTTTGCTGTAAGACCATCTGGTACAGAGCCTAAGATTAAGTTCTATTTCTACTCTAACAGAGATAGCAGAGAGAATGCTCTTGAGACCAACAAGAAGATCAAGGAAGAAATATTTGCACTGATCAATTCAGTAGAATAAGAAGTATATGAATAAAAATAAGTACGGCAAAGAAGTTTTTAGAAAAATGCTACATATGCTGGCGTTAGCTGGAGTTATAGCCTGGTCACATTATTATGACGACTGGCGTTATAGCGCTGTAGTGTTTTTACTTGCCGTACTTATTTTATTTCCACTTGTGTATCTTTTATCTAAGATTCCTGGGGCATCAGCCTTCTTTAATGCCAGAAAAAAGGGCGAGTTTAGTTATTCTATGATGGCTCTTGCAATAATGTATGCGATTGTCTGCAGCGTGTGCTGGGGCTTTTTGGGAGAAAGACTCCTTACTATAGCCTGTATAGTCGCCTGGGGGCCAGGAGATGCGGCAGCAGCCCTTATTGGGAAGGCCTTTGGAAGGCACAAGATAGGGAAAGATAAGAGAAAGTCCCTTGAGGGAAGCCTTGCTATGTTTTTCTTTAGCTTTTTGGCTGTTCTGATCACTCTTAAGATTTATGGCAAGTATTCTTTATTGGCGACGATAGTAGTAGCGGCACTGACAGCTATTGCCAGCACTTTGGCAGAGCTATTTGATACTAGAGGCTATGATACATTTTATTGCCCGGTTGCGGCTATGATAGTTCTTTTTATAGGGGAATTAATTCTGAGATAGGAGACGGATCAGATCATGCAGAAATCTGACAATAAACAGAATACAAAGAGCGGGTTTAAGACCCTTCTCTTATCAGTCATATTAAGCTCTCCAGGGCCTCTTATTCTGGGAATAGGGCTGACTATAGGAAGAAGCTCCACACAGATTTCTGATTTTACCAGAAGAAGCGCAGAGCTTCTTGCGATAATTGCCGCTTTTGTGGTTTATCTTATTACTAACAGGGATAATTTTGATGAAGATAGAAGGAAAAAACTTGAGAAAAAGAGCAATATCTTTGTTGGAATCATCATGTGTATTAGTGGCATCAGTATGATCATAATGGCATTTGTTTCAGACACAGGCGATAAGGGAAATGTCCTTCCGGCTTTTGTTATTGCCCTGTTTGGAGTTATAGCCAATACGCTTTTCTGGAGAAAATATTCAAAACTTTATTCAGTGGAGAAAAATGCTATATTAGGGGTCCAGGCAAGGCTTTATGGAGCCAAGTCAATTGTTGATACCTGCGTTACGCTAACGCTCCTTGTAGTGGCACTTTGGCCGAAATCAACATTTTCCTATTACTTTGACATTTTAGGATCAATACTTGTATCTGCATATATGCTTAGAAGCGGCATAAAGACAATAAAAGAGGCGTTGTGAGATAAGCTCACACGCCTCAAGTTTTTTTGCAGACAAAATTTACTTAGTTTCCATTGGAATCATCATAGGATTCAACGTTAGTTACTATCCATGAGTCTGTTTCTGTATTCTTTTCAAGTGTAAGGACCATTGCGTAGGTCATCTCCTGAGAATTAGCAATCTCATCTTCATAAATCTGCAAGATCAGCATTAGCATGTCATTATAGACCTTATTATTGGCAGCAGCCGCATCCTCGTCTGAGAGGGTCTGGATTTCTTCTGCGTGGTCTGTGGCATAGCTGTTCTTGGCTTTCTCAATCTCATCAGCAACTTTATCACTACTTATCACATCAACTGCAAAGGATGTCTTAACTGTAGCAGTGCAGGTTGCAGTAGTTGTCTCACCTTTGGTTATCTCAACATCAGAAACAGAATAGTCCTGTATCATGTCAGAAAAAAGGCCACAGAATTCGTCAAGTTTATTCTTGGATTCTTCTGTAAGTTCAATGTTCTCTGTGTCGGAAATAAATTTGCCAGAAAGATATTCTGCGTCAAATAGCTGGACAAAGTCACCAGCTGCAACTTCAGAAGTAGCATATTTGCTGATATCTTCCTCTGAATCAGAGGCAACAATTGCAAGAAATGTGGTAGCACAGTCATTAACGGACTGCTTGTCCTGAGAAGTACAACCTGTTAGAGATGATATAGAAATAAGGGCAGCCATAGTCAGCCCTGTAAGTTTTTTAATATTTATATTCATAAAAGCCCCCATGCTTTGTTACGATTTTTGTAATACATTTATTTAGTATAGCACAGACTGGCCAATTATCCAAAGGGTATCGCAATTGCAATTAAAAGGTGATAAAATATAGTATGCATATTTCTATAAACCAAATCAAGGAGGGTTATAAATGAGAGTACTTTTTGAGGCTGGAGTAGTGAAAGAAGTAGAGTCAGTAGAGGTTAAGCCTTTGGACTTTGGGGATGGACAGATTTCAGGAACTCAGATAGATTTTTCGCTTGTTAGTGGTGATAAGATTAAGTACATTTATAGCCAGAACGTGCCGATAGAAGAGTCTGGGCAGAAAGCCATAGATTTTGTTACAAAGCTCTATGAGGATGGAAAGGCTGATTTCACACATGAACCGGTAGAACTTCTGTAAAATGGCGCTAATAACTGAAAATAATAATGAGATATAGACAATTTTATAATAGTAAAGGCTCTATGCACTTATTTGCATAGAGCCTTTAACTTTGCTGTTCGTCCATTGTTTTCTCCATTTTTGAACAATAGATCATCTCTTGCCAAGACAACCCTGGTTTTTGAGTTCTATCAGTAAATCAAAAACAACCCCCAATGGTAATCCAGTAATATGGGCTACTTTTTCTGGATCTGGATAGTATTCATCTTCACAATCCTTTCTGATGCAGTCCATTACTTCCATTTTGGCATCCAATGTAGCTGTCATACACTCGTTTCCTCCTTTCGTAAATTGTGTAAAGATTTAAGGCTAGTATCTATGTGCCTTTCTATTATTATATCGTATTTTTGCACTAAAAGTTAAGCTTTTTGGCACAAAATTTATAAAAATTCCCTAAAATTTAAGGGCTTTGAAGGTTTGGAATCCTCAAAGCCCTTTATATATCGCATTTAAAAGTATCGTGGTTTATGAAACGCTTAATTCTGCTGCATATCTTTTAACTTATTAGCCTGCTGGAAGATATCTCCAAGGATGACCTTGAAATCATCAAACTTGGATGCAGCTTCTTCGGAGGCGTTGGCACCTTCGTTAGAAAGGGAAGCAACTTCCTGGCTGGTTGCAGACAGATTTGAAATACTGTCGTTAATTTCTGTAGTTGAGCTGGCAATTGATTTCATTCCTTCGCCAATCTCTGCAAAGCGGGATAGCATCTCTGAAACATTATCGTTAATGCTGTCAAAGTTTTCGCCAACGGATTCAATCATCTCATTCTGTTCTGAAACAGAAGCTACTGTATCGTCAATACTTGCCATTGCCTTTTGAACGTCTTCGTTAAGCTCATTGATGATGCTTGTGATCTCATTTGAAGCGGTATTTGTTTCTTCTGCAAGTTCACGGACATCATTAGCAACGACAGCAAAGCCTTTTCCTGCTTCACCAGCTCTTGCGGCCTCGATACTTGCGTTAAGTGCAAGGAGGTTTGTCTGCTTTGAAATAGACATGATAGACCCGACAATCTTGGTTACTTCTGCAACCTTGTTTATAACGGCCTGTGTGGCTTCAACAGTAACCTGGCTCTGCTGAGCAACATTGTGAGATTTTTCTTTTAATTCGCCGATGACCTTAACACCATCCTGAACTGCTGTCTGTGCACTTTCTGATGCCTTGGTCATATCTTTTCTATGCTGCTCTGTTGTAGCTGTTTCTTCCTGTATCTGCTGAACTCTCTGAGCCTGAGAAGTAATGGCCTGAGCTGTGCTCTCCATACTACTTGCTATATCCTTCATGCCGGAACGCTGAGTCTCTATGATATTTTGAAGATCAACCATATTTTGCTGAGAATTGTTGAACAGGTCTGTAATTGTATTTGCTATATCAGCCATCTTGTCACTGGTTTCAAGACTCTTTTCTGCGTCTTTGGTAATCCTGTCATTATTTTCATCATTGAACTTACATAGAAGCGAAACAGTAGTGATAGTAGCTACAAATGCAAGGCCAAGAGTTATAAATGCAGGAACGTGGTCAAGATCTAAAGTTCCTGTGCTCAGATAGGATTTTAAGCAGGTGATAAAGAAAGAAACTATAATTACTGACATTCCTGCCTTACACAATCTTGAATTCAGATAGATGATACTTATGATCAGGATTGGTAATCCAAAAGCAAAATAAATAAGATTTGTCTCTGCAATAAGAAGCACAAAATAGAAAATTGTAGCCCCGCCCATTATAAGTATTGAACCTCTTTTTACGGTTGAAAACTTAAAGTTTCCTAAGCATGTCAGAACAAAGCCTACAACTGCGGCAATTATAAGTATATTGCTGGAAACTGAAAAGCCGGCTTGAAATCCCTTCCATATTGTTAGGGCAACTCCGCATATGAGAATCGCACAGGTGGCAACAAAGCTTGCGTTATTGGCTCTACGATACTGTTCAGCGTTCATATTATATCTTCCTTTCATTTTAATTAAAAACTAAAACGACTCATATTGATTTTATCACGTATATATACAAAATAACGACATATAAGGTCTAAAAAAATGATAAAAAACATATAAACTATTTGCACAGCTATTATCAGGCAAAATGGCGTAAAATCTTTATTTAATCTTAATTCAACTTAATAATTTTTTTAGAACAAATATACATGAGCATGGAGTAAAATAATAGTGGATTTAATTAACGCAAAAACGTTAGTAATATTCTTAAAACAGTAAAGGGGTGCAACAGATGAAAAAACTTAGCCTTAAGACAAAAATGCTACTATGTATTCTTCCAGTAATGGCTATAGCCATGATCATCCTGACCTACATAGCAGCACAGGAACTATCTACAAATATGCAGGAAACTAATACCAGCAACATGTTCAGTCAGGTTCAGGATTCTGCAACTGCTGTAGAAGCAAAATTGCAGATCATAAGGACAACAGCAGTAAATATTTCTGATTCTGTATCATCATCCTATAAGTCAATGGATATGAACAGCTATGGTGCGATGTTGAGCAAGATTATATCTAACAATGACTCTATCCTAGGCGCTGGCCTATGGTTTGAGCCAAATGTTTATAATCAGGAAGAAAAATATGTTGGACCATATTGGTTTAAGGATGGCGACAAGATTTCAGAAACCTGGGACTACAGTAATGCTGAATATGATTACTTCAACCAGGAGTATTATCTTAATGCAAAAGCTCTTGCTAATGGAGCAACATCAATCACAAATCCATATTATGATCCTACATCAGGACTTGTAATGAGCACATGTTCGGCACCAATCTATGATAATGACGTGTATATTGGCTGCGTTACAGTTGATATGGAGCTTTCAAATGTTCAGGCTCTTGTTTCTTCTATTAAGGTAGGATCAACAGGAAGAGCAATGCTTTTGGATTCTACTGGTGTATATATCCATTGTGATGACCCTAGCAAGGTAGAAAATGGTTTGAATATTGTTGACGATGAGAATAAGGAACTGGCAACACTAGGTACAAATATAGTTGCAAATGCAAGTGAGACTCCTGGTATGGGAGCGTTCATGGAAAATGGTGCAAGGATCATTGCAGCATACATGAATATTCCAGATGTTAACTGGAAGATGATCATCAGAATGGACATTACAGAGTTGGAAGCTCCTGTAAAAAAAGCTACCACAGTGCTTATTACTATAATGATCATTGCACTTGTTGTTAGTGCAGCAATAATTATGGTATTTGTAATGAGCATTTCAAAGAGCATAAACAACGTTAAACAGTTCGCAAGTGTACTTGCCAGTGGCGACTTTACTGTTGATAAGATAAATAATAAGAGAGGTGATGAGCTTGGAGCAATGAGCGAATCCCTCAATAACATGTTTGAGAGCAATAAGGACGTCATCACCAAGATTTCAGATGGATCAGTCAAAGTTACAGAGACATCCACAGGCCTTGCTAGTATGGCCAGTGAACTTTCTGATCAGTTTAACAGCATCCAGGGCAATATTTCAGGTGTTAATGATGCTATGATGTCATCTGGTGCTGCAACAGAGCAGGTTAATGCTTCTGTAGAAGAGGTAAATGCTTCTGTTCACCAGCTTGCTGCTGAGACTGAAAAGACAAGTGCTGATGCTGCTGATATCAAGGCAAGGGCAAAGGGTATTGAAAAAGAAAGTGCGGAAGCTCACGACTATGCTATTTCAATTGCAGAGCAAAGAGAAGCTGACCTTGAGGAAGCCAATGAGAAGGCTAAGGTAGTAGACCAGATTGGTACTCTTGCTGATACGATTGCAGAGATTGCAGATCAGATCAATCTTTTGTCTCTTAATGCAAGTATCGAGGCTGCAAGAGCTGGAGATGCCGGCAAGGGCTTTGCAGTAGTTGCTTCTGAGATCAATAAGCTTGCAAGCAGCACATCAGAGGCTGTAGAGCAGATCAGAGAGACAATCGATGGTGTTCAGGAAGCTTTCAGTACTTTGTCAAATTCTTCTGGAGAGCTTCTTACATTTATCAAAGAGACAGTTACTCCTGATTATGACAAGTTCGTAGGACTTGCCAAGCAGTATGGTGATGACGCAGGTTCCTTCGGAGATTCCTCAGAGAACATTGCTCAGATGGTTGAGAACATCAGAGCATCAATGGAAGAGGTTAGTAAGGCAATCCAGAACATTGCAGAATCCACTCAGGATACAGCAGATCTTTCCAGCAGAGTTAATGATTCTGTAATGGCTGCAGCTGACGTAGTATCTAATGTAAATGAGATGACTAACAAGCAGGAGCAGGTTGCTGGAACTCTCGAAGAAATCGTTGGAAAATTCAAACTCAAATAAACCCACCAATCCCACCGGGCCGCGGACTCCTCCGCGGCCCATTTTTTTCCACTTCCACGAAACTTGCGCACCCACCCTCCGGGTAAGTGGGAAGCAATATTCATGGAAGTTTTTTTCGTCTGTGTATAGGAGGAATAATTCATGAGGCTCCTGACAGTGCATAAGAATTCTGCTTCGGTTCAACATGTCCGAGCGCCCAGAGGCAGCTTTATACTCACGCCAGTTCCCGTAGTGCTCGTCACTGACAAATGCAGATTTTCTTAGATGTTTCCGCAGTTTTTCTTTCAATGCGCATGCTGCAGCGTAAACTTGCAGGACGGAAAAGAACATTACAATAGAAAATGCCATAGCCCGCAATGCGGGCTATGGCATTTTCTTTTTTAAGATAATTAGCTCCGTCCTGCTTCAGACAACGCTTCGCATGCGCGGGAAAAACTGCTGTGGAAACATTAGAAAATTGCATTTGCCAGATAAGACTCGCATAGGAAACTGGACGACTCGCAAGCGCTGCCCTGGCGCGAGTTTTGAACCGTAGAATTCTTATGCACCTGTCAGGAGCCCATGAATATCCGAACTGGAGCCGACGAAAAAAACTTTCTGAATGAGCGAGTCACCCACTTTCCTGGAGGGTGGAGGGGAAACCTCTAACTGGAGGTGGTAGGAAAATGGGCGGTGGGAATAATTTCACTGTAGGTGCGTAGTGGGAAGAGATGTGGTATTATGAATATAAGATTAGTTAGAAAATATCAGTTTTTCTAGCGCGGGAGTTCTTAGATTTCTTATGATCAGAATAGGGGGGTAATATGGCTCAAAACGAGATGCTAGCTATGATCCTGGCGGGCGGCCGTGGTAGCAGACTTAAAGATCTGACCACTAAAGTGGCTAAACCTGCAGTATATTATGGCGGCAAATATCGAATCATTGATTTTCCACTTAGTAATTGTGCAAATAGCGGGATTGATACTGTAGGAGTATTGACTCAGTATGAGTCTGTACTTCTTAACAGCTATGTTGCGCAGGATGGTAGATGGGGACTGGATTCCAAGGATAGTGGAGTTTATGTTCTCACACCAAGAGAGAAGGCTGACGAGGGTCTTGATGTTTACAGAGGAACAGCTGATGCTATTTCTCAGAATATCGATTTTATAGATAATTACAATCCTGAATACCTTCTGATTCTTTCAGGTGACCATATCTACAAGATGAATTATGCCAAGATGCTTGCTTACCACAAGAAGATGGGAGCTGATGCAACAATAGCAGTTCGTGGAGTACCTATGAAGGAAGCCAGCAGATTTGGTATCATGAATACAGACGGTAATGGACGTATTGTTGAATTTGAAGAAAAGCCTGCAAAGCCAAAGAGCAATCTTGCTTCCATGGGAATTTATATCTTTAGCTGGAAACTTATGAGAAAGATGCTGGTTGAGGATATGAAGAATCCAAATTCTGACCACGATTTTGGTAAGGACATTATTCCAAAGATGCTTGCAGATAGGAGAAATCTTTTTGCTTATGAGTTTTGCGGTTACTGGAAGGATGTGGGAACAATAGATTCACTTTGGGAAGCTAACATGGATCTTCTTGATCCCAAGAACGAGCTAAACTTAAACGATTCTTCCTGGCTAATTTATACAGAGGATGTCTCAACTCTGCCACAGTATATCGGCAAGGATGCCAAGGTCAAAAGGGCCTACATCACTCAGGGTGTCAGAGTAGAAGGTACTGTTACTAATTCAGTTCTTTTCACTGGTTCTGTTGTTGGAAAGGGCGCCAGGGTAACGGATAGTGTACTGATGCCGGGGGCAGTTGTTGAGGATGGTGCAACAGTCACAAGGGCTCTGGTTGCAGAAAATGTCAGAATTGCCAAAAAGGCAAAGGTTGGCTCAAGGGGAAGCGAAGAAATCACCCTTGTAGCTAAAAATGTGAAGGGAGGTACAAAATAATGGCAGCTTATAAAGCATTTGGAATTGTATCCTCCGCAGACAACAGCATACATGTAGAGGGACTTCATGATTACAGACCAATTGGATCTTTTTCATTCCTTGGACGATTCAGAGTTATAGATTTCCCTCTTTCTAATATGAGTAATAGTGGCATGGACAGAATTCAGGTTTATGTTCGTTCACGCCCAAGATCAATTGCTGAGCATATAGGATCAGGAAGACATTACAATATCAACTCAAAACGTGGTAAGGTGCAGCTTCTCTTTTCCCAGGACAGCAATGTCCATTCAATCTATAACAATGACATATGCGCTTACAGCGAAAATTTGGACATAATAGAGAGAATGCATCAGGATTACGTGATCATTGCTCCTAGCTATATGGTTTACAAGCAGGATTACTGCGAACTTTTAAATGAGCACATTTCTTCAGGTGCAGATGTGACAATGCTCTATCACAAGGTTGATAATGCAAAAGAGTATTTCCAGAACTGCAAAACTGTAAACATTAACAGACAAAAAGGTATTCTGTCCATTGAAAAGAACCTTGGAACAGCCAAGGAAAAAAATATCAGCATGGATACCTACTGCATGAGTAAGGAAACCTTTATAAGTCTTATAAATGCAGCAAGAGAGATGTCATCTATTTACACTCTCTCAGATATCATCAATATTAAGTGCGGAGATCTTGATATAAGAGGCTATCAGCACAAGGGATATTTTGCTTCACTCCTTAGTTTGTCTGATTATTACAGAGCATCGTTGGAGCTTCTTGATTACAACATAGCAAGCGAATTGTTCAGACCTGAGTGGCCAATCTACACAAGGACTACAGACTCTTGCCCAACCCAGTACTACGACACCTCTAAGGTTGTCAATTCCTTTGTCTCAAATGGTTGTCTTATTGAAGGAACTGTGGAGAACTCAGTTATAGGCCGTGGCGTTGTAATAAAGAAGGGGGCAGTCGTTAAAAACTCTATTATCCTTGCTTATGCAGATATCGAGGAGGGAGTTCACGTAGAAAATGCCATCGTAGATAAATGGGCTAAGATAATACATGTAAAGGATATTCGCGGAACCGCAGAGCATCCTCAGTACATTAAACGTAGAGATACATTGTAAAAGAATAATACTTTTTGAAGTGGATTTCCCAAGTGGAGATCCACTTCTCTTTTTTTAAAGAACTCTTTTGACGCACCTTAAAATGCGCTGGTCCAAACATGAAATAAACGGAATTTAATAAAAATATAATATATTTAATTGTGCACATTTGATAGAATATAGGTGAATGGGAATTTGTCTTTTCCATGCAGAAAGGAGCTGTTAATGTTAGCAACACTAATTCCTCTATTTGATGGCAACATGTCTGTCTGTGCATATTCTGTTTTTGGCCGCAAGGAGAATCATTTCCTTAACCCTTCTCTAGAGGGAGGCGCTAGGTATGACGGTGCAGGAACAGTGCATGAGCTTGAAGTTGTCAGCAGCATGGGCGTTGGAACTTTATCAGGTGGCAAAGAGGTATTTGTGCCAATAAATCAGTTCTCAATATTTGCGGAGATTTCCCTTCAATGTACAGTTCCTGCCAATAAAGTTGTTCTTCTTATGGACAATACCATCTCAGCTGATGAACAGCATGTAAGAAGAATAAAGGAATTAAAGTCACAAGGCTACAAGCTGGCTATGAGAAAGCTCCCTATCACAAGCTTTGAACCATATAGAGAGGTGCTGAGCTTGTGTGATTATATTCTTCTTAATCATGCCAAGATAGATATCACCAAAGCCAAAATCTATTTTAGCAATGTATATCCAAATATTAAGCTCTGTGCTGTAAATGTAGATACCAAGGAAGAATATGAGGAACTTATAAAGGATGGTGGATATGACCTGTACGAGGGTAGTTTTTTCAGAATGCCTGTAAAGGAGTCTGAGACAGATGTAAGTCCTCTTAAGGTTAATTATATTGAGCTTTTAAATGTTGTTAACGCTCCTGATTTTGATCTTCAGGATGCTGCTGATGTTATTGGAAAAGACCCTGCTCTTGTAATTTCTCTCTTGGAAATGGTCAATAGAATGTCTTTAAATTCTGAGATCACGTCTATCAGGCATGCGGCAGCAATGCTGGGACAAAAAGAGCTAAAGAGATGGATCAACACAGCAGTCACCAAGGAACTCTGCGCAGACAGACCTTCTGAGATTACAAGGCTTGTTATGATAAGAGCCAAGTTTGCGGAGAATCTTGCTCCGTTATTTGAACTTGCTGTTTCATCTCAGGAACTTTTTATCATGGGACTATTTTCTGCTCTGGACATCATGCTTGGGAAGACTATGGAAGAAGCCCTTGATATGGTACAGGTTTCAACACATGTTAAGAATGCAATACTTCACAACGAAGGTGAGTATGCAAAGGTGCTTAATTTTATCATGAGATATGAAGATGCGGATTGGACCGAGGTTTCAAGGCTCATGGTGCTTGGTAATATTGACATGGATAAGGTATACGAAGCGTATCTTAGCTCCCTTAAGTGGTATCGTGATCTTTTTCCTCATAAGTAATATTTCGGGGTAAATTTATGCTGGATGTTAAGGAAATAGGCAGCATAACTTTCAACCTTGCTGCAGTTATAATCAGCATTACCTGTGTATTCTACACACTAATAATGAAGAGCAGACGTAAAAACAGAAGTATGCTCTTTGTATCTATATGTTCTGTTGTAGCACTTGATGCCATAATGGGAATTCTGGGCGAGATAGTGCTGGTCTCCTTTCTTTCAGATTCAGTTAAATTACCGCTGCTTATAGCCTTCAACTTTGTGTACTATCTTACTCATTTTGCACTGGCTCCAATGCTTGCTCTTTATATTATTTATGTGTGCAATGTTCAGTACAGATTTACAAGGTTTGCCAGAGGGTTAGTAAGTATTCCTTTTGTTTTTCTGGAACTAATGGTTATTATTTCTCCAATCTTTAACTGGGTCTTTTACTATGACGAGAATCTTGTTCTCCATAGAAATGTCGGAGTCTACGTGGCTTATGCCATAAGTGCTTTTTATATTCTTTTTGCCATGACGGCACTCTTTATTTACTGGAATGATCTTAGCAGGTCGAAAAGAATTGCTTTCCTTTATTTTTCCATGCTTGTTATCATTGGAACTCTTATTCAAATGTTCATTATTGAGATTAGGTCTGAGCTTATGGCCGAGGCAATAGGGTTCATGGGCTTTATGATGATGCTTGAAAATGATGACGACAGGATAGACACTTCAACGAGAGTGTATAACAGGAATGCTTTTGTAAGGGATGTGACTGGATATTTTAAGTATAAGAGGAATTTTTATACAATCTGTATCAGAATAACCAATGCTGATATATACAGGAAAATGACTGGATTTGAGGAGTATGAGAATGTCCTTAGAATGCTGATAGAGTATCTGGTTAACATTGGAGACAGGAATGATGTCTATAGGATAAGTTCTGATGATTTCTTTTTATTATGTCCTGACATAGATAAGGGAAAAGCTGACGAGATAGCTGCTAATATCTTTCGGAGATTTCAGGAAGAGTGGAAGATAGATGACAAAGAGGTACTATTAAAGGCTACGACTTTTATGGCCTATTCTCCAGATCAGTTTGGGAATGTGGATTATCTTTTACTTCTGGCTGAAAGCACCATAGATAAGGAATTTGACCATGTACTCTCTGGCCACGAGCTTGATTTTATCTTAAGACGAGCAGATGTTGAAAATGCAGTGCGAAGGGGACTGGAGGAAGGAAATTTCAGGGTGTACTTTAACCCTATCTATACCAAGGAAGAAAGGGCAATCTGCGCAGCAGAGGCTTATGTTCAGCTAAGGGACAAGCAACTTGGCCATGTTCACAGGGACGAATTTATTCCAGTAGCAGTACAGACAGGAATGATCGAAAAGCTTGGATGGTTTATCATTGATCAGGTTTTTTATTTTCTTGGCGGCGGTATTGTTGAGGAGATGGGAATAGATTTTATAAGTATCAACCTTAATTCTGTTCAGATAATCAAGCCGGACTTTGCAGAGAGAGTGCAGCAGATGTGGGAAAAATATGGTGCATCTCCTTCGAAAATTGTTTTTAACATTTCAGAAACCGCTGCAGAAGCGGATCGAAGCGTCCTTATAGGTGTAATGCAGAAACTTAGCGGCTTTGGCGTCAGATTCTTTCTTGATGAATATGGAACTGGCTTTTTTAACATGCAATCTTCAATTTCCATGGTTTTTGAAGGTGCCAATATTGATGCAAGATTTGTAGAGAATGCAGCTGTGAACCCTCAGAGTAAGATCATTTTGGACAACAGACTTAAAATGATCGCACAAATGGGGAAAAAGATAGTTCTTTCAAACGTTGATAGTCAGGAATGCTTTGATGCTATAAATGGCATAAAGGCAGATTATATACAGGGCACTTATTTTTCATCTCCCGCTAGTAAGAATGAATTTATAACAATCCTGAAAGCTACAGAAATGGCCAGGATGGAGGAAAGAAGAGCAAGGGCTGCCAATGAAGCAAAGAGTAATTTCCTTGCAAATATGTCCCATGAGATCAGAACTCCTATCAATGCTGTTCTTGGCATGAATGAAGTTATCTTAAGGGAATGTCAGGATGAGAAAATACTTGAATATGCCAGAAATATTGAAGGCGCTGGTAAAACTCTTTTGTCTTTGATAAATGATATTCTGGATTTCTCCAAGATTGAAGCAGGCAGTATGGAGATAAGCGAGACGGAGTATGACTTTAGCTCTGTTCTTAATGACATCTACAACATGATACATATTAAGGCAGAGCAAAAGATATTAGAGCTTGAGTTTAATGTGGATGAGAACCTGCCGGATACAATGTTTGGTGATGAGATAAGGCTTAGGCAGATCATAGTCAACCTTCTTAACAATGCTGTTAAATATACCCAGAAGGGCACAGTTACCTTGACTGCCACAGGAAAGAAAACGGGGGTGGATATGATCACCCTCAAAATTGATATAACTGACACCGGAATGGGCATAAAAGAAGAGGATATTTCAACGCTGTTTGATAAGTTTAAGAGACTGGATATAGACAAGAACAGGACTGTGGAAGGAAGCGGACTTGGTCTTGCTATTACTTGTTCTCTCCTTGAACTTATGGGCGGAAGCATTTCTGTGAGCAGTGAATATGGGAAGGGCTCTACTTTCTCCATCCTTTTGCCGCAGAGAATTGTTGGTGATACTAAGATTGGAGATTTCAGAAAAAGGATATCCCAAAATGTTCAGGACAGAAAGCCCTATAAGGAGACCTTTACAGCTCCGGATGCCAGGATTTTTGTAGTTGATGACACACCTATGAACCACGTTGTCATCACTGAGCTTTTAAAGCCTACGAAGCTTCAGATAGAATCTGCAAGAAGTGGAGCAGAGTGCCTTGAAAAGCAGCATGAAAAGAAGTATGACCTGATCTTTTTGGATTATAGAATGCCGGGGATGGATGGTACTGAGACTTTCCACGCGATAAAAGATGACAAAGAAAGTCCTAACCTTGATACCCCGATAATAGTTCTTACTGCAAATGCAATCACTGGAGCAAGGGATAACTTCCTGAGAATAGGCTTTGATGATTACCTTAGTAAGCCTATTGAGAGTGACAAGCTCGAGGCTGCTCTTATCAGATTCCTTCCCAAAGATAAGGTCGTTATAACTGTCACAGAGGAAGAAAATACAAAAGAAAATGCGTCAGAAAATAGTCAGTCAGACTGGTTTGCGGCACTTTCGTTTATCGATGAGATTGATGTAAGTGTTGGACTTTCAAACTGTGGAAGTAAAGAGAGCTATCTGAATATTCTAAAAGTATTTTTTGAATCAATAGGCAATACCAGAGAAAACATAAAGAACAGTTATGAAACAGAGAACTGGAAGGATTACACAAGTTATGTTCATTCGCTAAAGAGCACCAGCAGGACTATTGGCGGAATTAGTCTGTCAAAGCTTGCTGAGAAGCTTGAAAAAGCAGGAAATGAAAATGACATAGATACAATCAGAACCTATCAGGATGAGCTTCTTGACAAGTACTATGTACTTGAAACAGGACTTGATCATATTCCCGAGATAAAAGGTCAGCATGATGAAGATAAGGAGAAAAAGCCTATCTCAGAGGCTCAGCTCAAGGATGCTTATGCAAGTATACTTGAAGTAAGTAAGGTACTTGATTATGACACACTGATGTTTATTCTGGATTCCATCAAGGAATATGAGCTTCCTTTTGATGATTCCATTGCAATGAAAAAAATCGCCGACCTGTCTTATAAACTGGATTGGGACGGTATTTCACAATTGGTAGAGAGTAGACTAAATAGTTAGGAGCAAAAACTATGCCGAACATGTTTAAGAAAATCTTGCTTGTCAGAAATGAAGAAACCTTCATGGTCAACGCTATCAAAAATCTCCTAAAGAGTAATAACTATCAGGTGGAGGATTCGACCTATTCCCTGGGGGAACTTAGTGGAAAAGTGTCAGGAGTAAACCTTGTAATCCTGTATACTGACCAGGACTTTGAAGATCACAGGGATGCAATGGTCTATTTTAAAGACGTTTCTATGGAGGAAAACCTTATCGTTATTGTGATAGGTGATAAGGCAGCTTTTGACCTGGTTCACCGCTATATTCCGCAAGAGGATATAGCTTATGAAATAACCAGGCCTCTTGATATGGCTGATCTCATGGAAAAGGTTGGAATAGTTACGGATGACGAATTTGAGCAGCAAAAGAAAAAATGCATCCTGATAGTGGATGATGACCCCACCTACATACAGATGATAAGAGAATGGCTAAAAGATATCTACAGAGTTGGAATGGCCAATTCAGGAACCCAGGCTGTTGCATGGCTGGCAACCAACAAGGCTGATCTTATTCTTCTTGATTATGATATGCCTGTTCTGGATGGACCAACAGTCCTTCAGATGCTTAGAAGCGAATCTTTTTCAAGCTCTACTCCTGTAATGTTCCTGACTGGAAAAAGCGACAGAAAGAGCGTCACTGATGTGATTGCCCTTAAGCCTGCGGATTATCTTTTGAAAAGCATCAGCAGGGATAAGCTTCTTGAGACATTGGGTAACTTTTTTAGACAAAGGAAATGATAAATGACTTTTGATCTGGCACTGATTGACAGAACTACATATAGGATAGCAGCAGCTATTATCTGCATAACCTGTCTTTTCTATTCGGCAATGATGCGCAAAAGAAATGCCATAAGGAGCAGGCTTTTTATGATGCTTCTTGTCTTTACACTGATAGACTGCTTTACAGAGCCTATTTCATATTTGTTTATTTATGGGCCTTTTACCGATACAGTTAAGTGGATTGTCAGTTATATCTGCCAGATGGTCTATTATTTGACGCATTTTGGCATCATCCCAATTTATGTTTTTTATATTATAGTTACTTGTGGCATTGAGTTTAAATTTACTGCTTTCAAAAGAAATATCATAAAGTTTCCTTTTTATATCCTTGAAGTTATGCTTTTGCTCAATCCATTTACAGAATTTGTTTTTAAGATCATAGGCAAATTTCAATATGGTAGATCCTATGGTATTTACTTAGCTTACACGCTTGCAGCGGCTTACTTTTTGTTCGGAGTATTTCTTTTTATCAAAAACTGGTATGCCATAAGCAAAATAAAAAGAGTTGCCATGATTTATTTTATGGCGCTTGCATTTATAGGCACTGCTGTTCAAATGCTGATACCGTCAGTTAAATGCGAGCTTTTATGCGAAGCGATAGGCCTTAGCGGCATTATGATCATGATAGAAAAGGACGATGACAAAATAGATGTTTCAACCGGAACTTACAATAGAAATGCCTTTGTACAGGATGTTACAGCGTATTTTAAACTGAAAAGGGAGTTTAGGGCCATATGTATCAGGATAGAGAATCTTGGAATATATAGGAAATTGTACGGCTATGAGAGTATTGGAAATCTCACCAGGCAGATAGCTACTCATCTTTTGGAATATGGCAGGGAAAATAATGTATATCATACCAGAAATGATGTCTTTTACATGCTGGTAACGGAGGCTATGGCAGGAGAGATTGCTTCAGTCACAGAGAATATAGCAAAAAGGTTTGAGCAGACCTGGGATAACGGCTCTGACAGCATAAAACTTGACGCTATTGTGCTTGTGGCAGATTGTCCTCAGCAGCTTAGTAATATAAATGATATTTTCCTCATGGATTCGACTTCTTTGAAAGGTAATGAAAAGAAGCTGCTATGCGGCGAGGATCTGAATTTCCTATTAAGGAGGATAGAAGTAGAAAAGGCAATAGGCAGAGGAATAAGTGAAAAGACTTTTAAGCTTATGTTTTATCCCGTATATAGGGGGCGGGACTGGCGCATTAAGCTGTCCCATGTGACACTTAATCTTAATGACTCTGAGCTTGGAGAAATACCTCCTTCAGAATTTATGGAGGTTGCAGAGGGATCTGGCTTTATAGAGGAGATTCAGTACAGAACTTTGGAATCGGTATGCAGGTTTTTATCCAACGGTGTTGATAAATCGGACATGCAAATGGATTTTGTTCTGGTGCCTATAATGTCTGCAACTATCCTTAGAAGTGAGTTTGTTAAGAAGGTAAAAGAGATAGTTGATCACTTTGGCGTCGACCCTTCACTTATAGCATTTGTAATGAAGGAATCCTATGCATTTTATGCAAAAGAGACTCTTTTGGAACTAATGAATGGGCTTGTTGAATATGGTATCAGGATGTATATAAGTGATTACGAAGCTGGATTTCTTGGTTTTAATACCATAGCCAGCTATGATCTTGAGGGAGTGATCGTTGAAATCAGAAGTCTGTTTGAAGCGGACAATGAAGAAAATGCCAAGATTGTTTTCTCCAACAGGATCAACATGATAAAGCAGCTTGGAAAGGTCTGCATCATAACCGGAATAGACACCAGGGAATATTATGATAAAATAAGTGAAGTTCCTATTGACTTTGCTGAAGGTGATTACTTGTCCCCTGCAATTACCAAAAATGAACTTCAGAACAAGTTCTGGCATGGAGAACACCTTTTATTTACAAAAGATGGAGTTGAGCGACTAGAGGAAGATGAAAATATTTAATGAAGTTCTTTTGATTAATACCTTGTTTTTACAGGATACATCTTCTTTTGATTTCTGGTACCAGCAAATGCCGCAGTATCGGAAGGACAAGATAGACAAGATAAAGCCTGTGGCCAGCAAGAGACAATCTCTTGGTGCCGGAATTCTTATAAAACAAGGGCTTGATGAATATGGGGTAGACGGGGAACATATTCTGACTGGTTCTAACGAAAAACCATATATTGAAAGCGCACATGGCCTGGAGTTTAATGTGTCCCATTCAGGGGATATGGCCGTATGCGCTTTTTCTGATAAATGCGTAGGAATAGACCTTGAACAGACCAAAGTTTTTAATAGAAATTTAATAAATTTTGTTTACAAGCCGGAGGAGATAAAGTATATTAAATATCGTTCGAAGAATCAGAACGATGAGAATTGCCAGTATACTAAATTGTGGACTATCAAGGAGAGCATAATGAAGTATTATGGCAAGGGCTTATCTATGGATCCACGTAAGATTTTTGTTGATCTTGAGAATGGCTACAGAGTTTTTTATGACGGTGAAATTCTTGAGGACATTTTCTTCACTCAATATGAATATATGGGGTATCACATTGCGGTCTGCTCGGAGTATGAGAGGTTTTCGGATGAAATAAGAATTGTTAAGGGAGAATGAGGAAATGTCAATTTTTATGTTTTTTATGGCCGTATTACCGGCTGCCCTGCTAATGTACTTTGTGTACAAGGCAGACAAGATTGAAAAAGAACCAGCTGGACTTCTTGTTAAGCTCTTCCTTTTTGGTCTTCTTTCAACACTGAGCGCCTTAGTGCTTGAGATTCTTGGTGAACTCATCTTGCGCTTAATCTTCCCATATGGAGGACTGGCATATACAGCACTTATGATGTTCTGCGTAGTTGCCCTCTCTGAGGAAGCAGGTAAGTACTTTGTTGTCAAGAAAGTTGCCTGGAAGGATCCAGCTTTTAACTATACATTTGATGCAGTAGTTTATGCAGTATTTTCTTCACTTGGATTTGCTGCTTTAGAGAACGTTATGTACCTTACTGATGCACCTATCATCACAGCTATCATGCGTGGTATTCTTGCAGTTCCAGGTCACGCTATTGATGCGGTCTTTATGGGTAGCTATTTTGGCGCAGCCAAGAGATGTGAAGCTATTGGAGATGAGAAGGGCAAAAAGGCTAACCTTATCAAGGCCCTTGTAGTTCCTGTAATAATCCATGGATTCTACGACTTCTGCTTGTCATGTGATATTCCATATGCAATAGTAATATTCTTTATATTTGAGATATTTATCACTATTTACGCTATCATGAAGGTTAAGAAGCTTTCATCTTCTGACTCAGCTATATTCCCTATGGGATATTATCCTGGAGCACAGGTTGCTTATCAGATGTATAATCAGGGAGCACTTAGATTTGATCCAATGACAGGTCAGCCTATATACGTTGCACAGCCACAGCCTATGGTGCAGCCTATGGGCTTTGATCCAATGACAGGTCAGCCGATCATGCAGCAGGCCCAGCCACAGTTCCAGGCTCAGCCTATGGGCTTTGATCCAATGACAGGCCAGCCAATTATGCAGCAGGCACAGCCACAGTTCCAGGCGCAGCCACAGATGCAGGCACCAGTACAGCAGGCTCAGCCTATGGGCTTTGACCCAATGACAGGCCAGCCAATTATGCAGCAGGCGCAGCCACAGTTCCAGGCACAGCCACAGATGCAGGCACCAGTACAGCAGAGCCAGCCTATGGGCTTTGACCCAATGACAGGCCAGCCAATCATGCAGCAGGCACAGCCACAGTCAGGAATGCACTTTGATCCAATGACAGGTCAGCCAATCATGCAGCAGGCGCAGCCACAGTTCCAGGCTCAGGCACAGCCACAGTTCCAGCAGGCAGTAGCGCAGGAAACATCAGCGCAGCAGCCAGAGAAACAGGCAGTAGCGCAGGAAACATCAGTGCAGCAGGCACCAGTGCAGGAAGCACCAGTACAGCAGGCAGAGAAACAGGCACCAGCGCAGGAAACAGCTGTAGCACAGTCACAGCCAGTGATGCACTTTGATCCAATGACAGGTCAGCCAATCATGCAGCAGACCCAGGCGCAGTCACAGGCTCCAGTACAGGAAACAGTGCAGCAGGCACCAGTGCAGGAAGCACCAGTACAGCAGGTAGAAATACAGGCTCAGACCGTATTAAAAGATTCAGTGCCAGTTCAGGATCAGGTTTTTGAATCAGAGAATCCTACACAGGAGCTTGCACCTAACGTTGTATCATCAGCTAATTATGATCCTATGACCGGAAGACCAATCGAGCCATCATTTGCACCAGAAGCTTGATTTATGTGGGCTTAAGATATATTGAAATAATCAAGATATGTCGATGAAGAATTAGAAACAATAAGAATTTAGTAATAAGAGGCGTCCTCAATGCAAAAAGGGGATTCCTCTTTATTTTTATGATATAGGAAATTTCTCCGAAATTCCTATATCATAAAAAAGCGCTCCGCTTGAGCAGAGCACTTGCTGAGGTATTATCGAAGCTAGTGCGAGCCACACAGAGTAATGGATGCGCACTCGCGCGATAGGAATATGTTGCCTTCAGCAACCGCGCTCGGCGCAAGAATGTCGCAAGCGACATTCTTTCCTGTATGTGGACATTATTAAGCGATGCATTTGATGCTAAAAAACCAATAAAGCTTGTTTTGCATGATAAAGGCGAAGGCAAGTGATGCAAGAAATCGAAAAAACTAAATTTTGCATGATAAAGGCGAAGGCAAGTGATGCAAGAAATCGAAAAAACTAAATTATGCATGACAAGGTCGAAGGCAAGTGATGCATAAAAGCATAGAAAACGCAGAAAGCCATAAACTAAATCATTACGCTCATCAAAGATGCAAAGATATATAACATATATGACGCATACCCTAATAATTTCATTATAATAGATCTGCCATGCTACAAAGCTCGCCAATTTTTTCATTGATTTATCGTTAAGCAGACTATATTATGTTGTAGGTGTCAAAAGCATCTTTTGAGAACAAATAGTAAGAAATCCAGCATTAATCATTAGGATTATTCTATGAAGGAGTTTTATGAGTATTTTAAATGTAGAGCACTTAACACATGGCTTTGGTGACAGAGCAATTTTTGATGACGTTTCTTTCAGACTTCTGAAGGGCGAACATATTGGACTTGTAGGAGCAAATGGAGAGGGTAAATCTACCTTCATGAATATAATAATTGGAAAGCTCATGCCAGATGCAGGCAAGATAGAATGGGCCAAGAATGTGAAGGTTGGCTATCTTGATCAGCATGCTGTGTTAAAAGAGGGCATGACAATAAGAGATGTACTGGCATCTGCCTATGAGCCTTTGTATGCTATGGAGAGCAGAATGAACGAAATCTGCGATGCTATGGGAGAGGCTAATGAAAAAGAACTAGAAGAGTATATGGAAGAACTGGGTACGATTCAGGATCTTCTGACAAATAGAGATTTTTATCTAATAGATTCCAAGATAGAAGAAGTATCAAGAGCTTTGGGATTTTTGGACCTGGGGCTCGACAGAGATGTTACTGAGCTTTCTGGTGGGCAGAGAACCAAGATTCTTTTGGCTAAGCTCCTTTTGGAAAAGCCAGATATTTTGCTGCTTGATGAGCCTACTAACTATCTTGATGCAGAGCATATTGTATGGCTTACAAGATATCTTCAGGATTATGAGAATGCCTTTATATTGATATCTCATGATATTCCTTTCCTTAATAGCGTGGTCAATATCATTTATCACATGGATGGACAGACTCACAGCCTTGATCGCTATGTGGGTGACTATGATAAATTCCAGGAAGTTTATGAGATGAAGAAGGCCCAGAGAGAAGCGGCTTACAACAGACAGCAGCAGGAAATAGCTGACCTCAAGGACTTTGTTGCCAGAAATAAGGCAAGAGTTGCTACAAGAAACATGGCTATGGCCCGTCAGAAAAAGCTTGATAGCATGGATATTATTGAGAAAATCCAGGAAAAGCCTAAGCCAGAGTTTAACTTTAAGACTGCCCGCACTCCTGGTAAGGTCCTATTTGAGACCAAGGATCTTGTTATAGGATATGATGATCCTTTATCATCACCTCTTAATATTTCGATGGAGAGAGGATCCAAGATAGTTCTTACAGGTGCAAACGGAATAGGTAAGACAACTCTTTTAAAGAGTATTCTTGGCCTTATTCCAGCTCTTAGTGGAAGCGTGGAGCTTGGAGAAAACGTAGAAATAGGCTATTTTGAGCAGGAGATGTCACCAGATATTGAGACAACCTGTATGCAGGAAATATGGAATGAGTTCCCGGGCTTTTCACAGTATGAGGTACGTTCAGCCCTGGCAAAATGCGGTCTTACAACCAAGCACATTGAGAGTAAGTGCAAGGTACTTTCAGGTGGTGAGCAGGCCAAAGTGCGCCTGTGCAAGCTTATAAACAGGGAGTCAAATCTTCTTGTTCTGGATGAGCCTACTAACCACCTTGATGTAGATGCCAAGGAGGAACTCCTTCGCGCCCTCAAGGAATACAAAGGCAGTATTCTCATGGTCTGCCACGAGCCTGACTTCTATCAGTCTTTGGCAACACAGGTCATGGACTGCACCAAGTGGACCACAAGAATCTGTTTCAAACTATTATTGGAATAGATGCCAGAAAGGTATTACGCAATCTTGGAGAAGTAATATCTTTCTGGCATATTTTGTTAGTAAAGGTATTATGTAGCGCCAACCATGTAATACCAAAGACAAGAAAAATTGCTTGTATGTATTACGCAGAGGAGGAAGAGTAATACTTATTTAGTCGTATCATGCAAGAAAGGTATTACCCGGCGCCAGTTAGGAAATAGGCTATGGTAATACCTTTCACATACACATCAGAAATCAGAAATCCAGTCCCTTACGCCAGTCCTTCATGTTGAAGCGAACAAAGGCTGTGAGGCCGACGATTGTCCAGGTAATGCCGGTTGAGATCCAAAGTCCCCAGGCTCCGATAAAAGGTAGGGAGCACAAGAGAGTTGGGAATACAATTCTTCCGATCATCTCTGAAGCTCCTGAAATAGCGGGGAATTTGGCATCGCCTGCACCATTTAAGATACCTCTGCATACGTAGATCATTCCAAGTGGAAGATAGAAGTAGGAGAGGATACGCATTGCACTAGAGCCGTAGTATATGATCTGAGCTTCTTCAGACTTGATGAAGATCTTTACAAAGACATCCCCAAATAATCCCATCAGAACAATCATGACAACTGCATATATCACCATCATAGTCATGCCAAGCTTAAAGCCTTTTTTGACACGGGAACCCTTACCAGCGCCCATGTTCTGGCCTGTAAAGGTTGAAAGAGAATCCTGAAGGGCCTTAAACTGCATATTTACGAGATTCTCTACCTTGCTGGTAGCGGTAAATGCAGCAACTATTGTTGAATCAAAGGAATTGATCACTCTTTGAAGGATAACAAAGGAAAGTGCTACAAGGCCGCTCTGGAGTGCCATTGAGCCGCCAATAGTGTAACACTTTGTGATGATTTCCATATCCATCTGCCAATCTGTTTTGCTTAATTTAAACATGGGATTTCTGAAAAAGGCATAGGTGATAGAACCTATGGCAGAAAGAGCCTGAGCAGTTACTGTAGCAATGGCAAGACCTGCAACTCCAAGATCAAAAGCAATTACAAATAAAAGATCCATGGCTACATTTAAAAAGCTTGAAACTATCAGAAAGTACAAAGGGGTCTGCGAGTCCCCAATACCTCTCATGATATAGGAAATTGTGTTATAAAGAGCTGTGCCTATGAAACCTACGCAAATTATGGACATGTAGGCAATGGCATTTTCAAGAATATCCGCTGGTGTATTCATAACCTTTGTAAGGATAAGTCTTGAAAAAGAAAAACCAAGAAGCCCCACAAAGATAGAAGTTGCGCTGACAATGACAAGGGCGTTTGTTATTACTTTTTTAACTCCCTTCATGTCCCCTGCACCAAAAAACTGGGATATTATTATTCCGATACCGGTTGCAAGGCCATTTCCAAGGGCAAAGAAAAGGTTTGTCACATGTCCTGTTGAGCCAACTGCTGCAAGAGCCTTGGCATCTATAAATCTTCCAGCGATAATTGTGTCTACTATATTGTAGAACTGCTGGAAAATATTTCCCATCATCATTGGAAGCATGAAAGACAGAATAAGAGCCTTTGGATCTCCTACAGTCATATCTTTTGCATATTTCTTGGATAGAACGTTAGCCATTTTTATACTCCGGTTAATTTAGATTGCTTACAATTTGCATGGATTTTATCGTAACTCAACAGTGCTCTTTTCGCAACAATAATTGAAGATTAATTGTTATAGATATATAATAGCAAAGGTTTCAGGGAGGTATGAAAATGGTCAAAAAAAGAAAAAAGACAGTAGACATTGTTTATCTTATTTTAGCGTTGGTGTTTTGCTTCTTGGGATTAAATTTTATGATCATAGGCGCTACTGTGTTTGGGACTATGCATGGCAAGATGAAAGATGCGATTGAAATTGAGGCTACCATAACAGATATAAGTTACATGGGGGGAGGCGCAAACAATTCTCATAACGTATATGTATCCTATGAGTTTGAAGGTCAGCAGTATGACTATGTGCGTCTGAATACATATACAAGCAGCATGCATGAAGGAGACACTATCACCGTTTACATTGATGATAACAACCCAGGTGAAGTGATTGGTACAGGATGGTCAGAGTTTATTTTCCTTGGAATTTTTGGCGGAACTGGACTCGTCTTTTTTGCTATAGGACTCATCTTTGTTGCCCTTATAGTAAAAAAGAATAGAAAGATAAAATGGCTTCTGGAAAACGGACAAGTCATCCATGGAACAGTTACAGAAATTGATTTTAACCCTTGCGTGCATGTTAATGGCAGACATCCTCGCGTCGTATACTGCTCATATCAGGATCCGGGCACAGGTATGATCTACCAGTTTAAGAGCAGAAACATATACGATTCCATAACTAATTGCATCGCTATAGGAGATAGCATAGATATATATGTTGATCCTGCCAATTATGCCAGTAACTATGTTGATGTAGATAAGCCTATGGAGAGGATTGTAAGCTACGCGTGATCTGCTCTGACACGAAATAGTTTTGGAGAAACCTTTAATTTCATATAAATGTCTGCATATTGGGATGGAGAAAGATCTTCCACGTAGTTCATTTGGAAGTTTTTCTTTATCCCATTTTTAATTAATATATCTGCAGCTTTGTTATAGGCTATAGCCGCTTCAGCTTCGGAGTTATATTTCCCAACAACATAGTTACTGCGCACATGGATAACAGTCTTATATTTTATAAAACCTTTTTCTGCGAACTGCCTAACTCCATGATATCTGTTTAGTATCACTATATTTTCGTATCTGAAATCTGTGGGATCATCATTTACAAAATGATAGTCCCTGCCTTCAACAGCGTAGCTTTTTATGCCATATCTCTGCAAAATTGAGAGCTGGCTTCCGTAGTCTGCAACAAAAAGGTGAGAACCTCTTTTCATTATCTTGTGGGAAGAATAGTAGAAAAGATCTTCAATATCAAATTTCAGGAAAAGGCCAGGCTCTAAGTGATAGGTGAAGTATTTTTTTTCAAGATAAATTGGATTGGATATATACATTCCTTTGTCCCTGAAGTTTATTAGACAGACAAACTTTTCATAAGGAATATGCATATTCTCTTTGTAAGATGATAAAGAAAAAGAGTTAGAGTGTAGGATCTTATAGGCCTCTTTATATACAAAAGCAGCTTCTTTTTCCTCACTAAAAGAACCAAGAGAGATGTGCTTGCCCTCAAAGGTTATGGAAGCCCTGTAAGATGGTGTACCATCTTTTAGCACTGTATGATATACCCCGACAGATTTTTTTCTTTTCAATATCATCCCTCCATAGAAAACACAAAGATAAAGGAAACGGATTGATTTTACATATTGTACAACTTTAATAGTTCAAAGTGCTAAAATATTGTGTAGATATATTGACCTATCTTATGGTATACTGAGTATTCAAAGAGGTAATCTATACTCTTTTTTGTTCTTAAATATATTCACAGATATGATATACGAATTGCTCCATAATTAACATCATTTTCGCAATCCTATATCATAGTTATATTTTTATTTTACCAACAAAAGAGGAGTGAAAGCAATGGCAAAGGAAGTTTTGTACAGTAGCACCAGAGGGGCTTTGGGCCAGATAAAGGCATCTGAAGCTATTTTAAGGGGACTTGCTCCAGACGGAGGTCTTTACGTTCCTGATCATATTCCACATTTGGAAAAAGAGCTTAGGGAGATCGCGCAGCTTGATTATAAAGAGACTGCCTATGAAGTAATGAAGCTTCTTTTGACTGATTATACAGAGGAAGAGCTTAGATACTGCATAACAAATGCTTATGATTCCAAATTTGACACAGAGGAGATTGCTCCTATTTCAGAGGCTGATGGAGCTTTTTACCTTGAGCTTTATCACGGGGCTACAATTGCCTTCAAGGATATGGCTCTTTCAATCCTACCATACCTTATGACAACAGCAGCCAAAAAGAACAATGTTAAAAATGAGATCGTTATTCTTACTGCTACAAGTGGTGATACTGGAAAGGCTGCACTTGCAGGTTTTGCAGATGTTCCTGGAACAAGGATCATTGTCTTTTATCCTAAACACGGAGTAAGCCCTATACAGGAGCAGCAGATGGTTACTCAGAAGGGCGATAACACCTGCGTTATTGGTATAGAGGGTAACTTTGATGATGCTCAGACAGGGGTCAAGAAGATCTTTACAGATAAAGAGCTGGCAGCTGAACTTGATGCCAAGGGATTCCAGTTTTCTTCTGCTAATTCCATCAATATTGGACGACTTGTTCCTCAGATTGTTTATTATGTTTACTCTTATGCAAAGCTTCTTAAAGAGGGCAGGATTGCAGATGGCGATGCTATAAATGTAGTAGTTCCTACAGGTAACTTTGGTAATATTCTGGCTGCTTATTATGCCAAGAATATGGGTGTGCCAATTGCCAAGCTTATCTGTGCATCCAACTCCAACAAGGTCTTATTTGACTTCTTTAAGACTGGTGAGTACGACAGAAACAGAGAGTTTGTTTTAACAGCTTCTCCATCTATGGATATTCTCATTTCATCTAATCTTGAGAGACTTATTTACCACATCGCTGGAGATAATGCCCAGAAGGATGCAGAGTTTATGGCACAGCTGGCGTCTAATGGTAAGTATGAGATCACTGATGATATGAGAGAAAAGCTCACAGACTTCTATGGCGGCTTTGCTACAGAGGAAGAGACATTTAATACTATCAGGAATGTTTTTGATAAGACAGGATACCTTATGGACACACATACTGCTGTAGCAAGTTCAGTTTACAGTAAGTATGTAGCTGAGACAGGAGATAAGACAGTTTCTGTAATTGCTTCTACAGCAAGTCCATTTAAGTTTACAAGAAGCGTTATGACGGCCCTTGGAAAGGCAGATGATTCCAAGGACGATTTTGCTCTTGCTGACGAGCTTTCAAGAGTTTCAGGTGTCGAGATACCTGATGCTGTGACATCTATCAGAACTGCTGAGATCAGACACAAGACAGTAGTAGATAAGGACAAGATGCAGAGCGCTGTTCTTGATTTTCTTTCAAAGTGATAATCTTTTTAACACTGATACAAATAAAATAAACGTTTATATAGGAGGTGCGTATGGATTTAGGCAAGGGCTATTACTCACAGAACACACCGGAAATTGTTGAACTTTCCAAGCTTTCTCAGGAAGCTGATCTTATTGAAAACGATCTTTTTTATAAATACGATGTAAAGAGGGGACTTCGTGACCTTAATGGTAAGGGTGTCTTAACCGGCCTTACCAGGATTTCCGAGATAATCGCCAAAAAGGAAGTCGACGGAAAAGAAATCCCTGCAGATGGCGAGATATATTTTAGAGGCTATGACGTTCACAAACTTATAGATGCCGCTGTCAAAGAGAACAGGTTTGCCTTTGAAGAGTGTGCTTATTTGCTTCTTTTTGATAAGCTGCCTACGGGAAAAGAACTATTTGAGTTTGAAAAGCTTCTTGGAATCTATAAAAGTCTTCCGCCCAGCTTTGTAAGGGACGTTATCATGAAGTCCCCTAGCAGGGATATGATGAATACTCTTGCGAGAAGCGTTTTGACTCTATATTCCTATGATGATCATGCAGATGATGTGTCACTTCCTAATGTCTTGAGGCAGTCTCTGCAGTTGATCAGTATGTTTCCGCTTTTGGCTATTTATGGGTATCATGCCTATAACCATTACCATGAGGGTAATTCCCTTATCATTCATCCGCCAAAAGAGGAATTGTCAACGGCAGAGATGATCTTGTATCTTCTAAGGCCAGATAGTCAGTATACAGAGCTTGAGGCAAAACTTCTTGATATCTGTCTTGTGCTACATATGGAGCATGGTGGTGGTAACAACTCGTCTTTTACAACTCATGTGGTCAGTTCCAGCATGACAGATACCTACTCTGTAATAGCAGCGGCAATAGGTTCTTTGAAGGGCCCAAGACATGGAGGCGCAAATATTAAGGTTGTGCACATGTTTGATGATATTGAGGCCAATGTAAAGAATTGGAAGGATGAGGAAGAAGTTAGAGCTTACCTGGATAAGATCCTCAACAAAGAAGCCTTTGATGGGGCAGGACTTATCTACGGAATAGGACATGCTATTTATTCCAAGTCTGATCCTCGTGCAGTTATTTTAAAGAGCTTTGTAGAAAAGCTTGCAGCAGAAAAGGACAAAGAGGATGAACTTGCTCTATATGAGCTTGTTGAGAAGCTTGCTCCTGAGCTTATTGCAGGTGAGAGGACTATGTACAAGGGTGTAAGTGCCAATGTGGACTTTTATTCTGGGTTTGTATACAGAATGCTAGAGCTTCCTGAAGAGCTTTACCCTACTATTTTTGCAATAGCAAGAATTGTGGGCTGGAGTGCACACAGAATGGAAGAACTCGTCAATAATGGTAAGATCATTCGCCCTGCCTATATGGCTATTGAGCCCCGTAAGGAATATGTAGACATGGCAGACCGCACATAAAAAACAAAAGATAAATACTTAGAACATAGAAAAGCCGCCCAAGTGGGCGGCTCTTTGTTTATGAAAATCAAAGATTATATTTAGCTGCGATAAGTGGAGCTACCTTAGAGGAACCGATACGGCTGCATCCAGCCTCTGCATATGCAAGAGCATCTTCGATAGTACGGATTCCACCAGCTGCCTTGATCTTAACATTAGGACCGATGTGCTTTTTGAAAAGCTCGATGTCAGCAAGAGTAGCACCAGCTGTTCCAAATCCTGTAGAAGTCTTGATGTATTCTGCACCAGACTCTGTTACGATCTCGCAGAGCTTGATCTTCTCATCTTCTGTAAGATAGCAAGTCTCAATGATAACCTTAAGAAGTTTGTCTCCACATGCCTCACGGATCATCTTGAGCTCTTTTAATACTTCATCATATCTGTGGTTCTTGACATCACTTATATTAACTACTGTATCAATCTCAGAAGCGCCATCAGCGATAGAATCCTTGGCTTCTACAACCTTGGATGATGCACTGTTGTAACCAAGAGGGAAACCTATAACTGTGCAGAGCTTGAGGTTGTCGCCGTATTTATCATGTACTCTCTTAAGATATGTCTGTGGGATGCAGACTGTTGCTGTGCCATACTTAACAGCCTCGTCGCAAAGTGATACGATGTCCTCCCATGTAGCATTAGCCTGAAGCTGAGTGTGATCAATAAGTTTAAGTATTTCTTTTTCTTCCATTTGTGAATCTCCCTTAAAAAGTGTGATCAAAATTTTTTGATACCTTAACTATTATACAGTCTGAAAATAGGCTGCGCAAATATTTATGTTTTTTTAATAATTGAGGTACAAAAAATGGTTTAACATTAGAAGTGAATTTCGAATTTGAAAAAAGGAATATGTGAGGAGGAGTATTATGAAGAGCAGATATGTGGCTTGTCTTGTTGCTGGAGTTATGACTGTTTCAGTATTAAATGTTGCATGTGGTGCGGACACTGGCTCTGATCTTGTAACTGAGGAGAGCAGTGTTTCTGCGGAAGAGAGTACTTCTACTATAGCAGCTACTGCTGAGGAAGTTGGACTTGCTAATCCTTGGAGAGATATAACTGAAGAAGAGGCACACGGAGTTGTTGCAAAGCTTTTTAAGGCGCCTGAGGGAGCAACAAATGTTCAGTGGAGTATTTTGGATTCAGTTGCTGATCCGTCTGGCTTTCCAGGACCTTTGGTTCAGCTTACTTTCACTCTTGATGAAGTCGCATTTACTGCAAGAGAGCAGGCAACAGGTGACTCTGAGGCGGATTTATCAGGACTATATTATGAGTGGACTGCTACAGATGAAGTTGTACTTGCTAACTGGGCAGGAGGAGAGATGCCTGCTAAGTTCTACAGATATATAGGCGAAAACGAATATATAGATCTTTGTACCTTTTATGATGTTGAATATGGTGCAGCTTACAGCATAAGCGCTGATGCCAATGATCTTGACGGCTTTGACCTTCAGGCAGTGGTTGAACAGATGTATGATCCTGCAACTAACAGCATTGGAGATGAAGAAGTAGAGGAAAATGCTCATGTTCCTATGGATATCACGGGCTGCGATACCTTTACCAATATAGTAGATAAGCTAAATAAAGACCAGGGCTATGCCAATGTTACAATTGGAGATGTGGATGTTCTTTTGGTCACAGAATATACCTTTGAGGATACTGAAGCCGGTAAGAGCGAGGCTATTGACGCTGACGTCTATTACTACACCAAGGATGGAAAGCTTGAATATGCCGGATATGTTACTTCTGGCGGGACAGCATATCCTTTATCTGTTAAAGATGGCAAGCTTTACGTAGGCGGCAATCACTTTTTCAAGAAATATTCTTTTGTAGGCGAGAGCATTTTTGTAATCGATGAAGAAGCCTGGGTAGAATACGATGAAGACGGAAATGGTACTTATTTTGCTCATTCAGATATTGCAAGTATTGATGGCGCTGATGAAAATGGCCAGGTTGCAGATGACAGCATCATGAACGAGATTTACGACGAGATGACTAAGGGCGAGGTAGTTGACTTTCAGGTAGTGAAGTGATAATTTGCCAAGTAAGCATATGATAACAACAAATAAGGGCTCTGCGCAAAGGTTGCGACAGGGTCCTTCTTTTTTTACTTGCAAGTTAGAACTACTGTGTTAAAATTTCTTATGATCGTATTGATAAAAAAGGAGTTATGAGATGGCTATCGAAAATACAGTAATAAAGGAGAGACTTGCTGCTCTTCGTGCCAAAATGGCAGAAAATGGTATCGATTATTATATGATGCCGACTTCAGATTTCCACAACTCTGAGTACTCAGCTGACTTTTTTAAGGTAAGAGAGTATTTCTGTGGATTTGATGGTTCAAACGGAACACTTGTTGTATCTGCAGATCACGCTGGAATGTGGACAGACGGAAGATACTTCATTCAGGCTGAGAACCAGATGAAGGGTACTTCTGTAGAATTATTTAAAATGGGAAATCCCGGGGTTCCAACTATTGAGGAATATCTTTCTCAGAATATGAAGGAAGGACAGGTTCTTGGCTTCGATGGAAGAGTTGTATCTACAAGCATCGGAGAGAAGCTTGAGAAGAAGCTTTCTGAGAAAAAGGTATCTCTTAAGATTGACAAGGATCTTGCACAGGAAGTATGGACAGACAGACCGGCACTTCCATGCCACGATATGTATGTGCTTTCTGATGAACTCTGCGGAAGATCATTCGCCCAGAAGCTTGCAGATGTCAGAGAGAAGATGAAAAAGGCCGGGGTATCATCACATCTTTTATCTAAGCTTGATGATATCATGTGGCTTACAAATCTTCGTGGTAACGATGTTGAATGTAATCCTGTAGCTCTTTCTTATGCTTATATCACTCTTGAGAGATTTGTATTATTTGTTCAGCCAGACGAGGTAACAGAAGAAGTTAAGGCTTACTGCGACAGAGTAGGTATTGAACTTAAGGATTATGCTGAGGTTATGAGCTTTGTTTCAGAAGCAGCTTTTGATGGCAATATTCTCTATGATAAGAGAAATACTAACTTCCTTACATACAAGACTCTTTCTAAAAAGGCTGAGGATGCAGGTGTTTCTTTGAAAAATGAGAAGGATCCTACTGAGCTTATGAAGGCTGTCAAGAACGAGACAGAGCTTAAGAATATCAGAGAGGTATACCTCAGAGATAGTGCGGCTCTTACAGAGTTCATCTATTGGGTCAAGAAGAATGTCGGCAAGATTGAAATGACTGAGTATTCAGCTGCTATGAAGCTTGATAGTATGAGAGCACAGCTCCCTGGTTTTATTGAGCTTTCTTTCCCTACTATCAGCGCATACAATGCCAACGCAGCAATGGCTCATTATGAGGCTACCAAAGATAATTGCGCTGAGGTCAAGGCACAGGGAATGCTCCTTGTAGATTCAGGCGGAACATACATGGGCGGTACAACTGATGTTACCAGAACTATCGTAGTTGGTGAGATTTCAGACGAAATCAAGAAGCACTATACTGCAACAGTAGCAGGTATGCTCCAGATGGCAGATGCTCTTTTCCTTGAAGGCTGCACTGGAAGAAACCTCGATGTATATGCAAGAAGACCATTATGGGATATCGGAATTGACTATAACCATGGCACAGGCCACGGTATAGGATATATGCTTAATGTTCATGAGGGACCTCATAGTCTTAGATGGAGATATGTAGAAGGTGCAAGTGAAGCTGTTCTTGAGCCTGGCATGATCGTATCTGATGAGCCTGGTGTTTACATTGAGGGCAGCCACGGTATCCGTATAGAGAATATTGTTGAGGTTGTCAAGAGATCAGAGAATGAGTATGGCAAGTTCTATGGTTTTGACCACCTTACCTATGCACCTATCGACCTTGAAGCTATTGATACTCGCTATATGAAACCTGAGCATGTGGAACTCCTTAACAAGTACCACAAGGCAGTGTATGAGAAGGTTAGCCCTTATATCAAGGATGAAGAGATCAAGAACTGGCTCAAAGAGGCTACAAGAGCAATCTGATCCTGAGCGCTATATTTAGAGATACTTTATAATGGTTAAAATAGTGTGAAATCGGCCAAAACCCCTTGAAAAATGGGAGGCTATGGATATAATAAAGGTATAAGGAACTACCTAGTATTAGTAGTTCTCCTGGAATGTCCGACAACTCCTGTGTAATTTGAACCTACATTTCTTTAAACGGGATTCTTAGATCATCATATTTGATGTCACGCCTTCGGCCCTGCGCATGCGCAGACCAGCTACGGGAGAGGAAGGCAGAGATTATGGTTGCGGAAACCCACCTGGCGTTAGCTAGGAGTCAAATAACAGGAACCGGCATTTTGGGATTTTCTTAGAAAATAAAGCAGTCATTTACATGGCTGCTTTTTCATTTCGTATTATTTTATTTTTGAGGAACGATGTATGAATATTAAGGCGGCGCTGATTGCACTTGCCAAGGATTTTGCAAACAGAATGCAAAAAAAGAATATGGCGGCTTACGCAGGTAGCACGGCCTTTTTCTTCATACTTTCTTTTATCCCTCTGTTGATTCTTTTATCTTCTGCAATCCCTTATACTTCCCTTACTCAGGAAGATCTTATCAGAGTTATGGTAGAGGTTACGCCCGATTTTGCTGATAGTGTGATGATAAGGCTGATTAGCGAGGCGTATCAGTCCTCTGTTGCTGTTTTTTCTATATCGGCTCTTGTAACTATCTGGTCGGGGGCTTTGGGAATGCTGGCGCTTATCAGAGGGCTTAATATTATCTATGATGTTGATGAGAGACGTAACTATTTTTACCTGAGATTTATAGCAGCCCTTTATACCATTGCTATGATAATCATACTTCTTATTATGCTGATGATAATGGTATTTGGCGATTTTGTTAAGCACTTTATCATGAGCGCATATCCACATATCTGGAGGGCAGTTTCCTTTTTGGTAAATTTTAAATTTGTCGTGGTCATTGGAATAGCTGTATTGGCCTTCGCACTTATCTATACCTTTGTGCCAAGTGCCAGGATGAAATTCATATATCAGCTTCCGGGAGCTATTTTATCAGCAGTTGTATGGTATGTTTTTTCATGGATATTTTCACTTTACGTGGAAAACACAGGGGCCTACACTTCGATTTATGGAAGCCTTGCAACTCCTGTTATTATGATGTTCTGGCTATATTTTTGTATATACATTTTTCTTTTTGGAGCGTTCATAAATCGGTTTTTTCATCCGGCAGTAAGAGTTTTGTACGATGATCATCATAGGAAAACGGTCAGGAAAAACGTCAAGAAAAAGAGCAGAAAGGTACTTAGAAAGTCTAGAAAAAGAAACGATTTTGTATAAATATAAAAACGAGATATAATAAGTATAGAGTTTGCTTTGGAGGTGAATAATGAAACTAGGAGGAAAATGGACTAAGAAAAGATGGGTTTCATATACTATTGCAACCTGTTCTGCGGTAGTTTTATATATGATACTGTCCCATATAGGAGGCTTATTTTCAGGAATAGGCTCACTTTATGCCTTTATAAAGCCTGTTGTAAGTGGAATAATAGTTGCCTATATTTTTAATCCGCTTGCCAATGTTTTTAATGATAAAGTATTTAGAAAAATGAAAAAAGAAAAGGCAAAATGGGGATTATCTGTGGCATGTGCTCTGATAGTTATAATTCTGGCTATAGTTCTTTTATTCGTTGCTCTTATACCGCAGCTGATAGACAGTGTGACGACATTTACCGATAACGTAGATGGCTATGTGGCTACGCTTCAGGGAGTACTGAGAGAAGTTGAGAAGGAAGATCCATCAGGACTTCTTGGCGTGGAGATTACCCAGATTGCAAGCTTTGGAGATAATATTCTGGATAAAATAGGTGACTATTTTGAAAACAATATGGCTAACGTAACGTCTACTATTGGAAGCTTGGCAACTACAACAGCCAATATAGGTAAGGGCGTCTTTGATGCAGTCATTGCCTTTATTCTTGCTATATATCTTTTGTTGGATAAGAACAGACTTATAAATGGCATTTCAAGATTTACCGGACTTATCATGAAGCCTGAAAATCACAAAAATACAGGCATATTTGTAAAAAGATGCAATGATATCATTATCAGATATATAAGCTTTGATATTGTAGATGGCATTATTGTAGGAGTTGTGAATTTGATATTCATGCTGGCTGCAGGAATACCTTATTCAGTCCTTATTTCAGTTATTGTAGGTATCACCAATCTGGCGCCCACATTTGGACCAATCGTAGGCTGCCTCATAGGGGCATTTATACTGGTGCTGGTAAATCCATGGTTTGCTCTTACATTTATTATTTTCACAATAATACTTCAAACTGTAGATGGATATATTTTAAAACCAAGACTGTTTGGAGAGAGCCTTGGGGTATCGCCTCTTATGATCCTTATATCAATTGTTCTTGGAGGAAGACTATTTGGAGTAGCGGGAATCCTTCTTGCAATTCCGTTTGCAGCTATAATTGATTTTATCTGGAGAGATTACATTCTTAAAAGACTTGAGGAAAGACAATTAAAGCGGTATCATGATACTAACGAGTAAGGGGGTATAGGGTTATGGATTTTGTTAAGGTAGTAGATACAGCTATCGACTTTTGCAAGGACAAGATTAACAAGGCTATGGATATCTGGGATAGCTTTGATGAAGATCAGAAGAGGCTCTACATTGGGTGCGCAGCGGTTGTATGCGTGGTTATTGTTGTGGCAGCTGTTGCCTATGGACTTGGCAGTGCTCACGGCAAGAGAGTGGCTCTTGAGGAAGAAGATTTCTGATACTGGTATATGGTAACTAAAGGCATTCCACTTTTTTAGTGGGTGCCTTTTGACGTTTTTTGGGAAAGATTGAGGAAATTCATGAAAAAAATACTTAAGATTTTAGGTGCGATTCTTTTAATTGTAGTATTGGTGGTTGTGGCGCTTGTTGGCTATCTGACTATTGATGAATACAAGCCTGAAGCCACAGAGAAAAAGCCTATTTCGGGCCAATGCGACGCATCGATCCAGATTGACACTGAATATACCTTTATGACCTGGAATGTGGGCTATGGAGCACTTGGAGACAATGCTGACTTTTTCATGGATGGCGGGAAAATGGTATATTCTGCAGACAAGGAAAGAGTAAAGACAAACCTTAGCGATATTTCCAAGATTGTAAATTCTGCCAATCCTGATTTTATCCTTTTTCAGGAGCTTGACAGAAACTCTTCCAGATCTTATTACACAGATGAGCTTGAAACTATTTTAGGTAACCTTAATGGAGATAGCTTAAACAGACAAAGTACTTTTGCATCTAACTTTAATGTGGCATTTGTTCCTCTTCCTGTGCCTCCAATTGGAAGGGTGTATGCAGGCCTTGCTACTGTTTCAGGATATGAGATTTCTGATGCTGAAAGAGTTGCGCTCCCATGTCCTTTTTCATGGCCTCTTAGAACCTTTAACTTAAAGAGATGTCTTCTTGTTACCAGACATCCTGTAGAAGGCTCTGATAAAGAGCTTGTTCTTATAAACCTTCATTTGGAAGCCTACGATTCCGGAGAAGGCAAGATTGCCCAGACCAATATGTTAAAAGATATCATGAACAGCGAAGCTGATAAGGGCAATTACGTCATAGTTGCCGGAGACTTTAATCAGACTTTTTCCAACATCGATATTTCAAAGTATCCTGTCCTTGAGGGGAGATGGGAGGCAGGAACTATTAATGTAGAAGATTTCGGGGATCGCTTTACCTTCTGCTATGATGACACTAATCCTACCTGCAGATCTTTGGACAAGGCTTATGTGGACGCAGATAAAGATCCTAAGAATTTCCAGTACTATATGCTTGATGGCTACATAGTTTCTAATAATGTGTCTGTAAATGAGGTGCAGACAGTTGATACAGGATTCAAGTGTTCAGATCATAATCCTGTAACGATGAAATTTGTACTAAAAAGTGAATGAAAACGTTTAAGTTTCGATTGAGCTTGAATGTTTTTTCGCCTATAATGTTTGTTATAGGTATTTACTACTTGAAAGGGGACAGGAGTTAATGGTACAGAAAAAGAAACGTAATGTAATTGTTGGGCAATCGGGAGGCCCTACAGCAGCAATCAACTCTTCTCTTGCCGGGGTTTACAGAACTGCTATCGATCGTGGATACCAGAAGGTATATGGCATGATCCATGGAGTTCAGGGCCTTATGGAAGGCAGATATGTGGATCTTGCAGACCACATCCAGAGCGGACTTGATATCGAGCTTCTTAAGAGAACACCATCTGCATATTTGGGGTCATGCAGATACAAGCTTCCTGAGATTTTTGAGAGCAAAGAAATCTACGAGAAGATCTTTGAGATTCTCGTTAAACTCGAGATTGACTGCTTTATCTACATTGGTGGCAACGATTCAATGGACACCATCAAGAAACTTTCAGACTACGCTATAATAACCGGCTCTGACATAAGATTTGTCGGATGCCCCAAGACTATTGATAATGATCTTGCGCTTACTGACCATACTCCAGGCTATGGCTCAGCAGCCAAGTACATTGGAACCTCTGTAAAAGAGATAATCAGAGACAGCTGGTCACTTGAGACCAGTCATGGACAGGTTATCATCGTAGAGGTAATGGGAAGAAATGCCGGATGGCTTACAGGCGCTACAGCACTTGCCAAGGGCGAGGATTGTGACGGTCCTGATGCAATCTATCTTCCAGAGCTTCCATTTGATATGGATTCATTTATCAAGAAGATCAAAGGCCTTCTTAAGAACAAGGCATCAATCGTCGTTGCAGTTTCTGAGGGTATCAGGACTAAGGATGGCAAGTATGTCAGCGAACTTGGCAACAATATTGACTATGTAGATGCATTTGGACACAAGCAGCTTACAGGTACAGCAAGATATCTCTGCGATGTGGTTTCCAAAGAGTGCGGATGCAAGACACGTGCCATCGAGCTTTCAACTCTTCAGAGAGCTGCAAGCCACTGTGCAAGCCGTGTAGATATTCTTGAAGCATATGAGGTTGGTGGTGCTGCAATGAAGGCAGCTGACGAAGGCGATAGCGGCAAGATGGTTGTTATCGAGAGATTGTCAGATGATCCTTATCAGGCAGGAACAGAGGTTAAGGACGTTCACAAGATTGCAAACGATGAGCGTACAGTACCTAGAGAGTGGATTACCAAGGACGGAACATATGTAACAAACGAATTTATTACTTATGTAAGACCTCTGATCCAGGGCGATGTAGGACCTATCATGGTTGATGGTATTCCAAGGCACCTTTACAGACCGGGATTCCAGGATATTCTGTGATCAGATTAATGTTTTGCCTTGAGTTACCTGCACAAATTGGCAATAAAACTGCTCAAATCCAGTAAAAAAGCGAAAAAAGTGAATAAAATCTTTAATTTTTGCGCATTTTTCGGCATTTATGGCTTGTTTGCAGTACAAAATAGTGGTAAAATGGGCAATGTAGTAAAATATTTCTTTTTGGAGGGAAAATTAAATGAACAAGACAGAACTTATTGATGCAATCGCAAAGGAAGCAGGACTTTCAAAGAAGGACGCTGCTGCAGCACTCAATGCTTTCACAGACACAGTAACAAAGGAGCTTAAGAAGAAGGGTAAGGTTCAGCTTGTTGGCTTCGGTACATTCGAGACAACAAAGAGAGCTGCTAGAACAGGTAAGAATCCTCAGACTGGCGCTGCTATCAAGATTCCTGCATCTGTAGCACCTAAGTTCAAGGCTGGTAAGGCTCTTAAGGATCTTGTAAACAAGAAATAATTTTCACGAATACAAAAGGCTACATCCTACGGGATGTAGCTTTTTTCGTATGTAAAAAAGAAAATAGATTGCGGTTATTTAGGTTGTAAAAAACTTCGATTTTTCGTACAATAGTGGTATGTAGGCGAAACTAGCAACTTCTTTTTTAGAGAGGGAAGTCAATATGACATTTGAAAGAAGCTTTATGAACTTTGTTCAGATTTTATCTGAAGAAGAGACCACTCCGGAAATATCCCCAAGTGCACTTGCAGATGTAGGCAAGGAGTATGCTCTCAGATCTATAGTTTGTATAGTTTCAAGTCTCAAGGAGTCCGACTCTTCAAGTGAGCCAGATGTTATTATTCCCTTGTTTGGACCGGTCCCTGAGAATGAACCGCCTGCATATCTTTTCAAGAATACTTTAAATGGCAGGAAGACTGTGACTTTCCATGTGTATCTTCGTGACAATAAGACCTGGAACGAAGAAGAATATCAGTCCTTTGCCATAGTGATAGACATTCTAATGATCCATACTGAGAGATTTCTTTTGGGCAAGGTTGTAAAAGACAGCGCTCTTACTCAGTATCTGACGGGACTTCCTAATTCTGGCGGCTTTATTGCTTATGCAACAAGGCTCTGCGAGAGTGGGGAGATCATGAATTATGATTCCTTTTTCTTTAATTTAAAAAGTTATGGCCTGATCAGCAGAAGATATGGTCTAAGTGAAGGCGATGAGATAATGAAGCGCTATGCTAAAAAGCTTCGTGAGTTCTGTCAGCAGGATGAGATTGTTGCTCATTTCGGCGGAGATAATTACACTGCCCTCATAAAAAAGGAAAGGACCAAGGCCTTTCTTAAGTACATTTCAGCAGTTCCTGTATATGGAATAAAAAATGATAAAAAAGAGGATTTAAAGGTTGCTGCAGTAACTGGTGTTTATGCGGTTGATGAGTCTTTAAAAGAGCCAGGACAGCTTATATCAAGGGCTGCCATGGCACTTAGCTATGCTAAAAATGTGGCTAATAAGCCTTATGTATTTGTCAATAAGGCCATGAGCACTAGAATATACAGGCAAAAGCAGATAGAAGACAGGTATGAAGAGGCTCTTTCAAGTGATGAGTTTAGAATATATCTGCAGCCCAAGGTGGATATTTTTACAGGAGAGATAGTAGGCGCAGAATCACTGACCAGGTGGTTTTGTAATGGCGTAGTCCTGTATCCGACCGAGTTTGTTCCTATCCTGGAGCAGGAGGGGATGGTAGCATCCCTTGATCTTTATGTTCTGCGCAAAACCTGCGAGTTCATAAAGAACTGGGAAAACAAGGGACTTGAGCCAGTTCAGGTGTCAGTCAATTTCTCCAGGAGGGATTTAAACTACAAGAATCTTGCCAAGGAAATTGTGACTATCATAGATGAGAGCGGAGTAGACAGATCTCTTTTACAGATTGAGGTTACAGAAACGGCAAGTGAGGACGAGCGCCTTCTGATGACAAGCTTTTTGAAGGCTCTTAAGGATAAAGGTATTGATACTGCCATAGACGACTTTGGAACTGGCTATTCATCATTATCAAACTTAAGAGATTTCCCTGTGACCATGATAAAGATAGACAGATCATTTATCAGTAATGAGTCTATTGAGAACAGCAATAATGATGAGATTGTCCTCAGGAATATAATTAATCTTGCAAAAGAGCTTAATATAAAGGTTCTGACTGAGGGAGTTGAGAGAGTAGAACAAGTAGAACTTTTGAAAAAAGTTGATTGTCATTTTGTGCAGGGATTCCTCTATGACAACCCTATGCCAGAGCAGGAATTTCAGAAACGATTAATTGAGAAAAAAGCCTGAAAAGTAGATAGATTAAATGTTTTCGGGAAACTAAACCGCAAAAATCCTTCTCCATATTTTATACTTTTTTAATATTTTATGTGTTCACATATTGTTCACATGGTGTTAAACTAAATTCTAGTCGCGGTATAGACCTGCGGTTTTTATGAGAGAGGGAATTGAATATGAAAAAAGAAGTGAAGGTTTCATTGGGATGTAAGTCCCAGATCATCCAGTTCATCAACATGAACTCTAAGTCTTCATGTGAGATCGATGTTCAGGATGGTCACAGCTACATCGATGGTAAGTCCATTGTTGGGCTTCTGTCGCTTAATTTATTTAAACCACTTGATGTGACAGTTATTGGGGATGACAAGAAGATCACAGATCTGATCCAAAACTATGGAACGCATCAATTGCTTATAGGCTGATATGGTGAGTTTATATGCGTAATAAAAAGAGTTTTGCTCGATGAGCAAAACTCTTTTTCAATAATAATATTTATTATATTAGTCAATTCTCTGTTTGCCCCAGAAGAAGAGCGCTACAGTGCCTGGGCCTGTGTGACTTCCAATGGTTGTACCAATACTAAAGATCTTGACCTTTCCCTTCATATTAGGGAATTTCTTCTCAATAAGATCAACTACTGCCTGAGCGTCATCTAGACAATCAGAATTGGATATGAAGCAGTCACCGTTATAGTCTGTGCCGTTTGCTGCAAGCTCTGCCATCTTTTCAACAATTGCCTTGATGACACCATTCTTGCCGCGGACCTTGCTGCGGACAACAAGCTTACCCTGGTAATCTACGTTCATTAGTGGGCAGATATTAAGAGCATTTCCGATAGCTCCGGAAACCTTTGAAATACGACCTCCTCTTACAAAATATTTAAGAGTAGTTGAGAAAAACCAGTGCTGGCACTCAAGTCTATGGTCAATTGTCCATTGATACAGATCATCAATGCTCATTCCGCCGTCGCGAAGATCTGCGAGTTTGTACATCAAAAGTCCGTATCCAGAAGAAGCGGCAAGAGAGTCTATAACATAAAGCTTTCTCTCTGGATATTTCTCTTTGAGCTGATCTCTTGCTATAGTAGCGGAATTAAGAGTACCTGACAGGCCAGAGCTTAAAGTTACATGGAAAACATCCTTACCCTCTTTTAGAAAGCCTTCAAAGTATTCAAGATATTCACCTATAGTTACCTGAGATGTCTGTGTCATGAGACCTTCAGACATTTTGTTATAGAAATCCTTAAATGGAATAGACTTTCCAAGGTCATCAGGATAATCCTTGCCATCTAGCTGAAAATGAAAACAGATAAAATTTATGTCGCGACTTTTAAATACTTCCTGATCAAGATCAGCAGTCGAGCAGCAACTAAGAATGAAATTACTCATTTTTTTCCTCTTTTCTTAAAAAAAATCATCAATTAAATAATACAATAATCTAACTTATGTATCAAATATAAAAATCCATTAAATTGATTACCGATAAATACTGGAATTGTTTGAATTGTCTGAAAATAGCATCATATTCTTTAAAATGGTTGACAAAAGTATTTGCAGATGCTATATTATATATACAATCACATTGTAGATAAAACCTAAGCAGTCCAAGTGGCATAAGCTTCACGGAAGACGAGCATTGGTTTTCGGAGCGGCTGACATTTACAGCGAGGGTGGCGATGCTTCATCGGAGCCAGGGAATGTCAAGGAGTCGCTAAGGGATGTGATTTATATAAATTAAGGGTAGCTTACAAAGTTACAGAAAGACGAGGAATAGTCCCTTGGAAAACAATTTATAAAGACGGGTGTTCATTGATTCAATGGATGCCCGTTTTTATTGTTCTTTTTACAAAAACATAACTTGCCTAATGCGGTTTGTATAGTTAAAATGATACATAGGCTTTTAGCCTATCTGTTTCAGATCATGGATGGAGATTTTGACTATGTTTTTACTTGTTTTTAATAGTGTCATGTTAGGCGTAGGGCTTGCTATGGATGCTTTTTCTGTATCCCTTGCAAATGGTTTTGCTGACCATAAGATGAGCCGCGCACGTAGAGTGCAGATAGCTTTTTGTTACGCTGCCTTTCAGTTTATGATGCCGGTAATTGGATGGTTTTTAGTTCACAATGCGGCAACTTTTTTTAAGGGCTTTCAGGCCTTTATTCCCTGGATTGCACTTATTCTTTTAGCTTTTATAGGCGGTAAGATGCTCATAGAAGGCATTCTTGACAGAAGAGCTGAGAAGAACTGCCCAAATGAACGTAACTGCAGCAAGTGTACTATAGAAAAGTGCAGGAAATATGGTATTGATCCAGAGGCTGGCAGTATTTCCAACAGGCTGCTTTTTATGCAGGGCATAGCAACATCTATAGATGCCTTATCTGTTGGATTTACTATTTCTGGATACAACAGTCTTCAGACGCTACTTAGTTCTTTTATAATTGGGGCTGTAACCTATGTAATCTGTTACATAGGTCTTAAACTTGGGATAGTTTTTGGAACCAAATTAGCCAGTGGAGCCAAGATAATTGGTGGTCTTATTCTGATAGGAATTGGCCTTGAGATATTTTTTAGTTAAAATGCAGGAGATCAGATCATATCTGGTCTCTTTTTAAAAATATTGGGGGAATGGATTTGTATGAAAATAGATTTGAGCGGGGCTTGGAGAATTGAACTTTCTGATGGAATGATCAAAGAGGACGGTTTTCTTCCCGGGACTTTAGATGAGAATAGGATGGGGAACCCTGACAAGATAGCAGGAGCCTGGCATCCTGACATGGAGAACAGGGAAACTGAAATTGATAAGCTTCTTTCTGCTGATTCCAGAATTGCCACAAGACTTACAAGAAATTATACCTATGAAGGGGCAGCAAAGTTTACACGCGTCTTCCATGGAGAGATAAAAAAGAATAAGAGATATTTTCTTTTTGCTGAGAGGGCAAGGACCATGTCTCTTAAAATAGATGGGAAAAGTGCCCCAGTAGTTGAGTCCTGGGAGGGAGGCCATTCTTATTATGAGGGCCTTTCAACTCCATGCATATTTGAGATTACGGGTCTTATCAGGGACGGAAGTCTCATAGAAATAACAACAGATAATACATATCCGGGACTTCCTTATAAAGATATTACCTGTTCCTCTGCGGCAACAGACGAGACCCAGACCAATTGGAATGGAGTTGTAGGACAGCTCTATATAGAGGAAAAGAGTGAAGCTTTCATAGAAGATTTTCGTGTTTATCCGGATTTGCAGGATTTTGACAGTGTTTTTGGAGAGGTTGCTTTGTCCTACAAGAGTCTTTATAAGGGGCAAAGCCGCAAAACACCTGGAAACCAGGCTGATAAAATGGTAAGGCTTGTTATTTCTGGAGAGTGCCTTGAAGGTTCAGGCGCAGAGCTTTTTTCGCGTGAAGTGACAATATATGCAGATGCAAACAACTCCTTCCATTTTAGCAAAGTGGCGATTAAAAAAGAGTTCAGTCAAAAAAAATGGGATGAGGGAGAGGGAAATCTTTTATATGCTACTGCAAGGCTATATGATGGTGATGACCTTTTAGATGAGAAAAAGGTATCCTTTGGCATAAGGGAATTTACCTATGATGGTAGTGGAAGACTCACACTAAACGGCAGAAGGATATTTTTACGAAGCGAAGCAAACTGCGGATTATTTCCTGAGACGGGACATCCTCCAATGGACAGGGATAGCTGGCTTGATATCATGAAGACTTATGCATCTTACGGTGTAAATTGTGTTCGTTTCCATTCCTGGTGCCCTCCGGAAGCGGCATTTAGCGCTGCAGATGAGCTTGGAATGTTGGTTCAGCCAGAACTTCCAAACTGGAATCCTAGAGATGCCTTTTCTACAAAAGAGAGTAGAGATTTTTATGAAAATGAGCTGAGACAGATAATAAAGACCTATGCAAATCACCCTTCTTTTGTGATGCTGACACTTGGAAATGAACTTCACACTGATGATGACGGCATTTCTGAGATGCACAGACTCATAGAGATTGCCAAAGAAATGGACAGTACAAGGCTCTTTGCCTGGGGCTCCAATAATTTTTATGGAGAAAAAGGAACTGACAAAGAGAGCGATTTTTATACTTCATCCAATGTTGGAGCTTCCGTTTTAAGACTTGCTGTTTCCGGCAATGAAGGCCGCATAAATACTGAGGTTCCAAATTCTACGAGAAACTTTGATGATAGCATGGAAGTCATTAGAAAGAACTTCAAAAAGCCAGTGTTTAGCTTTGAAGTAGGCCAGTATGAGGTCCTTCCTGATATGCATGAGCTGGATGAGTTTAAGGGGGTAACAAGACCTGATAACTTCTATATAGTCAGGGATAGAATAGAAAAGTCAGGCATGGAGTATGAAGAGTACGAAAAGAGAGTAGAGGCAACGGGAGAACTGGCTCTTTTAGCATATAGGGAAGAAGTTGAGGCGGTGCTTAGAACCAGGGAAATGTCTGGAATATCGCTTTTGGGGCTTCAGGATTTTACCGGGCAGGGAACAGCTCTTATTGGTATGATGAACTCCCATTTAAAGCCCAAATCCTGTAGCTTTGCAAGTCCTGAAAGATTTAATGAATTCTTTGCTCCCCAGGTAGTTTTGGTGCTTCTTGATAAGTATGTTTACAAGGTTGGAGAAACAATAAGAGCTGAAGTCAGGGTGGCTAATTTTGGAAAAGAGCCTCTTCCCGGGGGCTTTAGTTATGAACTTTGCGTCAATGAAAACTCAAATCATGGAACCAGTCTTGATGGTGGCCTTTATACCCTTGGCAGCAAGAAAGGGGTTAGCGAATGCCCTGTAGGAGAAGTGACAAGCCTTGGAAATGTAGAAATACCGCTGGACAACATAGAAGATCCAACTAGATTTGACCTTATTATCAGGCTTGCCAGATTTAGTGAGAGGCTAGGAGTATGCGCTAAAACGGATATTAAGGCAACTTATCCTATCTGGGTTTATCCAGACTTTGTACCTGAATGTCCTACAGGCGTCTATGAGACAAGAGTTTTAGATAAAAAGGCGATAGATGTTCTTAAAAATGGTGGCAAGGTGTTTTTGGACCCGCATTCCACCAAAGAGGCAATTCCCAATAGCGTAAAGGCCCAGTTTAGTACGGACTTTTGGTCTGTTGGAACCTTCCCGAACCAGGAAGGGGCTATGGGACAGTTTATAGACAAGGAACATCCCATTTTTGACAACTTCCCAACGGAGGAACACAGTAACTTCCAGTGGTTTAGGATGGCTTCTCAGAGAGCCTTCATCCTTCCAAGGTATATGAAGAGTATTGTGGCTGAAATGGACTGCTACGTTCGACTACGCCCTATGGCTCAGCTAATGGAAGTAAAGGCCTATAATGGTAAAATGATCATGTCCTCAATGGGGCTTCATGATCTCTTGGAACATCCGGAGGCAAGAGCTCTTTTGTCATCAATTTACAGATATATGGATAGTGACGTCTTTGAACCAGAGGAAGTCATATCTGAAGAGGAACTCAGAAAAATTATTGCCATGAAATAATTGCCATTCGTATAAAGTTGTAGGCAGTGCTGACATTATATAAAATTTAATATTATGCTATGAATTTCTAGCTGTAGTATGTTATCATGATTTTTGAATTTAACCCTTTAGTGAGGTGAAGAATATGACAATACTACAGCTAAAATACATTATAGCTATTGATGAAGAATGCTCCATGAGAAAGGCAGCTGACAGGCTCTATGTTTCACAGCCAGGCCTTTCTAGTGCGGTTAGAGACCTTGAGAATGAACTTGGGATACAGATTTTTGAAAGAGTTCATAACGGTGTCGTGACAACTGCTGCTGGAGCATCTTTTATTGCATATGCAAGAAGTGCGGTAGAGCAGTTTGAAAAGGTGGAAGACAAATACCTTAATTCCAAGAATGATAAGCCAACCTTCTCAGTTTCTATGCAACATTATACTATAGCAGTAAATGCTTTTATTGATACGATAAAAGAGATAGAGCATCCGGAATATCAGTTTTCCATCAGGGAAACTCAGACAAGCGAAGTAATCGAGGATGTTAAAACCTTAAAGAGTGAAGTTGGAGTTATTGCCCTTTCTGACTTTAACAAGAACACCTTCAAGAAAATCTTTGCTGATGCTTCTCTTGAATTTACAGAGCTCTTCACCAGAAATACCTATCTGTACCTCAGTAAGCATCATCCTCTAGCTGACAGAGAGACTATTTCGTTAAAAGAGCTTGAGGACTACCCTTGCATGGTGTTTGATCAGGGAGACAACACCTCTTTTTACTACAGAGAAGAGGCTCTTGCCACCTACGATTACAAGAAGGTTATAAGTACCAACGAAAGAGCTACATCAATTGAACTTATGCTGGGACTAAACGGCTATGCTGTTGGTGCAGCTATGTTGGGGGACAGCCTTAATACTTCTGAGATTAAGGCTATAAAGCTTGAAGAGGAAGAAAATCTTACCTTCGGATATATCACAAGAAAGGGTGCGGAGCTAAGCGAGATGGCTCAGGCCTTTGTGGAGAAGCTTAAGGTACATTCATAAAAAGTATTTGCAAAAAGACCTTCTTCGCTACTTACTTTTGAATTTGCCGGGAGCGCAGCCTACTCTTTTTCTAAAGCAGTAGCAGAAGGCGCTTTCATCTTCAAAACCGCAGGAATTTGCTATTTCCTTTATTGTCATATTTGTATTAGATAGATTATATTTTGCAGCGTCAATACGCGTTGACAAGAGAAACTGGTGTGGAGTAAGACCGGTTTCTCTTTTAAATTTCCGGGAAAAATAGTAAGGTGAAAAGCCTGCAATACTGGCTAGTTCGCTTAAAGATATTTCTCTGTCGAAATTCTCCTGTATATAAGTTGTAGCCTTTTTAATAGCGTCCTTGGAGGAGGGCTCTGGATTTGGATCTGAAAGGCACAGCTCAAGGAGGAGATTATTGATCAAAATGCTGGTAGAAGCCTCCTTTTTTCCAAGGGAGGGATTATCAAAGGATGCAAGGATCTTATTTAGGTTTGAGGGAAAAGAACTGCCTTCTCCCATAGCTATGATATGCCCTTTTTCTTTTACTACCACCTTGTAGTAGTTTCTGGCCATCTTCCCGTCAAAGTGTATCCAAAGGGCAGTGCAGCCCTCTAGAGTTCTGTAGGCATGAGGCTTGTAGCAGTTTATCAGAACTACAGAGCCTTCCCCTGCTACTTTGTATTTTCCATCGAGCAATATTTCCATAGTTCCACTTTCGATAAAAATAATCAGGAAACTATCATAGCGGTTTCTTTTAAGAGAGTATCCAGGCAGATATTTAAAACGGCCAATTGCAGTTGGATAAAGAAATAGATCTCTTGCAGTCCTTGTTGGAGTGTTTAGATGATAGATGGATTTTTTGCCTACTAATTCTTCTTTTGAGTACATAGAAATCTCCCTAAATAATAGAGCAATTTTTTTATATTATAGAGCAATATTCTTTATTGTGGTACGGATTTTTTAGGATTATGCTCAGAACATAGAGCATTTTTTGAATACTCATAAGCTATTAGTGTATTCGGAGCACATAGATATATAATGAGTCATTTTTACATATAAGGGAGAGTATAGCGATGGATCAAGTACAAATCTGGGAAGAAGAGGTAAGCATTCCTACATATGAAGTTGGAGAACCGGATGTTAATCCCATGTTTCTTGAAAAGAGAGTTTATCAGGGCAGCAGCGGCAAGATATATCCATACCCTGCAACCAGCACCATCAGCAGGGAAAAGAAGGATAAAAAGTGGAACTGCGTATTTCTTGAGAACAGATATATCAAAGTCATGGTAATGCCTGAACTTGGAGGCAGGATCCAAAGAGCTTATGACAAGACTAATGGTTATGACTTTGTATATTATAACCGCGTGATAAAACCAGCCCTTGTAGGACTTACAGGCCCATGGATTTCCGGAGGAATCGAATTTAACTGGCCTCAGCACCACAGACCAACAACCTACATGAAGGTTGAATATCAGCTCAGGGAAAATGAAGATGGCTCTAAGTCACTTCTTTTGGGAGACGTTGACAGAATGTACGGAACAAGGGTTATTACTGCAATAACTCTTTATCCTGACAAGGCATATATTGAGATTGAGGGCCAGCTCTATAACAGAACTCCGCTGCCACAGACCTTCCTCTGGTGGGCAAACCCTGCGGTTTCTGTAAATGACAACACCCAGTCAGTATTTCCCCCTGACGTTCACAGCGTCTATGATCATGGTAAGAGAGCTGTATCAAGATTCCCAATTGCAACTGGAGAGTATTACAAGCATGACTACAGCGCAGGTGTAGATATTTCTAGGTATAAGAATATCCCTGTGCCAACATCCTACATGGCTGAGAAGTCTGATTTTGACTTCGTTGGAGGTTATGACTATGGCAAGGAGGCGGGACTCCTTCATGTGGCTGATCATCACATATCACCTGGCAAGAAGCAGTGGACCTGGGGATGCGGAGACTTTGGAAAAGCCTGGGATAGAAATCTTACTGACGAAGATGGCCCGTACATTGAGCTAATGACAGGCGTTTACTGCGACAATCAGCCTGATTTTACCTGGCTTTATCCTTATGAGGAAAAGAAATTCAAGCAGTACTTTATGCCCTATAAAAAGGCAGGATACATTAGAAATGCAAGCCTGGAAGCAATGGTGAATCTTGAAGTAGATGAAAAGGATGTAAAGGTCTATGTTTATGCCACAGAGAGGTTTGAAGATGCTGATATTAAGGTGACTTATGATGGACAGGAAATCCTTAGCGAAAAGGCCATCATTTCTCCAGAGGACGTATTTGAAAAAGAAATCCCTATTGAGGGGCTCGACAGATATAAGGTAAAAGTTTCTGTCTGCCATGAGGGAAAAGAGCTTGTTTCATATCAGGAAAAGGACTATGGAATCCCAAAGCTTGCTGAGCCCGCAAGGGCAGCTAAGGCGCCAAAAGATATCCAGACTAATGAGGAACTTTTTTTGACAGGGCAGCATATTGAGCAGTACAGGCATGCAACTTACCTTCCTGATGGTTATTACCTTGAGGGACTTAAAAGAGATGAAGGAGATATCCGCATCAATAACGCATATGGACTTTTGCTTCTTAGAAGAGGACAATTTGAAGCTTCTGAGAAATACTTTAAAAAGGCCATAGAGAGGATGACAAGGCTTAATCCAAATCCCTATGACAGCGAGGCTTACTATAACCTTGGACTTTCACTTTTTTATCAGGAAAGACTTGATGAGGCCTATGATGCTTTTTATAAGGCAACCTGGACAAATGCTCAGCAGGAGATGTCTTTTTATTATCTTGCTGTGATTGCCTTTAGAAAGAGGCAGCTGCAGGATGCTCTTGACCTTGTTGAGAGGGGCCTTATAAAGAATGCTCATAACATAAAGGCAAGGGGCCTTAAGGCAGCTCTTTTGGTGAGCCTTGGTCAAAGAGATGCGGCTATTGAGTATCTTAAGGAAAATCTGAAGGTGGATGTTTTTGACTTTGTAAGCAGATTCCTTTTGTCAGAGCTTGATGAAGACTATAGTGGCGAGGCTGTAACGGGGGATATTGAGAATTTCCTTCAGACTGCAAGAGACTTTGCTGAATTTGGACTTTATGACAAGGCAATTTGCGCCCTTGATAAGTGCAGCCAGGAGAGCCCGCTTAAATACTATTATAAGGCATATTATTATGATAAACAGGGGGATGGTAAGGCAGCACGGAAATCTCTTTTGGAGGCTGAAAAAGCATCCTTTAAGTACTGTTTTCCAAATAAGCTTGAAGACATAAAGGTTCTGGAGAGGTGTATTTTACTTAATCCAGATGGCGCCAAGGCCTACTACTATCTTGGATGCCTTTACTATGATAAGCTTGGCTATGACAAGGCAATTGAGCTTTGGGAGAAGTCAAGAGAGATTGATGACTCTTTTGCAACACTCACAAGAAACCTTTCTATTGCTTACTACAATAAGCGCGGTGACAAGGACAGGGCAAAAGAGTGCATCGAAAAAGCCTTTGAACTTGACAAGAGCGATGCGAGAGTATTTTTGGAGCTTGACCAGCTCTATCAAAAGCTTGGAATTTGCGCAGAGGAGCGTCTTGCAAATTTTGACAGAAATATTGGACTGATAGAAAAAAGAGATGATCTTTACACAGAATATGTTACACTACTAAACCTTTTGGGCCAGTATAGTGCTGCCAATGAAAAGATATGTTCCCATTCCTTCCAGACCTGGGAGGGAGCAGAGGGTAAGATAACTACCCAGTTTAAGCTATCTCTTTTTATGATGGCTACAAAGAAGCTTAGTGATGGTAAGGCTAAAGAGGCCATAGAGCTGATAAATAAGGCCCTTTCATATCCTGAAAATCTTGGGGAGGGAAGACTTGAGGGAACCAAGGACAATAACCTCTATTATCTGATGGGGCTATGTTATCAGAAGCTTGGAGATGACAAGAAGGCAAGAGAGAACTTTGAACGTGCGACTCTTGGAGCCTCTGAGCCAGCAGGTGTCATGTACTACTATGATCAGCCTGCAGATATGATCCTGTTCCAGGGGCTTGCCTTTAAGGCTCTAGGCGATACTAGCAGCGCCAATACAAGGTTCTATAAGCTTCTTGATTATGGTGAGCATCATATAAATGATAAATTTGTCATGGACTATTTTGCTGTTTCAATGCCTGATATGTCTGTATTTGATGCTGATATGGATATGAGAAACAGGGTCCACTGCTATTATCTTATGGGCCTTGGTAATATGGGACTTGGAAGGACTAAAGAGGCAAAAATATGGTTTGAAAAAGTTCTTTTACTTGATAAGAATCATCAGCTTGCAAATATATATGACAAATTAGTTGTTGACTTTTTTTAATATGACAAATAGAATTATTTAGTAAATATAGAAAATGCATTGAAGGCGTGGGGCTTGTCCCCGAGATGATAGGAAGATGCTGCTGAGAGAAATGGAGTCACTGGCTGAGAGCTCCATGAGTAATCCCTTATCGGAAATTTCGCGCTGGAGCAGTCCTTTCGAAGGCGATATCTTTAACTGGTAGATTGGAACGGTGGTCCCCGTTACGGGCTAAGGAGAGCATGTTTCTTTTTATATTATGATATTAAGAGACATGAACATGGGTGGTACCGCGGAATAATTCGTCCCATAGCATTTATAACGATGCTATGGGACTTTTTGTGTAATGAGATATCTTATTACACAAAAAAGTCCGATATGAGGTAATAGTAGTAATAGGAGGAAGGAAAATTGGAAAACAACGCATTACGTCAGAAAATTGAAGCAATCCGTGAAGAGATCAAGGCAAATGCAGAGAAGCTTGATAGCTCTAAACTTGTCTATGAGCTTAGAAAGAGCTTCATGGACAACAAGACTGGCAAGATCAGCGCCCTTATGAAGGAGATGAAGAATATTCCTGCAGAGGACCGCGCTGAATATGGAAAGAGTGTAAATGAGCTTAAACAGTGGGCTCTTGAGCACTTTGAGGAGCTGGACAAGAAGATGAAAGAAAAAGAACTCCAGCTTAGATATGAGAGCGAGAAACAGGATGTTACAATGCCTGCCAAGATGCGTTACGAGGGAAATCTTCATCCAGTAACACAGATGAGAGAGACTCTTATCGATATATTCGCCGGAATGGGATTTGAGATTTATGAAGGCACAGAGATTGAGAATGACTACTACAATTTCACTGCTCTTAATACTCCCAAGGATCACCCTGCAAGAGACATGCAGGATACTTTCTACTTAAGCCCTGAGTTCCTTCTTAGAACCCAGACTTCATCAGGTCAGATCCACGTTATGGAGAACAAGAAACCTCCGATCAAAATCTTATCACCTGGTAAGGTTTTCCGTTCTGATGATGATGCAACACATTCACCAATGTTCTCACAGATGGAAGGTCTTGTAGTTGACAAGAACATCACACTTTGCGACCTTAAGGGATCTCTTGAGCTCTTTGCCCAGAAGATATTTGGTGAGGGAACAACAACAAGACTTCGTCCTTCATACTTCCCATTTACAGAGCCTTCTGTAGAGGTTGACTGCAGCTGTTTTGCCTGCGGCGGTAAGGGATGCAATCTCTGTAAGGGTACAGGCTGGATCGAGGTACTCGGAGCCGGTGTTGTTAACAAGAAGGTTTTAGAGAACTGCGGAATCGACTCAGAAGAATGCAGCGGCTTTGCTTTTGGTATTGGAATTGAGCGTGCAACTATGCTTAAGTATGGTATCAACAATATCAAGCTTTTGTATGAGTCAGATATTGATGTTCTTAAGCAAATCGATCACTACGAATAAATCGGGAGGAAGATAAAATGTTAGTACCTTTAAGTTGGCTAAAAGATTTTGTTGATATAGATATTGAACCCAAGGAGCTTGAGAAAAAGCTTTTCGATTGCGGTTTTGAAGTTGAAGAGTGCTGGGAAGTTGGTAAAGACATTTCCAAGGTTGTAGTAGGAGAAGTATTAACCTGTGAGCCTATTCCTGATACTCATCTTCATGTTTGCACTGTAAACGCAGGCGAACACGGAACTTTCCAGGTTTGCTGCGGTGCAGATAATGTTCAGGCTGGCGGCAAGTACCCTCTGGCACTTGACGGAGCTACAGTCATTGAGACTGCCAAGGATCATGTGACAGTTGTTGGCGTTGCTACTATCAAAAAGGGCAAGCTTCGCGGCTATGATTCAGAAGGTATGCTCTGTTCTGGTGTTGAACTTGGAGTATCCGAGGATATGTATCCAGGCGCTGGTTACAACGGACTTCTTGTTTTCCCTGCAGATACAGAGGTTGGTATCGATGTAAAGCCTATCCTTGGCCTTGATGACTGGATCTTTGATGTTTCTATAACAGCAAACAGACCAGATTGTCAGAGCATTTACGGTCTTGCAAGAGAAGTTGCAGCAGCTCTTGATAAGCCATTAAAAGAGATTGATCTTAGCTACACTGAGACTGATGTTGAGAATGAAGGCTTTAGCGTTTCTGTTGAAGACCCAGATCTTTGCCCAAGATACATTGGCCACTATGTATATGATGTAAAGCTTTCAGAGAGCCCTCTCTGGATGAAGAGAAGACTTGCTATGGTAGGCAACAACTCTATCAACAACATTGTAGATATCACTAACTACATCATGAGAGAGCTTGGACAGCCTATGCACGCTTTTGATGGCAATTTCCTTGAGGATAACAGGATTGTTGTAAGACGTGCCAAGGCAGGAGAGAAGATTGTAACTCTTGATGAGAATGAGTTTGAGCTTACTACAGATAACCTTGTTATCTGCGATGGCAAGAAGCCTGTAGCTCTTGCTGGTATCATGGGCGGTCTTAATTCCGAAATCCGTGATACAACAACTACAGTTACTTTTGAAGCAGCTAAATTCATGCGTGACAACATCCGTAAGAGCTCTAGAGCACTTGGACAGTCATCTGATTCATCAGCAGCTTTTGCCAAGGGTGTTTATGAATACACAACAGTTATCGCTATGAAGAGAGCTCTTCACCTTATTGAACAGCTTGGCGCTGGTAAGGTTTCAAAGACTCACGTTGATATCAATACAGGAAACAGCCTTGAAAAGAAGGAAATGAAGGCTTCTATTAAGAAGGTAAATGGTGTACTTGGTATAGAGGTTCCTGAGGATGAGATAAAGAGAATCCTTACAAACCTTAATTTTGAACCAGTTATAAATGGTGATGAGCTTACTATCAAGATTCCTGCATATCGTGAGGATATGGAAGATTATCCTGATATCGCAGAGGAACTTATCCGTATGTATGGTTATGACCATGTTAAGCCTACATTCCTAAAGAATGCTGGCGTAACAATGGGCGGCAGAAATCTTCGCCAGAAGACAGAGCTTAAACTTAAGAGAGCTCTTTGCGCTCAGGGCGCATATGAGTGTATGCACTACTCATTCTTCTCACCTAGTGACCTTGATCTTTTGAGATTTTCTGAGGATGCCAGTGAGAGAACTGCAATAAGGATCCTTAACCCTATCAACGAGGACCTTTCTCTTATGAGAACTACACTTGCAGCTCAGATGATCCATGCAATTGCAAGAAACCAGAAGAAGGGAACTCTAGAGGGAAGATTATTTGAACTTGGAAACAGATTTATTCCAAAGTCTCTTCCACTCACAGATTATCCTGATGAGAAGGCTACTCTTTGCATTGGTATCTTTGGAGAAGGTGAGGATATCTTTACACTTAAGGGCCTTGCCCAGAACGTAGCAGATGCTCTTCACGTAAGCTTTAAGTATGAACCTGCAACCAAGACATTCCTTCATCCTTATAGAGCAGCCAAGATCACATGTGAGGGCGAAGAAGTCGGATATCTTGGACAGATCACTTACGAGATCCAGGATGATACAGATATGAGAATTCCTGCATATATCTGCGAGATCGATCTTTCTGTACTTGAGAAGTGGTATGGCAAGACACCTACATTCAAGCCACTTTCAAAGTTTGCTACAGTTAAGCGTGACCTTGCTCTTATCATGGAAAAGACTGTTACCTGCGGGGAAGTTGAGGATGCTATCTATGGCTCCTGTAAGTATGTAACAGATGTTAAGCTCTTTGATGTATATGAGGGACTTCCAATTCCTCCAACCAAGAAGAGTATGGCATTTACAATCACCTTCACTCCTAAGGATGAAGAGCTTTCTGACGATGCAATAAATGGATATGTAGATAAGATGCTCAGAAAGCTGTCATTTACTATGGGCATTGAGATCAGATCATAATTATCAAAACTTTATAAAATAAATTGCACGCAATTGATTATTATTAATATAGGTGCTATAATAGCCATTACTTTAGTTAGTAATGGCTATCTTATGGAAAGGAGCTTTATATATGAACAGAAAAAATATTTGGACTACTTACAATGCTACTCAGCTTAAGGCTGTTGATAAGTTTGCTGATGAGTACAAGAACTTCCTTGACAACTCCAAGACAGAGCGTGAGGCTATCGACACGATCGTCAATGAAATCGAGGCAGCAGGCTACAAAGAGCTCAATACTCTTATTGGTGGTAAGACCAAGCTTAAAAAGGGCGACAAGGTTTACAGCGTTTGGATGAACAAGTCAATCGTTATGTTCCAGCTTGGTTCAGAGCCACTTGAGCAGGGACTTAATATCCTGGGCGCTCACATCGATTCTCCTAGAATCGATGTTAAGCAGAACCCACTTTACGAGGATGGCGGTTTTGCTTACCTTGATACACACTACTATGGTGGTATCAAGAAGTACCAGTTCGTTGCAATGCCACTTGCAATCCACGGTGTATTCTGCAAGAAGGATGGCACTACAGTTCAGCTTAATGTTGGTGAAGATGAGGATGATCCAGTATTCTTCATTTCTGATCTTCTAATTCACCTTGCAGCTGACCAGATGTCCAAGACTGCAGCCAAGGCTGTAGAGGGTGAAGCCCTTGATCTTATCATTGGCCACAGACCATTTGTTGTTGAGAGCAAGGAGAAAGAGAAGGCTGAGAAGGCAGATCCTAAGCTTACAGCTGGTCAGAAGTATGCTCTCAAGGCTGAGAAGGAAGAGAAGGCTGAGAGTGGTAAGGTTTCAGGCGCAGTTCGCCGCGGAATCCTTGCACTTTTAAATGACCTTTATGGAATAGAGGAAGAAGATTTCATCTCTGCTGAGCTTGAGATTGTTCCAGCTGGCAAGTCAAGAGATGCTGGATTTGACAGATCAATGATCATGGGCTATGGCCATGACGACAGGGTTTGTGCATATCCTTCAATGCGTGCCCTTCTTGAGGCCAAGAACCTTAAGAGAACAGGCTGCTGCATCCTTGTTGACAAGGAAGAAATCGGTAGCGTAGGTGCTACAGGTATGCAGAGTAAGTTCTTTGAGAAGGCTGTTGCAGAGCTTATGAACCTCACTAAGGAAGGTTACAATGATCTTCTCCTTAAGAGATGTCTTGCTAACTCATGCATGCTTTCATCAGATGTAAGTGCCGGCTTTGATCCTACATATGCATCAGCATTTGAGAAGAAGAACGCAGCATTCCTCGGTGAAGGTCTTGTATTTAACAAGTTCACAGGTTCAAGAGGAAAGTCAGGTTCTAACGATGCTAATGCTGAGTACATCGCTGAGATCAGACGTGCCTTTGAGAAGGATGGAATCGTATTCCAGACAGCAGAACTTGGTAAGGTAGATGTTGGTGGCGGCGGAACAATCGCTTATATCCTTGCTCTTTACGGAATGAACGTTATCGACTCTGGCGTTGCAGTTCTTAACATGCATGCACCATGGGAAGTAATTGACAAGGCTGACCTTTTTGAAGCTAAGAGAGGATATGTATCATTCCTCCAGAACGTTGACTTCCGCAATGAATAATAAGTAATAAGTAATAAGTAATTGCAGTTTTCTGCTATTTTTAGCCTGCCTTTGTGAGCTAATCCCCACAAAGGCAGGCTTTTTTCTTGAACAAGATTGGCAAGCTTGTTCAGCTGAATTTACAGCTATTTTTTTATTTTTTAAAAACTGGACACGTTAAAAAATTGTCAATACATCTGGTATCTGGTTTCTGTTGAAAAGGATGTAACAAAAAGCTTGAGTCTTCAATATTACACTTGTTTATCCAAGTACTCTTACATCTTTTTTCTCAAGATTGCAAAGAAAGTTGTTGCTTAAGGAACAAAATGCCTTGATAGTTTTACATTAACGGACTATTGCTACAACTTTTTTGCTAAAAGGAAAATAAAAGATGTACTGAAAAAATTTGCGCTCATCCCATTTATCAAAAATAAATATATAGATGTAAAATCCGAAATAAATCCGAGATAAATTCAAAATGGGTCAGATTATTCAGGCTGCCCAGGGAACCCTGTAAAATTGGCATAAGACAAAAATATTTTTTTAAATTTGGGGATACACATGGTATCATAGTAAAGTATGTAAAAGCACTAAAAATGGGGATTTTTGATATGAAGAAAAAAAGTATATGTGTGCTTATGGCCTTTCTGATCACGGCGTTAAGCGCTTGCGGCGCAAGTACACAAGGGGAGAGTGAAATGGTAACAAGTAGTAGTGAAGATTTAAGTTCTTTTGCCACAGGAATTAAGACAGAAGAAGAGGAAGGCGCTGAGGCTACAGCCTTTGTTCTTGATGATGAAATAAAGGAGCGATGTCCCGTAATATTTGAAGCTACGAGGGGCAACGTTTCATATGGCGAGTTTACGCATGGAACCTATTATTCTGATACCTGCAAAATGGAAAGAGGCTACAGCATCCTCTTGCCTGCAGACTATAGTAAGGACAAGAAATATCCAGTCCTTTATCTTTTACATGGAATATTTGGTGATGAATATTCTTTTTCTCAGGACAAATCCAATAAGATAAGAGAAATAGTAGGAAATATGGCTTATGACGGATATATCGATGAGACTATCGTTGTGTGCCCTAATATGTATGCCACATCAGATCCAGACCAGAAGCCTGGCTTTGACAGCAAAAGCGTACTTCCTTACGACAATTTTATAAATGATCTTGTAAATGACCTTATGCCTCATATTGAAAGCGAATATTCAGTTCTTACAGGAAGAGAGAATACCTATCTTGCTGGATTTTCCATGGGCGGAAGAGAGACAATTTATATAACCCTTCAAAGGCCGGAGCTTTTTGGATATGTCTGCGCCATTTCTCCAGCTCCCGGAATCGTACCTACTCAGGATAAATTCATGACCCATGAAGGCCAGATTCAGGAAGATGAAATGAAGTTTGCAGAGGGTGCTATAGAACCGAATGTATTTATTGTCTGCTGCGGCACCAGGGATTCAGTCGTAGGCACCTATCCCAAGCAGTATCATGAGCTTCTTGATGCAAACGGCGCTGATCACATTTGGTATGAGATTACTGGAGCTGATCATGATAACAATGCGATCAAGAGCGGACTCTTTAACCTGCTTAATCAGATAAGTTTTTGATTTCTAAGCTCTATTCCAATTAACCGTAGTTTTCGCTAAAAGTGTTAAACGCTCATGCTATTGGAAAATGCAGCAAATGAGAATATGATCCAGAGTATACTGAAGATCAATTCAATGATCTGAAATACATAGAATTTTTTAGGTGCAAAAATGTTTTGTGATGATTGCTTATGAAGATGTACTAATCCGCATAAATTCACAGTTAATGAAATGATTCCGCCCAGCATAAAAATAAAAATAGCAATTAAAAATCCAAAAAAATACAGACTACTATCTACATTTTGTATTCCATACCCAATAAATGCGCAAAGAAGAGATATTAGTTGTATTCCAATTAAGAAAAATGGAAATAAAAGGTAAAAAATAGATTTTTTCATTTGGGATGCCTCTATCAAAAAGTGATTAATTCTAGAGAACATTATATTAGCGGCTTAGAAGGAAATAAAGTCAAAAAAAAAGAAAAATAATTTGTTTTTTTTCTTTTATTTTTTTGGATGTAGCTTTTGGCATAAGGAATTACGAGTGTCTAAAAGCTCATGGATTTAGTGAAATCCATGAGCTTTTAATACTTCTGCAGCTATATTGGCGAAGTCTTCATTGGCACCCCAGCTCATCAATAATCTTCCGGCACCGCCACCAAGGCCAGATACCGTAGCCACTTGCTTGTCACCAACATGAATACATTGGATAACAACTGAGGCGCAGCTCTTAATTCTATAATAGTATTTTTCAAAACCAAGAAGCAGAACTTCTGCTTCTCCCACGTGTTCTATGTTGTAGACAACAACTTCCGCATCAGGGCTTTCTTTGCGCATGTCATCCATTATCTTTTGCGATAAATCCAGCATTGTATCTGAAGACTGTCTTTTTAAGTATATTGTTTTACTATCCATTTTTGTTAATTCATTCCTTCCTGCTTGAGGTAAGCAAGAATAATTATAGCAAAATGCCAAGCAGGATAAATCGTAACATAAGAGAAAAAAAAGAAATACAATAACCTAAATGGGAAGATTTAAGCAAGCATTAAGTAGATAAATGCGCAGACTTTGAAGTATCCTTATAATGATCCATGTTTTTCAATAATGAAGTATAGGGGAGTTGTGGACATGATAAGGATATTTGACGGACGCGCAATGGCAGAACTTGTCATTGAAGAGAGCGCATTTGAGGGAGTTAAGGAAATTGGTAATACTATAGCTGAGGATCTGTGTATGGTTACAGGCCTTGCGCCCAGAATTATAGGGACAGTAAGCGAGGTTTCTGGAAATACGGCTGTTTTCATAGGTACTGTTGGAAAGAGCCAGTATCTTGATGAACTGGAGCAGAGAGGCCTGATTGACTTATCTTTACTTAGAGGTAAAAGAGAAGTCTTCATGATTAAGATAATTGATCTGCCTGCTACGGCAATGGCAAATAGCGCAGCAATGCAGCTTCTTGTAATTGCCGGAAGTGACAAGAGAGGCACAATCTATGGAATGTTCCAGCTATCAGAGCTGTGCGGAGTTTCTCCTCTTGTTTATTTTGGCGACGCAATTCCAGAAAAGAAGCAATTTCTTGATGTAGAGATAGTTGGCCAGCCAGCTTATAATGGCACAGGTGCTGTAGCAAGCACATCAAGCAGCGCATACAGTAATATGTATGTCTCCAAGGAGCCTTCTGTTTACTATAGAGGCTTCTTTATAAATGATGAGTGGCCAGCCTTTGGAAACTGGGCAACAGAGAAGTTTGGCGGCGTTAATGCCAAGTGCTACAGGAAAATATTTGAACTACTCCTGCGACTTAAGGGCAACTACATGTGGCCTGCCATGTGGAATTCAAACTTTTCTGAGGATGGTCCTGGCATAGAAAATGCAAGGCTTGCCGATACTCTTGGCGTTATTATGGGAACCTCCCACCACGAGCCGCTTTTCAGAGCCGGCAACGAGTGGCAGCAGCAGTACAAGGAGTACGGGAATGACAATTCCTGGAGCTTTTTATCAAATGCTGATGCTATAACAAGATTTTGGGAAAATGGTGTTAAGAGAAATAAGGATTTTGAGAGCGTTATAACTATTGGTATGCGTGGAGAAGCAGATTCCAAGCTTCTTCCAGAAGATGCAACCATGAAGGATAACATAGAGGTCGTAAAAAAGGCAATTCTTGCTCAGGATAAGATTCTTTTTGACCAGTTCAAGGACGGAAACAATATTTATACTAAGGCAGCAGAGACTGAAGCTGACTACGCGGAAGTATTAAAAAATGTTCCCAGGATGCTTGCAATCTACAAGGAAGTAGAGGATTACTACTACGGAGATGAGACCTGTCAGGGCCTCAAGGACTGGGATGAACTCAAGGATACTATTTTCCTCCTAAGTGATGACAACCATGGAAACTTAAGGAACCTTCCTACAGAAAAAGAGAGGCAGCACCCAGGTGGATACGGAATGTACTACCACTTCGACTACCACGGAGCACCTATAAGCTATGAGTGGACTAACTGCAACCGCCTTACCAAGACCTGGGAGCAGATGACAACGGCCTATGAGGCGGGCGTTCGCAAGATGTGGATCGTCAATGTCGGCGATCTTAAAGAGATGGAGTATCCACTTAGCTTTTTCATGGATCTTGCCTACGACTATGAGACCTGGGGCTCCAACGGCTTTAACAAGATAGATAACTATGTCTACCTCTGGATAAACAAGCAGTTTGGAAATAGACTAAGCGATTCCCAGAAAAAGGATATGTTCAAGGTTCTTGAAGGCTATACAAGATACAACGCCCTTAGAACTCCGGAAACAATGAACGAGACAATTTATAACCCGGTTCATTTCAGAGAAAGCGAGAGAGTTCTTTTTGAGGTAAAAGATATCCTGGCTACAGCAGGAAGACTCAAAGCTGAGCTGACGGGTGAAGCGCTTCTTACCTACGAGAGCATGGTTTACTATGCTGCCACAGCTTCTCTTAATTTGATTGTTGCCTGGATCCTTACTGGTTTTAACCATGCCCTGGCAAAGAGAGGCTCAGTATATGCAAACAGCTATTTAAATGAGATAGAGGGCAGGATATTCCTTGATAAGCAGCTGGTAAAAGAGTTCCACCAGATAGCAGATGGTAAGTGGAACCATTGCCTTAGCTCAGCCCACACAGGTTTTAGGACCTGGGATGACAGAGAGTGGTTCTATCCAGCTCCGGTTAAGGTATCACCTATTTCAGGAGCCAAGGCTATTGTAAGCTTTAGAGGCTATGACAGATACCATCTCGGTGCCCATTGGCAGGATATGGCGCCTATTGTGTGCGATGATTTCCTTAATCCTGATACTAAGGGAGTATTTCTTGATATAGATACCAAGGGCGATGTCTCTTTTGACTATGAGATCATTCCTGAAGATAAAGCCCTTAAGTTTAGTAACTTAAGGGGCAGAGTAGAGGCAGGAAGAAGCGTCGTTTCTATCATGAGAAATGCAGTTAGTCCCGCGGTCTTCGAGTCCAAGGGAAGAGTCAAGATCTCTTTTGACAACGGACAGGAAACCCACGTGGACTATGTGTGCCTCCTGCCAGCGACTTCGGAAAATGCAGAGGACAGCACAGGCAAGAGGCTGGGCAGAGTTGGAGGACATTATAATTACTGCTGCATTAGTGCCAGTGACTTTGCAGATAAAAAAGATTCAGAGGAAGGCTCCTTTGAAGTTGTGGAGCACCTTGGAAGAGAAGGCTCAGCTATAAAGGCATTTCCTCCTATGAAGACCTTTGAAGATTTCCAGAAAGCTCCAAGCGTTGCATATGCTTTTGATGTGGAGGAAGAGGGAGAGTATGACGTTGTCTTTTACCTTCTTACAAGAAACCCATATCACAAGGGCGGAAGACTGAGCTTTTATCTGGGAGTTTCAGATGACGCGCCACAGCTTGTTCATGCCGTATCAGATCACTACTACACAGAATGGCAGGATGAGGACTGGGCTCAGGGAGTATTACGAGGCGGAAGATGTATCTGCCAGAGAGTAAGCCTTAAAAAGGGCTGCAATGAGCTTAGAATTTATGCCAAAGACCCAGGTGTGATCATAGAAAAGCTTGTGGTCAAGAAAAAAGATTATCAGCTTCCTGAGAGCTACCTTGGCCCACAGGCAAATTATTAAAGCATTATTAAATATAGGGAAAAACACTCATATATGCTCATATTTGAGTTATAATTTGTTTATGTTAAGACGAATTACCGTTTATGGATTCTAACAGTATTTGAAGCTTGGCAGGCTTAATTGTATGAGAAAGGTGGTGCATATATGAGTAGAGTTTCAGAGGTTACAGCCCTTCAGCAGCAGAGAGTAAAAGAGATGCAGGAACGTATGAAGAATCATGATCTTTCTGATGACAAGGTTAATCAGCTCATGATCCAGAATATGACCCAGACCCTTAATGACATCTCTGCTACCCTGGCAATTATTTCTGATAAATATACTGAAAGGAAGTTATAATTTTCCCTCAACTTGCTTTAAAACTATTAAACTGTTATACTCTTCTTCGCGAAAAAAAATCGTGGAATAGAGTGTAACAGTTTATTTTTTAAGGACAAAGAAAATGAGTGAGAATGTAGAAATAGGACTATCAACTGCAGATTATTATTTTGATCTTCCCAAGGAGCTTATAGCTCAGGACCCAATGGAGAAGAGGGATGAGTGTAAGCTCCTTGTTATGGACAAGAACTCAGGCAAGGTGGAGCATCACGTATTTAATGAGGTGATAAACTATCTTGAGCCAGGTGACTGCCTTGTTCTTAACAACACCAAGGTAATACCTGCAAGGCTTCTTGGAGTCAAGGAAGAGACAGGAGCTGCTGTTGAGATTCTTCTTTTAAAGAGAAAAGAGGCAGATGTCTGGGAGACACTTGTAAAGCCAGGCAAGAAGCTTCGCCCGGGAGCAAGGGTATCTTTTGGCGATGGAATACTTAAGGCTGAGATCATGGACATAGTAGATGAGGGAAACCGCCTTGTGAAATTCTACTATGATGGAATCTGGGAAGAGGTTCTTGATAAGCTTGGAGAGATGCCACTTCCTCCATATATTACCCACAAGCTTCAGGACAAGAGCATGTATCAGACAGTCTATGCTAAGTTTGAGGGCTCTGCTGCAGCGCCAACTGCTGGCCTTCACTTTACTGATGACCTTCTTGAGAAAATCAGGGAAAAGGGCGTGGACATGGCCTTTGTAACTTTGCATGTTGGACTTGGAACCTTCAGACCAGTTAAGGTTACTAATGTCAAGGAACACCACATGCATACAGAGTGGTATCAGGTAACACAGGAAGCAGCTGATAAGATCATGAAGGCAAAAGAGTCAGGGCACCGCGTTATCTGTGTTGGTACCACCAGCTGCAGAACTATAGAGAGTGCAGCAAGTGAGGACGGAACTATTAAGGCTTCAAGCGGAGATACTTCAATCTTTATCTATCCTGGTTACAAGTTTAAGCTTATGGATGGGCTTATTACTAACTTCCATCTTCCTGAGTCAACACTTGTTATGCTGGTATCTGCCTTTGCTGGAAGAGAGCATGTACTTGGGGCTTACGAAGAGGCTATTAAAGAGAAATACAGGTTCTTCTCATTCGGAGATGCATGTCTCTTCATTTAAATCGTAAAAAGTTTACTATACAAAGTTTACTATACAAAGTTTACAAAAACGTTTCCGGAATTTATAAGACTTTCAACAATTGACCATAGTAGCATCGACTAACTATAATTGATATATAGTTAATCGGTGCTATTATTTTTTGGAGGTAAAAGTATGAAAAGGGGAAAATTGTGGATTAAAGCACTATCTACGGCAGGTTTAAGCTTGTCTATTTTTTTGAGCTCTTTTGGAAACGTTTCCAATGCGTTGGCCACGGAGCCTCAGGAAAATCAAGGACTTGAAGCGGCAAGTTTGGTAAGTTCTGCCCAGGAAGGCGAAGAGGCGGCACTAGATGCCTCTGCAAGCGCAAGTTCAGGCGCATCAGAATTTTATGACGAAACTAAGACTGGGACAGAAGAAGACCAGAAAATATCTGCAGATGAAGTAAGCATAGAGGCTTCAGATACTTCTTCAGATGTTCTTAGCGATGAGTATTCAGTAACAGAAAGCACTCCTTCCAAGGAGTACTCAGTTACAGCACTTGCTCCAAGACAGCAAAGGGAAGCGGATAACAGCCTTATTACCCGCGACCACATCCAGCACGGCGCAATTCTTCATGCCTTCTGCTGGAGCTTTAATACTATAGCAGACAACATGGCAGACATAGCAGATGCTGGCTATACAGCAGTCCAGACATCTCCTATAAACGAATGCCTTGATACCAATCCTGGTATGAACCTTCACGGCCCTGATGGCATGTGGTGGTATCACTACCAGCCAACTGACTGGGTGATTGGAAACTATCAGCTTGGTACAAGAGATGAATTCAAGCACATGTGTGATGTGGCAGATGAGTATGGAATTGCTGTCATTGTTGACATTCTTCCAAACCACACAACACCTACTTATAGCAGCATATCTCAGGATCTCTTTGATGCAGCAGGTGGGGAGGATGCTCTTTATCACAAGACAGGTAGGACTGCAGGCGGATATACAGACAGACTTGAGCTTACCTACTATGAAATGGGTGGACTTCCAGATGTTGATACTGAGAATATCAGTTTCCAGCAGTATTTCTATGAATTCTTAAAGGACTGCGTATATCTCGGCGCTGACGGCTTTAGAATTGATACAGCCAAGCACATTTCACTTCCAGATGATCCTGTTCCAGCTGCATACGAAGGGCAGGAGGACAGAAATACTTTCTATCCTAACATGAGGAAAGCTCTTAACGAGTATTCAGAGGAAGTTGGAAGTAAAGACTACGACGATCTTTTTGTATATGGAGAGGTTCTTCAGGGAACAAATGACAGACTTGCAGCTTATCAGGAGTATATCGGAGGAACAACAGCCAGCAATTATGGTTCCAGCATCCGTTCAGCTCTTTCTGCAGGGGACCTTTCTGTAAACAGAATACTTGATTATCAGATCTATGATGAGACAGTTGCAGGCAGAACCTACACAGCTGATACAGAGAAGCTTGTTACCTGGGTTGAGTCTCATGATAACTATATGAACGATGGCGAGGGCAGCTGGAAAGCAATTGATGATGACAAGCTGATCCTGGGCTGGGCTATTATAGCAAGTAGAGATGCAGGAACACCACTGTTTTTCTCAAGACCAAATAACAGTTCTTCTGAGAATCCTTATGGTGACAATATTATAGGCGCAGCAGGAAGCCCAATCTACAAGGCTCCTATTGTAAAAGCAGTAAATCTTTTTAGAGAAGAGATGGGGGATGCCGGAGAATATCTTTCAAATCCTGGTGGAAACAATCAGGTTCTTATGATTGAGAGATCTGGCGATAATAAGGAAGGTGCTGTACTTGTAAATGCCAGCACAAATAGAAATAACATAAGCGCAGAAACACATCTTGCAGATGGTATTTATCGCGACCAGGTTGAGGGGAGCGAAAATGTATTCCTTGTAAAGGATGGTGTGCTCAGCGGTTCTATCGAGGGAGAAGGCGTAGTTGTTCTTTCTGAGAGAGAAGAAGGAACTGGCAAGGTTGTATATTTCTACAATTCAGAGAATTGGGACAGCGTAGTAGCAAGAGTTGATGGAAAAGGCGATACAATTACAGCTGTGAGCGAAGAAGACGGTTGGTTCTTTGTAACTGTTCTTGATGATGAGTTTGACATCACTTTTGAAAAGGCAGATGGCAGCGCAGTTTCACCTGTTTACACAGTAACTAAAGAGAGCGGAACCTACGCTACAGCAAAGAGTAGCGACCTTTACGTCTCAAAAGAGGAAGCAGAAAGCTCAATTGGTCTTAAGACCTATTCTGTATACTTCTTTAACACAGAGAACTGGGCATCTGTAAATGCCTACGGATGGCTTGATGGCGGCAAGGAGCTTTTTGGAGGCTGGCCAGGAAGCGCAGCTATAAATGAAAATGGCGGCTGGTACAGGGCTGATATCAAGACCTATGACGATATCACTTCTTACAATGTCATCTTTAACAATGGAAATGGCACTCAGACAGTTAATATCGAGGGAATAACTCCTGAGTCAAAAGATATCTATTTTGCCCCTGATGCTGAGGCTTCAGAGGGACAGGTTGTAGTAAAGAGATTTGAAGATAAGGAAGCTGCTGAAAAAGCTCTTGGAGTATCAGGCTCTTTTGTAACAGCCTTCTTCTATAATACAGAGGGATGGGACAAGGTCTGCGTATACACTTGGGGAGCAGTATCTTGTGGAGATTGGCCAGGAAAAGAGCTTACACAGGATGAGGATGGCTGGTATAGCGTTGTTCTTCCAGCAGGTCCAAGTGAAGATCTGAACATTATCTTTAACAATGGCAATAATGGCAAACAGACAAATGATATGAAGGTTTCTGATATGAAGAACAGGTTCTTCCTTCATAATGGCATTTCATATCAGAAATATGGCTCCAAGAAAGAGGCACTTAAGGCAATTGGCGAAAGCGCCCAGGTAGAAAAGACTACAGTTTATTTCTACAACGAGATGGCAGAAGATGCAAACTGGCAGAATGTATACCTTTATGTCTATGGCGGACCAAATGGCGAGTACAACAATCTTGTCGGAGGCTGGCCAGGAACAGGCATGACAAGAGAAGAGGGCACAAACTGGTATAGCGCCAAGGTTCCAACAGATGAGCTCAAGACCGGAACTCTTACATATATCTTTAACAATGGAAATGGCACGCAGCTATCAGATAACAGAGACATCACAATTGAAAAGAACTATTTCACTTACAGCAGCACGGACAGCTTTGCAAGTAAAGAGGCAGTACTTGAGTATCTTGGAATTGGAACTGATGAGCCTGAGCCAGAACCTGAGCCACAGCCAGAGCCTGAAAAGGATCTTGAGGGAAGCTTTACAACAAAGTGGGGATCAACTTATTTTGTTACAGAGGATGGTCAGAAGGTAACAGGTATTGCCAGAATTGACGGACATAAGTATTACTTCAAGGACAATGGCAAGATGGTTACATCAAGCTTTGTCACTGTAGATGATAAGACCTATTACTTTAACAAAGAAGGACACATGGTAACAGGCTTCTTTGAGAAGTGGCTCACAAGATACTACGCTGATGCAGAGGGAGTAGTTGCCTATGACACTTTGTTTACTGTAGATGGCGATACATATTATGCAGACGGCAGAGGCGCTGTGGTTAACAGCAAGTTTGTTGACTTTGAAGAGGGAACAAGATACTTTGACTCCGAAGGCAAGATGGTAAAGGGCAGAACAATTACAAAGTGGTTCAAAAAGTATACTTTTGATGAAGAGGGAATTCTTGTTGATTAAAGCCTATAAGCCAAGCTTATTTCTTCCGATAAGGTTTGTTTAATTTCGTTTCCGAATTGGCTGTGATATATTTTAAACATCAAAACAAACAGCACATAATTAAACATAAAATATATGGAGGACACAAAGATGGCAGACATTAAAGAAAGCGCACTTGAACTTATCGGAGGAACACCACTTCTTAAACTTAACGGATATGGAAAGGCAGCAGGGGTTACAGGAGCAACACTTCTTGCAAAGCTTGAATACCTTAACCCAGCTGGATCAGTCAAGGATAGAGTAGCACTTAGCATGATCGAGAATGCTGAAAAGAGCGGCAAGCTAAAGCCAGGAGCTACAATTATTGAGCCTACATCAGGAAATACAGGTATCGGACTTGCAGCAGTTGCAGCAGCAAAGGGCTACAGAGCAATCCTTACACTTCCAGAAACAATGAGTGTTGAGAGAAGAAATCTTCTTAAGGCTTATGGCGCAGAGATAGTTCTTACAGAAGGCGCTAAGGGAATGAAGGGCGCAATTGCCAAGGCAGAAGAGCTTGAAAAAGAGATTGATGGTGCAATAATCCTTGGCCAGTTCGTAAACCCAGCTAACCCTGAAATTCACAGAAAGACTACAGGCCCTGAAATCTGGAAACAGACAGACGGACAGGTTGATATCTTTGTAGCAGGTGTTGGTACAGGCGGAACAATCACAGGTGTTGGTGAGTTCTTAAAAGAGGTCAATCCAGACGTTAAGATTGTTGCAGTTGAGCCAGCAACAAGCCCTGTTCTTTCAAAGGGAGAGGCAGGCGCTCACAAGATCCAGGGAATTGGTGCTGGATTTGTGCCTGATACACTTAATACTAAGATTTATGATGAAGTAATTGCAATTGAGAATGAGGATGCTTTCGCAGAGGGCAAGAAGTTCGCAGTTTCTGAGGGTATCCTGGTTGGTATCTCTTCAGGTGCAGCTTTAAAGGCAGCAACAATCCTGGCTCAGAGACCTGAGAATAAGGGCAAGAACATCGTTGTTCTTCTTCCTGATTCAGGAGACAGATATCTCTCAACACCTCTTTTTGCAAACTAATTAGGTACTCGGCAAGTAAATCTCTCAGGATTCGTATGTTATTTGAACTTGCTGATATGTATATATTGCGATATTATGTATATAGATAACGAAATATAGTTTATTTGCATATTAGTGGGGTGAATATGGAAGATAAAAGAAAAAATAAAAGACTAGAGATGCAGGGCGAGATTCTTATCAAAGAGGTTGGCGGCGTTGAAGACGGCGAGCTTGCTCAGATTGAGATTACGGACTGTTCAAGAGATGGTCTTGGTTTTACCACAGACAGGGCGCTTACCATTGGCAGCAACTATGAGACAAATCTTACATTGTGGAACAAAGACAAAATCCATGTTTTCCTTCAGATAACAAGAGCAAACAAGGATGGAGATATTTTCCACTATGGAGGAATTTTCATTGGAATGCCTGATTCAGACAGGATGAGGATCCGCGTATACGAAACAGTGGAAGATGAGCTTCGCAACAAGAATAACTGATATTATATGAGAGGATGTGGCCCAGGTTGGCTACATCCTCTTTTTTATGCCTTAAACTAGCGAAAACTGTTAGGTGAGGCATATTTTGAAACTTGCAAGTTTATTCAATCTTAGTGGACTCTCTATAAATCAGGTCTGTCTCGGTATAGGTGATGCGGTAGTTAAGGTCTGGCTGCTCAATTCTTGATATAACAAGATTTGCAGCTGAGTACCCGATTATCTGACTGTGAATATGGCTTGTAGAAAGAGATGGAGTCATGATCTTGGATTCAGGTGAATCGTCAAAGCCAAATATCTTAATATCCCTTGGGCATTCTATGCCTAGTCTCTTAAGCCCATATATAAGGTCAAGTGCTACAAAGTCATTAGCACAGATAAACAACTCAGGAAGCTCTTTGAGACCTTTTAAAGCTTCGAACAAGTACTCTCTATACTCAGTGCCATGGGGATGTATCTCTGTAAGGCAATACTTCTCCTCAAAGGGAATATTGTTGATGTACATGGCCTCTCTAAAGGCTATAAATCTCTCATAGAAGGAACGGCAGTGGGTAACCTGGCCTACAAAGCCTATCTTGGTAATTCCCCTTTTGCTCATATCATTAACAACTGTATAGATATTTGAAAAATTATCCATAAGAAGCACATCTGCACTTAATGGCTTCCAGTAGCTGGCAACCGGAGCATCGATCATCAGGACAGGGAGGCCTAAATTACAGAGCATCTCGCAGTAGGAGTGATCAAACATCTCAATGCACACGATGGCCTTGGTATTATCTGGCCTGTAGGAAAGTGGAAGTGTGTGTGTTTCTATATTATTGGAATCTACTCTGTGCATTGTCAGGCTATAACCCAGTAGAGATATTTCGTGCTGGAATTTATCAAGCATTGTAGATGCAAAGTGTGAATTGTTAAGGAAACTTCCTGAGAAAAGAGCTATCTCACCAGAAGCAGTGGGTCTGCCACTTATATTAGGATTCTTGATATCTCCTAGAGAATTGGCATAGGAGAACTGCTTGTAACCCATCTCTATTGCCTTTTCAAGGACCTTCTGCCTAGTGGCTTCTGCCAAAACGCCTGTGTTGTTGATTGCCTTGGATACAGTATTTCTGGAAACTCCAAGAGCATCTGCTATATCTTGTAAGGTGACCTTTGCTGCCATGATTATGTCTCCGTCTTTCGAATGTGTCAAAAATGGCTTTTGATACATATATGATATACGAATTGCTCCATAACTTTGTTATTCTCGCAATTCTATATCATTATAAAATGTAAAAATTAAAGTGTCAAATGTAAATATTTATTGTGCAAATGTAAAATAATTATGTTGACAGTGAAAAAACTCGGTGTTATATTTTACATATGCAAATGATTATGATGCAAATGTAAAACTTTGGGAGGAGTTACATGAACACTAAGGCAAAAGATAATTCGCTGCACAATTCTTTAATTTATGTCAAGCAGCACTGGCAGCTATATGTGTTCTTCCTGGGACCTGCACTTCTTCTTACGATAGTGTTCAGGTACTTACCAATGGGGGGAATTCTTATCGCATTTCAGAAATACAACCCATTTAAAGGAATCCTGGGAAGTGAATGGGTAGGACTTAAGTATTTCAAACAGTTCTTATCATCACCCGACTTTATGCAATATCTTTTTAATACGCTCAAACTTAGCGTTTTCGGACTCTTGTGGGGATTCCCAATGCCAATCATTCTGGCCCTTCTTCTTAATAGAATAGCCAGCAGCAAGATCAAACAGAAGATACAGCTTGTTTTGTATATGCCGAATTTCATTTCAGTCATAGTTCTCTGCGGTATGGTCAGAATCCTTTTATCTGTAACGGGACCTCTTAACATGCTTATGGGAACCAACATCAACTTCCTTACAATACCTGCAGCATTCAGACCAATCTATATTATAAGCGGTATCTGGCAGGGCGCAGGCTGGGCATCCATCATGTATACAGCAGCTCTTTCAAATGCCAGCAAGGAACTCAAGGAGGCTGCACAGATTGACGGAGCTAACATCTGGCAACAGATCAAGGCAGTAGAGTGGCCGGCTATTAAGGATATGGTTGTTATCCAGTTTATCCTTCAGGCAGGTAACATCATGAGCATCGGCTTTGAGAAGGCCTATGCACTTCAGTCAGATATGAACCTTGCTTCATCTGAGATCATAGCAACCTATGTTTACAAAAAGGGTCTTTTGAATGGTGATTACAGCTATTCAACAGCGGTAGGTCTTTTTAACACTATCGTCAATGTAATTCTTTTGATAGCGGTCAACAAGGTTGTTGAGAAGCTTAATGACGGACAGGGACTATAAGGAGAAGAGCAAAATGGAGAAAACAGTTAGGGCTAAAAAGAGCGAGTTTGCAAGAGCTTCCTTTGGAGATAAGATTTTTCTTCTTGTTGGATATATTCTGCTTGCTGCCTTTGTTATGGCAATTATAGGTCCCGTAGTCTACATTATCGTAGCTTCTTTTATGGATCCTATAACTCTGCAGAACAAGGGAATTGTATTTGATTTTAGTAAGTGGACACTTACAGCTTATGAGAGAGTTATGACCAACTCCCAGATATGGATTGGTTTTAGAAACGCAATTATATACTCTGTACTATTTGCAGTAATTTCAGTGTTTATCACACTTTTATGTGCTTACCCAATGTCAAGGGATGATTTTAAGGGCAGAAAGTTCTTTAATGCGATCTTTATCATCACAATGTTCTTTGGCGGCGGACTTATTCCTACATACCTTCTTATCAGTAACATGGGGCTACTTGATACCATGTGGGCAGTAATTCTTCCTGGATCCTTTAGCGTATGGAACATGATAATTGCAAGGACATACTTTAAGGGAATACCAAGTGAGCTTAGAGAGGCTGCTGATGTAGATGGAGCCAATGAATTGGTGTTCTTTTTCAGGATTCTTCTTCCTGTATGTACACCACTTATAGCAGTTTTGATACTGTGGCAGTTTGTAGGAATGTGGAACAGCTATTTTGATGCGATGATCTATCTTAATTCTGCAGACAAGCAGCCACTTCAGCTGGTACTAAGAGCTATTCTTATCCAGAATGAACCGGATCCCGGAATGATTGCAGATATGCAGAGTACAGCACAGAGAGCTCAGCTTGCAGAGCTTCTTAAATATGCAACCATCATTATTTCAAGCTTACCACTTGTTGTAATGTATCCATTCTTTCAGAAGTATTTTGATTCAGGAATCATGGTTGGCTCAGTTAAGGGCTGAGAAGAGTTAGCGAACTTCCCCTGGCAACAGGAGATAATAAAGATTTTTTAATAAGGAGAGGGACAATGAAAAAGAAGACAACAAAGTTACTTTCAGCAGCACTTGTTCTTACTATGACAGCCGGTATGATCACTGGATGCGGTAAGGGTGCTACAGGTAGTGGGGCAGCAACTGTTTCAGCAGATGACCTTAGTTTCCCATTGGAGAATAAGGTTACTATTACAGGTACTATCAGCTATCCATCAGGAACTGAGTCAGAACCTAACAACAGAACAATCTTCAAGAGACTTGAAGAGGAGACAAACGTACATGTTGACTGGACAGCAATTTCAAATGATCAGTGGGGTGACAAGATTCAGCTCAACATGGCCAACAAGAATACTCTTACAGATTTTGTATTCAATGCAGGCTTTAGCAATTCAGATCTGATCAGATATTCAGATCAGGGAGTTATTCTTCCACTTGAAGAGTACATTGACAACAACATGCCTAACCTTAAGGCTGTATTTGATAAGTATCCTGAGTATCGTGCAATGTGCGAGGATTCAGAGGGACATATCTGGGCACTTCCATGGATCGAGCAGCTTGGTTCTAACAAGACAGCTATCCAGACAGTAGGTAATAACTTTACATACATCAACAAGAAGTGGCTTGATTTCCTGAAACTTGAAACACCTACAACAGTAGATGAGTTCGAGGAAGTTCTAAAGGCCTTCAAGGATCATGCATCTGAACTTCAGGCTGAGTTTGGTATTGAGGGTGACATCATTCCTATGTCATGCATCATGAACGATCAGGATCCCAGCCTTCTTATCAACGGTTTTGGCGAGGGCTATGGTGACAATGATATCGGACAGCATATAGCAGTTACAGATGACAAGAAGGTTATCTGCACAGCTACACAGGAAGGCTTCAAGTCTGGTATGCAGTGGCTTCACAAGCTCTATGAAGAGGGACTTATTGATCCTGAGTGCTTTACACAGGACTGGTCAACATACGTAGCTAAGGGTAAGTCACACAGATATGGTGTTTGCTTTACATGGGACGTTGCTAACATTGATAACCTCGAGGATTTCGTTCCACTTGCAGCTCTTAAGGCTGACGTTGTTAATGTAACTCCTATGAACAGCTCATTTACATCAGGTTTCGACCGTGGCAGATGCGTAGTAACTTCTAAGTGCGAGAATCCGGCATTTGTATGCTCATGGCTTGATCTTATGTATGATCCTTTCCAGTCACCACAGAACAACTGGGGAACATATGGTGAGGATGACGAGTTTGATATTTTTGAGCTTTCAACAAATTCAAACGGCGACAAGATGTTAAAGCATGCTCCTCTTGGCGATGCTTCTCCTGTAGAGGTTCGTGAGGCTGAGTGTGTAGGCGGTCCTCTTGCAATCCTTGACGAGTACTACGGCGTATATGTTACATGTCCTGATGATGCACAGTATCGTCTTGACTGGATCAAGGAGTACTACACAGATGATATGAACTGCAAGTATGTTTATCCTAACGTATTTATGACAGCTGAAGATACAGAGGCTCTTACAACTATCCAGACAGACCTTATCAGCTTCATCAACTCCAGCAGGAGTAACTTCGTTATGAACGGTCTTACAGATGCTGAGTGGGATGAGTATCTCAAGCAGGTCAACGCTTATGGCCTTGATGAGTACCTTTCAATCTACCAGAAATATCTTGATGAGTTCTATAAGTAATTCACATAACAGAAAGGCAGGGGGGAGATTTTCTCCTCCCTTTTTTAAAAAAATGAAAAGAAAAATCGCCATAATTGTTTCGCTTCTTGTATGTATGCTTACAGGATGCGCAGATGCTACAAAAATGGATACTCTTTTTCCAAGAGCTGATGAGAGCTATGTGGGAGATGTAATGGCTCTGTCAGATGAAAATGGAATATATCTGAATTATTTATATGAAACAGATCATAACGGAGTGGGATATCATCCTATTCATCGTTTCTACACGCGAGACTTTTTGATATTTGAGGATAAAGGAGAAGTTCTCCCTTTTGCACAGGATTCTGAAGTACAGGATCTGGCTGTTGGAACTGGTTCTTTTATCATAGATGACCAGGGTAATTATCACTGCTTTTACACTGGTCATAATGATTACTACGACACATATGGACTTGATAAAGAGTGTGTGTTACACGCTGTTAGTAAGGACAACAAGACATATACCAAGAATTATGAAAATGCAATTCATGCTCCGGAAGGTTATAGCACAACGGATTTTCGAGACCCTCAGGTTTACAGGACAGATAATGGCTATTTGATGCTTGTGGGAGCCAGAAAAGAAAAAGAAAACGAGAGCGCAATTGTGTACTATGAGTCACAGGATTTAGAAAACTGGACTTTTAAGGGGGATTTTTATACCAGCAAGGATCTGTATTTTATGGAGTGCCCGGATGTTTTTAGCCTGGGAGATAAGTACTACCTGGTATTTAGTTGGAACAACGTGGTCTATTACAGAATCTCAGATAATTTCTTTGGACCATGGGATAAAGAGGAGATTGATACTTTCGATGGAGACGGCTTTTATGCTGCCAAGACTTGCGAATTTAAGGGCAAGAGGTATCTTGTGGGATTTCTCGACCGCAAGAAAAGAGAAAAAGACAGCCTGAAGTATACTTGGGCAGGAAGCGTTCTCGTATATGAACTTAGACAATTATCAGACGGCACACTTGGGGTATGCATGCCTGAACAATATAATGATTATTTCAAAAATATGCTTTTAGATGAAAAGGACCCTATAAATGGCGGCGAGCTTGAGCTTGGGAAGGTACCAGAGTCCTGCCATTTGTCTCTGGACCTTAATATGTCAGATAAGGGCAGAATGGACCTTGTTTTTAGCAACCCGGAAAGCGGAGAAGAATACAAGCTTAGTATCGACAACGAGGATGACAATTTATCTTTTAATGCTTTTCCCAACAATCAACCAATAAAGCTTAAAAGCGGCCAGCAATATCACATAGATGTTGTTGTAGAAAAGGATATTGTAGTTCTCTATGCAGATGGAAAAAAGGCACTGTCAAACAGGATTTATGCAGCAGTTGGGGCTGATTGGAAAATAGAAACTACTGATTCTGTGGCAGAAAATGTAATGATTTATGGTAAGTGAGGAATAAAATGAGTGATAAGTTAAACAAAGCACGTGAATATGAAGAAAAAAAGGAGAAGATGATAGCTCCCGAGTTTAGACCTCTTTTTCATCTGACACCAAGATGCGGATGGATGAATGATCCTAATGGTTTTAGCATGTATAAGGGCGAGTATCATCTCTTTTACCAGTATTATCCCTATGATACTGTATGGGGCCCAATGCACTGGGGACATGCAGTTAGTAAGGACCTTATGACCTGGGAATATCTGCCTTGCGCAATTGCTCCGGATGAGGAATATGACAAGGATGGATGCTTTTCAGGAAGTGCTATAGAGATGGAGGATGGAAGGCAGCTTCTTGTTTACACTGGTGTTCAGAAAAAGGAGGATGAGGATGGAAACATCCATGAATATCAGACTCAGTGTATTGCCTTTGGAGATGGCAGAAACTATCACAAGTACGAGAAGAATCCTGTGATTGACAGCACTATGCTTCCGGAAGGCGCTGGCAAATATGACTTCAGAGATCCTAAAGTGTGGCGTGAAAACGGTAAATACTATATTGTAGTTGGCAACAAAACTCAGGACAAGGATGGGCAGCTTCTTCAGTTTGTAAGTGATGATGGCATCAATTGGGCCTATGACAAGACTCTTATAAGGAACAATCACAGATTTGGAGTTATGTGGGAGTGTCCTGATTATTTTGGCCATGATGGCAAGCAAGTTGTGCTCACAAGCCCTCAGGATATGCTTCCTGAAGAGCTTGAATTCCATAACGGAAATGGAACATTGTGTGTGATAGGCAGTATTGATGAAAATGGTGATTTCTGCGAGGAAAACTGTCAGGCAGTGGACTACGGAATTGATTTCTATGCGCCTCAGACAATACTCACAGAGGACGGCCGCAGAGTTATGATCGGCTGGATGCAGAACTGGGATACCTGCGGAATAAGACGCGATGACTTCCCATGGTTTGGACAGATGAGCCTTCCTAGAGAGATTTCAATTGTAGACAATAGGCTTATTCAGTGGCCTGCAAGAGAAATAGAAAAATATTATGGAAAGAGGATCAGCAGACAGAATGTCCTTATTTCAGATAGCTGCTCACTTTCAAGCATTGAGGGAAGATGTGTTGATATGACTGTGAGAGTCAGATCAACAGAAAGTGACCTTTCCTACAAGAAGTTTGAGATCAGGTTTGCTGACAATGGGAAGGCTTATTCAACTATTGAATATGATCCTGAACTTAACATTGTAAAGATAGACAGAAAGCACTCTGGCAGCAGAAGAGCGATCGTTCACCAGAGACGCTGCAGAGTAGCCGGCAATAAGGGCGAGATATCACTTAGACTTGTCCTTGACAGATACAGTATGGAACTCTTTATTAACAACGGTGAGCAGGTAATGTCCATGGTCATCCTTACAGATGTTAAGGCAGAGGGCATCAGCTTTAAGGCTGTTGGCGAACTTTTGATGGATGTTACCATGTACGAGCTTGAGAGGAAATAAAGTATGAAAAAGATAGATGTAGTAGCACTAGGGGAGCTTTTAATAGATTTTACTGCAAGTGGTGACAGCAGCCAGGGAAATCCTCAGTTTGAGGCAAATCCTGGAGGTGCACCCTGCAATGTGCTCTCTATGCTTCAGAATCTTGGCAATAATACAGCTTTTATCGGCAAGGTTGGAAGAGACTTTTTTGGAAATATGTTAAAGACGAGAGTGGAAGTACAAGGTGTAGATACCAGTGGCCTTGTAATGGATGACCTTGTTCATACAACTCTGGCTTTTGTTAATAAGCTTCCAAATGGAGACAGGGACTTTTCTTTTTACAGAAAGCCTGGAGCAGATATGATGCTGACTGCAGAAGACGTGGATGGAAATGCGGATCTTGTAAGAAATGCTGACATCTTTCATCTTGGAACTCTTTCTATGACAGATGAACCTGCAAGGGGAGCAACAAAGAAAGCTTTAGAGATTGCAAAGGAAAGTGGCGCACTTATCTCTTTTGACCCTAATTACAGGCAGCCTTTGTGGGATAGCGTAGACTCTGCGCTAAAGGCTATGAAGTATGGCTTTGAAAACTGCGATATATTGAAAATTTCAGATAATGAGATAGAGCTTTTTACTGGCTGCACGGATATCCTTGAAGGAGCTAGAAAGATAAAGGAAGAGTACAGTATTTCTATTGTGTTTGCAACTCTTGGCCCTGATGGAAGTATAGCTCTGTACAAAGATATGGTTGTAAAGAGAGATGGATTTAAGAATCCAGATACAATAGAAACTACAGGAGCTGGTGATACATTCTGTGCCTGTGCAATAGATTACATACACAGAAACGGCCTTGATGATCTATCTAAAGAGGGGCTTTATGAGTGTCTGACCTTTGCAAATGCGGCAGCCTCTATTATTACAACAAGAAAGGGAGCCCTTTCAGTGATGCCCTCAAAAGAAGAAGTAATTGAATTTTTAAATGCCCTTAAGTAAGTTGCTTGAGGTTAGTAAAATATTTACCTATAAAAGAAGGAACTATCAATCATTTTAGTGGTTGGTAGTTCCTTCTTTTACTAATTGTACTCAATATAATTTTATTTAATACCGATTACAGATAAACTTAATATTATATTAATAATTGATGTGTATAATAAAAAAATAGCGCAGATGTAATAATCTTTTTGCTCTAAATTATTGATATGGAGGTATATCATGGGCAATAAAACGGAAAAGAAAGCTGGCTCATCACCAAAGGCTGTCAGCACAAGGATTTCTCTTTTGTTTGTTTCAATGTTACTGATCACTGTTCTGGTAGCTGAGGGCATAACTTATGTTCTTGGCTATGCTATGATCAAAAGTCTTATTTACAGCTCTTTGCAAAATGAGGTTACGGCAGATGCCAGCAAAGTTAACAGAGAGCTAAACTCAACCTTCTACTATTTGAATGGTGTAGCTGATGCTGTAGAACAGAATGATTATGATTCAAATCAGGCTCTGATGGGATATCTTACTGGAACAGTTGGAAGATATGCACTTCTCCCAACAGGAGCATATCTGATGCTGAGCGATAAGACCTTTCTTTATGCTGCAGATCCCACATACTCCATAGAGGACTGTACAGACAATGTCATGTACAAGGAGGCTATGACTTATACAAATAGCTGGTTTTATTACTACGATGTTCCATATTTTGATACAGTAACAGGAGACCTTTGTGCGTCTGTAATCAGGCGTGTACACCTCAAGGATGGGCGAGAGGGCGCCTTTGCTGCAGATATGTTCTTGTCAGGAATTCAGGAAGAACTTGATGGCGTCCAGCTCTATGAAACTGGCGGAGCGCTTATGATCACTAGTCAGGGGCTTCTTCTCACATATAAAGATAATAAGGAAGCTTGCGGACAAAATGTGGCCGATATAGCTGATAATCCATTTCTTAAGTCTATAGGTGAATATGCGGCAGCTGAAGCTGGCAAGGAAACTCACGAAGTTACAGAGGCTAATGTAGGAGGAGAGAATTATTTCCTTGTTGCTTCTCCTGTAAGTGGAACTGACTGGCTTGTAGTAGCTTATGCAAGGCGGAGCGAAGTTCTGGCAGCGCTCTACAGGTTACTTGCCATTCTGGCTGTTGTTATATTGGCAGCAATAGTGATAGTGATCCTTGTGATCAACATAGTTTTGAGAAAACTCATAAAGAATCCTGTCACAAGCCTTACAGATAATATTGAAAAGATTTCAGGCGGTGACTTTACTGTAGATATATCCTCAAAAGGTGATGATGAAATCGCTTATATGAACAATGCTATGGGACATTTTGTAACCGGCATGAGGACTTCCCTTAGCGAGATAAAAGATGTTTCAGGAAAATTATTTGGAGATGCGCAGACTTCAAAGAGTACAGCGGAGGATCTTGAGGGAGCTGCTAATGAGCAGTCAGCCAGCATGAATCAGATTCGTGAAAATATCGATAATATGGCCAAGGCTGTCAATGAAGTAGCTGAAAATGCTACAGTTCTGGCTCAGACAGTTGCAAATGTAACTGAGCAGGAACAGCAGATAGAAGAAACTATGAACGAGCTTGTTTCCAAGGCTGATTCCGGACAGCATGAGATGGCAGGTGTTGCCAATGGAATGAATGATATTGTCGATTCCATGAAAGATATGGCAGATGCTGTAACAAGTGTTGATGAAGCTGCAGATAAGATCAATCAGATTGTAGATCTTATCAATTCCATTTCTTCTCAGACAAATCTTTTGTCACTTAATGCCAGCATTGAGGCAGCAAGAGCAGGAGAAGCCGGAAAAGGATTTGCTGTTGTTGCTCAGGAAATTGGACAGCTTGCCCAGAATTCTGCAGATGCTACCAAACAGATTGCAGATATCATCAAGGATATGTCCGTAAGAGTTCAGCAGCTGTCAGAGAAATCTGAGACTAATACTCAGCTTATAAATAACAGCGCTGATTCTATCAATACAGCTGCTACAACGTTCAAGGAAATTACGCAGCAGCTATCTGAAGCCAATGATACACTTTCTACCATGGCTGAGCAGATGGAGAAGGTTAATGATGTTGCTACGAACATGGCATCTGTATCTGAAGAGCAGTCGGCATCGACTCAGGAAATTGCTGACAATGTTGAAAGAGTTACAGAGGCAGCCAAGGGAGTTGCATCTTCGTCAGAACTTGTTGCAAGCGCGGCTTCATCAGTTTCTGAGGCAGTTGATACGATCAACGGAAACCTGGATAGATTTACTATTCAATAAATTAGAGGCTTTAGAATATAATAAAAAAGATCCGCGGCGTTATCAAAGCGCCGCGGATTATTTATTGAATAGGAAATTGCTGATTACAGAAGCCTTTGAAGGTCAGTGAAAAAGCTAGGATATGAGATATTTACACAGGCATCATCAAGTATTCTTGTGGTGCCTTCAGCTGCCAGAGAAGCTATTGCAAAGCTCATGGCAAGACGGTGGTCGTTATGAGTATTTATATCTGTGCCATGAAGCGGCTTTCCTCCATGGATTATCATGCCATCTTCGGTAGCTTCGATATCGCAGCCCATAGCTGCCAGATTATCTACCACAGTGGCAATTCTGTCTGATTCTTTTACCTTAAGCTCAGCAGCGTCCTTGATTATAGTATCGAAGTTTGCTGTAGCTGCAAGAACAGCCACCATAGGAAGCTCATCTATCATAGTAGGGATATCCTTGCCGCCTATCTCAAATCTGTTATTCTGATTGCCATGCAGCTCGCTGTATTTGACAAGGATATCGGCTCTTGGCTCGCCTGCTTCATTGACGTTCTGAAGAGTAATATCAGCTCCCATCTGTTTGAGAACGGTAAGGATGCCGCATCTTGTCTTATTGATACCGACATTTCTGATAAGGAGCTCAGAACCAGGTACCATAAGAGCAGCAGCGATAAAGTATGCTGCTGAAGATATATCTCCGGGCACATTTATCTTCATGCCATGAAGTGGCATGCCAGGGCTTAGTATAGCAGCTGCGCTGCCATCTCTTGCAATTTCATTGTGTATGTCAGCTCCAAAGGACTGGAGCATTATCTCTGAATGGTTTCTGGATAGGGCAGGCTCATAGACTACGGTGTCGCCATCTGCATAGAGGCCTGCAAGGAGAATACAGGATTTAACCTGTGCTGAAGCTACAGGATTTCTGTAGTTTATGCCATGGAGCTTTCTGCCGCCCTTTATTATAAGAGGAGCACAGCCATTTCCCATCATAGAGGAAACATCAGCACCCATCTGGGTCAGGGGCTTGATGATGCGGTTCATGGGTCTTTTCTCTATGGAAATATCTCCTGTTATAGCAGAGTCAAAGGGCTGAGCCGCCAGGATTCCGGTCATAAGTCTTGTAGTCGTGCCGCTGTTTCCGGTATAGAGAGTAGATGAAGTATCTGTAAGGCCATGGAGCCCCTTTCCGTGAACTGTGATAGTTGGGACGCCATTAGTCGGTCTCATACTATGGTCAATGATGATTCCAAGCTTTCTGAAACAATCAATAGTTGAAAGGCAATCTGCACTCTCCAGGAAACCTGTAATTTCAGTAGTTCCCTCTGCAAGAGCGCCGAACATGATGCTCCTGTGGGATATTGATTTGTCACCAGGGACAAATACGTCCCCTTTAAGTGGGTGAGATGCTTTTTCAAGTGATATCATTGCTGCCTCCAAAGGTTTTTAATTCATCCCTGATATGTTACGACTGTGTAACCATTGTGGGACAAAAGGTCAAGGGCCTGATCCAGGTCCTTCTGGGTATGGAACTCTATTTTTAAAGTTCCTCTTTCATACTCTCTGTTATGTACAATTCCAATATTCTTAATGTTTACAGAATGGTCAGATAAAAGAACTGCCACCTTGGCAAGGCGACCTGGCTGGTCATCGATTTCCACATGGAGAACATAGGTCTTTTGAATAGGACCACTTGTAAAGTCTGAAAAGGATTCCCTGTATGACCTGGCTGAAGTAAAGAAATCAAGAAGCTTGTCGCTGTCATGCTCATCTACAGCAAGTTTGATATCTACAAGAGAATCAATAAGGCTTGATAAAAGCTCTGAAATATTATCTGAGTTGGTATTACAGATCTGTTGCCACATAACAGGAGATGAGGATGAAATTCTTGTTATATCCTTGAACCCGCCTGCTGCTATTGTCTTCATAAGGTCATCTTCGTTGTCGCTGTCCTTGACCAGATTTACAAGGGCTGCAGAAAGAACATGTGGAACATGGCTTATGGCAGCTGTGGCAAAGTCATGCTGAAGATAAGGAACCACAAGAGGTATAGCCCCCATGTCCTTGACTAGATGGTAGTAATCGCTTAACCTGTCCTCCTTGGTCTTGTCAGTTTTGGTCAGGATGTAGTAGGCATTTTCCAAAAGGGCAGCCTTGGAGTTCTGGTATCCTATGCGCTCTGTACCTGTCATAGGGTGACCGCCGATAAACTGATCCTCGATTCCAAGTTCTCTGACCTTTTCGTGTATGCTGTTCTTGACACTTCCTATATCAGTAACTGTGGTTTTGGGACTTAGATAGGGCATTAGAAGTTCAAGATTATCATTATTGATCTCAACCGGGGCACATAAAAAGATATAGTCACAGTCTGAAAATTCTGCTCCAATTCTCTCAAGAGCTATATCAATTGTTCCGTCAGCCCTGGCAGCGTCAACTGTAGTTCTGTGTGGAGCGTAGGCCATAATAGTGCAATCAGGCTGAGCACTCTTTATTGCTCTGGCCATTGATCCGCCTATAAGTCCAAGGCCTATAAATCCGTAAGTTTTATCATTCATATAGGTGCAAATCCCCTCAACAAGCATATTTATAGAAGTCATGCTCTTTAGACTATAACACTGTGGCGTGTGAAAGTCAATCTATGTATTGTACAAGATAATTGTGCATAAATATTTTATATATAAATTATAATTTAACGCAATACCACATGTTAAAATTATGTATAGTGGTAAGTATGCCTAGGAGTAAATATGCAGGAAAACAAAAAAAGCCTTAGCACCATCCGGAAATTGAATATTGTATTTGTAGCAATTGCAGTAGTTCTTTTTGCTGGAACACTGTTCTTTTCTGATGCATTTAGCTTAGAGTATCTTCCTGAAATGACTGATTTTGACAGTGGTTGGTGTGATGAAGAGGGCAATCTCTATAAGCTATCTGAGGTCAAAAACTCTGATTATAAGAATGGCGTTATTACTTTGTCCAAAAAGCTTCCAATATATTTGTTTGATGGCGAGTGTATTTGCTTTGAGTCAAAGAATGTAAATATCAAAGTATCCCTTAACAAAAGAAGAGTCTATGAATTTCTGGCTGAGGAAAATATTACGGGCATTGGCTATGGCGTTGCCTTTCATAAGGTTGGAATATCCAGAGAGGATGCAGGAAAGACCTTTATAATAGAGTGTCAGCAGCTCACTGAGAAAAACTCATCAGCCCATATTTACAGAGTATATTTAGGCCAGCCTGCCGAATATATCAGGTGGTTTATCCATGATAGGGCACTACTTCTTGTTGCCTCAGTTCTTATAGTCTTTTTTGGACTTTTACTATTTGTTTTGTGGCTTGGCATTCCTGATAAGTCGCGCCAACCCTTTGATGTGTTTTCCCTTGCTGTAGCTACTTTTATAATAGGCCTGTGGTGCCTTATTAATACCAATGCTATCCAACTTGTGTCTGGACATTATTATTTCTGGAGAACTCTTGGTACTCTTATCGTTCCAATGATTGGATATCCCTTTGTGGTTTTCTATACATCCCTTACTAAATTTATAAAGAATATCTATTCAGTCCTTGCTTTTGCGGTATCAGTCGGCGCTGAGGCAACGATGATTGTGCTTAGATTCGTGGCTGACATGGATATGATGAATACAGTTGGATTTTTTGCTTTGTTTGTTTTAGGAAGCGACATTGTAATAATGATGATCGCATATATAGAAAACCGGATCCATTGCAGAGCACTTGGCATCAAGACGGATTTCTTTGCCCTTAACATAGGGCTTTCAATATTTGCTGTATTGACGTTTATAGATATTTTACTATGGGAATTTGCAAAAAATTATAGGGACACCTATGGAATATTTATGAGATTTGGTATGGTGGTACTTACTATCATAATGATCCTTAAGTTTGTCAGCTGGTGGACCATGGACCAGGCTGCCATGGACAGGGATAGATTCATAAACAGATCCCTTCAGTTTGCTGCTACTTCCAAAAATCCTGTTGAGAGCATAAAACTTCTTCTTGAATATCTTGGAAAAGAGCTAGATGCCAAAAGAACATACATATTTGAATTAGATGAAAAAAATCGCATTCGTGAAACCTATGAGTGGTTTAAGGATGGGGTTACACCGTTAGCTCAGGAAATAAAGGCTGCGGCTAGCGAAAAGGAATTTGCTAAAATGCGGGAATTTGGAATTTCGGATGACAGAGTCTGCTTTGTTGTAAATGATCCTGAAGAGATAAAAGAGACTTCGCAGTTTACCTATCAGGTCATGAAAAGAAACAATATTGGAAATGCAGTGTTCAGCCCATTAAGAACAGGAGATGAGATTGCTGGATTTGTCGGACTAACAGATATTTCTGCTGAAAGGATTCCAAGTGTCAATGAGATCATGAAGGTCCTGCCTCATTTCTTTACTCAGTTCATAAACCAGAGAAAAGAGCAGGACAGAATAATATATTACAGCTACCATGACTATCTCTCAAAAGCCAAAAATCGCACTGCATTAAAGGAATTTACAAAGGAAAAATTTGATAAGTCACAGGCTTTTGGCTATGTCCTGTGCGAAATTGAAGGGCTGAAAGATATTAATGCAAAGCTTGGACACGATATAGGTGATGAAATTGTAAAGATCACCGCCAAGAACCTGATGGATGTATTTGGGGATGAAAATGTATACAGACTATCTGGCGAGATTTTTGCAGCCTTTGGCTTTGAAAATGATGAAACCTATTTTGAAAATGATGTTCAGATGGCAAGAAGACTTTTAGAGGATGAAGGTAGTCCGGGAAATGTGGTAGGGGTGTATTGTTCAAACGGAACCATGAATTTTGACGTTGTTATAAGTCACGCATATGAGTTACTTGAAAAAGAAAAGCAGGACAAAGCTAAGGGAGAATGATTGTGGAAGATAATCATCAGGAGAGAAACAGAGTCCATATCATGGCTATTTTAGTGCTTACTGCTCTTTGCATGGGTGCTATATTGGAAAATGCTATCCTTGATTGGGAATTTTGGGTGCCACCACTTATCGTGGTTGGCGTAATTGCCATGTGGTGGATGCATATTACTCAGTATGCTGACATAAGATACAGAGAAAACTACTATCTGATCATGGCACTTATCGTAGCTTTTTATCTTGGCGTTCATGCTAATAATTTCTTTGGTATTTATGTTATTTCAACCATTGCAATGGGAGTTGCAGCCCTGCTGGGACGAAGGGGCTTTTTGCGTATTATCCTTGCAGAATACTTTCTTATAATGGCTGTCCAAATAGTTCTTTTAGTAAATTCCGGTATTTTTTCCTATGCAATCATTGACATATTGCGAATTGGTCTTCATTTATTTTCTGCTGTATTCATCTGCATTATGCTTAGAAGGATGATGGAAAGAAGCTTGGAAAAGGATGATGAGATTGAAAGATTAAAAGGCAGAAGAGAGGACTATCTTCATGATATGGAGGATTTTCTTGTAAATATCTCCCATGAGCTTAGAACACCTTTAAATGTCATAAACGGCATGACGGACCTGATTCTTAGAAAAGAAGATAGAAAAGATATAGTATCTATAAGAAATGCAGGGATCAGAATAGCGGGACAGATAGAAGATATTCAGGATTATAGCGAAATCCAGAGAAATGACATAAGGCTTGAAAATGAAAGATATATGATCACATCTGTGGTCAATGATATTTTAATTAACTATAAATCCATGGATATCAAAAAGAACCTGGAATTTATTGTTGATCTTGATCCTGGCGTTCCCTCTGCAATGAAGGGGGATATCAGAAAGATAAGGAAGATAATATTACATCTTCTTGATAATGCCTTTAAGTTCACGGTGGAAGGTGGCGTTTATCTCAGGATAGCTGCTCTAAAGAAAGAGTATGGTGTAAACCTCATAATAGAAGTAACTGATACCGGCATTGGAATGACTAAAAAAGACGTGGAAAGTGTACAAAAGGGCGTCTATCAAGCAAACAAAAAAAGAACAAGAAGTACTGGCGGAATAGGCCTTGGACTTTCAATTGTATATGGACTTGTAAGGTGCATGGACGGATTTGTTCGTATTGAAAGTGAGAAAAACAAGGGAACAACAATAAGAGTAAGTATTTATCAGGAGGTAGTAGACCCGGCTCCTTGTCTTGGAATTAAAACTGTAAGATTCATAAATGTTATCTTTTTTGATACCTCTGAAAGCCTGACTACGCCGGCTGTTGTCGAGATGTATAGGAATATGGCAAGAAATCTGGCAGCAGGCCTTAGGGTAAATTTATATCTGGCATCTAGTATTGATGAAGTCAAGAAGATGCTGGCAACCAATAAAGTTACGCATGTATTTATGGGCTACAGGGAGTACAGGGACAATAAATCTTATATACGTCTACTGTCAAGGGAGAAGGTAACAATTGCAGTATTAAAGGACAAGGATTCTCCTGACATACATGAAGAAAACATTTTTACCGTAGATAAGCCTGTTTATGGTCTTCAGGTTGCTCAGATCATAAATGGAGATATAAATGAGATAAAGAAAACATACACAGGTGACTACAAAAAGCCTGTTCTTGATGGAATAAAGGCTCTTGTTGTTGATGATGAGCAGATGAATCTTGTCGTAGCCAGAGGACTTTTTGGTGAGTATAACATGATCGTTGATACTGCAGAAAGCGGCATGGAAGCAATAGAGAAATTCAGCAGAAACGAATATGATGTTATCTTTATGGATCACATGATGCCGATAATGGATGGCGTAGAAGCCATGAAGAGAATCCGGGAAATTGCAGAACGTGAGGACAAGAAGGTAAAGATAGTTGCGCTAACTGCCAATGCTGTAAGCGGAGCAAAAGAAATGTTTCTGGGTGAGGGCTTTGATGGATTTATCGCAAAGCCTGTTAACCTTGTGGATTTTGAGAGAGTGATGGGACAGGTACTTACGAGCAGTAAGACAAATCGCAAGGGAGGTATAAGGTGATCTTTAAATTCTTTGAGAGCATTATAGAAAGATTAAGAGACCCTTCCCAGAGTTTTAGAGAAAGGGTTTTTATAGCGCTTACTTTTCTTACTGATTTTGTTATTACATTTGCTCTAATATTTAACATAATGGTGGGAGAAAATATCGTTGAGATAATAGTACTTGTTATCACTGTTATCGTTGCTCCTGCTGTAACTTTGGTCTCTATAAGAAAAAATAAGACTCAGATTGCGATAAGAGTTATAGTAATAGGCCTTATTGCAGTTATTCTGCCTATTTTGTATTTCTTTGGAGGAGGTCTTACAGGCGGAGGCTTTTTGTGGATCGTATTTACATATCTTTATACAGGCCTTGTTCTTTATGGGAAGTGGAGGCCTATAACCCTGGCAATTCTTACCATCGAAACAGTTCTTTTCTTTGTAGATGCATATTTCCACCCGCAGCATGTACATGTCCATAATCAGGAAGTAATGTATATAGATATCCTGGTTTCAGTTATAATGCTTGGAATTATCTGCTGTTTGATGGTCTGGTTTGTTGAATGGATGTTTATTGAGGAAAATAAAAGAGCAAGGGAGGAGACTGTTAAGTTCGAGGAACTTAATAAATCCCAGAACCGCTTCTTTTCCAGCATGAGCCATGAGATCAGGACACCTATCAATACTATTTTAGGACTTAATGAGATCATTTTAAGACAGCAGGATGCATCAGATGAAATAAAAAAAGATGCAGCCAACATTCAGGGAGCAGGAAAAATGCTGCTTTCTCTTGTTAATGATATTCTTGATATTTCAAAAATAGAAGCCGGGAAAATGGATATTGTTCCTGTCAATTACAGTGTATCCGCTCTTGTTTCGGAAATGGTCAACATGGTCTGGCTAAGAGCTGAACAAAAGGGGCTTAAGCTTAAGGTCGAGGTTGACCCTACACTTCCAAGGGAGCTTTTTGGCGATGAAGTCCGAATAAAGCAGATTCTGATCAATCTACTTAATAACGCAGTAAAATACACAAATGAAGGTACAGTTACTCTTCACATAGAAAAAGAGGAAATAAAAGAAGAGAAGGTTAGAATTGTCTTTTCTGTAGCAGACACTGGGATGGGCATTAAGGAAGAGTCTCTTCCATATCTTTTTGATGCTTTCCAGAGAATGGACGAGGAGAGAAACAGCAAGATAGAAGGAACCGGCCTTGGATTATCTATTGTTAAACAGCTTGTTGAACTTATGGAAGGTGAAATAGCTGTTAACAGCGTTTATACACAAGGATCCACTTTTACAGTTACCCTCTGGCAAAAAGTAAGTAATCCTGCAGTGGTTGGAAATATTAATATAACAAATTACGGAAGTCTGAGGGATAAGGCAAGATACAACGCAAGCTTTACTGCCCCGGATGCAAGGATTCTTATTGTAGATGACAATGAGATGAATCTCGAAGTTGAGAAAAAGCTTCTAGCGCAGACTCAGATAATTGTGGATGTGGCTGACAGCGGAGAAAAAGCTCTTTCTCTTACATCTGCTGTTCGCTATGACGTTATTTTCATGGATCATTTGATGCCGCTTATGAATGGTATTGAATGTCTTCAGGCTATCAGAAAACAGCGTGGAGGCCTTAATAACCATGCCCCTGTAATAGTTTTGACAGCCAATGCTGGAAGCGATAACAGAGAGCTTTATAATGCAAGCGGCTTTGACGGATATCTTTTGAAACCTATATCAGGAGCTCTTTTTGAGGAAATGCTCCTTGCGCATCTTCCGGAATCCAAGGTGGTTTTGACCAAAGAGGCTGCCCTTAACAAGACCAAAATGAATGCATCAAAGGGATACAGCAGAAAAATACCTCTTCTTATAACAACAAACAGCATGTGCGACCTGCCGTCAAAAACATTGCAGGAAGTACAGATAGATACTATTCCGTTTAAAATTCTTTCTGAAGGAAAAGAGTACTATGACGGAATAGAAGCGGATGCTGATGAAATAATCAGATATATGAAATCCGGCAAGAAGTTTGTCACTGAGCCTCCAACTGTTGAGGAGTACGAGCAGTTCTTTTCAAAAGAGCTTAAAAAGGCTCATCAGCTAATTTATATCACCATGACACCTGGAATAAGCCTTGAATATGAAAGGGCAAAACAGGCATCTAAAACCTATGGAAATGTGTTTGTCTTTAATTCAGGTTATACTTCCAGCGCTATGGGTATCCTTGCCATAATTGCCCATAATATGGCCTTTCAGGGAATGAGTCCTGTTAACATACTGTCTGAACTATCTAAGGCTAAAAAGAATATGCGATGCAGCTTTGTCTCTGATGATCCGGCTGTTTTGTTCAGGAGAGGGATTATTTCTAAAAAGTACAGTGAGTTCATGGAATCTGTTGGGATAAGACCTTTTGTTGAAATAAAAAATGATGTCTTTAAAGTAAGTAAAATGCAGCTTGGAAGCAAGATAAGCAGCTATGACAGGTATGTGGACTTTGCTATTCCAAGGAGGATAAAGCCTGATACAGATGTAGTAATTGTCGTATATTCAGATGTAACTGATGAAAATCTTGAAAAGATTGAGGCCAAGATCAGAAGCTGCGCACCATTTAAAAATGTCATATTCCAGAAGGCTTCAGCATCGTTATCTGTAACTTGCGGATCTGGCGCTTTCGGAATCATTTACATGAAAAAGACTGACTATTCCTATAACCTGGAAAAATATCTTGTTTTCCATGATGTAAGCGAGCCGGAAAGTAGCCATGCAGAGTTCTATGGAGAGGAAAATATTATTGAGACTTCTTCTGAAGATATCAAGTGGTATGACAATATACCGGGATTAGATTCCAAAATAGCCATAGAGCATAGTGGCAGTGAGGAATCTTTTAAGAGCGTTTTGAAAATATTCTATGATTCTCTCGAGGACAGAGACAAAGAGTTGTCACAATACTACGATAGTGGTGATTATGAGAACTATACAATAAAGGTTCATGCCCTCAAAAGCTCGGCGGCTCTGATTGGAGCCATGGAGCTTTCTGAGAAGGCCAAAAATCTTGAGATGGCCGGAAAAGAAAATAATATTTCCTATATCAGGAAACACCATCAGGAAGTGCTTGATCTTTTAAGAAACTACAAGAAACCTCTTGGTGAGGTTTTTGCTGCAAATAACGATGAAAATATGGAAGCAGATACAGAACCAAAGACCAAGAAGGCTGATTACAATGAATTTTTAATAAAGAGCATGTATGAAGCCATAAAAGAAGGCATTCGTCAGAACAATGATAATTATTTAAAGGGGCTTTTTAAGGAAATGGAAGATTACGAACTTGGCGAGCACCAGGAAAGATTTTTGAGATTAAAAGAGCTCTTTGAAGCCTCTGATCATGAAGGAATGGAGAACGTGTTAAAAGAAATCCAGTAAACAGGGGATAATTTGTGCAAAAAGCTGAAAAAGCTTGTATATGTGTACTATCTTTAGTAAAATATGTTTATGAGATTTGTTTGGGGCGAGGATCTATATTGTTCAAATAGCATATAATGGCGGTCTAATTCTGTGGACGGCTGTATATGCATCTGTTGTCTCGATATTCTCATTAAATACCCAATTTATTGCGACTGGAGGACAGGATATGAACGTTTACACGACTGACAAGATTAGAAACGTAGTGCTGCTGGGCCATGGCGGAGCAGGTAAGACAAGTCTCTCTGAGGCAATGGCTTATTTAGCAGGTATTACATCCAGAATGGGAAAGGTTGAGGATGGAAATACTCTTAGTGATTTCGATAAGGAAGAGCAGAAGAGACATATCTCAATCAGTACCTCAACTATTCCTCTTGAGTGGGATGGACACAAGATCAATCTTCTGGACACTCCCGGATTCTTCGATTTTGTCGGTGAAGTTGAAGAAGCTATGAGTGTTGCTGATGCGGCGATCATTGTCGTATCTGGTAAGGCAGGTATCGAGGTAGGTACCGAGAGGGCATGGGAATTATGTGAGAAATACAAACTGCCGCGTATGGTTTTTGTAGCAGACATGGATATAGATGATGTTTCCTATAGACAGGTTGTGCAGGACATGACTGATAAATACGGCAAGAAGATGGCTCCATTCAATCTTCCAATCCGTGAGAATGAGAAGTTTGTCGGATATGTTAACGTAATACAGGAAAAGGGCTTTAGATGGGAAGGCAAAGAGGTTGTAGAGTGTGAAGTTCCTGATTATAATCAGGCAAATCTTAAGCTTTGCAGAGATACACTTCTTGAGTCTGTTGCTGAAACTTCAGAAGAGTTCATGGACAGATACTTTAACGGAGATACCTTCTCAGAAGCTGAGATAAGAGCTGCTGTACGTTCAAATGTCTGTGATGGAACAATCGTTCCTATTGAAATGGGATCCAGCACATTATGTCAGGGTATTTATACACTTCTTGATGATATCGTTAAGTATATGCCTAGCCCGGAGAACCGCAAGATGGCTGGTATCAATACTAACACTAATGAGATCTTTGAGGCTGACTTTGATTTCTCAAAACCCAAGACAGCCTTTGTATTTAAGACAATGATCGATCCATTTATTGGTAAGTATTCACTTATCAAGGTTCGTTCAGGTGTCATTAAACCAGATGATGTAATGTTTGTTGCATCCAAGGATGCAGAAGTTAAGATTGGTAAGCTCTATGTTCTTCAGGGCAATAAGGCTACTGAAGTTCCAGAACTTCACGCAGGCGATCTTGGCGCATTACAAAAGCTTGACATAGCTACAGGAGATACTCTTTCAACAAAGGCTAATCCTATAACTTATGCCAAGATGGATATTTCAACTCCATATACTTATATGAGATATCACGCTCAGAATAAGAGCGATATTGATAAGATTGCACAGTCTCTTGCCAAGCTCGCAGCTGAGGACCAGACGCTTAAGGTTGTCAACGATGCTGAGAACCGCCAGACACTTCTGTATGGTATGGGCGATATGCACCTTGAGGTTATTCAGAGTAAGCTCCTTAACGTATATAAGGTAGCTATTGATCTTACAAAGCCTAAGGTTGCCTTCAGAGAGACAATCAGAAAGACCTCGGATGTTGAGTACAAGTACAAGAAGCAGACAGGTGGACATGGCCAGTATGGACATGTAAAGATGCGTTTTGCACCACTTGGAGATGTGACCAAGCCTTACGAGTTTGATCAGGAAGTCGTTGGCGGAGCAGTTCCTAAGAACTTCTTCCCGGCAGTAGAAAAGGGTATCGCAGAGTCAGTTCTGCGTGGACCTCTGGCAGCATATCCTGTAGTTGGTGTTAAGGCAACTTTGTATGATGGATCCTATCATCCTGTAGATTCATCAGAAATGGCCTTCAAGGTAGCTTCATCCAATGCCTTCAAGAAGGGCTTCATGGAAGCAACTCCAGTTCTTCTTGAGCCTATTGTATCTTTGAAAGTTACAGTTCCTGATTCTTATACAGGTGAAGTAATGGGAGATCTTAACAAGAGAAGAGGACGTGTTCTTGGAATGAACCCTTCACTTACCGGTAAACAGGTAATAGAAGCTGAGGTTCCTATGATGGAACTCTTTGGATACTGTACACAGCTTCGTTCCATGACTGGCGGTAGTGGTGACTTTGAATACCAGTTCAACAGATATGAGCAGGCTCCTTCAGATGTTCAGGCCAAAGAGGTTGAGGCAAGAGCTGATAAGGTTGCAGCAGCTAATTCAGAAGAATAATTTTTGAACCCACTTGGGAGGGCTTCGCGTTTTACGCGGGCCCTCTTTTTAATGATTAAGTACACACTCCAAAAATACATTTTATAATATTTTAATATACGTAATAAGGTTTTGTGATAATATTATCCTATGGAAGAGATTTTTTTTATTCCCTATAACTACATAGGTGAGATAGCCGGACTTGTCATGGGCTGTCTGATTCTTTTGATAATGCTATATACAAGCCCCAAGAAAACATTTGTTTATAAATATGTTTTCAGAGGTACAATCTTGTCTATAGTATCTATTCTTGTGCACATATCAATTCTGTTTGTTGCCAATAATCCAGACGAGTATTACAACAGCTTCTTGTTTATTTTTCAGCTATTGTTATTCCTTGTTTTATACAATGGGATTCTATATTTTATTTTTTCCTACGTGAATATGATGTCAATTGTACGCAGAAGGCAGCGTAAAGAATTTCTTTTGATGTATAGCCTGTTGTCTGCTATCTATTTTATTGGCGTTATTGTAGAGATTGCTGCCACAAGGCTCTATAGCCTTGAGCTTGGCGGTATAGACATTACTCACTTTGTAAGATTTTATAGCGCTGCAGGAATTGTTTGTGCTATAGTCTGCATGAATGCTACTATCAGCAACAGGCCCAATGTAGCCAGAATTATCTGGTACTGTGTTGTTACGCTAGTTCCTGTAGAGATAGTTCTTTTGGCCAGTCAGATATTGAGTGTAGGCCTGTTCCATACCGTTTATTCTGCCCTTTCTTATGTTCCGGTGTTTACCTTAGGGTATATTCTGTTTCATTCAAATCCTTATGATGAAGCTACAGGAAGTCAAAATGAGTATGGACTTGTGGCATATCTTGACAAACACATTGGCAAAAGAAAAATGTACATTTGCTATGTTGATCTTAAATATCCCAATGTAGGGATTTTTGGAGACTGGGTTGATGATCTTTTTCTGAAAGGGCTTGCTATTTGCAGGGCTATGGAAGCTATAAAGCCTGCTTTTAAGATATTCAGAGTATCAGAGAGCAAGTATGTAAATCTTATTGAAGCCAGAGATGAGAAACAGTTTCTTAGTGTAATAAACAGTATAAGAGGGGTGCTTGATGGAGCAAAAGCTGACGCTTATGTTCCATTTAACTATGTTATCGTATCCGGCGAAGTTCCGGAGGATATTGGCAACCCTACAAAGTGCAGGCAGTTTTTTGAATTTGTTTCAAGGAGATTTAAGGATCAGAACAGTAGCCATTTCTATGTGATAAAACCAATAGATTATGATGACTTCCTGGAAAATTATGAGATATCAGTAGCTTTGGAGGATATCAGAAACAGACTTGATCTTGAAGATGAGAGAGTTCTTGTATATGCACAGCCTATCTACAGTGTAGAAACTGGCAGTTTCAGGGTAGCTGAAGCTCTTACCAGGCTTAAAATTGGAAATCAGATAATAAGTCCTGATAAGTTTATTCCTATAGCAGAAGCTTCAGGTACTATACATGCTATTACCTGTATCGTACTTGATAAGGTATGTAAAGCTGTTGAGAGTTTTTCAGATTATTATGACTTTGATGCTATATCAATAAACATCTCTTCAAGAGAGATATCCCAGGATAATGTAAACGATGACCTTATGGAAATCATAGAAAAATATGACTTTGATATTTCTAAGATAAGGTTTGAAATCACAGAATCTGCTATGTTTGAGAATTTTGACAGGGCTAATGATAACATGCACTTGTTGACAAACTCTGGAATTCAGTTCTATCTTGATGACTTTGGTACTGGTTATTCGTCTTTTGAGAGAGTAATGAATTGCCCGGTCAAGACTATCAAGTTTGATAAAGCTCTTTTGTATAAGTCTCTTGATGACAATAGAATGGATGACATCATGAGCTATATGATAGAAGTCTTTAAGAAAAATGGATTTGTCACTCTTATTGAGGGTGTTGAGGATGAGTCCCAGAGTCAATATAGCATGGAGAGAGGCTTTGACTATATTCAGGGATATCATTATGCCAAGCCTGAACCGATAGAAAATATGAAGAAGTATTTTTCAAGAAAAAATAAATATTGAAATATATTACAGAGAAAGGTGGGAATTTAAGCATCCCACCTTTTTTCTATGCGGCCAAATGCTTAATTTTGTCACGTTGACATTGATGATATGATTGTATACAATTATACAAATAGAACAATTAGTCGAAATTGCGGGGATTTTGCTATGCAGGAGAATAATACTTTCCAGAATCGTCCTGTCACCATGAATGACAAGAACAATCTTTTACAGATTGAAGAGCATATGTACATTCTTGATGACGTAGAGAGACCAAATGTATTTAGAAATATGTTTCCTTACGAAGAGGTACCTAAGATTCCTTTTAATGACAGAATCGTGCCCCACAATATGCCCAAGGAAATATGGATAACCGATACAACCTTCAGAGATGGTCAGCAGTCCAGAGCGCCATATACAACAGATCAGATTGTTCATATCTATGATATGCTTCATGAGCTTGGTGGCCCTAATGGAATGATAAGACAGAGTGAGTTCTTTTTATATAGTAAGAGTGACAGAGATGCTGCTCTTAAATGTATGGAAAGAGGCTATGAGTTCCCGGAGGTTACCAGCTGGATCAGAGCATCAGAAGAGGACTTTAAGCTGGTTAAGGCAATTGGGATGAAGGAAACAGGAATCCTTGTGAGCTGCTCCGACTATCATATTTTCTTAAAGCTCAAGATGACCAGAAGACAGGCCCTCGACCACTATCTTAGTATTGTAAGAGCCTGCCTTGATAATGGTATAAGCCCCAGGTGCCATCTTGAGGACATAACAAGAGCTGATATTTTTGGTTTTGTGGTTCCTTTCTGTTTGGAACTTATGAAGCTCAAGGATGAATATAAGATTCCTATCAAGGTTAGAGCCTGCGATACCATGGGATATGGCGTTAACTTCTCAGGTGCCGTTATTCCCAGAAGCGTTCAGGGTATCATTTATGCTATAAATACTAATGCCGGTGTTCCAAGTGAACTTATCGAGTGGCATGGACATAATGATTTTTACAAGGCAGTTACCAATTCTACTACGGCCTGGATTTATGGCTGTAGTTCTGTTAATACATCACTATTTGGTATTGGCGAGAGAACAGGTAACACCCCTCTTGAAGCTATGGTATTTGAGTATGCCCAGCTTAAGGGCACTTTAAATGGCATGAATACCACAGTCATCACGGATCTTGCAGAATACTATGAAAAAGAAATAGGCTTTACAGTTCCTGCAAATACGCCTTTTGTAGGCAAGAACTTCAATGTTACAAGGGCTGGTATTCATGCAGATGGTCTTCTTAAAAATGAGGAGATCTATAATATTTTTGATACTGAGAAATTCTTAAAGAGACCTCCAGTAAGTGCTGTTTCAAATACATCAGGACTTGCAGGTATAGCTCACTGGATTAATGTTCACTACAAACTCCGTGAGGAACATGCACTATCTAAGACATCTCCACTTGTTTCTAAGATAAAAGAGTGGGTTGATGCAGAATATGATGGCGGAAGAGTTACTGTTATGACTGATGAAGAGCTTGTCAGAGAGATAGACAAGGTTTCAAAGGAACTTGGCATTATTGTAAAAGAAGGAGAAATTGTAAGCCGATAAGGCTGTGAGGGAGTATGGAGAACAAAGAAATCAAAGGTGATATTAAAGACGACGTAAAAGGCGAATCCATGGATAAATACTCTTTGCGAGGAAGAGTATTTCACACCATAAGAAATGATATCTTAAATGGCAAATACAAGGACCATGAGGAACTTAGAGAGGTTGCCATTGGAGAGGAACTTGGCGTCAGCAGAACTCCTGTTAGAGAGGCTTTCAGACAGCTTGAACTTGAGGGACTTATTCAGATCATTCCCAATAGAGGAGCTTATGTTACAGGCATAAAGGTCAAGGATATCAAGGATATCTACATGATCAGATCAAGACTTGAAGGTCTGTGCGCAAGATGGGCCTGTGAGAATATAACAAAGGCGCAGCTTGATGAGATGGAGGAAACTCTTTATCTTGCTGAGTTTCATGCTGCAAGGGGCCATATGAATCAGATGGCTGAACTTGATAACAGATTCCACACCATATTATACGAATCATGTAATTCCAAGATGCTTGAGCATCTTTTGAAGGATTACCACCAGTATGTATGGAGAGTCAGAAAAAAAACTTTATCAAGCAGCCGTGGTGCTGTTTCAAACGTAGAGCACAAGTATATCATGGAGGCTATTAAGGAAAATAACCCTGACAAGGCTGAAGAGCTTGCACATCAGCATATGATAAATGCTTTTGAAAATATGCTGGATCAGGGACTTCTTGATATGTACGAGTAAAAATATAAAAACTGGAGGATGGAATGAGTAAGATTCAGATGACTACGCCCATTGTTGAGATGGATGGGGATGAAATGACAAGAGTTTTATGGCAGATGATCAAGGATAAGCTTATCCTGCCATATGTTGACCTTAAGAGCGAGTATTATGACCTTGGTCTTAAGCATAGAGATGAGACTGATGATCAGGTAACTGTAGATAGTGCCAATGCAACTCTTAAATATGGCGTAGCAGTTAAATGTGCTACCATTACTCCTAATAACGAGCGTGTAGAAGAGTATGGACTTAAGAAGATGTGGAAGAGTCCAAATGGAACCATAAGAGCTATTCTTGACGGAACTGTATTCAGGACTCCAATCATGGTAAAGGGTATTGAGCCAAATGTCAGAACCTGGGTCAGCCCTATTACACTTGCAAGACATGCCTATGGCGATGTTTACAAAAATGTTGAAATCAGAGTTCCAGGGCCTGGTAAGGCAGAACTCTTATTTACAGGTGCTGATGGCAAAGAGATAAGAGAGACAATCTTTGATTTCAAGGAGCCAGGTATCATACAGGGTATCCATAACAAGGACGCTTCAATTGAGAGCTTTGCCAGAGCCTGCTTTAAGTATGCTCTTTCTGAGAAAAAAGAGCTGTGGCTTGGAACCAAGGACACTATCAGTAAGACCTATGACAGAAGATTCAGAGAAATCTTTGATGAAGTATTTGAAAAAGAGTTCAGGAAAGACTTTGAGGAAGCCGGAATCACATACTTCTATACACTTATTGATGATGCAGTAGCAAGAGTCATGAAGTCCAAGGGCGGATTTATCTGGGCCTGCAAGAACTACGACGGCGACGTTATGAGCGATATGGTATCCTCAGCCTTTGGTTCACTTGCTATGATGACTTCCGTTTTAGTATCTCCAACTGGGGTTTACGAGTATGAGGCAGCTCATGGAACAGTTCAGAGGCACTATTACAAGTATCTAAAGGGAGAGCCTACATCAACTAACCCTGTAGCTACTATTTTTGCCTGGACAGGAGCTCTTAGAAAGAGAGGCGAACTTGATGGCATAGCTGAACTTGTTGAGTATGCAAACAAGCTTGAGAAGGCAACTCTTTCTGTAATAGAGTCAGGCCGAATGACAGGAGACCTTGCACTTATCACATCTCTTCCTGATCCGGTTAAGCTTGGATCTGAGGAGTTTTTGGATGCAATCGCTGCAGAGTTTGAGACCCTGTGATATTGCAAATTTTATTTTTTACATAAAGTTATGAACATGCTAAAATGTCTTAGTTGCTTATTTGATTAAGCAACTAAGACATTTTTTTGGAGTTAGATATTATGATTCTTTCAGTTCACAATATAACCAAATCATTTGATGGAAAAGATATATTAAAGGGCGCATCCTTCCATATGGAAAAGGATGAGAAGGCGGCTATTGTCGGAATTAATGGCGCTGGTAAGACAACTCTTTTAAAGATCATTATCGGTGAAATGTCTGCAGATGACGGAGAGGTTACTTTTTCCAAGGACCTTACCTGGGGGTATCTTGCCCAGAATCAGAACATAGATACAGAGAAGACTATATATGAAGAGCTTGTCGAGGTAAAAAGAGATATCATCGACCTTGAGAACAGCATCAGGCAGGCAGAAGAGCAGATGAAGCATGTAACTGGTGATGAACTTAATGCCCTCATGGATAGATATACCAGAATGCATGATGAGTTTGCAAGACAGTCTGGATATGCCTGGCAGAGTGAAGTTACAGGCGTTGCCAAGGGCCTTGGCTTTTTGGATGAGGAACTTGACAAGAAGATAAATACCTTATCTGGAGGTCAGAAGACAAGAGTAGCACTTGGCAAACTTCTTCTTCAAAAGCCTGATCTTATAATCCTAGATGAGCCTACTAACCACCTTGATATGAATTCAATCAGGTGGCTTGAAAACTATCTTTTAAACTACAAGGGAGCAGTTCTTATTGTATCTCATGACAGATATTTCCTTGATAAGATAGCTTCCAAGATTGTCGAGGTAGAAAATACCAAGGTAACTTCTTTTGTCGGAAATTACAGTACCTACGCTGTAAAAAAAGAGCAGCTGCGTAAGACCCAGTGGGCAGCATATATGAAGCAGCAGGCTGAGATAAAGCATCAGGAAGAAGTCATCACAAAGCTTAAGTCCTTTAACAGAGAAAAATCAATAAAGAGGGCTGAGAGCCGCGAGAAGATGCTTGAAAAGATAGAGGTATTAGATAAGCCTGTAACTATTGATGACCGCATGAAGATTTCACTTAAGCCTTCTTGCGAGAGTGGCAATGACGTATTAACAGCTACTGGTCTTTCCAAAGCTTTTGGAAGTGAGAAGCTCTTTTCCGGCCTTGATTTTGAGGTTAAAAAGGGCGAGCACGTAGCCATAATAGGAGATAACGGAAGTGGTAAGACAACCCTTCTTAAGATCATTAACGGGGTGGAATCTCTTGATGCAGGTGAGATTGAACTTGGAGTTAAGGTTAAGATCGGATACTACGATCAGGAGCACCATGTACTTCATGATGAGAAGACCTTATTTGAAGAAATATCAGATGCTTACCCAACTTTAAATAATACTGAGATTCGCAATACGCTGGCAGCTTTTTTGTTTACTGGAGATGACGTGTTTAAGAGGATTGGTGACCTTTCTGGTGGTGAGAAGGGAAGAGTATCTCTTGCCAAGCTCATGCTATCAGATGCTAACTTCCTTATCCTTGATGAGCCTACTAACCACCTTGATATTACTTCCAAGGAAATCCTGGAGACTGCAATCTCAGGCTATGAAGGAACTGTACTTTATGTCAGCCATGACCGTTACTTTATAAATCGTACTGCTACCAGAATTCTAGATCTTACTCATGGCCAGTTTGTTAACTACATCGGAAACTATGACTACTATATTGAGCATGTGGATGAACAGATGCAGCGCCTTTTTGGCCAGAGCAGCAATGTAGGAAACGCTTCTCTTGCTGATGGAAGCTATAAGTATGCAGAAAGTGCTGCCAGTGCTATTAGTGATGAAACAGAAAGGGCATCAGATTCTTCCAATGCCGGGGCTCTTGATTGGAAAGCCCAGAAGGAAATCCAGGCAAAGCGCCGCAAACTCGAGAATTCCCTTAAAAAGTGCGAGGAAGACATCGCAAAATGTGAAGGAAGAGATGCTGAGATAAACGAGCTCCTTGCAGATCCTTCTATCGGTACCGACCTTGCCAAACTGCGTAAGCTTAGTGATGAACAGACAGAGATTCAGGATAAGCTCGCTGGCCTTTATGATGAATGGGAGCAGATTTCATCTGAGCTTGAAGAGCTATGAGAAAATGCTGTTTACCTTGACCTTGCCAAGGCCTACTTATATAATAAATGGGGTGTGTGGAATCACAGATAAAAGGAGTTTGCTTTGAAACGTTTATATATACCACTTGCATGGGAACTGCTTTTTGTAATAGCTACGACCATTTTACCGAAACAGTCATTTCACCTGTTTTTTGTGTTTTATCTTGGCCTTCTTGTATATTTTTATTATTTTCACAAGCAGTTTTCATTTCGCAAATTTGCGCGTAATCTTACCAGGATAAAGAGATTCTGGTTGCCTGTACTTATAACTTTTATAGGGCTTATGCTGTGCAATGATATTAACCATAATATTATCCAGCTCTATTTCTCTACTACCAGGGATGGCACAGTAAATATTATCACCAGAAACGACCTGCTTCCAACATTCTTTTATGCACTTATGATGATAGTGATGAAGCCTGTGGCAGAGGAACTTTTCTTTAGAAAGGCCATTATTTCTTTTGGCAGCAAGAAAAGAGTGTTTGTGCTGACTATTGTTAGCCTTATTTTGTGTGCAGTATCAAGAGCTCATGGATTTTTGGGGATTGCTGAGTGGATGATCATGGCTATTCCGGTAACTATTGCTTATGTGGCTACCAGGAATATCTATATATCCGTAATGGCACATGTGGCTTTTGAATTTTATGATAACATTTATTCCATTGTTTATGCTGTCGGCAGAATTCTTAACAGATAATGTGACGTATAAAATAAACTAATATTCCACAAGGAGAAAGATATGTTTGGAAAAAAAGGGAAAATGCAGAATGCTCACGGCTACAAAGAGTATAAGTCCAAGACTAGCCCCAAGCTTATAATTGCTATAGTCATTGCAATTGTAGCTTTGATCTGTGTTGGCGAGAGCTTTTATTCTGTTAAGGAGCAGGAACAGGCTGTTCTTACCATGTTTGGTAAGGTAATCAGAGTAGACACAGCAGGTCTTTATTTCAAGGTGCCATTTATTCAGGAGGTTCATACCATTGATATGACAACTCATGGCATCGGAATTGGCTATGTGATCCAGGATGGTCAGAATATCACAATAGATGATGAGGGTGTTATGATCACCTCTGATTTTAACTTTGTAGATATTGATTTTTATCTTGAGTACAAGGTTAGCGATCCTGTGGCATATTATTATAATTCAAGTGATCCAGAGCTTATTATGAAGAATATGACTCTTGCCTGCATCAGAAATACAGTAGTTAACTACACTGTAGATGATGTTATCACTACTGCTAAGGGTCAGATTCAGTCAGAGGTTAAAGAGACACTTCAGAAAGAACTTGCTGACAAGAATATAGGTATGATGGTGGTCAACCTTTCTGTTCAGGATGCAGAGCCACCAACACAGGAAATTGTTCAGGCCTTTAAGTCTGTTGAAACAGCCAAGCAGGGCAAGGACACAGCTGTAAACAATGCCAAGAAGTATCAGAGCGAGACTCTTCCTAAGGCAGAGGCTGATGCAGATAAGATCGTTCAGGATGCAGAAGCTTACAAGCAGTCCAGAATTGCAGAGGCAGAAGGTCAGGTCGCAAGATTTAATGAGATGTATGAGCAGTACAAGCTTCAGCCATATATCACCAAGAAGAGACTATTCTATGAAACTATGGAAGATATCCTTCCAGATCTAAAGGTTATCATCACAGATGGAGAAACCCAGGAAATATTACCTTTAGACAGCTTTAACGGAAATTGATGGAGGCGTGATATGGAAGGAAAAAAGAAAAACGGTTTAGTATTTGGCTTTATAGCAGCAATTGTCGTGATTGCTGTGGTTTTAATTGGTTCAGCAACCTTTGTTGTTCACCAGAATGAATATGTTACAGTAAGACGCTTTGGTAAGATTGTATCTATCGTTTCTGAGCCGGGACTACATTTTAAGACCCCATTTATCGAGGATACACAGTCTATTAGCGGTAAGGTTATTATTTATGATATTCCTGCATCTGACGTTATTACCAAGGACAAGAAGTCTATGATCACAGATACTTATGTACTTTGGAGAGTAACTGATCCTCTTAAGTATGTTCAGACTCTTAATGCTCTTAGCAACAGAGCAGAGGAGAGAATTGAGGCTTCTGTTTATAACGCTACCAAGAATGCTATTTCATCAATGTCTCAGGATGAAGTTATTGAGGCAAGAGGTGAGACCTTAACTGGAATCATTACAACAGAAGCTAATTCCGATATGGAAGGTTATGGTATTTCAATTATCCAGGCACAGATCAAGGCCCTTGACCTTCCTGATGACAACAAGAACGCTGTTTATGAGAGAATGATTTCTGAGCGTAATAATATCGCAGCTTCATATACAGCTCAGGGTGAGGCTGAAGCTCAGAAGATCCACAATGAAACTGACAAGCAGGTTGCAATCGTAAAGGCTAAGGCTCAGAAGGACGCAGCAGTGCTTGAGGCTGAGGGAGAGGCAGAATACATGAAGACTCTTTCAGAAGCTTATAATACAGAGGAAAAGGCTGAGTTCTACAACTACATGAGGGGACTTGATGCACTTAAGGCATCTTTATCAGGAGATAAGACTATCATTCTTGATAAGAATTCAGAACTTGCCAAGATACTTTATGGTAATTTCAATTGACACAATAGGTTAAAATGTGCTTTAATAGTTTAAACTGTTGAAGACAATCGGACCTGTCCGGATTCAAATGTCTGGGCAGGTTTTTCTTTGTTCTTTATCTAAAATAATCGTTTTTCAGGGGGCAAGAGAAATGAGTGAAGAAAAAAGAATTCCTTACAAAATTTATCTTAGTGAGGATGAGATTCCAAAAAGATGGTACAACGTAAGAGCTGATATGAAGAATAAGCCGGCTCCACTTCTTAATCCGGCAACGCTTAAGCCAATGACTTTTGAGGATCTTCGTCCTGTCTTTTGCGATGAGCTTATAAGGCAAGAGCTTGATGATACTACGCCTTACATCGACATTCCAGAAGAGGTAATGGATTTTTATAAGATGTATAGACCAGCTCCTCTTGTAAGAGCGTACTTTCTTGAGAAGGCTCTTGGAACTCCAGCCAAGATTTATTACAAATTTGAGGGAAATAACACTAGTGGCAGCCACAAGCTTAATTCTGCCATTGTACAGGCTTATTATGCCAAGAAGCAGGGGCTTAAGGGCGTTACCACAGAAACAGGAGCAGGACAGTGGGGAACAGCTCTTTCTATGGCATCTGCATATTTTGGGCTTGATTGCAAGGTATACATGGTTAAGGTTTCCTATGAGCAGAAGCCGTTCAGACGTGAAGTTATGCGTACTTATGGAGCAAGTGTAACACCATCACCTTCCATGGATACTGAGATTGGACGCAAGATCAATGCTGAACATCCTGGAACAACAGGCTCTTTGGGCTGTGCTATTTCAGAGGCTGTAGAGGTAGCAACCAAGACTGAAGGCTACAGATATGTTCTTGGAAGCGTGCTCAATCAGGTACTGCTGCATCAGACTGTTATTGGCCTTGAGGCCAAGGCAGCTCTTGATAAATATGGAGTTAAGCCAGATATTATAATTGGATGCGCTGGAGGCGGATCAAACCTTGGAGGACTTATTTCTCCATTTATGGGCGAAAAGCTCAGGGGAGAAGCTGATTACCAGATCATTGCAGTAGAGCCTGCAAGCTGCCCTTCACTTACACGAGGCAAATTTGCATATGACTATTGCGACACAGGAATGGTTTGTCCTCTTGCCAAGATGTACACGCTTGGCAGCAACTATATCCCATCACCAAACCATGCTGGCGGACTTCGCTATCATGGCATGAGCCCAATTTTATCTCAGCTTTATGATGATGGACTTATGGAAGCTAGGAGTGTTGAACAGACATCAGTATTTGAAGCTGCCCAGCAGTTTGCAAGAGTTGAGGGTATTCTTCCTGCTCCAGAGAGTAGCCATGCGATAAGAGTTGCGATAGATGAAGCCTTAAAGTGCAAGGAAACAGGAGAAGAGAAGACAATTCTCTTTGGTCTTACAGGTACTGGATATTTTGATATGGTTGCATATCAGAAATATAATGATGGCGTTATGATGGATTACATCCCATCTGATGAAGAACTTGAGAAGAGCTTTGCTACACTTCCTAAGATAAATATTTGACAGGAGAAATAAAGACATGAACATAGTTTGTTTGGATCTTGAAGGAGTTCTGGTGCCAGAAATCTGGATTGCGTTTTCTGAGGCTTCAGGTATTCCGGAACTTAAGAGAACTACGAGAGATGAACCTGATTATGACAAGCTTATGAGATGGAGAATAGGCATCCTCAAAGAGCATGGCCTAGGACTTAAGGAAATACAGGATACTATTGCTAAGATTGACCCGCTTCCCGGGGCAAAAGAGTTTTTGGATGAGCTTAGAAAGACAACCCAGGTCATTATTATCAGTGATACCTTTACTCAGTTTGCAACTCCTCTTATGGAGAAGCTTGGCTGGCCTACAATATTCTGCAATTCTCTTGAGGTGGCAGATAATGGCGAAATTACAGGCTTTAAGATGCGAATTGAGAATTCTAAGCTTACTACTGTGAAGGCTCTTCAGGCTATAGGCTATGACACAATTGCAAGCGGAGATAGCTATAATGACCTTGCCATGATACAGGCTTCCAAGGCAGGCTTTTTATTTAGGACTACAGAGCAGATCAAAAAAGATTACCCTGATCTTCCTGCTTTTGAAGAGTATGATGAACTTCTAGCGGCTATAAAGAAAAGCTTATAAGTGGTTATAATGATTTATTGAAGAGACAGATTCTATTGGGAGTCTGTCTCTTTTTGACTTGTTGCTATTGCGTTATAATATTGTTAGTTAATAGCTGAGGTCTTTCATGATTGAGGGAAACAAACATGGCAAACATAGTCAATTATATTAAGTGGCGTGGAGATATAGAGTTCGAGAAAATCCCTTTTAACAAAGTGGACAATCTTGGCCTTTCTTTACTTGTATATAATGATTTTGAAGGAATCGTACCATCTAGCCTTGCGGGTGGAAGAATTTCTATTGCTGAAGCGTCAGATAAGTATTTTAAGACACATAGTATTGATGGACTGGGAATATATGATTTTGATTGGGTTTTGTACTACATGGGTATGTCAAAACGCTTTGGAAATCTTTATCTGTCTGACTATGTTGATGTAGATGAATCTGACAGAAATATGGTTTTTACTGCTTTTACAGTGCATCTTCCAGATGGAAGTCTTTTTGTAGCGTATCGTGGCACTACAATGGAGATTGATGACTGGAGATTAGATTTCCAGATAAGCTTTGAGGAAATTGAAGCTCAGAAAGCTGCGGCCAGGTATTTGCAGCATATTACAGAGAAATATGCAGGAGATATTTACGTCGGAGGGCATTCTAAGGGTGGCAATCTGGCTGTTTATGCAGCAATGCATGCTCCGGACGTTGTCATAAACAGGATAAAAAGAATCTATAGCTTTGACGGGCCAGGCTTTTGTCCAGAGCTTCTCGATGAAAACAAACTCAATATAATAAAGGACAGGATAGTACATGTGGTACCCAGCTTTAGCGTTGTCGGAATGTTATTTGAACTTCCTGTTCAGCATGAGATAGTATCTTCAAGTGCTGAAAAGATTGCTCAGCACTCAGGTATGACCTGGAAAATAGAGGGTGACCATTTTGTTCACAAGAGGTTTTTGACTGAGGAGAGTACTGTATATAACAGAGCTATTGATGACTGGATCGGTAATGCTACTATGGAACAACGAAGAGCCTTTACCAGAGATATCTTTGATGCTATGAAGGCTGGCGGGGCGGTGGCAGTTACAGATATTCCTCAAGGAGGCTTTCATGATTTTGGAACGATACTCCTATCGGCTGCTAATTCAGAGAGTAAGACCAAGATTGTTACAGGTAAGTTCCTTGGATCTTTATGGAGATCTTTTGAGAAGATAAAGATATTGGAAGCTATTAAGTCTTTATCTGGTATGATAGATCTTTTCCTGATCTTTCTTGGAATAGTATTTTTGACTATTCCAGAAGCCGTGTATAGTGTTCTTGGAGGCGTTATAGCACTGGTCGTTGCAATCTGGAGTGCTGTGATGCTTTTAAAGGCTGGAGTCAGGGACGAAAACCCTTTTTTAAAACGAGGGCGTATGATATTTCACATTGTCATCATGTGGTTTATGGTCTTTATTATGTCTAACCTTGAGAGAATCCCTAAGTGGACTAACCTTTTGATGGCTATAGTATTCTTTTCTCTAACTGTAGCCAGCATCAGGTATATTGTGAAGTATAAGAATACTATCTCTGGAAAGGCCAAGTTCTGGATGATGCTTCTTGCTGTGGTCAATCTCTACATTGGAATTATTTCGGTAGTTATGCCTGCGAGACTTGATTACACAAAATCGGTTACTTTAGGTAGCTATCTTATAATCATCGGTTTTGTAAGGCTTATAATTCAGCTCCTGGAACAGCTTCAGGGTGATAAAAAAAATAAGAGTGGAAAGAATTATTACGAAGAAGAATAGCAGACATATATTGTATGATATTTAATTGTCCATACACTATGTTGTGGATGATTGTATAAAAGGATGAAAATCGCGTAAATATGCGGCTTTCATCCTTTTTTTATCATACTTTTTTAATATAGATTTTAGTATTTATGAGTTTATTAATTATCGCAATATTATATAATTATGCTAGTGGGCAGATAATTTGTTAATACTTAAAAAGAGGTTCATATAACAATAGTTTCACCATGTGATAGGAGGTTATCATGGCTAAGGATACAGCAAAAGAAAAAGGAAATGGCAAAGGCCTTAATAGCGTAAAAACAAGGCTGATACTTGTAATGATGGCAGTGGTTGTGATCCCACTTTTGATCTCGATTGTGGTAAGCTATGCAAGTTCAATCAATAAAGGCCTTGAAGATGCTATGACCATAAATGATTCTCAGGCTAAGATCATTGAGGAAAGCTTTATGGCTTCAATCGATCAGCAGTTAAGATCTCTGCAAGCTATAGCCGATAGCCCTTACACCATCGAATACATTAAAAATGCTCAGACACGTGATGATGCGAAGATGATTGCATATATTGCCAAGGTAAATGAGAACTATAACGACGGAAATGCTATAGTTGTTTCTGATGTAAATGGTCAGCAGCTTGTAAGAGATGATGGAGGAAAACTGTCTGATATTCATGAAAGAGATTATTTTCAGGGAGCGGTAAAAGGCCAGGTATTTCTTTCAAGTGTACTTATTTCAAAGGCAACAGGATCCAGAATCATTATTCCTGCTGTACCAGTTTATGATTATGGGTACACAAGTGTAATCGGTATTGCTCAGAGAAGTTATGATCTTTCAAACCTTCATACACTGCTTGCAAGCAATGTAAAGGCTAATCAGAGAACCTTTATCACAGATAAAAATGGTATAGTAATTGCAAGGTCAGATCAGGAAATCAAAGCTGATGATCCTGACGACAATAGAAGTGATAGAGATTTCTTTAAGAGCGTAAGTGCTGGAACTACATCTGGAACATATGTCTCTAATGGAGATGAAAAGCTGATTGTTTCTTATAGGCAGGAGCCAAATACAGGATGGATTGTTGTTGTATCATCTGATTACAACGCAACCATGGCATCCGCCCAGAGAAGTGCTTATATCATAGTTATAGTTGGTGTTATCATGGCCGTAATTGCTGCGGTAATTTCATTTCTTATGGCTAAATCCTTTACAGAACCTCTTAACGAAGTTAACACAGCACTTTCACATCTGGCAGAGGGTAGGTTTGTCAATATAGAGAAATTCCAAAACAGAAAAGATGAGTTTGGAGATATGGTCAACAATACAAACTCAGTACTGAGTGTTCTTGATGATATAGTTAAGAATATCAAGGAGTCAGCGGTTGCTGTTCACAAGTCATCTGAAGATCTTGCAGAGACAGCAGATCAGATCTCACAGACAGCAGATGATGTGTCAACAGCTGTTCAGGAAATTGCTTCTGGTGCTACTCAGCAGGCTGATGAAATCCAAAGCGTAACAGAAAGCGTTGGTGAAATTGATGTAGCTACAGGAAATGTACAGGCAAGCACAGATGATCTTTCAGGACTTGCTGGAAGAATGCAGTCTGTCAGCACAGATTCGGCTCAGTCCTTGTCTGACCTTCAGGAGTCAAGCCAGAGCATGAGTGAAAAAATTGCTCAGATTACTGAAAAGATTGGTGCAACAAGCAAGGCCGTAGAGAGCATCAATGAAAAGGTTGAGGGAATTACCTCAATAGCAACACAGACAAATCTTCTTTCTCTTAATGCAAGTATTGAGGCTGCTAGAGCAGGAGAGGCCGGCAAGGGCTTTGCGGTTGTTGCAGGAGAGATTGGAACTCTTGCTGAGAATTCAAGGCTTATGGCTGATGAGATCAGAAAAGAGATGGATGAACTTTTGACATCGTCTCAGGCTGCAGTTGAAATGGCAGCTGAGGTTCAAAAGGGCAACGAAGAGCAGGCACAGGTCCTTGGAGCTACAGTTGATAGCGTAAACGCAATGATAGGTGATATAGCATCTACAGTAACTGGAGTAAAGAGTATCGAGACAGACGCAGGAACCTGCGTAAATGCCAAGAACGTGGTTGCAGATGCCATGAGTTCTCTTTCAGCTATTTCAGAAGAAAATGCTGCATCCTCAGAGGAAACAGGAGCTTCTATGCAGGAATTGTCTGCTACAGTTACAACCCTTGCTTCTTCAGCTAATACCCTCAAGGAAATTGCTGATAAGCTAAGCTCTGATATGGAATTCTTTAAGGATTAAATTATCAGAGGTGCTATAAAGACAACAGTATAGAACAGAAGCAGTATAAGTAAAAATATGGATAGAAAAGGGCGGCTCTCTAAAAAAGAGAACCGCCCTTTAATTTAGGCTTCTAATTCCTTACCTGTAAGAAGCTTGTAAGCTTCAAGATATTTATCAATGGTCTTGTCAATTACATCCTGAGGAAGATTGTAATCACATTCTGGATGAGCTTTCAAGTAGTTACGAACGAACTGCTTGTCAAAGGATGGCTGGTCATGACCTGGTTCGTAGCCTTCTACTGGCCAGAATCTTGATGAATCAGGAGTGAGCATTTCATCTGCAAGAACAACTTCACCCTTTTCATCTACACCAAACTCGAACTTGGTATCAGCAATTATAATACCGCGAGTCAGAGCGTAGTCAGCACATTTCTTGTAAAGAGCAATTGTGTAGTCTCTGATCTTGGTAGCGTAGTACTCGCCGTGACCTGGGAATTCTTTTTCAAGGACCTCAATGCTGCGCTCAAAATCGATATTCTCATCGTGATCGCCAATCTCAGCCTTAGTACTAGGTGTGTAGATGGGTTCAGGAAGCTTGTCGCATTCTCTAAGTCCCTCTGGAAGCTTAATGCCACATACAGTGCCATTTTCCTGGTAGCTCTTCCAGCCGCTTCCTGTAATATAGCCTCGAACAATACACTCAACAGGAATCATTCTAAGCTTTTTGCAAAGCATGCTATTACCTGTAAAATCAGGTGTTCTGAAAAACTCTGGCATATCAGCATTATCTACGCTGACCATGTGGTTGTTTACAACGTCTTTGGTGTAGTCGAACCAAAATCTTGACATCTGTGTAAGTACTGCGCCTTTCTTGGAAACCTTATTCTTAAGGATCACATCGAAAGCGGAGATTCTATTGGTGGCTACCATTATAAGGTTCTCACCTATATCGTAGATCTCACGTACTTTTCCTTCTTTTACTGGCTTAAATTCCTGCATGCTAAAACTCCTCCGTAATGTAACTTAAATTTTATAGTATCCACATAAGTGGGTATTATCAGTCGTCCTCATCTTCATCGGCGGCAGTGTTGTATACTGTACGCTTTCTAGCCATTTCATCATTTTCAAGGTACTCATCATATGTTGAACGCTTATCAATAAGTGATCCATCTGGAAGGATTTCCATGATTCTGTTAGCAGTTGTCTGTACAACCTGATGGTCACGGCAGGCAAACAATTCAACACCTGGGAATTTTATCATTCCGTCGTTAAGAGCGGAGATTGATTCCATATCAAGGTGGTTAGTTGGTTCATCGAAGATAAGGCAGTTAGCGCCGCTTATCATCATTTTGGAAAGAAGGCATCGAACCTTCTCACCACCGGAGAGAACCTTAACCTTTTTAACTCCGTCTTCACCAGCAAAGAGCATACGTCCAAGGAAGCCTCTTACATAAGTTGCATCCTTGATCTCAGAATATCCTGTAAGCCACTCTGTGATAGTGTAGTCATTGTCGAACTCTTTAGTATTATCCTTGGGGAAGTAAGCCTGTGATGTTGTTACACCCCACTTGTAAGTTCCTTCATCTGGCTCAAGCTCGCCAGTAAGAATCTGGAAGAGAGTAGTCTTGGCAAGCTCGTTACCACCAACGAAAGCAATCTTGTCCTCGCGCTGTACAACGAAAGATATGTTATCGAGAACCTTCTCGCCATTGATAGTCTTGGAAAGGCCTTCAACAGTAAGAACTTCGTTACCAATCTCTCTATCAGGTCTGAAATCGATATATGGATATTTACGGCTTGAAGGCTTGATGGTATCAAGCTCGATCTTTTCAAGGGCTTTCTTTCTGGAAGTAGCCTGCTTACTCTTACTTGCGTTAGCAGAGAAACGAGCGATGAACTCTTTAAGTTCCTTGATCTGTTCCTCTTTCTTCTTGTTGGCTTCCTTCATCTGGCGGATCATGAGCTGACTTGATTCATACCAGAAATCATAGTTACCAGCATAGAGCTGGATCTTGCCATAATCTATATCTGCAATATAAGTGCAAACCTTATTGAGGAAATAACGGTCATGAGATACTACGATGACAGTGTTCTCAAAGTTGATAAGGAACTCCTCAAGCCATGCAATAGCATCAAGATCAAGGTGGTTTGTAGGCTCATCCAGAAGAAGGATATCTGGGTTACCAAAAAGAGCTCTTGCAAGAAGAACCTTGACCTTCTGAGCACCATCAAGCTCTTTCATAAGCTTATAATGGAATTCAGTATCAATTCCAAGGCCATTAAGAAGAGACTCAGCATCTGATTCAGCTTCCCAACCATTCATTTCAGCAAACTCTGCCTCGAGCTCACTGGCTCTGATTCCGTCCTCATCAGTGAAATCTTCCTTGGCATAGATTGCATCCTTCTCATTCTTGATCTCGAACAGACGCGCGTTACCTGCAATTACTGTATCAAGTACAACATTGTCATCATATTTGAAGTGATCCTGCTCAAGGAATGAGAGACGCTCGCCGTCAGAAATAACAACATCTCCGTTTGTAGTCTCTATCTGACCTGACAGGATCTTAAGGAATGTTGATTTACCAGCACCATTGGCACCGATGATACCATAGCAGTTACCAGGTGTGAATTTGATGTTAACTTCTTCAAAAAGAGCCTTTTTACCAACTCTTAAGGTTACGTTATTTGCACTAATCATTAAAAATAACCTCACATAAAAAATCTATTCTTTGCAACAGTTCGTATTATATTGGAATATTTTTTAAAATGCAATATATCTTCATTAATAAGAGAAAAAGAAATATAAATGGGCAAAATCGACCAGTAATCGCATCAAAAGAAGTATCTGAATAAAGCCAATTGTAGTAAGATTTTTAGTAAATCATAAAAGATCAAATATGGGAGATATCATGGAACAAGGGTTTACTATCGTAAGACAGGAAGATATTGAAGATAAATATATGACTGACGCAGAGGCTGCGCTTAAAAATGGTGGTTGGAACTATAGAAAGTTTGAAAAAATAACTGACCAGAAAAAAGACGGAGAAGACAGAGAAAGAAACGTCACAGTTTTTAGATTAGAGGTTCCCGAATTTGGAACCTATGAAGTGACGGTTACTATAAAGGCAGGAGAAGGAGAGAGGAAGCTTACTCTTTTTGCTGGAAGAAGAAACCTGATTGACACAGATATCATATTAAAGAGTGGAGAAACATATAGAAAGACTTTTTACCAGGCCGTAACGCCCTATATTCCTGCGCTTTCTCCAAGGAGATGTAACGATAAATTCGTTTTCGTTAGTATTGCAGGGGTGGATTCCAATGAACTAGGAAAACAGGGCTCGCCAGAGATTTCTCTAAATGTTGCCAGAAAGGATGTTCCTGTCATATGGATTGCAGGGGATTCTACTTTAACTGATCAAAATGCAGGTATTCCGTATTACCCTTATGGAAGCTGTGCTGGCTGGGCTCAGATTCTATCAAGATATGTAGATAAGGCAGCCGTCTGTAATATGGCCCATTCCGGGATGACCACAAATTGCTTCCGGGACGACGGTCATTATGCTATTTCGCTGGAATTCATGAAGAAAGGTGATTTTTTTATAATCCAGTTTGGACACAATGACCAGAAGCGAAGAAATCTGGGCGCCAGAGGCGGATATGCTCAGAATCTTAGGCGCTTTGCCAGTGAAGTAAGATTAAGAGGTGTGACTCCGATCATATGCTCACCTATAAGCCGTGTGCCGCTGAAGTTGTCCAAGGCTGAAGCTCAGGAACTATCCATGCCTTTATATTATTCTCTTTTACAGGAATATGCTGATGCAGCAAAAGAAGTGGCTGTAGAACAGAAAATCCTGTTTGCTGATCTTCATGAAGAAACAATGAGGAAGTGGATAGAACTTTCGGATAATGCAAAAGACTATTTTATAAAAGGTGATATAACTCATACCAATGAGTATGGCGCACTTATGATAGCGGATATGTTTGTAAGGCAGGTGGGAGGAGAACTTCCTCTGATCAAAAATACTATTTTACCTGTTCCTACTCCTTGCCAGGACACAAAGGATATTCCAAAAGAGCTTCCGCTAAAGAGTCCCTTTGAGATTGAACCACCTTATCTTGACATTGATGGGATTCCAGAATATGACGGCCTTAGAAGAGCCTTTAAATATGGGCTTTTAGATCCATGTGTAATGTACCTTCATCCCTATGATGCGATGCCCAAGGGACAGCTTTTAATGGTGATGTTTAATGCATTCAGAATGTCCGGAGTACGTCCTTATAAAAAGAAATATAAGGATATTAAGGTTGATGAGTGGATTTCCGGATATGTGCAGGCCCTTATAGATGCTGGATATATTGATGACAAAGATGAAGATAACTCACTGTTTAGGCCGGATGACCCTCTTACATATGGGGAGCTTGCAAAGTATATCATAAAAAGATATGAGGAGATTCAAAGGGGCACTTTCAAAGATACAGAAACTGCACGTTTTGAAGAGGATTATGTGAATGAGGCAAAGAAACTTGGAATTATCAAGAAAGAAAATGTTAAGGCTTTAGACATCGCAAACAGAGCAGACGTATATACTATTCTTGCTGATTATATGGATATTGCCAGAGAAAAGAGCGGCGCAAAAAACGAAAATCTTCCCAAGGATGCCGAGGTTCATCCCGTGCATTAAAGTCATCTTATGAAATATTATAAAATAATTTAACCATAATATAACGATTGGATGGTATAATTATTATAGGGTATTGGTGAATTTCCGCTATTGTAATCTTATGACTTATATGTGGGAGAACGACATGCTTTATGGTAAAGATAATAAGATATTGATCATAGGAGGCAAGGAGACCTTTATAATCAAGGTCCTTATGGGCAAGCTAAGGGATGCCGGGATTGAGACTTTCTTTGCGGTTTCTCAAGTTAATGAAATAAATAAGCTCTGGCATGATTGCTCGCTTGTGATCTATTACATGGAAGTTGGAGAGAGAATTGATGGTGAGGTGGCAACCTTCCTTCGAGATAAGCTCTCTGATAACAACAAGCAGATGGCTATTATTGGCGACGTGACAGATACTAAGGATGTTGTAGACAATTTCCCGCCACATATCATCTATAAGATTTTTACAAGACCACTTGATTATGGTGCATTCATCTCTGATGTGAGCCTTTACTTTAACATGGTTGCAGAAGGTGAGTTGAAAAAGAGCATTCTCATTGTAGACGATGATCCAAACTATATGGGACTTGTGAGAGAATGGCTCAAGGATACTTACAAGGTTTCAATGGCTAATTCTGGACTTAGGGCTATAAAATGGCTTGGCAGTAATAAAGTTGATCTGATCCTTCTTGATTATGAGATGCCTGTTACTGATGGCCCTCAGGTGCTTGAAATGCTTAGGAGTGATGAGGAGACCAAGGAAATACCTGTGATATTCCTAACTGGAAAAGATGATAAGGAAAGCGTTATGAGTGTTCTTGCTCTTAAACCAGAGGGCTATGTACTCAAGACAAGCGGTAAAAATGAGATTGTAAATACCGTGAGCAAGTTCTTTGTTAATAGGTAAGAAGGAAAGTTGGAGCTTAAAAGTGGAAGAAGGACTAACTGGAAGAAATATTTCTGAGAAGATTCCAGAAGAACTGATAAAACCTGATAAAGAAGGTTTAATTTCAATACAGGAAGGAATGGATTTTTGTGGTAGTACTTATTCTTTTGTCAAATTTCTGAAAACCTTTTTAAGAAGTATTGATGATAAGGCAAAAGAGATAGAGGATGCGCTGACAAGTGAAGACTACCAGCTTTATACGATGAAAGTCCATTCACTAAAGAGTACATCAAGGATCATTGGTGCCCATAGGCTGTCAGAACTATCTAAAAAGCTTGAACTGGCGGGCGAATCAGGAGAGATAGATGTTATAAAGGAAAAGACGGGAGAGCTTTTAGAGCTTTATAGGAGCTATAGCAATAAGCTTTCTGATATCAGTAGTATTTCTCTTGATGGAATAAAGCTAAGGCCGCTTGCAAGCAGGGAAATTATTGATGATGCATATAGAGCCCTTAGAGAAGTTGCACCTATGATGGACTATGATTCCGTGGAAATGATCATCGAGGGATTAAAAAAGTATAAACTTCCGGAAGATGAGAAGGAAAGGACAGAAAAGATTGAATACTATCTGAAAAAGCTTGACTGGGAAAGTATTCAGGATTTGTTAAATGATAAAAAAGAAGTCTGAGATTTGCATTATCAAATCTCAGACTTTTTCTTTTAGCGTTCTATTCCCCAGAAGAATAGACCAAGCATACCAGGGCCTACATGGGATCCTGAAAATGGCTCGTGCATACAGATAGTAACTTCTGCCTTGGGATTTATCTCTTTAACCATTTCACAGAGCTTATTGGCATCGTCAATGCAATCTCCGTGAGATATGAAAACCCTCTGATCATCACATTTCATGCGCTTTTCAGAGTATTTTCTGGCAAGAGCTGCTATTGCAGCCTTACGTCCTCTTACCTTGTCACAGGATATGATGTGACCTGTGCTGTCTCCAAAGAGAATGGGTTTGATATTGAGGATAGTTCCAATGCTGGCTGTTACACCGCTAACTCGCCCTGTTCTCTTTAAGAAATTAAGATCATCTACAGTAAAATATTGATCAGCATGAGGAACAGCTTCGTCAAGGAGTTTGGCAGCTTCTTTTGAATCTACACCTGCTCTGTTTAGATCTACAGCCTTGAGAGCCAGGATACCGTTACCAAAACCGCAACCGTGAGAATCTACGATATGGATGAAACAATCAGGGTATTCTTCCATAAGCTCGTTAGCAGCGCTGATTGCAGCGTTGTAGGTTCCGCTTATTCCTGAACTCATGGCTATGTAGATTATATCCTTACCATCTTTGGCATAGGGGGTGAAATAGTCGAGAAAGAGTTGTGTGTTTAAAAGACTTGTCTTGATCTCGTTTCCATTTTTTAGACCTTCATAATATGTGTGTCCGTCAAAGTTATCGATATCACCGCTATAGGTGGTATTTACACCATTAACCATGTAGTCACATGGTAAGATCACAATTTCATTGGCAATTTTCTGTGGAAGATTAGCACAACCATCCGCAAATACTGTAAAAGACATTTAAAGACCTCTCATAGAATTATTTTCAAAATATAGCACGAAAAACATTATAACATACTTCATTTTGTAGTAGTATTACTATATCAATATTTTTGGGGGATTACAGTATGAAACTTAACACAAAAAGAACTATTCTGATTGGCTTTGCATTCATGTCTATCTGTGCATTCTGGCAGTTTTATGACAACGAGATTCCCAAGATACTTAAATATTCATTTGGCCTGGGGGAGACACTTACTGGAGTTGTAATGGCTCTTGATAACGTGCTTGCACTGTTTCTTTTGCCATTATTTGGAACTCTTTCTGATGGTACAGATACTAAATATGGTAAGAGAATGCCTTACATAGTAGTTGGAACTATTGTTTCAACGATACTTTTGACAATACTTATTACAGTGGCAAGGCCAAGTGGCTATATAGCCTTGTTTGTCGGAGTACTTCTTTTACTCCTGATTTCTATGGGTATATACAGATCACCTGCAGTTTCACTGATGCCTGACCTGACACCTGCACCTCAGAGAAGTACAGCTAATGCTATTATAAATCTTATGGGAACAATAGGTGGAATCTACATTCTCGTAATGATCAAGGTCCTTTTGAAAGAGGCTGAAAATCCTGCGCAGACTAACTACATTCCACTAATGCTGAGTCTTGTGCTTTTTATGCTTGTTTCAGTTCTGGTAGTTTTCCTTACGATAAAAGAGAACAAAATAAAGGAAGAAATACATAAGGAGGGGGGACTTCACTCTCTTGGCGATACTTTTGATAATGATGCCAAGGAGGATAAGACTGACAATACTGAGCGCTTTGAGGAAGGCACAGTGACCAAAATGATGCCTAAAGAGGTAAAGAGAAGTCTGTGGTTTTTGCTAGTATCAGTCTTTTTGTGGTTCACAGCCTACAATGCCGTAACAACAGCCTTTTCAAGATTTGTTGGAGAAGTGTGGGACCTTCACGATAATGCTTACGCTACCTGTCTTTTAGTAGCAACGGTTGCTGCTACGCTTAGCTATATTCCTATTGCTTATGTATCAAGGAAAATTGGCAGAAAGAAGACAATACTCATCGGTATTTCTCTCATGGCAGCAAGTTATGTGATAACCGGGCTTTACCCTCATTTTTCAGCTTCTATCAATATCTTTTTTGCACTTGTAGGAATAGGCTGGGCAGCTATAAATGTAAATTCCTATCCTATGGTTGTAGAGATGAGTAAAGCTGGAGAAATAGGCAAGTTCACTGGAACTTACTATACATTTTCCATGGCAGCACAGGTGTTTACACCTATATTCTCTGGATTTTTACTGGAGCATATTTCCTATAGGACTCTTTTCCCTTATGCGTTCATATTTTCAGCACTTGCCTTCTGCACAATGCTGATGGTAAAACACGGAGACGTGAAACCTCCTAAAAAGGGGAAAATCATTGATAATTTTGATGTAGATGACTGATTATTAATATACAGAATTACTTTTATAGAAAATTTAGTTGCGTTATATGTTTTAAGGCTGTAAAATATTTAGCGGACAATCTGTGTTAGATTTTTAACGTAGATTGTCCGCAGATTGGTTTTAGGAAGTGATTTAGATGCTGATTATTAAGATTTTTGGCTTTGTTATTGTTATATCTTTTGTTTTGTATTTACTGATGATAATGCCAAGAGTGGTGAATAAGCCTTCCAGAAAACCGTTTACAGGTGTTTTATATGCTCATAGGGGACTACATGATAATAGGAGCAATGCACCTGAGAATTCAATGGCCGCTTTTAAGAAGGCTGTTGATGGCGGCTATGGCATCGAGTGCGATGTACAGCTCACCAAGGATGGGGTTCCAGTTATTTTCCATGATTTTACGTTGGCAAGAGTTGCCAGATATCCTGAGGGCCAGATACCATCAGATGCCGTTCGTAATGAGGACGGAAGCTATGGAGTCAAGGGTAAGGTTATCGATTACACATACGATGAACTTATGAATTTTCATTTACTTGATTCTGATGAGAAAATCCCAAAATTTGAGGAGTTTCTTAATATGGTTAATGGTAAAATTCCTCTTATTGTGGAACTCAAGATTGAGCTAAAGGACTTGTCGGTATGCCCAAAAGCGGATGAACTCCTTAGAAATTATAATGGAGTGTACTGCATAGAAAGCTTTAATCCTTTAGGCGTTATGTGGTATAGGAAGAATCATCCTGAAGTGTTCAGAGGACAGTTATCCGATGCGTTCCACAGAGATAAGCCGCAGGAATTTAAGGGACCGCTATATTTTGTCCTTACTAATCTGTTATTTAACTTTTTGACAAGACCTGATTTTGTGGCATTTAATCACAAATATGCGGGCTGCGTTTCTAGAAGAATCTGCAGACGCTTTTATGGCAACGTTGCCGCAGCATGGACCATAAAAAGTGAAGAGGAACTTTTAAGAGCCAGGAAGAATTTTGATATCTTCATTTTCGACAGCTTTGTTCCAGCAGGTGGTCCAAAAGCTTAACTTGGATAATTACATGTATTAAATACAGTGATTATAATAAATTTCAATTTGAAAGGTGCTACGTAATTTAGAGGCGTAGCAGGAAAGGTAGAAAACATGGCGAACAAGTGGGTTTATATGTTCAGTGAAGGTAACATGACAATGCGTAACCTTCTTGGTGGTAAGGGTGCTAACCTTGCAGAGATGACAAGCATTGGCCTTCCAGTACCACAGGGCTTCACAATCACAACAGAGGCCTGCACACAGTATTATGAAGATGGTCGTAAGATCAATGACGAGATCATGGCTCAGGCTATGGAAGGCGTTAAAAAGATGGAGGAGCTTAACGGAAAGAAGTTTGGTGATCTTCAGAATCCACTTCTTGTATCAGTTCGTTCAGGTGCTCGTGCATCAATGCCTGGTATGATGGATACAATCCTTAACCTTGGTCTTAATGATGACGTTGTTGCAGCTATGATCAAGGGCAATCCTGATCCTGCATTCGAGCGTTTCGTATATGATTCATATCGTCGTTTCATCCAGATGTTCTCAGACGTTGTTATGGAAGTTGGTAAGAAGTACTTCGAGCAGCTTATCGATGCAATGAAAGAGAAGAAGGGTGTTAAGTTCGACGTTGACCTTACAGCAGCAGATCTTAAGGAACTTGCTGAACAGTTCAAGGCTGAGTACAAGAAGCAGCTTGGCAAGGACTTCCCTTCAGATCCTGTAGAGCAGCTCAAGCTTGCTATCGAGGCTGTATTCCGTTCATGGGATAACCCTCGTGCTAACGTATATCGTCGTGATAACGATATCCCTTATTCATGGGGAACAGCTGTTAACGTAATGCCTATGGTATTCGGTAACCTTAACAATGAGTCTGGTACAGGTGTTGCTTTCACACGTGACCCTGCAACAGGTGAGAATAAGCTTATGGGTGAGTTCCTTATCAACGCTCAGGGTGAGGACGTAGTTGCTGGTGTTCGTACACCTATGCCAATCGCTCAGATGGAGAAGGAATTCCCAGAAGCATATGCAGAGTTCATCAAGGTTTGTGAGACTCTTGAGAATCACTACCATGATATGCAGGATATGGAGTTCACAGTTGAGAACAAGAAGCTTTACATGCTTCAGTGCCGTAATGGTAAGAGAACAGCTCCTGCTGCTCTTAAGATTGCTTGTGACCTCGTTGATGAGGGACACAAGACTCCAGAAGAAGCTGTAGCAATGATCGATCCTAGAAACCTTGATACACTTCTTCACCCTCAGTTTGATGCTGCTGCTCTTAAGGCTGCAACACCTATCGGAAAGGGTCTTGGTGCTTCACCTGGAGCTGCTTGCGGTAAGGTTGTATTCACAGCTGATGACGCTGTTGAATGGACTGCAAGAGGAGAGAAGGTAGTTCTTGTTCGTCTTGAGACATCTCCAGAAGATATCACAGGTATGAAGGCTGCTCAGGGTATCCTTACAGTTCGTGGTGGTATGACATCACACGCTGCTGTTGTTGCTCGTGGTATGGGTGAGTGCTGCGTATCAGGTTGTGGCGACATCAACATGGACGAAGAGAACAAGAAGTTCACACTTGCTGGAAAAGAGTTCCACGAGGGAGACTTCATTTCAATCGATGGTACAACAGGTAACATCTATGATGGTCAGATCGCAACAGTTGATGCTCAGATCGCTGGTGAGTTCGGACGTATCATGGCATGGGCTGATGAGTTCAGAAAGCTCAAGGTTCGTACAAATGCTGATACACCTGCTGATGCTAAGAAGGCTAGAGAGCTTGGTGCTGAGGGTATTGGTCTTTGCCGTACAGAGCACATGTTCTTCGAGGAAGACAGAATTGCTGCATTCCGTGAGATGATCTGCTCAGATACAGTAGAAGAGAGAGAAGCTGCTCTTGAGAAGATTCTTCCTTACCAGCAGAACGACTTCAAGCAGCTCTATGAAGCTCTTGAGGGATGCCCAGTTACAATCAGATTCCTTGATCCACCTCTTCACGAGTTCGTTCCTACAACAGAAGACGAGATCAAGAAGCTTGCTGATGCTAAGCATAAGAGCGTAGACGAGATCAAGGCTATCATCAACTCACTTCACGAGTTCAACCCTATGATGGGTCACAGAGGATGCCGTCTTGCAGTTACATATCCTGAAATTGCTAAGATGCAGACTAAGGCTGTTATCCGTGCAGCTCTTGAAGTTCAGAAGGCACACGCTGACTGGAATGTTAAGCCTGAAATCATGATCCCACTTGTATGTGAGGTTAAGGAGCTTAAGTATGTTAAGAAGGTAGTTGTTGAGACTGCTGATGCCGAGATCGCTGCTGCAGGCGCTAAGCTTGAGTATGAAGTTGGTACAATGATCGAGATCCCTAGAGCTGCTCTTACAGCTGATGAGATCGCTAAGGAAGCTGACTTCTTCTGCTTCGGTACAAACGATCTTACACAGATGACATTCGGATTCTCTCGTGATGATGCTGGTAAGTTCCTCAATGCTTACTATGACACAAAGATCTTCGAGAACGATCCATTTGCTAAGCTTGACCAGACAGGTGTTGGTAAGCTTATGGAGATGTCACTTAAGCTTGGTAAGCCAGTTAATCCTAAGCTTCATGTTGGTATCTGTGGTGAGCACGGTGGAGATCCTTCATCTGTTGAGTTCTGCCACAAGATTGGTCTTGATTATGTATCATGTTCACCATTCCGTGTACCTGTTGCTAGACTTGCTGCTGCTCAGGCTGCTATAGCCAGCGGAAAATAATTGATAATGCCTATTTCGTCGGAACCTTTGATATCCCTAAGGATTTCATAAAGCAGACATCAGAGTTTTACTATCCAGGCAATGCTTTTAAGATTCCGGAAACGCTTGAAATAAAGGTATATATCGTGTAGGGAGTCTGTTTAGGCTCCCTACTTTTATGTAAAAAAGTAAACGAAGCCATCTAGATAAAATAGTATTTAGGTGGTTTGTTTCCTGAAAAATCGACTCACATGATCGCGGATCGGTGGGTCTTTTTGTTATTATTTCAGAATTATTGAATCAATTGTTTTATAATTAAAATTGCGTAGTTCAGCTAGGAATTAGCTGATGAAGGTGAATGTGCAACTAAAGGAGAAGATATGTCATTTGAAGAGCTAGATGCGATAAGAGAAAGAATAGAAAAATTTACAAGTAGTGTTAATGAATCAATAGAAGCATTGTTAAAATCAGAATCATTTCAACGAGCTATAGGCGGATTTACTAGAATTGAAAATATGCAAAAGTTTGGGAAAATGAACTGGGTTATAGTTTTTCCAGAAATGTATATAGCCCCTGAGCAGTTATCTGAAGATGAAGATGTTTACTTTTGTAGAAAAATTGATGAATACTGTTTTCTAGTGTCTTGTCTAATTGATATTTAATTAAATTAAGGCTATTAATTGCTGGGCTTTTCCATTATAATTAAAAGAAAACGGCGAGGTTACTTA
>NZ_FMVS01000035.1 GCF_900102515.1 Butyrivibrio sp. INlla14
GCATACAGAATGAGCCTGATCGGGAATGGAATAAGAAGATGTATAAACTTCTGCGGGAAATGGTTCATTACCGAAATGGCATTGATGAAACCACAGGATTTGATGAAAAAACTGTCATGGCATTTGAAGAAAGATATGACAGCATCCTGGAAGAAGCCCGAGAAGAATACGAATACATTCCACCCAGTAAATACTATAGGGAAGGCTATAACTTATACAGACACATGGCGAAGTATAAATCCAGCCATCTGCTATTTTTACATGATATAAGAGTTCCGCACAACAATAACATGGCGGAACGTCTTTTGCGTGCCTATAAACGCAAGCAACACCAAGTCATGAGTTTCCGCTCGGATGCGAGCATTGATTACCTTTGTCAGAGCATGAGCATGCTTCTGTCATTAAGACAGGATTCAGAATCCAGCGTATATGACAGCGTATCGAAGATCTTCGATAGACAAAAGGCCGGTAGATCGACTTGATGAATCAAGTGTAGTCTACCGGTCTTCTCATCTCAAGCTAGGGTCTGAACTGTAACAGTAAATGAAATGATATTGAGGCTGTAATGTGATAATAGTTTGAAAATGTATCGCTGTAGAGATATAATAAAAGTGTCTCTACAGCGATATTTTTATGATATGAGGAAATTTCTCCGAAATTCCTATATCATAAAAAACGTTCCACTGTGGATGCGCACCTCGCGGATATGAAGTTTATTGCTTCGCAATACCGCTCGGGCGCGAAAGAGTCGTTAGCGACACTTTGTTCTGTGCGAGGTTATTATGGTTTTATATCACGGTTCTGAGAATATTATATATAATCCTGTATATGGTGTTGGCAACGCAGGTAATGATTATGGGAAGGGCTTTTACTGCACTGAGGACAAGGAATTGTCCAAGGAATGGGCATGTAAACGAAACGCTGACGGATTCTCTAATTGCTATGAACTTGAAACAGAAGGCCTATCTTTTTGTAATCTGAATGAGGATTACAATATTCTGAATTGGCTAGCTCTTTTGACCAAATACCGAGGCTATTGGCAGAGGAAGAGCATAGCGGAGGAAGCCAAGATTTTTTTGCAGGAAAAATATCTTGTGGATATCTCTGGATTTGACGTGATAAAAGGGTATCGCGCAGATGATTCCTATTTTTCATTTGTTCAGGATTTTATTATGGGAACTATCTCTCTACAGAAATTGAGCAGAGCAATGAGGCTTGGAGAGCTTAATGATCAGATTGTCCTTAAGAGCAAAAGAGCCTTCGACAGCATCAGATTTGTGAGTTACGAGAAAGCTGAGTGCAACCTGTATTTTAATAAAATGATAAGCAGAGATAAAAAGGCCAGAAGCCAGTATCAGGAGCTGAGGCCTTCGGCCAGATTGATGGATGAAATCTATATTCTCGACATAATGAGGGGAGGTGTGCCTGATGAAATGCTGCGCTTATGATGAAATGTACTTGCCACTGGCACAACGTGTTATGGGAGATATGTTTGACTATGCGGTCAATACTATTGGCCTAACGCTACGGGCGTTCTATGACATGTTTATGGTAAGTGGCATGAATAGCCAGTTTGAAATTGGAAATCCCACATATGTTGCTGGTAAAAATGGCTGCGAAGTAGCCAGGGAAGTTATCGAGAGAAGTTCAGACAGGCGCATAGAAATGGAAGATGTAATGTATCTTGATAAGTCCAGGGAGTATTGGATTGGATGGGCACTTGCGTATTACCAGTGGATTTCTGGAATGAGTTTCAAATCAATTGATGAGCATGTGCCTGTAGATATGCTGTATGGAATGTACGACACGCTTCACGAGGCTGATATTTCTTTATTTGTCGAAATCATGGATGAGAAGTGCAAGACCAGTGGAGAAGAGAGTGCTCTTAAGCGCCTTAGGATGTATGCGGAATTATCCCAGAAAGCTCTGGCTGAAAAATCAGGAGTGCCACTTAGGCAGATACAGCTCTTTGAGCAGGGGCAGAGAGATATCCACAAGACACAAGGCGCGACCTTATACCAGCTTTCCAAGGCTCTTGGATGCTCTATGGAGACACTGATCAGATGATTATTTATCAAAATTGTCATAAAAAAGTTTTAATTGCAAGATTATTATGTAATACAGTCTGCAAAACCACCGTATTCCGTCAAATTCTTGCGATTTTCTTAAGATTTCCTTGCGATTTTATTAATGTTGTCAAAAAACTATTTACAGAATTATTATTTGCTGTTATTCTAACGCAAGTGGTTTTGAGATATTAAAATTTTAAAACTTCAGCTTTATTCTAAGCAACTAATTATGCAGACAGCGTGTCTAATTCGCTGGAACTTCCTTGAACAAGAATTCTTGCATGATTAGTATCTTCAAACACTTGACCTATAGGGATTATCCTTAAGAGTCCTTGCACGTGCCATTGATGACGGCAGCGACATATGTAGCGGGAACTACTTTTGCGCGCTTGTCACGAGATGTGGCTTATCTGTGCCTTTCTTTAAGTGCGCTATTTTGGCAATAGACGCATGTCTTTGATCCCTATAGGTTGGTGGATTGTCTAAAAGATTAAGGAAATTGACATACGTATTAATTACGTATACTATTAAGGAGTAATATGGCAACTGTATCTGAGATAGTCAGAAAAATAAAAAGAAAAACAAATTGTTATATATTAAGACATGGTGCTGAGCATGATATCTGGATTAATCCAGACAATGGAATAGAGTTTACTATACCAAGGCACCCTAGTAGAGAACTGGCAAGTGGAACTGCCAAAAGTATTCTTAGGGCAGCAGGACTTTTATAAAGACGAGGAGGAACAACAATGGCAAAATATATATTTCCAGCAATTTTTACTCCAGAAGGAGAAAATGGTTTTTCAGTCCGATTTCCAGATGTGAATGGGTGTTTTTCTTCGGGAGATGATTTGGCGGATGCTTTAAAAATGGCTAATGATGCTTTGGCAATTATGCTAGTTCACTATGAAGATAATAAGCGCGAGATTCCTATGCCATCTAACATTTTATCGTTGAAAATGAAGAGGGGTGAGTTTTCATCTTTGATCAGCGTGGATACAGTAGCATATAGACATACTTTGAATAATATGGCTGTAAAAAAGACTTTATCTATTCCAGCATGGCTTAATGATGCCGCAACTGCTGCAGGAATCAACTTCTCTCAAACATTACAGGATGCTTTGAAGGAGCGATTGCGTTTGTACTAATGTGTCAAAGATCTATTTGCAGAAAATAAATTTGCATTAAATACTTATTACTAAACTTCAGCTTTATTCTAAGCAACTAATTATGCAGACAGCGTGTCTAATTCGCTGGAACTTCCTTGAACAAGAATTCTTGCATGATTAGTATCTTCAAACACTTGACCTATAGGGATTATCCTTAAGAGTCCATGCACGTGCCATTGATGACGGCAGCGAGTTAAGTAGCGGGAACTACTTTTTTGCGCACTTGTCATGAGATGTGGCTTATCTGTGCCTTTCTTAAAATGCGCTATTTTCAGAACTAGACGCATGTCTTTGATCCCTATAGGTGGGTGGATTGTCTAAAATACTAGAGGAGATTGATAATACATCAAAAATGATGTATTGTTTATATGGATGGAAATATTTGATTATGTGACCTTGGGAGGGAAGAATCTGATAATCGACTATATTGATTCTTTACCCGCGTCTGAAAGACTAGAGTTATATGATATACGAAATGAAATAAGAGAAAGTGGGCTAGATGCCTTTGAAAAACTCAATACACGTCAGCTTAGGGGGAAACTTTGGGAAATAAAGGCATCTCAAACAAGAATTATGTACATTGTAATCAGCACAAATGGCGTGGCTTTTTTGCATATATGTAAAAAGAAAAAAGGTAAGGCAGAGAAAAAGGAAATCGAAAAGGCTTTATCTAGAGCTAAACGTGAAGGGCTTATGTAAGGTGATTGATATGTTGGTAAAGAGTAGTTATGAACAAGAGAAAAAAAAGGTAGAAGAGATTATTGCAAGTGATGCGGAATTAAATAGGCAGCACGAATTATTTAAAGCGGAAATGGCATTTAAACAGGAAATGATCAATGCCCGAAAGGCGCAATCTCTCACTCAAAAGGACGTAAGCCGTTTGTCCGGGCTATCCCAGCAGGCAATCAGCAGAATAGAAAATGGAGCAAGTGGGACTATATGCACAGTGATAAGATATCTTGACTCTATTGGGTATTCTTTATCAATTAAGAAAAACTAGTGTGATAACTCCTTTATCTATAATTACATCAGTAGTATTCTAATTTATTTAGTATTTTTTACTCACTTGACATTCCCTGCGCAGAAGAGTTTAATGTAATAGAATAAAAAAAGCCGCTAGGGGAGCTATGCTGAGATTGAACGCTACAAGCGTCTAACCCTTATTACCTGACACGGATAATGCCGGCGTAGGGAAGCTACATGTTCTGATAATTGTAAATTACTTGATTACAAGTTTTTCGCGTGATCACTGAGATGAATCTGAGAGTTTGGAATCACAATTTCAAAGTCGGAGAGATTTACGAAAGGTATATTTGCTCAGAACAACTTAAAGGGAATATAAGATTCCTCCCTGGATGCGGATAAATCTAGGGAGGATTTTTTAATGGGATTATTTTTAGAAAAAGTAGTTGAAGATGGAGATGTTTACTACAATATCACCAAGGGAGGATATGCACTTGTTGTAGTTCTTGCACTTATAGCTTTTGCAACTATCAGCTTTTTCAAAAACGCTGATGGAAAAGGCAAGATGAGCGTCAAGCAGATCACAGTGTCAGCTCTTTGCCTTGCTCTTGCATTTGTTCTTTCAAACATCAAGCTTTTCAAGCTTCCAATGGGCGGTTCACTGACAGTATTTAGCATGTTTTTTGTAACATATATTGGTTATCTGTATGGCCCAAGAGTCAGCTTGTCTGCAGCATTTGCCTATGGACTTCTTCAGATGATCGCAGATCCATATATCATTAGCGTTCCTCAGCTTCTGTGCGATTACATCCTTGCATTCGGCGCACTTGGTCTTGCTGGATTTTTCCACAATAGCAAGGCTGGAATGCTCAAGGGTTACTTTGCAGGAATTTTCGGAAGATATGTCTTCTCTGTTTTGTCAGGTGTGATCTTTTTTGCAGATTACGCTCCAGAGGGTTCATCAGCACTTGGTTATTCACTTACCTATAATGCTTCCTACATCGGAGCAGAGGCCATTCTTACAATTGCAGTTATGGCAATTCCTGCAGTTCGCGTAGCTCTCCACAGAATCAAGGCAGAAGCTCTTGAAAAGAGTGTGAGAAAAGAACATCAGACTGCAAATGCCTGATTTTTGAGAACAAATTCAATATTTGATGAATAAAAAAGATTTGTTACCCTTTTTCACCAAATTTGGGGTAACAAATCTTTTTTTCTAACTACATAATATATTCTGCAAACCTGGCGTATTCCTTGGTGCTTAACATTGCGCTGACCTTGACGCCTTCTGGCAGGTATTCACTGGCCTTAACCTTGCCGGCTTCATTTAGCATATTAAGAAGACCACCCTCTGAGTAGGGCAGGAGCATATCGCACATAGTATCGTCTGCGCCAAGTTTTTTCTCTATAAGATCGATAAGAGTATCAAGGCTGCCCTGATCCTTGCCGCAGATGTAGGCCCTGTCATCCACAGTCCTTGGAACATCCATAACAAGCTGATCATTATCCCGCTGCTCATCCTGCACAAGATCTGATTTGTTGAAAACATAGATAACTGGAATGTCTCCGGCGCCAATCTCTGCCAGGGTTTCTCTGGTCACATCCATGTGAAAACGATATTCAGGATCAGCAAAATCAATGACCTCTAGAATAATGTCGGCGTACTTGGCTTCTTCCAGGGTTGAACGGAAGGCTTTGACCAGAGAGTGAGGGAGCTCACTTATAAAACCTACGGTATCTGTCAAAAGAAATGGTCTCTTCCCGGGAGCTGCTATCTTTCTGACAGAAGTATCCAGAGTTGCAAACAGCATGTCTTTTTCCAGAACCTGCTTATCTTCAAAGGCTTCGCCGCCATAGAGGCGAAGAAGATTATTCATGATCGTGGATTTGCCGGCATTTGTGTATCCTACAAGAGATATCTTGGGAATTCCCGAATCTATACGCTTGCCGCGCTGAGTCTCACGCTCTTTTTCCACAGCTTCTAGCTCTCTTCGAAGCTCAGCCATTCTGTGCTCAATGCGTCTTCTGTCAAGCTCAAGCTGCTTCTCACCTGAACCCTTATTGGAGAGCCTTCCGCTTCCTCCGCCCTGCCTTGAAAGAGAACTTCTCATTCCCACAAGCCTTGGCAGCATGTACTGAAGCTGGGCATATTCAACCTGAAGACGAGACTCCCTTGTCTTGGCCCTTTGGGCAAAGATTTGCAGGATAAGCCCAGTCCTGTCGATAACTTCGGTGTCTAGTATCTTCTCCAGATTTCTGATCTGCATAGGGGAAATATCGTCATTAAAAATAACGATGCTGGCGTCAAACATCTCAATTGCGCCTTTTATTTCTTCGACCTTACCACTTCCCACATAGGTGCTGCGGTCTGGGCTTGGAAGATTCTGAGTTGTAGTGCAGGCTACTTTGATATCAAGAGCCTTAGTCAGCTCTTTTAACTCATTCATGGACCTTTCAAACTCATCCTCTGACTTATTAGTGTTAAGCCCAACAATCACCGCCTTAACCTGCGGCGTATCTTCAATTATCTGATGGAGTGTATTCTTCAAACCATTCCTCCTTTTCTTCAAAGACTTATCTCATTTTAAAAATATTAGCAATGCACAAACCAACTGGTATATACGCACTATCAGCAAAAAACACATTATAATCGGTATATATACACTATCAGCAAAACGGCGTATTCTGCGGTAGTAAGAGGATAGATGAATATTATTTTGCGACTTTTTAAGCTACGTAGATGAGACCAATCAATTTCGAGTGCCTCTGCACGATGAAATTGATGCTCTGGGCTCATCGAAGTGTCCAGCTTAACAGGAGCAAAAAATATTTATCTGACGATTATCACCACAGAATACGCCGTTTTGTTCGAAAATTATATATTACAGCAATTTAATTCCATTCTTGTCGCACTCAGTCACCATTTCTTCTGGCCAGATTGAGCACTGAACCTCTCCAATATGCGCCTTCCTAAGGAAGAACATACATATTCTGGACTGTCCGATACCACCACCAATTGTGTACGGAAGATCCTTTTCTAAAATAGCCTTCTGGAATGGGAGATTAGCTCTCTCTGTGCAGCCGGCCTTTTCAAGCTGTGACAAAAGAGATTTCTCATCAACCCTGATTCCCATGCTGGAAAGCTCAAGAGCTATATCAAGAATAGGATAGTAAACAATAATATCAGCATTCAACTGCCAATCGTCATAGTCTGGAGCACGTCCGTCGTGTTTGTCGCCAGAAGCAAGTTCATCGCCAATCTGCATGATACATACAGCGCCCTTAGCCTTGGCAATGTAGTATTCACGTTCCTTGGGAGTGTTGTCAGGGAACATATCCTCAAGTTCCTGAGTAGTGATGAAAAAGATTTCATCAGGCAAGATCTCTTCTATATAGTCATACTGGATAGACATGAACTTCTCAGTCTTGCGAAGAACCTTGTAAACATCACGAACTGTGGCCTTCAAGAAGTCAAGATTACGGTCCTTCTTTTCGATAACCTTCTCCCAATCCCACTGATCAACGAAGATTGAGTGGATGTTATCAGGAATCTCATCACGTCTGATAGCATTCATATCAGTATAAAGACCTTCACCAACGCCAAATCCATATTTTTTCAGTGCAAATCTCTTCCACTTGGCAAGAGAGTGAACAACCTCGGCTGGCCTTTCATTTTCATTAAGAATGTCAAAAGAAACAGGTCTTTCCACACCATTAAGGTTATCATTAAGACCTGACTCGGGTGTAACAAATAAAGGCGCTGTAACTCGAAGGAGGTTCAGCCTTGTAGCCAGCATGCCCTGAAAAAAGTCTTTTACAGTCTTGATTCCGATCTGAGTATCATGAAGATCCAGAGCGGATTCATACTTCTTAGGGATTTTGAGATTCTCCATAATTAATATGCTCCAATTCCAAATTCATATTTTTTGGTTAACTTATTACATATTAAAACGGTGTATTCTAGATTGCAAGGGTTTTGTTTATCCAGTATTCATGCGCTTCTGTAAGGGGTTACAAAAAATTCGTGATTTCGTCACAGTTTCGTCACAATTTCCTATTTACATATACAAACTCGTAGTGTATATTACACAGAAGTATTTAAATGTTTTTATTGTTCCGTTACAAAGTATGTTAACGGTTTCTGGGATAAATGGATGGATCCCAAGGAGGTTTTTTATGATAGGAAATGTTAATAAGAAGCACATAATGTTGAAACCTGCACAGGTTGAGGACTTTGTCAAGGAAGCTACTAAGTGTGATTTTGACGTGGATATATATTACAACAGATATGTAGTTGATGCGAAGTCTATTTTAGGAGTATTTGGCCTTGATCTTACCAAGACTCTTACAGTTGAGTATCAGGGAAATAACCAGCAGTTCGAGCAGTACCTTAATGGTCTTGCAATCGCTGGCTGATAAATTAGCTTTTTTCATTATTATTTGAATTGTTCAACATACATTATATTTAAGAGGATGAGATATCTTTACCGATGTCTTATCCTCTTTTTTTCTTTATTGCAGGCCTGATTGCTACATGATTGTTTTTTGATTGGCCACCAGATGGTACAATAGACTATAGATTTTGGTGGCTTGTTTTCAAGATTTTTGACATAAAATGGCAAAAATCTATGACTTCCTGCAGACAAAGAGTAATATACGTCCGCAGGAACCTAATAAATTAGGAATTGGCAAAATATCCACCCAGGAGAAAATATGTTAGAAATAACACTTTCCGTCCGCGGCCTTGTAGAGTTTATCCTAAGGAGCGGCAGCATAGATAACAGAATTCATCAGGCTCCTACAGATGCCATGCAGGAAGGCGGCAGGATTCACCGCATGATTCAAAAGAGCATGGGGCCCGACTACCACGCAGAGGTACCACTTAAATACGTCCACAGCACAGAAAACTACGACCTCGTTATAGAAGGCAGAGCTGACGGTATTCTGGACAAGTATTACGGGCAGGAGGATGCCTACGATCCACAGGCGAGCTTTGTTCTGACAAGTTCTAGTAACACTCAGGATGGTCCTATGACTCCGTCCCTTAGGTCCACCCAGAATTGTACACTTCCTCTGATTGACGAAATAAAGGGCACCTACAGAGACCTTTCCAAGATGAAAGAGCCTGTTGATGTGCATCTGGCTCAGGCTAAAGTTTATGCCGCAATCTACGCAAGGCAGGTCCATTGCCCTGGAATCAAGGTCCGCATGAGCTATTGCAACATAGATACTGAGGAGATGAAATACTTCGATTTTTCCTATTCCTATGAGGAGATTAAAGCCTGGTTTGATGACCTCATAAAAAAATATCTCAAGTGGTCGGATTTTGAGTATGAATGGGGAATATCACGTACCATGTCCATAAAAGCTGTTCAGTTCCCCTTTCCTTATAGAGATGGGCAAAAAGATCTGGCGGCAGGCGTATATAGAACAATTATCCACGGAAAAAAGCTATTTTTAGAGGCACCAACTGGAACAGGCAAGACTATAACCACAGTTTTTCCCACGGTTAAGGCAATCGGAGAGGGCAAGGCTTCAAAGATCTTTTATCTTACAGCCAAGACAATCACAAGAACCGTAGCAGAGGAGGCTTTTGATACCCTCAGATCTGGACAGAATCTCAGGTTCAAGACTGTGACCATAACCGCCAAGGACAAGATATGTTTTCTGGATGAAAAAGAGAGAAACTGTAATCCTGAGGCTTGTCCCTATGCAAAGGGCCATTATGACCGTGTAAACGACGCAATCTACGACCTTCTGACAAACGAAGACTCTTTTGACAGGGAGAAGATAACAGAGTATGCCGAAAAGCACCAGGTATGCCCCTTTGAAATGTCGCTTGATATGAGTCTTTGGGCTGATGGTGTTATCTGTGATTACAACTATGTCTTTGACCCCTTCGTGTATTTGAGAAGATTCTTTGCAGAAGGCAGGAAAAATGACTATGTATTCCTGGTTGATGAGACGCATAATCTTCTTGATCGCGGCAGAGACATGTACAGCGCATTTCTTAGAAAAGAGAGCTTTTTGGAGCTTAAAAACACAATAAAAGAGTTCCATCCGCAGATAGCGGGACACCTGGAAAAATGCAACAAAGCCATGCTGGAGATGAAAAGAGCCTGCGATGGCTGTAGCAAACTTTCTACAATAGATAGTCTTATAAATCCGCTAAACAGGCTGGCGGGCATAATTTCAGAATATCTTGAAGACCATTCAGAGGGGCCTTGTAGAGATGAAATTCTGGAGTTTTATTTTGATGTCTCAAGGTTTCTTACAATATATGATCTTGTGGATGACCACTATGAGATGTTTAGCGAGTTTTCAGAGGATGGAAGCTTTTTAGTGAGACTATTTTGCGCAGATCCTTCCAGAAATTTAGCGGAATGTATGGCAAGAGGCAGGTCTTCTATTCTCTTTTCCGCAACGCTCCTTCCTATCCAGTACTATAAAAAGCTTCTCGGAGGTACAGAGGAAGACTTTGAAATCTATGCCAAGTCTGTATTTGACCCGTCGAGCCTTGGTGTATATTTGGGAGTTGACGTTACCAGCAAGTATTCTGAGAGAAGTCCCCAGCAGTACTACAATATTGCAAGCTATATAGATAGCGTAGTGAGGGCAAGAAGTGGAAACTATCTTATATTCTTTCCTTCGCACCAGTTTCTTGAAGATGTTCTTGAGATTTATGAGGAAGAATTTTTAGATGAAGAGGACACAGAGATTCTTGTCCAAAGAGATTACATGAGCGAAGAAGCTAGAGAAGCCTTCCTTGAAAGGTTTTCCACAGGAAATAATATGGACCTTTCAAAAGTTATCCACATGGATTTGGAAGTTGTGGAAGATAAGAATGTTATTGGCTTTTGCGTCATGGGCGGAATATTTAGTGAAGGAATAGACCTTAAATACGATAGCCTTATCGGTGTAGTGGTAGTAGGGACAGGTATTCCTCTTGTATGCAATGAAAGAGAGATTCTTAGGGAATACTTTGAAACAAAGGGCTACGATGGCTTTGATTATGCTTACAGATTTCCAGGTATGAACAAGGTACTTCAGGCAGCAGGCCGCGTAATAAGAACGGAGGACGATAGGGGAGTTGTAACTCTTTTGGACAATCGTTTCACGCAAGCAAGTTATAAATCTCTTTTTCCGAGGGAGTGGAAGGGTTACAAAACGGTCACGACTAAAACAGTCAAAAACGAGATTCTCCAGTTCTGGTCTGAAAGAAAAGGTGACTAAAAGGTTTATTTTTCCCAAAAAATAAAAAAGAGGATGAAAATGGTTAACATAAAACAAAATTACTATAATTTATGTAAACCATAAAAATCCTTAAATTGTATCAATTGTTCGAACAATAATGCGTATTTTTGAATAAATGATGTAAAAGTTATAAATTAATGACATTGTTGTCATGTGGATAACTCTGTGGAAATTGGGGATATGTTGGTGAACAAATTTACGAAGCCCAGTAAATTGGCGGTTTTACGATAGGTGCAAAAATATACTAATAAACGAGCAAAAATAATCATATGACTAAGAAAGTCAACGGATATATGTAAACCACATTAGGAGGCGACACCTATGTCATAAAAATATAGAAACCCTAGTAACCATGCATGTTTCACACTTGAAATAGCATGGCTACTGGACCTAAAATTTCTTGCATATAAAAGAAAAACTGTTGTAAAATATAAAATACACTTATAAACGGATGAATGTTTAATTGTTGACACTATTTTGTTGTGGGCGGGGATAATATATGAATATCAAAGATTACAACAATGAGATTCAGACATTAAACAATGAACTGATGCTTGCCAGATCATCTATGTCTGGTAGCTATATTGGTATTTGCAATCGTCTTGTCAGGGCTGCCAAGAGGCTGGATGATAACAATCTGGTGGGGTATGCCTATTATTATCTTGCGGATGCGTATTATCTTTTGAGCACCGACTATCGCAAGTTCAACCAAAATCTCCTAAAGGCAATTGAATATCTTCAGGCTGAGGGCGACAAGGAGCATCTTGCCAGATGCTACAACCTTTTGGGCATCGATTCCTTAAACCATGGAAATAGTGAAATGGCCCTTGATTTCTTTATGCGCGGGATAAAATACTGCGAGGATCTGCCAGATAGCGCTATTCCGGGATTTATGGAATTTAACATCGGCCACATATACTACACCTGCGATGATATGAAATCAGCCCTTTCCTATGTTCGTTCCGCTTATAAGCACATAAGGCGCAATCGCAGGGAAAGCCTCTACTACCGCAACATTCTCTTTTGCCACCTGATGCAAACAGGCTGCTACATTAAGCTTGGGAAAAGAGATTCAGTTTTAAAATGTCTTGAGTCTATAAGAAAGCTGTCCCAGTCCCCAAATTTCAACGAGGAAATAATGGGAAGCATTCCAGTTCTCGATACTAAGATGAGAGCATGCCATTTTCTTGGGGATAAAGAGGGGTTTGACAAATGTTTCAACGCCCTTAATGAAATGATACGGAATAACAACTTCTCTTTGGATGATATGGAGGACGTATTTAATACAGCCAGGTTCTATCTGAGTATTGGCATGGTAGAGGATGCTATCAGGATTGCCAGATATAAGGAAGGATCTCTTGGTGATCTTAATATTTCGAATATTCGTTTAAACCATGCAAGGCTCCGCTGCGAAATATATCAGATGACAAATGACGATAAGGCCAGACAGGCGGCCCTTGAGGACTTTTTTAGATATACTCAGGAATTTGAAAAAGAGAAAATGGAAAGCTACAAGTTTTTTGCCAGAATGAGGGAAAAGCTCGCCAGAATAGAAAAAGAAAACAACATGCTTCAGAAAAAGGCCCAGACAGACGAACTTACAGGCCTTGGAAACAGATACGGTCTCAACCAGTTTGCAGATCATGCCTTTGAAAAGGCTTATGGCAGGGGCAGGCATCTGGCAGTGGAACTTCTTGATGTGGATAACTTTAAGGCATTTAACGATACTTACGGCCATCAGGTGGGGGATCTGTGCCTTAAGCATATCGCAGGTGCAATCAAGCAGCTGTGCGATAGCAGAAGTGGAATTCACGGTTTTAGATATGGCGGCGATGAATTTGTTGTAATCTATGAAAATATGAAGGACGACAGAATCCTGGAGTGCGCAAGAGGCCTTAGAGAGAAGGTTGCCGACATTCCTGATGAGATAAAAAAATATATCGGCGACAAGAAAGTTAGTATTTCCCAGGGAATTCGCAACTCTGTTCCTCAGGAGACCAGTAAGCTCTGGGATTACATGTATGCTGCCGATAACGCTCTCTATGATGTTAAGAAATCTAAAAAAGGCGAGATAGCCCTTTTGCACAGCGCTGTTATCTCAGAATCCTCCCTGGCTGAGGCTACCTATGCGATTGTGGAGTAAATACTTGACACAAATTTTTTTTACTTATATAGTTATTCATAATTAAACATTAAAGGTTATGAGAAAGAGGAGTACATATTTAATCCTGCCTAAAGAGAAAGTGCCTGTCTGGCTGGTTTTATTCTGACTAGTCATTCGGTGAGAGGGCGCTGACAGTGAGGATATGGAAGGTAGCTTTTGAACCGGGCACCCAGAACGGAGTCGGTAGTACTGATCCCATAAGTGTTCCCGCGTTATCTGCGTTAACGGATAGAGCATTTGAGCAGAGTACTTGCCGAGGTCCTTTCGAGGCTAGTACGAGCCATGGGTGAACACTTGACGAGGTTTTTACGAGTCTAGTGAGAATCCCAGAGCAGAGTACTTGCCTGACGTATACAATTGCTCCAGATGCTTACTGAGGCGGAATTTTTCCGCGAACTAAGGTGGTACCGCGTATATTTATTGATATTGCGCCCTTAGCAGTCCAAGAAGGCTGCTAAGGGCTTTTCTAATGGACTTATATAGTAACAGGTTGTAGCTTATGCATGTTGCGAAGATATAACCGTCCTCTTAGCAAATATTTAAAAGGAGATAAGTCATGAAGAAAGAACTCGCAAAAACTTATGATCCCAAAGACATTGAGAGTCGTCTCTATGCCAACTGGGAAGAGAAAAAGTACTTCCATGCTGAAGTTGATGAAACCAAGAAACCTTTTACTATCGTAATCCCACCGCCAAACATCACAGGTAAGCTCCACATGGGACATGCTCTTGATAACACAATGCAGGATATCCTGATCCGTTTCAAGAGAATGCAGGGCTACAATGCACTTTGGCAGCCAGGAACAGACCATGCTTCTATCGCAACAGAGGTTAAGATCATCGATACCCTCAAGAAAGAGGGAATCGACAAGAGAGACCTTGGTCGTGAGAAATTCCTTGAGAGAGCATGGGAGTGGAAAAAAGAGTACGGCGGAACAATCATTCAGCAGCTCAAGAAGATGGGCTCTTCCTGCGATTGGGACAGAGAGCGCTTCACCATGGATGAAGGCTGTAACGAAGCTGTTACTGAAGTTTTCTGCAAGATGCATGAAAAAGGCTATATTTATAAGGGAAGCCGTATCGTAAACTGGTGTCCTGTTTGTAAGACATCTATCTCTGATGCTGAGGTTGAGTACGAAGAGCAGGCTGGCCACTTATGGCACATCAAGTACCCTATCATCAACGAGGATGGCTCTGCTTCCAAGACTGAGTTTATTGAGTTTGCCACAACACGTCCTGAGACAATGCTCGGCGATACAGCTGTTGCTGTAAACCCAGACGATGACAGATACAAGAGCTTCAAGGGCAAGAAAGTTCTTTTACCTATAGTAAATAGAGAACTTCCAATCGTTGAGGACTCTTATGTAGATATGGAATTTGGTACTGGTGTAGTTAAGATCACTCCAGGTCACGACCCTAACGACTTTGAAGTAGGAAAGCGCCACAACCTTGAAGAGATCAATATCCTTAACGATGATGCTACTATCAATGCAAATGGTGGCAAGTTCGAGGGAATGGACCGCTATGCTGCAAGAGAAGCCATTGTAAAAGAGCTTGATGAGATGGGACTTCTTGTTGAAATCGAGGACTATTCTCACAACGTAGGTACACACGACCGTTGCCACACAACAGTTGAGCCTATGATCAAGGCACAGTGGTTTGTTAAGATGGACGAGCTCATCAAGCCAGCAGTTAAGGCAGTTAAGGACGGCGAGATCAAGCTCATTCCTCCTAGAATGGAAAAGACATACTTCAACTGGACAGATAACATCCGTGACTGGTGTATCTCAAGACAGCTCTGGTGGGGACACAGAATCCCAGCATATTACTGCGATGAGTGCGGCGAGACAATAGTAGCTAAATCAGCTCCTACAGTTTGCCCTAAGTGCGGCAAGACTCACTTTACTCAGGATCCTGATACACTTGATACATGGTTCTCATCAGCACTTTGGCCATTTGAGACTCTTGGCTGGCCTCATGATACCAAGGAACTTAAGTACTTCTTCCCTACAGATGTACTTGTAACAGGCTATGACATTATCTTCTTCTGGGTAATCAGAATGATCTTCTCAAGCTATGAGAACATGGGAACATATCCATTCCACACAGTTCTCTTCCATGGCCTTGTAAGAGATTCACAGGGTAGAAAGATGTCCAAGTCCCTTGGAAATGGTATCGATCCTCTTGATATCATTGAGAACTACGGTGCTGACGCTCTTAGACTTACTCTTATCACAGGTAATGCGCCTGGTAACGACATGCGTTTCTATAATGAGAGAGTTGAGAACAGCCGTAACTTTGCAAACAAGGTATGGAATGCATCAAGATTTATCATGATGAACATGGCAGAGGATGCTAAGAGCGCTATCAATCAGCCTATGCCAGCAGCACTTGAGCCAGTTGATAAGTGGATCCTTTCTAAGCTCAATAATACAGTAAAAGAAGTTACAGAAAACATGGAGCACTACGAACTTGGTATTGCTGTTCAGAAGGTTTATGACTTTATCTGGGATGAGTTCTGTGACTGGTATATCGAGATGGTTAAGCCTCGTCTCTACAATTCAGACGACGCAGCATCTCACGAGGCAGCTCTTTGGACACTTCAGACAGTACTTCTTAATGCCCTTAAGCTTCTTCACCCTTATATGCCATTTATTACAGAGGAAATCTTCTGCACAATGCAGGATGAGGAAGAATCCATCATGATCTCCAAGTGGCCTGAGTACAAGGATGAGTGGAACTTTGCAGCAGAAGAGAAGGCTATTGAGACAATCAAAGAGGCAGTTAGAGGAATCCGTAACGTTCGTACACAGATGAACGTTGCTCCTTCAAGAAAGGCTGCAGTTTATGTAGTTAGTGACAAGGATGAAGTTCTTGACATCTTCAGAACTGGTAAACTCTTCTTTGAATCACTTGCTTATGCTTCTGAATCTTTCTGCCAGAAGGACAAGACAGGAATTGCAGATGACGCAGTATCAGTAGTTCTTGCAGAAGCTACAGTTTACATTCCTTTCTCAGATCTTGTTGATATTTCAGCAGAGATCGAGAGACTTAAGAAAGAACAGGCTAAACTTGAGGGCGAGCTTAAGAGAAGCCAGAACATGCTCAGCAATGAGAAGTTCCTTTCTAAGGCTCCAGCAGAGAAGATTGCTGAGGAAAAAGAAAAACAGCTCAAGTACCAGCAGACTTATGACCAGATAAAAGAGAGACTTGCTCAGCTTTCTAAGTAAAGATATTAGATTCTTGTGGGCACATTTTGCTACTAGTATTTGTTACCCGTAGAAGTGACTTTTACGGGTAACAAATATTGTTTTTTAAAGATTTGCTGGAATTTTTTTAGAAAAAACAAGTGAAAAAAGCCATAAAAGGGTAACAACTTGTAAAAAGAGCCGGATATTTATACTTGGTTTTGGGAAGAGAAAAAAGATTTTAGAAGAAACAGCGTAGTTGGGATGGAAAAAATAATTTCAGAAGAAGTAAATAAGATAATAAATATAGTGGATGGCGGTAGACAGCTCACACTTAGAGAATGTGAGGAGTTCCTCAACTCTATACCGAGCTTTACAACCAAGCACACTATTGAAGATACAAGAGATTTCCTTAAGTTCCTGGGAAATCCAGAAGAGAATATGAAGATCATCCATGTGGCAGGTACCAACGGCAAAGGTTCGGTATGCTGCTACATTTCATCTGTTCTGATGAAGGCAGGCTATGAAGTTGGAATGTTCACCTCTCCTCATCTTGTGAAGATCACAGAGCGGTTTCAGGTTGATGGCAAGCAGATAAGTGATGGACTCTTTGCGGAGATATTTGTGGAATTACTCCGTAGGATCATGGAGTATTCTGGTGACTACTTCCCTACATACTTTGAATTCCTCTTTTTTATGGCTATGCTTCTTTATGATGTGTACCCGGTTGACTACCTTGTACTTGAGACAGGACTTGGCGGAAGACTTGATGCCACAAACTCAGTGGAGAAGCCTCTTTTATCAGTTATAACCGAAATTGGATACGACCACATGCAGTATCTTGGAAATACTCTTGAGGAGATTGCAGGTGAGAAGGCAGGCATCATCAAAAAGGGAGTGCCTGTAGTTCTTTTTGATAAGAGAAAAGAAACTACGGAAGTCATAAAGAAAAAGGCTCTTGAAATAGATACAAGAACAATCATTGTAGAGAACAGAAATATAGAAGATATAAGGTGTTTGGAGGATGACAACGGCAACAAACACATTGCTTTTTCACTAAATAGCTTATATGATAAATATGTCGACTTAGAGCTCTGTACCAGAGCTGTTTATCAGACAGAAAATGCCGCAATCGCGGTGGCTGCCCTTGAAGTTTTAAGAGATCAGGGGGCAGACATTTCTGAACTTGATATAAGAGAAGGCTTGCTTAGTGCCAAGTGGGAAGGCAGAATGGAAGAGGTTCGTCCTGGTGTTTTTGTGGATGGAGCCCATAATATAGATGGCATTTCTGCATTTCTTAACTCCAGTAGTGAGATAGGCTGCGATGGCAGAAAACTCATGCTCTTTGGAATAGTAGATGACAAACAGTATCGGGATATCATTGCAAGGATACTTGAGAGTCGTCAGTTTGACAGCATTTTTGTATCAGTACTTGAGACTTCAAGGTCAGTGTCTGTTTCAGATTTAAAAGCTGCCTTTGAGGATACCAAGGAAGAACTAGGAATAATTGGGGTTCCGGTCAAGTATTATAGCAATGTGCGTGATGCGATCACTGATATCATCACTGTGAGAAAGTCAGGAGATATGGTTTTTGCTGCAGGATCTTTATATCTTGCAGGCCAGATAAAAGAGATGCTGTGACAATAATTAAAATGTTGTAAATGCAGTAATCATGGTATTATTTAATATAGAGAATTACATCTGAGGGGAAAAAGATGATAAATTTTGAAGAGGAACTGAAAAAATTCAGGCCGAGTCTCGAGATTGAAGATGCAGAGGACATCATCTATAACCAGGATCTTGACGATATGTCAGATGTTTTGGTCAAGCTTTTAAAGGAAGCTAAGGGTGATTTTGACAATCAGAAGAGGACTAAGTAACAATGAAGTGCTATCGTTGCGGGGCTGAACTTGATAAAAAAAGCGATGTTTGCCCAGGATGCGGAACAAATGTCGTTACATACAAAAAGATAGTTAGTCTTTCAAACAAGTTCTACAATGAGGGCTTGGAGAAAGCTAGTGTAAGGGATATGACTGGGGCTATCAGTGCTCTCAGACAGAGCCTTAAACTTGATAAGAACAATATTGATGCCAGAAACCTTCTCGGCCTTATTTACTATGAGACTGGAGAAGTAGTTGCTGCGCTTTCTGAATGGGTTATCAGCAAGAATCTTAAGGCTGAGGACAATCTTGCAGACAAGTACATGGACTTTGTCCGCAATAGTCCATCACAGCTAGAGACAATCAACCAGACAATCAAGAAATTTAATATAGCTCTGAATTACTGCCATCAGGATGGACTTGATCTGGCAGTTATTCAGCTTAAAAAGGTGCTTTCATTAAATCCCGGATTTATAAAGGCACATCTTTTGCTTGCCCTTTTATACCTTAAGGGTGGCAACTATGACAGGGCCAAGATAGAGGCTCAGAAGGCACTCAAGATAGATACAGGAAATGTTATGGCTAAGCGCTATCTCAAGGAAGCTGATTCTATGCTCCTTCCGGGAGAGAGTGGCAAGCTTGTTTCTGATATTGCTTCATCAGATAGTGATGATGTTATCAGATATAATAGTGGCAATGAGATGATCATTCAGCCTGTTAAAAAGTCAGCTATAACCAGAACTGGCTCTATTTGGGGGATTGTCCTTGGCGCAGTTTTGGGACTTGCTGCGGCTTGTTTTTTGATATTGCCACAGCGTATTCAGAGCATTAATAGTGCCAACCAGAGTAAGATTACTGAGATAAGCGAGGAGTCTGATGCTAAGTCTGCACAGATAGGCCAGTACGAGCAGCAGATAAAAAATCTCGAGAGTCAGATCACTGATCTTCAGACCAAGGTTACAGATTACGAGGGCGTTGATTCTACATCAGCTGCCATGAACAGCCTTATGAAGGCTACCAATATTTATCTCACTGATCCATCAGATATAGACTCCATGGCTGAGGCTATGGCTGGCCTTGATCTGAATGCAATAAGTGACGATGTTTCACCAGAGTTTACAACTCTCTACGATTCCCTCATGTCTCTTGTGGGACCCAAGCTTGCTACTTCTTATTACAATGCAGGGTATGAGGCATATAAGGGCGCAGATTATGAAACTGCCATAAAGAGTCTGTCTAAGGCTTATCAGTACGATAATACCAACGTAAACACCTTGTATTATCTTGGAAACTCTTATTATGAGAGTGGCGACAAGGATAATGCCAAGACTATTTATGGAGAAGTGATTGAAAATTTCCCTGGCACTCAGAGTGCCCAGGCCGCTCAGACCAAACTTGCTGAGATCAATAATGCTGGCTGAGAGCGGAAGTTCCTTGTTTTAAGATATATAGAAAGATAATAATAATGATTAATTTTTCAGACTTGACCTTTATTTTCAGGTTTTTACCTGTGTTTATAGTGGCGTTTTATTTAACACCCTGCAAATACAGAAAGGTGACTCTCCTTTTGGGAAGTCTTTTGTTCTATGCAGTTGGTGATCTTAAAATGTTCCCGGTACTGTTGGGAGCAGTTATCATAAACTTCTTATTTAGCAGAGCTTTAAAGGGCGGCGGTAGTAAGTTCCTCCTTGGCTTTGCTATTTGTCTTGATGTCCTTATGCTGGTTGAGTTTAAGCTCCTTGGTCAGTTTGTGGATAGCACTCTTATTCCTATTGGAGTCAGCTTTTTCACCTTCAAGATGATATCGTTCCAGATTGACAATTATAGAGGCAAGGTTTCGGCAGATGCAGGCTTTGTGGATGTAGCTGCCTATTTTACTATGTTCCCTCAGATTGTATCCGGACCCATCATGAGATATGAGGACTATGCCAAGAATCCATTTCTTGTGAGAAACTCAGCTGATGCAGAAGAAAACTTTGCTCAGGAACAAACTCAGGATCAGCAGTCAGAAACTTCAGTAGATAATGAGGGAAAAGAAAAAGATGAAATCCTTGACCTTGATACCAAGGAAGGAATGGATAAGCTTGAAAATAAGCATGAGATCTTTTCCAAAATATTTAGTCACATTGAGGATGGCCTTAGATTCTTTGTACTAGGCCTGGGGCTTAAGGTGCTTCTTGCAGATCACCTTGCAATGCTGTGGAATGATATTGGAACTATAGGATATGAGAGCATTTCAACACCACTGGCATGGCTTGGAGCAGTTTGTTACTCAATGCAGCTTTACTTTGATTTCTGGGGATATTCTCTTATGGCTGCCGGAATTGGCGTGATGCTGGGATTTCCTTTTATAACAAACTTTGATCAGCCCTACTCATCTAAAAATGTATCTGAGTTTTACAGAAGATGGCACGCAACGCTTGGCTCCTGGTTTAGAGATTACATATATTTCCCAATGGGAGGCAGCAGAAAAGGAAGCTTTAGAACAGTCCTTAATCTTCTGACAGTTTGGCTCATAACCGGCTTTTGGCATGGAGTTACTTTAAACTTTATTATCTGGGGACTTTCAATTTTCGTAATCATCCTCTGCGAGCGCTTTATTCTTTCAAAGTGTCCAAAGTTTATAAACGCTATCTTTGGCAGAATCAACGTTTTAGTGCTGATCCCACTTACCTGGGTAGTGTTTGCTATATCAAACGGTAATATGCTCCTTGACTACTTTAAGAGACTTTTCCCATTCTGGGGAGAAGGCGTTTCTGTCAATCAGGGGGATTTTATAAAAAATATTGAGATTTACGGAATTATCCTTGGCTTTGGCCTGGTTCTCCTGATTCCGCAGGTTTATAGATTCTTTGAAAAACATAGGAAAAATCCGGTATTTACTATCGGATTACTGGTACTGTTCTGGGCATGTATATATAGCTTGTCCAATGCGGCTGGCAATCCCTTTATGTATTTCAAATTCTGATTTTTGTCAGAAAAAAGAATTTACAAATGTTTTGTGTAAAGTTGATATGAAAGTGTGAATAGATGAAGTTACTGAAAACTTGCCCAATCCTTATAGGAATTGTGGTAGTGACAATAGCATTAACGGCTGCCTCCTACGCTTTAGAGGACACCACTTATGCTGAGTATAAAGATGAGGTGGATCCAGCAAACCTTCCTCATTTTGTGCTGGTATTCAAGGGGCTTACTGATGGGATATACCCATGGAGCAATCTGGGAGATCAATACCTTGCAGATGCAGGAAATATGGACGGTGCTGATAACCAGAATCCAGATGGAGCTTCCGCTTTAGGAAGTGGCGATGGTGCTGATGCAACGCAAATTGTTGATGGTGAATCTGCTACAGCTGGCGATAAGACTGCGATGATTGATATATCTGGAAACAGCATCTCAGGGAACAGTATTTCCGGAAACAGCATCTCAGGAAACTCAGTTTCCGGTAATGATGCTGACAGGACTTATGAGTTCCAGCCTGTAGATGAAGACTATTTTACGGATGCTCTTTTCATAGGAGATTCCAGAACTGTTGGTCTTTCTGAATACTGCGAACCTCTGGATTCAAGAGCAACCTTCTATGCCAAGGTTTCTCTTACAATCTACGGCGTTATGGATAAAGATTTCATAAAAGATGGAGAATCCAAGACGTCTATTGCCAAGGCTCTTTCAGAGAGACAGTTCGGCAAGATCTACATTATGCTGGGGCTTAACGAGATTGGTACAGGAACACCCGAGTCCTTTGCAGAGGAATATGGAAAAGTTATCGCAAGGATACGCGAGCTTCAGCCGGATGCCATAATCTATATTCAGGGCATCATGCATGTTACAGCCAATAAGAGCGACCATGACAAGTACTTTACAAATGACAATATAAATAAGCGAAATGAAGCACTTTCTCTTTTGGCGGACAATAAGACTGTGTTCTACATGGACATGAACGAAGCCGTTGACGATGAGAATGGTAACTTGTTAAAAGAGCTGTCTTTTGATGACGTTCATTTAAAGGCATCATCCTACGAGAGATGGTATCAGTTCCTCCTTGGACATGGAATTGTCAGGGACTGATTCCGGATAAAATGTGTAAATTTGCAGGATAAATAGTTACTGCAAAAGGTTACAAAGAATCAATGATTTCAAATATAATTAGTGTTAGAATTGAAGGTGATTTTAAGTGGCAAGAGAGATGACTTTTAAGATGGAAAGACCAGGACTTCTCAAGGAAGGAGACAAGGTTACAGTTACAGAGGGTGTTCTTCCCAGTAACTACTACTATACCATTGACCCATCCCTTGCTATGTCAGGAAATTACCCTTTCAGGGAGAGAATGCTCGAGAGAGAGGGAGTAGTTACAAAGGTAGAGGAAAATGCTCGTGGATTCTACGTTACTGCGGTATTTGGGCAGGACACTTGATGAGTACTGAGAGAATATAGCGTGGTAATAAGGGTTTAGGAGAATCCAAGGGGAAATAATTACATCATCAGGAGGGAAACACAATGGAGTACATTTCAACAAAATCAGCACCAGCAGCAATCGGACCTTATTCACAAGCTATCAAGGCAGGAGATTTTCTTTATGCTTCAGGACAGATTCCAATCAACCCTGAAAGTGGAGAAATTGAAGATATAACAATTGCAGATCAGGCAGACAGAGTCTGCAGAAATATTGGCGAAATCTTAAGAGCAGCAGGCACAGACTACGAGCATGTTGTAAAGACAACCTGCTTCCTTGCTGAGATGGCTGACTTCGGAGCCTTCAATGCAATTTATGAAAAGTATTTTGTAGGCAAGCCAGCAAGAAGCTGCGTAGCAGTTAAACAGCTTCCAAGAGACGTGCTCTGTGAGGTTGAGGTCGTTGCTTATTTAGGAAACTAAAAGGTAACAGGGTATGAAGAAAAAAGTTGTTGTGGCTATTATGACTGCCTCTTTGATGATGGCGGGCTGCGGGAGCCTTGCCGGCAGACATAATATCGATTCGGGTTTTGCGTATATAGAAAATCATGATTATAATAGCGCTCTCGAGAGCTTTGAAGCTGCAGAGGCCAAGGAAGAGGACCAATGCCTGATCCACAGAGGACGAGGCATTATTTACCTTGAAACCGGGGATTATGAAAAGGCAGCTGAGGAACTTTTGGCATCTCTTGCCGCAGATGAGGGAATTGTTGATGACATGGACTTTGACACCAACTTTTACCTTGCTGAGGCCTATTACCGTCTTGGAGAGTACAACAAGGCTAAAGAAGTCTACGACGCAATTCTGGGCCTTCGAAAAGGGGACAGTAATGCCTATTATCTAAGAGGCGTGTGCGAACTTGCTTCTGGCAATCATGACGCTGCCTATTCAGATTTTTCCAAGGCTATTTCACTAAACTCCAAGGACTATTCTAAGATCATATTGATCTACAAATCCCTTGCTGAGTATGGCTATGATGAGGAAGCAAGGAACATACTGCAGACAGCCCTTGATAATGGCAGCTCCTTTATGTCCAATTATGAGAAGGGGCAGATGTCCTACTATCTTGGCAATAATGCAGATGCTCAAAACTTCCTGGAGGCAGCCAGAAACGAGCGCGACCAGGAAAAAGAGCCAGTAGTTCTTTTGCTGGGACAGACTGGGGAAAAACAGGGCGATTACAACTACGCCATGAGCGTTTATAAGACATACCTTGCGGAGAATCCGGCTAGTGCAGTTGTTTATAATCAGCTTGGAATGTGTCAGATAAAGCAGGGGGACTACAATGGAGCGATTTCTTCATTTGAGTCAGGTATCGCAGTTGACGATAAGGGCATGAACCAGGCTCTTAGACTCAATGAGATAACTGCTTATGAGTATCTTGGCGAGTTCGCAATGGCCAAGTCTCTCATGGAGACTTACCTTGCTGATTATCCGGATGACGACAAGGCACTAAGAGAGAACGTTTTTCTTTCAACAAGATAAAAGAGCTAAATTCTTAGCATATATTGGAGAGGGTATGAAAATAGAAGTATATAATGAGTGGGACCACGTCAACAAGGCAGAGGCTTCTGCCAGTGACAACCTGGTCCTTACTTGGGATGGAGAATACAGAAAAGGGGATATCATAGAGTTTTCCGGCATGACTGCGGGAAACTACTACGTAGTCAAGGTGGATGCTGCCATTGACCCATCCCTGGTACTTATAGAGCAGGAATCAGTTACCTTTCCTGTTCCTTTTTATGAGAAAAAGACAAGCTACAATCCCCTGGCTTTTTTTGGAAACAGACACTACATCTCTATCAGAAAAGCCAAGGACTACGAGGTTTACAGCTATAGAAACCTTGCATTAAATCCCTTTGACCAGCATGAGGTCTCAGGAGTATATCCTCACGCCAGTGCCAATGTGGAGACAAGAGGCGAAGCGGTCTTTGCAGCGAGAAACGCAATTGACGGCTGTATAGCTACTTCTTCCCATGGCGAGTGGCCCTATGAATCCTGGGGCATAAACAGACAGGATGATGCTGAGTTTACCCTGGACTTTGGTACGGAAGTTGATTTTGACAGGATCGAACTCTATACAAGAGCAGATTTTCCTCATGATAACTACTGGACAGAAGCTATGTTTACCTTCTCTGACGGAACAAGTCAGAAAGTAACAATGGACAAGAAATCCGCGGAGCCTCATGTCTTCGAAATCAAAAAAGAAGGCATCAGATGGCTCAAACTCGGAAATCTCATTAAAGCAGATGATCCAAGTCCATTTCCTGCATTAACTCAAATTGAAGTGTATGGAACGGTTCGTAATTGAAATGTAATATTTTAGTTGCTGGCCAGTATTTATGCCCGCTCATAGAACTGGCTAGCAGCGGAAATACGTAAAGGTATGAATAGAGGAGATTATATGGCAGGGCAGCGCAGTCATTTGACGAGAGATTATTTGAAGGAAATCTTTGGGGCAGGGAATTATGACAGATACCCTGATATCTCTGACAGGAAGGCCTGGGATGGCCTTTCTGAGGATCTAAAAAATAAACTGATAAAGGCTGGGGAAGAGGCTGGGGAGGAGCCTTGGACGCAGCTTTTGATTTCTGACTTTCTGGAATTTAGTAAATCTGGCAACAGGGTCCGTTTCGAGGATCAGTATTTTCCAAGGAGAAGAAAACTAAATAAGCTTGTAATGGCAGAGTGCGTCGAGAACAAGGGACGATTCATTGATGATATTCTGGACGGACTATACCTGATTTTGGAAGAGACCACCTGGTGCCTGCCTCCTCACACTAGCTATGAAAGAGATGGCAGACAGGAGACCCTTCCAGATGTATCAAGACAGATCATAGATCTTTTTCAGGCTGAGAGCGGAGCAGAGATAGCCTTTACGGAATATCTGCTGCGTCCAGCCTTTGAGAAGGTGAGCCCTCATATCAGCATATATGTTAACGATAGGCTTGATGAGAGAATCTTTAAGCCTTATCTTGGACAGTTTTTCTGGTGGATGGGAGACGGCGAGCAGACTATGTGCAACTGGACGCCTTGGATTGTCCAGAACATCCTTATCTGCGCTCTTACAAGGACAGAAGGTTACTTTGAAAAGAGAAACCTCAAGACAGAGGATGGAAATGCAGCCAGCCTTAGGACTTTTCTTGAAAAAGCTGCTGTTTCTGTGGATTATTTCCTTGATGAGTATGGCACAGATGGAGGCTGCAACGAGGGAGCACAGTATTATTCACATGCAGGACTATGCCTTTTTGGGTGTCTGGAGCTTATTGATGGGGCAACCACCGTCAGAGACGCATTGAAATATGCAGAAGTTGACAGAGACGGACAGGTTCTTGTCCATGCCAATACACATAGCTTCTCAGAGATTTTTTCCGAGGAGAAAATCCGCAACATAGCAAACTTCATTGTGAAGATGTATGTTGGAAAGGGCTATTATGTAAACTTTGCTGATTGCAGTCCCCTTGCAGGAAGAAGGTCGGCAAGAGAGTTCCTATTTGGAAAAAGATGTGGTGACGAAGTCCTTGCAAGCTTTGCTGCCGCTGACTTTAGAGATAGCTCAGATGATGAGAAGCTACTTAGCAGCGAGATAAATCTCTTTTACCATGTTATGCAGGCCTTTGCCTATGACGAAATGATGGATTATCCAGTAAGTTCAGGACTTCCGGAGGATTCCTGGTTTGATAGCATGGGGCTTATGGTTGCAAGAGATAAGATTTATACTCTGGCTGCCAAGGCTGGAAATAATGGAGACAGTCACAATCATAATGACGTTGGCTCTTTTACCATCTACAAAAACGGAAGGCCCTTCTTAATAGACCTGGGTGTTGGAACTTATACTAAAAAGACCTTCTCAGATAGCCGCTACGAGCTCTGGACCATGCAGTCTCAGTTCCACAATCTGCCAACATTCCTGGACTTTGCGGCTACGAGTGCCCAAAATGGAGGCACAAGTAGCGCAGATAGTATTGCAGATACGCTTGGCATGGATTCTGCTGCAGACGTACGCAACCCGCAGATCATCATGCAAAGAGATGGCGCAAAGTTTGCTGCATCAGATGTTTCCTGTATTTTGTGCACCAATAATACTGCAGAAGATAAAAAAGCCGTCAGTTCCCTTAAAATGGACATTTCAGGGGCCTATGGAACATCCAACTTTATTTACACAAGGGAAGTATCCCTTGTAAAGGGAGAAGGCGTAACCGTAAAAGATACCTATAATGGCGGATTACCCTTTGCTCTTAGCCTTATGACCTATGAGAAACCGAAGATTATGCCATCTTCAATAGAAACTTCCGAAGCAAAAGAAAGGATCACCAACATTTCTGTGGGTGATCTTGGAAATATCACTGTTAAAGGCCCTGTAACTAAGGCACTTATAAAGGAATATGAGATAGCTGATGAAAGGCTTTCTCTAGCATGGCATCACAATGTGTATAGGACATTACTAGTCTGTGATAGTGAAGGTGGCAGTGCAGAGTGCGATCTTGATATAAAGTTTGAATAAAACAGATGTACTAGGCCTTAAGAGCCTTTTTGTTTTCATACATTTGAGCATCAGCCCGTTCAAAGACTCTGGCTACACTTTCGTCGCTATCAAACTTTGATGCTCCAGCGGCAATTACCACATCTCCATCCTTTTTTCGCTGCAGATTTGAAACGTGGAACTCCTGCATGATGGAATCGATGTTTTTGTAATCACTACCCTGGATAACAACGGCAAATTCATCGCCGCCAATTCTAAATACCGGGCTGTGTTTAAAGGTGTTACAGATGATGGCACAGCCATCCTTTATATATTTATCTCCAGCCTGGTGACCGTAGATATCGTTAACCTGCTTTAAACCGTTTATATCAAAGACAGCAACTGCAAAGGCTGTCTTTTTCTTTTGAGAAATCTGAGCATCCATCTTGTGCTCCACATCCGCGTAGGCATGCTTGTTCTTGACGCCTGTAAGCTCATCAATGCTGGCCTTGTTTTCTACTGCAAAGATGTGCTGTTCATATTCCTTTTCTTTCCTTACTCGCTCGTCTATATTAACGATACCAAAAATAAGCTTTTCCTTGCCGTCTTCTACTAGAATAACGGCACGGGTGTTTACATAGATAGCCTTTCCTTGCATTTTGAGTCTGTGCTGGTTTTCAAATACGCCCTGAGAACGAATTTTGTCCAAAATCTTTTCTTTAGAAAAAGCAGTTAAGAATGAGTCAACGTCCTCTGAATAAATACCATAAGGAATCCTTTCAATAACTTTGTTAAAAAAGTCTCCTCCCTCAGGTGGAAGATCCATATCTGACGTAATGTTTGACGGACTATACTTGACATAGTCTGAGGTTTCAAGATCAACAGTATAAATATATATGAGTTCACCCATAAGAGCGCCAATACGTGAGTAAATAATGTTCTGCTCCTTGGCAAGGCTAATGGCATCTCTTGCTTTCATCTCATCATCTACATTTCTGGTTCCAACGATGATATAGTTGCCGTTTCCGCGGACTTCCACAGCCTTTACGCTAACATAGATAATATCATCACCCTGATGAATTTTTGTAACAACAGAGAAAACGCCATGTTTGGCAATTTCCTGTGTTATTCTTTCTTTTGTGAAGGCTTCAAGAAGTGCTGGCTTGTCCTCGTCTGTGACAGGGAAATCAAAGGCGCCTCTGGCCAGATTGAAATAATCTGTACCATGCTGAACTACAGTCATATCATGATTATCACCGTTTGTAGCGTATTCAGTGAATTCATCGGTATCCATATTTACAAAATACAGATTCAGATAGTCTGAGGAAAGAGCCCTTGCTATGTAGTTAAAGTTCAGGCTGTCATCTTCGTCGGTGTCGCTGACAGAGAGAATGACCATAGCAATTGCTGCTTCTTCGGTGACTGGATTTACTGCAATTCTCCTTATAAAAAGCTGCACATTACAGCCATCTGCAAAGCGGTCGTCTGTTATAAGGCGTTTACCGTCCCGGGCGCACTGCCTCATGCAGTTAAAAGAGTAGTAGCCAGGCCCTGGTGTTATAGAGTCATAGTCATATTCGATAATATCGCTATAGGGGTTAAGCCTTGTCTTTATGAACTTTTTATAACTGTAATTTGTTCTTACATACTTTGCCTTGGTCTTGGAAAAAGATAAAATGGCCATAGGCATAGTGTCGAAGTAGTTATCCAGCGAATCGTCATCGTTTCTGGATATTGAAAGGTCATAGAGATTAACCTTTCCTAGTTGCTCAAAGTAGTCGGATTCATCTGGATTTTCAAAGCTGATCGGAATTCCTTTTTCACTTCTTTTTAAGATATCTGCAAGAGACAATGGCTTTGTGTAAAAGAAGCCCTGAAGCTTTGTACAGCCAATCTCGGTTAAAAAATCCGCCTGCTCTTTAGTCTCTACGCCTTCTGCAACGGTATCCATACCAAGTGACATTGCAGTCTTTATAAGCTCTGTAAGAATTATTCGGCCGCTTACGCTAGCCTCTTTGTCGATAATAGTATCTACAAAGGCTTTATCAATTTTAAGAAGGTTAAACTTAATTTTTAAAAGGATAAGAAGTGAAGAGTAGCCGCTTCCGTAATTGTCCATCCAGACTTTTATGCCGGCTTTCTGGAATCGCTCAACTATACCTTTAAAGAAATCCACATCAGAATCTATGGTCTTTTCTGAGAGCTCCACAGATAGTTTACCCCTTGAAAGACCAGATCTATCTATCCTGTCAATGATTTCCTGAACCATATCGCATGAATAGAAATCGGACCTGCCAAGATTAACGGATTCCGGAACGACAAAAATACCGTGCTCGTCCTGTCCTTTCATCTTGCTAAGGACTCTTTCTACCATATAAAGATCAAGCTTGTAGGTGAGATTCTCTCTTTCCAGAACTGGAATAAAATCATTAGGAACGAAGATACCAAGTTCAGGGTCTTCCCATCTTGCAAAGGCTTCTTCATCAGAAATAAAGCCACTTGCCGCGCGGATAAGAGGATGATGGTACGCTTTTATCCAGCCTTCGTCTATGGCTCTGTCCAGATTATATAGGAAATACTGCTCGAATTCCTGCTTGTTAGTAAAGGTGTTGTTCAAGTAGTGACCTCCGAATGTATCCAGGCCTTTGTAAAACGATTTACCGTTACTATTTTATCATGAATCGGGGGGGTAAAACACTGTAACCAGATTTCTTATATTTTTTTAATAAAAAATTAAAAAAATTCGGGGAAACCATACTAATTACTTGGAAAAGATAGTAGTATTTATAGATGTACAAATGGAAACTTTTATTTCGGGGGTAAAGGCAAAATGATCAGTACAGAAGACAAAAAATGGGTGGATGGAGCACTGTCCCAAATTGCAGTCAAGATGGAGACTGTAGCAGAGCGCAATGCGGGCAAGATCCCATATACCACTGATGAAAATGGAAGATTTGATGACAGATCTTCTGATAAGGATATCTGCTGGTGGACAAACGGCTTTTGGGGCGGCGAGATGTGGCAGCTCTACAAGCTTACAGGAAAAGAGCTGTTTAGAAATGAAGCGATTGGCACAGAAAACAAGATGGACCGTGCCTTTATGAACTATAACGGAATGGACCACGATGCAGGCTTTAGGTGGCTTCCAACATCTGTTGTCAGATACAAGATGGAGCATAACGAAGAGTCCAAAAACAGAGGACTTTTGGCAGCAGCAAGCCTTGCAGGCCGCTTTAACTTAAATGGCAACTTTATACGCGCTTGGAACGACTGGGGAGACGATAGAGATACCACTGGCTGGGCTATCATTGACTGCATGATGAATCTGCCTCTTTTATACTGGGCTTCTAATGAACTTAAGGACCCCAGGTTTAAGGCGATAGCCGTGGCCCATGCTGATACAGCTATGAAGAGCTTTATTAGAGAGGATGGCTCAGTAAGGCATATTGTGGGTTTTGACCCTGAATCAGGAGCTTTCCTTAGAGATTACGCGGGACAGGGCTACGCAGAAGGCTCATCCTGGACAAGAGGCCAGAGCTGGGCTCTTTACGGTTTTGTTCTTAGTTACAAATATACAGGGGAAAAGAGATATCTTGAAACTGCAATGAAGGTAGCTGACTATGTACTGTCTGAGCTTGACAGCAAGTTCCCTGAGTACCTGGTTCCTGTAGATTATAGGCAGCCAGCTGACCCTTATTACGAGGATTCTACAGCTTCTGCTATTACAGCCAGCGGACTTATAGAGCTTGCAGGGCTTTTAGGTGGCTTGGAAGAGGCTGGAGAGGAAAATGTATACAAAGAGAAGGCTGACATATACCAGGCAGCAGCTATAAAACTTCTTAAAACTCTTCATGAAAAGCGCTGCGACTACACTACAGACAAGGATAATATAGTGGAAAAGTGTACAGCGGCTTACCACGATGCAAGGCATGAATTTGCCATAAATTATGGTGACTATTACTACATCGAGGCTCTTATGAAGCTCTCAGGTGATGCGCTGGAAATATTCTAGGAAGGTGGGGAATAGAAATGGTTTTTAAGCCTAAACATACAGATTTTGAACTTAGCCCCTACACAGGGCTTGACCGCCAGAGCTGGATTGAGGCAGCAGAGTACCTTTTGGGCGGAATATTTGGAAATATAAAGGATATGGAAGATCCTGTTGTTATGCCAAGATACGAGACGGAGGTTACTTATCCTTCAAAGGATGCTCCGATGTGGCGCAAAAAGGCAGAAGTATTTGAAGGTCTTTGCAGATCTTTTTTCATATCTGCACCACTTATCCACATTGAGCCGGACCTTGTGTTAAACGGCATAAACGTCCGTGACTATTATAAAAAGCAGGTCCTCTATGCAGTGACTCCCGGAGCTGACAATTACGTATTAAATTATTCAGATATGAGGGCTCTTGATAAGAGCAACAACCCCACAGCCTGTTATCAGCAGACTGTAGAGACTGCAGCTCTCGTTATCTGCCTGTGGCTCTGCCATGAAGAAATTTGGGATACCTACACCAAAGAGGAAAAGGACAGAATTGCAGCATTTTTAACTGACTTTGCCCATTCCAATACTGTTCCGCAGAACTGGCGTCTCTTTAACATGCTGGATATGGCCTTTCTATATATGAATGGCTATCCAATCGATGAGGATATCATGCGAGACCACGCCCAGAACATCCTTCACTACTATGTTGGAGATGGCTGGTACAGGGATGGTCAGTCCTTTGACTACTACTCCTGCTGGGCTTTCAACATGTATACCGCTATCTGGAACAATTGGTATGGTTATGAAAAAGAGCCTTATATTGCCCGGAAATTCGAGGAAAATTCAAATAAGCTAATGGAAACCTATCCGGATTTCTTTGACAAGGACGGCTTTACTAATATGTGGGGTAGAAGTGGCATCTACAGAAACGCAGCCACCAGCTCTTTTGACGGAAACCTTCTTATGAAGAATCCCACTATTGACCCGGGCCTTGCAAGGCGCATCTGCTCTGGATCCCTTTTGCAGTTCCTTCAAAGAGATGACTTTTTGTGGAATGGGGTTCCTACCCTGGGCTTTTACGGCCCCTTTATCCCTCTGGTTCAGGGCTATTCCTGTGCAGAGTCTCCAATGTGGCTTGCAAAGGCTCTTTTGTGCCTGCATCTTCCCAAGGATCACCCCTTCTGGACGGCAAAAGAAAACAATGGCACCTGGGAGAAACTGGGAGAGCGTGAAACAAAGGTCACAACCCTTGACGGACCGGCTCTTTGCTTTGCCAACCACGGAGCAAATGGCATAACAGAGCTGCGCACCGGCAAGATGGTAAAAAATAAGTCAGATATCCACGGCATTTGGAACTACGGAAAGCTTGTGTTTAACTCTAAGTTTCCATGGGAGTCTGCACCTCATGGAGAAACTTTCTGCGTTGGTGCTGATGGAGAGCTTGCTCCTGATGCTGGCAATATGCAGATAGAGTCCCAGCAGTATGTTCTATGCTATCTTGGTGAGGAAAATAAGGCTGATGGCTCATCTGAGGCGCCTTCAATCACTCCAAACGCCACATTCTGGCATGGGGAAAAGGAAAATGTCCTCTATCGCCGCCAGTTTTGGGAGTATGAGACTCAGACAGAGACTCACTGGCGCACAGCAATTGATCTGGCGGACTTTGTAGTTCCTTACGGAATCATAAGGGCTGACAAGATCAGAATGTTCAGAAGGCCCATTAGCATTACTCTTGGTTCTTTTGGCTTTCCTGATAACGGAACAGAAATTACAGTCAGGGAAAAAGACGGCTACAAGGCAGTGATACTAAAGGGGCACGACCACACTGGTAAGGACAAGCAGATTGCCTTCACTATCATGGATGGCTGGAGCGATATTAAGCTTATCAAGAGCTGCGATACCAATCCAGATAGCAAGAATTCGATAGTTCTTTTTGCGGAGACCAGGAGAAATAAGCAGTACGGCTATGAACCATATTTTCTAATCTCACAGACAATTACCAAAGAGGAACTTACTGACTTTACAGAGGATGAGCTGTTCCCGGTAAAAGAGATACTTTATACCGATCCTCAGAAGTGCGGCGGCTATGGCCCTGTGACAATTGTATTAAAGAATGGGGATAAGAAAGTCATTGATTTCTACGGAATAGAAGCGAAATTACTATTGTGATTTCTTTCTTTGAAAAATGGAAATCATTGTGATAGAATCTTGAGATATATATGAT
>NZ_FMVS01000059.1 GCF_900102515.1 Butyrivibrio sp. INlla14
ATTATACAAAAAGTATCGTCCAGAAGAAGCATTCCGCCTAAGGAAACGGCTTGAAATTCATTACACGCCAAAGCACGGAAGCTGGCTGGACATTGCTGAGATTGAATTAAATGTAATGACAAAACAATGCCTATCAAGGAGAATTGAAAGCATTGACAAACTTAAGTCTGAACTCTCTGCATGGGAGTCAGAACGTAACGCAAAGCAGGCAAAGGTTAAGTGGCAATTCACTAATGATAAAGCAAGGATAAAGCTGCTTTCCTTATACCCCAAGCTTGAGTAAATCTCAGGCTTGGAGATTAAATTAATTCTGAACTTGCCACGACACTAGTATTATCTTTTTCAATATATGCTCCTATAAAATAAACTTTATTATTTTATCTTCAATTATCAAGTTATGAGTTTCGTTACTGTCAACAAAATTTATCCATTCTCAGCACGCTCCGTATACGATTTGTCTGATGCCACGGATAAAGCTGTAATCAAGGCCGCCCTCGATCTGCTGCATGTAGATTACGATAAGTTCCTCGTTAGGATCTACGAAAAAGTAGGTTCCTGCCTTGCCATCCCAGCCGTACTCACCGATGCTGCCGTTTGAGCATGCCTGTGCAGGGTCTGTGAGAATTCGGAAGTAGTTGCCATAGTTGTAGCCAAGGCAGCCATTCATGTCGTGGAACTGGTCATGGATATCTCCTGATAGCTGTGGTGATGTCATGAAAGCAAGTGTTCTCTTGCCGATTAGCTCTTTTCCATGGTATGCACCCTTGTTAAGGAGCATCTGGGCAAAGTGAGCATAATCGTTGGCTGTGGTGTAAAGGCCAGATCCGCCCATTTCAAGCCATGGCATCTCTGTGGGGTTCTCCATCTCCATGCGGCGCTTCACATCGTCCTCAGCGCGGACTACCTTGCCTGTCTTGTCACGTCTGTAAAGGACAGCCTGCCTGAAGGCCTTGCTCTCATCAATCCAGAAACCTGTATCCTCCATGTTGAGAGGAGTAAAGATCTCTTTTTTCAAAAAGTCTGAGTATCTCTTGCCTGTGATCACTTCTATAACACCAGCCATGATATCTGCAGAATGGCCGTATCTAAAGCCTGTTCCGGGTTCAAAGGCAAGATAGCCCTCTGCAAGCTTGTTACAGACATCAACATTACTTCTAAGAATACCGGACTGTCTCTGAGTCTTGGCCTCTTTGTAAATCTTGGTCATAGACCTTTCGGCTTCGCCGAAATCCCCTGAATAGACGATTCCTGAGGTCATATTGAGAAGGTCCTTGACTGTGATAGGATTTCTAGCCTTGGTAATTCCCTCTGGTGAAGCCACCTTGCAATCAGCAAAGGCTGGCAGGTAATCTGAAACCTTGCTCATAAGGTCAAGTTCGCCGCGCTCATATAAAATCATGGCTGCCAAAGCTGTAATTGGCTTGGTCATGCTGAATATCTTATAAATGCTGTCTTCTCTATCGGGTTCGTAGTGATTTTCGTATACTCTTTTTCCATTGTGCTCCACAACTATTGTGGCACCCTGTAATAATCCTTTTTCACGCTGGCTCTCTATAAGTGTATCGAGCCTTCCAAGTTTCCTAATGTTCATAGTATCCTCTCTGTCCAATCTAAACTTATTAAAGCATGTACTGATTTAAATCTTATACATGCATTCTAATCATCTATTATTTTTCTAACCCCTATAGTATACTATATTTTTTTACACTTTACAGCGTTAACTTATAAGGTGATTAAAGGGCCGAAACTTTGACAGTTCCGGCCCTTAGCATTGTTTATAGTATTCTCTTTGTCTTAGAACTTAACAGATGGCAGCATGTACTTTCTCTGATAGAAATCCACAGCCTTCTCGAAACCATCTGCCTTCTCGTGCTTGAGTGTTTCAATATACTCATGTGCTTCATAAAGATCATCTTCAACTTCTATGATACCAACGGCTATATTGCTGCAGTGGTCAGCTATTCTCTCAAAATCTGTACCGATATCGCTCAGGTCAAAGCCTTGCTCAATAGTACATTTACCCTTGCGAAGTCTTCTAACATGGCGGCGCTTAACTTCCATGTTGATTCCGTCGATTGTCTCTTCAAGAGGTTCAATAGTCTTGGCAAGGTCCACATCCTGCTGGGTAAAAGATCTAATGGCAAGATCCATGATCTCTTTAACCGCTGCTGCGAAGATTTCCATCTCTGACTGTGCCTTTGGAGAAAATTCTCTCTTATTATCTGCCATGTTCTGAGCCTTCTGGGCAATGTTGAGAGCGTGGTCTGAAATACGCTCATAGTCAGTGATGCAGTGAAGAAGAAGTGACAATGTATGGCTATCCTCTGGTGAGAGGTGGTGGTTATTTATCTTCATGAGGTAGGTTCCAAGCTGGTCTTCATATTTGTCAATCTGACGCTCTATATGTTCAACCTCCTCTGAAACTTCTTTGTCATATTCTGTAATAAGGCCAATAGCTTTATTAAGTCCATCCTGGGCCATCTGAGCCATAGTGATCGCAGCCTGACGGGCCTGCTCAAGAGCAAATGGAGGGTTTGAAAGAAATCTTGGATCCAGTGTGCGGATACCCTGCTGTTCTTCCTGCTCCTTTTTCTCTTTCTCATCGATAGGAATTGTCTTGAGTGCAAGGTTAACAAGGAGCTGGGCAAATGGAAGCATAAGTGGTGTAGCCACAAGGTTAACCAGTGTGTGGATTCCGGCGATTCCTACCATTCCAGCCTTGTCATCCATAAAACTAAAATGAACTACTGCATTAACTGCATAGAAGATGATCATGAAGGATAATGCCTTGATCACGTTGAAATAAAGGTGCATCAGAGCGGTTCTCTTACCATTCTTGTTGGCTCCAAGGGATGAGAGGATTGCTGTGATACAGGTACCAACCTCAGCACCGATAACTACTGGGATTGCAATGCTATAGTTGATCATAACTGAAAGGGAAAGAGCCTGAAGTACACCGATTGTTCCGGCTGAGCTCTGGATTACCATTGTAAATATGATACCTACCAAAAATCCGATGACAGGATTGCTGAAGGTTGTAAGAATTGCCTTGAAGGAATCAACGTCCTTAAGAGGTGATACTGCGCTGGACATTGACTGCATACCAAACATAAGAACTGAAAATCCAAGAAGGATTGTTCCTACATTTTTCTTTTTCTCGGTCTTACCAAACATGTAAAGTGCGATACCGATAAGAGCCAGAAATGGTGTAAAGGATGCTGGCTTTAAAAGGTTTATTATAAAGTTATCACTGCTGATTGCATTTAAAGACAAAAGCCATGCTGTAAAGGTTGTTCCCAGGTTAGCACCAAGGATAACGCTTACTGCCTGCTTCAAGGTCATGATACCTGAGTTAACAAGGCCGACAACCATAACGGTTGATGCAGATGAAGACTGGACCAGAGCGGTTACACCCACTCCGAAGAGATAAGCTATTACGGGATGTTTGGTCACCTTGGCAAGGACGCTTTCAAGCTTGCCTCCTGCCATTTTGGTTAGGCCGCCGCTCATGACATTCATTCCATAAAGGAACATCGCCAGACCGCCGATCAATCCCGCAACTAGGCTGAACATTTCTAATGAACTCATTTTTCCTCCTGTAGGCATTTCTCCCCTGATAGCTGCGTGCTATCAATGCCTATAATTAAAATACTCTTTTGTTACAGCTATAATATTACAGTATTTACCTAAAAAATGCCATAAAAAAGATTTAGACTTAATTTCCGGCCTATTTTTTCTCTTTTCCATCAAGAAGTACACCTATCAGCGCGCCTATCAGCACTCCGGCAAGAGTCCCCATCCACAGGTTTGAAAAGGTTATACCCATGATAAAACCTGCAATAAGTCCCACAAAAATGTAAAATCCTGTCCAGGAAGTCTTTTGCTTTTTAATTGAATAAAAGTCAGAACCGTCTTTGTTTTCTCTGTAGACGTAACCTGCCTTTTCAAGGCCTTTCACGCGATGATCATTCTCATGTCTGCACTCTGTGCTGATTTCTCTTATGTTCTTAAAGCGGAAGGCAAAGGCTGCCATGGAATAATATATTTCAGAGATGATCTTGGCCTTCTCATAGGCTGGCTCTAAGTCCACCGTCATTTTCACATTGTCCTGAAACATGCCCTCCTCAAAACGGATGCTGCCTACCTTGTCATCGCTCCCCTCTTTTAAAGTAACCTTCCATTCGCTGTCAAAGAGCTTCTCTATGTCCTCTGGTGTTATATTAAAATGCGTTGTTACAAGCGGAAAAATATTCTCTGCCATTTCCCCAATCCTCCCTGATAATAGTCTTTTTCCTATTGTCTTCTTATAGTTTTTTATCGAACCTTATATACTCCCCATAGTGGGATTTGTTTACGCGTACCTGTCTTGGATCATCGGGCTCTGCTTCTGCATCGTCAGATCCCGGATATTTTTGTCCGTATATATTTTCTTCTATGGATACGGTTTTGTTTCTGATAAATCCCAGCTTTTCGCAAAGTCTTATGGACACTTCGTTCTCTTTTTTCACCAGGGTCTGAACTGTCTCAAGCCCTAGAACTTCCTTGCCATATTTAAGGATGGCATCGCAGGCCTCATAAGCGTACCCTTGTCCCTGATAGGCCTTTCCTATGAGGAATCCAAGTTCTATATTATCAAAGCCGTTTCGGATAGAATACCCGGCTCTTCCAATGACTTCGCCATCGCTCTTCCTTACTACTGTCCATATTCCAAAGCCCATAAGGCCATAGACTTTCTCGATATAATCCTTCTGGTAGCGCTTCTCATCCTCAGGATTTTCGAAAAGGCCTTCCATATACTTGGTCATCTCAGGCTCTTTGTAGAGTCTGTAAAACTCGTCCACATCTTCCACAGTGCTCTCTCTGATAATGAGTCTGTCTGTGCGGATGACTTCCCAGGGCTCGCCTGCATATCTCTGGTAAACCTTGGTAAAAGAATCAGCTTCAACCTGATCTATGTCATCAAAGATATACTTAAGGCCGTCAAACTTCTCATCTCTATTAAGGTCATGGAGCATTCCTATGCAGTAATAGCCCTTTGCAGATAGCTTTTTCGCATCCTCTGAGCTGTCGCAGATTATCAGTGTGTTCTTTTTCCCTGCGGCCTTTATCTTAGAGTAGGATTCCTCTCCCATTTCAAGAAGCTTTATATTATAGCCAGAGTCCTCCAGATACTGGGCGCAGCTTACTATTTGCGCCAGCACCTCTTTTTCCTCTATTGCAGATTTAGTTATTGAAAAAATAATGTTTTTTAACATAACTTTATTATAATGACAAATGATAAAGGGCGGCAAGCCAGATTTACTGACTTGCCGCCCTTAAAGTTTAATTATTTATCTTTTCTACTATATCAGCCCTCTTCTTCCTCTTTTTTCTTTTTTCCAGTGAGTAAAAGAGTTACTGCTGTAGCAGCAGCAAGAATGATTGCGAATACTCTTGTTGCCTCGTTTGTTGTATCCTCTGTCCTTGCTCTTCTTGCTCCGAGAACTGCCTGACCGCTTGTAGGCTCTTCTCTTCTAGCGCCAAGTACTGCCTGTGCTGGTGCTGGAGCTGTAGGAGCTGGTGCATCAGGAATTGTTACTGGTGTTGTTGGTGTAGGATCTGGAGTAGGTGTTGGAGGTGGTGTAGGTGGTGTAGGCGCGTTATCCACGATACAATATACTACTGTATCATACTCTGGAACCTCAATTGTTTCATTGTCTGCCGCACTTACCTTTAATGCCAGAAGCTCTTTTGCTTTTGCTAGCGCTCTGTCAAAAGGAGTTTCTCCTTCTGCATTCTCTACCTTCTCTATCTGCCATGCTCCAAATACATAACCGGAAAGACTAGGTCTTTCTGGAAGTGCAAGTGTGTCTCCTGCATGGAATTCTCCATTATGAGTCTTAAGTTCTTCTAACAGGCTATCCCAATTTGCAGGTGCTGTTACGCCGCTTGCTAATCTGTATTCAAAGGTTACAATGTATGTTATTTCTTCAAATACACCAATAAACTCTACGTCATCAGCTGGCATCTCAAACTTATTGTCTTCGATAGCTATATCTGCAGCTGTTGCCCATCCGCTAAATACATATCCGCTTGCTATCAGATCTGCTTCTACAGTTACTTCTTCTCCATATTTGTAAGATTTAGCTTCCGGAACCTCTACGCCTTCTGGAATAGCATTTTCATCTAATGTGTACTTAACCTCATACTCTTCTCTGTCATAGTAGAGCTTTATTACAAGACTTCCATCTCCCTGTACTGTAGGTGCTCCAAGTTCTTCTTCTCCTGCAAAGTACTTATTTCCACCTTCAACATATGTGAAGCCTTCTACGGTCTTTTTAAGTCCTTCAAGTACTTCATCACTGAGATCCTGATCTGCTACTCCATTGTCCTTGGTCTCTGTGAGGCTATCATCGATCTCATAGTCCTCTTCATTATCAAGTGACTGGAAGTAGTGCTCTACTGTGTACTTCACATCCTCTCTTGCTGTAAATGTTCCAGTTACCTCTACATCCTTAGCTGGCATTGTGAAGCTGTTTTCGCTTACTTCTGCATCTTCTGTATCCCATCCATCAAAGTCATAGCCTGGTGCCTCTGCCTTATCTGCAAGAGTTACTGTCTGTCCGTAC
>NZ_FMVS01000052.1 GCF_900102515.1 Butyrivibrio sp. INlla14
GTATATCCAGGTGCCTCTGCCTTATCTGCTGCTGTTACAGTATCTCCGTACTTGTACTCAGCCTCTGTTGGAAGCTCTGTTGCTCCTGCTGGTACAGGATTATTTGTGTATCTGTAAGTTACCTTGAAGCTCTTTCTGCTATAGTACAACTTTACTACAAGACTTCCATCTCCCTGTACTATTGCTGCATCAAGTTCATCCTCTCCTGCAAAGTATCTGTTTCCGCCTTCGACGTATTCAAATCCGTCTACTGTCTTTACAAGTCCTGCAAGAGTTTCAGCACTCAGTTCTGCATCTGTTGTTCCTTTGTTTCCTGTCGTTGTATATGTGCTATCAATCTCATATACTTCTTCATCTTCAAGTGTCTGGAAGTAATGCTCTACTGTGTACTCTACATCGTCTCTTGCTGTAAATGTTCCTTTTACCTCTACATCTTTTGCTGGCATCTGGAAGCTGTTATTTTCAGCCTCTACACCCTCTGGTGTCCAGCCACTAAAGTCATAACCAGGTGCTGTTGCATCTGCTGCAAGAGTTACTGTCTCTCCGTACTTGTACTCTGCCTCTCCTGGAAGGTCTGTTGCTCCTGCTGGTACTGGATCATTTGTGTAGCTGTAGGTTACCTTGAAGCTCTTTCTGTTATAGTACAGCTTTACTACAAGACTTCCATCTCCCTGTACTATTGCTGCATCAAGTTCATCCTCTCCTGCAAAGTATCTGTTTCTGCCTTCGACGTATTCAAATCCGTCTACTGTCTTTACAAATCCTGCAAGAGTTTCAGCACTCAGTTCTGTATCTGTTGTTCCTTTGTTTCCTGTCGTTGTATATGTGCTATCAATCTCATATACTTCTTCATTTTCAAGTGTCTGGAAGTAATGCTCTACTGTGTACTCTACATCGTCTCTTGCCTTAAAATATCCCACTAATTTTACATTCTTGGCTGGCATCTCAAATGTATCGCTGATAGTTCCTTCAATATCATCAGATGTCCATCCCTCAAATGTATAGCCAGCTGGAATAGTCTCTACAGAAAGAACCTGAACTGTATCGCCTTCCAGATATTCATCTTCATCTGTAGGAGCTACTGCACCATGCGCATCTCCCGTGATCTCGTAGGTTACTGTATAAGTTGGAAGCTTTTCCCATACAGCATAGAGTGCATGGTATGGCTGCTTCTCATCAGCTGCTACCTTCTGTACACTCTTATTGTTTGCTGCTGGATCATAATAATAGCCTCTTTCTGCATCATAACCAATCCAAAGAGTTTCAGACTCTGTAGTTGTTTGTACTTCGCCATCTACAACTTCTACTTCTCTTGCCCATCCAAGGAATTTATATCCCTTTCTGGATGGAATAGTCTCACCCTCTCCTAATCCGTAAATAGGAACTTCCTTGTTTACTTCTAATGGGTCATATGACGCATATACTCCGCCATCATAGTTATTATAGAATGTGATGTGTGTCGGAACTGGTTTCTCAACCTTTACATATTCTGCACGAAGCTGAACAGTATAAGTCTTATTAGGCACACCATTTGTCATACCTGGTGCATCTTCCACTCGCGCATCTGCCTTTAAAACCTTAAAAGTAGCGCCAGGAAGGACTGTTGTAGTTGTATCTACAAACTTACTCTGAGCAGAATCCCACTTCTGAACTACCCAGTGTGAGAAACGTGACTCATAAGTATTTCCGTCCTCTGTTATAGCCGGTGTTGTTGTAGGTGCAGCGCCTGCAGATGCCATTGCTTTATCAGCATATAAATTTGTATCAGTAGGTGCTGGGCTTCCACCATTTGCGTCATATATGAGACCTATACCCTTAGCTCCTGTAGTAGTCTCACGCCAATTTGCGTAAAGGTCAAGTTTTCTGGTGATCCAGAAGCGGTCTTCACCATTATTTCCTGTTATATCAGAGTTAGTTGTTGCATTAGCATTGCCCCACTTATCTGATGGATCAGTAAAATCTTTGGTCTTATCATATTCTGCAGTAACTGTTTGATCATTTAGAACAAATGCATCTTTGTTAAATCCATTCTTTCCTTCAGGATCTGTGCTCCAACCCGCAAACTCATATCCATTTCTTCTTCCTGAAGGAGTACTTACCTTTCCACCGTAAGAAACACGGAAGTTTGTTTGCTGTGTAGCAGAACCCCAATCAAGAGTATTATCTCCATCTGCCATAGAATGGAGGAATACACGGTACTGTATCTGACGCCACCTAGCGTAGACTGTGATACCACCCTCAGGCATCTTGTCGAATTCATACTTTGATGTACAAGCATCGTCTACATACCATCCTTCGAACACATATCCTGTTCTTGTAACACTAGGCTTGTATTCATCGTATGACTTTACATTTGCCTGATAATAAATATCTCCAACAAGTTCTATCTGACCTGAACTTGTCTCAGATGAAATCCTATTATTGTTACCATCATAGTAGGCTCCATCCATAAAGTTAATTTCATATTTGTTACGAGTGTAGTAGCACTTAACAACTTTAGCGCCACCGCTACCCCAAGTATTAGTACTTGGATCATAGCCAAATTTGGTATATCCAGGTAAGTCAATGTAATCTTCAGCCTCTGTAAAGAATCTATAATCACACTCTAGTGATTTATATTCAACAAAGGTCTTACCATTGAACGAATATGTCTGTTCTGTTGTGCCTGGAAGTGCCTCTACATAATAAGTGATTGTCTTATAATTGCCTGGTCCAGGACCGTCATCATCCTTATGGAAGGTAACATTAGCATTTGGCATAATGTCAATATATGACAATACCTGAGTATATGGTGTAGAACTCTGTGGTTTCCATCTTGCCGCATTATAAGTAATGCCATCTGTTCCAACGATCGGGAACTGATCACTTATTGACTGTCCGTAAAGGGCTTTTATTTCCTTGATTGTGGTCCATCCATTACTATATGTATATACCGTGCCCTCATACTTATGGGAATACCTATAGCCTCCCAAAGACCATGTACGAGTTCGCCAGAACGATCCATCATTCCAATACACTCTTACATGTTGGCCATTTACAACTCCATACTTTTCCGGATTATTATCATAATCACCTTCAGAAATAATATATACACCATCTACCTGGAAAGTCAGTGTATGCTCATTTCTCTTGTAGTAAACATTAACAACTGTTGTTCCCTCAGGTGCAATGGTCTTACCTGACTGATCGTTGCTATCATAATGGAAACCAGTATATTCGTTATAATCGTTTCCATTTATTCTTACATAGCTATTATCGCCAGTTCCTCGAACCTGTACAGCATTAATGGAACTATTTACTGTTCCATTAAGAGTTACGGAAGTAGCAAAATCATAACCTGTTCCATCCAGATTCTGCTTCCAGATAAGGATAGTATAATCCGCATTTGTAACAGCTTCCCACTTCGCATAGATAGTTGTCAGGTCAGAAAGTGTACCACCAAACTCGAACTCCTGTCCGAGTTCGACTGTTACATTTCCATCATCATCCTTAACCTCAGTTCCATAATACCAGCCACCAAATGTATAGCCATTGCGAACCATCTCTGAGTTATCGCATGGTTGCTGCGTTGTAAAACCGGATTTTACAAACTGTGGCGCATTATAAGTAGCACCTTTTCCGTTTTCATTGAAAACCAACCAGTGGCCAGCTGGCAAATCAACCGAAAGGATAACGTTACCCTTTATCTCGATTTCTGTATCAACTGGATAGCTTTTACCTTCTGTATATCCTTTAACTACATCTTTTCCTTGGCTAACAAGCCAGCCTTCAAACTTATGCTCGTTATCGGCAGGCGTGAACTGCATATCAATGGTATATTTCTGGTACTCTGCTGGCTCGTCTGCGCGGAACAGCACCTCACTTGATCCTAAAGATGCACCGAGGTCGTCAATATAGGATACTGTGTATGCCTTAAACAGCATTGCGTAATATATCAGTTTATCACCTTCAGTGACACCATTATTTAACTTTGCTCTGATCTGCTCACGGATATCATCAATAGTCAATGCTGGTGTTAAAGTTGTATAAGCGGCATCTGTTGTCCAGCCTCTGAACATGACGCCGTCTCCAAGATTCCCAACACCTGGATCGTAGATAATATCATTGAAATGGCTTGCTGTTTCACCAGATCCCGGATTAAGATCGTTCTCTTTTACATTAAGAGTAACAATCTCATCATTGCCGTTCATAAACTTAACAGCTAATCTGGCATCCGTTCCCTCTTCTACTACGATAAATACTGAGAACTGGTTAGAATCAAATTCAACTGCCTCAGCATTACCCTGAGAATTAGAACTTACGCTGGCATCAATCTTTTCAACATCATCACCATGATCATGAAGAACTGTAAGATTTTCTGTAGCGATTGTCTCTTCGATATCAAGTTTTACGTGAACATACTTATTATTTGCAGGCTGAATCTCATTTCCTTCAAATACGAAAGAAATGTCAACACCCTTAGCCTTATTTACTTCTTTTCCAAGTGTCTCTTCTGCAGTAGCAACGGCCTGCTCATCAGAGATTGCGCTGATCTTTAATTCTGTACCAGCTGGGAAAAGACCTTCCTCAGCCTGAACAGAAACGATAAGGCCGCCTGCGTGCACTTCATTTGCCTCTATTGAAGGCATTGTCTCAGAGATATCTTCGGCAGCTACAAAGTTAGCTGTGAATTCTGCATCCTCTTCAATTCCTGAAGGCACGAAAGTAGCATCTGTAGATACCTGATTACCATTCGCATCAGTCCAGTCTACAAATGTATATTTGTCATTCCAGGCTGTGGCTGTTGAGCCCTCAAACTTGGAATCCTTGTCATTAATATCAACAGTCTCTTTATTAGAAGAAACTCTACCGCCCTTGGTAGCCTTGTATCTTACTGTTACAAGTTTTTCTTCTACGACTGCTTCTGAAGTCGCAGCTGTAGCTGCCTCTTCAACAACTTCCTCTGAGCTTGCATTAGTTGCAGCATCTTCAGAAGAACTCTCAGTAGAAGCATCTGTCGCCACTTCTTCTGTAGAACTTTCAGTTGTGGCCTCTGCTGCCGTTGTTGCCACCGTCGTCGCTGCATCTTCCCCTGCAGCGCCAGACTCTTCAGCAGCCTGATCAGTTACTTCAGTAACTTCTTCAGGTACAGTCTCTTCTTGAGGCTGTTCTTCCTGAGCCTGTTCTTCTCCTTCCTGTGGAATCTGCTCCCATTCAGCAGTCTGAATTTCATTTTCCAGCTGTGCAAGTTCCTCGTCGCTTTCAACAGCGAAAGCTCTTGTACTGGCAATATCACTACCAAAGGTAGTTGTTACCAATGCAAAAGCTAAAATAACTGCCAGCAATCTGTTCCATTTCTTCAACATTCCTATCTCTCCCTCCGTTAGAAAATATTTTTGAAATCGAATGGATTCTGAATTATGCAATATAGATTAGTGGGCTTGTTTCCTATATTTTGTATTATAAAAAACGAGCAATCATAAACCCTATCATATTTTGCATTATTTGTGAACTTTTTTTCACAATTCCTAGTCATAATTCTAAACTTTATTTCACTGCATTTACAGACTTAATTAAGTGTAGATTATAAATTTTTTCTTAAGATTATAACCAAAAAATAACGGGAACCCACATATTGTAGTTTCCCGTTATCTATTAACTATATATGCTCATCACTGATTTTTTATTTCAAATCAGTTTTCTTCATTCTCCTCTTTCTTTTTCCCTGCAAGGAGAAGTGTTACTGTAGCAGCTACTGATACAAGGATTACAAGGACTCTTGATGCATCATTAGTTGTATCTTCTGTTCTTGCTCTTCTTGCTCCGAGGACTGCCTGTCCACTAGTTTCCTCACGTCTTGCTCCGAGAACTGCCTGAGCTGGTGCTGGAGGTGTAGTTGTAGGAACATCCGGAGGAGTAGGTGGTGTTGGAGGTCCTGGTGGTGGAGGTGTAGGTGGTCCAGGAGGCGTTGTGCTCTCTGTGATTGTAAGGTTTCCTGGAATAATCTCGAAGGTATAATTTGTATACTTCGTTTCAAGAGCCTCCTCATCCTCTTTTGTTCTGATCTGATACTGGACACCAACTGTTTCGCCTGGGTCTCTTTCATAGGTGAGGTCAATCGTATCTGTACCCTGAAGACCTGTTATTGTAGATGTAAACTCAGGATCACTAGCACCTACAGTCTTAGTCTTATCATCTACATTGATAGTTACTGGAACTTGTGTAATAGTGAGTGTGCCAAGATGATTCTCTTCATTTTCTGATAATATGAAGAGCTCTGTTACATCTACCCTGTCTTCACCCTGACCATGATAAATTGCATACCCATCTGCCAGTTCAAAAGGAGTATCTCCAACGTCTTTTCTTGTAGCAGTAGCTTTGATGTTTTCAACCTCGTAAGTTTCAGTACCGATACTAAATGTTGTATCGAAATCGCCCGCCATAACTACAATACCAAACAACCTCTTGAACATGCTGTACATACGTTGTGGGATTGTTGCTGATCTAGGTTCAATTACAGGCGGAAGTGGCACTGAGGAAATTTTAACTGGCATATTGAAGGTCTGTGGTCCGCCGTTATATGGAGATGTCACATCTTCTGAAGAAATGAATAGGCTAAATCCCTCTTCTACATAAATCCTAAGCTCTCCATCCTCTACACTGGATTCTTCCTCGTCAAGCTCAAAATTATCATCCTCGACTGTAAACATTGCAAACTCAAGACCCATGTTATAGGTGTCTGGTAATATTCCTTCTGCGTGTGCATTTGTATCATCAAAGGTTATCTTATCCCAACTAAAGAGATTTTCAGCATCACCTTTAAGTTCTTCTACTACACCTGCTTCGGCTTTTTCGAGACCATCTACAAACTGCTTACTGCCATTAAATTCTACATTGTCTTTATTTCCTGCTACATCAATCTTAACTTTTCGAGGAGTGATAACCAGGGCAATCTCTCCGCTCACATCCCAGATAATATCACCATCAATTTCACGGTTTATTGTGAACATGTCCTCAGTAAGAGTTATTGGATATCTTCCAACATCTGTTCCACTTACCTTTATTAGAGAATTGCCTTCTTCATCACGCACTGGAACAACATCGCTTGATGTAAGTCCATCTACTACGTCTTCGGGATCTGATGTTACTGTAATGGTATAAGCAAGTGGTTCTTCAGATCCTTTTATTTCCAGTATCTGCTCGTTTCCATTATATTGACGCTCAACCTCTGATCCTTCAGTAGATACTCTGATAGTTATTGTATATGTAGTTTCCTGCTCCCACTGAGCATACAGTGTATTCGCTTTACTATTTGTTGCTGCAGGGTTATCAAGGTTATCAGCTGCAATAAACGCTTTATCAAGAGCAATTTCAAGTCCGGATCCATCTGGCATTGTATTCCAGGAAGTCATCTTCCAACCATCTGCTGTATAGATTTCTCCAAGGGCTGTAACCTTTTCATTTCGTTTAAGTTCCGAAATCTTAACCTGCTTTCCTACAATTGTTTCTTTGTCTGATGCAGGTGAATAGTTAAGAACTGCTGTCTCTGCCTGCTGACCTGGATCATAAATGATAAATGTCTTTTCTGTTGATGGCGTCTCGCCTTTCTTCTCATAAACAGCATCCAATACTACTGTATTGGCATCCGAGATTGCTTCGTCTTTGATCTTGGCTTTTGCATTAGGAACATAAGTATCTGTATCTGTTCCCTTATGGAACTTCCATCCCATAAAGATATACTCTTCGTTTACCTTTGTAGGAGGCGCTGCCATTACAAATTCAGAATTGCTTGCATAGTCAAATCCATCTGAATGTGTTGTTCCATCGTCAAATTCGCCATATGGTGCATCTGTAGGAGCTGCATCAAATATTACCTTAACAGCTTCAAGCCTACGCCAATCAGCCTTTAGTATTATGTCTCGATGAATCTTTCCATAGAGGAATGTTTTTCCTGCATCTGGATCTTCATCGTCATAGTAGTAACCTGTAAAGGTATAACCTTCTTTCTCAAAGAGCCCTACTATACCAGATTCAAGAATCTCTGTATCTGGGTCTACATAGAAGAATGGATTGCCATCGGCATCAAAGTCTTCATTAGGATCCCAGCCTGACTGAGGCACGAACTCACCGCCATTTGCTTTCAATGTAACCTTATACTGAACAGGTTTCCAGATTCCATATACTGCCTTGTTACTTGCAGGCATCTTGGAACTGAAATCAAATAGCACTGTTCCAGTCTTATCTTCATACCATCCGTCAAAGATATACCCTTCATGTGTCTTAGGATTTGTCTGTGATGCATAAGAAGCTAGTGGAGCTTCGTATTGAACCTTTATAGCATCAATAGCATTCTGCTCTGTATGATCTGTAGGATCCACATCAATAAACTGAAGATCATAGCTAAGTCTCTTATAATATATCTCAAGTGCTGTACTATTTATCGAGATAGTAGTATTAAGAGTAGCATTACGTCTGCCACTACCATGATCATATTGATAGAGTTCAAATCCATTGTACTTATTGGTCAGATGGAAATTAGAATTCCATGGTACACTAGTGTACTGACACGTTGATATTTAATCAAATTATCTCTATTAATCCGAGCCATTTCTTGATAAAATAAAAGAAAAAGCTCGGAGGCATAACAATGGCAGGCAGACCAAAAAAATATCACATAAATCTCACTGATGAAGAATTCAAAGGTATCAAGTCTATCATTCGTAAGAAAGGCACAAGTAAGACACTTAGGACAAGATGCCAGATCATCCTTGATTTAGATGAAAACCATGGAAAAATGTACTCCTACGAACAATGCTATAAATCCAATGGTGTCTGCCATGCAACAGTATCAAATACTG
>NZ_FMVS01000043.1 GCF_900102515.1 Butyrivibrio sp. INlla14
CTATATATAAAATACAAAATATTGACAAAAAAATTCCGCATGCCACAAGGGCTTGCGGATGATTTACGCTTTATTCAACTTCTGAACTCGGGAGATGCTATCGCAGAAGCTAAGGCTGTTTTGGAGAGTCAGATTGGCTAAATGCCGTTTATCAAATTAAAATATGAATTAAGTCATGAAAATGTGCTTGACGGAATTTAGATTTATGATATAATAATTCATGTTATGTGAGCTAATGGGCTTAGAATAAGCATAATAAATAACCCAATCAGTCATGTACTTGAAGGGACTGAAGGGAGGGTAAGAGTAGAGATGTCAACAGTAGTAGTAAAAGAAAACGAGACTTTGGATAGCGCACTGCGTCGTTTTAAGAGAAGTTGCGCCAAGGCTGGTATCCAGCAGGAGATCCGTAAGAGAGAGCACTACGAGAAGCCTAGCGTAAGACGCAAGAAGAAGTCTGAAGCAGCAAGAAAGCGCAAATATAACTAATCAAATTTATGAAAAGTCCTTGGAAGTTTCCAAGGACTTTTTTCTTTATCTGTGATAAAATGATTAAGTTACGTTGGGATTATAAGAGAACATTATATGTGGATATATATTCTGATTATTTTTTTTATATTGCTTGTAGGCGCACTTGCCATTATTTACCATGATACTCATAGCTTTGTTGTCAGAGGCTATGATATTACTTCTAATAAGGTGAATAGAGACTATACTTTTGTACTTTTGTCAGATTTACATGGATATATCTTTGGCAATAATAATGACAAATTGCTTGCAGCTATTGATAAGATAAGGCCTGATGCGGTTTTGTGTGCTGGAGATATGTTTACCGGGCACAAGATCAAGGGAGAAATTCAGTATCAGGCTGGACTTCATGTCCTTACAGAACTTGCTGGAAGATATCCTGTGTATATGGGGAATGGTAACCATGAGCACAAGATTAAGGCGTACACTGCAGAATTTGGGAATCTTTTTGATAGGTATCGTGAGGCCCTGAGGAAGTCTGGCGTTATTGTTCTGGAAAATGACAGCATCAATATAGCTGACGAAAATATAAGAGTCACTGGACTAGATCTTAGTCTTGATTATTTCCGCAAGGTTGTTAAAAGGGAAATGGATCAGGGGCACGTGGAGAGATGTGTTGGTAAGAGCGACAAGAGTCGTATGCAGCTTTTGATCGCACATAATCCTCAATATTTTAAAGAGTATGCTGAATGGGGGGCAGATCTTACTGTCTCTGGACATATACATGGAGGACTTATAAGACTTCCTCTGGTTGGAGGTGTTGTATCACCTACTATAGCTCTTTTCCCTAAATATGATGGTGGGAAATATGAGATGGATGGAAAGACTATGATTCTAAGCAGAGGACTTGGAACCCATAGTATACATGTGAGAATGTTTAACCCGGGAGAGGTTGATGTTATTCATATTCACAAAGTGTGATTTTATAGTAAACGTCAGATAGAACTGCCGTTTCTATGAGAATAGATATGAGTTTTTGAGGTGGGAAATGTCACTGGAAGTTAAGCTTCAGGTGTTTGAAGGTCCCCTAGATCTTTTGTTGCACCTGATCGATAAAAACCAAATAGATATATATGATATACCGATTGCTACGATAACCGAGCAGTACATGGATTATATAAATGCCATGCAGAGGGATGATATGGAGGTTACCAGCGAGTTCCTTGTTATGGCAGCTACTCTTATTGATATTAAATGTAAGATGCTCCTTCCTAAAGAGGTCAATGAGGAGGGCGAGGAAGAAGACCCAAGAGCAGAGCTTGTTGAAAAACTTCTTGAATACAAGATGTACAAATATATGGCCTTTGAACTTAAGGATAGGCAGATGGATGCTGCAATGCAATGGTTTAGAAGCAGAAATATTCCTAAGGAAGTGAGAGAATATGAGGCTCCTATTGATATGACTGGGCTTATAGGGGATGCGACCTTGTCCAAGTTAAACGAAATTTTCCAGGATCTATTGAAAAGGCAGGAAGACAAGGTAGACCCTATTCGTAGTAAGTTTGGAAACATTGAAAAGGAAGAGGTTGATATGGATGCCAAGACCTTGTACATCAAGGCCTATATCCGTGAGCACTCGCGATTTAGTTTCAGACAGCTCCTTGAAAAGCAGCACAGCAAAACTGAAATCATAGTTACGTTTCTGGTTATGCTTGAGGAGATGAAACTAGGAGAAATTGAGATAGAACAGGAAAGTACTTTTGGAGATATCATAATAACCTCCAAAAAAGCGGGGTAAGAATAGATGACTAGAGAAGAGGGAGCAGCTGTTGTAGAAGCGATTCTTTTTACAATGGGTGATTCAGTTGAGATTAGTTCACTTGCCAAGGCAATGGAAACTGATGCCAAGGAAGTTAAAAAATATGTCGAATATCTCAAAGAAAAATATGAAAAAGATGATAGTGGGATAGGAATACTTGAGCTTGAGAAATCAGTTCAGTTATGTACTAAAAAAGAAATGTATGAGTATCTTGTAAAGATTGCCAAGGCTCCTAAAAAGGCTGTTCTTACAGATTCTCTTATGGAAACTCTTTCAATTATAGCTTATAAACAGCCTATTACCAGACTTGAGGTTGAAAAGATCAGAGGAGTAAACTCTGATCATGCAGTCAACAGACTGGTTGAATTTGGACTGGTTCAGGAACTTGGAAGGTTGGATGCACCAGGACGACCTCTTTTATTTGGAACAACGGAGGAGTTTTTGAGAAGCTTTGGCGTAAGGTCACTGGATGAACTTCCATCTATCGGAACTGTGCAGGTTGAGGAGTTTAAGGCTCAGGCAGAGGAAGAGATTAATGTTAAGCTTGATATTTAATTAACAGACACTATTTTTACAGTTTACAGTTAACGGTTTTCGCATAAACAATTATTTATATACAATTCATAAAATATAGGAAAAATGCGCAATTTTTTATGCATTTTTCCTTTTTTTTGCTTTATTTTGTGATACAATATATTCTGACTTATGTTGTGAAAATGCGAGATTTTTCGCATATTTGCAATTCATTTGTGCATAAATTATTTATTATAAAAATTTCGGAGGTAAACAAATGAGTAGTTCTTCACAAGCGAGACAAAGAATAAATGCTTTGCTCGACGAAAACAGTTTCGTTGAAATTGGTGCTCTTGTGACAGCCAGAAACACAGATTTCAATCTGAAACAGGAAGAAACACCATCAGACGGCGTTGTTACTGGCTATGGTGTTATCGACGGTAATCTGGTTTATGTTTACAGCCAGGATGCGTCAGTACTTGGCGGATCAATTGGTGAGATGCATGCCAAGAAAATCGTTCGCCTGTATGAGCTGGCTATTAAGACTGGATCTCCAGTAATTGGAATGATTGATTCAGCAGGACTTCGTCTTCAGGAGGCAACAGACGCACTTAACGGATTTGGCGAAATCTATCTTAAGCAGGTGGAGGCTTCAGGCGTTGTGCCTCAGATCACAGCTATTTTTGGCGCCTGCGGTGGTGGACTTGCACTTATTCCTTCAATTACAGACTTTACTTTCATGGAGTCTGAGAAGGCTAAGCTTTTCGTAAATTCACCTAATGCACTTGATGGCAACTACAAAGAGAAGTGCGATACATCTTCTGCTAAGTGGCAGGCTACAGAAACTGAAAATGTTGATGTAGTTACTGACGAAGCGTCTCTTTATGCTGAGATCAGAGACCTTGTATCTATCCTTCCTTCCAACAATGAGGACGGAGATACATATCAGGAATGCTCAGATGATCTTAACAGAGCATGTGAGAATCTTGATGGAGCTACAGCTGATCCTTCTATCATTGCAAGACAGATTTCTGACAATGGTGTATTCTTCGAGACAAAGAGAGAATATGCTAAGGACATGGTAACTGGATTTATCAGATTAAATGGTGCTACTGTAGGTTTCGTTGGAAACAGAACAGCAGTATTTGATGAAAATGGCAAGGAAGCTGAAAAGTTCAGTGACAAGCTTTCAGCTCATGCATGTAACAAGGCTGCTGAGTTTGTTAACTTCTGCGATGCTTTTGATCTTCCAGTTCTCACACTTACAAATGCTACAGGATTTGGTACAACAAAGTGTGATGAGAAGCATGTAGCTAAGGCTGCAGGAAGACTTGTATTTGCTCTTGCAAATGCTACAGTGCCTAAGGTTAACCTTATCACAGGCAAGGCATTTGGAAGCGCTTATGTGATCATGAATTCAAAGGCAATTGGTGCGGATGTTACAATCAGCTGGCCAGATGCACAGGTTGGAACTATGGATGCAAATCTTGCTGCTAAGATCATGTGTGATGGCAAGGATGCTGAGACAGTATCCAAGGCTGCTGCTGAGTATGCTGCACTTCAGAATAATGTTAAGAGTGCTGCTGCAAGAGGCTATGTAGATGAGATAGTAGAGCCAGCAGACACTAGAAAGTATGTAATCGGCGCATTCGAGATGCTTTTTACAAAGAGAGATGAACGTCCTGCCAAGAAACACGGCACAGTTTAATGAAGGGAGCACTCAAAATGAAACATAAAAAGTTAATTTTGGGAGTTATGCTGACATGCCTTCTTGGGCTGACTGCGTGTGGTCAGACAACATCAGAAATCAATTCTGTAGAAGGAAGCAGATACTCAAGTCAGACTTTTACTCTTACTAATATTGACAACTATGCCAATATGGTTGAGGACCAGAGGTTTGAGACATGGTATCTTGCAGGCGTAACACCTGACAATTTTGAATCACTTTTATATCAGGAAATAGCTATGAGCACAACTGATGAGCATTATGAGGTTATGGCTAAGGGCTATGAGAGCTGGTATAAGGCAGTTAATGATATTGGATATGATTCTTTGGATTCTTTAGCAAGTGATATATTTGTTGCCAAGACAAGCTTCGAGATCAATAAGGATGGAGAGTTGGTCGCAACATCAGAAATCCAGGGCACAAAGCGTTCTGCTGAGATGGTTATCTATCTCAACAACAGAGGTGAGCCTACAGAGATTGGTGTTACAGTTATGAGATCCATGGGCGAGAAGCTTGAGAATGCTGGACTTAACACTTTACTTGGTATGGGCATGGCATTCACAATCCTTATCTTCATATCACTTATTATTTCTCTGTTCCCAATTCTTTTTGGTGGCAACAAGAAAAAGAAGACTAGTGATAAAGAAATTGTTCAGAAGGCAATGGATAACACAATCAGTCAGATTGCTGAACAGGAAGAGCTTGTTGGCGACGCAGAACTTGTTGCAGTTATTGCGGCAGCAATCGCAGCCTACGAGGGAAGCGGCAGCACTGATGGTTTCCGTGTAAGATCAATTAGAAAAGTAAATAAAAACTGGAAAAAATATTAATGTTTGTATCGAGCACGGAGTAGACAACAGTGCTCACTGAAAGGAGATATAATGAAGAACTATACTATAACCGTTAACGGAAATGTATATGATGTAACTGTAGAAGAAGGCGCAGGATCAGGCGCAGCTCCAAAGGCTGCAGCTCCTGCAGTTAAGGCTCCAGCAGCTCCTGCTAAGAAGGCAAGCGCAGGCGCTGGTTCTATCAAGGTTGAGGCTGGTGCAGCTGGTAAGGTTCTTAAGATCAATGCTAGCGTTGGACAGGCTGTCAAGAAGGGTGACACAGTAGTTACTATCGAGTCAATGAAGATGGAAATTCCTATGGTTGCTCCTCAGGACGGAACAGTAGCAAGCATCGATGTTGCTGCAGGTGATGCAGTTGAGGCTGGAACATGCCTTGCAACTCTTAACTAATACTTGGCGATAGAAATAATAGTTTGATTCAAACAGAAATGAGGATAAAGAATGGATTACATAGTTAATACATTATCTAATCTCTGGCATCAGACTGCATTTACTACTATGACACCAGGCAATTACGTTATGATTGTTGTAGCATTGGTGTTCCTGTATCTTGCAATCGCCAAGGGATTTGAGCCTTTGCTTTTGGTACCGATCTCATTCGGTATGCTTCTTGTAAATATTTACCCAGATATCATGGCTGAACCTACTGGCAGCGCAGCTGGTGGACTTCTCCATTATTTCTACATTCTTGATGAGTGGGCAATTTTACCTTCACTTATTTTCCTTGGTGTTGGAGCTATGACAGACTTTGGTCCACTTATTGCGAACCCTATCAGCTTCCTTATGGGTGCTGGTGCACAGTTTGGTATTTTCTCTGCTTACTTTATGGCTATTGCTTTTGGATTTAATGACCAGCAGGCTGCAGCCGTTTCAATCATCGGTGGTGCTGATGGCCCTACATCTATCTTCCTTGCAAGTAAGCTTCACCAGACTTCAATCCTTGGACCTATCGCGGTAGCAGCTTATTCATATATGGCACTGGTTCCAATGATCCAGCCACCTATTATGAAACTGCTCACTACTGAAAAAGAGAGAAAAATCAGAATGTCTCAGCTTAGAGAAGTTTCCAAGCTTGAGAAGATTCTTTTCCCTGTAATTGTTACAATTGTTGTTAGTATGATCCTTCCTACAACAGCTCCTCTTATTGGTATGCTGATGCTTGGTAACCTCTTTAGAGAGTCAGGCGTTGTCAGACAGCTTCAGGAAACAGCTTCTAATGCACTTATGTACATCGTAGTTATCCTTCTTGGAACATCTGTAGGTGCTACAACAAGTGCTGAGGCATTCCTTAACACAACAACAATCATTATCGTAGTACTTGGTCTTATAGCCTTTGCCTTTGGTACAGCTGCAGGATGTCTTTTAGGAAAGCTCCTTTGCCTTGTAACAGGTGGAAAGATCAATCCTCTTATTGGTTCAGCTGGTGTATCAGCCGTACCTATGGCGGCTCGTGTTTCTCAGAAGGTTGGTGCTGAGTATGATCCTTCAAACTTCCTGCTCATGCATGCTATGGGACCTAACGTTGCCGGAGTTATTGGTACAGCCGTTGTTGCTGGAACATTCATGGCAGTATTTGGTGTGTAAATGGGTGTAGCATGGCGAGAACGAAGGAAAGTCATGCGCATATACGCCAATGAACTTTATAGATTATTTTTTTGAAAGGAAAATAAAGATATGGCAGAATTACAGAAAAAACCAGTTCGTATCAATGAGACTGTACTTCGTGATGCGCATCAGTCACTGATTGCCACAAGAATGCCTACAGAAGTTATGCTTCCTATTATTGATACAATGGATAAGGTTGGATATAATGCAGTAGAGTGCTGGGGCGGTGCTACATTTGATGCTTGTATGAGATTCCTTAAGGAAGATCCATGGGAGAGGCTTCGTAAGCTTCGTGATGGATTTAAGAACACAAAACTCCAGATGCTTCTTCGTGGACAGAACATTCTTGGATACAAGCACTATCCAGATGACGTAGTAGAGTACTTCGTACAGAAGTCTATTGCAAATGGTATTGATAACATCAGAATCTTCGACTGTCTTAACGACCTTAGAAACCTCCAGGCTTCTGTTAAGGCTTGTAAGAAAGAGGGCGGACACGCGCAGATCGCTCTTGCTTATACTCTTGGTGATGCATATACAGAAGAGTATTGGATGAATATTGCCAAGGAAATTGAGGAAATGGGTGCAGATTCTATCTGTATCAAGGATATGGCTGGACTTCTTCTTCCTTATGAGGCAGAGAAGCTTGTTAAGGCTCTTAAGAGCGCAACAAATCTTCCAATCAACCTTCATACTCATTACACATCAGGCGTTGCCAGCATGACATACATGAAGGCAGCTGAGGCTGGTGTTGATATTATCGACTGTGCTATTTCTCCATTTGCTCTTGGAACATCTCAGCCTGCTACAGAAGTTATGGTTGAGGCATTCAAGGGACAGCCTTTCGAGACTGGACTTGATCAGAAGCTTCTTGCTAAGATTGCTGATCACTTCAGACCATACAGAGAAGAGTGCCTTGCCAGTGGCCTTATGGATCCTAAGGTTCTTGGAGTTAACATCAAGACTCTTATGTATCAGGTTCCTGGTGGTATGCTTTCAAACATGGTTAGCCAGCTTAAAGAGCAGAACGCAAGTGATAAGTATGATACAGTTCTTGAGGAAATCCCACAGGTTCGTAAGGACTTCGGTGAGCCACCTCTCGTAACACCATCTTCACAGATCGTAGGTACACAGGCTGTTATGAATGTGCTTATGGGTGAGAGATACAAGGTTGCTACTGACCAGACTAAGGATCTTCTTGCTGGTGAGTATGGTAAGACAATCAAGCCTTTCAATCCAGAAGTGCAGAAGAAGATCATTGGCGACAGAGAAGTTATTACATGCAGACCAGCAGACAGACTTGAGCCAGGTCTTGGTAAGTTTGAGAAGGAAGTTGCTCAGTGGAAGCAGCAGGATGAGGATGTTCTTTCATATGCATTGTTCCCACAGGTTGCTACAGACTTCTTCAAGTATCGTATGGCACAGCAGACATCAGTTGATGTAAGCGCTGCAGATACAAAAAATGGAGCTTATCCTGTTTGATCATCAAATAGCTGATAAGTAATATGAAAAATTATAAGACGCAAGGTGCTTTTACAGTGCCTTGCGTTTTTTCACAGAAAATTTATCATTATTATGGTAAAATAATAGTATGAATGAGTTTAGAAGACACAGACAAAGTCGAAAACCAATTGAAATTGGAGAGCATCAGGGAAGAGAGCTTAGAAAAAGTGATCTGAATAGGCAGATGCTTGCTCTGGATGAAATCTCTGGATTCAGGGTCAGACCTGGTTTCTATGGGATTAATGGTGCAACTATGCTCACTGATGGTGTCAATTTTACTGTCTATTCTAATGGGGCAACATCCATAGCACTTATGCTTTATCATAGAGGTGAAGACAAGCCCTTTGCTCTTATACCATTTCCAGAAACTTACAAAATAGGAAAAGTATACTCCATGATAGTGTTTGGTTTGGATATAGAAAATCTGGAGTATTGCTATAGCGTAGATGGACCATGGGATCCGGAGAAAGGTCTTTTGTTCGACAAAAATCATGTACTTCTTGATCCTTATGCCAAGGCAGTTTCAGGTCAGAGAATATGGGGGCAGAGTCTAAACAGAAATGGGCAGTACAGGGCCAGAGTTGTCCGCGATAATTTTGAATGGAATGCTACATCCAGCCTTGGAATACAGATGTGCGATTCAGTTATTTATGAAATGCATGTCAGAGGATTTACCATGGATAAGTCTTCTAATGTTAAGTGCCGAGGAACCTTCGAGGGAATAAAAGAAAAAGTTGATTACCTGAAAAGACTTGGTGTTACTGCTGTAGAGCTTATGCCTATTTTTGAGTTTGACGAAACAAGGGATAAGAGAGAAGTTAATGGTAAAATGCTCCTGGATTATTGGGGCTATAATACCATAAGCTTTTTTGCCCCCAATACCAGCTATGCATCCCAGAGCGAGTACAACAAAGAAGGCGTAGAGCTTAAGTACATGATAAAAACCCTTAAGGATAACGGAATAGAAGTTATCCTGGATGTTGTGTTTAATCATACGGCTGAAGGCAATGAAAATGGACCTTTTATCTCTTTTAAGGGATTTGATAATAACATTTATTATCTTCTGACCCCACATGGCCAGTATTACAATTTTAGTGGTTGTGGCAATACCATGAACTGTAATCATCCTATGGTGCAGGAGCTTATTGTAGAGTGCCTCAGGTACTGGGTTGAGGAATACAGAGTAGATGGGTTTAGATTTGATCTTGCAAGTATTCTTGGAAGAGACCAGGATGGTGCTCCGATGGAAAAACCACCTCTTATCCAAAGACTTGCCTATGATCCTATTCTTGGTAATGTCAAGCTTATAGCTGAGGCTTGGGATGCGGGAGGAATGTACCAGGTAGGCAATTTCCCTGCATGGAAGAGATGGGCTGAATGGAATGGCAAATATCGTGATGATATCAGATCTTTTTTGAAGGGCGATATATGGTCAGCACCTGACGCGGTTAAAAGAATTACTGGCTCAATGGACCTTTATGGCGGTTCATATCTTGGCTATGACTCTTCTGTAAATTTCATTACCTGTCATGATGGCTTTACCTTGTATGATCTCTATGCATACAACAGTAAGCATAATGAAGACAATGGCTGGAATAATACAGATGGAGCAAATGATAATAGAAGCTGGAACTGCGGCATAGAGGGTGAGACTGACGACCCTTATATAAACGATCTTAGATTTAGAATGATGAGAAATGCTATAGCTGTGCTTATGTGCAGTAGAGGAACTCCTATGATCTACGCAGGAGATGAATTTGGCAACACTCAGTTTGGTAATAACAATGCCTACTGTCAGGATAATGAAATTTCCTGGCTTAACTGGAATCTCCTTAAAAAAAACAAGGACTTCTTTGAATTTTACAGGCATATGATCCAGTTCAGGAGAAAACATCCTTGTATTAGAAAAGATCTTCTTCCGGCTACTTGCGGTTATCCATCAGTATCTGTACATACTGAGAACCCTGATAATGGCAATATTACTAGTGATTCAAAGGTTATTTGTGTAAGATATGCTGGTTTTACGCAAAAGAAAGGCCATGATGATATAGTTTATCTTGCTATTAATGCTTTTTGGGAGGATGTGCAGATCATGCTTCCAAATCCTCCTGAGGGAGCGTATTGGTCTCTTTGCGTTGATACAGGAGACGACGAAGGTAAATATTTCTTTAACAGGCCCAAGCCTCTTACCTGGAGGAATAAGACTCTTAAGGCACGTAGTGTGAGTGTATTCATATTGTCCTATGGAGCAGAGTATGGCAGCTGATGATAAGAATACTTCCAGCAATTTTATAGTAGAAGGATATCAGTTTGCTTCTGAGGCAGATGCCCAAAAGGCTGCGACGGATGCCTCCAAGATCAGGCTTTTACATTCGCGTGTAAAAGCAAGTAAACCTACGGATATAAAAGCAGTTTATGAGAAGGCTATCGAAAATAAAATATTTAAGACTCCTATAGGCTGGGAATATCTGACTGGACTTAGAAATAAGCTGATTGAGAGTGGATTCAACAAGGATGATATTATTCCAATTCCTTTAGATATTTCTTTTTCAAAACATTCTGCCTTTGCGGATTTGTCTGTAGGGCAAAGGATCAAACCTGAGAAACGAGAGAAAAAGGCTGATTTTTTGAAAATATTTTCTATTATTCTTAATTTTGTTCTGGTAGTTTTGGTCGTTCTTATGTTTGTGATTGCAGCAACTTCTGAAAGTGATAATATTATTAACTATAAGAGCAATGTCACGAACAGATATTCATCCTGGGATCAGGACCTCAAAGAACGAGAGAAAAAAGTCAGAGAGGCAGAAAAAAAACTTGGCATTGAAGATACTTCAAGTTATTATGAAGAGACAGACTAAAGACAGCTAGTAGGAGGAATGACATAGTGGAAGATCTTAAGATATTAGTGGTTGATGACGAGGCTAGAATGCGCAAACTCGTCAAAGACTTTTTGGTTAAAGACGGATATATTGTTGTGGAAGCTGAGGATGGTCAGCAGGCCCTTGATGTCTTTTATTCTGACAAGGAGATATCCCTTATTATTTTGGATGTCATGATGCCTAAACGTGATGGATGGGAAGTATGCAGAGAAATCAGAAAGGATTCCAAGATTCCTATCATCATGCTGACAGCTAAATCAGAGGAAAGAGATGAGCTTTTGGGCTTTGAACTTGGAGTAGACGAATATATATCCAAGCCTTTTAGTCCCAAGATTCTTGCAGCTCGAGTTTCTGCAATCCTTCGCAGAACATCTCAGGCAGTGAATAATCAGGTAATGGAAATTGGCGGTATTGTTGTTAATAAGGTTGCACATAGCGTACTTGTTGACGGCAAAGAGATTGATCTTAGCTATAAGGAGTTTGAACTTTTATCTTTCTTTTTTGAGAACAAGGGCGTCGCTCTCTCAAGAGAGAAAATTCTTAATAATGTATGGAACTATGATTATTTTGGAGATGCCAGAACTATCGATACTCATGTAAAAAAACTTCGTGGCAAGCTGGGCAAGAAAGGCGACATGATAAAGACTATTTGGGGCATGGGATATAAGTTCGAGGCAGAATAATTAGAGGAATAGGTTTTAATTGATGCTATGGAAAAAGATAAAAAGTTTAACAAAACCCATTCCATACGTTTCGAAATAAGCTTTGCTTTCATAGCTACAATGATTGGTACTTTTACTTTTTGTTTGATCATAAATCTTTTGTTTATGGAGAACTATTATGTTCAGAATAAAAGGGACGCAATCATTGAGGCCTATAGAAGTATTGACAGGGCCGTATCAAATGGTGATATTAACTCTGAGGAATTTGATGAAGAGATTGGACATATCTGTGAGAGATATGACATCGAGATGATTGTTCTTGATGGAGATTCTAAAACTGTTAAGGCCTCTAGTAGTAATGCTGAACTTTTGGCCAAGATTCTGTGGGAGAACATGATCAATCCTTCTGCAGGAGAGTATGTGATAGAGAACAGAACAGTTCTTGATATTGGAGAAAACTATACACTTCAAAGAGATGAGGATCGAAATACAGGCCGCAAGTACCTTGAAATGTGGGGCGTTGTCGGAAATGGGAATCTTGTCCTTGTAAGATCTACCATGGAGAGTATTCAAGATAGCGTGACAATTTCAAATACTTTTATGATATATGTTGCAGTAATAGCTATTTTGGCCGGTTCCATGGTGATTCTTTATATATCCAAGAAGGTTACAGATCCTATCAAGCGTTTGTACTATATTTCTGATGATATGAAAAAGCTAAATTTCGAGGCCAAGTATGAATCTGATGGCTATTATCACAGTGAAATTGATGCTCTTGGATCTAATATGAATGAGGTGTCTGAGACCTTGGAATCAACTATCAAGGAACTTAAGAATGCCAATATTGCTCTTAAAAAAGATATCGCTCAGAAAGAAGAGATTGATGAAATGCGTAAGGAGTTTTTATCTAATGTTTCACATGAGTTAAAAACTCCAATCGCTCTTATCCAGGGGTATGCAGAAGGCCTCAAGGAAGGAATCAGTGATGATGCTGAGAGCAGAGATTTTTACTGTGAAGTTATCATGGATGAAGCCAATAAGATGAACATCATGGTAAAAAAATTGCTTACCCTGAATCAGCTTGAATTTGGTAATGAAAGTGCCAATATGGAGCGATTTGATATTGTTGATATGATCTCAAATTATATCAAGTCTGCTGAACTTTTGGCCAAGCAAAAAGATGTTACTGTTAAGTTTGGCAATTACGAACCGATATTTGTTTGGGGGGATGAATTTAAGATTGAGGAAGTACTGCAGAATTACTACAGTAACGCCCTTAATCATATTGACGGAGAAAAAATAATAGAGATCAAGCTATACAAGGAAAACAACCATGTCAGGGTTTCTGTATTTAATACTGGAAAACCTATTCCGGATGAAAGCATTGGTCATATTTGGGAGAAGTTTTATAAGGTTGATAAGGCGAGAACAAGAGAATACGGCGGAAGCGGCGTAGGCCTATCTATAGTAAGAGCTATTATGGAGGGCATGCATCAGGCCTATGGGGTCAAGAATTACGATAATGGAGTTGAATTCTTTTTTGAATTAGAAACTAAATGATCCTATGTTGAGAGGATAGCTTATGAGGGCAAAAAAGTATTTGGGTATTGCTATTTTAATGAGCGTTTGTCTTGGTTTAACAGGATGTGGTGAGACTTTTCCTGATCTTACAGAGGAAGAATATAACCAGACAGTTGAATTTGCGGTCGGGTTGCTAATGAAATACTCTAATAATGGTCAGAATAAACTAACTTACGTTGATTCCAAGGAAGTTATCAAGCAAAGAGAAAAAGAGGCTGCCAAAGCAAAAGAAGAGAAAAAAGAACCTGAAACGGTAACGCCAGAGCCAGAACCTGTTGCTGTGCCACAACCTCAGGATGAAAGTTCTGAGGGCCTAAGCCAGGATGAATCAACGACTTTATTAAGTGATCAGAATCAGGGCGATAGTTCTGCAATTCAGTTGTCGAGCGCAGATGAGAGCTCTGATGAGGGCACCGCAGAATCTTCAGGAGACGCAGAAACTACAAAAGAGGATCCAGATGCTATAGTTGTATCTTCTGAAGATAGCTATGAGATTGCTGATGATATATTCCTTACTTATGATGGATACTCAGTATCAAGCTCTTATCCAGAAAGCTCAAAGAGCTATGTTATTAATGCAGATAAGGGCAAGAAACTTCTTGTTCTTAGATTTGACCTATATAATGCTTCAGATTCTGACACTAATGTAAATCTTCTTAAGAAAAACATTATGTTCCAAGTGATACTAAATGGAAAGAATCTAGGATATACTCCTGTTACGTTTTTACCCAATGATCTCTCATCATATGTAGGAACAATCGATTCACGAGCTCATGAGAGTCTGGTAGTTCTTACTGAGATAGATCAGAGTATTTCAACACAGATTCAGACGATTGACTTGATTGTTACAATAAGTGGCTCTGACCAGAAGGTTAACCTTAGATGAGTATAAGTAGTGCTGGCTAGAAGGTTTATCTTAGATGAATATAAGTAAGTGCTGGCTAGAAGGTTAATCTTAGATGAATATAAGTAAGTGTTGACTAGAAGGTTATTCTTAGATGAATATAAGTAAGCGTTGGCTAGAAGGTTAATCTTAGATGAATATAAGTAAGTGTTGGCTAGAAGATAAATCTTAAGATGAGGCTGTGCTGTAGATAATAGTAATTTTGTGTAAAAGAGCTACTCCGGTAGCTCTTTTTCTATAGCAGGAGATTTCTCTGTATTTCCTATGATATAAAAAACGCTCAGCTTAGGATGAGTACTCGCGCGATATGAATATGTTGCCTGCAGCAACCGCGCTCTGCTATGAAGGTGTTGATTTTTTATATGCAAATCCCTGGCCATCATAATTGCATATAAGCAAGTTAGATGTAGGCAAAAATGGGTTTTATACGAAAACATGGTGAAGGGGTAATTTCATATAAGCAAGATCAAGTATGTGATTACACGAGAATAGTGAAAAGAGGCAAATGCATATAAGCAAGTTTAAATCTGTGATAATGAGGATATTATACGAAAGTAGTAGAAAGATATAAATGCATATAAACAAGTTAGAGGTAGATAGAAGGTGGATATTATACGAAAGCAGGGAGAGGCGTAATTTCATATAAGCAAGGTCAAACATGTAATTACACGAAAGTAGCGAAAAGAGGCAAATGTATATAAGCAAGATATAGAGAGTGAAAATAGTAAGGCAGCATATGGAAATTAAGGAAATTGAAAGATGGCTAAATGCGTTAAAAAGAAAATAAGTATAATGTATGAATGATAATAATAAAAAAAGAAGAAAAAAATAAAAATAGTTGTTGACACATGTTAGTCGCAGTGATATATTTATATTCGTTGCTGATGCGGACATAAAGCACTGCAAATGCAGCAATGGAGCGAATTCTAGGCTCCTGTACCTTGACAAATAAACAGTAATGCAACCCTGAAAAATTCCAAGAGAATTTATTCAGAACAAAATTAGTAAATAACGGACAGAACAAAAAGCCAAGCTTGAGTTCTGGCCAGATCAAACTTTTAAACGTGAGAGTTCGATCCTGGCTCAGGATGAACGCTGGCGGCGTGCCTAACACATGCAAGTCGAACGGAAGCTTAACGCTGACGAGACTTCGGTCAAATCTTGTTAAGCTTTAGTGGCGGACGGGTGAGTAACGCGTGGGCAACCTGCCTCATACTGGGGGATAACAGTTGGAAACGACTGTTAATACCGCATAAGCGCACTAGAGTCGCATGACTCAGTGTGAAAAACTCCGGTGGTATGAGATGGGCCCGCGTCAGATTAGCTAGTTGGTGGGGTAAAGGCCTACCAAGGCGACGATCTGTAGCCGGACTGAGAGGTCGGACGGCCACATTGGGACTGAGACACGGCCCAAACTCCTACGGGAGGCAGCAGTGGGGGATATTGCACAATGGAGGAAACTCTGATGCAGCGACGCCGCGTGAGTGAAGAAGTA
>NZ_FMVS01000036.1 GCF_900102515.1 Butyrivibrio sp. INlla14
GTGCGAGGATGCTCGGTCTTCTGATCATAACGATAGCACCGCCTATGGCAGAACGGGCAATCATCCTGATGCCATTTATCAGTCCTAGCCTGTATCCTGAGGTGGCATACACCATCCTGGTCATCATAGAAATTTGCATCTTCTATGACAGCATGGTTGACATTGAGCAGTTTTTTACATAGTGTATTAGCAGAAACCATCTGTGGGTACCTCCGGTATCTCTGAATGTTGTAGTTTAGTCGCTAATACATTACAGAAACACAGATGGTTTTTCAATTGTAAAAGTACATCAGAGGTTAGGCATAGTACCCACCTTTATGCCAGAAGCCTCAAAAATCAAAATGAATATTCTAAGTATACTATACAGTATTAAGTCTAGATTTATAAAGCCACATTGCTAATCTTGGGGAGTTGTTTCATAAAATGTAAGCAAAAATACCGATCATGGATAGACAGGCTTTAGATAAAACATTTGTTTAAGCAATATTTATGGAAAAATGCTACGGAGATAGCTGCAACAGGCGTGGAGAAGGCAGAAATGAATATCATAAAGACAATATTGTGGCCTATAAGAAAAGTGTATCGAATTTGTAGACCTGCTCAAATTGAGATGTGTGAGAGATGGTTTAAACTGAGCAAAAGGACGTGCGTTGGAAATGAGTCAAAGCTTGCAGTAATTCGAGGTATACGAGGGAATTTTAGTATTTATAATTTCCATGTTTTGGTCAGTATGATGATTGAGTACGAATTACAAGGAACAGCGTACTGTCTTGACCTTACAATAATGGAAGAAAACTACAACATGTGGAATGCTTTTTTTGAATCAAGAGGAGAAAGTGTTGATAATATTGAGAATTATAAAGATGTTATTTACACTGATATGAACGAGGAATATTTTGCACTTCATTTGGATGCGTTCAATGTAAGAGCTAGGCATCAAAGAGCAATCATGTCAAGAATTTACAAGGAATTCTTTAGATTAAATGAGAAAACAAGCAAATATGTTGAAGATGAGTTTAATGCCATTTTGTCAGGGAAAAAGGTGCTTGGCGTATTGGCAAGAGGAACAGATTACACTCAGTTAAAACCCAAAAATCACCCTGTTCAGCCAAGTTTTGAGCAGATAGCAGACGAATGTGAAAAGCGTATTAAGAAAAAGAAATATAAATACATATATATAGCTACTGAGGATAAGAAAGCCGTTGAGTATTTTCAGGAGCGTTTCCCCAATTGTGAAGTATTAGTTAATAAGCGAAAATACTATGATAATTTTTATGCTGATGGAACTACAAATTTAACAGTTGAGTCATTTGGATATGGCAGAAAGCATGATAGAGAGCTGAAAGCGGTGGAATATATTTCCAGTTTAGTTCTTTTATCTAGATGTGATGAATTGATTGCTGGAGATTGTGGAGGAAGTAGGGCAGCAATTTATTTGAATGGTGGGGAGTATAAGAGGACTTATTTATTCGACTTGGGAAGGTACTGATTTATTAAACGGAGGATTGGATGGGAACATTTTTAGTTTGGCCAGTAGCGGCAGCTTTGGCAATTAAATATAAGAAACGCATAGAAGATATAGCGTTGATAGCTATATCGATGATTATAGTAATGATGTTTATACCCAGCTTGATTAGTGATATTCAAGTTGGGATTATTGTTGTATTATTTTTTTCTGGAATATGTGTAGCTTACATTATCTACGCACTGTTTATGAAAAGAAAGGATTGGATAGATACTGTATTTAGTCCAGGAGGTATCTTCCTTTTTTGTGTAATTGCTTTTTTTGCTTTTGTAAATTTTGGCAGGGGATTGACTGGATCTGATGCGCAGGATTATTGGGGACGACTTTTAAAAGGGTACTATTATACTAATGACATAAGATGCGATTCAGAAGCAATTCATCCAGGAAGTATGCTTCTTTGGGGAGTATTTGCAGAGAAAACATGGATTGGATATGCTGATAGCATGGCTTTATGGTCTATGGATGTTCTTATAGCTACTCTGGTAATGCCTATAATAAAGTACGCTGGAAATAAGAGAAATGTGCTAAAAACTATAGTACTGGGATTAACTGTATTGTTAATCCCTATTTCCATGTGGGATAGAATATATAATGCGTTTCTTGGAGATGGAATAATAAGTCTTGCAGTAGGAGCTATGGCTGTATCGATATATTCTTTTTTTACAACTAATGATAAGGTATATTTTTATCAGATTATTTCTGAGCTATATCTTATTACTTCGACCAAGAGAATAGGAATTTTACTGGCTGCGTGCATGCTGGCTGTATTTGTTTTTATTTTGTGGCGACGCGAATATAATCCTTCACAGAATTATAAAAGTAAGGCAATTATCTCTATAGAGTTGGCTGTATGTCCAATGTTGACATATTTATTATGGCTGGGAAAATCTAAATATTTGTTTATTGTTCCGATTATGGTAGTTGCAGGAATTGTAGGAGCAATAGTTTTTGACAATTGGAATAAGACGATATGCAAGATAGCTGTAGCGCTTACAGCAGTTATTATTCTTATTGGCTGTAAATGGATTTTTGATAAGTATTTATTAGTGGATGATCTTAGTACTTCGTCTACAATTAATTACTTTAAAGCAATTCTGGCAACAAATGAAGTTGCATGGGGCGATACAATCAAAATATCTCTTTTCAAACTTACTTTGGTATTATTTTTTATATGCTATGCTATTAGGCATAATAGTAGGTTTAGAAAAAAAGAGAACAGGGTTATGTTTTATGAAATTATTTCGCTTATACCTGCGATGGCTATTTATGTAGGCGCTTTGTGCGTTACATATGCAGCTGAAATTGCTCCATATAATCCAGGATTTGGACAATATGTACCAGCAATAGAAAGGTATTTATTGGGGTGCTTTTTTGCAATATTATTACTTTGTGCACACTGGTTTTTAGATGTTTTTGCCAATAATAGGTGGAACATCAATCCGTTTGTGGTTGTTTTTACAGTAGTTGTTCTGATGATGGATTTAAGCTCTGTAAGTAACTATCTTCTGATCAAGCCAGATCATGTAAGATTTTATGGATTTGAAAATGCAGGAATTACGCTTACAGAGGATGACACTATTTTTCTGATCCAGGAAGCACCACTTGATGTTGAGTACAATATTGGCGCATCCTTCTCTTATGACATGTATCCTGCAAAGTGTATAGTAAAGAATGATTTTACTTACAATAAACCCAAGAATGAGTATGAGCGGATATCGGTTGAGGAATTTTCAAAGATACTTGTTAAGGATAAAATAGATTATATATATATTCAGAGTATATATGACGATTTCACTGAGTATTATTCATCGATGCTACAAGGTGTCTCATATGATAAACTCAGTGGAAAAGTTCTGAAAGTAGAGATTGATGAAGATGGAAAGGTTAATTTGATCCTTTTGGATTAAAAAAGAGGGTAAGAAATGGATAAGATTATGCAAAGCCGCATGGATCGCGGATTTAACAAATATCAGGAAGAATACGAGAGGAAAGCACTAGAAGTCTTGCGTTCAGGGTGGTATATCCTTGGAAAAGAGGATGAAGCTTTTGAGGAAGAGTTTGCTTCGTATATTGGAACAAAGTATTCCGTCGGCTTGGCAAGTGGACTTGATGCACTGTGGCTTGCTTTTAGAGTCCTTGGAATTGGTCAAGGTGATGAAGTTATTGTTCAAGGAAATACCTATATTGCAAGTGTTATGGGGATAAGTATAAATGGCGCTACTCCAGTAATTGTGGAGCCAGATGAATACTATCAGATTGACGCGGATAAGATTGAGGAAAAGATAACAGAAAAGACAAAAGCTGTTTTAGTAGTGCATCTGTATGGACAGGCTGCAAACATGACTAAAATTGTGGATATTTGTAAGAAACACAATTTAAGACTTGTAGAGGACTGTGCTCAGTCACATGGCGCTTATCACGGTGATAAGATGACAGGAAGTTTTGGAGATTTTGGGTGCTTTTCTTTTTATCCCTCAAAGAATATGGGAGCATTCGGTGATGCTGGAGCTGTCACGACTAATGATCCTGAGCTTGCTCGCCTTATGAAAATATACAGGAATTATGGTAGCGAGAAGCGATACTATAATATGGTAGTTGGTGCTAATTCTCGCCTAGATGAGCTTCAGGCAGGGTTGCTTAGAATTAAGTTATCGCATATGGCAGAGATTACAAAAGAGAGAGAAGAACTTGCACGCGTTTATTTAGAGGAAATAGAAAATCCGCTTGTGATAAAGCCTTCTGTAGCAGTAGGTTCTACATCTGTTTGGCACCAATTTGTGCTCAGAATTCCAGGAAGGCGAGATGAGTTTAAACAGTACCTAGAGGATAATGGTATTATGACTATCATTCATTATCCTATTCCTCCTCACAGGTCAGAAGCATATACTTATCTTGGCCTTGGAGAGGGAAGCTTGCCCATCACTGAACAGTATGCAAGTGAGGTATTATCACTTCCTATGTACAACGGAATGACTAAAGAAGAACAGATGAAAGTTATAGAGTGTGTTAATAGTTTTACTTGATATAGAAAAAATCTGAGAGGATGTATTGGTTTCCACTAAGTAAGGGGTATGAGTAAGGCATGGCATATTTATCTATATATTATTATGCATTTGTAGTGATTCTTCTGATAATATACTATTGTTTACCGTTAAAACGTAGATGGGTAGTCCTACTTGTTGGAAGCCTAGGTTTTTATTGGAATATTACGAGAAAGATAAAGGGAGCATTTATCTTTCTATTGGTAAGCGCATTTTTGTGTTGGTTATTCGGAAGAATTGTAGTCGATTTAAAACGTCATAAAAAACTTATGTTTTTTATGGCGTTACTTTTGATATCGATGCCACTGGTATTGTTCAAGGAGGCTTCGTTCATAAGCATTGTACTGACAGGAAATGATATGCCAGATTGGTGGATTGCTCCATTGGGATTATCTTTTTTTACATTACAGATGATTGCATATCTTTCTGATATATATAATAAGAGGATAACTTCTGAAGATAATTTCTTTAAGTTTCTGTTATTTGTATGTTTTTTTCCACAGATAGTTCAAGGCCCTATTCCTAGATATGAACAACTTATGGCTCAATTAACGCAAGGCCATAAATTTTCTGAAAAGAATATTGTTAAGGGATTCCTTTTGGTTATATGGGGATTCTTTTTAAAGCTGTGTATCGCAGATAAGGCAGGAGTAATTGTAAATACTGTATTTGATTCATTTCCGACGTTCCAGGGCATATATGTACTAGTTGCCGGAGTACTATACAGTATTCAGCTTTACGCGGATTTCTTATCGTGCACGGTAATCGCACAGGGTGTTGCCGGGATGTTTGGAATAGAACTCATAGACAACTTCAAGCATCCTTATTTTGCCACTTCTATTAGTGATTTCTGGAGAAGGTGGCATATTAGTTTAAGCTCATGGCTTAGAGACTACATATATATTCCTCTAGGAGGGAACAGAAAAGGCACTCTCAGGAAGATGGTTAATTTGATTGTTACTTTTCTGGTAAGTGGTGCTTGGCATGGAGGAGGGGTGAAGTATCTTGCATGGGGGATGATACACGGTTGCTATCAGATTTTGTCTGTTATTTTGAAGCCTATTAGAGATAAGATTAGTAAATGGGTTGGTATAGATTGGAATAATGCCGAGAATAAGTTGATAAGACAAATATTTACATTTTTTTTAGTGGCAATTGCATGGATTATATTTAGAGCAGATCATTTAGAAACTGGAATGCAGATGATTAAGTCTATGTTTACAGTGCATAATATATGGATATTAACTGATGATTCTCTTTGGAGTTTGGGGCTTAGCATGAAAGAGGTATATCTTCTTATTCTTTGCATAGTCGTTTTGATAAGTGTTAGTTTTGCGCATGAAAGAGGAATAAATATTAGGGAACGTGTGCTTGCGCTTCCGATAATCTATCGCTGGACTATATATATAATGGCAATAGTATTTATTATAATATTTGGAACTTATGGGTATGGATTTGATTCCCAAATGTTTATTTACGGGGGATTTTAACGTGGGTAGAAAGCTTAGAATTTTAGGCAAGCTTATAATGTTTTTGTCTGTATTAATATTTTGCCTGTGGTTTGTAAATGGACTTTTTATCCCAAAGTATTATTATAACGAGGTATATTCTACTACGAATACATATAAAGACTTTTATAAACTTCAGAAGAATTCTGTTGATGTGCTGTTCTTTGGAAGTTCACATGCAGCATGCGCATTTAATCCTCAGGTAATTTACGATAAATATGGTATTACAAGCTACAATCTCGCAAGTGAGCAGCAAAGTCTTGTAGTAACATATTATTGGCTGGAGGAAGCATTAAAGTATCAGTCTCCCAAAGTGGTTATTCTTGATACATATACATTTCACTACTATTTCGATGCATATGTTTATAATGATATGAATTGTAGTGAAGGTGCAGTTCGTAAGGCAATGGATTTCATGCGCTTATCTCCTACAAAGGTAGAGGCAGCAGTGGATATTGAGAGAATAGATCCAACACAGGATAAATGGAGTATTTTGTTTCCAATTATTCGTTATCATACAAGATGGGCGAATTTGGATGAAGAAGATTATGTGTGTGATTCTATGGTAGAGCATGGAGCTATTAAGGGATATGCACTGGTTGGAGATAAGAAACCAGGAGCATCTACAGTTACATTTAAAGCCAGTGATGTTGATGGAATTGAAGAAGAGCCAATGGTTAAGATTGCTGATGAATATTTGGACAGAATAGTCAATTGCTGCAGAAAAAAAGGAATTGAGCTGGTTTTTACAAATATTCCTTGTGCTGAACCTATTAGTAGATATAAGGCAACGAAATGCTATGCTGATGAAAATGGAATTCCATTTTATGACTTTAATGAAGAGTCATTATACAATAAGATTGACTATGATGTAGAAGAAAATGCGTATGGGCATCCTAATTATCTTGGGGCAGAGAAAATTTCTTCCTATTTGGGAGAAGTTTTGGCAAGAGACTATGGTATTAAGCCAAGAATTGATAATTCATATGAATTGTCAGGGAAAAATTATGATCATAAGGTCAAGAATATATTGATAGATCAAACAGAGGACGTATACGATTTTCTTGAAATGATAAATGATACTAATTATAGTATATTCATTTTTGCACCTACTGATTACAGAAATAGTATAGATGAAAAAGCTCTGGCTCTTATGCAAAAACTGGGGGTCACAGATAATTTGCTAGAGAATGAGGTGGGTGTTCACTATTGCTTCGTAAAAGATGCGAATAGAGTGGTAATTGAGAAAGAGACTTATGATGATTTTAGTTTTTCTGGATCCATTAGGGGTGGGCTAGCTACATACAGTTTTACTATAGATACTACTAATTTGGATGAAAGATATCGAAAGTATTCCATGATTGTTGACGGGAAGGAATGTGGAACCCCAAAACAAGGAATAGATATTGTGGTTTATGACAACGAATATAGTCAGATTGTAAGTGAAATCAACATTGATAAAGGTAATAATAGCATAGATATAACTAGATATTAACAAATAAATGGTAGGATTAAATATAGCAGGAGCTTGAGAGGTATGATTGACCGGAAGAAAAGAGAATCCAGCTTTGAATTATTAAGAATTATGGCGATGCTAATAATAGTAGCTCATCACTATGCTGAAGTTCAGGAATCTGGGATTTTAGCATTTTACAATGATGGTTTAAGCTTTGGAACGAGCAAGGATTGGTGGGTTACAAGTTTTTTAATGCCGGGAGGAACAGTTGGCGTAGCGATTTTCTTTATGATTACAGGATATTTTAGCATATATAAGAAAGGGGTATCTGTTGCAAAAGTATTTTTGGAGACGACTTTTTATTCACTTATATTTGCTATCTTGAGCGTGTTTGCATTATTATTTTTCCATGATGCCGATTGGATGAATGCAATATATGTAGGCGAACAGTTACCTAAGCAGTTGTTGCTTCCGGTTACGGGGGGTGCTTACTGGTTTGTGACAGTATATGTTTTTTTGATTATCCTGTCAGATTATATAAATAAGATATTATTAATCCTTAATCAAAAAGGGCAGAAATTCCTGATATTTATATATTGGATATTTTGGTTTTCATTGGCAATTCTTTTAGGTAGCTATTTTGACAGCCTTCAGAACGCCATTTTCTTTTATATTGTTGGTGCATATATCAGAATTTGTAAGTTGAGGGCTAATAAGGCTGTAATGGTGATATTATTTATTACTTCATGGTGCGGTTCTGTATGCAATTCATATGTCAATTTAGTCAGTCAGATTGGCTTTAAAGATTTAATTTTAGTTAAATATCATGCTATTCTATCAGGGATAAATCATGCATTTTTTATCCCTATAGCAGCTATTTCAGCATTTATGCTTGCTAAAAATCTTCAAATAGGTAGTGTAAATATTGTAAATAAGGTTGCTGCTACCACTTTCGGTGTTTATTTATTACATAATTCACCGGTAAGTAACTTAGCTATTTGGAAAGGTTTGATTGATATTCAGCACACTCAGTATGGGAAAGCATTGTATCCATTATATGCATTGATTACACCAATTTGTGTATTTGGTGTATGTGCTCTTATTGATGCAATGAGAATACGGTTTGTTGAGCCAATTGTGCTTGCAAATTATTTGAAAATAAAAAAACGGGCATTCAAGCTGTTTACCATAGCTTCTGAAGATTAAAAATGGAGACTCTGAAAAATGAAAGTTTGTATAGTGGCTAACTGTGCGTCACGAGGTGGGGCTGAGAGAGTAGCAGTATTACTTGCCAATTATTTATGTGATAAAGGTTACGATGTAATATATGCGGCTATTCTGCTAGATGAAATAAAATATGATATCGATCCAAGGGTGAAGTATATATTTTGTGGAGTTGAAGGAGGTAATAAGTTTACTAGGTCAATTAAGAGATATTCTAATCTGTTGGAGCTTGTAAAGCGTAACAATGTAGATACTGTAGTATCTTTTATGACGCTTGAAAATCTTTTTCTTCCACTCAAAAAAGACTTATATAAGATTTATTCTATGCGAAGTGACCCGGAGAGGACGTTTAACACAGGGATTAAGAAAATTTTGCGTGACTATATATATTCATCTTCAGATATTATGGTTTTTCAGACTCAGGGAACAAAAAAATATTTTAGCAAGCGTATACAAGAAAAAAGCGTTGTCTTGGGTAATCCTATCATAGGTGATCTTCCATATTGGAATGAAAATTGCAGCAAGGTGATTTTGGCAGCAGGAAGACTTACTGATGCTAAAGATTTTCCGATGCTTATAAATGCTTTTTCTATGTTTGCGAAAAAGAAACCGGGTTATAGGCTTCTTATATATGGGGAAGGGGAACTGAGAGGACAACTGCAGAGCCTTATAGATTCGAATGGTTTGACAGAAAGTGTAATTTTGGCTGGAAATGTTAATGATATACACAAACGAATGGCTGAGGCTGAGATTTATGTATCTTCTTCTAAATATGAAGGGATTTCTAATTCAATGATTGAGGCATTAGCTATTGGAGTCCCTACAATATGTACGGATGTAGCTTCAGGAGGAGCACGAGAATATATTAGGAATGGAGAAAATGGTTATTTAGTAAAAGTTGGTGATGCAACTGAGTTGTACACACAAATGATGATTTTAGCGGAGAATATCGAACTTAGAAGAAAATTCAGCGTAAGTTCAAGAAAAATAAGACAGGAGTTAAGTGCAGACAAAATTTTTGGAGAATGGGAGAGGCTTATTTGTAATGGCAATAAGGAATGAGAATGACAATATAAAGAAGATAAAGAATGTTTTCATCTGCTTTGGAATAATAGTTATTTTGGCATTCTTGGTCATGACCTATAAAGATGACAAACTAAGACTGAATGCAAGCTTTGTTGCTACTGATGTTAATGCAACAGGGATAGAGAATGATGAGTACTTTAGCACTATAAGTGAAAGTGCTGAGGAGGGGGATGTACTTTACGCTCATTTATATTCTTATAAGCCCGGAAAGTATAATGTTAAATTTCACTGTGAAGTTTCAAATGAGGGAAGCGGATTTAGCATAGTTACTGATGGAAGCGTGACACCAGATAATACTTTTAAGACAGAAGTTTTGGATTATATACCATTATTGCCAGATGTAACGGAATATGAATATGATTATACAATTCCTTCGCATGTAAGGGATGTAAAAATGGTCATACATTATGGCGGTAGTGGAACGCTGAAGATAGGGAGAGCTTATCATACATCATATAAGCTATATTATTATGACTGCGCGTTTGTTTTATTTTGTTTAGCGCTTTTGGGCTTAATAATTGGCTACCAATTTCGAAAAAAGAAATGGGAATTTAAAATATTTGATTCAGAAAAAGAATCTGGACTAACTGATTTTGGAAGAATCTTTTTTTTACTAGTCATTACATTTATAGCATCAATTCCTTTACTTGGGAAAGGCTTTTATGAGAGGGCAGATTTACAGTTTCATCTCATGAGAATCCAAGGTATTTCGCAAGCTCTTTCGTCTGGACAATTTCCAGTAAGAATGCAGCCTGTATGGCATTATGGTATAGGATATCCGCTTTCTATTTTTTATCCTGATTTAGTATTATACCCAGCAGCGATCATGGTTGCACTTGGATTGTCTGAATATTATGCCCTATGTGTCTTCCTTATTATCAACAATTTTTTGACAGCGCACATTGGATATAAAGCGTTTTCTGCTATAACTAAATCTTATAAAAAAGGCCTTATAATTTCTGCAATTTATACATTATCGGTATTCAGATTTGGGGTAATGTATCAGTGTCAATATGGAAGTATTATGGCAATGATATTTTTCCCCTTGGTACTGGACGGAATAGTAAATGTGATTTGGGAAGATGGGACTCGCTGGCATATTTTGGCATTGGGCATGACCGGGATTATTAGCTCGCATATTTTATCTTCAGTAATGGCTACATTGATGTGTATTCTTTGTTGTATTGTGGGACTAAGAAATCTGGCAAGTGTAAAGAAGTTATTAGCTATAGGCAAGGCAGTATTAACAACATTGTTATTAAATTTGTGGTTCATAGTTCCATTTCTGCTCTCTTACAATAGAAACTATAATATAATTTTTGAACAGCCTATAACTAATAGATCAGTAGTGTTTATTCCACAGATGTTTCAGTGGATTAATTTTGGTGGAATGACTAATCAGTATGGCAGTGAAACTGCTGGAGAAATGCCTATTTCTGTTGGCATTTTATTTGCGATTGCTATAATTGGATTTCTTGTTATGGTAATTCAAGAGAGAAAATGTGATTATGTGCTGGGAACCTGTGTATTTATCTCTTTGGCAACTTTATGGCTTTCATCAGAGTTCTTTCCATGGGATTATATAATAAGAGTTCCTGCATTAGGCAAAATGTTGTATCATGTACAGTTTGCCTGGAGATATGAACTAATAGCCACAGTGGGATTATCTGTAGTTACGGCAGAGGTGATACTCTATTTTCTGGAGAAGCTTGATCTAAAGATATATTTTGTAGTGATGGTTATATGCCTGATTAATATAGCTCCTAGTATAGATTGTGTGACAAATTATTACCCTATGTTTTTCCAGGATAAGTATCAGTATTCTTATCACTTTGTTGATGATACTGAGAATGTGGATTATATGTATAGAGATTTGCCATATGAAGAGCTGAAATCTTTACCAAGGACTGTTATAGTTATAGCAGAAAATGCTGATGTAAGTAATTTGAAGAGAAATGGCGTGGATATGTCTTTTGATTATACAAAAGATGGAGACGCAAAATTTACGTTGCCTATTATTGATTATCCTGGTTATAGGGCTTGGATTAATGGAGAAGAGGAAGAACTGTCAAGTACTGACAAGCACCAGTTAACTATAATTGCTGATAGATTGAAAGCAAATTCCGGTAGTATTGAAATTAAGTATAGAGAACCTGGGCTGTGGAGAGTGTGTGAAATAATAAGTGTGGTATCGGCAATAATAATGATAATATTTGTTAGAAAAAGGAAGCGTGTAGAATGAGTAGCACGAGAAATGGAGAGAATCCTGTAAAACGTGTAATCAAGGATATAATTGCATATTTGAATTATGAGGCATATCAGACGGGGTTATTGAAAATGCATCCTCATATTAGTGTGATGTCAGTTCAGGAAACAATAAATGAACTTGTAAATACTAATAAGAGTCTTGTAAGATTTGGTGATGGAGAAATTGGACTTATCAGAGGCATCAATTTGAATCTTCAGAATAGGTCAGATGAGCTTGTAGATAGATTGAAGGATATATTGAAGTATAGCGATGAGAATATGATTGTTGCAATTCAGGATATTTTTGATGGTGTTGATATGTATATTCCTAGGACTCAGCGGTTTTGGAGAGATCATTTTCTTTTTTGCAGGAAGATTTATGAAAAATACTGTAATCCCAATAGGGTATATGGCTCCACTTCATTTTCAAGATGCTATATTACGATAGAAGATAAGAGTAAGTGCAAAAAGTGGTTTGAAGATATAAAGAAAATTTGGAATGACAAGGATGTTGTGGTAGTAGAGGGCGTTTCCGGTCACAACGGAGTTGGTAATGATTTGCTTGATACATCACGAAGTGTAGAGAGGATTATATGCCCACCAAGTAACGCATTTGCCTCATATGATAAAATATTAGAGGCATGTCTCGAATATGGCGTGGACAGGTTGTTTCTATTGGCTATAGGCGCAGCAGCGAAGCCACTCGCTCAGGATTTATTCAGGAAGGGCTATAGAGTAATAGATATCGGGAATCTAGATACTGAGTATGAGTTGTATCTTAGAGGAGCTATGGAGAAAATGCCTATAGAAAAACGGAGTATTATAACTGAGGAAGAGAATATTTGTGCAGGATATTCCAAATATTTGGGTGAGATTACTAAGAGGATAGTTTAAGGATTTTATGTATAAGAAATTGACATATATATTAACTGGAAAAGAAAAAGTATATGTGGGATATATCTTTTTTCTGATAATAATCGGTAGTGCGCTGGAACTTATGGGAGTTGCAGTATTTAACCCATATATAGAACTTATAACTGGAAATGTCACTTCAAAAGGGACTGATTTATTGCTTGGCTTCCTTTCAAAGTTTATCAGTGCTGATAATACAACTAGGACTATTATTGGCCTTTCTTTAGTTATTATTGTCATTTATGTTATAAAGAATTTGTTTCTGTCTTACGAGAAGAACACAGTTTATAAGTACTCATATGATATACAGCAAAGGGTGGCAAAGAGACTTTTGGCAGCCTATATGGATATGCCATATACCTTTCATCTTAAAACAAATCCAGCTGAACTAGTTAGGACCATACGCCAGGATGCCGATTATTTTGCAAAGGTTGTTATCCATGTGATGGAGTTGGCTATGGAAATTGTTGTATGCATTATTCTTGGGGCCTACCTTTTTGTTACAAGTCCTGTGATTTCTATAGTTATTGTGGGACTTCTTGCTGTGGCAGCCTTTGTTTATGTTAAATGTGCCAAGAAGAAACTCAGACAGCTGGGTAAAAAAAGTCAGGAATATGAGGCTATTGTATATAAAGATATAAACCAGGCACTTGGGGGAGTCAAAGAAATAAAGGTACTTGAAAGAAACGAGTATTTTACAGAGGAATTTTCAAAAGCTTTAGATAAGAATCTCCATGTTCTCAGAATCATAAGACTTATGGCGGTCCTTCCTAAGTACTTTGTGGAAGCTATATGCATAATAGGACTTATGGTTGCTGTTATTATTATGATGCTTGTTGATGGTGGAAGTATTAGTACCTTCGTTCCACAGATCGCAGTGTTTGCAACAGCTGCATTCAGACTGATGCCATCCGTAGGCAGGATTAATGAGCATACTGCTTCCATAGATGGTACCATGTCATCTGTGGACCTTATATATAAAGATCTCAAAAATGTTGAAGAGTATAAAGCCACCGAGAGAAAGCTTCACGATACACAAAAGCAGTTTGGCGCAAATAATGATTTTAATGATATAAAGCTAGTTGGTGTTGAGTATAAGTATCCAGATGGAGAAAAGCCGGTATTTAGCAATGTTAATTTTATTATACCTAAAGGTAAGACGGTGGCATTTATAGGCGAATCTGGAGCTGGTAAAACAACACTTGCTGACTGTATTCTTGGTATATTGAAACCAATTAGAGGACAGATATTAGCTGGAAATGTTGATATATATTCAGATTTACCGGCGTGGCATGGAAACATAGGCTATATTCCTCAGTTCATCTATCTATCAGATGATACTATTAGAAATAATATAGCATTTGGAATTGCTCCATCAGAGATTGATGATGCGAAGGTTATCATTGCTGCTAAAAAGGCTAAACTTTATGATTTTGTCGCTAGTCTTCCAGATGGATTTGATACTGTTGTAGGAGAGAGAGGAGCAAGATTATCTGGCGGACAGAGGCAGAGAATTGGAATTGCCAGAGCTCTTTATCATGATCCTGAAGTTTTAGTTATGGATGAGGCAACTTCTGCTCTGGATAATGAGACGGAAACAGCAGTTATGGAATCTATAGATGGACTTCATGGCATGAAAACGATGATTATTATCGCTCATAGATTGACAACCATTAGAAATGCTGATCTTATTTTTGAAGTTGGTAAAGGGAATGTCGTATCAAGAAAAAAAGAAGATGTAGTAGGATAATTGATTAGTATGAATAAAAAAATAAAAGTTCTAGCTCTCATTTGGGACATGGGAAATGGTGGAGCCCAGCAGGTAGTAGTCAATAATCTACGTTATTTTAAAGAGGATGCGGATATTGATTATAAAGTAGTTTCATTTTGCCCCCCTAATGGCTCGAAAAATGATATTGTGATCATGAATGAGGAATTGAATGTTGAATATGTTGGTTATCCAAAGAGTATAGTTAAAATCCCAATAATCAGATATCCATTTAATAAACGAGTGGAGAGATTGACTTGGGAAAAAATAATAAGACGAGAAAAACCAGATGTTGTTCATGTTCACATTTCCGAGCTGCTATTGACTACACTTGGACCAATTGTGAAGTGTGATGTTCCTGTGAGATTTGATACCCTTCATTCAAATCCTTATAGATATAAAGGTAGGGCACTTAGATGTGTGAGAAGAGCCTTTCAGAAAGAAGGCTTTATTCCAATTTGTCTTAATGATAAGCAGGTTAGAGAAGCTAAGGATCACTATGGCATCAGTAAATATGAAATCGTTCGTAATGGATTTGATTTTTCCAAGATCAAGGGGCAAATAGTTTCTAAAAAAGAGGCAAGAAAGCGTCTTGGGATTAGTGACGATGACTTTGTTTTAGTTGGAGTTGGCAGACTTGATCCAATTAAAAATTATGAACTAATGATAGATGTGTTTAGTGAAGTCCTAAAAGTAAGATCTGATGCAAAACTTGTTATTGCTGGTGGAGGAGATACTCAGCCATATGTTGATAGAGCCAAGGCATATGAGATTGAGGATGGGGTTGTCTTTTTAGGACATATTACTAATGTTACTGATGTCTATTGTGCCGCTGATGTATTGCTTATGACTTCACATTCAGAGGCTTCGCCATTAACATTGGTAGAGGCACAGGTTTGTGGAACAAGATGTGTGGTTTCTAATGGAGTCCCAGAGGAAAGCGTTATAACTAATTTGGTCAGTAGAATGTTGCAGGATAGTTCTGCATCAGATTGGGCAGATGTAGTTATAAATGGTGGCTATCATGTTGAGCCAAGATTATCTGAAAGAGACTATGATCTTTCAAATGCTAATGATAAGATAAAGCAGTTATATATAGATTATTGGAAGAAGACTAATGAATAAATACTTTTTAGTGTCAGTAGATACAGAGGGCGATAATCAGTGGGATACCCAAAAAGGTATATCAACTGAGAATGCTAAATATCTCCCTAGATTTCAGGAATTATGCGAGAAATATAGTTTGTTTCCGGTGTGGTTATGCAACTATGAAATAGTAGAAGATTCTTTTTTTGTAAATTATATGAGGTGTAAACAAAATGAAGGAAAATGCGAAATTGGAATGCATCTTCATGCCTGGCATACACCACCAGACTTTGAACTTAGCCAGGTAACTGACCAAAGGGATTATTTGATAGAATATCCTGAGGATATCATGGAACAAAAAATTAAGACTATGACAGATTTAATATCTGAAAAGTTTGGGCGAGCTCCTGTTTCACACAGAAGCGGTAGATGGGCAATGGATGATAGGTACTTTAGGTTATTGGAAAAATATGGGTATAAGGTGGACTGCTCAGTTACACCGCACGTGAACTGGAATGGAAATCTTGGCAGGTCTGGAGTACCAGGAACTGATTATTCAATGTATTCTGAGAAACCATATATGTATTCTAGCACTCTTATGGAAATACCCGTTACAATCAGGAATATGCATTTTTATGATATAGACAAGGTAAATGGGATTTATTCATCACTTAAAGAATTAAAGCATATGCTGACTGGGACACAGCAGTGGCTTCGATTTTTTGATACAACTTCTGGATACGGGGTAAAAAAATTATTAAGTAAAGTGTGTAACGAAGAAATTCTTTTGTTCATGGTTCATTCATCTGAACTTATGCCAGGAGGTAGCCCAGCATTTCCAGACGATGAGTCCATTGAAAAGTTATACAATATGCTTGATGAGTGCTTTAGTTATGCCCAAAATCAGGGATATAAGGGGATAACTATGAGAGACTACTATGATTATCATAACAAGGAGTTAGTTGATTGACATGAAAGTTTTGTATGTATTACATAGATACCATACCAATATGTTATTTATCATGAAGGGATGGGTAGATAATGGTCACGAAGTCAAAGTCCTTACACAAAGCGAAGGATTAATTGAAGAACATGAGTATGTTCAACCACAGATGTTGGGCTTTTCAAAAGTGTTCAAAGCCTGGCATAAGTTTTATAGTGGGGTTATCAAGCGTAATGATCCCACAGCATACGATATTTTTATCAGATATGGTTTTCCGCCAGCCAGCAAATTTAAGAAATATGTTGATGAGTTTAAGCCAGATTTAATAATACTTAGGGAACGTTCTCTTTATACTATGTCTTGCTATAGATATTGTAAGAGAAAGCACATTCCGACAATTTTATATAATTTAAGTCCGGTATATGCCGAGCCTTCGTATTTTAAGAATGACTTTGCACATAAATTAGTAAAAAAACTCACGCCTTTAGATAGGATAACACCAGTTCACCAGATTGGCATAGACATGGAGGGTAAAATAAGAGATGAACATGCTTTTTATGCGCCATTTGTGGTAGAACCAAAATTATCTTTTGAGAAGAAGCGTTATTTCAAAGACGACAAGATTAATCTTTTTGAAATTGGAAAATATCAGGATAGAAAAAATCATTATATGATGGTCAATGTCCTGGACAGGCTCAGAAAGTTATATCCAAACGTGAGATTAACTATTGCTGGAGAGATATCATCAAGATTTGAACAGGAATACTATGATAATCTTGTGAAATACATCGATGAAAAAGGACTAAAAGAATATATTACACTTTTTTACAATATACCTAAGTCAAAGATAGAGGAAATCTATAAAGACAGTGACCTATATATACTTACAAGTACCGGAGAGCCAGCATCTATAACAGTAATAGAATCTCTGGCATTCTGTGTTCCTTCAATTAGTGGAACAGATAATGGTTCAGCTGATTACGTGATTCCTGGAGTTACAGGCGAAGTATTTGAGGACTGTGATGAAGATGATCTTTTTAAGAAAGTAAGTTGCATTATAGAGGATAAAGATACAATACCTCGAATGGGAAAAGCAGGATATGAGCATATCTGCAAGAACTTTAGCTTTGATGTATATTACAAAGGAGTGCAGGAAGCTGTGGCTTCAGTAAGTAAGAAGTAAAAAGCATTTTATGTTAGAGGGAATCAGTTGGGCGGAAGCAATGGAAAAATTAGAAAAATCTAAGAATTCACGCGTAGATTATATGGATTTATACAAGGGCATTGGCATAATGCTTATGATTTTTGGACATGTGAGTTTTTGGGGGAAGATGGATCATTTTATCCATGCTTTTAATATGCCAATGTTCTTTGTTGCTTCGGGTTTTTTTTATAAAAAGAGGACGGATGCGGAATTGACATTTGGTAGTTTTTTGAAAAAAAAAGCCAAGACTATGCTGATTCCATATTTTGCTTTTGGAACAATTAATTACCTAGTTTTTATTCTGTTGAATGGATTTGAAGTAAAACCGATATTTCATCTTATATGGGTTAATAACCATGATCTTGCAATAGCTGGGGCATTATGGTTTATAACGGCACTTCTAATTGCTGAGAGTATTTATTTTCTGTTAGACAGATATTGTTTTTTTGCACTAAAGACAACAGCCATAATTTCATTGGCATTGTTAGGGGCTTTAGCAAAATTGTTGTTTCCAATTATTTTGCCGTGGTCGATGAGCGCAGCTTTTGTTGGGGTTCTGTTTTATTACGTAGGTGTTTGGGTAAGGAAGTATTCGGAAAAGATTTTTTTACTAAAATGGTACTGGATTGCAATTCTTTCGATGATAGAAGTGGTTTTTATATTCGTAAATGGTGAGCTCAATATGAGAAATGAAGAATATGCTATTATACCGTTGTCTCTTTTGAATGCTACTGTCTTTTCTGTGATTCTTTTGTACTTTTGCAAGAAATGCAACGACAAATGGGGAAAGAAACTACCTAATAAGTTGCTAGGCTCTGTTGGAGAAAATTCAATTGTGTATTTATGTCTGAATCAGTTGGTAATAATGCTTGTTTTTATGGCTTTAGAACCTATAGGGTTTCATAGATATATTTGCAAAGTTATTTGTTATGCAATTTCTAGTGTAGTGCTTTATTTATTGGCCGAAATTGTTACAAGGACAAAGCTTGTGGTCTTAATTGGGCGCTAGAGAGTATTTGTATGATTATAGAGGAAATTATGTTATGAGTGTAGGAAAACATGAGAATAATCCTCTTCTTTCAGTCGTAGTTCCAGTATATGGCGTTGAAGCATATTTGCATGACTGTATAGAGAGCATTATTAAGCAAGAATATAGTAATCTTGAAATATTGCTTGTGGATGATGGATCAAAAGGCAAAGAAGGGCAAATATGCGATGAATATGCTGCTATTGATGACAGAATTAGAGTGATTCATAAAAAGAACGAGGGTCTTATTGCTGCAAGAAAAACGGGAATGCAAGAAGCCACTGCTGAGTATATAGCGTTTATTGATGGGGATGATTTTATAGCTCCAGATTATTATTTAAAGATGATGAAGCTTGTGAAGTCGGAGTGCCCTGATTTGGTTTCAGTGAGCTTTACACAGTATTTTTCGAAAGAAAGATGTGAAGTTGTTAGACAGAGAATGGAATCTGGGGTTTATGAAAATGATGCACTAATCCATCTTTTTGAGAATATGAATTGTATGAATGAGAACTATTATGATTTTTCTGTGTTTCCGTCTACATGTTTAAAAATTTATAGGACGGATCTTCTTAAGGATACTTCTGAAAAAATACCTGAAAATATAAGATTTGGCGAGGATTCTGCATTTTCATATCCGTACATTTTAGCGTGCAAGAAAATTGTAATAGATAATGATATTGATGGATATTTTTATAGAGTGGTCGAGAATTCTATGTCTAAGGAATTTGATAAAAATAGGCTTGTTGAAGCTGACATTTTATATAAGTATTTGAAGAATTATTATTCTATGTCTGAAAATAAAAGGGTTAGTCGTCAACTAGAGATATATAGATTTTTTTTACTTGAAGATATATTGAAGCAGCTTATGATGGGAGTACGACTTTGGCATATCCATGGTAAAGTGAAAGAAATTCAGAATTTGATAGAAAAATCTGAGATTTTTGTAGAACTAAAAATATACGACTATGATATTCCTTCAATATTAAAGAAAAATCTTTTGTTTATTTGCAAAAAGGATTGGAAAGGTTTTGAAAAGGCATGGAATAGGCGAGAATTAGCGCATTGTTTTCATGCGCTTGCAAGAAGGGCTTTAGGTGGAAAATGAAGAAAGTGAGTGTTGTTTTGCCAGTGTATAATGGCGAACAGAGTATTGAAAAGGCTATTACTAGTGTGCTTACGCAGACGTATGAGAATCTGGAGATTATAGTAGTAAATGATTGCTCCACAGATGGAACAAAAGCTATTATTGAAAAATATGCTTCTTTGGATTCGAGAGTTAATGTGATAAATAATGAAACTAATCAAAAGTTACCACGTTCTCTTAACATCGGTTTTAGAAGTGCAACAGGTGATTACCTAACGTGGACATCTGATGATAACCAATATCATGTGAATGCTATAGAGAAAATGGTCAGATTTCTAGATCAAAATGAGGATTATGATTTGGTTTATACTGACTTTTCTGTGGTATATATGGATGGTACGTTGAGAGAAAAGGCTAGAAAAGACGAACCAGACAAAATCAAGTATATAAATCCGGTTGGTGCTTGTTTTTTGTATAGGAGAGAATTGGCCGAAAGGATTGGGGAATATGATCCTGATATGTTTCTTGCAGAGGATTATGAATATTGGATACGAGCATATCTTAATGGAAATCTGCATCATATTTCTGAAGATTTATACGATTATGGATGGCATGATAAGAGTCTTACATCTACAAGGACCGCTGAAATTCGCAAACAGACATATAAAGCTAAATTCAAATACGAAAAAGGGTTATTGGAAAGATGTGTCAACCAGGATGAACGAAATCTCTTTTATTGGGAGCAACTTTGCTTGATTGATGATAAAAAAACATTTGGTGAAGTAAGAAAGGCATACTATTTAAATGATGGAAATTTTATGAAAGCAGACAGAAAAAAACGTGTTCAAGATGCTTTTAAATCAGTCATGTCTATTCCATCAAGAGTAATTGCGAGGATTAAAAGATGAGTGAGTTATCAAAGCAAAATAGACGGAACTATAGGTGAAAGTAAATGATATTAACTATTGTAACGCCTACCTACAATAGGGCAGAAAAAATTAAAAAACTATATATGTCGCTCTGTGCTCAGACAAATAAAGAGTTTGAGTGGCTGATTATAGACGATGGTAGTACTGACGAAACTGGGGAAGTTGTTCGCGGTTTTCTTGAAACTGCTGGATTTCGTATCAGATACGAGTACCAGGAAAATGGTGGAAAGCACAGGGCGCTAAATAAGGGAATTGCACTAATTGATTCAGAACTTACTTTTATAGTGGATAGTGATGATTGGTTAACAGAAAATGCTGTAGAGACTATTTTTGAGTTTGAGGCAAAATATGCTGAAAAAAAAGCAACTGATAAGCTTTGTGGATTTAGCTTTTTGCGAGCATATAGCAATGGAGAGGTAAATACTGGAAAATATCATCTAGATGAAGTAGTTGATACATTTAGACAACAGAGGATTAATAATAATCTTTTGGGGGATAAGGCAGAAGTCTATTATACAGATGTTCTGAAGAAATACCCATTTGAAGAATTTGATGGTGAGAAATTTATGCCTGAGGATGCAGTATGGCTAAAAATGTCAGGTCCATATAATATGGTACACGCCAACAGAGTAATCTATTATTGTGATTATCTCGAGGGAGGACTCACAAAGTCAGGAAAGAGAATGAAAATACATTCTCCATATGGAATGATGTATAGGTCCGCTGTGTATTTAAATGACACTGAAGTAAATATAAAAACTAAGATAAAGATGGCTATTCTATATGATGTATATTTGTGTTTTGCTAGAAATAAACGACAGAGAGAAGACAGTGATTTTAATAGGTGCGTAGTACATACAGTGATAGGTAATATATTGATATGGGTAGTTTATCTTCCTGCATTTATAATCTATAAAGTATGGCAAGGACGCTATGAATGAAGCACTTTAAGCAGACGATGATTTGACATGAATAAAACTGGTGTAAGGTATAACAATTTAGATCTGTTCAAGTTTATAATGGCAGTTGTGGTAATTGCATTACATACGGAACCTTTAAAGTACTGTAAAGATGTTTTCACTATTTCTGTGTTTAATTCATTAGCGGGAATGGCGGTTCCGTTTTTCTTTTTGTGTTCAGGCTATTTGCTTGGTATTAGGATGACTCGCGAGATGAGTTCAGAAGATGATATGATTGTTTTAAGGCAACATAATAAAAAGTTGCTGAAATTGTATGTTATATGGTCAGTCATTTATTTGCCAATAACTATATATCATTTCGCCACTAATCAAGTAAGGTTTATTAATAGTCTTTTTTGGGCATTTAGAGGATATGTGTTTGTGGGCGAGCAATACAATTCATGGCATCTCTGGTACCTACTATCTTCAATATATGTCATGATGCTTACAATGTTTTTAGTTAGATTTAAATTGCTGGATAAAATACTTCCTATTATTGTAGGATTTTTTAGTGCACTTAGTGTTTCTATTGATTGGGTCATGATGATGCCTAAGAATAGTAATAATATTGTATTTGATCTAGTGCAAAAAGTATGCGATTTTACAATTGCTAATGGAAGGATTTTTGGAGGATTTATTTACATCCCTATAGGGATTATTATTTCCAAGAAAGTACGAAAAAGTAGCTTTTTTAGTAGTTTATCGAAGATAGTGATTTTTTTGTGTGCTTTAGTTACGAAATGCATAGTGGATAGTTTTTTTCTTTCTTTTTATTTACAGATAGTGATTTCAGTAGTCTTTTTCTCTTTAGTAAAAGATATTAGATTGTCAGATAACTGGATTTATCCTTACTTACGCCAATTGAGCATGATGCTTTATTTAATTCATATGTATGTTTGGACAATTTATTATATGACAGTATATGGCGAGAAAACTTATGGTGTTAATAGCTTTGTGATTACGTCAATTATAACGTTGGCAATTGGAATTATGTATGTAATGCTTGGCAATCGTATTAGTTGGAGAAAAGGGAATACTAAATGATTTTTGGTATTTTAAATATGCGCTAAACAACAGTATTAAGGAAATATTCTAATGAAAAAACAACACATATCATTTAAACGAAATAAATGGTCAATAATTATATTGGCGGTAACGATTTGTGCATGTGTGTTCTGGGGAATAATACGACATGAACAAAGACAAAATGAGCAGATAGAAGAGCTGCGAGCGAACATTGTATCATTACGAGAAGAACTAAATGCGTTATCAAAAGGTGATGTGGATTGGCTGGATGATGGTTATAATTATTTGGCTTTAGGAAACAGTATTACTATACATGGCTACGCAACCTATTGGTGGAATGAAATAGGAATGGCAGCATCAGATGCTGACCATGATTATTTTCATAGAGTAGTTAACTACCTTGAGACAGAATATGAAAATGTTAGAGGTAAGGCTGTAAATTTTACAGTGTGGGAAACGCAGGCTTATGACAGGGATGAAACGTTGGTTAATTTGAATCCATATTTAAGCGCTAAATTAGATTTGGTAACTATTCAATTGGGCGAGAATGTTACAGACCTTTCTACATATGAGAAGGATTATATTTCACTTATTAGCTACATAAAAGAAAAAGCACCTAATGCGAAGATAATTATTGTTGGAGATTATTGGAACAATGACGATAGAAAGCAAATTAAGGAAAATGTTGTTAATGAAACAAGTGAATGCTTTGTTTCGCTAGATGGGATAACAGATAATGAGGAATATACTTGCGGACTAGGAACAATAGTCTATGACCAAAATGGTGGAGAACATGTTGTTGAACATGAAGGTGTTGCTTTACATCCAGGAGATAAGGGAATGGAGGCTATTGCGGATAGAATTATTGAGGTATTGAGTAAGCAGTAAAGTAATATTTTTTAAGAAATAGATTAAGTATGGGCGATAGGGGATTTAACCAGTGCTTTTTAATAGTTTGGATTTTCTTATTTTTTTCCCAATTGTATTTTTAGTTTTTTTAGTTATTCCTAAGAGACTCAGGCAGATATGGCTTTTGGGGTGCAGCTACTTCTTTTACATGTGCTGGGATTACAGATGTATAGTTTTGATATTATTTTCTACAGTTGCAACCTATGTAAGTGGACTATTGCTTGAAAAGCAGGCTTCAGAAGCCAAAAAGAAACTGATAGTTGCAACGTGTCTTTTATCTAACTTTGGAATCTTGTTTGTCTTTAAGTATTTTAACTTTGTAGCTGGATCTGTGATGCGTGTGGCAGGAAGAGGTTTTGATCCATTTAATATTATTCTTCCTGTAGGAATATCCTTTTATACCTTTCAGGCTGTGGGATATACAATTGATTGTTACAGAGGTAAAATTGCTCCTGAGCGCAACTTTATAAGATATGCTCTGTTTGTGTCATTCTTTCCTCAGCTTGTGACTGGACCAATTGAGAGAAGTGGCAATCTCCTGGGGCAGATCGATAATCTGTCCAAGATGAGCAGAAGGGATATTCTTGATATCAGAAGGATTCAGGAAGGCTTTATCCTGATGACCTGGGGAATGTTCCTGAAACTTGTGATTGCTGATAGAGTGGCTGTCATTGTGGATAATGTCTATGATAACGTGTATATGTATGGCAGCGTTGGTTTTTTAATGGCCTTCTTTGGTTTTGGACTTCAAATTTATTGTGATTTTGCAAGCTATTCTACTATAGCTATAGGCGCTGCAAGATTTTTTAACATAACTCTTATGGAGAATTTTGATGCGCCATATTTTGCTACTTCTGTCACTGATTTCTGGAGAAGATGGCACATTTCTCTTTCCAGTTGGTTTAGAGATTATCTTTATATTCCGCTTGGAGGAAATAGAAATGGCAAGGCCAGAAAATTACTGAATTTGCTGATAGTATTTACCTGCAGCGGCTTGTGGCATGGTGCAAATTGGACCTTTGTTTTCTGGGGGGCTATGCATGGAGTGCTGCTTGTAATAGAGAATCTCCTTAAGCCATGGATACGCAGAATAGATGAATATATGGGAGTTAATAAGAAAAATGTCGGATTTATGCTTTGCAGAGCTGCTGTTGTGACGCTTATTGCAGATGCGGCATGGGTGTTCTTTAGAGCTGATTCTTTCGGGCAGGCATATACGTTCTTTTACAGGCTATTTACCAGAGGTGACTGGTGGAAATTATTTGATGGGACCATTTATACTTATGGACTTGATATTACTGAGATGTGGATACTTGCCATCGGCATGATGATCTTGGTAGTTGTAGATTTTATCCGTGTTAGAAAGGGTCTACATTTTGGCAAGTACTTAATGGGAGAATATGCGGTATTCAGAGTGGTAGTAGTTGTAGCACTTTTGATTTTCACAATTGTTTTTGGACAGTATGGGCCTGGATTTGATTCTAAGGAGTTCATATATTTCCAGTTTTAGCTTTTGGTAGGAGAGGACGGATATGTCGAATTTTGAAAAAAAGCTTCTGAATTTTTTAGAAAATAATTTAGATAAAATAGTATTAGTTGTTGTAATATTATTGTCTGTTTGGCTAAGACGCCTGTATACACCACTTGTGGATATTACTAATGGAGGCTCTGATTATAAGTCAGAGCTTTCAGTATGGGTAGACTATTACAGGGGACTTAGCGTTAAGGAATGTCTTTCAAATGGAATTGGAAACTACTACGTGCCATATAATCTTTTGTTAATATTGGCTTCCAGATTTGATGTTGACGCCTATTGGTTTATCTGCATTTTCTCGTATGTGTTTGATTATGTGATGGCCTTTTATATCTACAAGATAGTAATGCTTTTGATGGGATATGAAGGTGCCAGGAACAGTCTTGAGGCAAAGAGTGTAAAGGTTGTAGCAGCTATCTCGCTGATACTTCCTATGGTGGTTGCTAATAGTGCCATCTGGAAACAGTGTGATTCTGTATATTCTGGAATAATTCTCTGTGGAATATATTATTTTCTTAAAAGGAAGTATAATGTAGCATTCATTATTCTGGGCGTGGCATTTTCCTTCAAAATGCAGACGATTTTGATATTGCCGTTCTTGCTGATAGCTTACTTTGTATTGAGAGAGTTTAGTGTGATTAAGTTCCTGTGGATCCCTGGGATATATGCTATAGCAGGGCTACCGGCAATTCTATGTGGTGCACGTATTACCAGAGTGTATGGTACATATTATAGACAGACCAAGCAGTATGGGGCGATGACTATTAATTCTCCGGGGATATGGAATCTCGGGCTTTCCGAGTATATGTATCATCATGTAGCAATGGCTATTACAATCAGTATCTTTGCAGCTTTGGTTCTTGCAATAGTTGTTAAAAAGCCAAAATGGAATGACAAGTTGTTTTTCTATCTCTTGGGTTGGGGAGTTATGACATGCTTTGAATTTCTGCCAAGTATGCACGAAAGATATGATTATTTGGCGATAATAGTGCTTACATATGTTGCAATCTATTTTAGACATAGGATTTTGCCTGCAGTTCTTGGTATGCATTTAGTATCAGCATGCACGTATGGAAAGTTTTTATTTAGTTTTGATGTAAATTATACACTTGTAGCAATAGTGTATTTAATGGCATATGTATTTATTACATGGGATTTTATGGGGCAGTTGTTTGGAAATGAGTGATAAACGAAAGATTATAATTGAGATAACAGCATTTGTGCTAGTATTTATACTTGCATTTAGCGGCTGCTACAATGTGCTTAGAAAAAAGGATATCGGAAATGGTGGCGGTATAGAAGCTTATGATGATATAAAGGTTCCTGTTGACGTTGCTATATTTGGGGCATCACATTCTGTGTGTACAGTGGATAATAGTATTTTATGGGAGGATTACGGCATCGCTAGTTATACGCTGTGGTCTGGAAGTCAGGAGGTTGACGGTACATATCTTTTTATGCAGGATGCATTTAAAAAGAATAAGCCAAAAGTAGCACTAGTTGAGACCTTGGATTTTATTAACTATAGTAATCCAGACAGAACATTATCTTTATCTGCACTTACAACAGATTATTCCATGAACTATGTGAAGTGGGCTATCAAAACTGCTTCCGACCAGGGATATTCAAGAGAATACTTAGAAGAAATGCTATTCAGAATGCCTATAGTTCACTCAAGATACAAGGAACTGGCCAAGACTGATTTTATTCAGGAACGCACATATAACAGAGGATATAACGGAAGCGATGATTGTTTGCCTTGTGAACCTCCGATTATAGTAGATGATAGGGAAGAGGTTCCTGAAATAGATATGTACTATATCAACAAGATAATTGGCCTGTGCCAGGAGTATGGTGTGGAACTAGTATTCTTCCATGCGCCGTTTGTTTTGGAAGATACTAATATTTTTGAACAAAGAAGACAGAACTATCTATCAGATTATTTCGCTGAAAATGGAATTCCTTTCCTTGATTATTACAGGAATTATGAGTCTTGTGGAATAGATTTTGCAACAGATCTAAGAGAGGGCAATCATTTAAACGACCTTGGTGCTACTAAAGTGACTAATGCACTAGGACAGTATCTTGTTTCTAATTATGTATTTGCAGATAAGGCTGGCAAGGCTGGATATGAAGATTGGGATACTCATGCAAGATATGTTGAAGACAGGAAGATTACTTTTAACCTCAAGAAGATAGATAATCTTGGAGATTATTTGAAGAGCTTAAGCGGATATACTGATAGATTCACTATAATAGTTTCTTTTAATGGAAACTATAAGGTAATAGAGGGATATGATGGAATACCCGATTTTGCCAGCATGGGATTGGGAGCTGAATATAACGCTGGAGGACTTGCTGTTCTTCGGAATGGCAAGGTGGATGTAAGTACTGAAAGAGCAACAGAGTACAACATTTACAGAGAATTTGAGGGCAGAGTTGATTTTGTAGGACTAAAAAGTGCTGGCGATTTATTTGAAGGATATATGATAAATGGTAATGATTACACTAAAGAGTGTAATGGTTTTGGAATAACTGTTTATGACGAGATATGCCACTACATTGTTGATGATGTTTATGTAGATGTATATGAAGGTACAGAAGTTCATCATGTATCAGAAGACTATGTAATATATTAAGACGCCTGATGTATTTCTATGCAGAATTAGGCGCGGTTGGAGATAAGCTTTATGATATATGTAAATAGTGCAAGCCTATTATGCATAATAATTGTATTAATTCTTAGTCTGTATAGGCTTGCTATGGCAGGAGGGAAGATACGAACAGAGGCACACGAAAACTCTTTTTTGGTAAAGCATGAAAGATTGGTAGTGGCTTTTCTATTGCTAATAGGTTTCACTATTCGCGTCTTTGCATTCCCAGATGGATTTATGCAGGATGAGGCTATGTCATCCTATGATGCAAAGAGTTTGCTTATACATGGTTATGATCATCATGGTATTACTTGGCCTGTTCATATGTATGCTTGGGGAACATCTGAGCAAAGCGCTTTCCTGATATATTACCTTATCCCTTTTATAAAGCTATTTGGAATGAATGAAGTTTCTGTACGTGTCGCGGCAGTGATACTCAGTATGATTGGCGCAATTTTCTTTTGGCTTTTGCTAAGAAGTGCATTGGGAAAAGAAATGGGAATTGTTGCGTTAACTGTTTGTCTCTTAAATCCGTGGCATTTTGTTCAGAGCCATTTCGCGTTGGATTGCAATGCATTTCCTCATTTGTTTATAATTGGTTTTTTCCTGCTGTATTTATTTGCAAAGAATGGTAAAGAAAAGTATTTATGGCTTGGAATAATATTTATGGGATTGTGTCAGCATGGATATGCGGTATCCCTGTACTGTGTTCCTGTATTTCTGGTTCTTGTGGCAATATACTTTGTGTGTAATAAGATAGTTACTGTCAAAGAAGTGCTGGTAAGTATGGGCATATATATACTTACTTCAGGACCTCTTTTTGCAACAATGATATTAAATGTCATAGGTGTGCAGGAAGATATACATTTGGGACCATTTACGTTGCCTGCATTTGTAGAGAATGAACGTGCTGGAGATATTCTCTTTTTTGTAGATGATAAGTTGGATTTTTTTATCAGGAATATCAAATATATATTTGGCATAACAATTCTTCAGCAGGAGTATGTTCCGTGGGATAATGTCGAGCATTTTGGAACTGCATTCTTGTGCATGGTACCTGTTGCTGTGATAGGCTTTGTATATACTTGGTATAAGGCAACAAAGAGGGATGAGAATAGCCGCTTCTTTAGTATGGTGCTGTTTTGGTTTATTATGGCATTGTGTGAAGGTGTAGTGACGAACTTAAGCGGACTAATCAGACGTTTTAATATTTTCTATTATGCTCAGATAATCTTTATTGTGATTGGAATCAGATGTATATGGAATGCTTCAAAGCGGTTATTTGCTATCACTATGGCAGTGTATTTAGCAATGGGAGCATTACTTGTATTTGATTTTGCTACAGTTTATCAAAGGTCTTTTTATGTTCCAGAGGCTAGTTCCAGGTATGTACTTGACGCAGCTTATCGTATGAAAGACATAGAATGCGATAGATATTATATTACTCCTGATACTGCATGGCCTGGTTCAAAAGATGTTACGGAAATATGGGTGTTATTTGCATTTGATCTAGACTCGGACTATGTTCTAGGAAATACGCAGAACAGCTATGGCAGGCATTTTGATTATGGCTATGAAGAGCAGTTTGTTTACAGCAGAGCTAATCAAATAGATAGCATTGAAGCTGATAATGCATATTTATCCTGAATTATTCATGACAACTTAATTTCCTAAAATCTGATCCATAATCCGATTTTTTGAAATGGATGCCTAGAACAGGCGGGATTTAGTCCTAAAAAAGGGTAGACTATCCCTATGTATCAGAAATACAGATTTTTAAGTTATCAAGGTACATTATTAGTTGCTATTCCAGCTGTGGCTGTAAGCCGCTTATGTTTGTTAGAGTTTCATGAAACTCAGATATATAAGGACAACTGCTACACAGCTTGAAATAAATATATCTACCTGATCTGACTACCTTAACGGCAATCTTGATCAGTTTCAAACGGATTGTATCTGCACATTGCTTCCTCATGGAAGCACAC
>NZ_FMVS01000039.1 GCF_900102515.1 Butyrivibrio sp. INlla14
AACTGGATCTTTTTCCCCTTTTGGGATTTTGGCTATCAGCTTGCTGCTTAGTACTTTGTTGTATTTTTTGTCGGGATCATAGATGGTCTGCCTCTCCAGAATGTAGATATCACCGTTCTTCTGAGGCTGACGTACTATTTTTGTTTTGATCTCTCCTGATGGTTTTGCTGGCATAAGGCACTCTCCTTATTTGAGTATATATTTATTATAATATATACTCAAATAAAAATCAATACAAAAAGTCCTCAAATGTCAGTATTCTCAAGGATTTGCGCCATATGGCCAAGCAATAAAAATGAGTAAATAATCGTTTTGAGTATCTAATTTACGACTTTAGGGATATTAACGGTGCTACAGGTGCAGGTGAGTCAACTGGTCATCTTGATACCACGGTATGCACAGGGGTTCTACCGACTTCTTCAAGAGATGGAACATTTGCGTTTACAGTTGACCCTGAAAATATCTTGGCTAAAGCAGGAAAGATTAAAGGCACAACTGCTGTTACATCTAATGCTGATAAGGTATATTTTGCAAATTCAGGTGGCGGATATTCTTCTACTAGTGATGCAGTTCCTCTTGGTGCTAAGAACTATGCTGAAGCACAGGTTTCAGTTAAGGCAACTGCAGCATTAGCGTCTGCTGATTCTGATAAGACAATGATGCCTTTGGCTACATCAGCTGAGGATCTTGCAGCAGCAACTGTTCCTACACTTCTTTTGACACTTAAAATCGCTGCAGGTTCTAGCGACACTACACCAGCTACAGGAATTGTCGTTGCTGGAACAGATGGCGTTACAGTTAAGAAAGATATTGCTGGACAGCCAGATAATTTTGATATTGCTTATGCAAATGGTAAGTATACTCTTGAACCAAAGAGTTCAGTTACTAATTGGAGTAGCGTTGACGTAACACTTAGCGGTAAGGTTGGTGGAACTTATGAATCAGTAGCTGAAAATGTTGCTGCTCCTGCTGTCACTTTAACATGGACAGTAACTGCAAAGCCAACAGATGCAGCTCCTTCAATTGCTACAACAACTTATAACCTTGCAGCAGGAACAGCTGTCGCAGTAACTACAAACTTTGGTGCAGGTGCAAGCGCAGCGACTTCTATAACAGGAGTTGAGAAACCAGATGGTGGCGAATTAGCTAGTTCTAATTACTCTGTAAGTGGTAATGTTATTACATTTAGTGGTGATTGGGTAGACAAGATTCTCGTTGGAATGGAAGGTGGAGCTAGTAAAAAGTACAAAGTAGTATTTAATACTGGTGACAAGATTGAACTTACATTTACAAAACCAAATGGCTAATTAAACATATGACTATATTTGAGAAAGGGGCATGCAAATGCCCTTTTCTTAATAACTTTGATGAAAAAAAATTACAGAAAGAGCTCATATATGAATAATAATTTTTCAGAATACATAGAAAAAGCAGAAGAAAAGGCATTGGAGTATTTGAATAAATACAAAAAATATGCATTTGATCCATCACTTGATTGTTATAACAGCAAAGCTTCCTATGAAGGCAGTATAAGAAGATGGACACATATTGTTCAAAAAGGATTATCCATGAGTAATTATAATTATGGAAGTGGAAGAAAAGCATACGATAGTTTGGTAGAACTACTTTTATCATACTCTAAAGAATATAGTATTTCTGAAGGCTTCTATGAAGAGGGCTTAAATGCTGCAGAAGAATATCTTAAAAAGAATGCATATAAAATAAACGATTATCAGGAATTAAGAAAAAAGTTAGATTCAATTCCTGGAAAACGTATAAATGAAAAAGCGGTATTGAAATATGAAAGTAAACCTAAAATGGAATACCGCCAAATGAACTATGAGGAAATGGTAAAAGATAGACATAGCATAAGACACTTTTCGGATAAGGAATTAGTCCTTGAAGATGTTCTTTATGCGGTGGAATTGGCTGATTATTCTCCATCTGCGTGTAATAGAAAAGGATGGACAACGTATATCATTACTAATCGCGACCGTATAAATGAAGTTTTGCGATATCAAAATGGAAATAAAGGTTTTGGAGAAGAAATAAAAATACTTGCATTAATTACATATGATCTTCATTTTTGTAATTTAGATAGGGAGTTGTTTCAAGCATATATTGATGGCGGTCTATATGCTATGAATTTGATGAATGCACTCCACTCAGAAGGAATAGCAGTTGTTCCGCTTAGTGCAAGCCTTCATAAGGAACAAGAAGAAGAGGTTAGAAGAATTCTTAACATAGATGATTCTGAGGTTTTTATCCTGTTTTTAGGAATGGGGAATTACGCAGATAGTAATCTGGTAACGAAAAACTCTAAAAGAAATTCAGTAAAAGTAATCGGGGATTAAATATGTATGATTTAATTGCAACTAATGCCTTAATAGATGGAATATTATATTTTGTTCCATATGGGACCAGGTGTATATGTGCGGTTGATTTGAATACGTGGGACGTAATTAAGCTAAAAAAAATAGATGATTACAATAATTATAGATGGGCAGTGTTCTATCATGATGGTAAGCTGATATGTTGCGGACTAGATAATGTTTACATATATTATTTTGATCTAAATCTTCAATATATCGGTAATGTTGCTTCAAGAGGAATGCAAGCATCGGATGCTTTTTTTTATGAGAATCAGATTTACTTTGTACCACAATATTATTCAGATAATATGTATGTCTTTTCTTTTATTAGTTGCGAGTTCAATGTGGTTGAAACGTGGGGAGAAGGAATAAAACGTAGAGGAAGTAATGGGAAGATTAAAAAGAGGTTATTTCTCGATGATACGATATATATTTTAGCGGATAATAGAGAAATGATTATCTGTTTTGAATTAAACACAGGCAAAATGAGCACTTATTATCATAGTAGTGGAAGAAAAATTATAGATTATTGCTTTTGGAATAATCAGTTATTTATTGTATATGATGATGATCCGAATTCTTTATATGATTCCAGTAATATAAAAAGAGAAGAGTTTGATAAAGATTTTAAGATAAGAAAAGTCTTAGTTGCGGACAGGCTATTAATAGTTGATTCAAACATTAGGCAATCAATATTAGATGAAGAAAATCGCATCGTATGGGACAAGCAAGAAACTAGTGGACCAAGTTTTAATAATACTTACATATTTTATGGACATAAGCTGATATTGCCGCCATGGCAATCGAATTTTTTTATCGAGTATGACATTTCCACTTCAGAATGTAGACTTATTGCTATAGATGATTCACTTATGGCTATTTCGAAAGAAGAAATAACTATGGAACAAAAAAATAAGTTTACATTAGAAAAGTTTTTAGACTATATTGAAGCGATTTCTGGAAACTAAAATGATAAGAGGCAAGTAATATGATTTTTTGTATATGGGGATGTGGAAGAAAACTAAAAAGGCTAAAGAGTACATTTTCAAATATAGACAAACATATTTTGTATTATTTTGATGCCAATAAAAATAACGTATGCGGTATAACTGTAGATGATCCAGTCGTTTTAAAGACCATTTCATCTATGAAAGTGGTGATTTGTACTTATTTTGAGTCGATAAGAGAAGAGATAAAAACATATTTAATGACAGAGTATGCTTTAGATGAGAGAAGCATATGGTCTGAAGAGCAGATGATAGCTTATTTTTTAAAAAGCTATGAAGATGTAAAAATATTAGTACACGAAGTTAGACTGGAGGCATCTACGGTATGTCAACTAGATTGCATGACTTGTCCTATGCGTATAGAGAATTATGCAAATCTTGGAAAAGGATACTTAACAAATGAAAACTTCAAGAAATTTCTTATAGATAATAGTTCTATTAAAAATATAGAACTATCAAATTATGGGGAAGTCTTTTTGAATCCTGAGCTAAATAAAATAATTGAAACCGCTGCATTGTTTAATGTAGAACTTACTATGAATAATGGTGTCAACTTAAATTATATGAAGGATGGAATTGAGGAATCATTAGTAAGGAACGGGGTGTTAAAGAGCATTACAATATCAATAGATGGTGTCTCACAGGATAATTATAAAAAATACCGCAGAAATGGAGATATAAATAAAGTATTCAATAATATCAAGAGAATTAACGATGCTAAGAAAAAGTATAAAACAGAGTTACCAGTTATTATTTGGCAGTTTATTTTGTTTGAACATAATGAAGATGATATAGAAGCTGCTGTCAATTTGGCTAATCAATTGGATATGCGTTTGGTATTCAAATTGGATTGGGACGGTGAGTATATACCAAAAGATAAGGAAAAAGTATCTAAGTTAACTGGTTTAAGATATTTTAATAGAAAAGAGTATATGATAGCTGAAAATAAGGATTATTGCGATGTGTGCAACCAATTGTTATATTCGCCGCAAATAAATTATGATGGGAGATTGCTAGGATGTTGTTCAACTAGGAATACAGATTGGGGGGTAAATGTTTTTGAAAAAGGACTTCAGGAAGCGGTAAATTCTGAAAAGTATAAAAGTGTTGTTGCTAACTTGTTGAAAGGCGAAAAAATCGAACTGGATTCGCCATGTTCACAATGTGAAAGAATAAAGAGCAAGTTATTATTAAAGCCAATGATTAAGATAATGTGAATCGATTATTATGAGGTAAACCATGAAAAATGATGCATTTTCACTTTTTAGAAACATATCCATTTTTTTTTCGGAAGGAGGTCATTTTTCGGAAATTTTTAGTTTGATAGGAGTTGATAGTATATGCATTTATGGAATGGGAGAAATGGGGACTATACTACTTAATGACTTAAGAAGTTATGGAACACTGAAGATATTGGCAACATTTGATAGGAAAAATAATAAGACGTATGATGAGCTAATTAGGTATGGGTGTCCTATTGTTGTTACCCCTATTGGACATTATGAGGAAATTAGAAAAATATTGATTGAAGAGGGAATTGATGGGAAAAGAATAATATCATTAGCTCAGATTTTTAGTCTTTATTTTTATTTGAGAAAGTGTCATATTACGAACTTTTCGCTGGGAAATAGCAAAGAATTCTTGATTGTTGGAGCGAACTTTGACAATAAGGGATCCGAAGCAATGACATTTGTAACAATAAAGGAACTTAGAAGAAGATATAATAATTGTGCAATATGGTTTTGCCCAAATTTCTGGGATACAATATATGAAAAACGAAACTATAGAATGATAGTTCTAGAGGATGGAAGAGAAAAAGGCAGTGTGTGTAGTGAGATTATTCCAAGACTTACGGGGATTATTGATGTCAGTGGATACTGTGTTTCTTCTGAAAGAGGATTTGGCGATACTGAGCGAACTTTGAATTATATTAAGATGGCATATGAATTCAATATTCCATACTATTTTATGCCACAATCTTTTGGACCATTAGATTATCCCAAATATAAATTAGCTGAAATGAAGGAACTTTTTTCATATGCGAAAGTCGTTTATGCTAGGGAAGATGAGGGGAAAAAAATACTAGAGAAAGTATTAGGACTTTCTAATGTTAGTTTGTCCGCAGATATGGTTTTACAGTGTCCGGATTTGAAAACCCGAGATGTATATTTGGATATAAACGAAAATAAAAAAAAGGAATGTTGTATAGCAAGTGGTGGTGTGGCAATTGTTCCTAATTCTAATCTTTTACGCTATCATAGTGTTGAAGAATTAGTTAATATGTATTTTGAAATCATTGATTATTTGCTAAGTTTTGGGAAAAAAGTATATATTGTTTCACACAGTAATGAAAGTGCTATAATTCATGATCTAAAAGCTAGGTATGATGGAAATGAGAGTGTCATAGTATTGGATTATTTATATGATTGCTTTGCTTTTTCAGAAACTATCCAGCATGCGGACTTTGTAATATCGTCTCGCTATCATGCACTTGCTCATGCATATAAATTATTTATCCCATGCATAGCGATAGGATGGTCAAGTAAGTATAATGGTTTGATGAGAATTATGGGACAAGAAGATTATTTGTATGATATTCGTGAGAAAATTGACATTAGTAAAATTTGCAGAATGATTGATAAGTTGGAGACTAAGAAAGATGTTGATTTGAACATAATACGTGAAAAAATGAGAGATATTCAAAGTGAGAATTGTTTTGCGATTTTTGATGATCCGAAATGAAAAATAAACATGAGTAAGATGCTCTTATTGTTTTGGGAAAGAGGCGTGGATTGATTGCCAGTGTAAAGCAACCGTAATGAGTATTCAAATGCTGAAAACATAACCAAAAATCTCTATATCAGGTTACAGTTCAGACCATAGCTTGACACACAACCCTAACGATTAAAAATCACATATTAAAATGGTCGCAAGCCCAGAAAAAATCGGATATTGGGACCTAAAGCTCCAGCATTTTATACCATGTACTATGTCGGGGCTTTAGGTAAAAGTTCTCTTCAGATTTGTATTGTGTTGACAGATTATAGATGGATAATCTGATCTGTGGTAGCTTCATTCATATGTATATCTTCTACGGATCTGAGCAACAGTGTCGGAATCCATTATCCGGGTTGTGTCAAGTAACCTGTCAGACTGCAAAAAAGTGGGAAGTGGGAAGCGTGGGCTTCCCACTTCCCGCTTTTTGTAATTATACACATAGTTAACGTAATGACGTTTATAATGTGGTAAAATAGTATTATGGACTATGTTTTGAATGGAGAGAGTACTTTTTTATGAGTAAACCCAGAGTATCCATAGTAATGCCTGTGTACAACGCAGGAATATACTTGAAAGATGCAATATCAGATATTTTATGTCAGACATTTACTGACTTTGAGCTAATATGCGTTGATGATGGCTCTACAGATGGATCTTTGGAGGTTTTGAAGTTTTTTGCGGGAAAAGATGAACGTATACAAATCATTTCACAGTCTAATATGGGCGCTGGTATAGCAAGAAATATGGGCCTAAACGCATCCAACGGAGAGTTTATTATTTTTTTGGACGCGGATGACAGGTTTTCCCCCGGCCTTATTGAGACAATGTACAAAAGAGCATTTGAGACAAATGCTCAGATTGTGGTTTGCGATGCATTACAGTTTAATTCTGAAAGCGGTGAAATCTACAATCCTGATGATGTCGGGCATATATTGAGAAATGATATTACTCCGGACAAAGATACGTTCTCATATAATGATTGTCCGGATGATATCTATTTGTTTTCTGCAATGACTGCCTGGAATAAGATGTATGACTTAAGTTTTGTGAGGGAGGCAGGCGTACAGTTTCAAAGTGTTCCCTATTTCAATGATGCATATTTTGTTGTGATTCTTATGGGGATGGCTGAACGCATATCAACAGTAAGTAATCAGCTTATTCAGTATAGACTTGGTAACGCCTCCTCCATATCCTGGTTTGTAAAGAAAAGCGAAGCGCCTGAATACTTTTTTGAACTGTTTATTTCTATGAAGGATACATTAGTAAAAAAAGGTATCTTTGATGCTACAAAAAAGGCGTTTGCAAAACTTGTTGCAACTAATCTGTGTGGTCATGAACGGATAATAACTGAAGAAAACTACAAAATATTCGGGAAATATTTTGATAATGGCTTTGTCAAGAATATGTGCCTTGATATTCTTGAACGTGATGAGTTTTTAAATGATACGGAATATGTTGATATTTCTGAACTTGTTAATCATGGGGAGCTGGCTTTCTTTGCCAGAATAATTCATCGACTGGTTGGAGAGGCTGAGTATTATAAGACGATGCCTAAAGTGAGAAAAAATCTAACTGATAGCAAGGGAGTATTTTTCTCTATAAGTGGAGTTCCGGATAAAAGCAGGATTGTAATATTCGGTGCCGGATTCAGGGGAAGGGAGATATACAGGACTAATTCAGAATTGAATAAGTATACTGTGACCGGATGGCTTGATTCCAATGCGGAGCATCTGGGCGAGATATATGGCTGCATTATTAAGCCGCCGGAACAGATTATAGAGTGTGATTATGATTACGTGGTTATAGCAGTAGACAAATTGAGTGTTATGCAGGAAATAAGAGAAAAGCTAATTGCGTTAGATGTTTCTGAGAATAAGATCATATGGTAGGAAGGTGGTTGATTTAAGATGTATGAAGAAGAGGAGATGAACGGAGAGTATTTTTGTGATTTAATGATTCCTATAGGGATGAGATGTCGGCCGGCAGAAAACCTCAAATTAAATTATCTAAGGGACTTTTCAATGCCTTTAGATTGGATGATGGATTATTCATTGGATACTGTTATTCATTTGTTTCAAACTGGATTCAGTGATTTCTTTAGAAATATTGAATTGGACAAAGAGAAACCATTAAAAGCAGCAGCTGGCATGTTAAGAATCAATGATATCAATAATCATATTATTTCAATTCATCATTTCCCTCAAAGCATGTGGCTGATCGATTCCCAACCACGCTTCATCGAGAAGATGGACTTTCGTGCTAAAAGGTTAGAATTATACTTAAAACAATCGTCTAATATCGTATTGGTTTCCTGTAGAGAAGAAACCAAGGAAGATATGTGTTTTTTTCTGCAAATGTTTTCAAAAATATATCCACATCTAAAAATTCGCTTGATCAATATTAGGCACAATGAAAGAATGCCATATGATTCCTATAAGAAAGAAAATGTTTTTGACGAAGGAAAACTATCTTACATTGAATACACACTTAATGATACAGAACAAGGCAGACAGATTTATCAAGGGAATATATTTGTTTGGTCAAAGATTTTAGGAAAATACATTACAAGTAATTCATTTGCAATTAGAATGCAATGGAAACAATTGAGAGATCATAGCGCACAAATAGTAATATATGGAGCAGGGACACAATGTGCGCGTGTTTTGTACTGGTTGTCCAATATAGGCATTAACGTCGATGGAATAGCGGTGTCCTCAATGATGGACAACCCCGAAGAAATAAACAAATTACCAGTTAGAATGTACTCTGTATACCCGAAAGATGTGACAATGGTTGTTAGCATTGGCGATAAGTCAGAAGCGAAAAAGATAAAAAGAATACTCAATGAGCATGAGTATAAGTACGTTTACTTGTTGGATTATAATATGAGACCGATATCCGATGAAGAATGATCAGAAAGTGTGGTATTTAGATAGAAAAGGAGTCTTTTCTTGAAACTAAGAGGTTATAGTGGTTGCGAACTTGAGATAACGGAGATAGGCGGCAGAAAATGTGTACGGAAAATTGCCGCTGACTTATCTTACAATGAACGTCTTAAGGAACAAAAGATTAAACAGGTTAAGCTGTCTATTCCAGGCTTTAGAACTTGCAATGTGCTTGATGATGGATACATAGATGGGCACTATTATTTCACGATGGAATATATTAATGGCAAGACTCTGGCTGAGGAAATGGAACTTATGGAATTATCTGAGCTGGAGGATGTCATCAAATGTTTTACGGATGTGTTTTGCTCCTACAGAACATACGATAAAAGCGCCGGACAAATCTTTGAAAATAAACTTATAGAAATAGAAACCAAGATCAATGAAAGATGTCGGGGACAGTTGGATGAAAGCATTTCTTCAGCAATCAGGCTTCTGAGAGAGTATTCTTGGGACTATGTGATCAACTCGCCATGTCACGGGGACATGACAATGGAGAACATACTTATTCAAAGAGGAAGATTGTATCTCATTGATTTTCTCGATTCATTTTATGATTCATGGATGATTGATGCCGCTAAGCTGTTACAGGATGCTGAATATATGTGGTCCTATCGTGAGAAGGAAAGATCATCTAATCTGTGTGTGAGGATGACGGTCTTTAGAGATCTGCTCACAGAAGCTATTTTGGATATGCCTGAAGGAAAATGCATCTTGGACACGGTATACCATATCGTACTCATGAATTTTTTACGTATTATACCGTACGCTAACGGCTCTTTTGACCAAAGATACATTACTGATACCATCAAACTGATTATGACAAAGATTATCAAGGAGGAGCTGACTTGAATACACTAATAGTTCCATGCGCAGGAAGATCATCCCGATTTCCAAATGTAAGACCGAAATGGATGTTATATTATCCGGACGGATCAATGATGGTGGAAAAGGCATTAACCGGTCTTGACATAGATGGTTTTGATCAGGTCGTGATTACTATTGTCAGAGAACATGCCGATCAGTATGAAGCGGACAAAATACTTGAGGACGTTTTTGGCTTTAAACAGAGTGAGAAATTCAGGCTTTGCATATTGGATTCGTTTACGTCCTGTCAAGCTGAGACTGTATATCAGACTATTAAGAAGTGTAGCATCAATGGAAGCGTGGCTGTTAAGGACTCTGATAATTATATAAATGTATCCGGGAGTGAGAATAAGGATTTTGTTGTTGGAATCAATATGCATACATTTCCTGATGAGATTGAACGTCTGGCAGCCAAGAGCTTTCTGATGGTTAATGACCAGGGGATAATCACTGATATTATTGAGAAGAAGATAGTTTCAGAGTTTATCAGTATAGGAATGTACGGCTTCAGAGATGCGGATCTTTTCTGCGAAGCATATGAACATCTTTCAAAGGTTCCTGACCTAAAAGGTGAAATTTACATAAGTCATGTAATATCATATCTGATCGGGATGAAGAAAAGCATATACAGCTATGTTGAGGCTGCAGACTATGAGGATTGGGGAACTCTGCAGGACTGGTATAAAGTTCTGGATAAGAAAAAAACGTATATCATAAATGCCGAGAGCATCGTTTGTGCTAAGAAAGAAAAATACGGAAGTAATTCCTGGAACGGGCAGTTTAGCGTTATCAATGAGAACATTGCTAAGATAAAAGAACTGTCAGATGCAGGAGCACAGCTGATAATTCTATCTTCTATGGACGATGAAAATATGCAGGAATTGATCAGACTGCTTGGCGAAAAGGGAATTGTGGTGCATGCTGCAATCCCCAACTGCTATTTGTCGCATCAGACGGTTATAAAGGAGTTTTCTCCTGACATTCCATATCCTGCCTGTGAGAGTATAAATGTTTCAAAGGGTTCATTCCTAGAGGACTTTGTGTGATATGAAGGATAAGCTTGCAATATTTGATCTTGATGGGACATTGGTGGATACATGCATGGCCAATTATGAGGCGTATAAGCTGGCGGTAGAAGAAGTATACGGAGAATGGCCTGTTTCATTTGAAAAATTCCGGGATGAATATTACGGGAGAAACTATAAGGATTTTCTTTGGGAAACAGGTATAACTGATCCTAATATACTGTCTGAGATACATGGCAGAAAATCCGATGTTTATGAGCAAATTCTTAAGAGACATGGCAGGGCAAATACATTTTTGCTGGATGTAATACGAGGTATTCAGGACAACTACAACATTGCCATAGTGACAACGGCAGCAAGAAAGAACTCACAGAAGGTAATAGATCTTTTCCTTAAGGATATTGAAATTGACTATGTGGTCACTGCTGAGGACGTTGAACGACTTAAGCCAGATACTGAAGGAATTAAAAAAGCCATAGAACACTTTAAGTGTGGGCATAAAGATACGGTATATTTTGATGACGGCGATGAGGCTGTTGAGGCAGCAAAGAGATTAGGGATAACTGCGTATCTGGTGTGTTTGTAAAGAAAGGCTATTACAGGATATGAAACAGATTTGCCTTAGAGAAATGAAAAAGGGATATTTTATAGGAGACTTTGAACCCAATATTCTTAGAAGCAAGGATGTTGAAATATGTATACGAGGCGCAAGTAAATATACTCTGGATGCGGCATATTATAGGAGAAATGATAAAAGGGTAATTTATATAAACCAGGGGAAGATAGACATTGATGGCAGAATATTTGGCAAAGGAGATGCCATTATGTTTGAACCCGGGGAAGTCATTAATATTTTTGCATTGACCAATGTTGAGATGATTGCAATGAATTTTCCGGGGACTAAGGGAGATCTTTGTAGGGTTGTGTGGGATGATGTTGACAGAATGGACGCATTCTACAATTCATATCTTCAAAAGCTGATAGCTAAGCATGACCAGAAACTTCTTAGCAATAACAAATCGGGTATTAGTTCAAAAGACATTACCGTTATCATTCAGGGATACTTTGATAGGAATGTTACTCCTAACACTATAAGAAGCGTCAGGAAGTATTTGCCTGAAGCTAGAGTCATTGTTTCTACATGGGAAGAGTGCGATTGTAAGGGCGTTGATTGTGATCTTCTTATTAAGTCCAATGATCCCGGAGCATGTGAATGTGGTTTGTATGCAGATTTTCCGATAAGCAATAATGGGAACAGGCAGATTGTATCCACGAAGGCCGGACTTGGTGAGGCTAAGACCAAATTCACATTGAAGCTTAGAAGCGATCTGGTTCTTTTGGATAATTCTTTTTTGGACTATTTTGACGAGTATCCGCTAAGAGAGGAGCAGTTTTCGATATTTGAACATAAAATAATTATTGGAGAATTATTCACAAGAAATGATTTTGTGTACCGTGATACAAAGGGAAAACGGCATAGAGTAGCCAAGCCTTTTCACCCGTCGGACTGGTTCTATTTTGGACTGACAAAAGATATAAAGCAGATGTACGACAATGTAGATCTTATACCTCAAGAAGAAATGGCCGGGTATGAATGCAAGTATCCTGATCGGGCACATAAGAACAAATATAAGTATTCGTGGAGGTACACAACAGAACAGCATGTTTTTCTGGGATGTGTAAGGAATAAGTTTGGCGATATTAAATTTGATGACTGGACTGACTGGAGCGACGAGACAGTATCTTTCTCCGAGAAGGTCATGATGAATAATTTCGTTATTCTTGATTTCTGCCAGCATAGGATACTAAATACAAAATATGCACCTGAGAGCTTTGCTAATAGTGGGGTTTACTACAAAGAAGAGGCTCTTATGACCAATAAGCAAATGGTGAACTATTTTGAAAAGCATAAAAAGTGATTCAATATACATGGTAGTTCCATATGGAATTGGCGATGCAATGATTCTTTGTGGCCTAAAGAGGCACATAGAGGATAGATATGGTGCGGAAGTTGTTCCTGTAATCAAACCTTCGCAGGAAATTGTTCCAAAGTTATATGGAATTACAAACTATGAGCTTCAGGCGTTTGGAAATAATGAGCTGAGGCAGATGGCGGAATTTGTAAAAGAGCCTGCTCCCGGGAAACTGTTTGTGGCACATCCGGCATTTGGAAAAGAGCAGCTTAATGAGAGTTTTTTAAATCACAGATTAAGCTTTGTTGATATGTTATGTGAGCATTACGGGATTGAACATGGACTGAGGATTGATTTTCCTGTGTATTGTCCCGAATCAAAAGGAGAGCTAAGGAGAAAACTGGGGTATACGGATTATAAAGATATAATCCTTCTTGCACCTGAAATGAAAAGTGCTTCAGACTCAGAAAGAATTCAGGATAATCTATTCCTGAAGATGATTTCGGAGTATGAGGATAAAGGATATAAGGTGGTAGTTAACTGCGATGCTCATAGTGATGTCTATAAGGGGTATGCAGTAGACTTATCACTTGAAGAACTGGTATTTCTTGGCTGCAATGCGGAAAAGGTTATATCGTCAAGGTCAGGTTTCTGTGATTTGATCTATGGTTTCGCAGCTGATCTGGACATATTGTATCCCAACAAGGCTTTTTTTGATCTGTTTGAGATGAAAAAGATTTTTGCAAAAGAAAATACCAGGGCATCGGAATCGGTATTATCTATAGCAGGTGAATTGAGGCGACTGGGATATGGTTCTGCTGCCATTTATGGTTATGGGAATGTAGGGAAAAGAGTAAGGTATAGCTTACAGGCGGAGAACTTTGACGTTCAGTATGTAATAGACAGAAATGAGATTTGCGAAAAGGGAATAGACAGCTTTTCGATTTATCAAAAGTTGCCGCAAGTTGATGTGGTGTTGGTTTCAATACCCGATGATGGCGATATAGCATGCAAACTTAATAGTTATGGATTAAATACACTTTTTTTGAAGGATTTAATGAAAGGGGCTAATCTTTGAAGATAATTCAATTGTTTTTTGGCACACTATACGATGATGGGGTAGGTAATACCGTCCAGATAATGGATGATCATTTAAAGGCTGCCGGATACGAAACGGAAATCCTTAATCTGTTTATTGAACCGTCTATGCTGAAGAACGGTTTTTTTAACGAGGATGATATTATCTTTTATCATTTGTCTGTTCGCATGGATCCTCTTCTTCAATTTGTCAAATGCAGAAAGGTATTGGTTTTTCACAACATAACATATCCTGAACTGCTTATCGGTCTTAATCTGGACAGTCTGAGGATGGACTGTGCATGTGGTATGTACGAGCTTAATGATACTAAGAACCAGTTTGTTGAAGCGATTGCTTTTTCGGAGTTTAGCAGGAATACACTCGTTGCGCACGGCTGGGAAAAGGAAAGAATCCACGTGCTTGTAAATACTGTCAAGCAGGCGCAGCTGGAGTCCGAACCGGATAAGGAGACTATTGAAAAGTATAGCGATGGAATAACAAACATTCTTTTCACGGGAAGAGTTTTTCCAAATAAAAAACAGGAAGAAATAATCAGATCGTTCGAGTACTACCAGCGAAACTACAATGAGAAATCCCGACTGTTTCTCGTCGGAGCAATAAAAAGTGATCAGTACAGTTTCTTTTTGAGGAATCTTGTGAAGAAATGTGGGCTCGAAGATAGCGTACATTTTCTGGGATTCTTAAAGTGGTCGGAGTACTTGGCGTATTATTATATCGCGAATCTATACTTGTGTATGAGTGCTCATGAGGGCTTTTGCAGACCTTTGCTCGAGGCAATGTATTTAAAGGTTCCTATTTTGGCGGTAAATGAAACCGCAGTTCCCGACACGCTTGGTGATGGCGGAGTGCTTGTGAATTCCCGGGAACCGTCGGTTGTAGCCGGAGAAATTGATAAGATTATTAGAGATAAGCAACTCTCGAAAGCGCTTATAGAACGTGGATTTGAGAGATACAAAAAACTGTCCGGACAAAGTGGAGCACAGGTTTGGATTGAAACATTAAAAGAGATAGTTGCTAAAACTCTTAAAACAGAGGCAACCTACAGAACTCCAAGTGATACGGTTTTGTGGGAAACGCAGGAAAAGACCTTGGAATTGTCCGAAAGGTTCATGGCATTTCCTGAAAAAGACATCGTGTTATATGGAATGGGAGCCAAAGGCAAGGAACTTATAAGAAGAGTAAGTGAAGAAACTTCGCTTGTGATCACTTGCGTTTGTGACAAGCGCATGGAGCCCCGGACTGAAAATGATGCGGAATATTATTGTTGCACGCCGGAAGAAGCTGTGTCCCGGTATCCGTCCGCAAGATTTGTGATCACTGTACAGGATAAGCTCACAGCTGTAGAGATTGCATCCTGGCTCACTGAAAAAGGGATAGCAACTCAGGATATATTCATTTATGAATCAGATGTCAACAGGATACGTTAAGTATATGCGATGAAATTGCAGAGAAGAATTATGGCAGAAAAACTATTTGATTTAGCTTTTGAGAATAAAAGTGAATTATATATTTATGGAACAGGAATAAAAGCTGGTGATGTGTTCTGTAAGCTAAGGTATCTTAATGTCAGAATACAAGGATTTATTGAAAGAGACGACTCTGACAGGATAGGAACCTTCTTTTGGGGGAAGAGAGTGTGTACTATTTCAGAGGTGAGCACAGAGGCGCGTATTATTGTTGCTTCAGGCTTCTGGAAAGAGATAGAGACACGTCTGTTACTGAAAGGATATAGAAATATCTATGTGGATAATGATCTTTTAGATCCTGTTGATGCATCAGATTCATATTTGTTGGGCATCGGCGATTATAAATTTGATGAGGATACAACATATATAGTATGCCCTTATGGAATAGGTGATACGTTATATGTATGCGCGTTTCTTGATGAATATAAGAAAGCTAAAAACAGGAGAAAGGTTTGTGCAATAGTTAAGAAATCTCATTCTGATATACCTAAGGCATTTTCTTTTATTGATGAAGTCATTGCCGACGATTCTATGGTCGAAATACTGAATTGCTGGGCAATCAGGACTCAAACCTGGGAACTTAAGAATTTTCTGTACGGTCACTTTAAAAAGAAACTGGACATGATCTTTATTAGAAATGATAACGTCATCCTGGACTCTATGGTAACTCAGTATCGCAGGGAAGTAATGGGGTTATCTGAGCATTCCAAACTAGCTTTGGAAGACTTTGCTTTTACACAAACAGAGAGTAGAGATTGCCTTGATGCTAATAGTATAGTTTTGATGCCTTATGCCAATTCAATAAAATCTCTGGAAATCAGTTTGTGGGAGAGAGTGGCAAGTCATTTGAAGAAACTGGGTTATTCTGCATTTACTAATGTGAAAGGTCCTGAAGAGGCAGTAGTTCCAGGAACTGAGGCTCTTACAGGTGACATCTCTTATGTTGTAAGTGTAGTTAGAAACTGTAAGGCTGTAATCTCATTGCGGAGCGGATTATGTGATGTTCTGGCCTTTTGCAAGGTGCCAATGATTGTCCTTTATTCAGATAAAAATATGTATAGGGAGTGGGACCTGAGGTATATATCCGAGGAATTACCTATACAGAGTATTTGCACTTATGATTTGAGTGATGATTTGATAATTGATCAAATAATTGAGGGTTTATCTAAACAATAATGTGAAGGCAGATATGGGATGGAAAACTATGTGGAGTTGATCGAAGATATCATAAAAAGACAGATCGAACTCGGAAACGATAGGTTTGTTGTTTATCCGGCAGGGAAAATGGGCAGACTTGTTAAAAACGTACTGAATCAGAATTTTGGGATAAAGGAACTGGCTCTGGTCGACAATCACGTTTCTGATGAGCGACTTGGCATTATCTCGTTTGATGAGCTCTGTGAGAAAGAGGACTGGTATGTAGTATTGTTTTCGGTCATCAACACAGAGGTAAGAGATCAGCTAATAGCAGGTCTTAGAGGCATCAAGAGACCGATTGTAGATGTTTATTGTGAATGCGATAGATTCAAAGGAGAAATCTTTGATTTCTGCAATCCTAAGATGAGAATCGATGAAGTAAATGAAGAACAGATAAATAATCTGTTTGAAAGAACATCGCAACAATGGAACAGATTGGGGGATACTGAGCCGTATTGGTCTGTGCTGACCCACAGAAAGTATTTATCTGAAAACATCAACAAGCAATACATTCAGGATTTTTACAAATCTGGAAAAAAAAGATGTGATAAGCTTGTTAAAACTCTGGTTCGAAATGGAATAATCAAGTCGGAGATAGAAGCGAATCAGATGGACGTTACGGAAATTGGCTGTGGTTGTGGCAGAGTTACATCTGCACTGGTAGAGCGGTTTAAACGCGTACATGCATATGACATATCTTCCGGGAACATGAATATTGCGCGAGAGTATATTAAGAAAGACAATGTTGATTTTCACCTGATTAAATCAGTAGAAGATTATAACGATTTGCCGGAAACGGATGTTTTTTACACAGTGCTGGTATTACAACATAATGTTCCGCCGGTTATACAGTTTTTGCTTTCAAAGATGATGCATTCCTTAAGACCTAATGGTGCGGGAGTTTTTCAAGTTCCGAGCTATTTAAAGGGATATAGTTTCATATACGATGACTGGATTAGAGACAAATCATCTTTAGATATGCATGTTCTTCCGCAGAACGAAATATTTAAGACCATAAAACAAGCTGGATGTGATGTGCTTGAGTGCTATATGGATTATGATACTGGCACTAACTCTGGGTACAGTTCTTCTACTTACGTTGTGAAAAAGAATTGAGAAGCCATTTGGCAGATGATAGAGAATAGGTTATATATGCATCTGTTTAACTTCTTGTTTTAGCACTTTGACAATTTCATACCTTGCATCTGATGTAAGGTATGAAATTACTCTACACCAGGAGATTTTTTATGGACTACATCATAGTTCAGGCCGGCGGAAAAGGAACCCGTCTAGGCTATCTGACTAAAAACAAACCCAAAGCTCTTACACCGGTAGAGAATCTGCCGATGCTCTTTTACCTGTTCAGGAGATTTCCGGATAAGCGTTTTGTGATAATAGCTGACTATAAGAAGGACGTTTTGCGTTCTTATTTATCGTGCTTTGCAGATGTGAAATATCAGGTTGTGGATGCATCAGGCACAGGTACCTGCGGAGGCGTTAAGCAGGCTATTGATCTTATTCCCGATGACAGGCGGTTCATGCTGGTGTGGTCAGACCTTATCCTGCCTGATGAGTTTGAACTTCCGCCGGAGTACAGCGCTGCAGAGGAGAAGGCGGAGCACGATTATGTAGGTATTTCAGCTACTTTTAATTGCAGATGGAAATTTGAAAACGGAGAGTTTGTTGAGGAGAGATCCACTGAACATGGAGTGGCAGGATTCTTTTTGTTAAGGAATAAATCTGTTATTGCAGACGTCCCGGAAAGCGGTGAACTTGTCAGATGGATGCAGGGAAAGAAACTGCAGTTCAAGGAGATAAGCCTTGCAGGGACCAGGGAATTTGGTCTTTTAGAGGAATATGAGAAACTGGGCAAGACAAAGACAAGGCCCTTTAACAGGATTACTGTGGAAGGAGATGTGCTTACAAAAGAGCCTGTGGATGAGCAGGGTGTGACACTGGCCAAAAGGGAGAGTAACTGGTACTTAAAGGCCAAGGACAAGAATATCAAGGGATTGCCACTGATATATGAAACATCTCCGTTAAAGATGGAGTATATCCGGGGCAAAAATATATATGAGTGCAATTACGGATACGAAGACAAGAAGCGCATTCTTACAAGTCTTATAGATACGCTTAAGATGCTTCATGAATCAGAACATATTCCAGCTGATAGTTTCAGTTTGAAGGAGGCATATTTTAATAAGACGATGCAGCGCCTTTCCAGGATCCAGTATCTGGTTCCGTTTGCTGCGGAAAAAACTATACGGATAAATGGAAGGGATTGCCGAAATGTCTTTTACCATAGAGATGAGCTGGAAAAGGCATTAGAGCAACTGACATGCGACAGATTCAGTTTCATACACGGAGACTGTACCTTCTCAAATCTCATGATACGCGATAATGGAGAACCGGTGCTGATCGATCCCCGCGGATACTTTGGTTTTACAGAGATCTATGGTGATGAGAGATATGATTGGGCCAAGCTGTACTATTCTATAGTTGGAAATTATGACAGGTTTAATCTCAAGGACTTTAATCTGGACATTGGCGGACACTCAATAGTTGATGGCAAGGTTATCGAAAGGCTGGCTCCGGGAGAAATTGAGCTTTCTGTTAAGTCTAATGGATGGGAAGACATGGAGAAAGATTTCTTTGAGCTTACCGGCGTTAGCGAGTCTGAGATCAAACTCCTTCATGCGGTCATATGGCTGTCGCTTACAACCTATGCCTGGCAAGACTATGATTCAATCTGCGGATCTTTTTACAATGGACTGTATTATCTTGAGGAGGTGCTCTAATGCTGGAATACTACAGTGGTGTACTTGAAACTATCAGGATGGCAATGGACTCCATTGATGAAGAGCAGTACAGGGAATTGGTGGATGAGTGCGAGGAAACCTTGAGGCGAGGAGGCAAGATAATTGCCAGTGGCCTTGGTAAAAACGTTCCTATCTGCGAGAAGTTCGTTGGTACCATGAATTCAGCAGGGATAGACGCGAGATTCCTTCATACCAATACCGCTGTTCATGGAGATCTTGGAATGATCAGTGAGAATGATATTGTATTCTTGCTTTCAAAAGGTGGCAATACTTATGAGACTGTAGCTCTTGCTCAGTATCTTAAGGAGCGGGGAACCAATACCTGGCTTCTTTCATTTACCGAAAAGTGTAAGACTACAGAATATGTTGATAAGAACTTTATAATGAAGCTTCGCAACGAAGGCGATATGTGGGATATAATGCCTAACAATTCAACGACAATATATCTTATCGTCCTTCAGGGGATTGCTATTGAGCTCTGCAAGAGGATGGGAGTCACACTGGACGATTTTAAAAAGAATCATCCCGGTGGCGGTATTGGAGCGCGTCTGCGTGGTGAGGATCTGTGGAGATGATCATTAACTATGAACCTGATTACCGGGATGCACTGAAGAATGCGAAGGCTGACGTGAAAGAGCCGGATGATGCATTTAACAAGTATTATTACCTCTATGAATATTCGGATGAAATTGACGTAATAAAAGATGATCCCCGTTATCCCGGTATGCTTAACTATGTAAAGACAGGTCTTATGACAAAAGAAGAAATGATCGAGGCGTTGTTGGCTGCTAAGAGATCGTGAAATGACTAAAGTGTGAGGATTATGGAGCGACAGAATTACGAAGAGATGACAGCTAACCTCAATTCAATAGATGAAGAACTGCACCTGTCCGGCAGAAAGATTATTCTCTTTGGACATTGCAATGCCACCCTTGAGCTTGTTGATCTTTTGGAAAAGAAGGGACTGTGTCCTGTTGCGATTCTTGACAACAACCCTGATAAACAGGGGATTGAGTATAAAGGCGTTAAGGTCGTAAATCCGGAGTGGGTACAGGATGTTTTAGAGAATGGTACCGGCGAGGTGGATTCTGTTGCCCTTATTACTTCCAGGTTCTATTCATCTATGCATAAGCAGCTGCGTTCATTGGGGTATATGGGGCCGATACGTAAGCTTATTGATTACAATACATACGCTGATTACTCACTTTTGGAGGATACTATAGAGAGAATGACTTCGAGAGAGCGTCATGGGGAGGCGCTTCTGGAGGAACTTGTAAAAGAGTATCCCGGGTACTTTAAGATGTTCTGCCCCTTTAACGCGATAGGAGATATATATTTTATGATTTCCTATTATCCGGCATTTGCAAGGAGGCGGGGAATAGAGAAAGCAGTATTCTGCGTAGTCAGGCAAACTCTTGCCGATGTGATCCACATGTTTGACGAGAACTACTGTGTTAAGGTTTATGAGCAAAAAGAGCTTGATGCTATGATTCAGGCTGCTCTATACACGGGAGATAAGAGCAGTTTTATCGCACATCAGGACAGGCCTTATGTTATTAACCTGAGTAAGGCGCTGTATATAAAAAAGATTCCTCTGGAACAGATATATTGTTGCGGAGTATATGGTCTTCCAAAGGACACTGAGGCGGCTAAGCCTTCGGGAGTGATGCCCGGGTATGCGAAGATAGAGGACATTCCTCAGGGTAGGAGCATTGTCTTTTCCCCATATGCGAAGTCTGTTCCGGCAATTGGGCATGAAATCTGGAGAGATGCAGTAAATTTCTACAATTCGAGAGGATACAAGTGTTACACAAATGTGGTTGATGATGAGCTTCCGCTGGAGGGCACAGATGCAATCTCACCGTCACTAATGGAGATGAGGTCGGTGGTGGAGAGAGCAGGAACGTTTGTCGGGATCAGAAGTGGACTGTGCGATATTCTCCGGGAAGCTAAGGCTAAAAAGATAGCTCTTTATCCTGATTACAACTACAGTGATACAAAATGGAAAGCTATAGATATGTACTACATTGAGCAGTTTGACTACAACATAGTTGCTGTAGATAAGATTGACTGGGGGAAGATAAATGGCTGATCAATTGACTCTTTCAACTTTACCGAAGACCTGGATATTTGACATTGATGGAACGATAGTTAAACACAATGGTTACAAGATAGATGGACATGATACTCTTTTGCCCGGTGCGCAGGAATACATTGATGCCATACCTTCAGAAGACAGGATAATTATACTTACATCGAGGGTGGACGAGTACAAAGAGATCACTCTGAAGTTCTTAAAAGAGAACAACATTCGCTACGATCAAATCATTTTCAACATGCCAATGGGAGAACGCATTCTTGTCAACGACAGAAAGCCTTCCGGGCTTGAAATGTCTGTTGCCATAAATTTGGACAGAGATCAGTTTGAAATGCCGGAGATACGTAGAGAGTTGTGATCGTAGATGCTAGCAAACTTAAGGCTACCGTAGATAACAAATAATGATCGTAGATATATAAGGGCAACTATGTTAACTTTTCCGGAATCCTTTTTTAAAGACGAAATACGTTCAGGCTTCAATGTCCCTGAGATGATGAAGCGTTGCTGGGCAGCACATCTGAAGATCCTTGAGGAGCTTAAGGTGCTGTTTGCTAAGTATGACCTTACATATTATGCGGATTTTGGTACGCTCCTTGGCGCGGTACGCCATGGCGGGATTATCCCCTGGGATGATGATGTGGATATCTCTATGCCCAGAGCGGATTTCATGAAACTTATGGAACATGCGGACGAGATTGGCGGAGGGCTGACGATCCGAAGCGTGTACAATACCGAGACTTTCGTGAATTTTCATGCTGTGGCAACTCATAAGACAGACACCCTGAAATGGGACGATGTGCGTATGCAGGAGTACTATGGCTGTCCTTTTATCTGCTACATCGACATTTTTCCCATGGATTACATTCCCCGGGATCCTGAGAAGAAAAAGCTTATGAAGCAGCTTTATTCCTATACTTACAAGATGGTCCATACCTGCGTGGAAGTGGAGCAGGAGTACAATGGCGGAGCTCTGATCGCCGGAAAGAACCTGCCACAGCTCCCTGACCAGGGAGCCCCTGATGGCAAGCTGCAGGACTTCATTGATCAGTTAAAAGATCTTGAAGACTACCTCCACAGATTCTACAACGGCACTATAACCATAGATGGGCAAAAGAGCCTTAGGAATCAGCTGGCTCTTGCAGCGGAAGCTATTGCTTCTTCATGCCCTGAAAACGAGGCCGGAAGAGTGGACTACTGTCCGCACATGGCCTATCTTCAGAATGATCTGTCCAGAGAAAAAGAGTGGGTGAAGACCACGAATCTTGTGCCTTTTGAGAATACGCAGATTGCAGTACCTGCCATGTATCACGAAGTTTTAGTGAGCCGCTTTGGTGAGGACTACATGACGCCTGTCCATGCAGCATCAACCCATCCGTAAACAGATGATAAATCTGAGGTTTTTCCTGGATGTTAACGAATACGCTGCTGAAGTCTACTATAATTCAAAGACGGGCGAAAGATCCCACGCGCAGTTCCCTGAAGGATATATCAATGACGTAAACTATGGCGGCAGCGTCAAAGCACTTGCATTCATCCTTAATAATGAATGCTGTGTCTCCATAGACAAGACCATCAAACTTATTTCAGATCTCACTGACGGAAAACTGAGCATTTCAAAAGGCATGGTCAATGGTCTCTCCAAAGAATTCTCCATGAAAACGGATAAGGAAAAGAAAGAGCTTTTTGCATCACTGATGCAGAAGCCTGTACTCCATACAGATAACACCAATGCCAGAAGCAATGGAAGCAGCCGTTTTGTATTTATTGTTGCTGCTCCGGATGGGACTGCCCAGTACTATTTCAGGGAAAACAAAGGTCATGCAGGAATAAAAGATACCCCTGTCGACCTTAACCAGTCAGCGATATTCATCCATGACCATGACACCACCTTTTATAATTATGGCAGTGGCCATCAGGAGTGTATCGCTCATATCCTGAGATACTGTAAAGACAGCATACAGAATGAGCCTGATCGGGAATGGAATAAGAAGATGTATAAACTTCTGCGGGAAATGGTTCATTACCGAAATGGCATTGATGAAACCACAGGATTTGATGAAAAAACTGTCATGGCATTTGAAGAAAGATATGACAGCATCCTGGAAGAAGCCCGAGAAGAATACGAATACATTCCACCCAGTAAATACTATAGGGAAGGCTATAACTTATACAGACACATGGCGAAGTATAAATCCAGCCATCTGCTATTTTTACATGATATAAGAGTTCCGCACAACAATAACATGGCGGAACGTCTTTTGCGTGCCTATAAACGCAAGCAACACCAAGTCATGAGTTTCCGCTCGGATGCGAGCATTGATTACCTTTGTCAGAGCATGAGCATGCTTCTGTCATTAAGACAGGATTCAGAATCCAGCGTATATGACAGCGTATCGAAGATCTT
>NZ_FMVS01000040.1 GCF_900102515.1 Butyrivibrio sp. INlla14
ATACCGTTTAGTTGCCATCTGGCACCTCCTTATTCTCTTACCTATATTTCAAGATATACGAGAATAAGTTGTCAAGTTTAACTATACAGCATCATTTTCTTACCCGATTGGTAATTGCACTTCTGTGAGCCATTCATCTACAGACTCCTTGTTCCAAATACCGTCAATGTAGCATTCTCTTGAAAGTCCTGCCACCTTATAGCCGTTTTCTTCCGCATATTTCATGATATATGCATATGCATTCACCCGCCTTCACACATCAAATTTTATTATTTGTTTTTCGACATCAACGATTGCGTCTACGCCAAAAGGAATGATACATCGCGGCATAGAATGGCCAATATTCAGATTGAAGACGACTGGCAGCTTGGGATTATCTATTACCTCGGCAAGAAGTTCCTTGTATTCCTGCGCATAGGTTTCATCCATAGGTTTGCCAGCGATAACGCCTGTCACAGAACTGAATACTCCTGTCCTTTTTAAATAGTCCAGCGCCTTCTTATATTGAGCTGGAGCCATTTTCTCTTCGCTACTTTCCAAGAGCAGTATGCGTCCCATCCAGTCCTCAGCTTCTGGAAACAATCCATACCTTTGGCACAATTCTGGCATATCCGCATATCGGTCGCCATTGAACATATCATACATAGAATCAATACACCCGCCGAGTATTTTCCCAGAGAACACAGGAGCACCTTGTAAGAGCTCAAAGCCATGATTCGGATGGGAGGCTGTAGGTATCCCCATCTGATCTGGTGAAAATTTTTTGCGTTCTTCATACCAAACATCACTGGGCACTATTTCAGAGATTGTTCCTGTCGCAATTAGTTTCTCAAAATACCTCCGCGTATACGGGTGCATATCTGAGCTCAGCTCACATATATCAGGAAGGAATGCCTGACCATAGAACGAGTTCACTCCTGCCTTATGAAGCATAAAATGGTTGATTGTCGTATCGGAAAAACCAAGAAAAATCTTATTAGATACAGCACCGGCAAGCTCATTATTATCAAACAAATACGGCAGCAGACGATAAGTATCATCCCCACCAATGGCACACAGGATCATATCTACAGAAGGATCGCGAAAGGCCTGCAACAAGTCCTGCGCTCTTTTTTCGGGATGCGCCTTGATGTATTCCAATCCTTTGAGCGCATTGGGCATGAACCGAACATTCAAACCGTATTCTTTCAATCTGCGTAAGCCGATTTCAACTTCAAATCGGATAAATCCCTCGCCCAATATGCCGCTGGAAAGACTTACAATCGCTATGTTTTTTATCATCGCCTCACACCTCAAAAAATAGTGATTCTACAATTCGCACACCATAATATATTCTTCGGCGTTCTCGTCCACGGTCTTGAATCCGACATTCTTGTACATCTTCACTGCGTAATTCGCTTTCTGCACCGCTAAAGATGCCGTGCCATAGCCCTGCTCTTTAAGAAGCGCCAGCATTTCCTTCATCAGTTTAGTACCGATACCTTTTCCTCTGTATTCCTTATACAGAGAGATAGCAAAAGAAGGTGTTTCATCATCAACATGACCGTAATCATTCATGATCCGTGTCCATACTGCCCCGATCACTCTGCCTTGATCTTCCGCAACGATACAATTATCAGCTGGATCAGTTCCGAAATTTTCATAGTATAGTCTAAGCTCAGGCTGAAAAATGATGTCTTTCGGCGGCGGCTCTACACCTTCCGGTATATAGATTGCCTCGTACAAAAAATCCTTTAATAGGTCTTTCTCATCCTCATGAAGCATTCTTATGGCTACATCTGTTCTCTTTCGATAAATGCGGCTCTCTTCGCCATTTACATCTTTCATTTGTTTCCAGAATGTAAAACCGTATTTCTCGTAAAGCCCTGTTTCACCTGTTGAAATATACAGATATTCATGCCCGTCCTTTCGTGCAAGTCCGGATGCGTATTCGAGCAGTCTCCCTACGAAGTGCTTTCCGCGAAATTCCGGAAATGTGTAGACAAAACCTGCCCATGGCGTTAGAGAGGGATCACGTACATCATCCTGCTCTGCATATGTACAAAAAGAAAGCAATCTGTCTTTATCAGTAAGCAGTAATACTTTAGTTCTTTCTCCGCATAGCTTCTTCAGCTCATTCTTCCGGATCAGCTCATGCAGATACTCCCCGGCACGCCAGTCACTCTTATTTATTTCAGACAGCCAATGTGCCCAATCATCAGAAGAATAATATTCGACTATTTGCAGTTTCTCGTTCATCCCCATTATCCTATAAACCTTCTATGATCTCTTTTGCCCTTTTAAGCATCGGCAATTCCCTGTTCGCCACAAGTCTTCCCAGCTTTGTAACAGAGCATCTTTTGTATTCTTTGACCGCATCCTGATAGGAAAGTCTGAGTGTAGACAAATGGAAACTCTCTATCTCATCCTGAGTCAGATTCTTTTCTCCAAATGATAGAACCTTGCAGAGGAAGTAATTGTTGAGATTGTGCCTGTGGATCAGATTATAATAATCACTGACAAGCCCGATTTTGCAGACAATACTAACCTCGGCACCAAGTTCTTCCTTAAGTTCTCTCTTTATTGCTGTGATGAGATCTTCATCCGCTTCAACTCCACCGCCGGATGTCTCTATCAGAGTGGCTTTTCCGAAATCATCATCACGCTGCGCCCTGACAAAATAGAAATAACCTTCATCATCATACACGATACCTCTTGCTATCCTACGATCATGATCTGTATATTCAAATGGCCACTCTGTATCCTGAAGTTCGATAGTCAGTTCCTCATTTTCTTCTCGCATCATTTTCTTCAGGATCCTGTTTTTTGTTTCATCGGAAACGCCTGTCTCCCGGAAATATCCGTCCGCATCACTGAATTTTTCCTTAAACAGTTTCATGAAATCGATTATGTAAGATTCCCTTGGTATCACGATGTTTAAGTCAATCTCCGGATGATTTACCCTTAACATCTCAAATCGTTCCCTGTTACACTCTTTTGTGAGCATGTAATCAGATACGATTTCTTCCTCACCCACACCACACAGCATTAGAAGAATTGCTGTAACGACACCCGTTCTATCCTTGCCTGCAGCACAGTTATACATCACACCTGCAGGAGCATTTCCGATCATCTCGAACACTTTGCGAATATTTGGCGATGTTGCAATCTTCATGTAGCTTTTCGGAACAGCTTCTACAGATTCCGGTACTGAACTTCCCTCTTCAATGGGAATGTTGATATAGGTAAAACCAGTCTGCCTGGCAAAGCCGCTCGGTTTCGTTTTGATATCCGCTTCGCCTCGCATATCTATGATGGTTGTTATACCTTTTGACAAAAGCAATGTGATATCATCCTGATCCGGGTATTCCTGACGATCACTCCTGATAATCCTGCCACAGACTGTCTTTTGACCGTTTGAAGTAATATGACCTCCAAGATCCCTTGTATTTAATGTTGTCGCCAGTAAACTCTTCTCGCCCATTCTTTTTATTATCTCTCCATCCCCAGCCACTGTATAAAGGCGGTCTTATCACTGCTGTTATACCCCGCTTTTTCATAGAAGTGCAGTGTCTCCGGTTTCTTCGATCCAGTAAGCAACATCATCTTGTAGCAGTTCTCCTTTTCAGCGATCTGCTTTGCATATTCCAGGCACTGTACAGCATATCCTTTACCACGATGATCTGCATGAGTCACCACGTTCTCAACAAATGCGTATGGTCTCACATTCCTTGTCAGATTTGGGATGATCACACAAACACAGGAAGAGACGATAGCACCGTCCACTTCATTTACAATTAGATGATGATTGGAATCTTCGATGATCTGATCCCATACACCCTTTAGATGTTCATCTTTATCCGGTATTGCCTCTTCATGTAAATACAGATACAGAGAGAGGATTTTATCCAAATCTTCTTTGATAGCTTCTCTAACCATTCCAACACCCCACTGTCATTTTTCATTTTGCTGTATCCTCCTGGCTGTTCTCTCCGTATTTCGGCGAACCAATTTCTTTGCCATATCTGTTATCTCCGAAATAGCTATTATAGGTCTTACTCCATTCAAATCATCTGAAAATACTAATCTGCATCAATGATTGCTTCTTCCTTCTCTTAAAACGTCCTCGGCGATCTTGAATATTTACCCTTTGGAAGATTATAATTTTGCCATTCAACGATTTCACATTTTCTCTTGATTTTTGTGCTATCCAAGTGGCATTGAAATTCTACGAATTTGCCCGTCTACATATAGGGCAACCTCTATTTAGAACAGCGCGAGAGTGAATAACAGCCTGCCATTCATTGTTGCAGATACGACATTTCCACCATACTTTTTTGTTCGATCCTTTTGTAACCTCATCTGGCATTAATGGATAGTTCTTTTCATAATCCCATTCCTCAACTAAATCAGGGCGAAAAGTAGCCATGTCATTATAACCTTTCAGAACCCTATGCCCGGAACAATATGGGCAGCCCGGCGTTTTTACTTTATGGGCAACAACCATTTCATATTCACCGCCACAATTCGGGCAACACCATAATGCCTTTGAATTACATCCTGCTTTTATTGTTTTCGGATCAATTGTGTTGGTTTTTGACCAAAACGGAATCAATTCTGGATTTGTGGTAAACAAATCATTATAACCTGACCACGTTTTACGCCCCGAGCAATATGGGCACCAAGGACGAGCGGCAAAGTTGCTAACTACTTCCTCCCATGTATGTCCAGACTTGCATTTGAAAAAAGCTTTTTTCATACTTGAGTGAGATATTTGTTCCGGGGTAATCTTTCCGTTCTTTTTATAGTCCCAAAACTCTTTTATCTGAGGACAGCGAACTGCAACGGAATTCCCTTTTTCAGACAGGGTTATCTGCTCCAAAATCTCTGCTCGATCCTGATCAATGTCAATTATTGCGTCTATGTTTAGTTGATACTTGCTGTTCAAAAAACTGAAGATAGAGAGGATAGCATCTTTCAATTCTTGCATATCATAGGGCTTGATGTATTTTTTAATCGAAGTGCTTTTATATTCATGACACCCGATTTCTCTCACCCGGAACAGTGTTATTCCCGCACTTAAGCAATCATTATCTTTCGCAATATCCCTCTGAACATTTTTGTGCCAGGCACGACCATCATACTCAACTCCAAACTTGTGCTCTGGACAAAAAACATCAATTTCCTTTCTTCCAATGGTGGAGTCATGATAGTTCTCTACAATATCATCTAGGTATTTCTTCATGTAGAAGCAGATTACTTTCTCGGGGAAAGAGGTATGTCTTTCCATGGCACAAATGGGGCAATCAGTTCCTTTTTTCCTGTTGAGTAATGTGGTAGAGTAACTGTGTCCTTTAGGGCAGATAAACCAGTATTTCTTTATATTACTCCCTGCTAGTACCTCGTCTGGCTTTTCCTTATTCTTTTCATAATCCCATTCTTTTGCAATGTCAGGATGAGTTGTCGCCAAATCGTTATAGCCTGCAAGCACATAATTGTTTGAACAATATGGACAAGTATTTCCGCGATTTCTGCTATTGGTAGTAGCTTGCCACTCATGGCCATTTGCACATATCCACCAGACTTTCATTTGCGTCCCAGCGGTAACATCTGTCGGCCTTAGTTTTCCATTCTTTTTGTAATTCCATTCTTCTGCCAGAGCCGGATTTGTGGTTGCTAAGTCATTAAAGCCTGTCAGGACTGCTTGGCCTGCGCAGAACGGGCAATTGTTACCGCTAACACGGCTTTTCACGGTCGCTTCCCATTCATGGCCGTTTGTGCATTTCCACCAGACTTTCTTTTTTGAGCCAATAGTTACATCTGTAGGTTTTATACCCACGTTTTTTTCATGGTCCCATTCTTCTGCTAACTGAGGGTTTAATGTTGCCAAATCATTGTATCCAGCTAGAGCAGAAAAATTGCTACAGTAAGGACAGCCATGTCCTTTACTCTTGTTGAAAACGAATGCTTCCCATTCATGACCCTTCGCGCATTTCCACCACACCTTAATGTTGGCACTATATTTTACTTTATCAGGGGTGAGAGTACCATTTTTTTCATAGTTCCACTCTGATGCGGCTTCTGGGTTGACAGTTAACAAATCATTGAACCCAGGAAGGACTTTCTGATTGGTACAATATGGACATTTCTTGCCTTTTGCCCTGTCCTTTACCGCATCTTCCCACTCATGTCCTTTCTCGCATTTCCACCAGACTTTTTTGCGAGATCCAAATGTAACATTTGTTGGTCTTAAACTACCATTTTTCTCATAGTTCCACTCTTTAGCTAATTCAGGATGAGTAGTTGTCAAGTCGTTGAAGCCTTCGAGAGCATATAAGTTGCGACAGAAAGGGCATCCTATACCTTTTGTCCTACTTGAAATAGCAGCCTCCCATTCATGCCCGCATGGACCTAACCACCAGGCTTTTTTCCCAATTCTTGATGCCACCATGTCTGGAGTAACATTCCCGTTTTTTGTTGGATGCCATTGCTTTGCTATTTCGGGAAATTCTTCCTTTAATGAACCATATTTTCTCATATCATCACCAAGCACAAACATTGTTAATCGAAGCAGTAAATACAACACTCAACGAGTTTCAATTATTATATCATCTGAAAATGCCTGAGAGCGTTCTCTATAGCCTTAACTTTCTCCTCCGGACATCCGGGCTGCTTACTGTTTTCAGACTTTGGCTTGTTATAATTCTCCCGCTCTATTATCCCGTGCCTCTGCTTCACCTGAGCAATATTGAGATTCGTCACATGGAATCCATACTTCTCCTGCACCCATTCCTGTATTTCCTTATAGGTTGCCTTTGCTTCCGCCGATGACATATCAAGCTCATCCATTTCGACCGTTACCTCGATATGGTGCTTCGCAGCGGAAAGTTTGGACAAAAGACATACCGTCTCCACATGTACGGTGTGACTAAACATATCGCAGGGACGCACAGCCTTTAGCTCGTAGCCGCCATCCACAAGTATGCGCAAGTCCCTAGCCAGGGTAGCACTGTCACAGCTTACATAGACAATTCGATCCGGGGCCATTTTGAGCATTGTCTCAAGGCACTTCTCATCACACCCTTTTCTAGGCGGATCAACGACAATTACATCTGGATGAAGGGCAGAAACTGTGTCACTAGCTTTTTTCTCTGATTCATTTTTGTAAAAATCAGGAAGTACTTCCTCAGCTTTTCCACAGTAAAAATCTGCATTTGAAAGGCCGTTTCTGGCGGCGTTCTTCTTGGCATCCTCGATGGCATCAGGAATTATCTCAACTCCGTAGACATGCCCTGCTGTCTTAGCCATAGAAAGGGTTATAGTTCCAATGCCGCAATACAAGTCCCAAACTGTCTCATTTCCTGTAAGAGCAGCATATTTAATAGCCTGTCCGTAGAGCTTTTCGCACTGAACAGGATTTACCTGATAAAAAGAGAGTGGTGAAATCTCAAATTCAAGGCCACAAAGGGTATCGGAAATAGTATCTTTTCCCCATATAGTGTGTATTTCTGTGCCCATGATAACATTGGTCTTCTCAGTATTGATGCTAACAGATATGCTGGTCATGCCTTTTATCTGAGAGAGCCTTGTAACAAGCTCTTTCTGGCCTGATATATATTCTAAAGAAGTGTATTCTCCACCTGCAATTTTCTTATTACCACGCCCTTTGTAATTAAGAACAAGACAAACCATGATCTGGCCCGAAGTAAAGCCTTTTCTGATAAGAACATGCCTCACAAGGCCTTTGCCAGAAGCCTCATCATAAGGCTCAATCTTATTTTTCTCCATGTGGCGGATGATGACATCCAGAATGTCTTTATTTTCTGCAGTACCGATAAGACAATCCGTGACAGGAATTATGCTATGTGTCCTTCCTGCATAAAATCCTGCAATTATCTTGCCATTTTTATCTTTTCCAATTGGGAACTGGGCCTTGTTCCTATATCTCCAAGGCTCCTCCATGCCAATAATTGGCTCCATGATGCTATCCACAAAAGACTCATCAAAACCACCAAGTCTTACGATGTTATTTCTTACCTTGTTCTGCTTGAATGCAAGTTCCCTCTCGTAAGACATGTTCTGAGTCTGGCACCCTCCGCACTGCCTAGCAACTGGGCAACGCGCCTCTACTCGGTCACTTGATGGCTCTATAACCTTTTCCAAATGTGCGTAGGCATAATTCTTTTTAGCCTTCATTATCTTGCAACTGACCTTGTCACCAATTACCGCATCCTTAATAAAGAGGGTATAGCCGTCTACCTTGCCTATGCCCTCTCCATCGTTGCCAATATCTGTGATCTCCACTGTAAGGAGATCACCTTTTTCATATTTTGATTCTTCTATTTTTTTACTCATCTGATAATCCTACTAAATCACAACTCTTATTGAGCTAAATTCTCGCTACTTCGAATTTACTTCTCATCCTTCCAGTGAAGCCTGTGAAGTTCTCCTTTGCGCTCAAGCCCTTCAAAGTTGTTCTGCCTAAGAGCTTCGTACAACACTATTGCAACAGAATTAGATAAATTCAAGGATCTAATGTCTTCTCCCATTGGAATTCTGATGCAGTTTTCCTCGTTATCCACAAGTATCTCTTCTGGAATTCCGGCGCTCTCTTTACCAAACATTATGAAATCATCCATGCCAAAAGAGACATCGGTATAGCTGCGCTTTGCCTTGGTAGTAGCCATCCAGATCTTAGCATCCGGGTGCTGAGCCTTAAAATCCTGGTAGTCAATGTATCTTGTAACATCAAGCTTATCCCAGTAGTCCATTCCTGCTCTCTTTAGCTCTTTTTCTCCAAGCCTGAAGCCCAAAGGCTCAATAAGATGCAGGCTCGTATTTGTTGCAACGCAGGTTCTTCCTATATTTCCTGTATTCTGTGGTATTTCTGGTTGATGCAATACTATATGCATAATTAGTTCACTCTATCCTCTTATCTTCACATTTTGATAATGAATCATTTCACTCATCCACTTCATCCATGGCTTTTGCCTTGGCAAGTGAAAAAATAAACTCTGTACCAACGCCTTCAGTACTGATAACGTTGATATTCTCTTCGTGGGCTTTCACTATTTCTTTTACTATAGCAAGGCCAAGTCCGGTGCCCTTCTTGTCCTTGCCTCGTGACAGATCAGATTTATAGAACCTGTCAAAGATAAGCTTCTGATCCTCCTTGGGAATTCCGATTCCGGTATCCTTTACAGAGACGAAGACTTTACTGTGTTTCTCCGTAGTCTCAATCTTGACGCTGCCTCCCTTGTGGCTGAATTTGATAGCGTTATCCACAAGATTGTATAGAACCTGCTGTATCTTGCTGATGTCGGCATTGACCAGCATCTTCTCATCTGTAAGAACAAGCTCTATACCGATATTCTTGTCCAGGCAGGTTCCGCCAAAGGATTCTGCCACGTTCCTGATAACCTGATTGATGTCAAAGTCAGTCCTGTCAAGGAGCATTCCTCTGGTATTAAGGTTGTTAAGTGTCAAAAGCTCATTGGTGAGCTTAGTGAGCCTGTCAGTTTCGTTGATAACAATTCCAAGGTACTTGCCATGCATCTCTTCAGGGATGGTGCCATCCTGCATAGCCACAAGATAACCTCTTATAGAGGTAAGTGGCGACCTGAAGTCGTGGGAAACGTTAGCAATAAATTTCTTCTGATCATCTTCCTGCCTTGCAATCTCACCTGCCATATAGGACAAGGATGCCGCAAGATAGCCCATTTCATCCTCTGACTCAACAGAAAACTCATACCCCATATTTCCTGCCGCATACTGTTCAGTTGCTGTAGTAATCTTCCTAAGCGGCACATACACAAGCTCAGTAAAGAAGATCAGAATAATAAGGGATAGCAGGAAAAGAACTATCAGCATCAGGTAGGAAATATTCAAAAATTCATTGGCTGTATTCTGAATATCAGCAATCGGATAATGAATTATAACGTAGGCCTGAACCTTAAAGTTCGCTGTGATTGGCGCAAATACGCTTAACATATCCCACTTAAACCAGCCCCAGAAGTTTCCCGTGGTGTAGTAGGTACTGCCAGTTACTGTTGGATCAAAACCCTGGATCATTATTTCTTCGCCCGGTTCTATAACCCTTGAAGAATCAAGAACCAAACGGCCTGAAGGGTTTACAATCCACACAGATGCGCCATCCATATATTTTGACAAAGCTACCACTTGCGAATGAACGGCCTCTAGCGAAGTCTCACTGTTATAAAGGTCTGCGGCGTAGGTATTGGCAATCTGAGTTGCAACCTGATAGAGTGTTTCTGCCTTATCCCGGCGGAATCTCTCATAGGTCATTGTATAAACAAATGTTGCAACAACTACAAATCCAAAGATACCAAACAAAAGGTAGGCCAACAAAAATTTAAAATAAAGAGTTCTCTTCATTTACTGTAGTACCTCAAACTTGTATCCAATTCCCCAAATTGTAGCAAGACGCCAGCTGTCATGGTCGCTTAGCTTCTCACGAAGTCTCTTGATATGTACATCTACTGTTCTGGTATCTCCAATGTATTCATATCCCCATATCTGATCAAGAAGCTGTTCTCTTGTGAAAACATGATTTGGAGAAGCTGCCAGGAAATACAAAAGCTCCAGTTCCTTGGGTGGCATATCCACACGCTCTCCCATGTATGTAACTGAATAATTTGTCATATTGATCTCAAGGTCAGGATATCTTACAACCTTATCGTCAGAAGGTGCTGCTTCCTGAGTTTGAGGTTTATAGCGCCTTAGTACTGCCTTAACCCTTGCCACTAACTCTTTTGAATCAAAGGGCTTTTCCATGTAGTCATCTGCGCCCATTTCAAGGCCCAAAACCTTGTCAAAAACTTCTCCCTTGGCAGAGAGCATGATGATTGGAACCTGTGATTTAGTTCTTATCTCTCTGCAGACCTGGTATCCATCAATTCCTGGAAGCATCAGATCCAGCAGAACCAGATTCGGTTCAAAGGTATCAAAGGTATTGATTGCTGATTCTCCGTCGTTACATATCTTGGTCTCAAAGCACTCTTTTATCAGATAAAGAGAAATCAGCTCCGCAATGTTGTTGTCATCATCCACAATTAAAATTTTCTGTTTAGTAACCATTATCCCCTCACTTTTACTTATTTTATAAATGTAACTATGGTAACTCCGGCATCTCCCTCACCGAACTCACCAAGCTTAAATGATTTTACATAAGGCACGCCTTTTAAATAGTTATGCACAGCCTGTCTCAGAATTCCAGCGCCTTTGCCGTGTACGACTCTCACATTATTAAGGTGAGACATATACGCATCATCCAGATACTTATCGAGTGCAGAAATAGCATCGTCACTATTTTTACCAATGAGATTAATCTCTGTTCTGATACTTGCAGCACGTGAAAGATCCATCTTGCCTGAAGAAGAGCTTGTATTTCTGCCATAGAACTTCTTCATGGCAGCCTTGCCATCCTCATCCTGAACAAGAACAAGGTCTCTAATATTAGCCTTGGTTCTCATGATGCCGCACTGAACATAGAGATTGCCGTCCTTGTCTGGCTTGGAAGAAATAGTTCCCTTAAGTCCCATAGATACAATCTTAACTGACTCTCCAAGCTTAAGCTGAGATTCCTTCAAAATAGGATGAGTCGGATTAGCAGCTTCCTTCTTGGTGCTGATTGCCTTATTCTTGGCAGAAATCTTCTGCCCAACATTGGTCCTTGCTCTCTCAAGATCCTGGATAGTTGCATTAGGACCAGCCTTTCTAAAGGTCCTGATGGTCTCATCCGCAAGATCCTTGGCTTCCTGAAGAATGTTTCTTGCTTCTTCATTGGCCTGTCTTAAGATATCTTCCTTTTGCCTGTCGAGCTTGTCAGTCTTGTCCTCAAGTTTAGCTTTAAGTTCCTCTACCTCGCGCTTGTACTGCGCTATTTCATCTCTCTCAGCCTCTATTGTCTTGCGGCTCTTCTCAAGATCTGCCAAAAGATCTTCAAACTTCTTGTCCTCTGTGCCAATCTGTTCCCTTGCCGCCTCTATGATATCATCAGAAAGACCCAGCTTTTTAGAAATCGCAAAAGCATTACTCTTACCTGGAATTCCAATAAGAAGTCTGTAAGTTGGGCGCAGGGACTCCACATCAAATTCGCAGCTGGCATTCTGAATACCCGGAGTATTAAGAGCGTACACCTTAAGCTCGCTATAGTGGGTTGTTGCCAATGTTCTGACACCTCTGTCATGGAGGTTATTCAGTATTGATATGGCAAGAGCCGCTCCCTCTGTAGGATCTGTACCAGCTCCCAATTCATCAAAAAGGCAAAGAGAATTCTCATCTGCATTTTCAAGGATTGAAACGGTATTTGTCATATGAGATGAGAAAGTTGAAAGAGATTGCTCAATACTCTGCTCATCTCCAATATCCGCATAAACCTCATTAAATACTGACAGTTCCGACCTGTCCCCTGCAGGTATTGCAAGGCCAGCCTGTCCCATAAGCGTTAAAAGACCTACTGTCTTAAGCGTTACAGTCTTACCACCTGTGTTAGGTCCTGTAATTATCAGCATGTCGAAATCTCGGCCTGCGTAGACATCTATCGGAACCACCTTATCTTTTGCAATAAGAGGATGTCTTCCCTTCTTGATGTCAAAAGAGTGGTTGTCGTTAAATACAGGTGTTATAGCATTGATTTCAAGAGCATAGGAGGCCTTGGCAAACACAAAGTCAAGATCCGTCATGATTTCTGAGTTATACTTGATTGCCTCAACATATTCTCCAACCTGAAGGCTCAGTTCTAAAAGAATCTTCTCAATCTCAGCATTTTCCTGCAGAATCAGTTCTTTTATCTTGTTATTAAGTTCAACAACCGCAGCCGGCTCAATAAAGAGAGTTGATCCAGAAGATGACTGGTCGTGAACAATTCCATTTATCTGTGATTTATACTCACTTCTGACAGGCACGCAGTATCTGTCATCACGCATAGTAACCACCGCGTCCTGGAGATAGGTTCTCATGGAACCATTTATAAGTTTATTCAACTGCTCATGGATTCTGTCGTTAGTAAGACCAATTCCACGTCTGATGTGCCTCAGAGCAGGACTTGCATCTGAACTCATCTCCTCCTCAGAGACAATACACCTTCTGATCTCTGTAGATATAGGTGTAAGTGGCTCTAGCATGCTAAAAGACTCTGTGAGAGAATCTGGCGCTTCGTCGTCTCTCTGTGTTCTGCCGTAGTTCTTTACCCTTGCTACATTCTCAAGAAATGCTGCAAGCCTTAATAATCCAGGCATATCCAGAGCACTTCCAATCTTAAGTGCCTTTAAAGATCCTGTGAAATCCCTGTTGTCGCCAAAAGAAATAGAACCTTTCTTGAAAATCCTGGCAATAGCATCAGCTGTCTTTTCCTGATTCTTGCGAATTTCCTTGAGATCTGATGAAGGTTTAAGCTCCATGCAGAGTTTTCTGCCAGGGTCTGATGTTGCATGTGATGTGAGCTTGTCAATTATCTTATCGTACTCAAGTACGTGTAAAGCTTTCGAATTCATTACTTTATATCCTCTTTTTTCATATAACTTCCCAAAGTACAGTTTAACATCTATATCTTTGCATGGCTAGGGACTATTATTTTGAAATCTCATAAGAAAGCGGCTATAATTATAAAGATATTGAACACAACTAATATTTGGGGGAATCTGTATGGCACTTAATCAGGATGAAAACAAAAAGGACAATCTGGCCAACACTGCCTTTATCAGTGAGAAGATAAAGCAGCGCCCCATAAACAGGAAAAAGCTCCTTAGAAGAACGATGATAACCATTTCTCTTGCTGTTGTTTTTGGCGGAGTTGCCTGTTTTACATTTCTTTTACTTCAGCCCATTTTCACTGATACTCTATATCCAGAAAAGGAGCCTGAAGTTGTTTCTTTTCCTGCTGAATCAGCTAGTGATGAGCTGACTCCTGAAGAAATGTATGCTGTGGAAAAAGAGATAGCTGCAAGCGAAGCTATGAGTCTTGAAGCTACTCAGAAAGACCAGATTGATCAGGCTCTTGCCTCTTACACCTTTGGTTCTTCTGACTATGAAAAAATGATCTCCTCCCTTAAGGGAGTAGCATCTGAAGCCAACAGGAGCATAGTTAAAGTCACTGCTATTTCCAACGACAACAACTGGTTTAGTTCGTCTTTTGAAAGTAGCGGCGTGGCTTCAGGACTTATTATTGCTGATGCTGGCAGTAATATCCTTGTCCTTGCCTTTTATGATAACCTTGCAGATGCAGAGACTATAGGCATTACATTTTGCGACAATGCCATGGCAGAAGCTTCTATAAATCTTGTGGATAAAATTACCGGCCTCTGCGTTTTGACTATAAAGAAGTCAGCTCTCACTAGTGACACCAGAGAAAAGATTCGTGTGGCTTCCCTTGGAAGTTCCAACTCAAACAGTATTGCCGGACTACCTGTTATAGCAATAGGAAGCCCTGTAGGAGTTCAGGGATCAATTGCTTACGGCATAGTGACCAGTGAAAAGACATCAATCGATCTTCCCGACAGCTCCTATAAACTGCTTACTACAGATATCTATGGAAGCAAACAGGGAAGTGGTGTTCTAATAAACTTAAGTGGACAGGTTCTTGGCATTATCGATATGAACCAGGAGCCAAGTGATCTTTCAAATAACATCTGCGCCATAGGAATCACTGAGCTTAAGGCTCTTATGGAGGATCTTTCTAACACCAAGAAAAGAGCTTATCTCGGAGTCCACGGAGTCACTGTTCCACAGGAGTTCCAGGCTTTCCAGAATGTTCCTGCAGGAGCCTACATCACAATGACAGAACTAAGTTCTCCTGCCATGAGGGCTGGAATCCAGAGCGGTGATATCATAACTGCAATTGGTGACACAGAGATCACAAGCTACGAGCAGCTTATAAATAAACTTGCCCAGCTAAGCCCCGATGATGTAATATCAATTACGGTAATGCGTCAGGCGCCTACCGATTATATTGAGATAGTTATGGATGCAACTTTATCAGAAGCCACCCATAACTGAAGCTAGTTTAGATTAGAAATGAGGATTTTTTAATGAAATTTATCAAGGACTTAAAACCCGGTGACAGAGTTGCCGACATCTACATGTGCAAGCACAAATTAAGTGCCACTACCAAGAACGGCAAGGAGTACTACTCGGTTACTCTTCAGGACAAGACAGGCACTGTAGATGCCAAGGTTTGGGAACCCTATAGCGATGGAATTGATGAATTCGATGATACAGATTGCATCGATGTATTTGGAGAGGTAACAAGCTTTAACGGAGCTCTCCAGGTTAATATCAAAAGAGCCAGAAAATGCCACGAAGGTGAATATGACCCTGCACTTTACCTTCCTGTATCCTCCAAGAATATCGATGAAATGTATAAAGAGCTTCTTGGAATAATCGGAAGTATCCAGAATCCTTACCTTAAAAAGCTTCTGGAAGAATTCTTTGTTCAGGATGAAAAGTTCATTGAGCTTTTCCGCAAATCAAGCGCAGCCAAGACTGTACACCATGGCTTTATCGGAGGACTTCTTGAGCACACATTAAGCGTTACCAAGCTCTGTGACTACTTCAGCAAGGCTTATCCAAGACTCAACAGAGATCTTCTACTTACTGCAGCTATGTGTCACGACATTGGTAAGACCAGAGAGCTTAGTCTTTTCCCAATAAATGACTACACTGATGAAGGACAGTTTTTAGGTCACATCGTGATGGGATGCGAAATGGTCAGTGATAAGGCCAGAAATATTCCGGGATTCCCTGAGCTTCTCAAGCAGGAGCTCCAGCATTGTATTCTTGCTCACCACGGTGAATTTGAGTATGGCTCTCCAAAAAAGCCTGCCATCATGGAAGCTGTTGCCTTGAATCTTGCAGATAACACTGATGCCAAGATGGAAACCTTTACTGAACTTTTAGCTAACGTTACAACACCTGGCTGGCAGGGCTATAACAAGTTCTTCGAATCAAATGTATTCGAGACAAGGGTTGATTAATACAGCCACTCAGTTTTTTTCTATATATTACCCGCTTCAGTAGAGTGCAAAAATACTTGTTTTCGTCTGCGCGGCGATTTATTTAAATTCAAAAAAGAAGAAAAGTCTCCTTTCACTTTGTTCATAAAAGTCGACTTTTCTTCTTTTTTTCATTTTATAAATCGTCCTGCTCGTCCGAGAACTGCGCATTTTTGCCCTCAATCTGAAGCAGGGAATATACAGTACTACACCTGAGCTGTCTGCATCAATCAACATTTGATCTCGAAACATAGATTCTCAGTAGAATTATGAGGAAAATGTGAGTTTTGTTGCATGCGTCAGGTCATATACAAAATGCCAACCAAATGTGGTACATCATTATTATATGGCGTTATGCTAATTTGCTGATGAAGCGTTCGAAGCGTTCCATAGCGGCTTTGAGGTTGTCGAGGGAGTAGGCGTAAGATATTCTGATAAAGCCTTCTCCACAGTCTCCAAAAGCTGTTCCCGGAACGACGGCAAGCTTTTCTTCTGTTAAGAGTCTTGTGCAGAACTCATCACTTGTCATGCCAAATTTCTTGATATTTGGGAACACATAGAAGGCTCCATAGGGTTCAAAGCAAGGTATATCAAGCTTTTTAAACTCATTAAGCAGGTACCTTCTCCTGTGATTGTATTCCTCTCTCATACGCTTAACATCTTCGTCACCATTTCTGAGGGCCTCTACAGCCGCATACTGGCTGGTTGTTGGGGCGCACATGATAGCAAACTGATGTATCTTGACCATCTGCTTCATGATAACTTCTGGTCCGCAGGCATATCCAAGACGCCATCCTGTCATGGCATAGGCCTTGGAGAAACCGTTGATAAGGATTGTTCTCTCTTTCATTCCTGGAAGTGAAACGATAGATACATGCTCGCCCTTATAGGTAAGTTCGCTATAAATCTCATCTGAAATAACATAGAGATCATTTTCTAAAACTACCTTGGCGATAGCCTCCAGGTCCTCTTTTTCCATAACAGCACCTGTAGGGTTATTAGGGAATGGAAGAACAAGGATCTTGGTCTTATCTGTAATTTTTTCTATCACTTCCTGAGCTGTTAGTCTGAAATCATTTTCCTCTTTAAGTTCAATGATAACAGGCTTAGCATCTGCAAGGATTGCGCAAGGCTCGTAGGAAACATAACTTGGCTGTGGAATAAGGACCTCATCACCCGCATCTATCATTGCCCTGAATGCCAGGTCGATAGCCTCAGATCCACCTACAGTTACGAATACTTCCTTGATTGGGTCGTACTCAACACCCTGTGTTCTCTTAATATAATTTGAAATTTCAACTCTAAGTTCTTTTAATCCAGAGTTTGATGTATAGAAGGTTCTACCCTTTTCAAGGGAATAAATACCCTCATCTCTTATGTGCCATGGTGTATCAAAATCAGGCTCACCAACGCCAAGTGAAATAGCGCCTTCTGTCTCCTGTACAATATCAAAGAATTTCCTGATACCTGAGGGTTTGATATCAACCACTTTGCTTCCTAATGGATTTCTCATGGTGTAATGATCTCCCTTGTATCTTCATATTTCTTTGTAAGGATTGTTCCGTGATCTTTATATTTTTTAAGGATAAAATGAGTTGCTGTGCTAAGAACAGTATCAAGAGTAGCCAGCTTGTTGTTAACAAAGCCTGCAACCTCCTGAAGTGACTTGCCCTCGAGAATTACCATAAGATCAAAGCCGCCGCTCATAAGATAAACACTTGTTACCTCAGGATACTTGTAGATTCTCTCTGCGATGTTATCAAAGCCCTGGCCTCTTGTAGGAGTAACCTTAACTTCGATAAGTGCATTAACCTTTTCAAGGCTGGTCTTGGACCAATCCACCATTGTATGATAACCACAGATAACGCCCTCTTCCTCAAGTGCCTTCAGTTCATTGGCAACAAGAAGCTCATCTGCCCCCAGTAAAACGCTGAGTTCATGGACATCTATTCTGCTATTCTTTTCGATTATATTTAATATTTCTTCCCTGGTTCCCATCTCATTCTCCTCATTTTTTATATACGTCTTATAATCTGTACGCATTTTACAAACTACAAATATTGTGCCCTACATTTGCGCCCTTGTAAACCTTGCAAATTTATCCTCATTGCAATTATCTCTCATAGACACAAACTGCCTGTATATACGAACAAAGCAATAACTTATGACAAAACATTTAGTATCTGATCCGCCTGCGGTGACTCAAGGAATCTACTCTCGTCCCCGTTTATGATTATCTTATCGTTCCCTTCCATAAGCTCACCTACGATAGTCGCAGGAATTCCCTTTTCTTCCAGGTCCGCTACAAGCCTCTCCGGTGTGTCAGACGTCATAAGTAATGCTCCACCAGACATAAGTTCATATGGATTAAGTGTAAAAAACTCACAGATTTCCACAGTTTCCTGTCTAAGAGGAATTGCCTTAAGATCAACCTTAAAGCCGCATCCCGCTCGGGCAGCCATATCCCAAAGTCCCGCAAAAACTCCTCCATTTGAAAGATCATGACAAGAACTTATCCCCGACTTAAGGGCGACAGCCATTTCTTCTCCTGTAAAAAGAAAATCCTTAAACCCTCTCGCATCATCTATAAATGGCGCTGGATATCTGGACGTAAGCTCCTCGTATTTCTCGGAAGCAAGCATGGCTGTACCTTCCAGAGCTACCCATTTGGTTATTACAAGCGACTGTCCCGGAGCACCTTTCCCATTAAATATTTTTAAATCCTTGGCGTCACCAGAGTTATCCACATGTCCCACAGCAGATACTGTAACAAGCGGCCTGTTTACTGCACTTGTTACCTCACTATGCCCGCCAGCATATACAGCTCCGCATGCCTTGGCTCCACTTATGGCATCCGCCACGATTCTTTTTAGGGTTGGTTCCTCTGCATCCACAGGAAGCAGCACTGACACCTCTACATGATCCGGGGTTATCCCCTGTGACACAAGGCCATTAACCGCCTTCACAACACCGTAATAGCCAGCATCCTTAATATTTACAGTTACTGGTACGATTGTGGAAAAAGCATCCTCGCCTTTAGTAGAAAAAGCGCAGTCTGTCCCTACAGCTGCGCTTGTCTCTTTTTTAAATTCTGTTCTAAGCTGCTTTAAAACGGATCTCTTTAAAGCTTTTTCTGTAATCTTGCCTAATCTCATCAATTCTCCATTTTATCAACCACTTGTTGAAACAGATTCCATGTCCTCTGCCTGTGCCTGCTGCTGGATCTGGGCATTAGCTGCATTAACAGCCTCTGCTGCAGCCTGAGCTGCTGCCTCAGCATTCTCTGTTCCTGCGGCATTTCTGGCAGCTGCCAAAGCTCCTGCTACTGCCTTAACTGTACCTACATCTCCTGTAGCAATGGCAGTCTGAAGCTGCGCTACTGCTGTTTCATCAGCTCCTGCAGTACCAACTGTGATGATCTTGGGAACCATCTTGTAGTTACTGCTGTTGATCACTTCATTGCTGATCTCCTGCCCATGTTCTGTTACTATCTTGCGAAGCTGAGCCTTGTAGCCTATGTGTGCCGACTGAGTACCCACATAGCCAAGTGCCTGAGAAGCATCAATTACATACTGATCAGCAGATGCCGGTGTAGTCTCTAAAACTTCACTCTTAAAGCTAACCTGTCTGCTGGCATCCCTTGTCTCTACTCCGTAAATCGTAAAGGTAATATGCTTGTCAGAGGACGTGTATCCCTCAATATAAATTGGATATTCTGTATTATTAACAAATTTAAAGTTCTTGCCGCCTGATTCTGCAATAGCCGCATCAGCTGATGGAGAAACATATGAAACGATCATAGAATGGTTATGTCTCTCTGTAACTTCAAGCTCAGCCAAAAGGACTGCATTGTAAAGCGTTGTTGAAACCTGGCAGATTCCGCCTCCAATACTCTCTACAACAATTCCGTTCAGATAAGAGCCCGCAGGATAATAGCCATTGGCCTCTGTAAATGGTGTTATAGTATCAAGTACTGAAAACTCCTCACCCGGATAAACAGTTGTTCCGTTTATAAGTGAGCAGCCATTAGCCACGTTGGCGCTTCTGGAAGATCCGGAAGTCTTGTAACTTGTTGTATAGGTTCCAAGTACATCTCTTACCTTGGATAATTCTTCTTCACTTCCTAAAGGCTTATCCTCTTTTACAGAAAGAGAAACTGTGGCATTCTCGCCATCCCAGCCTCCTGAAACAAAGCTCTTTATTGCGGAAATAGATTCATTAACATCTACAAGGTATCCTACCTGGCCCTGACTTACAGAAAATCCGTCAGCAGTCTTAGTAAGCCTGTAGTTAACCTTTTCCTGATTAAAAGATTTACATCTGTTCTCAACTATATCCTGAAGCTGCTCATCATTAAAGCCAAATTCTATTTCAAATCTATGGCCATTTTTCTCAAGATCTTTGAGAGCCTTGTACCTCTTGATGATATTACCTGTATGTCCTAGGTTATAAGCCTCTTCAATAATTTGTGGATTCTTCCATGAAATACCAAGCTCATCGCCTGTTATTGTTAGACTCTTGCCCTCTCCGGCAGATAAGGTTATCTCAGCACCTGCCATCTTGTCAAAATATGCATGAAGGGCATTGCCTGCATCAGATACTGTCATATTAGACACATCAATGTCACCAATGTATACGCCCTTTGCGATTGTTCTTCCATCTGCTGCTTTTGTCGGAATACCGGGCAGAAGTAACAGCACAGATAAAGCGAGGATCACTCCTCCGATGAATTTTTTCATAATGCTCCCTCTGAGCTATTGTGCTATTATAATTGTAGACTATAGTTCGTTTATTTTGCTCTTATTAACTGAAAGGATATTATAGATGAAATTCCCCTTTTTAGCAAGTTTCATACTATTCTGTATATTCTTCAACTGGCGCGCTGGCAGGGTCAAGAAAAAGTTCGATGAGAAGGAAGAAAACTTCTGGGATCGGGAGCGAAGATCCAACAGCGTTCGTAAAAAGAGCCTTGAGAATCTTGAATATATACACATCCCAATTGACCTTCTCCCCTTTGATACCTACGGTGATAACCCTGTACTAAAAGGCGCTGAAGAAGAAGTTTTGGCACTAAAAGATGAAAAAATTGTAAACTTTACCGGAATATCCAATACAGATCTTAAGCTAGAATATGGAACTGCTAACATCACAGCTCTTACTCAATATGATATGAACTATACTTCCCTCGTAGTATCCCTTCAGAAATGGGGACAGGAATTATACAACCAGTGCCGATATGAGGATGCGGCCAATGTTCTAGAATTTGCAGTAAAGACAAGAACAGATATTTCCTCAACCTACAGGCTTCTTGTTGACATGTACAAAACCAAACTTGAAATGACAAGCTCCGAGATAACTCACAAACTAGAGGCTCTGCTCCCAATAGCTAATGAGCTTAATTCACTTAGCAGAAATCAAATAGTAAAAATGATTGAAGAAGCTCTGCCTCAGGAAACATCCGCATGATCATGTTTGATAAAAATATGACTTCGAAGAAAAAGGTTTGCACCATTATTTATTTGGTGCAAACCTTTTCATTTTATGTCTAATTATTTATCACAAAGTTGCTACAAATCTGTCGAAGGCAGCCTGTCCCTCAGGTGTTCTCTTGTAAACACCTGCATCCTCTAAAACATGCATGAATACTTCGCCAATTTCCTTCTGAATAATATCATCAATATTATCTTCTGTAATAGCATTATATTTTTTGCTAAAGGCATCTACCCAGTCAGCGTGCTTCTCAAGTACTTCATCTTTCCTAAGGTCAGCGCCGCTTAAAATAGCCTCTTTTAGCTGTGCCATCTCTGATTTAAGTCTTGCAGGAAGAACCGCAAGGCCCATAACTTCTATAAGCCCGATGTTCTCTTTTTTGATATGATGAAGCCCAGCATGTGGGTGATATACACCAAGTGGATGCTCATCTGTAGTGATATTGTTTCTAAGAACAAGATCAAGCTCGTAGTTGTCTCCGCGCTTTCTAGCTATAGGTGTTATTGTGTTATGAGGTGTTCCGTCTGTCTCAGCAAATATAAAGGCATCCTCGTCGGTATAACCTCTCCACTTATTAAGGATCACATCTGCCAATTCAATGATCCTGTCAGTATCTGGGCCAGATAGCCTTATAACTGACATAGGCCACTTAACAATTCCACTATTTACATCTTCAAAGCCCTTAACTGAAAATGTCCTCTCTACAGGTGCCTTGGCCATTGCAAAGGTGTAGTGCCCGCCCTGGAAATGGTCGTGACTCAGGATAGATCCTCCTACTATCGGAAGATCTGCATTTGATCCTACAAAGTAATGTGGAAAAGCCTTAACAAAGTCAAACAACTTGCAGAAAGTATTGTGTTCTATCTTCATAGGAATGTGCTGGGAGTTAAACACGATACAGTGCTCATTGTAGTAAACATATGGTGAATACTGGAATCCCCACTTGGAATTCTGTATTGTTACTGGAATAATCCTGTGATTCTCTCTTGCAGGGTGATCTACTCTTCCTGAATAGCCCTCGTTTTCCCAGCAGAGCTGGCACTTTGGATATCCACTCTGTTTAGCATTTCTAGCAGCTGCGATTGCCTTTGGATCTTTTTCAGGCTTGGAAAGGTTGATAGTAATATCAAGATCTCCATATTCAGTAGGTGCAATCCACTTCATGTCCTTGGCAATACGATATCTGCGGATATAATCGCTATTCTTGGACAGATTATAGTAGTAATCTGTGGCCTCCTGAGGACTCTTTTCGTATTTCTCGTTGAACTTTTTGATGATGGCACTTGGTCTTTCCACCATAAGTCCCATTATCTTTGTATCAAAAAGGTCTCTGTAGACTACGCTATCATTTTCAATAAGTCCATTTGCCGCTGCGTAGTCATCTATTTCCTTAAGAGTATTCTCAAGGTACTGAGAAAGAGCTGCTTCTTCTGAAGGTACCTCTTTTGCCATTTTCTCAATATCAGCTATCTCATAATCCGCGCTATCAAGTGAGAGCTCGATCAAAAGAGAATTCACAGTGTATATGATGTCCTCTTTTTCAATAAGTCCTGTTGAAATAGCATACGCTACCAATTTGTTTACTGCATTCTGAATCATTTTCATTCCCTCATTCTATAAACTAAAACTTTCCCAAATCGTCGGACTATAGGTTAAGCCCCTAAATCCGCGGTTTGTTACTTCAATTGTCAGAAAATGAGTGCACCAAAGGCAAAAATCCTTGGTAAACCGCATCATTTTCCCTGATTTTTACTGCACTTTGACATCAGATTTTTGTAAAATGGGACAAAGAAAACTTGATTATATAGTCCGACTATGGTATAATAGGACTATATAAAAAGGAGGCTTTCTTATGCCAGTTCCAGCAGATATCCGTGCAGTTCCCAGACCAGTGAATACTATTGTAGATGACAGTGGACGTGACGGCCCTAAAAGGTACGCCGTTAGAGAAAGAGCATC
>NZ_FMVS01000054.1 GCF_900102515.1 Butyrivibrio sp. INlla14
AATAAAACCCAAGCGGCCACGTGGTCGCCCAAGAAAGGAAGCTAACCCTTCTGCCGGAAATCTATAGTCCGGCAGATTGGGAAACTTTTAATTAAATATATGGAATTTGGATATATGTGCAATATGATTTATGGCCTGAATGTATATAAAGTAGAAAAGGTCTGTATCATTAGGAGGAAGATTTTAGTCAGAATCAGATAATTTACGCAAAAACCTCAGAAAATATAGATAGTTCCTGCATTTTGTATTATACTGTTCCAAATATGTAAAGGGTGAGGGAAACGTATGAATACTAAGCAGTTGCAGGCTGGATTTTATTCCAGAAGGGGGTATGAAACGCTTCGTTTTGAGGTGCCAGGTATTGATAGGAAAGATGACGCCATAGAGTATATTAACGAGTTTTACGAGCATAATTCTGATATTAACGGCGCTGGCGGCCTCCACAGATACCTTGATAACTACCAGGAATGGCTTGATCTTCTGGAAGAAAAGGCCAACATGAAGCCCAATGAAGAAAAGGTTCCAAGCCGTACTTTTTTCCTCGTAAGAGAAAGAGATAACAGAATCGTTGGCATGAGCAACATCCGCCTTGCCCTTAACGATAAGCTCAAGGAATACGGCGGTCACATCGGCTATGCCATAAGGCCTACTGAGAGGGGCAAGGGCTATAACAACATCAATCTCTATCTTGCGCTTAAAGTCTGCGACAAGCATGGAATCGACCTGGTATTCATGGACGCTGACCTGGATAATCCTGCTTCCTGGAAGACTATGGAAGCCTTTGGCGGCAAAAGAGTCAGAGAGTACTTCGACCATCACGAGGCCAACTGTATGGTGGTTGACTACAACATCGATGTGAAGAAAGCGCTGACCACCTGTTCTTTTGAGAAAGGGATTGTTGAAGGGGATGGTCTTTCAGACCGGGCAAAAGAGATAGTTTCCCGCCACAGTAAACCGGCAAACGTCCTTGAGGATGCCAAGACTTTTCTCTATGAAATGCTTGAGCCTGCTCCAGGCAGAGAAGATATGCTTTACCGCTACGAGCACTGCATCCGCGTTGCAGAAAATGCCAAAATGCTTGTAAAAGCAGAGGGGCTTCCAGAAGAGCCCTTTGTTATGGCATGTCTTTTACATGATGTGGGCTACCGTGAAAGCGATAACTACGGCGGATTCAATGTCCATGCCTATGTAAGTGCGCAGATAGTAAAGGCTTATCTGGAGGCAATAGACTATGATCCTCAGTACAGAGATGAAATATACATGGGCGTTAAAAGGCATGACCTTTCGGACAAACTTCCTGAAGATATGACGGTTTTTCAGATATCTGTCAGGGACTGCGATGATATCGACAGGTTTGATATGATCAGAACCGCCATGGTTCTTGGGGATTGCACCAACGAGAAGACCAACTCAGAGATAATAGAATCCTGCGAAAAAGAGATAGATAAGGCCAACTGGCGTATATCACTTAGACGTGGAACAAAGACCGCAGATAAGGTATTTGTGGCACAACTGGAGAAGAGAATAGCTCTTTTGCAGGAAGTTATTGAGCATGCCAGGAAAGGATTCTGAAAAATATAGATAAAATCAGTATTATAATAAAGTTTACCCTATATTACTTAAGGCCTACATAGCCGCATCCTTCGATCATGGCCTGGCCTTCATCGGTTAAAAGCCAGTCTACAAGCCGCTTTACGTTGTGGTTGTCATTGTCTTTTCTGTAGACCACGTAGAAATTGGCAGATATAGGATAGGAGCCGTTTTTGATGTTTTCTGCGTTTGGATAAACACCATTAACGGACAGCATTTTGACGTTGTCGTTGGCAATCATTCCGGACAGATAGTATCTGAAGGAGTAGCCGATGGAAGCGCCGAATACATCCAGGGGATCTCGTTTTGTGATCATGTCCCCTTCCATGAATTTCTCCATCATGGTCTGGCTTCCTGAGCCTTTTATTCTAAGGATTGGGTCAATGGTGCGGTTTGGGCCGCCTACTTCTTTCCAGTTGTTGATCTGGCCACGGTAGATACCTCTTATCTTCTCAACAGAAAGGTCATCTACAGGATTTTTGGAATTAACAAAGAACACAAAGGCTTCCAGGCCAACGGGAACAATCTCAAGTTCTACGCCTTTCTCGGCAGCAGATTCCAACTGTTCTTTTGATGGATGGGCAGTAAAAAACAAGTCTACTGACCCGTCTACAAGAGCGTCAAAGCCGCGGATGGTGTTCTGATACTGCATTACGCTGTCATCAGCAAAGTTTTCTCCATAGTAATTGTCATCAGAAAATACACCGCCTTCATAGGTTACGCAGCCTTCAGGGTAGATGTTGTCGATAACTGAAGCATAGACCGGCACAAGGGCAGCAGCACCGTCCAGAACAGGAAGGTCATCCTCGCTAGTAAAGTAGAGAGATGAACCGGTCCTTGCAAGTTCTGAATCCTCTTCAAAGGGCAGGAACTTGCCTACGTCCACCATTTTTAGCTGGGAGGTGCCACTGTAGTTGTTGCCAAGCCTCATGGTAAGAGTTACATATAAAAAGCCATTGAAAAGCAGGAAAAACAAAGCAGTGGCAAGAATCAGGATTTTCTTTTTCATAGCCAGAGCTCCTTTGAAATGTAATAGATTATTGAAGATTTCTGAAAAGCAAAGTAAATGTAGGCCATGTGGGCGAAGGTCAGAATAAGTCCCAGAATCATTATGATAATTAGTATTCTATAGAATTTCTTGTCGCTCATATCACATACTCGCCATAAATGCTGCTACTAAAAGATATAGTAAAACCACAAGGCCCACTGCTATCATGAAAAACACCAGGCTTGCACAGAGCCAGGTTGTGATCTTGGGATCTCTTTTGCGACCTTCCTGTTTTGCTATTTTGCCTTCGAGAATAAAGAAAACCACGGATAATAACAGGTTAAGAATTATTACCCCCGCGATGATGTACAATACTGTCATAGTTTTCATACGCCCCATTACTTATTGATAAAATATTGGATTAAGTTTATTAAAAGTTTCCCAATCTGCCGGACTATAGATTTCCGGCAGAAGGGTTAGTGTCCTTTCTTGGGCGGGCACGAGGTCGCTTGGGTTTTATCGCAACCTGATCCTTTGGTTTAGGTTTACGTCCACGTTTCTTGGGTTCAGGCTTTGGTGCTGGCTTTGATAAGCCAAGAGCTTCAAGCTCTTCTGTAACTGTTTGTATCGTATGCACCCAGTATCCATCATCAGATGAAGGTGCGGAAGGTGCATCTGTCCTGCGCCATGCTGATGACAGATCATCCATCAGTTCGCCATAGGACATCTGTTTCAGAAGCCCTGCACTTTCTGCTTTGCGGATGATCCTGCAGGTTGCAACTGTTGAGATGAAGTTTACAAATTCGCTGCCTATTACTGCAAAGTCGCCCTGCTCACCTGTATGGTCGAGACACTCATCGCTTTTGTAGCGCTTGAATACCATCTCAAGAAGCCAGCGGTCCTGATAGCATTTATAAGCCACTTCAGGAGCAAGATCCTGATCGGATTCAAGAACCATTACGCCGAACGTATTTCTTTTCTCTGCGTACTTCTCAGGAGAAAAAGTGTTTTTACGCTTGGCATTTGCAAGGTAAGTTGCTTCTTCCTTCGCAGCCTTCTTCGCATCCTTGAATGCGTATAGGTAACGGCCGCCTTTTATTCTGGCTTTTTTGTAAACAACATGGGCATCAATGCCCGCAAGCACACCGTCAAACGAGAGCATGTCATTATCAGAGATGCGCTTGTCATTCCGCTTGATAGGTGTAAGAAAATGAAGATCAGGTCTTTCCGAAAGCTCTTCCTTAATCTTGCTCGGAGGAAAGCCCTTATCTGCAACAATGATTCCTCTTTTGATGTCATTGTCGCGTATAAATGCAGGATATGACTTTGAGTCTATGCTGTTGCCTGGAAATATTTCAGCACAGATAGGTTCCATCAGCTCAATGTCATAAGCATAGAGAACAGATACCTCGCTGCAGCCTCTTACTCTTGCTTTGTAAGAGTATGCAGACAGATCATTGACAATGCTTGTGTCCTGCTTGAGAGTGCCATCTATTGCTATGTGATGGTCAGCGGATGTGGCTTTCATGCGCAGCTGGTAAAACATCCTGCGTCTAGCCCCATCCATACCAATCTTGTTAAACAGCTTATTGACAGAGTTTTTAGATATGGCTGCACCAGGATAGTCCTTACAGACAAAACAACGGTTGTAGTGAGTCGAAAGCCGGCTGTCAGTAACCTGTGGTTTAATGACCCTGAGCGATGCAACAGCCATGATCGCATAGACATCAGAAGGGTCATAAACCGCCAGCAGATCCTTTTCAATGTCGCCTACTACCGAGCGGACAAGAGCAGAAGACCCGTAGGACAGCATATCCGGAATTACAGGAGCGGACGATACGGATGCTTCAACAGGAACGTACTCGTGATTTATGATATGCCCGACAACCTTTCCGTTGCGCGGCTGGGGATTTCTGCCTGCAACATATTTGATTGATGCTCTTTCACGTACGGCATATCGCTTTGGGCCGTCACGTCCACTGTCATCTACGATGGTGTTTACTGGTCTGGGAACTGCACGGATATCTGCTGGAACTGGCATATGAAAGCCTCCTTTTATATAGTCCTATTATAGCACAATTGGACTATATAATCAAGCTTTTGATGTCCCATTTTACAAAAATCTGATATCAAGGTGCAGTAAAAATTCAGGAAAATGATGCGGTTTACCAAGGATTTTTACCTTTGGTGCACTCATTTTCTTTACAATTTAGTAACAAACCGCGGATTTAGGGGCTTAACCTATAGTCCGACGATTTGGGAAAGTTTTAGTTTATCATATTCGGGATTTAAATTGAAACAAAAATGGAATTTGGAATGTATATAACATCTTCAGATATGTATCTGACTATAGTTGATAATTATCTAACAATATTTAGTGCACTTTTTACTGCTTATTTTTGAAAATATCAAAAATTTACTTAGGCGATAAAAAGTGTTACTGCTAGATTTTATAAAATAGCTGATTTTATAGTAGCCTTGAGCGGTTTTAAAAGTGATTTGAAAAGTAATTCTGTCTTATTTTTACTAGCAAATTTGAAATACTTGTATTAGAGCCGTAATAAGCAGCGGTTATTCTAGTTTATGATAAGGAAATCGGTTGCGGTGTTACTAAAAAAATCGAAGATTATTCAAATCTAGCAGTAAGGCAAAATTCGGGCTACTATTATTTTTTATTTTCTCTGTCTCTAGCAGTAGTATGTACGCATTATATCGCTAACTTCTTCACGATAAGATTGGTATTGCATTAATGTATCAAATAGATAATTCGCGACAACTTAAAGGCCCATTTGTATAACAGAGATCACCCCCACTACTATCTGACAGTGACTTTCGGAATTCAGACCTATGAAGCATACCTTAAATGGTGCACTGAGGCAAAAAAGATTTTGTGAGAACCCAAATTTACGGCGGTTTACAATCAAAAATTGGTTGTAAACCGCTTCTTTCTTGGATATAATCATAAAAATAATATCAAAAATACTGCCAGTGCTAATTCGGGGGAAGGAAATTGTTAACATGGCATATACAATGACGCATGTCTTAGTTGGGGAAAGGGTCTTGGAATATTTCGATTTTCCAATGGATTATTCGACATATATGGCAGGTGCAGTCGCGCCTGATGCAGTTCATGCAAATCCTGATTATTCTCCAAAGTTAAAAGAGAAAAGCCATCTTTTCGCAGAGGGCCTTAAGTGGGGAGAGGTGACAAGCGAAGATGAATTTGATGAGTGGTTTTGTAGCGTAAGAGAATTCTATGCCAATAACCATTCTGGGTATGAGAGAGATTTTTTCCTGGGGTATATAGTTCACGTTCTGACGGATATTTGCTCCTGTAGGGAGATTTATGCGCCTTTTTATCTATCCCTGACGGAAGAGGATAAGGTTGAGAAAAAGAAGCAGTTCTCCCACGAAAGCTATGTGGTTAATTACCATTTGTTCCGCGAGTTTTCCAAAGATAAAAACTTAATAGAAATCCTAAAAGCAGGTCATTCCTACTCAATACCTGATGTTTACGATGATTCTTTTTCTGAGGATAGAATCAGACAGCTCCTTGATTTTGAGTTTAAGGAATGGGACCTTGGAGCAATTGATAAGCACAGCATTGTGACTATCGAGAACACCAAGGCTTTGCTCCTGGATTCTCGGAAACGTGACGATGAAAACCTCGTCACAGATTTCTGAAATCCGCTAAAATACTGAATTTATTGCCATTTCTCTCTTGATTTTTGCATCGTCATGTTTTATAATAATTATAGAAAACATGACGAGGTGGGGCGATGGCAATCATTACACAAACTGACAAAAGATCCGGTATTACCTACGCTTACGAGACAACCTATTACTGGGACAAGGAGAAACAGCAGTCGAGGTCCAAGCGTGTCTGCATTGGAAAGGTTGACCCAGTCTCTGGGGAGATAATCCCTACCAGAGGACGCGCAAAGAAAGGCGAGTCCAAGACTCCTAAAGCTTTGCCTGCCAGAACAGGCCCGGTCACATATACTGAGACAAAGCACCTTTATTTTGGCGCCACATATCTTCTGGAGCAGTTTGCTGATCAGATAGGACTTACAGCTGATCTTAAGCAGTGCTTTCCGGATATGTACAAAAAGCTTTTGTCAGTAGCTTTTTACCTTGTACTTGAGGATAACAATCCTCTATACAGGTTTGAAAAATGGAATCTTACCCATAAGCATCCTTATGGACAAGATATAGCTTCACCCAGAAGCAGTGAGATGTTCGCATCCATCACTGATGATCAGATAGCCAAGTTCTTGCGGTTACAGGCCAAGAGACGTGTCGAGGATGAGTACTGGGCTTATGACAGCTCCAGCTTCTCAAGCTACTCAGAAACTCTTAAGCAGGCTCAGTGGGGCAAGAACAAGGAAAACGACAGGCTTCCTCAGATAAATCTCCTTCTTGTGTTCGGAGAGAAATCCGGTCTTCCGTTCTATTACCGCAAGCTTGCCGGCAACATCCCTGATTCAAAGACGGTCAAGCACCTTCTTGAGGATCTGGATATCCTGGGCTTTGGCAAGACCAAGTTTGTCATGGACAGAGGCTTTTACTCTGAGGACAACATCAATGGTCTGTACAGGGAGCACGTGAAATTCCTTGTAGGAGTCAAACTCTCCCTGAAGCTCATCAAGAAGAATCTTGATGAGGTTTATGATGATATCCGTATGTTCAACAACTTCGACGAAGGCCTTAATACATATGGGCTTACAGTCAGTGCTGAGTGGAATTATACTCAGGACAGGCCATATAAGGGCGATACTATCGAAGAGAAACGCCGGATCTACATCCACTATTTCTACAGCATCGAAAGAGGTGCTGATGAAGAGCAGGCTTTTGACAAGCGTATCATGGACTACTGCAATGAGCTTCTTTCCGGCAAACCGGTTGAGGACCACAAGAAAGCTTACGCCCGCTTCTTTGAAGTAAAGGATACTCCTGTCCGTGGAAGACAGGTCTACTACAAAGAAGATGAAATCAAAGCTGCTCGTAAGTACATAGGATACTTTGCCATTATCACTAACGAGAAGATGGATGCCTTTACCGCTCTTCATCTATACAGGATGAAGGATGTTGTAGAGAAAGCATTTGGCAATCTCAAGGAGAGGCTCAACATGAGAAGGCTTCTCACTAAGTCAGAGAAGAATCTCGATGGCAAAATATTCAACGAGTTTATAGCACTAATTCTGATTTCTCACCTTGATCACAAGATGAAGGAAACAGATTTATATAAAACTTACACAATGCAACAGCTGCTTGATAAGCTTGATGTCCTTGAGTGTTACGAGGACGAAAAGCGTGCGCTCAGGATTGGTGAGCTTTTGGACAAGCAGGCTGATATATACACGACTCTCGGAGTGGCATTACCAACCTCGTCATGTTAATCTGAGAATCCAGGTT
>NZ_FMVS01000048.1 GCF_900102515.1 Butyrivibrio sp. INlla14
CCAAGTTCCTCAGCCTTGTATGTGAGGTAATATGGGTCAACACCAATACAGTGTCCACCAACAAGACCTGGACGGAAGTTAAGGAAGTTCCACTTTGTACCTGCTGCCTCAAGGACGCTCTTTGTATCGATTCCCATCTTGTTGAAGATCATTGAAAGTTCGTTCATGAATGCGATGTTGATATCACGCTGTGAGTTCTCGATAACCTTGGCAGCCTCAGCAACCTTAATGGACTGAGCCTTGTATACGCCTGCAAGAGCTACGAGACTATATACGTTTGCAATTTCTTCAAGTGTTTCCTCATCCATACCTGAAACGATCTTGGTGATTGTATCAAGTCTATGAACCTTGTCACCTGGGTTGATACGCTCTGGTGAATATCCAACCTTGAAGTCTACGCCGCACTTAAGGCCTGACTCTTCTTCAAGGATAGGTACGCAGATATCCTCTGTTACTCCAGGATATACCGTTGACTCATATACTACGATTGAACCCTTTGTAAGGTACTTACCAAGTGTACGGCTGGCACCCTCAACAGGTGTAAGATCTGGTGTATGATCATCATTAACTGGTGTTGGAACCGCAACCACATGGAACTTACACTCGCGGAGCTTCTCTGGATCTGCAGTGAACTCAACTGTTGTCTCCTTGATAGCATCATTACCAACTTCTCTTGTTGGATCGATTCCGTTTTTATAAAGCTGAACCTTGGCAGCATTGAAATCATAGCCTACTACCTTGATCTTCTTGGCATATGCTACAGCGATTGGCATACCAACGTAGCCAAGTCCTACAAGTGAAAGTTTCTCCTCTCCTGAAAGGAGCTTCTCATATAAACTCATGGTATTTCCTCTTGATAATCTTTGTTAGGTGTATTCAACTGCCTTTTAAGGCAGTTGAACCGACGCTAAAGCGTCGGTTCAATTATAAACTGTTATTGTGGAAATGTCGAATTAGAATCAGAATAAGCTGCTTATTGTTTCACTCGCTAAAGTCAATATCTAATTGGTACCTTGGACCTTTCTACCTTAACTTTTAATTCTTTTTGATTAAAATACACTTTTAACCCTTTTTCAGATATATCGCTCTTGTTTATAGGGCCTATTACAACTCTTTTCAACCCAATATCTTTAGGAAGTTTCATTTTAACAAATGGAATGATTGAATTGTCTTTCGTTCTAAAACTTGTCTCAATTATCGGTGGGTTAATTATCCCCTCTGGTGGCCCGTATATAACAAATCTATACTCATGTTCCTGCTTAAAACACTCATATTTAAAGAACATGTTGTATAGAAAACAAACATTGGCTACATGTTTGATAAAAAAATCCACTTTAGAAGCATCACTCTTTTCGAGTTCATCCCAACTATGTGCAGTCCTTTCGTCGAAATCCTCTGAAAACATTTCATGCTCAATATAATCAGAAACAATCTTTATTTGCTCATCATGGCTATATACTACTTTTCCTTGAAATGTTATGCGGTCATCAAATGCTTTCATAAATTGTTTGGCATCAAATTCCATGCAATAACCCATGAAATTAGAATACTCCGACCACATAAGTATACTATCACAGTCCAAGCTACAAGAGAGGACGTAGCACCGGTCTTTAGGCAGTAATTTTTCACCTTGAAGAGTTCCAAGCTCTTTATCAAACGCCTTATAGATACTATTTCTGACGCCTCGATCCTTTATGTTTTTCTTCACAAGTTCTTTAAAAACTTTGCTAGCGACATGAAACTCTTTAGTATCATTAAGAAACTCTCTATCTGTTATCCAAAATTCACCGTCCACAATTCCTTTTAGTCCATCAACAGATGTATAGTGAAATAATGATCCGCTTTTGATAATAGGAATCGTCAAATCTTCTTGCTTCACAAATTTCTGCATAAGTCCCCCTTAATGGAATATATTTAGGCGTTTGCGAAACGCCTAATGAACTTAATTATAGGCGGTGGATATCCGCCAGATAATTTCGCGCTTGCGACATGTTTGCCAATCAGATGACCAATGTAAAGCCTCTTCAGGCTTATGAGGTCTTCAACGCAAGCTGTGAAGCAGGCAGTTCCAAAGAACTTATGATCAAAGGATTAGTCGAGTCCTATGATCTAATGATAACCTCCAAGACCATTCCAAGAGGAATCTGCGCAGTAGGCGCGCTCATCAGCATCTTTGACAGATACGGCTATGAAACACTCGACAGAGTACTCCATCTTATCGTCGTAACCTGGGAAGGTGAACAGAAATCATTTTCTGCAAATATGATGAATAGTGTTGCCAGGCTCATCTATGCCTACGGCGATGAGCTCAAGGACACGCCTTCAAAGAAAAGCTTGGAGAAATCTCCATAAAAGAAATCTGCAAAATCGCAAAAGAACGCCGCGCTGGATCTCTTGGCTATGCCGAAGCAATGCTAATTTTCTATAGTAAGCGCATGAAAAATGCTCCACATTGGAAAAAGCTATACGAAAATAAGAAAGGCAAATCTGCAGAGGTAATGCCAATCGCCCCTTCAGAAAATGATGGCTCTGACTCATCGGCAAATAATACCAGATTTACTTCTGATGATAACAGTGGCATTCATGCAGGATAACACCTTTAATCAACATTGTTTAAACTCCTATTGCATATAAAAAATATAGTAACGATGCAATCATCACTAAAACAATCGTAACGAAGGATGCAATTCCTCCCCATTTAAAACAATTCATCTTTTTTGAGCAGATGCCAGAATTATAATAAATCTCTTTCAGTATCTCTTCGTTAAACACATCTTCATTTGCTCTTTTCGCCGCTTCAACATAGTCCTCTGCTTTTTCAAAATCCTTTATTTCATCATAAAATATGCTGTACTTAGGTTTCTTCTTTTCTTTTTGTTTTCGTTTACACTTTATTGTTTTACCACTTGTCAATCGAGGTATGACAGACGCCACATAGAAGAATATTGATAGACAAAAGCACGCAGCAGCAATAATAAATACAGTGTAAAAAGCATAAAGCAAACTAGATCGTGCATTTTGACTTATTGCCATTTTTGAAAGCATATTTTCAGCAACAAACGTAACAACTGCCACTACAGCTGAAAGCATTGCAAATGCAATGTTAATCTTATTATCAGCATTTGCTATCCACATGTTCACTAGTTCAAAGACATACTTGTTTCTCTCTATTGTCTTCTCATCTACAGTAATTCTCACGTCATTTCTTATGACCTCAACCTGATTCTTTTCTTGCGCCATCTGAGTCTGCTTTTCAGCCTGGGCTCTTCTGTGCTTAGGTGCTTTTGTATTTTTTCCTGTTCTTGTCATACTCGCGAATCCCCTTATCGCCATGCGAATACCCTTCAACCACGATAGTATCGGTATTTCTGCACAGATAATTTTCATATGCTATCAGTAAATGCTCTGCTGTTCTGATGTTTTCCAATATAACATTCTTCAGGGATCTAAATGAATCTGGTACTCCTACGCAAAGCTCATATCCATGATTCTTATCTGAGCCTTTTGCCATATAGAAATGTCTATATGCTTCAGGAATCCTATTTATATCTATCCAAGGTCCACCATATACTTTGCAGCCTTTATCCTTGTAATCTGCAGGAATAGAAAGCCATAGCTCCTTCGAATAATCCCCTAAGAAATCCTCTTTAACAGCATGACATGCCGTTATCAACTGACTATTTGCCGCCACAACATATATTTTTGCTTCTTGCGGTTCCACAGTTGGCGGAATAGTTAAAAAGCAAAACGGGTACTCCTTTTTTACCTCGGCGAAATCTGCCTGTACACTCTCATAGTAATGCCTGTTCAATAACGAATGTCCTTTATCTATATACACTTGTCTTACATCATTCATGCCAAGCTCCATTGTAAGAGTGATTTCTTGTATCTCTTATGTTTCTAAGATTCTCAGACTCTCTTAAAAACTCTGTATATCCGACTGTAGCAACATACTCACCACCATCCCGCTTCTTAAAAAAGCTTACAAGTTCTGAGTTAATATCTTGCAATTCCTTAAACAATTCAGGCGAAATAGCTATTTCATTTTTTCCAGCCTTTTCATCCTCAAGTCTGTCTGAATTGATTACAGTTTCGCCTACAAGGATGTTGTCGCGTTCGCCTCTTGCTCCAATCCTTGCAGCATACATCTTTCCATAATCAGCACCTGCTCCCAAATGGATATCAAGCATCGTATCGCTAACTTTATCAATCATCCTCATTCCGGCAATAATTGCCTTTTCTATACATTTTTCATCCCCAAAATCATGGAACAGTGCCATCTCACGGTCACCCTGAAATTGTACATGAACACCTCCATGCACCATTGTCACGTTATACATTGCTTCAAGAATACTCTGGGTTTCTATAGCCATCTCTTCCAGATTGCTACCGTCAGCGTAGAATTTTGTTGTGAAGCCTCTGACATCTGCGAATAATGGAACACCAGTAACAGTCTTTCCTTTACCTTTTGAAAGAGCATCAAAAGACAGCAGTTTAGTTGCAACAGGGAATTGCATATCAGTCAGATTGACTTTGTTAGCATATTCAGTCACTGCTTCCATCTCTTCATCAATACGATAATTCTTAGAGAACAAGCTCATATGAGCACTATAGTATTCAGATTGCTCATATTTCTTAATGCTTGGACTTGTCCTCTTTTCAAATAAATCCTTTATATCATCGTCATACAACTTGTACAGATCTGACGATATACACAGATTAGAGGTTTCAGCTATTCCTTGAAGCTTTGCTGCAAAATTTGCCGGATAGCCGATTGTTGTTACTTCAGACAAAATATTTTCATGATCATTATCAGAATGATTGAACTCAAAAACGAAGAAGTCTCCAACATCTGCCCCCATCTGAAGCTTAAAATCTGTAAGTGTTTTGTATTTAGGAATGTCTCTGTTTATGCGTAATGAAACCTGATAAGCATATGATGTCAATGTCAGCAAAGCATCTATAGCATCAGCATTCTGACTTCTAAAATACATATGTAGCCTTGCACCAGTAATCTTCTCAACAACAAAGATGTCGTTAAACCTTGTAATTCCAAATTGTTCAACAGATCTAAACAAGGTATCCAAGGCATGTATAGCATGGTTCACAGAACCACATTGGTTTTCTTCTGTCATTACTACGTTATTAAAGTTCTTAACATTGATATAAAAGTGAATTCCTGATTCTTTATTCATACCCTCTCCTTTTAGCTAATCACCGCAATCAAAATGATTATCTGTGCTACATCTTAGTTGAATACTATCTGGCGTGTATCCCCATTACACGCTAGAGATACTAACCATATTATCTCTGCGATTCAGCTTCTCTTGCTATTCTTTCAAACTCTTTGGCTGCAGTATAAATCCTAGCCCGTTCTTCAGAGTCACCTATCTCCACAGCCTTATCTCTCAAAAGCTTAGCGTTGTATGCCAATTCTCTGTTGGTATCATATTCCGAGCCGTCAAATCCCTTTTTCCTTCGAATATACTCCAACTCAGATTGACTGTAATATCTTTGAAGTACTTTCCACGCTTCCGAAATATCCATGTTTGTCTCCTCTTCTAAGACTTCCCTTTATTATCTTTGTATATAAAAATATATTCCACTATACGGATTTTGTCAATCACTTCACACATGCCTCTATATATCCCATTAGCCTATCCCTCTGGCTCCGAGTCATCTCATTATACAATTCAATAATCTTTCCAACCTCTGAATCCCGATGGATTGCATACCATTCAAGGCTATTCGCCCTATTTCCCTCTCCTTTAACCCCAGAAAGGAGCCATTCTGGAGTAACACTCAAAACACTACATATAACCATTATCTTATCTGAAGCCGGATTAGTCCTTTTCTTTCTCCAGTCACTTATTGTACTCTGTGGAATGCCAGTTTTTTCAGAAAATTCTTTCTGTGTCATGCATTTCTCTTCCAATATTTGAAAAACTCTATCACTAACTGTCATGTACTTTAATCTCCCGAAAAAACAACTCTCCTATAATCAAATCTAAACTTCATACCTGAACATATGCTCTACCTATTAAAGCCTGGTGTGAACATCGTCAGCTTGCTGATCAGTTTAGCATTCTATAATTTTCAAAATACAAATGTAATAATTGTTGTATTAACAATCACACTAACTCACATATGTATTAAGTTCAGGATATTCATCAAGCCTTTTCCTAACATAGTTTCTTTTAAAAGCAGCAAAATCTGATTCTTTTCTAAGAATAGCTTTTAGTGTTCTTTGATTTCTCTTCGAACGTGGATTTGACTTATATTTTTGTAGCTCTTTGTACAGTATATTCATCGATTCCGAAAGGCCTTTAACGCGTTTTTCGGTAGCTACTAATTGAATACCTGAATTTGAATTATTGAATACTTCATATATAAGTTCTGCTGTCAAAGCACTCTTTTTATCATTCTTATCTAAAGCGCTAACTTTAATAATGCCCGCCTCAAAGTCAAAATCAAGTAATTTTTCTGGATCCTGTCTACAGCAATCTATAATACCAGAATCATATTTTTTTGCTTTCTTTACTCCATTGCAATGTTTGCATACAAAGAATAGATTGTTCCAATCAAACATTCTATCATGATATTTTCCATTTTCATGAGGAATCAAATGCTCAACTTCAGGATCTTGCAATCCCTTCAATTCACATATGTAGCATTTATCATTAAAATCATCTCTTAATCGGGTGACAACATCAGGTTTATTATAGCTTCCATTTGCCTTTTTCGCTTCTAGTTCCAATGAAGGCGGGGCTGGAAAACTGCGACAAATTTTAACCATTACAAATCCTCCCTGTTTTCGAACTCAGTTTTCAGCCTAATATATTCTGTAGTTATACCCAACTCAAGATAATCTGGTATTTCATCCAAATAAAATTCAAGTTTAGTAATTTCATCCATCTCTTCATCAGAAAGCTTCTGCTTGGAAACCAATTCCTTATAACGTTCAAATTTGTTTCTCAGTTCTCTTGACAAATTGTCAGCATTAAAATATCCTGTCACAATTCCATCATAAGACAAATTTGTTAAACCATCTCTAACCAGCGTCTGATTCTCCAAGTCATATAGCGTAGCATCTTCTGCACCGCTGATAATAAAAGGAGAATGAGTGGTTATTATAAATTGAACATTTGGGAAAAATGTAGTTAACAAATAAAAAATATTTTTCTGTAATTCAATGTGTAGATGAGTCTCTATCTCATCTATAAGAACAATTCCTGGCATATCAAAATCAAAACTACCATTAGTATGGTTTTCCATACGAACCATCATATCAACAACAATATCTAAGATTGCTGCATATCCATCAGATAATTCCTGAAAGCTAAACTCTTCTCTCCCATGTTGCTTTATAGAAAACTTAAAAGAATCCTCATCAAATCTCAACTCCGTGGTATCATCTTGAAATATCTTCTTCAATACATTTTCAAAATTATCAAACCACTGTCCTATTTTATCTGCCTTTTCTGTTTTCCCAGAATTTTTTAATAGCGCTTCAGTCACTTTTAAGTCAAGAATATATTTTATAAACTCGCTTCTAGGAGATTCCTTAATTGAATAGTTATTCTTAAGCACAATCTTTTCAACATGCTTGGGGGAGGGCACATCAAATTTTCTATTTGCTTCATAAAAAGCTACTATAAAATCTCCCTCAATGAAATGTGTTTTAACTCCTGTCTCTGAGACACTAAAATCCAATTCAATCCCACAAGTTGCATTGACATACTGTTTAAAAAAACGCTGAAGATATTCATCATTTTTAGCTATTTCATTCTCAGAAGCATTATTTTTTTCTAAACTCTTTTTATTGTTCTCTAATACTTCAATATTATGCTTTAGCTCTTCAAAATCTCCTTCAGTCGTAAGATAGTTAAGCTGAGCAGATATAGCTCTGAGCAAACTAGTCTTTCCGCTACCATTTTTACCAGTAATTATAAGATTAGCCTTTCTATCTTGAGAAATTGGTATTCTAACATCACGTAAATGTCTTAATTTTTCTATTTTTATATTTTTTAAGTAAATGTCATACATAACTAATCTCCTTGTGGCAAAAGACACCGTCTGATATAAAATCTACTACTTGTTTCTTATCATGTTATTATTCTATCATTTTTGAAATGCATTGGCTAAATAAAGAGCATTAAAGCTTATCATATATTCCCTTTCCCACCAGTTCCTCTTCCCTAGGAGCCGTAATCAGCACCGCCCTAAGTCTTCCATAGAACACAAACATGCTACCACCTGCTGCCGCATGAGCATGGCCTTCAATGAGAACTTTTTTGAGGTCTTGGATTCCGCCAGCACCGCCAATGGCTGTAACTGGGATATCTACAGTATCAGCTATTTCTTTTACTAGGTCTATATCGTAGCCCTGCATCATACCATCGTTGTCCATGGAGTTGATGATGATTTCACCTGCACCAAGTTCAAGAGCTTTTCTTGCAAGATTCGCTGGAGTCATGCCTGTTTTTCTAGTTCCGTCTTCTACAAAAGCTTCGTAGCCTGTAGATGTCTTCTTGGCGTCGATAGATGCAACTACGCTTTGACTACCGACGAGTTCTGCTGCCTGCCTTATCAGATCTGGGTTGTCTATGAGGGCTGTATTTAATACTACCTTCTCATAGCCAATCGCAAGGAGCTTTCTGATCTGGTCAATGTTAGTGATTCCTCCACCATAGCTAAGTGGCATGAAGGCTTCGCTGGCGATGTCTGCAAGGAGTTCAAAGTCTGGTTCTTTATGATTCTTAGTAGCGCCTATATCTAGGATTGAGAGTTCGTCTACACCTTTGATATTGAAGATTTTCACAGCGTTAACGGGGTCTCCAAGGTAAGTTCTTTCGCCGAATTGTTTAGTTTTTATTAGGTCTCTGTCATCTATGAGGAGGACAGGGATGATTCTTGGTCTGTTGTACATATCTTTCTCTTATCACAAGTTGTCATCATTGACTGGATTTAATTTATGTCAGTGTCATCTACATTTTTACAAAATTCTCTAGTAGCTGCATTCCAAAGCTGTGGCTCTTTTCAGGGTGGAACTGAACGCCCATTACATTTTCTTTTACCACAGCGGCAGCAAATTCATAGCCATAATCACAAGTCATAAGTACGTTATCAGGTGACTTGCATACAGCATGATAGGAGTGCACGAAGTAGTAACGCTGTCTCTTGCCAAAGAGGCCATAGGTTAGAGGGATGTCTTTTTGTATATCTACAATGTCCCAGCCCATGTGTGGAACCTTAAGGTTTTGATCCTGCACCTTAAAGCGCTTGCTCTCAAATGGAATGAGGCCAAGTCCTTGTAGTGTTCCTTCTTCACTCTTTTCACCTAGAAGCTGCATTCCAAGACATATCCCTAAGATTGGCTTCTTGGCTATTAGTGCTGTGTCTTTTATGTACTGTGATAGGCCTGTCTCATTAAGCCTACTCATGCCTGCATCAAAAGCTCCAACACCGGGGAGGATTAATTTATCGCAGTGATCAAGTTCTGCTGTATCAGAGGATATTATTGCTTTCTCTCCGATTATCTTGAGCATGTTCTTAATAGAACCCAGGTTACCTAGGCCATAATCAATTATTCCTATCATTGTGTGTTCCAATTCTTGTTGTGTTATATATTGTTCTCTTTCTATATTGATATGAATTTTTCTGCGTCACATCACGTTACTATTTAATTTATGCCAGTGTCGTTAGTATACTTGCAATAGTTTGTCATTTTCTTAGCTTAAACTCTAAGATTTCTGCGCTCCATTCCAAGGAGTTTATTTACAGCAACTCCCAGTCTTATCATCCACATGGAATTCTTGTAATCTGCTGGAGTCTTTTTAGGGCCTTCTATTATGGCCTCGAATTCTTCTGTGGATACTCCGAGCTTTTTGGCGATGTACTCTTTATCCTGCATCATGAGGTCAGTATCATATGGCGGCTGCTCCAGGCGCTTGATTGCCTCTTCCCTGGTAATTGTGCCTGCAAGGATTTCATTGGATAGTACGTTCTTGCGGGTATCAAATCCAAATTTGTGAGGAAGGTAATAGCCTTCAAAGAATCTGGTAAAAACATTCTCGTAGTGCTTGTTTTCATATTTATTCCAGCCATATTTTTCATGAAGGAACTTCTCTGCTTCTGATTTATTGTAGATAACGTAATCCAGAGGGTACACTCTGTGCATCTTTTTGAAGTATCTGTAGTAGATCTTGTACTTGAGCATACCGCAGGTTGGATAGGTTTTGAGTTCTCTTTTGCCAAATTTCTTGTGAATGTCCATGGCCATGGTAAGGTCATTCATGTAGATCCACTCTACTGGCGGGCGGATGAATTCTGTGGCATTATTGGAGCCTGTGAGAACGTAGTGAATCTTATGCTTAACTGCGTAGTTATAGAGTGCGGAAAAGATTGCGTGATCCTGAGGAAAGTCCTGTGATGAAATGCCAGATTTGAAAAAAGAAAGCTGAAGGTCAGCCATTTCTTTCCAGTTGATAACTTCCGTATACATATCAAGGTCAAGGCCTTTTACTATCTTCTCAATGTTATCTACTGCAACGTTTAGGTTCCAGCCTGTATCTACCACGAAGGCCAGAGGCCTTAGGCCCATGACTTCCTTGGCTATATACGCAAGGTAAGAACTGTCGGCTCCACCAGATAAACCCAATATGCAGTCGTATTCGCTGTTCTTACCAGCCTTCTTTATGGTCTCTGCAAGCTGCATGAGTTCATCCATACGATTTTCCTTGGGTTTCCAGTATGGAGCTATGTTCTTGTCAAAGTTGCGACAGTGGTCGCATACTCCGTTTTCATCAAAGGTTATCTTGGAATCGGTTGTGTCCATGACGCAACGTGTGCAGCGCTGGTAGGGGCGAATGTGTGGTGCAGTTTTGTTGGCTTCTCCATTCGACACTGTATTAGGTACTGTATTAGACTCTGTGTCTGAGACATAATTGCCTACTATATGGTTGGTTTTATTATCTGTTGCTTCGTTTATTGTATTGTTCATATTTGTGTATGGCGCATTATTTATAATGCTTGTGCTCTATTTGCTTATGAATTGGCCTGCTGGCTTCTGTTTCGCTTCTATTATGTCCCTAGTTAATTTATCCTTGTTTGGAAATATCTTTACTTCCTGATTCGCTTTTCTATTCCCAAAAGCTCATATAGTCTGATGCCTGCATTATAGATGTGTTGCTGGCTTCTGAACTTTGTCTGGCATCTTGGAAGATCATAGAAAGCTTGGAGCTGTTCTTCTGATATTTCCAGTCTCTTAGCCACCTCTGAGAATAGCTCTTTTGCCTCAGTTTCTGTAATTGGAGGCTGTTCGAGGATTCTAAGGGCTTCATCTCTTGTCATCTGGCCTGTTACAACAAGGCTTGAAAGCTGCGCTCTACGAATATCATGACCAAATTTGTTAGGAGACCAGTAACCTTCCAGGAACTTGGTTATAAGGTCTTCGAAGTGCTTCTGTCCATAAGGCTGATAGTCGTATTCTGAGGCGAGCGTGTCTATCATCTGCTGCCTTGTTATCGGTACCAGGTTAAGAGGCTTAAGTGTCTTAACTCCAAGAATATACGGAATCCAGAATTTATGCTTGAAACCGTTTGTGAAGGTGTAATGCTTTATAGGAATATCGCAATATTTGCGGATAACGTCCTTCATAAAGGTACCATCGCCTGTTGGGCCTGAGCCTTCAGCCCAGGACTCTGGATCAGCTATAATCTCTGTGGCAATGTTATAGCCATTTAAGATATACTTGACACCTAGTTCTCTTGAGTATCTGTCTATAAGAGCAATAAAGGCGTGATCCTGCGGAGCATCCAACATTTCAAGGCCTGTTCTGAACCAGGCGAGCTGCATCTGTCTCATCTCTTCCCAGTCCATTTTCTCAGTATGAAGTTCTACGCCCAGCTTTTTGGTTAATTTCTCTATGTTTGCCTCTGCAACAGGAAGATTCCAACCTGCATCTATATGGAAAACAAAAGGTCTAAGCCCCCACTCTTTTACTG
>NZ_FMVS01000041.1 GCF_900102515.1 Butyrivibrio sp. INlla14
TGTTTATATGCATTTACGCCTACAGCCACTTTCGTGTAAGGCCAATAAAGTTCTCTCTTACACGCAACTATGCTTATCTACCATTTTCGTGTAAGACATCCTCATAACAGCAAGAATCTCCCCACGAAGACGCAGGGAGATTCTAATGTGGAATATGAAAAAATGTATTTTGTGTAAATCGAACTTATTACTCTACTGTAACATTTACAGATGTTCCGATAGAGCCGCTTCCCTGGATACCGAAATCAGTAGAAGCGCCAGGTGTAAGAGTTGAGTTCCAGCTCATAGGAGTGATAACGTAGCTATCACCTTCCTCTGCGATGTTTACACACCAGCTGGAGTCGATCTTAACTTCGCTCTTCTTAACCTTAACAGTCCATGTACTTACTGTAGCAGCACCATCATTCTTAACCTTGATGAGTACCTGATAGCCTGAACCCCAGTTGTTGATTGTGTACTCAGCCTTAAGGCCTGTAGCTACTGGTGTAGGATCTGGATCCACTGGAGTAGGATCAACTGGCTCAGGATCTACTGGTGTTGGGTCTGGATCAACTGGCTCAGGATCTACTGGTGTAGGCTCTTCTGTGCCAGGGATCTCTTTTCCATTGATTGTTGCAGGTGTTCCGTCAACATGCTTCATGATAGCATCGATGATTGCTGGGTCTTTCCACTGAAGTGAGTTTCTATCGATGTACATATGGCACTCGCCGTTTGAACCTGAAGCATCATTCTGGTAAACATTGTTATCCCAGATAACCATTGCTACATTGCTGTACTTGGCAGCTGTTCCCCAATAGTAATCAGCCCATTTAACACGCTCAGCTGTGTTATTTCTGTTAGTAGCGCTTGTCTCGCCTACAACAACAGGAACGTTCTTTGAAAGGAACTTGGAATTAAGATCATTAAAGAAGGAATCAATGTCCCACTTAAGGTTGTCGTCAAATTTAGTAACAAATGTATCACTTGCAAGTGCGAAGTAATAAGGAATATAAGCATGAACAGAAAGGATCAGTCTGTTGCTTGCAGAATCCTTAGGAAGCTTGAAGCCATCAACCATGCAGCCTTCGATTGAAGCATCATATCCAGGAACCATAACGCATCTATTTGCATTATTGCCGCCTGTTGCTCTGATTGCATCAAGTGCAACCTGGTTGTAATCATTGATGCAAGCTACTGCCTCTCTGATGTCTGAGCTAGGGTTGTTTCTAGGGAACCACCACTCTTCACCATGACCTACAAGTCTAGGCTCATTCATAGTCTCAAAAATAAGATGTGAGTCATAGTTCTTGAACTCAGTAGCAATCTGTGTCCAGATAGACTTGAAATATGCCTCTGAACGGCTCTTGTTAGCATTGTTTGGATAATAGAAATTCTTCTCAGAACCAATGTCATGGTGAGAATTAAGAATTACATACATATCGTTAGCGATACAGTAATCAACAACTTCCTTGACTCTCTTCATTACAAAGTCAGGAATCTGATAGTTAGAACCTGTTGTGTACTGTCCCCATGATACAGGAACACGGATTGTGTTAAAGCCAGCCTTGGCAACTTCATCGATAAGTGCCTTGGTTGTTGCTGGATTTCCCCAATAAGTTTCATTTAAAGATGTCGCTGGATAAGTATAAGCCTGGCTGATAGCATCTAGGCTGTTTCCGATGTTCCAGCCTACCCTCATATCTGTTACAACCTCTGTCGCTGTCTTATCTGTAGTGCCTGCAGCGTGAACTGTGGCAGTTGGAGCAAACGAAACGACAGTCAGCACAGCTAAAAGAACTGATAAACCCCTTTTAATGCATTTTAAATTGTGCATTATTTTGCACCTCCCATATTTTCTGTCGCGACAACTATATCATATGGTTATGGGAACTAATTGTCAATATAATTTAAACATTTTCGTAATATTTTTGTAATAGTTCAGAAAATTCAGTCTATTAATTACTAACGGTGATAATATCTTCTTTAAAACCGACATTATATTTCTATGGCTTCCCTGTGCCTACCTTGGTGAGAGAACTACTTTATACGAAAGTGCCATGTAGGCCTAATTGCATGTAAACTGTTTTCTGAAGTGTCTTATACGAAATGAATAGATTTGCGGCGTTGCGTATAAGCCGGCATTTTACTGGCTTTACACGAAAGTTACATGAAACCGCAATTTCATATAAACAAGTTTTAAGAGTAATCGGCCGAGGTAGATTTTCGCCTTATACGAAAGTGACCAGCAGCCGGGATTTCATGTAAGCCGGCTTCCGGTGTGAATTACACGAAAACACCCGATGTGCGGCATTGTATGTAAAGCGGTATTCTGACGCCCTTACACGAAAGTAAGATGATGCCGTAATTTCATATAAACAAGTTTTAGGAGCTATCGGCCTAAGTAGAGCTACGCCTTATACGAAAGTGACCAGCAACCGGGATTTCATACAAAAACAGTGCTTAAATGACCTTAGCTTGTGGTACAATAAATTAACAGGCTAGAATTATTCAACATTTTCAAAAAACATCAATGCGAGGTATTCAGATGGGTGAAATTATAACTATACTGATATATGCAGGAGTTATCGTAATTGCAATAGCTGTCAGACACAAGAAGGTGACTGAACGGGCACAGCAGTCTTCTTCCATGCCCCATAGGCATTCAGCCCCGGGAGAATATGTTTCTTTTAACAAATATGCCAAGAACAATTCCGCAGGAACAATGCCTCACGTTCATGAGACCAGGAAATATACAACTTCAATGTCTGATGCTTCCAAGCTTCCGCCAGGATATATTCTCTTAAACGGAGAACCTGTCCGCGTTGCAGACCTTGAGGGCAAATAATTAAGCAAAAGGCCATTGGCATCCTACTCGTCTGCAAACTGCTATTTCATAATAGCTAACAGAATTCAGATCAACTGCCATGTATTAAAAAGATTAAGGACCATCATTACATCTATCTTAGTAACGATGGTCCTTTATTATTTATTCTTAGTTTTATCACAGATTTACCTTGTCTATCGCAGTTTCATCCTGTCTATCACAAATCCACCCTGTCCACGGAAAAGAGACATGGTATAACAAGGAAGTTATCTCCTTTGGCCTTGACTCTGTCAAAGTGAGACTCAGGATCAACCTCCAGCCATCTCTTTATTGCTTCAGACTCTTTATCAAGGCCACTTATGTTCACATTATTCCTGGGCTCTTCATAATATGAAAACAAAAGATTCTCATGCATTGAAATATAGGCATATTTGTCGCCCTTTAATAGTCCCTCGTCCACAATTTCCTTGTGGTGGAGAATGTAGGAAGTCAGTTTTTCCGGATAAACAAAGGCAATTCTTCCAACTCTAGTCTTGATTGCAGTCGTTCTCTCTTTTTCCCAAGCATCAAGATCATCTTCTGGAATGTGGTGGTAATACACGTTGATCATAGGAACAAAATAGGTGTCGCCATCTTCCCTTGGCCAGGTTTTAAGGAAATCCTTGATGTCAGTTAGAATATCCCCCACTAATTTCTCTGCTACAGACTCAACATAGATAAATCCCATATCTTTATATCTGTAAAAAGAAATATTGACAAAATCCCCTCTTCTTATGGCCTGGGCAGCCTTTTCTCTGCACTTATCTACAGCCTGCTGGAAGTTCTCCTCATCATATTCTTCTTTAAACGTGCATCTGTATTGATATCTCTTTAGCATTTTCCCTCCATTTGCCAAAAATAACCCCAAGCCCATTGCACACTCTAAGCGTTTAGAGCCAGTAAACCTGGGGTGTTATTAGCTACTTATTATTCTTTTACTCTTTCTTGAGAAGTGGAGTGTTCTTGTCTGTAGAATCTGTGATGGTTCCATCAGCTTCCTTGCGAAGCACTGACTTAAGCTCATCCATAAAGGTATTCACATCCTTGAACTCTCTATATACGGAAGCAAATCTTACATATGCAACAGGATCAAGATTTTTCATCTTGTCCATTACAATCTCACCAATAGCGCGGCTTGGAATCTCTTTTTGTTCCATATTGAAGACCTCGGTCTCCACAGCATCTACCAGCTTAGTAATCTGCTCGGCGCTTACCGGACGCTTATGGCAGGCTCTGAATACGCCAGCTTCTATCTTGGCTCTATCGTAAGGCTCACGAACATCGCCCTTCTTAATAACGATAAGAGGGATTGTCTCAACCTTCTCATAGGTCGTAAAACGCTTGCCGCAGGAATCGCATACACGTCTTCTTCTGATAGAAGTGTTCTCATCTGCTGGCCTTGAGTCAATTACTCTTGTGTCATCTTTTCCACAAAAAGGGCATTTCATGGGATTTCCTCCGTTATCTCATTACTCTCATTTACTAGAAACAACTTTCCGATTGCAAGTTTAATTGCCTGTATAATTGCAAGATAAATATACCACACTGTATATTGTATAGACAATTAAACATCACACAAACTATTGTATCATCATTTCTCCGTCTTTTCTACACTAAATTACGTTTTATTGTTATCACTAGTAAAACTTTAGTGCCTTTCTTATACGAAAGAGATGCGCAGGCTTGTTTGCATGTAAGCCAGGTTTTTGGTGGTTTTATACGAAAGTGTAGTGCAGGCCAGATTTCGTATAAGTCACCACTCTAGCGGCTTTACACGAAAGTGCATAAAAGCCACAAATGCATATAAACAAGTTTTAGGTTGTAGTGCAAGCTGAGACTTTATGGCTTATACGAAAATGGTGTGTAGGCTTGTTTGCATGTAAGCCATGCCTCTAGTGCCCTTTATACGAAAGTGGCTTGCATGCCAGTTTTCATGCAAGCCACCACTTTAGCGGCTTTACACGAAAGTGCATAAAAGCCACAAATGCATATAAACAAGTTTAAAGTTCCTCAGCCTTTACCATGACTGGTCTTGAACAAGTAACTTCAAGATTTCCGTTTCTCTGCCTGATTTCGTCGATCATGCCCTTAGTTGAAGCCTTATCCCTTAATACTACCTTGTAAGTAAGCTTGTAAAGGCTACCCATTCCTGATGTCTTAACCTCTTCAAGATTTGCTGTATTTGTATAGCGCATGAAAATGTCATCAAAAATTCCTTCAAAATCAAGACTTTCTGGAACTGTGATCTTTAAGGTCTTTTCCTCAAGGCCGATTCCCTTAAATGAAAGGCTTGAGAGAAGGAGATTTGCAAGTGTGATGATAACTGCAAAAATAGCAGCGATTCCGATGTAGCCCATACCTGTTGCAAGGCCTACAGCCATGGCCAGGAAGATACTTGTGATCTCTTTTCCTGTACCAGGAGCTGAACGGAAACGTACCAGTGAAAAGGCGCCTGCTACTGCAACTCCGGCTCCGATATTGCCGTTAACAAGCATAATTACTACCTGAACGATGGCAGGAAGAAGAGCCAGGGTAACTATGTAGCTCTTTGAATAGTTGTTCTTTAAAGTGTACATGAAGGCGATAAAGCAGCCTATTACAAGTGAACAGAGAGTAGCTATGATAAAGCTAACTCCTGAGATTGTGCCGCTTGTCATTATGGTTCCAAAAATAAGATCTGTTGTCATTTGAATTCTCCTTTTAATTTCATCGATTAATAATACTTATACAGCTTCGCGAAACTGCTGGATGCGGGCATTTTTCTTTTTGTTTCTCTCAATAAGCTCTGTCATGTAGTCGGTGTAGCCTTTTCCGTACTTGGAAAAAGAGGTCTGGCGTATATTAAGCTCGTCTAGTATGTGTGCCATTTCCATGGTCATTGCGCCTGCAATTTTGAGCTCCATCAGGTGCTGACCTGGAAGAAGTATGTCTTTTCCTGTGTTGCCGCATTTAAGAGAGAGGTTATCACGTCTCCATCTGATATTGGTGTCAAAGGTGATCCTAAGGTCGGGATCATTTATTCCCGCCATAGCGATTCGATCGTAGGAAATAGCCATGGCAGGCCTTATTCCCTTGTAGTACTGCATAAAGTAGTCTATTTCATGGGAAATCTGACTGGGCTTTTCTGGCTCTTTTCCCTCCAAGAGATAGTCTAAAGCGTCCTCGTAGCCCATGGAAATGCGCCTTTTGTATACGACGCCCTTATACTTTTTCTTGATCTCGATAAAAGCATTTGTGTCATCCTCAGGGATTCCGTAGGTGCGGAGTCTTAGCTTTTCTTTGTATACCGGCTTTTCAAGGGATTTTTCGATTAGCTGAAAGTCCGGAGTGTCAAAGTATATGTTGAGTATGGATGTCTGCCCATAGCTATCGACCTTGGCGATGGGCTCAAGCCTTTTCATGAGCGCTCTGTACTGCATTTCATCCAGTAAAAATTTAAGTTCGATTCTTTCAAATACGTCTTTAAAGCCTGCCATTGTTGTTCCTCTCTATGATGTATTGTAATTGATATAGAATTGCGAAATTCAAAGCTGTGGAATGATTCGCATATTCTTAGTTGCTTGATTGCTCTGGTTATTTCGGGTGCAGAGTCTTAGTTGCTTGATTGCTCTGGCAATTTCAGGTGCAAAGCCTTAGTTGCTAGCTTGTTCTGTAGACTCCTGGGACTGGGTTGTTTGCTGGTTTTGTTTGAATTTGCCTCCTCGGCCCATTGTCTGACCATTCTGATTATCCTGTGGAGGTGTGCCAAACTGCTGATCACTGCCTTCTGGTAGTGTGCCGCCCTGAGAGTTCATATCTCCTTGTGGTGGTGTGCCGCCCTGACCATTCATCTGTCCCTGAGGGCCCATGCCGCCTCGTCCTCCGAAGCCTCCGCCGCCCATCATCATGGACTCTGTGATTTCTGTAACTTCTTCGCCGTTTACTGTAATTGTCCCGCCTGTGAAGGTTGCTTCGGTGTCATAATCAAATGCGAACTGAGCTGTAATATCGATGTTTCCGCCTGTGATGATCAGCGCCCCGTTGGCATCAAGTGCATCTGTGTCACCGCTGCCCATCTCTATCTTGAGATCGCCACCTGTGATTTCAATAACAGGGCCTATTGTGCTGCACTTTGTGGAAGCGTTGATTCCATCATCTGTGGCGTAGATGTTTATTGTTCCGTCATTTATCTGAATGTAGGTTCCTTCAAGTGCCTCTGCTGCGTTTACATCAATTGTTCCGCCGTCAATCACAAGATAAGTTGTGGCCTGGATTCCATCGTCAGTAGCGTCGATATCAAAACTTCCTCCGCTGATATATACATATCCTGTGGTGTCATCATCTGTGTTTTCGCTATGAAGGGCATCTTTTTCCGATTTGATGGTAAAAGAACCATCGCATACTCTGATTGAATCGCCAGCTTCAATTGCATCTTCTGCGGAAGTGATAGTGTATGTCCCGCCTGTGAATTTCACGTCGTTTTTGCTGGTAATGCCATTTGCTGAAGAATTGATTGTAAGAGTGCCTGTTCCGTTAAATGTAATGTCATCTTTGGAAAAGATAACTGCGTCTGTGTTTGTCTCTCCATCAGCAGTAAAGGTTCCGCTTACCGTAAGTGTATTGCTTGATGAAGTTGTTGTAACAAATACCTTGTCAGCGTTTTTGACGTAGATAGCTGGGAAATCAGTATTTGTGATTGATACTCCATCGAGCACCAGCTGGACTTTAGCAGTATCATCTGCTTCTACAATTATTGTGCAGTCAGTGGCTGTGCCGCTTATCACATAAACACCTTCTTCGGTGATAGTTATGTCTTTTCCACTCTCCAGAGTCAGGTTCTGAGCTTCACCTAAATCTGCCTCCTGCTCAAGATCTCTATCGCTGAACATGTTTTCAAAATCAAGAATTGTTGTTAGGTCAAGTGCAGTTGATGCAACTGAAGATCCGGAGCCGTTGAACCCCTGAGGACCTGCTCCTCCCGGGAACTGGCCATTTGCCTGCGGATCTGCTGTCTCATTGTTGCCTACGCTAGCATTTGCATCTTCTGAGGCATTTCCATCAGTTGACTGGTTCTGATCTGAATTGGAACTTACAGCATCTTCTGCTGAACTTTCACTATCTTGTGATACTTCTGAGCTTGCGCCACTAGCAAGAGTTGTGCTGCATCCTGTAGCAGCTAGCGCTGCACTTAGAAGTAATATGGCTAAAATTTGTTTTCTCTTTTTCATGCTTCTAATCTCTCTTTCTTTGGTTGCCTTGTTTGATCCGTCTGTAGCTTATGGTCTTATTATGGGGAAGTTACCTAAAAATTACTTAAATGAAACATTAAGGAATTAGAAAAAAGAGAAAGAATTTGAACTTGTTTATATGCATTTGTGGCTTCTATGCACTTTCGTGTAAAGCCACTAGAGTGGTGGCTTATACGAAATCTGGCCTTCACTACACTTTCGTATAAGGGCGCTAGAACCCTGGCTTACATGCAAACAAGCCTGCACACCATTTTCGTATAAGCCATAAAGTCTCAGCTTGCAATACAACCTAAAACTTGTTTATATGCATTTGTGGCTTTTATGCACTTTCGTGTAAAGCCACTAAAGTGGTGGCTTATACGAAATCTGGCCTACACTGCATTTTCGTATAAAACCACCAGAAACCTGGCTTACATGCAAACAAGCCTGCACTCCATTTTCGTATAAGCCATAAAGTCTCAGCTTGCACTACAACCTAAAACTTGTTTATATGCATTTGCGGCATCTATGCACTTTCGTGTAAAGCCGCTAAAGTGGTGGCTTGCATGAAAACTGGCATGCAAGCCACTTTCGTATAAAGGGCACTAGAGGCATGGCTTACATGCAAACAAGCCTGCACACCATTTTCGTATAAGCCATAAAGTCTCAGCTTGCAATACAACCTAAAACTTGTTTATATGCATTTGCGGCTTCTATTCACTTTCGTATAAAGCCACTAGAGTGGTGGCTTATACGAAATCTGGCCTACACTGCATTTTCGTATAAAACCACCAGAACCCTGGCTTACATGCAAACAAGCCTGCACTCCATTTTCGTATAAGCCATAAAGTCTCAGCTTGCACAGTAACCAATATAACCCCCAAAAAAGCCCTTGTTCCCGCATCGCGGAAACAAGGGCTAAATCTTTATCCTATAAATCGAAAATCAAATCCTTAAATCACTTTCTCTGAAGGAAATCAGGAATCTTAAGTGACTTAGGTTCTACTGTGCTTCTGATCTCTGAAGGTTTGTTAAGAGTAAGTGGCTGGGTAGGTCTTGCAATATTAACTGTGTTAACGCTCTCAGCGCTTGCTGTAGGCATAGGGCTAACAACTGCCTGAAGAGGTGTTGCAGGTGAAGCCTGAAGTGGAACTACTGTAGGCTGTACCTGGCTCTGTGCCTGAACTGGAGAAACTCCAACGTGAGGAGTTGCAGTTGCTGTGGCAGCTGGCTTAACAACAGTATTGATCTTATCCTCAATACCTGTAGCAATAACAGTAATTGTACATGTATCTGTCTTGCTCTCATCGTACATTGCACCAAAGATAACATTAACGTCATCTCCTGCAAGACTACGAACATACTCGGAAGCATCAGATGCATCTGCAAGAGTGATATCACCAGAAATATTGATGATAACATTAGATGCGCCATTGATCTTAGTCTCAAGAAGTGGAGACTCAACAGCCATCTTAACAGCATCTGTAGCCTTGTCATCGCCCTTACCACTACCAATACCGATATGAGCGATTCCTCTATCCTTCATAACTGTCTGAACATCAGCAAAGTCAAGATTGATAACTGCAGGAACATTGATAAGATCAGTAATTCCCTGAACAGCCTGCTGAAGTACTTCATCTGCCTTCTTGAGTGCATCAGGCATTGTAGTACGTCTGTCAACAATCTGAAGAAGCTTATCATTAGGAATAACGATAAGTGTATCTACATTAGATTTAATATTCTGTATACCAAGCATAGCGTTCTGCATACGAACACGAGCTTCGAAACTGAAAGGCTTAGTAACTACGCCTACAGTAAGGATTCCCATGTCCTTGGCAAGCTTGGCAACTACAGGAGCAGCACCAGTACCGGTTCCGCCACCCATACCACAGGTAACGAATACCATATCTGCGCCCTTAAGTGCAGCAGAAATCTCCTCTGCGCTCTCCTCTGCAGCCTTCTGTCCAATCTCTGGCTTAGCACCTGCACCAAGACCCTTGGTAAGCTTCTCACCAATCTGTAAAAGCTTAGGTGCCTTGCAGAGCTGAAGAGCCTGCTTATCAGTATTAATACCGATGAATTCTACACCGGTAATATTTTCATCTACCATTCTATTTACAGCATTATTACCTGCGCCGCCAACCCCAACTACGATGATTTTGCAGCCAGATTCAGCCTCATTTGACTTTATCTCCAGCAAGATTACTCCTCCTTCACAAACCTCATAAACTCCTAATAGCTATGATACGATTTTTTCTTTCAATTATCAACCCGTTTTTTTATTCTAAATTTTTGGTTTTTCGAAAACAATTTGCTATTTTTTCTCTTCAAATGTAACGTTTTTGGTATCATCGTCAAAATCTTTCATCTCTAAGATACCTTTTTTTCCTTCCAGGTTAGGCAATATGTACTGAAGTTGTATTATTTTTTCATCTATAAATTCACGGGTTCCCAAACTAACTTCAACACCGTCGAAATAGAGATATACATTGTATTCTGTATCAAAAAATATCTTATTAGCGTGTAAATTATACTTATCAAGCAGCTGTGTTATATCCAAAATTTCGGCAAATACTGTCTCATTTTCCACTGGAAGTTTCTCGTAGAGGATAACATAGTTAAAATCAAGGCCCAAGACCTGCGGAACCGAGTCAGAAGGCTCCATTGAGCTCTCAACCACTATTCCATCCCTGTCAAAGTACATGTAATGCCCAAGATAAGCTATATATCCTGCCACAGCCTTCTCATAGACATTTATCCTGATAGTATCAGGTGAGACAATGTCCACGTCCATTTTCTCGACAAACGGAACGTTTTCAATGCTCTTATTCCTGTATTTAAGCGAAAGATACAAGGAATTGTGACTAAGCTTATCGGTAATGACCATATCAATGATTTCTTCATTGGTGTAATGGGTATTGCCGCTGACATAAATGTTAGTCACAGTGTAGGTGTTTGCCACATATTTAACGGCAATCCCGCACCCCAGAAGAAGCAGAAATAAAATACCAATTATTATATACAAACTCCTACTGGTCTGAAACGAGTTTTTAATGCTCTCTATCGGGTGAAAATCCTCAAGCCTCTCTCTTAGCCCAGGCCGATATTCATATTGTCTTCTTCGCCGCTTTACGGCCCTTTTTCTTCTCTTTTTTGCCATGTAAAAGAACTACATCTCCCCCAGTTAAGTCTTTTCCATTATTTACCAATACTTCTGGCCACATTCAGTGCAATTCCAATCTCTGCCAGCTGAAATATGACCGCAGATCCGCCGTAACTTATAAAGGGCAGCGTAATTCCTGTGTTAGGAATCGTATTGGTCACTACGGCGATATTCAGGATAACCTGGATAGAAATATGCGCCATAACTCCTATAGTCAAAAGAGCTCCATACATGTCATTGGCGTTGTTGGCTATGATCATAAGTCTCCAGATCAGCAAAAAGAACATGAACATAACAGCCAGTGCGCCAAGGAGCCCAAGTTCCTCGCATATGATAGAAAAGATCATATCGTTCTGAGCTTCCGGAAGCTTCATCTTCTGCATACTCTCGCCAAGTCCCTTACCTGCCCAGCCGCCAGAGCCAATGGCGTAAAGAGCCTGAATAGTCTGGAAGCTCTTATCGCTGGCATAAGCAGCAGGATCAAGCCAGGCCAGAACTCGTATAAATCTATAGTTCATGCTACTGCTGTCCTCAGCATGGGCTATTAGATACACGCCAACTGCCACAACCGCAAGTATCGCTGTAGCAGACAACACGTAGAGCTTATAGCCCGGTGTAGAAACAAAGAGCATGATGATCGTGATACCCAAGATGATAATTGCAGAACTCAGGTTTTTAGTGATCTTATAAACCATAAAGGCAATGATCAGCGGGAACACTAATGCAACCATAAATCCCTTAACCGTAGTAAGGTTCTTTCTGAGCTTGATGATCATAGTTGCTGAAAAGATGATTACGGCAAACTTGGCAATCTCGGCAGGCTGAATCGATACACCACTGATGATAAGCCATCTCTTGGCACCATTGATCTCTTTTCCATAAGGAATAATGAGAAAAAGAAGTGCTGCCGCAAAAATATAAATCGGCACCGAGAGCTTTTGCAAAAACCTGTGTGGGAAATAAGAAAAGCCAATCATGCCAATAAGCCCTATGATCGTAGGTCCCATCTGGTGTTTAAAATAATACGCAGAATCCCCGGTACTGATCGCAGCGGCATATGAGCTTGTGGAATAAAGCATGATAAGTCCAAATGAGATCAAAAACAGAACTATAAATATCAGACTGTAATCCACATATGATTCTTCTCTTGGTTTTGTTAAAAAAGCTGGCTTTGTCAAAATTCCCCCCTGTGCAGGCAAAGAGCCTTCGTTATCTCTCTAATAATTTAATACAGTTTAGTCAGACAATTTGTTTACGTATTCCTTAAACTTTTTGCCTCTAGTCTCGTAATTTGGGAACATATCCCAGCTTGCGCAGGCTGGTGACAAAAGAACTGCATCTCCCGGCTGTGCGCTCTCTGTGCAGAAATTAAGCGCTTCCTCGTAAGTATCCTTGAAAACATAATTAGTAAAGCCGTGTTTCTGTGCACATTCTGCTATCTTGTCTCTTGTCTGTCCGATGAGAACAAGGAGCTTTACTGTATCTCCAAAGCTCTCGATCCACTCATCGTACTCGTTTCCCTTATCGTACCCTCCTCCGATGAGGATTGTAGGCTTGCTCATAGCTCTGATGCCCTGAATTGCAGCATCAGGGTTAGTTCCCTTTGAATCATTGTAATAGTCAACGCCACGCTTAGTAGCAACAAACTCAATTCTGTGCTCTACAGCCTTGAAATTCCTGATAACTTCAAGGATAGTTGCAAGAGGTACCTCCATAGCAAGTGACATTGCAATAGCCGCCATAACATTTTCTACATTGCACATGCCTACAAGGTTCATATCATGGATATTCATAACCTTCATTGCATTTCCTGCTGTGCTCATGAAAATGTCCTCGCCATCAAGATAGAAGCCGTCAGTAAGTTTTTCTTTTGTTGAGAAAAAGACAACTCTGGCTGGGCACCTTGTACCGAAATCCCTGGTATATTCGTTGTCATAATTAAGAACGCAGGTATCTTCCTGAGTCTGATTATGAGTGATATTCTCCTTCATCTGAGCGTAGCACTCCATTGTGTGGTGCCTGTTCAGGTGGTCTGGAGTAATATTCAAAATAGCTGAAACGTTGGCGTGGAAATTATCTACCGCCTCAAGCTGAAAAGAGCTGATTTCTCCAACAGTAACGCTATCCTCTGTCATTTCAAGAGCACTCTCAGCATAGGAAACGCCGATATTACCGACTACATATGCCTTTCCAAAATGAGCCTTCATGATCTCGCCCACAAGAGTTGTTGTAGTAGTCTTACCATTTGTTCCTGTGATAGCTACCATCTTGCCCTTTGCAAAATTATAGGCAAGCTCTATCTCACTCCAGATAGGGATATTCTTATCCTTGATACGCATTACAGTAGGCGCATCAAGAGGTACAGCTGGTGATGGAACTGTAAGGCTTATTTCATCAAGCTTTGAATCCTCTATTGTGCCAATAATTATTTCAGTCTTGTCTCTGTCTTCCTCGTGTAGCTTATTTCTGATGTCTTCCTCTGTAACCTTAGTATTTTCCTCAAGAACAACAGGCAATGCGCCTATCTTATTGAGAAGATTTACTGATCCTACACCTGAAAGGCCAGAACCGATAACCAGAACTTTTTTTCCTTTTAAATCTGCTGTCATTGTAACTTCCTTCTGTATTTCTTAATTTTTTTAATGATTTCCAGATAATATCCGGTTACCATTTAAATCATTTTATCCATATTATCGCCATAACTATATCTTTTACCTAAGTCCCGCATATGCTAGAAGGCACGCCAGTATTGTCACTGTTGTAAATACGTTTACAACCTTTGTCTCTGACCAGCCACCCTTTTCAAAGTGATGGTGAAGTGGTGCCATTCTAAAAATTCTTTTACCATGAGTTGCCTTAAAATAGGTAACCTGCATGATAACTGACACTGTCTCCGCAAAATAGATAATGCCAAAGATCACAATAAAGATCGGGAGCTTCATCATATAGGCCATACTTGTTACAAAGCCGCCTATAGCAAGAGATCCAAGATCTCCCATCATGACTTTTCCAGGATATACGTTATATATAAGATATCCCAAAAGAGCTCCCAACATGGCTGAAGCCATTACTTCTGAACCAGTTGCTCCATAGAACTTCGCTGCAAATATAAAAAATACGGATACTACAGCGGTTACTGATGCGCACAGGCCGTCAACGCCGTCTGTAAGGTTGGTTGCATTACCTGTTCCAAGAGCAATAAAGAAAAGAACAGGATAATTAAATATTCCAAAATCCAAGGTTATATTTGTAAAAGGAATGGTCATGGCCAGAGAAATGTCAGTAAAGATGCTGACATATACTGCAAAAAGAACAACTACAATAAGCTGTCCCAAGAGTTTCTGCATAGGCTTAAGACCTTCGTTATGCTTTCTTACAACCTTGATATAATCATCAAGAAAACCGATCACTCCAAAGCCAAAGGTCAGGATCAGCACCGGAATTATCTCTTTATGACTGCTTGCATAGAATATTCCAATCAAAAGAAAAGGTATAAGGAATATAATTCCTCCCATTGTAGGTGTTCCCTGCTTCTTCTTGTGGGACTCAAGGCCCTCTTCTCTTTCAGTCTGTCTTGCCTTAAGGCTTCTTAGCATTTCAATGATCCAGGGACCAATGATTGCTGCAATAATAAATCCTACAAAAACTGGTATCAGTATTCTCAATAAATAATCACTCACCGCTACTTCCCTCGCTACTATTCCACTTTTCATCATTTCCAAAATCAGGTAGTTCATCTGATCCGGAAGGACTTCCATTTACAGGGTCTAAAAGATTACCTGTGTCCGGGTCAATATAATACCCCGTTGTAGGGTCAACGTCAAACGACTCCCAGATAGCTGGCTTTTCTTCTGTATCTCCAGTTTCTTCTACCTGAATCTCAACTTCTTCTATATTCTCCTCAGAAGATTCTGTGCTTGCAGCTTCTGAGCTCTCAGCACCTTCTGCAAGAGGAGGAGTAATCATCTTTTCACGAAGCTCAGCAAGTTCTTGCTGTTCCTTTTCAGATAGTTCCTCAGTCATAGGAATGTTGAGATATGGAAGTGCTTCTGTAAGGATCTTTCTGACAAGGGTTGTAGCAAGTCTTGTTGATGTAGACTGATCTGCAACGTTTGGCCTGTCTACTACTACATAAACTGCAATCTTGGGGTCATCAGCAGGAGCTGCTCCCATAAAAGATACAACGTACTGATGGTTACCACGAGGAAGAGTCTGGGCTGTTCCAGTCTTACCAATTATCCTGTAGCCCGCTGGTCTTGCAGTCTTACCTGTACCTTCATCTCCCATTACAACCGCTTCGCAGTACTGGATTATCTTATCAGAAGTACTCTGGGAAACTGTCTGTCTTAATACTCTTGGCTCAATGTTCTTGACTGTAGCACCACTTGAATTAACTATCTTTTTTACCACATGAGGCTCGTAGAAATAGCCACCATTTATAAGTGAGCAGTAGGCTGTGATCATCTCGATCATGTCTACGTTAAAGCCCTGTCCGAAAGTATTGACCGCAAGGTCAGTAGGAACCATATCTGTAGACTTGTAAGTAAGTCCCTCTGTTCTAGCTTCTCCTGCAAGGTCAATGTTGGTCTTAAGTCCAAATCCAAACTGTCTCTGGAACTTGGTAAAATCATCAATTCCAATGGACTGACCAATATACATCATTGCAACGTTACAGGAAATCTCAATTCCTCGCTCAACTGAAACCTGTCCATCGCCGTAGACGTTGTGGCACTTGATATCCCATCCACCAACCTCAAGAGAGCCGGTACAATTGTACACCTCGTTACCTGTAATAGCCCCTGTCTCAAGGCCAGTAGCAACTGTAAAGGGCTTGGCAACAGATCCAGGCTCGTAGGTATCTGTTATACAGAAGTTCTTCCAAAGAGCGTTATAGTTCTGATATAGCTGCTCGCTGGTAAAAGTAGAGAGCATGTCCTCTGTGATATAAACGCCTGAGTCATAAATTGACTCACCTTTTATCTTATTGCCCTTTTCATCAACTGCAGGCATACCAATAAGCCTTGATGTATCTCTTGGGTCATTCAGGTCGTAAAAGGGGTAACTTGACATAGCCAGAATCTCGCCTGTATCAACATTCATCATGATACAGCCCACATTGTTGGCTCCATTACCCTCACGAACGTTGTTGGCATACTCGTCATTAAATTCCTGAAGATACTTCTCAACAATATTCTGAAGATTACCATCAATTGTAGTAACTATGCTATCTCCATCAGTTGGAGGAATTGTAGTTCTCTCAAGATTGGAGTCGTCATCAATGTAGCCGTACTCTCTTCCTGTAGTTCCACTCAGAACATCGTTGTAGTATTCCTCAAGGCCATACATACCATTGTTATCACCAGTTGTAAAACCAATGATATCGCAGGCCAGTGACCCATTTGGATACTTTCTTATGTATCCTGATTCAAACCAGACACCCTGGATGTTTTCATCATATTTTTCTGTACCGGGAGTTATCATCTCCTGAAAATCAGCTATTTGCTCATAAGATAGCTTTTTGGCCAAGACATAATACTGGGATGTTGGATGATCACTAAGATAGTTTCTGATCTGCCCTCCATCAAGCTCAAATTCAGTTACGAGAGCTTTTAAAGTAGGCTCGAGATATTTATCATCTCTTAAAAGAAGCTTGGCATCCAGGATCAGGTTGTAGACCTTCTCACTGTAGGCAAGGATTGTTCCGTTGGCATCAAGTATCTCTCCTCGCCTGAATGGCAAGGTTGTTGAGTCAAACTGCTGCTGTGACAAAACCTGCCTCTCGTACTCTTCTCCATTATTCTGAGTGATCAGAATAAGTCTGACCCCTAATCCAACGAAAGCCATTAGTACTAAAACAAATAGTACTAACAGCTTTTTTCTCATTCCGTAAGTAAATTTCTGACCATTTGGCTTTTTCTTTTTCTTTTGTCTCATCTATGGCACATCACTTTCCATCACTTTGTGGAATCGGAGCGACCTGACGAACATAGTCGTTGCCGCCTCCATCAGAGTAAGTAACGATCTGTCCCTCTGATGCGTAGGTCATTCCATATTCCTGAATGGCTATTCTCTTAACCTCCTCGAGGTCAACATTTCCATTCGCTCTATTATACGCCTCATCATTCTCCTGTTTCAATGTGTTAAGCTGACTCTCAAGTGTAGCTATGTTCTTGACAGAGTTTGTGATCTGTGACCGAAGAGAAATATACCAGGACAGAGTCACAACCATTAGTATGACAGCCACTGATAAAAACAGCAAATAGCCAAGGCTCATATGATGTCTTCTTTTTCTCTCAGGCTGAACATGGAGTGGCCTGGGCTGACTATCTGGTCTATTAACTTTTCTAACAGTATTTCCATAAACATATCTGTTTGCCATGTTCATCCTCCTTTTCTATTCTAAATTTCCGATTTTCTGAATTTCTGTACTTCGTCCAAAACTCATTTGCCAGCTTTCTCAAATACTCTAAGCTTGGCGCTCTGTGATCTCTTATTTTCTGCAAGCTCTTCATCGCTTGGCAGAATTGGCTTCCTGGTCACAACCTTACCCTTGGAGACCTTGCCACACACGCAAACTGGGAAGTTGGGTGGGCAAGTGCAAGGGTTCTCATTTGTTCGGAAGTTATTCTTGGTTATACGATCTTCCAGTGAATGGAAGGTTATAACGCATAGTCTTCCTCCCGGATTCAAAAAATCTATGAATCCATCAAGGGAGTTCTGTAAAACATCTAGTTCTCTGTTGAGCGCAATCCTGATAGCCTGATAGGTTCTCTTGGAAGGATGTCCTCCCTTTTCCCTCATCTTGGCTGGAATTGCTGCCTTTATAATGTCGTTAAGCTGGAATGTAGTCTCAATTGGAGCCTTAGCTCTCTCTATGCAGATGTGCTTGGCGATGTTCTTGGCGAACTTGTCCTCGCCATAGTCTCTTATGATGTGGAAGATTTCTGTCTCAGAATAGTCATTGACAATATCTCTGGCTGTAAGGGTCTGTCTCTGATCCATTCTCATATCAAGAGGCACATCCTCCTTGTAGGTAAATCCCCTTTCAGCGTTATCAAGCTGATAGGAAGATACTCCAAGGTCCAAAAGAATTCCATCCACGCCCGTAACTCCAAGATTACGGAGTCTTGTAACTGCGTTCTCGTAATTATCTCTGATAATAGTGACTCTGTCTGCAAAGGGCTCAAGTCTCTTAGTAGCCGCAGCAATAGCATCCTCATCCTGGTCAGTCCCGTAGAGATGTCCGCCCGCGGTAAGTCTCTCAGCTATGTGAAAAGAGTGACCGGCTCCGCCCAGAGTACCATCAAGATAGATTCCATCAGGCTTAATATTCAAATTGTCCAGGCACTCATTAAGAAGCACCGAATAATGTTTAAATTCCATCTCTTTTCCTTTGTGTATAAGCCATTCTTGCAAGCAATATGTCTGTTATCTGACTTGGATGCGCATGGCTTAAATGCTTAAGCCATATTCACTCATCTTCGCAGCAATACTGTTGATGTCATCAAAGGTGCTAGCCTTCTCCCACTCAGCCTTGCTCCAGATTTCAGCTCTGTTGCCCACACCGGCGATCACAGCCTCTTTCTCTATCTTGGCATGAGCTAAAAGATTTGCAGGAATCAGTATTCTGCCCTGCTTGTCCACTTCAGCATCGATGGCTCCAGCGATAAAGAATCTTCCCAGCATTCTGGCCTCAGGTTTATCCATAGGAAGGGCCTGAAGTTTCTCCTCAAAGGCTTCCCACCCTTCTTCTGAGAACACAAAAAGGCATCCGTCAAATCCCTTAGTCACCACAAATTGTTCGCCAAGGAGTTCGCGGAATTTAGCAGGCATTATGAGTCTTCCCTTAGCATCTATGGAATGACTGTATTCACCTTTAAACGCTGTTCCCAAATTATTTTACCACTTTTTCTACCACTTTTTACCACTTTGTGACACTTTTTACCACCTAAATGTATTATAGGTTAATTTTTTTATTAAAACAACCCCGTTTTTGCATCCAAATTAGCAAATTAACAAATGTTAAATATATGTTGTGGTGGGTAATAAAAGAGTAAGAATATGTTGTAGAACAGAATTTTTATTTATGAAAAATTAATAAAAAAAGAGCTATCTATCACTCTTTCAAGTAATAAATAACTCTTTTGCTATCTTCAATATAACTTGTTCCTTATTCTGTTTCTGTCTCTTTTTCAGATGTCTCTTTTTTCGCTTCTACTGCTTCAGGCCAGGTGGAAACTTCTTTTCCCTTGATCCTGATTCGTACTATAACATCCGCCAAAACTCCAAAGATCACAAGACATATAGCCAGCATCTGTGAAACTGGAAGTCCTGTAGTGTGCATGATCAGCTGATCTGTGCGAAGGCCCTCAATCCATGCCCTGCCAAGGCCATAGCCTGCAAGATACAAAAGAACTATCTCGCCGTTAAACTTCTTGTGTTTGCAGTAGATAAAAAGAAGTATCAACAGGCACAGATTCCAAAGACTCTCATATAAGAATGTAGGGCTCACCTGAATGTAATTTGTGGCTGCGCTCATATGCTCTTTCATAAGAGCTGTGATCTCGCCGCCCCTGACAGCATCAACAGGAAGTCTCATGGCAAAAAGCCCATTTGTGTATTCTCCAAACGCTTCTCTGTTAGTGAAATTTCCCCATCTACCAATCAGCTGTCCAAGAAGAAGTCCATACATGATAGTATCTGCCATCATAAGAAAGCTCTTTTTCTTGATCCTGGTATAAATGAAGGCCGTAAGGAAGCCCGCGATAACACCTCCGTAAATGGCAAGTCCGCCATTTCTGATATACAGAACGCTTATGAGATTATCCTTGTAATAATCCCAGGCGAAGAACACATAATAAATCCTTGCTCCTATTATAGAAAAGACAATGATATAAACCGCTATATCCCAGTAATCATCTGGATTCTGGCCAGTTTTCTTGGCCATATGGGAAATAAGCAGCAGCGCCAGGAAAAATCCCAGGCCTATGATCACCCCATACAAAGCTATATCAAAGCCGAAGATTGAAAATGACTTCGGAACATCTTTTAAATAGATATGCAGATTCGGAAATGCAATATCCATTTTCCCCATTATGTCAGGCATAGTATCCTCCTCATTGTTATAAATAAAGCGACATCGCAGACTCGGAATTGTCACATCGCAGACTCGATATTGTCACATCGCAGACTCGGAATTACTTCGTAATTCCTCGTTGAGGCGCTGCGCGCCTCATACAAATATTGATATGTAAACCAATACGCAAGCGAGCTTGCATTGTCTTACACATCAATATTTCTGCGATGTTTTGCAGTATCACACGTTAAATCTAAATAGAATCACATCCCCATCCTGAACGACGTACTCTTTACCTTCCATGCGGACAAGTCCTTTTTCTCTTGCTGCAGAGAGTGAGCCTTCACGAAGAAGATCCTCGTAGTTGATAACCTCAGCCTTGATGAATCCTCTCTCAAAGTCAGTGTGGATCTTACCTGCTGCCTGTGGAGCCTTAGTACCGATCTTGATTGTCCATGCTCTTGTCTCATCCTCTCCAGATGTAAGGAAGCTCATAAGTCCAAGAGTTCTGTAGCTTGCTGCAATGAGCTTATCAAGACCTGACTCAGTAAGGCCAAGGCTATCAAGGAACTCAGCCTTCTCATCCTCGTCGAGCTCAGAAATCTCAGCCTCGATCTGAGCGCTGATAACAAATACTTCGCTTCCTGACTTAGCTGCCAGATCTCTTACAGCCTGTACATACTGGTTAGAAGCGCCATCATCTGCAAGATCATCATCCTTGACATTTGCAGCGTAGATAACAGGCTTCCATGTGAGAAGATCCATGCTGTTCATAAGTGCCTTCTCATCTTCATCCTCAATTTCAAGCTCTCTTGCCATCTTGTTATCTTCAAGAGTAGCCTTGATCTTATTGAGAAGCTCAAGCTCTTTAGCTGCTGTCTTGTCCATTCTGGCAGTCTTGGTAACCTTGGCAATTCTACGCTCAAGTACCTCAAGATCCGCAAAAATAAGCTCAAGGTTAATTGTCTCAATATCTCTTGCTGGATCAACGCTTCCATCTACATGTACAACGTTAGGATCCTCAAAGCATCTTACTACATGCACGATAGCATCTGTCTCTCTAATATTAGCAAGGAACTGGTTTCCAAGTCCTTCACCCTTAGAAGCACCCTTTACAAGTCCTGCAATATCAACAAATTCGATAGTTGCAGGGGTAACCTTCTTGGAATGATAAAGATCTCCAAGAGCCTTAAGCCTCTTGTCAGGTACTGCTACTACTCCCACGTTAGGATCGATTGTAGCGAAAGGATAGTTCGCAGCAAGCGCTCCTGCATTTGTAAGTGAGTTAAAAAGTGTTGACTTACCTACGTTTGGTAAACCTACGATTCCAAGTTTCATATTATATATACCTCTTTCTTTTTTTCTTTATTTTACGGGCTTTCTGCGATGTGCCTTTTTGACCGAGTGCCACATCGAGTGCCACGAGATCATTTTTGGCATTAAGTTTTATACCACTTTTAAAGCATCAGCCACAAGATCAATTTCTCTCTGTTTTTCATCTTCTGTAATATGTACATACAGATTCATGGTAATACCGATATTAGAGTGTCCCAATATCTTCTGCAATGTTTTAGGCTTCATTCCGCCTTCGATACACCTGGTAGCAAATGTATGTCTGAGTACATGCATCGAAAATCTAGGAATGCCAACACGGTCACAATACTTAAACAAGCCTGTATCATATGTGCTATTCTTTACCGGCGTGCCTTTTTTACAGAGAAATACCGTGTTACTCCATTCAATCGGTACAAGTTTTAAACTCCGATTTTTCGCTCTCTGTTCTTCCAGGATACGGATAGCTTCATCTGTAAGCGGAATTGTGCGATACCCTGCCTTACTTTTAGGAGGGCCAATTCTCCACTCACCTGTCTTGTAACGGTACTCCATTGTACGTTCAATCTTCATGGTCTTGTTCTTGAAATCAATGTCATCCCATCTCAAGCCAATCAGTTCTCCTGTACGAAGGCCAGTTTGCAACACAAAACGATACTGATTCTCATAGCTGTATCCTAACACAGCATCAAGAAACTTCTTCTGAATGTCTATCGTTAAGGCTTCTTTTTTGGTAGATGGCTTCCCCATATCACTCTTCACTGATTTCTTGCACGGATTGGATATTATTACATCGTTTTCCTTGGCAAACTCAAACATATTGTAAAGAGCTATCCTTGCCTGAAAAATGGTGGATGATTTGTATCCCTCATCAGCCATATTGGTAAAGATTTTCTGGCAATGAACAGGCTTAACCTCTGTAAGAAGCTTATTCCCGATAACTTTCTTGATATTTATTTCATACCGTTCTGTATAATTACGTACCGTATTAGGTCGTACTGTCTGCTTCTTAATGCTTATCCAATAATCAAACCAGGCGTCAACTAACATATCTGCAGCCTGGTCTAAATCACTGTGTTCGTTTATATAAGTAGCATCAGCAATCCACTGTCGTACTTCCTGTAATTTCTTCGAGCGCTTTGATTTTCTTTTACCGAATCTATCAACAAATCTGGCACAATATGTCCCATTCTTCTGCTGATATATTCCGTCTCCAATCTCCTTTCCTTTGAGATCTTTTCCCATCTGCGACTCCTTTCATTACTAAAGAAGTCCCAAATTAGCAACGTATATTATACACTAACCAGGGCTTCTTATCAATGTTACTTCATTTTTCATCCGCGCCAATCCGGCACGGGCTTTAGATTTCAATATTGTCCGAGATATACTTCTCCCGAGTTCAGAAGTTGAATAAAGCGTAAATCATCCGCAAGCCCTTGTGGCATGCGGAATTTTTTTGTCAATATTTTGTATTTTATATATAGTGTAATCTAATGTAATATGGTATAATATTGTAAGAAAGGTGGTTATTATGAATATTCTTTTATTTGGCATTTCAAATGTAGGCAAAAGCTCAACTGGTAAAATACTTGCTCAAAGC
>NZ_FMVS01000063.1 GCF_900102515.1 Butyrivibrio sp. INlla14
ATGCATGATCTGAAGCTTTTTGATTCCTCTAATGGACAGCTCCAGGCTCAAACTCTCGATACTGCAGTATTTATGATGCTTTTCCAGGTAAAAGAAATTAAAAAAGCCGTCAAATGAAAGTAAGCTCCCATCTCTGTGGAGATAAAGAGCTTCTTCGTTGCATATTTGTTTAGTGGGATATAGAAGTGATTGTAGTTTCATGGAATGCAACACCTCGAAGTGCTAATACTGTCCATATGTAGAAAAACAAAAAAGCTCCTGACAAAGGCAATTTCATACCTTACATCAGGAGTTATCATCAAAAAATATCTTGATCAAGCTTCTATAGCATCACCATGCTCATCATGTAATTTCGCATAAATCTTATCAGCATCATAGTCAGGAGCATACTCAATTGCAGCCTCAATTATCTTCTGTATATAGCCAAGATCTTCCTCGAATAAGTCAGCAATCTTCTCAGCAGTCCAGCCTTTCTGAAGTTTATTACATACCAGCTTTATCAACTTGGTTTCTTCGCCAATACTTTGCCCTATCTTTTGCCCTATCTTTTGCCCTATCTTTTGCCCTATCTTTCGCCCTATCCTACGCTCTTCCTGAACATTGACAGTAGCTTTAAAGTTTGCAAATAAATCACTCATATGACGCTCCTTTATCTGACTTACAAAATCCTGAACCTCATTCTCCGAAACATGATGCTTTCTTAATAGTACTGCCACTACTCTAGCAAGTACATCTAATACATCTTGAGGTGCATTGGCAGATAGATTGTCCAAATAGTCTTTGGGCAGATTCAGAGAACTAAACTCTTCAGTATCCCTTATCTTATTCAGAATCATAAGAAGTGATAGTCCCAGGCGCCCGCTTCTCTTCACGCCTTTCATAGTCGTCCCAAATGTAGACCATGTAACGCAGTATCTGCATACTGACATTATAATCTACGCTGGATTTGTGTTCAATCAGGACTATTTGTTCACACACTTTTCAGGGGGGCACGGTACCTAAGTCACGCCCTCATAAACTCAGCATAGTTTTCCAGGACAGCCTCCGGCTCACCCATTTCCCTGATCTCTCCGTCATGCATCCACATGACCTTATCGCATAGTTCTTTCAAGGTCTCTATGCTATGAGACACTATGATTACTGTTCTATCCTCATCAGAAATCAGCTCCTTCATCTTGGCAAGACTCTTCTTTTTAAAGCGCTCATCTCCAACAGAAAGTACTTCATCTACCAGCATGATATCAGTCTCCAGCATTGCTGTTATGGCAAAAGCAAGCTTGGAATGCATACCACTTGAATAGGTTCTTACCGGCCTGTCTATAAAATCTCCGAGTTCCGCAAACTCGATGATTTCATCCATCCTCTCCTGGATCTCTTTTTCCTTAAATCCAAGAAGCAGCCCTGACAGCATGATATTGGCCCGCCCTGTAAGCAGCGGCTTAAAGCCAACTCCAAGAGCCATGAGCGATACCGAATGTCCATGAAGATCAATAGATCCGGAATTAGGCGAAAAGACCCCAGCAATAGACCTAAGCAGCGTAGACTTGCCACTTCCATTCTTTCCAATAATTCCCAGTATCCCGCCTTTTTCAATTTCAAAAGACACTCCCTTAACTGCCTCGAAAACCTCATCTCTTGTCTTCTTGTGAAAAAGAGTACTGCGTATGGATATATTATTCAGAATGCGGTAGCTTATGCTCACATCCTTAACTTCAATAGCAAGTTCTTTTGACATTTCTGCTCCTTTAGATTACCTTCACATAAGCATTTTCATTGGAATAAATGGTAAACACCCCTAGTGCAATTAGTACCAGCGAAATAAGCCCCCATACTGCTATTACCATAATCCCTGGTGTCTCGCAGTACAAAATTGAAGACCTCATTGCAGAGATCAAAAAAGCAACTGGATTAAATTTCTCAATCACCTCTCCGAAAGGCTCAGGAATTCTCTTGGAAATCGAATAGAACACCCCTGACAAGTACATCATCATCTGCAGCACAATCCCAGTAATATAACCAAGATCATTAACATACACACCATAGTGCATCATGATGCATCCCACTCCAAAGGTAAAAAGAAACAGCACAAGAAGTATGGGCACCATCCACATGAGGTTCCAACTCACCGGCACCCTAAAGGCCAGCATCATCACGGCAATAACTCCAAAAGACACCATCATCTTAAAGCCATTAACAAACATCTTGGATAAAAGAAGAATATACTTGGGCATATAGACCTTGGTAATAATGTCCTTGCCATTTCTCACCGTGTTGACACTTCCATTGATACTTCTTGAGAAGAACCCCCACATGGTAATTCCCGTGAAGATAAATACTGGAAAATACTGCTCTTTGGCCTTAAATACATACCCAAAGATAACAGTATAGATGATCATCATACAGAAAGGCTCTATAAGCCACCAGAGCCAGTTAAGGTAAGAGCTTGCAACCTCAGCTCCAAGATCCGCCTTGGCAGCCCATACCGCATAGGGCATATATCTTTTGATATCTCTTATAAACCTCTTTCCATAACGTATAAAACCGCCAATTGTAATAATGTCCTCAGTCAAAAGACATACTATAAACGGCACTAGAAATCCAAGGACTCCACCAAGTCCCAGATATTTAAGCCTGTAAGACAATGTCATATCGCTAAAGTTAAGTTCTCTTACTCCACGCATATATGAAACTGCAAGAGTTATTGCATTTATCAGCAAAAGATATATCGAAAAAAATATAAGTTTTCTTCTAAGGGAAAGTTCTCCATGCCGCAGATAATCATGGATTGTAATAGAGAAAAGAGCTGGAACTATAAACATAAGTACATCAAGCACAATAAGCATGTCTTATAAATTCCTCCTCTGTATTACCAACTAAAAAACTCCTAACGAAAGGCATCTTCATACCTTACATTAGGAGTTAATTCTATTGAGAAATATATTATTGCTTTATCTGTTTCCTCAGCTTTTCAAGTTCTGCCTTAAGAGAAGAAATCTCCTCTTCCAATTCTGCATTCTCCTCAGAAAGCTTCTTGCGTTCTGCTTCGCCTTCCTTGAGTCCCTCAGCCTTGCCTTCATGAAATATTCTGATCTCCGGTAAATCTAAAACCTTGCCGCCCATAATACCACCTACCTTATCCTGCACTTTGTCATGCTTCATCGTAAGCTTGTAGACAACTTTGTGTGTTACAGCTTGTCTAGGATAGCATATGCAAAAGTATTGTTCAAGGATTAATTCCTAATGTAAGATATGAAGTTGTCAAGGAGCATGGTTATTTATTCACACACTTTTCAGGGTGTGCTGTTCCAAATGTTTGATAAGTTTATTTGCTCTTTACTTTTTTCCTACTATCAAATATAATAGCTTCAAAAGAAGCGAGTTTGTTACCGTACAGCTATTGCTTAAGCGGGGTGCTTGCTTCTTTTTTTGTATTTACCATATCGTATAGATACAACTTGCCATCGGAAGCATGAAGAATAAGCATCCCTAACACTTATCTATACTATTCTCTGAACTCATCCAATGCTGATTTATTGAATTTTTTCATAACCATAACAAGCATATACAAAAGAGCAAGTCTCTCAGACAAACTGTTCTTTACATAGTAAATCTTATTTGGATCTCTTTGTACAAAGGCATAACGGCTAAGCCTGTATCCTTTTTTCCAAAGTCTGTCATAAGGGAAAACTATAGCCACATCCCTCTTAGATGGCAACAACTTCCCGTTTAATGTTATCTTCTTCAAAAAAGGCAGATGCACGTTTGGGTTCTCATATGTACTAAGCACTTCGTCAAGTGATATAGGATTACTCTGAAATTTAACTATTTCACCTTTATAAGCCCTGATACGAGGGTCATCCAAATCCGTGATCAGCATCTTTTCTTGCCATGCTTTAACATATCGTAGCAGGGACTGATGATAGACTTCAGTGTCTAATTTTTCAAACCACTCACGCCCCTTTAGGAAATCCATAATGCCCATATAAATCAAATGCACCTTAAGATAACGGTTATCCATACAGTTACCAATCATCATACGACACACTCGCTTCTTCATGTAAAGGTAATCTAAGTCCTTCTCAAGTTTTGATGATAAGATAAGTGAATTCCGTGTATTGTAATAAGTCTTAACTCCAAGAAACTCAGTGTCAAATGGTTTGTGCCATACCCCAATTCCATTAAAAAAAGCAACAGGATTCCCTTTTTGTCTATTTCGCTTTTCATACTCGATATCATCCATATGAATAAACATCTGCTCCATTGGAAGATTATCTTTTCGCACAGTATTTAGGCTGTAACAGCAACACCACCAGCCGCTATATCTGAGTAATTCATTGTCAGAAGTGCACATCTCAGGTCTGGTGCAGGCTTCAAACGAACGTAAATCAAGTGAAGGAATGTCATTGATTATATCCATGTGCTTGTACCATTCACCGGCTGCATACTGGATAAATGGATAATCTTGCCGCCACAATGCTCCTCCCACAGTAATATCCTTGTATTCTGGCCTAAGAAATTTCAATACACCATACAACCTAACAAAGATATCTGGATCAAATATCGCATCATCATCCATTAGAAGCACATGTGTTAAATTATAGTTTTCTTTCCTGTCAATAGCCTCTATCATTCCACGGGTAAATCCTCCAGCACCACCAGTGTTAGCATTAGGTATCACGTTAATTAATTTATCCAAAAGATTCTGGTTTTCTTTTACAATGACAGAAAACTCATTATCTTCATTTAACGTTTTAGCATTATCAATAATAAAAACATGCAGATGGTCGGCCACCTCCGGCCTATGATCATCTATATCCGTAGCCTCAAGCCACTCCATAAGCGA
>NZ_FMVS01000049.1 GCF_900102515.1 Butyrivibrio sp. INlla14
CATTTAACGTTTTAGCATTATCAATAATAAAAACATGCAGATGGTCGGCCACCTCCGGCCTATGATCATCTATATCCGTAGCCTCAAGCCACTCCATAAGCGAGCGCATATTCCTGACTACATATTTTTCTCTTTTATAAGTACAGATATTAACTGCAATCTCTATAGGACTTTCATCCGCTTTATTTCCATCAGCACAGTAAAAACCAGATATATCCCAATCTGCAGCAGTCTCTTCTATCTCAGCCCTAAACCAGAAAACGCCATGATCATATTGGTTGTAGGGCAGATCAATCGAAATCCGTTTATCTTCTGAAAACGGATCCGGTGTAATCCCTTTTAATCGCTCCATACCGCTTGCAGTAGGTATCTCAATTACAAACTCCTCAATCACATCACTGTCATGCATGATCTGAAGCTTTTTGATTCCTCTAATGGACAGCTCCAGGCTCAAACTCTCGATACTGCAGTATTTATGATGCTTTTCCAGGTAAAAGAAATTAAAAAAGCCGTCAAATGAAAGTAAGCTCCCATCTCTGTGGAGATAAAGAGCTTCTTCGTTGCATATTTGTTTAGTGGGATATAGAAGTGATTGTAGTTTCATGGAATTCGACACCTCGAAGTGCTAATACTGTCCATATGTAGAAAAACAAAAAACTCCTGACAAAGGCAATTTCATACCTTACATCAGGAGTTATCATCAAAAAATATCTTGATCAAGCTTTTATAGCATCACCTTGCTCATCATGTAATTTCTCATAAATCTTATCAGCATCATAGTCAGGAGCATACTCAATTGCAGCCTCAATTATCTTCTGTATATAGCCAAGATCTTCCTCGAATAAGTCAGCAATCTTCTCAGCAGTCCAGCCTTTCTGAAGTTTATTACATACCAGCTTTATCAACTTGGTTTCTTCGCCAATACTTTGCCCTATCTTTTGCCCTATCTTTTGCCCAATCTTTCGCCCTATCCTACGCTCTTCCTGAACATTGACAGTAGCTTTAAAGTTTGCAAATAAATCACTCATATGACGCTCCTTTATCTGACTTACAAAATCCTGAACCTCATTCTCCGAAACATGGTGCTTTCTTAATAGTACTGCCACTACTCTAGCAAGTACATCTAATACATCTTGAGGTGCATTGGCAGATAGATTGTCCAAATAGTCCTTGGGCAGATTCAGAGAACTAAACTCTTCTGTATCCCTTATCTTATTCAGAATCATAAGAAGTGATAATCCATCATTCTTCTTAATTAGTTCATCATTCCCATGATCAGCAGTATTAACCAGGTGATATTCATAATTCGGTATATATGGACTAAAAATGTCGCTCAGTGCTACCCTGCTTTTTAACGTCCTATTCGCAGTCCAGCTACTTTCACCATTGTAATACAAAATAGGAAAAACAGGTGGATACTTAAAGCCTTTAAGCTTACTAATTCCCGATACCCGCTTTTCTTCACGCCTTTCATAGTCGTCCCAAATGTAGACCATGTAACGCAGTATCTGCATACTTACATTATAATCTACGCTTGATTTGTGTTCAATCAGGGCTATGAAGATTTCTTCACCTTCTTTAACCCTTACCCTTTTGACAACATCAGCATTTCTCTCTTCTGTAAACATTGGAATATAACGCTCTGTAACGTCTGTTATGTCCTCTGGTTTTACATCTTTTAGCAGATTGATTCCAGAATAATCCCGTAGTAGCTGCGCACATAGTGTTGGATTTTCAAAAATAAGCTTAGCACCATTATCCTCGGCTTTTGAATTATGAATCTGATTGTCTAAGGTTTCGTTATCTTGCATACACATATGCCTCCTTCAAATTTATTCTTTCCATTCAGTGAAATTGGCATCTGCAAGAACTGCTTAGCCTCTCCAGATCGGAAAAAGAACTGCGATTTACACAGCTTTGCTAGAATAACATATGTGCATTATTAGTGCAAGGATTAATTCCTAATGTAAGATATGAAGTTGTCAAGGAACGTGGCTATACATTCACACTCTTTTCATGGTATGCGATACTCAGGTCAAAATATCATCAAAAATAATCATATCCTCCATGAATAGGCACAACTGCCCCATTCATGTAAGCATTATTCAAAATCGATACCGCCATATCAGCAATTTCCTCAGGTGTAGCAAAGCGATGAACAGCTACCTTGTTCTCTATTCTTTTCCTGCTTTCATCAGACCTATTATTATGCCAAGCAGTCTCCACAAAACCTGGCTCTATCGCATTTATTCTTACCTTCTTCTTTTCCAACACCTTAACTAGACTTTTTGCCAAAAAGCTAACTCCAGCCTTAGAAACTCCATACACAATGCTGGATGAGTATGGTTGATTTCCAGCATAAGACGAAACCAAAAGAACACTTCCACCAGTTGTAAGATTATCCAAAAGTTTTTTTATCATGAATGCGGGAATAGTAAGATTAGTTGACATAACTTGATTCCAAGATTCTAAATCATACTCTTCAAATGGTTTATATAGCCCAATACCCATATTAAGAATCAGTTTATTAACAACATAATCAGCGGTGATTTCATCGCAAAATCTCATGGCAGATTCATAGTCGGTCAAGTCATATTTACATAGCATTACATCCACAGATTTTTGACTTTTTATACTCTTTTTTAACTTTTCTGCCTTGTCATCATCATGCCCATATACAATTATTAGTGATTCATCTGTTAACGTCCCAGACATTTTTTCAGCTATTGATTTACCTATTCCAGAAGTTCCAGCAGTAACAATGATGGCCCGTTTCATGCCTTTATACTCTCCTTCACTCTCCCTACTAGTTCAGCTAACAGTTTTGATTCTTTGTAAAATACTCTGGTGCTTTCATCCGTTTTGCTTTCAATCATTATCATTAATTCCTGAAGCATATACCTTGTGCCATTTCCGTCAAAGTTGAAACTATACCTCTTAGGATATTTATCTCTACAATTAATCTGGAAAAAGCCCATATTCCACCAATCATTTTCAACTACAACTATTCCATCAAAGCCATTGATTCTGAGTCCACTATCCATCTCAACCCCAATACCAATATCTATGTCAGCAAATACACCATCTCCGTTTAAAATTATCCCATAATGTTTCCTATCAGCGTCACAAATATATGAAGTATTAATGCTAGCATTAATAAGCTTGTCTCCATATATCTTCAGTGATACAAATAACGCGTAAATCAACATATCTTCAAATCTCGTTCTACTGCTAAAATCAATAGAAGACATTTTGATTCCTAACGAAGCAATCCTACCGACACAATTGCTGTGAACCATCCACAGCATCTGGTGAAACGCTCGCAAGTACGCGGTAATAATGTTCTCACAAATCACGACTCCATTTTCTTTTGCGCACTGCTGCATTTCCTCTATTTGCTCAGGTGAATTGTATGCATAATTATCTACAATCACATATTTCTTTTGCTTAAGAGCTCCCAAAGCATATTCATATTTTTTTTCACCAGAAAACCTTATATATACAATATCTATGCTATCCAAAAATTCTTTGTAGCTGTAACACGCTTTGTTCAGTTCGTATTTCTGGCAAAAATCATCTGCAACATTAACATCCTCAGAGTAGACCGCTTCAACATGAAGACCACTTACATACTGCGATTCCAAAATAAAGCCGCCGTCATCCCCTCTGCCTGCAACTATTCCTATTCTGCTAATATTCTTTTCTCTTATCGCAGTACTAGAAATATCTTTGGTTCTTTCTAAATACACCACTTCGCAGTACTGCTTAAGATAATCAAATTTTCCTGTCCAGTCCGAACCCACAACAAAAACATCCGCTTTGTGCTTAATTATGTCATTTACTTTTTGTCCCTGATATTCCTCGATTATTATTTCATCAGCAAATCCTGTTTTATCAACGTTTTCTATTCGTTTGAGAAGACTATCCTTTACATTTAGTTTTCCTCTCTCTATATCAAAGCTTTCAGATGTAACACCAACAATCAGGTAGTCACCTAGTTCTTTAGCTCGTTTCAAAATGTTAAAATGACCTTGATGGAACAAATCGAAAGTGCCGTAGGTAATAACCTTTTTCATGTTCTTTCTCCTATAATTTCAATAACCAATCCAGCTTCTCACGAGGAATATATGTTCTCTGATCATATACTTCACGTCCCAAAAATGTTTTTGGTAAAGATGCTGTATCATTAGGAAGTACTATTTCAATCAGCATTGGTCCCTCTAAATCAAGTTCTTTTTTTATTCCAGTATAATCATCATACATATATTTTTTTGAAGGAATTCCATATGCTTCTGCCACTTTAGCAAAGTTGCAAGGTATATAGCTATTCTCGTAATCTGTAGTACCCTCATATCTGTCTTGAAAATAATCAGATTGAAGAAATCTAATCATTCCAAGCGCATTATTATTCATAACTAATATTTTTATAGGCAATTGTTCTCTTGCTACCCATTGCAGTTCCTGGATATTCATTTGAAATCCACCATCACCAGCAACGCATACTACCTTTCTATGCCTATCGGCTATCGACACCCCTATTGCAGCCGGAAGTGCATATCCCATCGCTCCATGACCGCCAGAAAAAAATAATCTTTGACCTTTCTTTTTGGTTATGCTCTGAGCAAGCCACATCATATTCTGCCCTACATCACCAACATAAGTCACATTATCACCTAGATAATCAGTTACAGATTTTAGTAATCTATTAGGGTATCTTTCTACATCCTGTAAATCAAAATCATCAAGATAATCTCTACACATGTCTGCTACAGAATGCCATTCTTCAAACACCGGAATGTCTCTTTTAGATAAATCTTCAACCACCGCGCCAGCATCAATACAAAAATGAATTTCATCTTCACTGACACTTCGTTCTAATTCAAACTGATCTATATCCATACGGATTACTTTGACCTTTATAGGCTTGCTATCTCTTTTAAAACCTACTTGTCGACTACACAAACTAATTCCAAAACACAACAACAAATCTGCCTTTGCTGCCACCAGCAAATTGGCAATTCTCTTCCCATATGCACCGCCTAAATATCCAAAACCATGTTCATTATCTTCGTAGAATTTTCCATATGCAAGTAAACTAGCCACAATTGGAATTCTATTATTATTTGCAATTTCATACAGTAGATCTACAGCACAACTTGAAAGTCCATTACCAATCAAAAGCACCGGTCTTTTACTAGCATTCAAGGCATCTATTATAGTCTTTGACGCATCTGAAACAGTATTCTTATCTATAAGATCATTACTAGTGCTTCCTTTTCTTATATTCTTGTTTACATAATCTGTTCTCTGCAAATTCATGGGAATATCAAGTAAAACAGGCCCCTTTCTTCCTGAATTAGCCGTAACCCATAAATCATCCAAAACATCTTGTATATCATCTTCTTTTGTAAGTTGAACAGCCTTTTTGGTAACTGTTCTTACCATAGAGACAATGTCACATTCCTGAAACCCCTGCTGCCTTTTCCCTTTTATCCCAGCATATTCATATGTGTTAATCTGGCCCGTAATATAAAAAACAGGAATTGAATCATAATATGCGTTAGCAATACCAGAAATCAGGTTCATAGCCCCAGGGCCACTAGTAGAATAAACCACGGCACATCCATCCGTAGCCTGAGCATATCCACATCCAGCAAATGAAGCTCCTTGCTCGTTATAACAAGAGTGATTTTGTACTTCCTGGCATCTACTAATTGCATCCACAAAATAAGCAATCATAGTACCTTGGTATCCAAAAAAATCGTTTATTCCCTTATTCTTAAAAAACTCAACTATAACTTCTGAATTATTCATATCTTTTCTACTCCGATATTTCTTTTTATTACTTGAACATTACCGCCCTGTCCGCAATATTTTAAATACTCAAAAAATACTGTCTCTAGTTTTTCGGGCAATTTCAATGAAATACCTGTTTTCTTTAGATACAAAGCAAGCTTATCATCATATAATTTAAACTCAGATTTCAATGATTCAATAGCACTGTTATCATAAAGATTAATGATACGATTCTCCCGAGCAAGGTATTCATTTTCTATCAGATGCTGCTCCCCTAAAGCTTTCACTTTCCAAAAATCCCTATGTAACATACTTCTGAAATATTTTATTACTGATTTTAGTCCCTTTATTTTATAGGCTTTATATTTATACTTTGAATTCGAAAACATATGTGGATATGTACAATTATCACAAATCGCTTTATTCCTCTGAATTGTCGTTATCAGATTTGAAACATATTTACTATCAATTCCGTAGCAGGAACAAAGTATATTTATGCTATCCAAATCACCATATTTTTTTTGTATCTGTTTCTCTATAACATCCATGTTCCAAAATAATGACAATTCATTTTCCATCCTTTTAAGATCACTAGTAATAACGTATGATACAAAGTCCCTTATCTCATCACTAACACCACTAAGCCTCGAAATATCAAAATAGCACTTAAATTGCTGCTCTAACCCCCCCAACATTTCGTAAGCCATAGATAAGCCAATTAATGAATCTTGTATTTGGGACAGCTTTCTCATAGAACTAATGCATTCATTTATTCTTTCTGTATCATATAAGCCTATAGAAGCAAGTTCTGAGCACGCTGTGCTAAGCTCATCACTAAAACCAACAATTTTGAATAATGAAAAAAATGCATGCTTATCTTCAGCATTTATAATTCTGATATAGTCAACATTTTTTCTTAGGAAAGCTATTCTGTCAGAAGGTTCAATACAGTCTTTAAATTCCATTTCTGCTTTATGAAGATATGGATTATATTCAGCTTCCAACATTTCGGATTCTATTTTCTTTAACAAAAATCCATTTTTTGTTTTTTTCTTTGCTTCATATAACAATTCGTAATAACTATCTTCCTCTAACTTACCCTTTTGAATAAAAGCGCTATAATAAAGCAACTCACCATCATTTGAAAAAATTTCCAGCATCCTATCAACAATATATTTGGCCTTATCAAAACTTTCTTTCTTTAATAGAAGATTTATCATTTGCTTGCCTATCAAATAAGAGTATAGATATTCTTCATCAACTCTTTGTATAAGTTTTAGTGCTTCGTCAAGCTTTCCATTTTCTTCAGCATTCACAGATTGTCTATATAACTTTATTACATCGACCAAATGTCTATGAGTATCCGAAATAGTTGCATTATTGTACTTTTTTACATCAAATAACCTCATAATCCTGGTATGTTTACCAACTTTTACACAATACTTCAAGAAAACATCCAGATACCAATCCTCAACTTCAATCAATACCGGATGAAGATAGTACCATATGTGGATTCCATCTTCCCTTCCAATAGTAAATTTATCAAACTGTATCTTTTCATATTTATCATATATTCTTCTTAATGCATCAAAATCATTGCTAAGGTACAATGTCAAAGGCACTCCATGCTTAGTTACAATTTCATCAATATTAACTTTCACCCACTTATTTAAAACTTCCTTTTTCTTTATTGATAATCTTATGTTTTGTGTAAATGATAGAAACAGTTTGGCTCCTACACCATACATACCAACAATTTTCCCATGCAACTCACAAGGAATTATCTCCCTATATTCTGTACGAAAACTCTTATAGCACCTTTTCAAATCAACAACAGCATTATGTCCCACCTGCTCATGCTTTTCCGGTATATAAAACCAGTCATCACCATAATGCATTATCATGTAATCACTAATATGTGTAGGAAGCATGCATTTATAACCTTCAAATATGCCTTCCTTAGGTCTTTCAAACCATTCCTTAGGAAAAAGAAGTGGTCCCCATCCCCATCTCATGGCATAGTGTGTACATTCATCCTCATGTCCATTAAAAATACTGTCTTCTATTATCTTCAGAACGCGTTCTTTTCCTAAAAAAATGGATTTAAAGTAATACCATAATAATTTCCAAAAGCTCACTCCCCACCTATATGAACATCTATACGAGTCCACAATCAAATCCTCGTATATTGCCATTAGTTTGCAATACTTCTCAAATGTCCCCTTAGAACCAATTGATACCGGATCTATGGGAATAATATCTATAACCACTCCCGATGGTTCATTTGTATACAAGGAATGAGTATGTATCTGCGTAGTAGTAAGATCACAATACCTCCCAAAGACATTTGTATAATTTCTGTCTATTTCCTGACATAGTAATTTCCGATTCTCAGCTAGATTATTTCGACAGTACTCAATAAATCTATTCCAATTTGATGTTGTCATGTATATATCAATATCATCATCCCAGGGAATAAAACCATGATGACGTACTGCTCCTATGCACGATCCACCTGCCATATAATACTCTATATCATTATTCCTGCATATTTCATCAACTTCGAGAAATAATTGTAATAACTTTTCTTGTAATGGTGTCATTCTTCATCCTTGCCTTATAATCAACTCAGCTACTATCTTCGAAGCAGTTCCTTGTTCGTAGCTGTTAACTTTTAACTTATGCTTTCTAATTGAATCTATATATTCATCCATCTTTATACTATCAATAATATTAACCAATTCCTCTGTGGACTTTGCCATAGGATAAGGCATATTATGTCCTTGTTCGGTCAACCCTCTATCATTCTGTTCAAAAATTTCACTATCCGGAATATAAGAAATGCATAACTTTTCTAATACTTCAAAGTCCCACATACATGATGAATAATCACTTATTAGAACATCTACAGCACACAGTAATTCAGATATATCATCATATTCAGTTAAATTCACGCCCTCATTTTTCTTATTCAGTATGTTTTCCCAATCAAAATAATGTAATCTATATGCAAATATCCAATCGCCTCCAAACCTATTTTCCAATGCCTTTAAAACTTTGTTTGAATCAAACATACTCTTCGCCAAGCTTTTCTTGTCATGGCGAAATGTTGGCATGTAGCAAACAATTTTCTTTTCTTCACATCCAATCATTTTTTTTACATCATTCACCTTTTTTTCATAGTTACCGAAAAATAAATCATTTCTTGGCAACCCTGATGTTAAAAAGTATGTATGATTGAATCCAAATGCTTTTCGAATATAATCAATAAAGGCTTCGCACCCAGCCACCATATAGTCTGGTTCAGGGTTTGAATATGAATACATTCTTCGCTGGAATTTAGAAGGAAAAACTATAGCATTTTTACCAATTCCTTTATAATTAATACCCCCGTGCCACACGTTTATATATGTTTGTCTTTTTCTTTTTATTAGGCCAGGATACATAATGTCATCACAAACAACTACTTTTGAAAAAAACTGTATCCATAAATGCTTTAATGAACGGTACCTTATAACAAAGACGCCGTCTTCTATAGCCTTACCACTTTGTTCAGGATGTCTAGTAATCCAATAAATCTTTTTCGAGGCCAGCTCCTGCTTCTTTAGTTCTTCAATAACATAGCGCATATTGTCAGCGTAATAACGTCTAGTTGAAGTAATAAAACATATATTATTTCTGCTTACAGGTAACCAATCTAATTTTTGTTCCATGAATCGAGCTAATAAGATAATATAATAATTCCTTTTTTCTGTTCTAAGCCTACTACCGCTTAGCAGCTCAATTCTTTCCATACCCCAAATCTCCATCCTAGCATATTCAATTAGCCATACATATGGATATCTAAAACAATTTAAATCGGGGAGTCGCAACCAGAAATGGTTTGAATTTTTTTATCAGAGTATCGTGGTATTATTGACATTCCCGACACTCACAAATGCTGTCCCCTCACAATACTTCTGTGCTATTTTTAGTAGATTTTTATATCGTTATTATATTAATTATATCATGTTTAAATTCATAATCAAGAAACCGACAACAAAAACACCCATGAGTTACAGTATTGTAACTCACAGGTGGTGTACTTTTATTGTACGGCTATTAATCAAAAATTCCATTTCCTACATCAGCAGATACATCTTTTTCCTTGTGATTTAGCATGTGATCCTGCATAATATTTCCGGACTTTTCTATTTGAACGCTATCCTACTTGTCAAAAACAATCTAAAAAAAATATTATTATCATCGTCTTTATCAAGAAGCTACACAAGCTTTTCTTCATCAAGATTGGAATCAAGTTTATTAAATTAGACTTATTTTTCTTTTTAGAAAAAGTCATTTTTGAAAGGGTGTTATTAACATTGGTAAGATCATATTTACCTCGTCATACCAATTTTTCATTTCCTTGTATTCCGGGTAATCCTTATTGGCTAATATATTAAGAAGGTCATAGTAGCCCCATATTCCACCGCAGTCTTCAACTAATGAATCACCTTTAAACTTGGTTACCACCGGAAAGTTATATTCATAATCTTCAATTACCTTTTCAATCTTGTTTTCGTGAGCCCACCAATCTCCAAAATCAAATACATAAGTAAATGACTTAACAGCTTCTAGGAATTCGTCAATAGTGTACTCAACGCTGTTAAGTCTGGATGTATTCCATCCAGTATTATCATAATCGCATCTTTCCTGCAAACAATAATCTTAAAGAGCTATATTTATATCCGCTTAGATGTGATCCTGGCTCTCCCATCACCGCACGTAAAATTATTGTAAGCCGAAAAATAGAAATTCCCGCAGGAACAATGCATCTTCTCCAAATTGGCGGTTTTAAATATAGTATTGCTACTTTTAGTTGGTAAGCTTTCATTGTGGGAAATAGCCTCGTCTTTCCTTTGAGTATGAAACACGAACAATTATTGTTTATTAGATGATGTAAGGGTCAAAAGCCCTTTACATAAATTTATCTGCTCCTTGAAAAATTCATACAAACCGATTTTTGATGTAAAACTTGAGTATTTTTCTCTCAAAGTGTGGATATGGCAGGGAATTCCCTATTAATCATCCGGCAAGTACCGGATTCGGAGCATAGTGCCCCAGACCCTTCCGATATCGAAAGAGTTTTCTGAAATTCAATGCCGCTATTTTGCATCCAAAGAAAAATTTACATCGGAGCTTTCCATGGACACACATCTTGTTTACACCATAGACGTTTTTCAGGATTGACGGAACTGTCTCAGCACCATTACGGAGCCTGCCATAATTCTTGAATTCCTCGGTGTT
>NZ_FMVS01000017.1:0-19100 GCF_900102515.1 Butyrivibrio sp. INlla14
CTATACATAAAACGCAAAATGTTGACAAAAAATTTCCGCATGCCACAAGGGCTTGCGGATGATTTATACTTTATTCAACTTCGGAACTCAGGAGTATGGCTATGAGCCGTACTTCCTAATCTCACAGACAATCACCAAGGAAGACCTTACCGACTTTACAGAGGATGAGCTGTTCCCGGTAAAAGAGATACTTTATACCGATCCTCAGAAGTGCGGCGGCTATGGCCCTGTGACAATTGTATTAAAGAATGGGGATAAGAAAGTCATTGATTTCTACGGAATAGAAGCGAAATTACTATTGTGATTTCTTTCTTTGAAAAATGGAAATCATTGTGATAGAATCTTGAGATATATATGATGATATAGAATTGCTAGAGCTTTATAAAAACGGAGCAATTCGTATATCATATAAATTTTAGTGAGAATATGATGGGAATCATATACACATAGAAGTTATGTTAGAAGGAGCACAGTATGGCAGAAGTTTACAATCATCATGCTATTGAAAAAAAGTGGCAGGAGTACTGGAAGGAGAACGAAACCTTCAAGACAGATGTCTGGGATTTCAGCAAGCCTAAATATTATGCATTGGATATGTTCCCATATCCATCAGGAGTAGGCCTTCATGCCGGTCATCCGGAAGGCTACACAGCTACAGATATAATGTCACGTATGAAGCGTATGCAGGGCTACAACGTTCTGCACCCAATGGGATACGATTCATTCGGACTTCCTGCAGAGCAGTATGCGGTTACAACAGGTAATCATCCTGCAGGATTTACAGAGAAGAATATTGAGACATTTTCAGCCCAGCTTCGTGAGCTTGGCTTTGACTATGATTGGTCCAAGATGATCGCAACTAGTGATCCTAAGTTCTATAAGTGGACACAGTGGATCTTTAAAAAGCTCTATGAGGCAGGCTATGCCAAGCATATCGATATGCCTGTTAACTGGTGTGAGGAGCTTGGAACAGTTCTTTCAAATGACGAGGTTATCGACGGCAAGTCTGAGCGTGGCGGATATCCTGTAGTCAAGAAGATGATGAAGCAGTGGGTTATTGATCAGCAGGCTTTTGCTGAGGAGCTTCTTGATGGCCTTAATGAGATCGACTGGCCAGAGTCAACCAAGGAGATCCAGCGCAACTGGATTGGTAAGTCAACTGGTGTAGAGGTTGATTTCAAGATTGTAGGTGGCGGAGAATTCTCTATTTTCACCACATGTATCGAGACAATCTATGGTATTACCTTCATGGTTCTTGCTCCAGACGGAGATGTAGTCAAGGGCCTTATGGACCGAGTTGAGAATAAGGAAGAAGTTCAGGCTTATATCGATGAGACTCTCAAGAAGAACGATCTTGACCGTACTGATCTTAACAAGACTAAGTCTGGATGTCCTCTTAAGGGAATTTATGCTATCAACCCTGTAAATGGCAAGGAAGTACCTGTATTTATCGGTGATTTTGTACTTGCAAGCTATGGTTCAGGTGCTGTTATGGCTGTTCCTACACATGACCAGAGAGACTTTGAGTATGCACAGGTTCACAACCTTCCTCTTATCCAGGTTATCAACAATACAGAGGGAACAGTTGATGTTTCTGAGCATGCTTTTGAGAAGCAGGATTATCTTGGCAAGGGCTGCATCCTTGAGAATTCTGAGGAATTCAACGGAATGACAGTTGAAGAGGCCAAGAAGGCTATTACCAAGAAGCTTGTTGATATGGGCGTTGCAAGAGAAAAGGTTAACTATCACTTCCGTGAATGGATCTTTGCAAGACAGCGTTACTGGGGCGAGCCAGTTCCTTGTATTTACAAGGAAGATGGCAGCATAGTATTCCTTGATGATTCAGAGCTTCCTGTTGTTCTTCCTGAACTTGAGGATTACAAGGGACACGGCGGCAAGGCTCCTCTTGAGAATGCTACAGAGTGGAAGGCTTATGACAAGAACGGACTTAAGGGCACAAGAGAAACTTCTACAATGCCTGGTTCTGCAGGTTCTTCCTGGTACTATATGAGATATATCGATCCTGATAACGACAAAGAGTTTGCTAATCAGGAACTTTTAAAGCACTGGATGCCAGTTGACCTCTACGTTGGCGGTCCTGAGCACGCAGTAGGACATCTGTTATATTCACGTATTTGGAACAGATTCCTTTATAACAATGGTCTCTCTCCAGTAAAAGAGCCATTTAAGAAGCTTGTTCACCAGGGTATGATCCTGGGTGAGAACGGAATCAAGATGGGTAAGCGTTTCCCTGAATTCGTAGTTAACCCAAGTGATATCGTTCGTGATTATGGTGCTGATACACTTAGACTTTATGAGATGTTCATGGGACCTCTTGAGGTTTCCAAGCCATGGAATGGCGCTGCTGTAACTGGTGCCAGAAAGTTCATCAACCGTGTATATACATTCTTTACTGAGCCATCAAACATCTCTGATGACAAGAAGGCTAACCTTGAGAAGGTTTATCATCAGACAGTCAAGAAGGTTACAAGCGACTTCGAGGCACTTGGCTTTAACACAGCCATCGCCCAGATGATGATCTTTGTAAATGCTGTATACAAGGAAGGAAGCTGCCCAAGAGAGTATGCTGAGAACTTCATCAAGATGCTCTCATGTATCTGTCCACACGTTGGAGAAGAAATCTGGCAGATCCTTGGCCACGACAATACAATTGCTTACGAGCCATGGCCAACCTTTGATGAGTCCAAGATCGTAGAAGATACAGTAGAAATCGCTGTTCAAGTAAACGGCAAGGTTAAGGCTACTCTGAGCATTGGCAAGGAAGATCCTAAGGATGAAGTAATTGCCAAGGGCAAGGAGCTTATTGCTGACAAGCTTGAAGGTAAGACTATTGTAAAAGAGATCTACGTTCCAGGACGTATCGTAAATATTGTAGTAAAGTAAGCTACATTAGAGCAGGATGAAAACAAATGACAGATAAGATTACACTTACGATACCTAAAAAGAAAAACATTGCACTTATTGCCCATGATGGGAAAAAGGCTGAGCTTATAGCCTGGTGTAAGGAAAATACGGAAATTCTTAAAAAGCACTTCCTGTGCGGAACAGGAACAACAGCGAGAATGATAGCTGATGCCACAGATCTTCCAGTAAGAGGCTACAACTCAGGCCCTCTTGGTGGAGACCAGCAGATTGGCGCCAAGATAGTGGAAGGAAAGATTGATTTTGTTATTTTCTTTTCTGACCCTCTTACTGCAGCTCCTCATGATCCTGATGTTAAGGCGCTTATGAGAATAGTTCAGGTTTATGACATTCCATTTGCCAATAACAAGGCAACAGCTGATTTCCTTATTCGTTCTAGTCTTATGGATGAAGAATATAACCATGATGTTATAAACTTTCAGCAGAATATAGAACAAAGAGCACATACACTGCCTAATAAGTGATTGAAACTGCAATAGAAAAGAAATAGAAAAGAACTTACATTTCCTGGGTGATACTTAGAAAATGTAAGTTCTTTTTCTTTGTCTTAGTCGCTGTAGCTTACGTCCATGTTTGCATAGATTCTAAAGTCTGGGTGCTGAGCCTGGATTTCTTTTACAACTTCTTTATAAATGTCATTTCTGTTAGGAACAAAGTCCAAAACCAGATCGAATCGTATCTCTTTTTTCTGGAAGTCCACAAAGAATCCATGCATCTGCAGAACTTCATTGTGCTGAGAGACTGTTTTTGAAATTTCGCCTCGAAGCGCAGCAATTTTCTCATCCTTGGTGTTTACTGAATAGACACCAACGGAAATGATGGAAACATTGTGCTCGTTATATACGCGGGAAGTAATCTCTCTTGTTATGGAATCAATCTTGTCAGCAGTGAAAGTGTCAGGAATTTCGATGTGAACCGAAGCAAGAACTCTGTCAGGACCATAGTCGCTAAAGATAAGATCATATGCCCCCTGAACTCCATCTACAGACAGAATGGTTTTCTTGACTGCCTTGGAGGTGGCCGAGTCAATTCGCTGGCCCAGGATCTGGCTTATGGTATCACGGAGCATCTCGAAGCCTGATTTTATGAGGACTAGAGATATAATAGCTGCAAGCCATGATTCAAGGGATAAACCAAAGAAGATGTAGATAAAAGCTGCTACAAGAGTGGCTACAGAGATAATGGCATCAAACCTTGCCTCTGTTCCAGATGCTACCAGGGATTCGGAAGATACCTTTTTTCCAGTATTTATAAAGAACTGGCTAAGAGCAAGCTTCACAACTACACCAACAGCCACGATGATAAGAGCGGTAGCGGAGTAATCTGCTGTTTCCGGGTGAAGGATGGCTTTTAGTGACTCCACAAAGGAAGTGATTCCGGCGTAGAGAACGATCATAGAAATTACTATGGCGCTCATGTATTCGATTCTTCCATAGCCAAAGGGGTGCTTTTTGTCAGGGGCTTTTCCAGCCAGCGCAGTGCCCAGGATTGTAATGACTGATGAAAGGGCATCACTTAGATTATTGACTGCATCAAGGATGATAGCGATGGAACCTGTGACAATACCTACCAGGGCCTTAAAGCCTGCAAGGAAGATGTTTACTATGATGCCGATGATACTGGTTCTTATGATGACTCTTCCGCGGCTTGCTACTTGTGTTCTTTCTGACATATATTTGCTCCTTATTATTTATTGTAAGTGAGATGATAGCAAGGGGCGTATCCTGCGTGCTGACATATTCACTACTTGCTTGATTACTATTCTATCATGAATAAGAAGCAGGGACTAATTAAATACTATTAAAATACAGAAAACAAGGCAGAAAAGAGTAAAGAAAATAGTAAAGAAAAGAGTAAAGAAAAGAGTAAAGAAAAGAATAAAGAGTGGAAGAAAAAATAATAAATACAAAAATGAAACAAAATATATTGACAGATAAAAATTGATGCATATAATAATAAATATAAAAAGGAAACAAAAAACAACCAGGCAGATAGAACATTAGGTTACGTCTAGGTTGATCATAGATGGAAAGGGGGATGACAGCGTGGCAAGTTCTTTATCTAAATACAAGCACCCATACGTGACAGTAGATCTTTTACTATTCTCTGTGATTGACAATCAGCTGGCCATATGCCTGACAATGAGAGATGAAGAACCGTTTAGGGACATGTATTCGCTTCCAGGCTCCTTTGTAAGAGAGAATGAGTCGGCAGAGGGCGCAGTGGAAAGGCTTTTATCCAACAAGCTTGGGCTTCAGAAACAGATATACACTGAACAGCTTCAGACTTTTTCAGATATTAACAGAGACCCCAGGGAGAGAGTTATTTCTATAGCTTATTTGGGAATCATTCCAGATCCTGAAGAGGTGAAGGCTCCATGGATGAAGTGGTTTACCATATGTGGTTCCAACGTTGGCAGTTACAAGTTATGTCAGGTGCAGCCTTTAAATGTGTCAGATATGACTACTGAGAACCATGTCAGGAATGCAGACTATAGCCAGGAGGCTATGTCGGAACAAGTACAGTCAGGAAGTGATGACTTTGTAACAGAATTCATCAGCACAAATCTTGGTTTTGACCATGACAAGATGCTGAGGATTGGTGTAGACAGGCTGAGGGCCAAGATTGATTACACCGACATTATCTTTAAATTCCTCAAGGATTCAGGCAAGTTTACAGCGGCAATACTTAGAGAAATCTATCAGGCTGTGACAGGACAGGAGATCAACAGAGGTAATTTTACCAAGTATCAGATGAATACTTACATGGAGCACGGCCTTATAAAGAAGACCGGTTCCACTTCAGTAGGTAGAGGAAGACCTGCAGATACATATTCATATATAGGAGGAGAAGGGTTATGGATAAAATACTAGTTGTAGTAGATATGCAGAAGGATTTCGTTACAGGATCTTTGGGAAGTGCAGAGGCACAGGCAATTGTTCCTGCAGTAGTTGAGAAGGTTAAAAATTTCGAGGGAACTGTAGTTTTCACTAGAGATACACACCATGAGAACTATATGGAGACACAGGAAGGCAGAAATCTTCCAGTTCCTCACTGCTATGAGGGAACAGACGGATGGCAGATCATTCCTGAACTTGCAGAGTTTGCAGAGGGCAAGAAGATATTCGATAAGCCTACATTTGGCAGCACAGAGCTTGCTGAGTATATCAAGGCTGAGGCAGAGAAGAAAAATGGGGAACTTGAAGTTGAACTCATAGGTGTCTGCACTGATATCTGCGTAGTAAGTAACGCACTTCTTATCAAGGCTCTTAGCAGAGAAATTCCAGTATCTGTAGATTCTAAGTGCTGCGCGGGAGTTACACCTGCTTCTCACGATGCCGCTCTTGTTACAATGAAGAGCTGCCAGGTTCAGGTAGCCTGATAGTTGTACCAGAGATAAATGATTATCAGTGATTAGGTGCTGATATAGAGGGAAGGATAAAATGCTATGAAGATTGGCCTGGTTTTTGGAACCTTTGCTCCAATGCATTTGGGACACATGGATGTCATAAATATAGCCAAGAAAGAGATGGACAAGGTGATCGTTGTCTGCTGCGGACATGAAGGGGACAGGGGATATCCTCTTTTCCCTCTGGAAAAGAGATATGAACTTGCTGCAAAAGAGTTTGCGGATGACGAAAAGGTTTTTGTGACAATGCTGCCTGACACAGATCCAGAGATCAAAAAACATTGGAATCAGCAGCAGATCTGGAATTACTGGGTTGACAGGATGCTACTGCACCTCTTTCAAAAAGAGCTGATCCTTGCCAGAGATGAGCTGTGCTTCTACACCTCAGAGGGCGATTACACAGAGCTTTTAGAGAACACACCGCAGCACATCAGAGTTCATAGATGCCAGAGAGTAAGGCCAGTTAGCGGGACTCAGATAAGGGGAGATCTAGAAAACAGCCTTGAACTCATGGTACCGGCTTTCAGAGAATATGTAAGAGAGCACAGATAGTTCTTTTACCAGATAATATGTAAGAGAGCGTATATATAGTAGCAATAGATACAAGAGATATATAATAACGGGAAGAGAGATATCTTTTACCGAAAAAAGGGGAAAATAATTATGGAACAGATCATTACATCACTACTTGAAACAGATGCTTACAAATTTTCAATGGGACAGGCAATTTACCACCAGTTTAGTGACTACAAGACAACCTGGACTTTTAAGTGCAGGAACAAGGACGTTCACTTTACCAAGGAAATGGTGGACGAGATAAAGAGACAGATCAAGGCTTATTGCGAACTTAGATTCACAGAAGAAGAACTTGCTTATCTTGAGAATATCGTTTGGATAAAGGGCTCTTATGTTGACTTCTTGAGACTCTGGCAGGCCAGATATGACGACTTTACAATCGATGACAATGCAGAGTGCGGCCTTAACATCGAGACTAAGGGCACATGGCTCAACACATCAATGTACGAGATTCCAACACTTGCAATTGTTAATGAAGTATATTTCAGGATGCAGTACAACTACGATGAACTCATGGAGAGCTTTAAGAGACGCCTTGATGAGAAGGTAAAAAAGGTTTCTGATGGAACCTACTGCCTGTCAGTATTTAGTGAGTTTGGTCTTAGAAGAAGACTTTCTGCAGAGGCTCAGGACCTTGCTGTTAAGACTTTAAAAGAGGCAGAGCTTGGCAAGTCCAAGTTCCTCGGTACATCTAACGTTTACCTTGCCAAGAAATATGGGGTAACTCCTGTAGGAACCATGGCTCACGAGTGGATCATGTGCACAGGCCAGGGCAATCACAAGCACAACCCTGCATATTCTAACTGGTATGCGCTTGATGCCTGGGTAAAAGAGTATGGTATCTTAAACGGAACAGCCCTTACAGACGCAATCACAACAGACTGCTTCCTCAAGGACTTCCAGCTGACCTATGCTACACTCTTTAGTGGTGTTCGTCACGATTCAGGAGATCCAATCGAGTGGGGTGAGAAGATGATAAAGCACTACGAGAAGCTTGGAATTGACGCAAGAACCAAGACACTTCTTTTCTCAGACTCTCTTGACTTCGAGAAGGCAGACAAGCTCTTTAGACATTTCGATGGCAGAGCTAAGGTTGGCTTTGGTATTGGAACATATATTTCAAATGACACAGATGTGCCAGCTCTTAATATAGTAATGAAGACTACAGCCTGCAACGGCCAGGATGTTGCCAAGATCTCTGATGTAAAGGGCAAGGGAATGTGCAAGAACCCAGATTATGTAGATTACCTTCAGAGATGTATCGACTGGAGAATGACACACGAGAAGTGATATGTGGATTGATTTTGAGATATATGAGCTGGAGAATAATCCACAAATAAAGACAGTTAGAAGCCAGCATGTTAAGGGGCATGTGGATTGAAGGATTTAATTACGAGAATTGTAGAAGTGACGAGGTGACGAGTATGGATTTTTTGCAGAACTTTGATGCAAACAAGAAAATAGAGGAGATCACAGCCTGGATCAGAGACTGGTTTGATGAAAACGGCCCTAAGGCCAACGCTGTAATTGGCATTTCAGGAGGCAAGGACTCTACTATAGTTGCAGCTCTTTTGGTAAGGGCTCTTGGCAAGGAAAGAGTATTTGGCGTTCTCATGCCAGATGGAGAGCAGAAGGATATCGCAGATTCTGAGAAGGTTGTAGAGGTTCTTGGAATTGATCATGCAATTGTAAATATCCATCCTGCAGTGCAGGGCATGTACGATGCAATAGAAACTGCTGAACTTACAATTCACAGAATGGGCAGAGTAGACTGGATTTCAGGAACCGGCGATTATGAAGGAACTGACGGAGCTCTTTTATCCAAGGATGCTATGATCAACACGCCACCTCGAATCCGCATGACTACGCTTTATGCAATTGCTGCTTCTCTTCCAAATGGCGGAAGAGTAGCCAATACCTGTAACAAATCAGAGGATTATGTGGGATATTCTACCAAGTACGGCGATGCTGCAGGAGATTTCAGCCCATGTTCTGACTTTACAGTTACAGAGATGCGCCTGATCGGCGATGCCCTTGGCCTTCCTTCAGAACTTATCCACAAGACTCCATCTGACGGCCTCTCAGGAATGTCTGACGAGGACAAGCTTGGATTTACCTACGATGAGCTTGACCGCTACATTTTTACCGGAGTTCTTGAGGACGATGACAAGAGAAAGAAGATTGATCGCCTTCATCAGCTCAACCTCCACAAACTCCGCACAATTCCTATGTTCAAGCAGCAGTGATAGTGGCTTATGCAGCAGTGGTAGTGGCTTATGCAGTAGTGATAGTGACCTGTGCTGCAGTGTGCAAAGGGTCAGGGAATAGGCTGATGCAGCAGTGAAGGCGGCTTATGCAGCAGTGCGCAAAGAGCCAGGGAATAGGCTGATGTGGATCTATAGGCAGAGCATATGCTGTAATACGAGCAGGCACTGATGCAAATATATAGGCAAGTACTAGGAAAGGTCTGGAATAAGATTATTATATGATCGAGATATAGTTGAGAATTTACATCTTTTTTCTTGCTTTTTGTTTTTGAGATGAGAGGGAAAAAATACAGTACATCTAAATCTATATTTCCTCCGGAAAAGATGTATGAGAGCCTTCTTGAAATCAAGAACAAGCTAGCTATGATCAATAGCTTTGCCGCAAATTTACAGCTGTTTTTGGTATTTTTGATAATAAAGTAGTACTAGATATGTAAATTTATAAAAAAAGATTTTTTTACCCCCTAGAGATAGGGGGTATTTTTACACTTTATTATCGAAAATGGAAAAATAGACGTATTGCATTTTTTATGGCTCTGCCTGTTTTTAGCAATTGTAATAAAAGCTGTAAATAATAAATGATATAATGCTTACAATAAAATGATATAATGTATACAACAAAATTCTATAATTCTACTAAGGGAAAGCAGGCTTTAGTATGCACATAATTACCTGCGAGTAATATCACTAATTAGTAAGAATACTAAGTCAGGCCAGGATAGGCATGCAAAATTTTGCTGATCAAGGAGAACGCTGGGCTAGGCTTGCATATAATATTGCTGATCAAGGAAAACACTGGGCTAGGCTCATATATAATAGCAAATTAAATGGTTCGAATGAAATTGTTGAGGGGAAAATAAAATGGCATTTGATGTTTCTAGTATTACTAGTGCAGTTAACAAATACTTATATTCTATATCAGATGTTAATAAACTTTTGACGCAAGGAACAAATTCATCTGCTAGTGAAGGCACGGATTCTAGCGGAGTATCGAATTCCGAACTTGCAGGGTTATTTCAAAAGTATCTGACAGGGGCTATCAGGAATGCTGCGTCTGGCGAAGGCAACCTTAACTCCAATGAGATTGCAAGTGCCATGCTATCTCTCAGTAATGGTGTCACAGCAGATAAGACTGCAATAGACAAGCTATCTTCCAAGGACAACATGACAGATCTTGAAGTATCAAAAGCGCTGTCTACGCTAAAGGGTCTTAGTACAGGCCTTGACACGGGTAGCTCTAATTCTTCAAGCTCATTATCTGATCTTGATCTTGCATTTGGCTCATCGCTACCTGATCTGACAGGGCTTGGTAAAATCAGCGAGAGCTCAAGTCTTATAAGCCTCTTAGAACTTCTAAGGGGGACTACAGGAAGTGAAACGGGCATTTCAGATGAAGTCAGGGAAGCTACAGGAAAAGAACTTGCAGCTGCAATAAAAGCTGCCTATGCAAATAAAGCAAATAATGAGAGTCAACAGACTTCATCCGATGCCAGGGATGCTTCAAGTCAGATTTCAAGCCAGTTTGAAGATCAGTTTAGTGGAAGTTTCAAGAGCCTTAATCTTGAAGCAGAGATAGAAAGCGCCTTTGCTGGAATGGATAACCTTCAACAGCAAATCCAGAATATGATCGCAAGCCGTGATATAACTGGAGAAATCAATAAGAGCATAGATAATCTCGATATAAAAGGTGACATTCAAAGAAGCATAGCAAGTCATGATAGAAGCGATGAAATTAACGCTTATAATGCCACAAGATTAAAAAATTATAAAAAACAGACTTCAGGTACTAGTGTATTTGGAGACTATCGATTATAATTGCTATGCAACTAAAGAAAAAAATAGTTGAAAAATCGAAATTGATAGTTTACACTATACTAGTTGTTTGATGTGAAGTAATTTAGGAGGATTTTTTATGATTTCTGCAAGTGATTTCAGAAATGGTGTAACCATCGAGATTGATGGTAACGTATGTCAGATTATTGAATTTCAGCATGTTAAGCCTGGTAAGGGCGCTGCTTTCGTAAGAACTAAGCTTAAGGACATTATCAACGGCGGTGTTAAGGAAACAACTTTCCGTCCAACTGAGAAGTTCCCTGCAGCTAGAATCGACAAGAAGGATATGCAGTATCTCTATCAGGATGGCGATATTTATAACTTCATGGATTCAGAGACTTATGAGCAGATCGGCCTTACATCAGAGCAGATCGGTGACTCTCTCAAGTTTGTTAAGGAGAACGAGGTTTGTAAGGTTATGTCTTATAACGGCAACGTATTTGCTGTAGAGCCTCCAATGTTCGTTGAACTTGCAATCACAGAGACTGAGCCTGGATTCAAGGGCGACACAGCTACAGGTGCTACAAAGCCTGCAACTGTTGAGACAGGTGCTAACGTAGCAGTTCCTCTCTTCGTTAACGAAGGTGATGTTATTAAGATTGATACTAGAACAGGCGAGTATCTTTCAAGAGTTTAATTTTTGACTACAATCCATATCTGACACGTATTTTATAGAAACTTAGTAAGGCAATAGAGAACCACTTATGAACAGGTGGAGTCTTTATTGCCTTTTTTGTTGCACAAGGAACACAGGCAGAAAAAAGTACAAGGACAAAATACAAAAAGATACGTAATAGGAAGGATTATTTAAATATGTCAATTAATGGATTTGGAAACAAGATGGTTGAGAAACTTAGGGAAATTTTAGGTTCTTTATATATTATTGAGTATAAAGAGGTGGTGAAGAATAATGGGACAATCTACCACGCAATCCTGGTCAAGAAAGAATCAGAAAAGATTGCTCCAACCATCTATATTGATGATGATTATAAGGCTTATACAGAAGGAGTTGATATTGATATTCTGGTGGATCGATTTGTAAAGATTTACAAGGATAATGCAGTAAATGGAGATTTTGACGTTAGCTCTTTTACTGACTTTTCAAAGGCATGCAAACACTTCACTTTCAAGGTTGTAGGTTATGATAAGAACAGACAGCAACTGCGTGATATTCCCTACAAGAAGATCCATGACCTGGCCCTTGTGCCTGTGTGCATGATAAAAAGTGATAGCCTCGGAGAAGGCAGTATTACTATTAAAAATGATCATATGAAGTACTGGGAAGTCTCTTTTGACGAGCTTTGGGAAAATGTATATGAGTATGCAGAGGAGAATAGCCCTGTGTCTATAGAGAGCATTTTGCGTACTTTGGGACATATGGTGCCAGGAAATATGTGCGATTCATTTTTAAAGGACATGCTGGTAATCTCAAATGAGTCAAAGTTAAAGGGAGCTTCTGCAATCTTTTACCCAGGTGTTATGGAGAGAATCGCTGACAGATTCGGAGGCGATTTTGTGATCATACCTTCGTCAATCCATGAGGTTATCGCACTTTGCCTTCCAACGGGCGTAGATATTTCCGGGCTGGTTTCTATGGTCCGGGAGGTTAATTCTACGGTTGTCAGCGATGAAGAGGTGCTGAGTGACAGCGTGTATCTGTATGATCACAAGGCAAAAGAACTCAGGATATACTCAGAGTGAACAGCTTCCTGCACTGACAAAGGCTGAAAAGTGGACTTTCTAGGGCCATTATGGTATTATAATCGGGTACGCTATGCACCCGTAGTCTAACGGATAGAACGTAGGCCTCCGACGCCTTTGATGCAGGTTCGATTCCTGTCGGGTGCATACTTTAAAGTGATACTAATGTAATTGAGGTTTGTTGATAGATGAAGAAGAAAGAGAACTATTCTTTTAGAAATAATAACAAGAATATTTTTGCGATACTTGGAGATAATAAGAAATACCTTATGCCTGTAGTGTTTGCGCTGGCGGTGGTTTTAACAGTAGTGATCGCCCTTAGTGCCAACAAAAGGTCTCAGGAGCAGGCAATAACAGGAGGAGAGGCAGATATTGCATCTTCTGTAGAGATTCCTGAACTTAAGATGGAAGAGAATGCTTATCCTGAGGTTAATGCCCTTATTCAGGAGTACTACAATGCTTCTGCCAATGGTGATTCTGAGGTTATCACTTCAATCTACAAGGGACTTGAGGAAACCGAGCTTTTAAAGGCAGTAGCTGCTGCTGATTATATCGAGGAATTCCAGAATATCAAGGTATATACCAAGCCAGGACCTGTGGCGGGAAGCTTCGTGGCTTACGTTTACAATGAAGTCAAGCTTTACAATTATCCCAAGGCTGTTCCAGGACTTGAATCAATGTATATCTGCACAGATGAGGATGGCAAGCTTTATATCAATGGTGATGTTGCCAATGCCAATGAAATTGAGTATCTCAGACAGGTAAATGTTCAGGCTGATGTTATAGACCTTAATAACGAGGTAGCGACAGCCTATAACGATATGGTGAATTCAGACGAGGAGCTTGCTGAGCTTCTTACCAAGATGCGTGCAGGTCTTCAGGTTTCTGTAGGAGAATCTCTTGCTTCTTCTGAGGCTACATCAGCTGCAGCGGAAGAGAGCAGTGCAGATGAGGCCGCAACAGCTGCAACTTCTGAGGCTGGAACTCAGACTGTTACTACACATACGATCAGAGCAACAGATGTTGTTAATATACGTAGTTCAGATAGTGAGACTGCGGACATTATATCCAAGACAGCCAAGGGCGATGAGTACAAGCAGCTTGAAGCTCTTGCAAATGGCTGGAGTAAGATTGAGTATAATGGCGGAGTTGCATATGTTAAGACAGAATTCTTTGAGGTAGTAGGCGAGGAGACAGTTGAGGTTGAGAATGAAACGCAGACTGAGACTGAGAATACAGAGGAAACAAGCACTACTACAGGTGCTGAGAATAATAACGGTGTAAAGCCTACAGATACAGGTAAGATGACCGTGTCAGATACAGTTAGACTTAGAGAGAGCCAGAGTACAGATTCAGAGGTTCTTGTTATGATCTATTCAGGAAGTACAGTAAATGTTATTGAACAGTACGCAAATGGATGGGCCAAGGTAGAGTACGACAAGAAGACGGGATATATCAAGTCAGAATTCTTGTCTAAATAAGTCTTATCTGCAGGAGGTGTCATATGTTTGGACGTATCAGAGTTGGTATCATGGGAGCAGGCTCCATAGCTGGAACTATGGCAAATACCATAAAGGGTATGAGAGGTGTAGTGTGTTACGCTGTTGGTTCCAGAAGCCAGGAGAAGGCTGATAAATTTGCAGCCCAGTATGGAATCAAGAAGGCTTATGGGTCATATGCAGAGCTTGTAAGTGATCCCAAGGTTGATCTTGTATATGTAGCAACACCTCATTCTGAGCACTACGAGAATGTCAAGCTAGCTCTTTCTGCTGGCAAGCATGTTATCTGTGAGAAGGCCTTTATGCTGGATGAGAAAGAGGCAGAGAAGATATTTAAATTTGCCCAGGAACAGAATCTTCTTGTCACAGAGGCTATGTGGACAAGATACATGCCTTTCAGACAGAAGATTGCTGAAGTTTTAGCCAGCAATGTAATAGGTGAGCCGGTAATGCTCACTGCTAATCTGGGCTACAACATTTCAGACAAGGACAGGATAAATAAGCCTGATCTTGGAGGCGGAGCACTTTTAGACCTCGGTGTATATGTTCTTAATTTTGCTTCGATGTTCTTTGGCAATGATGTGACTGATATAGCTTCTATCTGCACCTTCAATAATCTTGGAATGGACATGCAGGATAGCATTACACTCAGGTATAGAGATGGCAAGATGGCTGTTTTAAATGCTACAGCACTTGGAGTTTCTGATAGAAAAGGTGTTATTTATGGTACCAAGGGCTTTATGGTTATTGACAATATCAATAACTTTGAGGCTATCAGCGTTTACAACAATGAGTACAAGAAGCTGGCACATTACAAGAGGCCTAAACAGAAAACCGGATATGAATACGAAATAGAGTCCTGTGTAAAGGCTATTAATGAAGGCTGGATTGAATGCCCTGAGATGCCTCATTCTGAGTCTCTCAAGATTTTAAATATGATGGATTTTATCAGAAAGTCCAACAATATCATATTCAGGGAAGACGATATGTCTTTTGATGAAAAAGAGAGCATTTCAGCACATGATGAGAGGTCCTATCAGGAACAGGCAAGCGAAGAAAAATAATACAAAAAACTCTTGCGCTTTAAATTATTGAAGTATATAATATCCATCAGGCAGTGATGTCTGCGCAATGGGGCGTAGAGACCGTTAGGTTTTTACGCCCTTTTCGTATAGTTTTATATTACTTTGATTGTTTTATGTACCTTAGGTACGGGAAGGAGAGAAAAATGTCATACGTTGACGAGATCTACAATTATGTTGTTGAGAAGAACCCAGCTCAGCCTGAGTTCCATCAGGCAGTAAAAGAGGTACTGGAGTCCCTTAGAGTTGTTATCGAGGCTAATGAAGAAGAGTATCGTAAGGATGCCCTCCTCGAGAGACTTGTAACACCAGAAAGACAGATTCTTTTCAGAGTACCTTGGGTTGATGATAAAGGACAGGTTCAGGTTAATAACGGATTCCGTGTACAGTTTAACTCAGCTATTGGACCTTACAAGGGAGGACTTCGTTTCCATCCTTCAGTAAACCTTGGAATCATTAAGTTCCTTGGATTTGAGCAGATTTTCAAGAACTCACTTACAAGCCTTCCAATCGGCGGTGGTAAGGGTGGTTCTGACTTTGATCCTAAGGGCAAGTCAGATAGAGAAGTTATGGCATTCTGCCAGAGCTTCATGACAGAGCTTTACAGACACATTGGAGCTGATACAGACGTTCCTGCTGGTGATATCGGTGTTGGCGGACGTGAGATTGGTTACATGTACGGACAGTACAAGAGAATCAGAGACGTATATGAGGGAGTTCTTACAGGTAAGGGACTTACATACGGCGGATCACTTGCTCGTACACAGGCTACAGGTTATGGACTTTTGTACCTCACAGAGGAACTCTTAAAGTGCCATGGCACAGACTTAAATGGCAAGACAGTAGTTGTTTCTGGTGCTGGTAACGTTGCTATCTACGCTATCGAGAAGGCTCAGCAGCTTGGTGCCAAGGTTGTTACATGTTCAGATTCTACAGGTTGGGTCTACGATCCAGAAGGAATCGATGTTGCACTTCTTAAAGAGGTCAAGGAAGTTAAGAGAGCCCGCCTTACAGAGTATGCTGCAGCTAGAAAGTCAGCGCAGTACCACGAGGGCAGAGGTGTTTGGTCTATCAAGTGTGATGTTGCTCTTCCTTGCGCTACACAGAATGAGCTTCTTATCGATGATGCCAAGGCACTTGTTGCAAATGGCGTAACAGCAGTTTGCGAGGGTGCTAACATGCCTACAACAATCGAGGCTACTGAGTACCTTCAGAAGAACGGCGTTCTCTTTGTTTGTGGTAAGGCTTCTAACGCAGGTGGTGTTGCTACATCAGCTCTTGAGATGAGCCAGAACAGTGAGAGACTTTCATGGACCTTCGAAGAGGTTGATGCTAAGCTCAAGCAGATCATGGTTAACATCTATCACAACATTGATGATGCTGCCAAGAAGTACGGCATGGAGGGCAACTATGTTGCTGGTGCTAACATCGCTGGTTTCCTCAAGGTAGCAGAAGCTATGAAGGCTCAGGGTATTGTTTAATACTCATATCACGTAAAAGAAAAAGCCATGTCCGGGAGTATAAGTTCTTCCGGCATGGCTTATTTTTTGTAGCACAAGACCGGCAAGCGAATGGATGCTTGCATACAAATTCATTTGCCGGTCGTAAGAACATGGAGCACTAAGTGCGGAATGTTCGTGTGCGAAATCGAGTAGGAGTCAGCCTACTCGATTCATCACTCATCAGCGTATAGCTGTCTGATCTTTTCTATCTCTTTATATCTGGTGTTAAAAATATCCACAACAATTGGGGAAAACTGATAACCTCGCTGCCTTGTGATTTCTATTTTAGCATCCATTGGAGACCAGGCCTCCTTGTAGGAACGTTTGCTGGTAAGAGCATCGTATACGTCAGCCACAGAAACAATTTGAGCGTAGATCGAAATTTCATCACCCTTAAGCCCCCTTGGATAGCCCTTGCCGTCCCATCTTTCGTGATGCTCATAGGCTATAGTTCTTGCAATAGCCATGATTTCGCCTTCTCCGTGGGACAAAAGACTATCGCCATAGGTAGAGTGTGCTTTAACCTGATCAAATTCTTCCGGAGTGAGTTTTCCTGGTTTTTCTATGATCTCATTGGGAATCATGAGCTTTCCAATATCATGCATCATGGAAGCAACCTTAATGTACATCAGGTCAGTATCGTTTGAAATCAGATCTTTTGCCAGAATAGCTGTATATTCCGATACTCTGCGGATATGGTGGCCTGTTTCTCCTGACTTGGCCTCGGAAATCGTTGCAAAGTCCCTTATTATATCAGTTTGGTTATCCTGGAACTTTCGCATATAGTCGAGCTGCTTGTCGTGCTCCTTGGAAACCACTACATTCAGCCTGGAAAAACCAACTGCACCCAAAGAAGAAATGACAACAACTGTATCAAGCCAAAATGTTTGGAAATTCATGTTTGATGCTGTCAACTCCGGGAATATATATATTGCGGAAAAGCAAATATCTATTAGGACCAAAAGAGCTGTGTTGTAGTAAAAAACAGGTTCCCAGCGGATGGTAGAGTTGTGGTTGTTGGCGTATTCAAAATCTTTTCGGTGAGCAACCCCTAGATATATGAGTTCCAACAGGAAGACGGTAAGATAGGACACTTGAGAAAAAGATAGTGTTTGGGCTATCCTATCAAGAATTATATATTCTACGTAGATGGTAGATGCGATAAGAAGCCTATATCCGCTTATTTTTGTATATATGTATATGGGAAGCAGGTAAGACAGAAGATCTACGACTACGAAAAATATAGAAAACAGTGCATTGGAAGTGTCGTGATCCATTTTTAGAGTAGGTAAAAGATAAAAGCGGATCGGATAAAATATTAGAACTTCTAATGTTATTGATATAAAAGTACATGACAAAAAGAAGGACAAAATTGCAGAAAATATCCTGGTCAGGATACTTTTTTTGCCCCATTGCACATATATAACATTGGCACAGAATAAAAGAGAAACTATCAGCCTTGGCCAATAATATTGAAGCGCAAATGCAAAGTCCATGGAAAAATTACCTGCTCAATAAAATGTTCAATTATGTATGCTACTCGCTATTATTAAGTATTAGTTACGATGAAATTATATAAAATAATTTCTATTAATGCACGGAATTGCATAATAAATTTCGATTTTTTATAGAAAATTAATTATAAAAACATATAGTTATAAACGATAATATATATAGACTCACTATTTTGTTGCACTAGACAGATCAGCAAATGAATGTTTGCATACAGATATAGGATCAATTTGAATTGAAAGGAGATTCAGAATGGACGGCATGAGCACTCAGGATTTACTGAATGGACAGGATTTATCAACTGCTAATGTGGATGATCTTTTGGCTGCGATGAAGCAAGAAGAGTCTAGTGGCGAACCGGCTCCTGTTCAGGAAGAGGCACCAAAGCCAAAGAGGGGACGCCCTAAAAAAGAAGCTGAACCTATTCCTGATCTTCCTGATCTTGAACAAATAAAGGCAGAGACAATAAGCGCTGAAGCAGCAGAAGCAGAGGCTGCAGCAGCAGCTGCAGCCTCTGCGCCTGAACCAGCGCCCGCTAATCCGGAAGCCATGCTTGCAGCTATGGCATCGGCAGAGTCAGCATCAGATGTTGATGCAATGATGGCGGCCATGGCAGCAGGAGAAGCTGCACCAGCGGAAGCTCCAGCAGCAGAGGCGGTTCCAGAGATGCCGGTAGATATGCCAGTGGATATACCGGTAGAGGCACCAGTGGCAGAGGCAGCTCCGGAAGCTCCAGTAGAAGAGGCTCCCGTAGATATGGATGCAATGATGGCAGC
>NZ_FMVS01000017.1:19586-99621 GCF_900102515.1 Butyrivibrio sp. INlla14
GCTGCACCAGCGGAAGCGCCTACAGAGGCACCAGTAGAAGCAATGCCAGAGATGCCAGTGGATATACCAGCAGAAGCACCAGTAGAAGCAATGCCAGAGATGCCAATGGATATACCAGCAGAAGCACCGTTGGAGGCAACTCCAGAGATACCAGCGGAGGCAGCCCCAGAAGCCCCAGTAGAGGAAACCCCAATTCCAGAAATAGCTTCTGAGCCTGAGATTCTTGTTGTTATGCCAACAGAAGAGTCGGCAGGTGCAGATATTTCAGAAGATATGGATATTGATCCGGTTATGGCAGCAATGATCGCAGCAGGAGATGCACCAATGCCTGAAGCTTCGTCTGCAGCAGAGATTCCTACAGAGGACATTCCTGCAGCAGAGATTCCTGCAGTAGAGATTCCTGCAGTAGAGATTCCTGCAGACATTCCGATGGAAGAACCTACACTAGAAGCTCTAGTAGAGGAAGCACCTGCAGTGGAAACACCAGCAGAAAACCTTGAGGCTATGCTAAGTGCAGAAGTTGAAGCAATGGCAGAAGCGGCACCTGAAGAGATAGTCCTTGAAGAGCCAGTACCAGAAGAGGAACTTGTCCTTGAAGAACCAGCACCAACTGATGAACTAGTTATTGAAGAGCCTGCGCCTACAGATGAATTAGTATTAGAAGAACCAGTACCTTCAGAATTAGAGATGGCTCTGGAAGAGCCTGTTCCTGCGGAAGAGTCTGTTCTTACAGAAGAAATTGCTCAGACACCTGTTGAATTTGACTTAAGTCAGGCAGCAGATGCCATGGCTGGCGCAGTAGCTGACATAGAGGACTTCCTCGATACAGAAGACTATGAATATACTGAAATCAGGACTGATCAGAAGACCTTGATCCTCATAAAGGCCCAGGATGGCTCTTCTATGGCCATCAATTATGACAACGATGAATTTGTATCTCTAGAGAGCAGCTATGACAAGGATGGCAAAACAGGTTACGGCGAGATCACCAATATTTTTGTCAAAGATGTTATTAAGACTGGCTGCAATACAGGTATTAAGCGCCACAAAGGAAATAATGTGGTTGCAGGGTAATACCAAATGTGGATAAATCTTCAAAATGTGACGATTGAAATTAGAACGCACACAATGTAAAATGAAACAGTGTTTTCGCCTAAAAAGTGGAAACACTGTTTTTTCTTTTACAACCTTATTGAAAACTCATTGAAATGGAGCCGTATTTATGAAACTTATCAAAAAGTTTATCCCCTACTACAAACCCTATCTTGGAGTGTTCTTCTTAGATCTTTTGTGCGCTTCAATCCTATCTATAATTGACCTTGCCTTTCCGCAGTTTCTTAGGATATTAAGAGCAACTCTTTTCCTGGAGGCACCAGAAGTTATTCTGAAAAGGCTTGGTCTTATAGCAGTGCTCCTTATAGCGATGTATGCCGTCAGATCCCTTTGCAGATGGTATGTCACCTATCAGGGACATATGATGGGAGCCCGTATGGAATCAGGCATGAGAAGGGAATTATTTGATAAGTTTGAGAGCTTTTCTTTTTCCTACTATGACACTCATAACACTGGCGAGATGATGAGCAAACTAGTGTCAGACCTCTTTGACATTTCAGAACTTGCTCACCATGGTCCTGAGAATATCTTTATCTCTGTGGTCAAGATTCTCGGATCCTTCATCCTTCTGATGCGAATAAATGTGCCCATGACTTTGTGTCTCGTAACTGTAGTAGTGTTTATGGCTCTTTTTGCTATTTATCAGAACAAGAAAATGCGCATTACTTTTAGGGACAACAGGAAAAAGATTGCCGGTATCAACTCATCTCTTCAGGATACTCTTGGCGGCATCAGAGTTGTAAAATCCTTTACTGGTGAGGAAATTGAGCAAAAGAAATTTGACGACAGCAATCTTGCATTCCTTGATTCTAAGAAAGCAAATTACCGCCAGATGGGTATTTTTAATTCTGGAAACAATTTTTTTGAAGGCCTAATGTTTGTGACAGTGCTTGTGGCTGGCGGCTTTTTTATTGCTAAGGGCCAGATGACTGGAGAAGACCTGGCAATTTATGCCCTTTATATCAATATCTTTATCAACCCTGTAAATGTTCTTGTGGAGTTTACCGAGCAGCTTCAAAAGGGCCTTGCCGGATTTGAGAGATTTAGAGAAGTTGTAGAGACAACACCTGATATTGAGGATAAAGAAAATGCGGGAGAACTTAAAAACGTCAAAGGTGTTATTGACTACAAAGATGTTTCTTTTTCCTATGAAGATGATGAAAATGTCTTAAATCACATAGATCTTCATGTTGATGCAGGCAAGTCCGTTGCTATCGTTGGCCCTTCAGGTGGCGGTAAGACAACGCTTTGTTCCCTGCTTCCAAGGTTTTATGATGTTACTGGCGGTAGCGTCTTGATCGATGGAACAGATATCAGGGATGTGACCCAGAAGTCTCTCCGCTCCTACATCGGAATTGTGCAGCAGGATGTATATCTTTTTAATGGTACGGTAAAAGAAAATATTGCATACGGAAAACCAGAGGCTACCATGGAGGAAATCGTGGAGGCAGCAAGAAGAGCAGATCTGCTTGACTTTATCGAGACACTTCCAAATGGCTTTGAAACGCAAGTTGGTGAGAGAGGCGCAAGACTCTCGGGCGGTCAGAAACAGAGAATTGCTATAGCAAGAGTCTTTTTGAAGAACCCACCAATCCTTATCCTGGACGAGGCTACAAGTGCTCTTGATAACGAAAGTGAGCGCTACATCCAGGAAAGTCTTGATAAACTTTCTGTAGGTCGTACAACAATCACAATTGCCCACAGACTTTCGACAATCCTTGGAGCTGATGAAATCTTAGTTCTAGACGGCGATGGAATCAAGGAAAGAGGTAATCATAAAGAACTTATTAAGCTGGGCGGATTGTATGAGAAATACTATCGCATGCAGCTTGGAAAAGTTTGATAGGCGGCTTAAATTTTTCTATTGCAAAGCCAAACAAATGTTCGTATAATATAAAAAGAAATTTAGTTTGGAGAGTGCAATGATATTAGAAGAGGAACTTAGTAAGCTTAATAAGTCCCAGAAAGAGGCTGTGACTACAACGGAAGGCTTTGTTCGTGTCATAGCGGGAGCGGGGAGTGGCAAGACCAAGGCACTCTCTACTCGTTTTGCCTATCTTGTCAATGGCCTTGGCATTATGCCGGGACATATTTTGTGTGTAACCTTTACCAATAAATCTGCCAATGAGATGAGGCACAGGATACACGCCCTTACTGGAGATAATGATACAGGATATATCAATACCTTTCATGGATTCTGCGTGTCTATTCTTCAGGAGGATTCCCATGCTCTGCAATATCCCAAGAACTTTCTCGTTCTTGATAATTCTGATATCGACGATATGCTTAAGATAATCTATGAGGAGAGAGGACTCTCGCTTCGTGACATGACCTTTAGCTCTGCCCGTGACATGTTTGAGATCAGGAAGCTTTTTGAAGAGCCTGAATATTACCTTGATATGCTCACCATGCCACTTGAGACACTCAAGGACAAATATGACTCAGCAACAGAGGTCAAGGATATTCTCTTCTATGGTTATTTGTATCAGGAGAAGAAGTGCTTTGGACTTGATTACAATGATCTGATCAAGTTTTCTCTATATATTTTCAAGGAGAACCCTGACATTAAGCTTAAATGGCAGAAGAGACTGGAATACATAATGATAGATGAATTTCAGGATATCGATAGCCTTCAGTATGAGCTTATGGAGGTTTTATGCGGCTATCACAAGAATCTTTTTATAGTGGGTGACCCTGATCAGACTATATATACCTGGCGTGGGGCCAATGTGAAGTATCTTTTAGATTTTGATCAGAACTTTCCGGATGTTAAGACCATCATGATGAATGATAACTACAGGTCTACACCCCAGGTTCTAGCTGCTGTTAACAGTCTAATTAGCAAGAACAGATACAGGATCAAGAAGGATCTTTCTCCTACCTTGCCAAATGGAGACAGCGTTTTGTGCCATCTGGCTCCTGATACAGCAGCTGAGGCCGACTGGATAACTGGCCAGATACTGGTTTTAAAGGGGATGGGAGTTCCCTACAAGGATATGACAATCCTCTACAGAGCGCACTATGTTACCAGAACTATAGAAGAGGGACTGATGAAGGAGAAAATTCCCTACACCATTTATTCCGGGGTACAGTTCTTTGGACGAGCAGAGATCAAGGACGCTCTGTGTTACCTGAGAATGCTGGTATACAGGGATGATATATCATTTAGGCGTATTGCCAATGTTCCCAAGAGAAATCTTGGCAAGAGACGCATGAGTTTTCTTGAGCAGTATGGGGCTGAGCATAAGTGCTCCTTGTATCAGGCTTTATATGAGAATCTTGATAGCGACATTATCAAGGGTACCAAGGCTACGCAATTTATTGATCTTATAGAGCGTTTTTCTGAGAACTACGAGGGACTTCCTGTGTCGGAGGTCTTGTCTAAGATACTTAATGACAGCGGCTATGAGGAAATGCTGCGGACGGAAGGGGCTCAGGACAGGCTTGATAATCTCGCTGAGCTTAAACAGTCAGTTTTTGAATACGAGACTACCTGCGGCGAAGAGGTTGGTCTTGAGGATTACCTTAAACACATAGCTCTTTTTACTAATGCTGATTCTGATTCGGGGCAGGAAGATAAGGTCAAGCTTATGACAGTCCACGCTGCCAAGGGACTGGAATTTCCCTATGTTTTCCTGTGTGGCATGAATGAAGGAATTTTCCCATCCAGAAAGGTCCACACTCTTGAAGGCATGGAGGAAGAGAGGCGCCTTGCTTTTGTTGCCATGACAAGAGCCAGATCGCGACTATTTATTTCCGAGGCTGGTGGTAATACCTTTGAGGGAATCCCCAGGTATCCTTCGAGATTTATTTTGGATATAGATCCAGAGCTTTTGGAGTTTTCTGAGAAGCCAGACGAGACCATGATGGCGGCAGTCAGGAAGTTTATAGACAACGACAGCAGGCATTTGAAGGGGGCTGAGAAATTAAATCTTCTTGAAAAGGGACAGAGAGTTACCCATGCAATCTTGGGAGCTGGTACGGTTCTTGATATTAACCTGGATGAGGAGAGCTATCTAATTAAATTTGACGAAATGGAGACCCCCAGACAGATATCTATGAAGGTTAAGCTAAAGTTAATAGAATCTTAATGGACAAAAGCTTTAGTAGAAGGTAAGATAGAAGTGTTCGGAAAACGATTTCCGAGCACTTTTTTAACACGCATAATAAACAGGGGGCTCAAATGGTATCAATCAAGGATGTTGCCAGGGAAGCGGGAGTCGCAATCTCTACAGTTTCCAAGGTTTTAAATAATTATCCTAATGTCAGCGAAGCTACAAAACAGAGGGTAAATGAGGTGGTTGAAAGGCTGGGCTTTGTACCTAATGCAGTTGCAGCCACTCTTTCCTCCAAGAGGACAGGACGAGTAGCGCTTCTTTTAAAGCTCAATCTTGATACCTCCGCAAGTGATGAGATCAACATGCAGTACATTTCAGGAGCAATCCATAAGGCCAAGGAATTGCAGCTGGATGTTATCACTATTTTCCATTCTATGATAGAGGATATGTCTCTTGATGAGGTAACAAGCTACTTTGAGTCTCAGGGAATAAGAGGAATCATTGTATACGGCATCACAACCAGAGACAAGGTCCTTCACAAACTTATAGACAGTGGCCGCTTTAAAATGGTTGTTGTTGACGCACCAATGGTCAATGAGAACACCTCCTGCATTGGAGTTGACCACAAGAAGGCCCAGTACGACATTGCCAAGAAGACTATAACAGCAGATAAATGCAAAAAAATCCTATACCTTTCAGGAGAAGATGACGGATACGTAACAAAAGACAGACTTGAAGGCATCAGGAAACTCTGTGAGGACAAGAAATTAAAGCTTACAGTCAGAAATGGACAATTTTCAGAAAAAAGAGCCAGAGAACTCACCATGCGCTTTGCCAAGAACAATGACTGCGTAGTCTGCGCATCAGATCTAATGGCAATCGGCGCCATGAAAGCCCTGATAGAAATGGACATTTTCAGACCAGTCTGCGGATTTGACGGCATTATCCTCATGGGCTATGTTGGCAAGCAGATGAATACAGTCAGACAGGACTTTGTTCAGATCTCAGAAAGAGCAGTAGAGGAATTAAACTTACTACTATCCGGCGAAAAGGGCCGCAAAATTACCATGCCCCACGAACTCGTCCGTATCAAGTACGAAGACATCCTGATCTGAGCCTGAAAAAGTCAGAAGTTAGCAGAAGCCTGTTTTTCCCTGATAAAAATGGGAATCAAAAAGAAATTTAAAAAGATACTTGCGGAAAACGTTTTCCTATGGTAAAGTAAATCCAACGGTTTAAGAAAACGTTTTCCGAAAAATACAACTTAATACAAACACCTTGCTACCAGCAGCAAAGTGTACGACAACACAGTTTTTACTACAAATAACCAGTAGTATAACTACAACAGTAAGAGCAACAGCAATAACAGCAGTAAGAACATTATTAACAACAGCAGTAACAGGAAGAGCAACAGGGAAATAGGCATTTGCCGATGATACTAAATACCAATACCGGCGGCCTACTAATGTGCAATGGCTATGGAGGTTCTTCCAGCAGATCAAAAGGATGGGTACATATTATTTCGTGACTTTTTTTTGAACTGCGGAGATGAGACCAACCAATTTTAAGTGCCTTTGCACGCAGAAATTGGTGCCATGGGCTCATCACAGCGTTTAGTTCAACAGGAACGAAAAATATGTATCCGACGTTGATCTGCTGGAAGAACCCCATAGCCCCCACAAACGAGAGGAGAATTACACATGTCAAAGCACACAAACATGCAACGCGACGTTTTAGTCCTGAACCTTGAGGAACAGCTTGAGGGAATCGCTCAGGACAAATTTGGAAAGAATCTCAGAGACTGTACAGATCGCGAGACCTACTATGTACTTCTGGATATGACAACACGTCTCATGGATGTTGCTGAGGTATATAACGGTGAGAAAAAGGTTTACTACATCTCTATGGAATTCCTTATTGGTAAGCTTCTTTCCAACAACCTTATCAATTTAAGAGTATATGACAGAGTCAAGGCAATCCTTGAAAAGAACGGCAAGTCACTTGCTGCAATAGAAGAGTGCGAGCCAGAACCATCACTTGGTAACGGCGGCCTTGGAAGACTTGCAGCATGCTTCCTTGATTCAATCGCAACCCTTGGAATGGCTGGAGAAGGAATCGGACTTAACTATCACTTCGGCCTTTTCAAGCAGGTTTTCAAGGACCACCTTCAGAATGCAGACAAGAACGAGTGGATCGAGGATCAGTCCTGGCTTGAGAAGACAGATACTACCTTCGAGGTTTCTTTTGGCAAAAAGAAAGTCGTATCCCGCCTTTACAACATGGACGTAGTGGGCTATGACACAGGCGTTAACAAACTCCGCCTCTTTGATATAGAGTCAATAGATGAGAGCCTTGTTAAGAAGGGCATCGATTTTGACAAGACTAAGATTGACAAGAACCTTACTCTTTTCCTCTATCCAGATGATTCTGATGAGGCTGGTAACCTTCTTAGAATTTACCAGGAGTACTTCCTTGTATCAAACGCTACTCAGCTTATCTTAAGAGAGCAGAAGGAGCGCCAGTATGACCTCCACGAACTGCACAACCACGCAGTTATCCAGATCAACGACACCCATCCAACAATGATTATTCCTGAGCTTATCAGAATTCTTGTGGAAGAGAAGGCCTTCAACATTGATGACGCTATCGATGTAGTCAGCAAGACCTGCGCATATACAAACCACACTATCCTTGCAGAAGCCCTTGAGACATGGCCTCTTGAGTACCTTGAGAAGGTTGTTCCTCAGCTCGTTCCATATATTAAGGAACTGGACAAGAGAGTTCGTGCCAAGTACAAGAACCCTAAGGTTCAGATCATCGACAAGGATAAGAGAGTGCACATGGCATTTATTGATATCCACTACGGTTTCTCAATAAATGGTGTTGCAGCTATCCACACAGATATCCTCAAGGAGAGCGAACTTAACGACTTCTACAAGATCTACCCTGAGAAGTTTAACAATAAGACAAACGGAATCACCTTCCGTAGATGGCTCCTTTCCTGCAACCATCCACTTGCTGATTTTCTTTCACAGACAATCGGCGATGGATTCAAGAAGGACGCTAATAAGCTTGAAAAGCTCCTTGACCACATCAATGACGAGGAAGTTCTTGATCAGCTCGAGGCTCTTAAGATGGGCAAGAAAAAAGAACTTGCAGCTTACCTTAAGGAGCATGAAGGTGTAGAGGTTGATCCTGATTCTATCTTTGATATTCAGGTAAAGAGACTTCACGAGTACAAGAGACAGCAGATGAATGCTCTTTATATCATTCACAAGTACCTTGAAATCAAGGGCGGCAAGAAGCCTGTAAGACCACTTACATTTATCTTTGGCGCCAAGGCTGCACCAGCTTATGTTATTGCCAAGGATATCATTCATCTTCTTCTTGTTCTTCAGGAGATCATCAACAACGATCCTGATGTTAATAAGTACATGAAGGTTATCATGGTTGAGAACTACAACGTAAGCTACGCTGAGAGACTTATCCCTGCCTGCGACGTATCAGAGCAGATTTCTCTTGCATCCAAGGAGGCTTCTGGAACAAGTAACATGAAGTTTATGTTAAATGGTGCAGTAACTCTTGGAACAGATGACGGTGCTAACGTAGAGATCCATGAACTTGTTGGAGATGATAACATCTACATCTTTGGTATCAGCGCCGACGAAGTAATTCAGCATTACAAAAAGGCTGACTATGTTTCTAAGGATTATTACAAGAAGAGCCCTGTTATCAAGGAGGCAGTAGACTTTATCGTAAGCAAAGAGTGCCTTAAGGTAGGTCACAAGGAGAACCTTGAAAGACTCTACAATGAGCTTCTTAATAAGGACTGGTTCATGACACTTATTGACCTTGAGAGCTACATTGCCAAGAAAGATGAAATCTTTGCAGACTATGAAAAGAGAGATAAGTGGAAGAGAATGATGCTTACAAATATCGCCAAGGCTGGTTATTTCTCATCTGACAGAACAATTGCAGAGTACAACCGCGATATCTGGCACCTTAACTAATTCTTATCTTAACTAATACTTAAATATATGTTAAATAATACGAAAAAGTGATTATTTTATATCGGACAATGCTATAATAAATGCACATCAGGTAGGCATATGATGCCTATTTGGTGTGCATTTTTGTTGCACAAGACCGGCAAGCGAATGGATGCTTGCATACAAATTCATTTGCCGGTCGTAAGAACATGGAGCACTAAGTGCGGAATGTTCGTGTGCGAAATCGAGTAGGAGTCAGCCTACTCGATTACAGTTTTTTTCCAATATGGAGGAATAAAATGGGAAAGAATCAAGAAGTTACACAGGCAGCAAAGCCGGAGAACAGGAAACATAAAAAGATAAGTACCAAGCTTTTAATGTACATACTGCCAGTTGTTATAGTGACAGTAGTTGCTCTGGTTGCTATTTCTGCTTCCATTTCAAAAAACAGAATGTCTGAAATGGCTACAGAAACGCTGCAGTCATCGATTTCAAATCAGGCTGACAACATCGAGGCATGGCTTTCAGAGAACCTTAAGTACTTTGGAACTGTTAAGCATACCCTTGAAAAGCAGAATATTCCTGAGGAGGATTACAATTCTTTTCTTGATACTTATTATGGCTATAACGCCAATTCTCCAAATGGATTTTACATTGGAACAGCTTCTGGCAAGTTCTTTAAAGCATCAGATTCTGAGATCACAGAAAACAATGTAAAGGACAGTATCTGGTACAAACAGGGAATAACCCGCGTTGAAATGGCTTACGGAACTGCCTATACAAATGATGCCGGAGAAACTGTTGTAAGTGCCACAGGTATCATAAATGACGGCTCTGACGAAATAAAGGTCATGGGTGCTGATGTTACCTTGAATAAGATCAGTATCATTGTTAATGCTGGTGTAAAGATGAATAAGGCGGAATCTCTTTTGGTCGATACAAACGACAACAAGGTTTTGGCCAGCAGAGATAACAGCATAGTTGGAACATCTATATCTGAGGGCTCTGGAACAGCTCTTTTATCTGGGGTTGCCAAGGCGATTTCTGACGGCGATTATTCTACCAGAGAAATGGGAGAGTACTACGTAGCCTTTGATGAAATATCAGGAACTGACTGGCTTTTGGTTTCTTACATACCTACAAATATCATTCTCAGCGCTGTCAATCAGATGGGAATGCTTCTGTTTATCGTAGGTGCGGTGGCAGTAGCTCTTATCTTTATCATGATCTTGTTTGTGGTTAAAAGAGTTGTTGCTCCTCTTTCAAAGATTTCTGGAAATATCGCAGCCATGTCTGAGGGTGATTTTACAATTGAAGTTGATACCTCCAGTGATGATGAGATTGGCGTAATGGGAAGCAAAGTATCTGACTTTGTCGCTGCCATGAGAAATATGTTATCCAGTATCAGTCAGGAATCAGATAAACTTCAGGCAGAATCTGAAAATTCCGACCAGGTATCAAGGACTATGCACGAGGCCTCTGAGTCCCAGGCAGAAGCAATGCAACAGCTAAATGAGACAGTTGACCAGCTGGCAACAGCCGTCAATGAGATTGCCGAGAATGCTACAACTCTGGCCCAGATTGCTACGGATACAAGAGAAAACAGCGACAAGGCTGATAAGAGCATGAAAGAAACAGTTGAGATCTCTCAGAAGGGCCGCCAGGACATGGAGAAGCTTAGCTCAGCTATGGATGGCATTGCAGATGCCAATGAGAGACTTGTTGAATCAATAAATAAGGTAGGTACTGCATCTGAGGAGATCACCAATATTGTTGGAATGATCGGAGAGATTGCAGAGGAGACAAATCTTCTTTCACTAAATGCCAGCATTGAGGCTGCAAGAGCTGGAGAAGCCGGAAAAGGCTTTGCTGTTGTTGCTACTCAGATTGCCAAGCTGGCCCAGACTTCAGCAGAGAGCGCACAGAATATTTCAAATCTTATTGAAGAGGTCAGAAAGCTTATTGGAGATGCTGTTGGTCAGGCCAATGCCAGCGCTGAGAGCATAAAGGCAAACAGTGAACTTATTGAAGTTGCAGTAGGAACCTTTGATCAGATTTACAACAATATTCAGGAGTCTAACAAGCTTATCGAGGAAATGGTTAGCGACGTAGAAAAGGTAGATGACGTTGCCACAAATGTAGCCGCTATTTCTGAGGAGCAGGCTGCTAGTGCCGATGAAATCCTTGCAACATCTGAAAATATGGTCAATATGGCTAATGATATTACAAAGAGCAGTCAGGATGTGGCTGATAATTCCCAGGAACTGGCTGGAACTTCACAGACTCTTACATCCTACGTTCAGAAGTTTAAGATCTGAGGAGGTTATTTATGAGTAAGAACATTAAGATAAAAAGAATGATCACAAGCCTTGTTGTTGCCGTGTTGATAGCAATGTCTGTTCTGGGATGCGGAAGTTCATCCTCAGGAGGAACCGGAGGCGCTGGCGGAAAGATTCTCTTTCTTATGACGGATACTAATGATACTTTTAGAGCTACACTTTCTGAGGCTGTTGTCGCTGCTGCTAAGAGCCAGGGAATCGCTCTTGATATGGTTGAAACCGGCGGAGATGCCGAGTTTGAGTCCCAGCAGGTGGCAAATGCCAAGGCATCTGGCTATACAGCAATTATCCTAAGAGCCTGTGATGCTGCTACAGCTCTTCAGATGAACGGTGCGGCCAATGGACTGCCTATCGTTTATATCAATGCTCAGCCTGATGATGCCCATCTTGAAGGTGGCAAATACATATTTGTAGGGTCCGACGAGTATCAGGCTGGTCAGTATCAGGCTGAATATATACTTAAAAAGCTAGGAAATCCAAAGACTCTGGACGTTATGATATTTGAAGGAGAGATTGGACATTCTGCCACTATCAACAGAACAAAATCAGTTAAGCAGATCCTTAAAAAAGGCGGCTGCGATGCTAATTACGTGTTCGTGGATACTGCCAACTGGTCAGATACAGAGGCAAAAGAAAAATTTGGTATCTTCATGAAGACTGGCCAGAATGTAGACGTTATTTTCTGCAATAACGATACAATGGCCCTTGGAGCTGTAGAAGGGCTTAAGCAATATGGACTTGATTGCAGCAAGATTCCTGTATGCGGCGTAGATGCTACAGCTGATGGCTGTGCATCGATTCTGGCTGGAGAGATGTCTTTTACCGTTCTTCAGGATGCTAAGGGACAGGGAGCTGCTGCTGTTAGCGCTGCCGCTGTTATGGGAAGCGGCGGAGACCTCAGCACAGTAGAAGGAGCATCAGAAGACCTTAAGTATGTCTGGGTGCCTTTTGCTCCTGTTGATATTTCCAATGCAGCATCAATCAATTAAGAGTGAACTGCCCGACTATGTTGCGGACAGTATCAGCAAGATGGGGCTTTAATTCATCAAGAGAAATAGGGTCACCGTAGATTATCGAGCTATAGCCTGTTGATCCAACCAGCTCTATTATCATGAACAGCATAACCTCTGGATCTTTGAACTTAACACCGGATTCTTCTACCATTTTGCGGTAGATTTCTCCAAAGTCAATGTCCTCACTGCCTAAAGGGGTGGTGAGGGCTTTTTTAAATACTGCCCAGGACAAGTCCTTGTAGATGAACATCAAAAGCCCCTTATTGTTGGCAAGTTCATCCAGAACATGGTCCATTAAAAAGATAAGCCTGTCTTCAAAGACTGTGATATTGGCCTTCTGAAGCTCGTCATAGGCCTGCATAAAGAGCTGACTTGACTTGTGGGCAATCAGAAAATCCCTAAGGTCGTGTTTGTCCTTGAAATACAGATAAAAAGTACCCTTGGCAACCCCGGCCTTGCTGACTATATCCTGAATGGAAGTCATGTTGATCCCCTGAGAAGTAAAAAGCTCGAAGGATGAATTTAAAAGACTTTCAAATTTGGCCTTTTTATTAGACTCTCTTTTCTTGGCATTTCTGTCGTATGTCTTCTTACTGGCGCCAGTCTTACTGGTAGTTTTCTTCTTTAATTTTTCTATACTCTCAGTTTCTTTTACGATCATTTTTATTACCTTTCTTATAGGATTATATCAGAAAAAATAAAAAAGCGAATTAAAATTTCACACGTTTTATGCGGCTTTCAAAGCCTTTTACCCACAAATGCAAAAGTGGGTAAAAAATTTTATTTCCAAAATATTGACCGTTGGTCATTTTTTGTGATATACCAAATATAGCAGAAAAATGACCGTTGGTCAATTTTATGTTTTAACAATATTTTAGCCTTTTGCTCATATAGTGAGGGGCTGAATACATATTAAAAGAGGAGGAAACGTTATGAATAAGCTTTCACATCTTATTGTAAAGCTAAGATTTGTGATCCTGATCGTTGCATTTGCACTTCTGGTGCCATCAGCAATCGGATATTTTAACACCAGGGTCAACTACGATATCCTGACATATCTGCCAGGGGATATTGAGACCATGCAGGGGCAGGACATTTTGCTTGATCAGTTTGGAACTGGCTCTTTTGTCCTGTATGTTGCAGAAGGTATGGAGGAGAAGGATGTTGCAACCCTCAAATCCAATATTGAAAAAGTAGATCATGTGGCAGATGTTCTCTGGTATGACTCAGTTATGGACCTGTCAGTTCCAATGGAGATGCTTCCTGAGGATGTGGAGAAGGCCTTTAATTCAGGTGATGCCACAATGATGTTCATCGTATTCGACGAAGGTACATCATCAGATGGAACCATGCAGGCAATCGAGGACATCAGAAAGATTTCCAATAAACAATGCTTTATGAGCGGCATGAGTGCCATTGTTACAGATACCAAGAATATGGCAGAAAAAGAGACTCCTATCTACGTAGGAATCGCCGTACTTCTGGCTGTTATAGTTCTTTCACTTACAATGGACTCCTACCTGATCCCATTGTTCTTCCTTCTTAGTATAGGAATGGCAATTGTTTACAACATGGGAAGTAACGTCTTCAAGGGAGAGATTTCTTTTATCACCCAGTCTCTTTCAGCGGTACTGCAGCTGGGCGTAACCCTTGACTATTCTATATTCCTCTGGCACAGCTACCAGGAGGAACTTGGCAAAAACGATGATAAAAAGGATGCTATGGCCAATGCAATCACTGCAACTTTTACATCAGTAATAGGAAGCTCCATCACAACAATCGCAGGTTTCGTGGCACTTTGCTTTATGAGCTTTACACTGGGACTTGATCTGGGCGTTGTAATGGCTAAGGGCGTTGTATTCGGCGTTATCGGATGCGTTACAATCCTTCCTAGCATGATCCTTGTATTTGATAACCTTATTGAAAAGACAAAGCACAAACCACTAATGCCTGAGTTCGTTAAGATTCCTAAGTTCGTATCCAAGCACTATCTGGCATTCTTCCTTATTTTCCTGGCTCTTTTGACACCAGCAATTTACGGAAATAACCACACCAGTGTTTATTACGATCTTACTCAGACACTTCCAGATACCCTTGAAAGCGTTCAGGGAGCCAACGAGGTAGATGAGAAGTTCGAGATGAATTCAGCATATATGCTCCTTGTGGACAAGAATCTGGACAGCGCATCAATGAACCAGATGTTAAAAGAGATAAAGGAAACCGACGGTATTATCTCAGTTCTCAGCGCAGATTCTCTTATAGGACCTTCTATTCCAAGAGAGTTTATTCCAGAAGATGCCCTCTCAAAGCTTGAGAGTGACCAGTGGAAGATGGTTCTTTTGACAACAGATTATAAGATTGCTTCTGATGAGATCAACAATCAGATAACAACTATAGATAAGATCGTTAAATCCTATGATCCTACAGCAATGGTAGTAGGTGAGGCGCCTTGTACCAAGGACCTTATCAATATCACAAACCACGACTTCCAGGTAGTTAACATGGTTTCAATTGGACTTGTTTTCCTGATCATCGCGTTTGTACTTAAATCAGTATCACTGCCATTTATCCTGGTTGCTGTAATCGAGTTTGCAATCTTCGTAAACATGGGATTGCCGTACTACACTCATACTACAATTCCTTTCATTTCATCTGTAGTAATTGGCACAATCCAGCTTGGTGCAACAGTTGACTACGCAATCCTTATGACTACCAGATATTTAGGTGAAAGAAATAGCGGCCACGACAAGAAAGAGGCAACACTTATAGCTCTTTCAACCAGCATGAAGTCAGTAATTGTCAGCGCTCTTAGCTTTTTTGCTGCAACCTTCGGTGTAGGCCTTATCTCAAGTATCGATATGATCGGTTCACTTTGTAACCTGATGGCCAGAGGCGCTATAGTCAGCATGTTTACAGTAATTCTGGTACTTCCGGCAATGTATATGATCTTTGATGGTTTGATAGTAAGAACAACCTTTGGTATGAACAAAGATGCGATAAAGCCTCATCCACATGATGGTGGACATCACATCCTTCATTTCCACAAGGCAGCTTAAAGGAAAAAAATAAATATGCCCACTGTGGGCGGAAAAGAGGAGAGTTATGGTAAGAAAGAATCTTTTAAGATCAGTTTCAGTAATTATGGCTTGCATGATGGCAGTTCTGACTGTAGCATGCGGATCAAATACAGCTACTACAGAAAATGGACAGGCTACAGCAGTAGTTGAAACAGCTAAGGAACAGCAGCTTGAAAAGAGCCTTGCAAATAGCGCATCAGCTCTAGGCGCTATCGGGGAAGCAGGCAAGGTTGAGACAGTTTATGTCACAGCAGATGCAAACGGCGCAGTCAACGACGTTATAGTAAGTGAGTGGCTCAAGAATGCTGAGCAGAGCGCAGAATTGTCCGACACTACAGAACTTCATGACATTGTAAATGTAAAAGGGTCAGAGACATATACAGAGAACGGCGATGGCACTGTTACCTGGAATGCTGAAGGATCAGATATCTACTATCAGGGAACTACAGATAAGGAGCTTCCTGTAGACATGAAGATCACATACACTCTTGATGGAAAAGAGATTTCTCCATCAGAACTTGCAGGCAAGAGCGGTAAAGTTACAATCCGCTTTGAGTATGAAAATAAGTCCAAGCAGACAGTAAACGTAGATGGCAAGGACGTTGAAGTCTATACACCATTTGCAATGGTTTCAGGAATGATGCTTGATTCTGACAAGTTCTCAAACGTTGAGATTTCAAATGGTAAGGTAATTTCAGAAGGAAACAACTACATTGTTATGGGTGTTGCCCTTCCAGGACTTAAGGAGAGTCTTGATATCTCAGATGAAAAGTGGGATGAACTTGAAGATTCAGAAGAAATCAAAGGCAAGCTCTCAAACTCTTTTGAAATCACAGCAGATACAACAGATTTCGAACTTGGTATGACAATCACAATGGCAAGTTCCGATATCCTTTCAGACTTCGGCGCCATGGACATCGCTGATTCAAGTAAAATTGACGATCTCAAGGACGATATGGGAGAACTTAATGATGGTTCAACCAAACTCGTAGAGGGCGCTGGCACTCTTAAGGACGGCACAGGCAAGCTCGCAGAAGGATCCAAGGAGCTTAAGGACGGCACTGGAAAACTCTATGACGGAACAAAAGAGCTCAAGGATGGCACAACAAAGCTCTCCGATGGCACAGGCAAACTTGCAGACGGCGCAGGCCAGCTCTCTGACGGCGCAGGAACCCTTGCAAACGGCACAGGTACATTAAAGGACGGCACAGGTAAACTTGCAGACGGCTCCAAGACCCTCACAGATGGCGTTTCTTCTTATACAAGCGGCGTAAGCCAGGTAAATGCAGGAGCAACAATGCTTTCAAACGGAACAGAAACTCTTGTAACTGGTACCGGCAAGGTTTCTGCTGGCGCTGCTAAGCTTCAGGCTGGAGCAGGTCAGTTGGCTGCAGGAACTGAAGAATTGAATAATGGGGTTAGCCAGTTATCACAGCTTTCAAGTGCTCTTGATATGATCTCTGCCAAGAAAACTGCACTGGAGACCAAGAAGGCAGAACTCGACACAACTGCCAGCGGACTTAATGCAGTTGAAGGATTTTTGACTACACCTGGTGTGCCTTGTCCAGATGCACTTGTACCAACGCTTACTCAATTGTCAGGTGGTAAGATACAAAGCGCAGAGGACGCAGTACGTGTAAGAGATGCTGGACTAGCTGCACTTGCTGGACAGCAAAGTGGTGAAGTTCATCAGGAACCTGCAGGTGCTGAAAATGCTGAGAATGAGGTTGTTTCAGGAGAAATTCCAAATCCGGATTCAAAGTCTTCTACAGAGAATGTAGTAGAAATTACAGCAGCATCAGGTGCGGCTACTTCTGAAACAACTGAAAGTACACCTTCTAATGAACCAGCTGAGAACAGGGAAGAGACATCTGGGCAGCAGGGGGCAGCACCAGCAGACGGAGCAGGTTCACCAGCTGCTGCGGCAGAATCTACAACAGCTGCAACTACAGCAGCAACAACTGTGAATAATGCTAGTGCATCAGTTGAAATAAAGGATGAGGCAACTCCAAAAACTGCTTCTGTAGCTTCAGATACAGGGTCTGATGAGAAAATATACTCTCAGAAAGATGTAGATGACATGGTTGATCAGCTTGTAAAAGAGAAACTTGAAGAAGCTGTTAAAGAATATGTAACAAGCGATGAATACAAGGCAGCAGCTGCAGCTAAGATGGAGGAAACTGTAAAGGCTGAAGTTACTAAGAGAGTTAAGCAGGAGGTAGCAAGCAGAGTTAGTGATATCAGCGCATATTCAGCTACACTTGCTGCTACAAGGGCAACAAAGAACGCAGTTTCTGAGACACTTACATTTGTAAATGATACTCTTGCTTCATTTGATGCCTTTGTTACTGATCAGGATAAAGCATATGGTATTAATACTTTTGAAAAGAAGCTTGACCTCACTAAGCAGAAACTAATTGACCTTCAGGGAGGCGTAGCTAAGTTAAATGCTGGAGCTCAGGAACTTAATACAGGTGCTACACAGCTTAAGGCTGGTATAGATGGATATAATATGCCTGACGGCACACATGTAACTGGTCTTTCAGAAGGTGTAGCACAGGTTAATGCAGGTGCTAAACAGATCAAGGCTGGAACAGATCAGCTTGTAGCCAATAACGACAAGCTTAACGGCGGTGCTAAGCAGGTTAGCGATGGCGCAGCACAGCTTGACTCTGGTGCAGCACAGCTCAAGGATGGCGCTGATAAGCTTGCTACAGGTGCCAAGGATCTTAAGAGTGGCGCTGATGAGCTCAACACTGGTGCCGGAACACTTGATAATGGTGCAACTGAACTTATGAATGGTGCTAAGGATCTTAATGACGGTGCTGGTAAACTTGACGAAGGTATCGGCAAGGTTGATGCTGGCGTTCAGGAACTTCTTGATGGTATTACAAAGCTTGATCAGGAAGGTATCAAGAAGCTTTACGAAGCATTTGATGGAGACCTTACAGATTTCGTTGACAAGCTCACAGCTATTAAGGAAGCAGGCACTGAATATACATCCTTTGCTGGAGCAAGTGATGAAGAGGATTGCAGCGTTAAATTCATCATTAGAACAGCAGGCGTAAAGGCTGAAGACATCTGATGTTTTGAATCATTAATTGTGTCCACCTGTGAAACTAAATTGTGCACAAGTGGACACAATTTTTTCACAGATTATTGTGATATTTTCCATTGCATTCCTTCGATTAATCGGTTACGATGTTAAGCGCTAGCGTGAATTAACAGTAGTTTTTATGTACGTAGTACCGATTATTACTAGATGAGTGGGACAGCACGGTAGGAGGCAATAATATGGGAGAATACAAACTGGTCTTTGATAGACTTATGGATCAATTATATAATCACCCTGAGGAGATGCGAGAGAAACTTCTTGCTAAATGTGATTACTCAAGCGATACTCATGAGGAGAGACGTCCTCAGACAGCAATCGAAATGCTCCGCAGTATGAGATGATTAGATGATTGTAAGTTGAGTTTCAGACATTGTACATAAGGATTTAGAGAACGATAGAATATAAGAATATTTGAAGAATGCAAATTTAGAAGCTGTTAGAAATAATAGTGAATAAAGAATAACTAAGATAATAAATGATTGAGAGCGTAAGGTTTTGTTAGATAAGAACCTTATGCTCTTTTTATTTGCAAAAAAGGTATTACGTAACACCACGCAGGTAATACCAATTACAATTCATGCAATTTAATCAAAAAGTCTTGTTTTGCTTGAAATGCCCTGCAATATGTAATGCAGAAGAAATAGAAAAACAAACTATGCATCACAGAAGCCTAAGCAAGTGATGCAAACAAAAGAAAACTTGCATATATGCATGACAAGTCGCAAGACAAATCATGCAGGAAAAGAAAAAGAGTAGATTATGCATCACAGAAGCCTAGGCAAGTGATGCAAGAATAATAAAAGAGTAAACTATGCATCACAAAAGCCTAATTCAGTGATGCAAACAAAAGAAAATTTGCATTTATGCATGACAAGTCGCAGGACAAATCATGCAGGAAAAGAAAAAGAGTAGATTATGCATCACAGAAGCCTAAACAAGTGATGCAAGAATAATAAAAGAGTAAAATATGCATCATAGAAGTCTAGGCAAGTGATGCAAACAAAAGAAAATTTGCATTTATGCATGACAAGTCGCAAGACAAATCATGCAGGAAAAGAAAAAGAGTAGATTATGCATCACAGAAGCCTAAGTAAGTGATGCAAGAATAATAAAAGAGTAAAATATGCATCACAGAAGCCTAAGTAAGTGATGCAAACAAAAGAAAATTTGAATTTTGCATGACAAGTCGCAAGACAAATCATGCAAGAAAAGAAAAAGAGTAGATTATGCATCACAGAAGCTATATTAAACCCTCTGCCAGCATAGAAAAAGGCTGCCACACTGCAAAATAGCAGTGCGGCAGCCAAAATATACTCTAAAATACAATTTATAAATCAGCCAAGCTAATCAAGCTAACTAACACAATTTATTCCTTAGAAGCTTCCTTAAGTGCGGCTACAATCTCAGCCTCTGTAGTAAGGCGCATAACCTTATCTGCAAGCTCATCAGCTTCAGCCTTGCTCCACTTGGAAATAATACAGCGGGCAGTGAGCACCAGAACCGGGTTAACACTGAACTCTGTAAGTCCAAAAGAAATAAGAAGAGGAATCATAAGCGGATCAGCTGCGGCTTCTCCGCACATTCCGACAGGAATGCCTTCCTTGCGGCCACATTCAGTTATGTGCTTGATGCTGCGAAGGACGGATGGCTGGAATGTAGAATAAAGATAAGCTACATCAGCATTTCCTCTGTCTACGCTCATAGTGTACTGAGTAAGGTCATTTGTTCCAATTGAGAAGAAATCAGCTTCTTTTGCAAGAATATCTGCTATAAGTGAGGCAGCAGGTGTCTCAATCATACAGCCAACTTCAATATCTTTGTCATAGGCGATACCATTTGCATCGAAGTCCTTTTTAATATCAGCAATCATCTCTTTTACTGCGCGGAGCTCGTCTACGCAGGTAACAAGAGGAAGCATGATCTTGACCTTACCAAAGGCGCTGGCTCTAACAATTGCTCTGAGCTGCAAATTGTAGCTATCCTTGTTGCCAAGGCAGTATCTGACAGCTCTGTAGCCCAGGAAAGGATTTTCTTCCTTCTTGATGTTAAGGTATGGAATATCCTTGTCGCCACCTACATCAAGAGTTCTGATGATAACAGGCTTGCCACCCATGGTCTGTGCTGCTTCCTTGTAAGCTACAAACTGTTCTTCCTCAGATGGCTGATGATTGGAATCCATAAACAGGAATTCTGAACGGAAAAGACCTATGCCTTCGCCGTCGCATTCAAGAGCTTTTTTAGCATCCTTGGGTGTACCGATATTGCAGAACAGTTCAACACAGTCGCCATCAGCTGTAAGTGTTTCTTTGCCAAGGAATCCCTTAAGCTCAGACTGTTTGCGGATGAAATCTTCTCGCTTGATTATATACTGGGATAAAACATCTCCCTCAGGATTGATGTATACAATACCCTCAGTTCCATCAATAATAGCTGTATCCTTGTCCTTAACAAGACTTGTGATATCAGGAACAGATAAAACAGCAGGAATTTCAAGGGCTCTTGCAAGAATAGCAGAGTGGGAAGTCTTTCCTCCAACCTCTGTGATGATACCAGATACATTGCCTTTGTTGATCTGGGAAGTCATAGAAGGAGTAAGATCCTTGCAGGCCAGAACTGTACCCTTTGGCACCTTGCTGATATCAATATCCTTGATACCAAGAAGAAGCTTTAAAAGGCTGATCTTGATATCGCTAATGTCAGAAGCACGCTGCTTCATCATCTCGTCATCCATCTGTGAGAACATGCCTATGAACATATCACAGACAGCCTCAACAGCCGCTTCAGCGCACTGACCGGCATCGATCATCTTGAGCATTTCGCCTGACATTGAAGGGTCTGACGCCATAACCAGGTGACCTTCAAGGATTTCTGCTTCCTTGGGGCCAATCCTTTTTCTGATATCCTCAGCCATGGCAGTTGTTTCAGCCTTGAACTCCTCTAGCGCCTTATTGAATCGCTCCTTCTCAGCAGCTGTGTCCTCGATTTTCTTCTTTTCAAAGCTAAGGTCATGTTCCTTTATGACACAAACGCTACCAATTCCTATGCCACGTGATGCTGCAATTCCTTTGTGCATTTTCTTCCTCCATATCTTATTTCTTGTCTAAAATGTACTGAACTGTTTTTTTTTACCACTGCAGTCATTCCGGACAATCGGTTAGCCAAATTCATACACAACCGGCTAGCCAAATTCAAACACTACCGGCAAGCCACCTACTACCGAGTTGCCAACTCGACTGAAACTCAGTCACCAAGTCCGCTTTCAACAAGCTCAACAGCCTTCTTGAGGGCATCTGCCTCGTCAGGACCATCGCATACGATCTCGATTTCAGAGCCGCACTTGATGCATGCGCTCATGAGCATCATAACGCTCTTAGCGTCATAGCTTGTTCCATTGAAAACAACTTTTACATCGCTTGCAAAAGGAGTCACTGTCTGGCAAAAGAGACTTGCTGGACGCATGTGCATTCCCTGTTCGTTAGTTACTGTGATTTTCTGTGATACCATAATTTCTTTTCCTCTCTAGTAAAGCACCAATTTCCCAGAAGGCATGATAGCCCTCTGGGAATGGTTTTTATAATTTATTTGTTAACTGGCTTTTTAATAAGACCAAGCATAACAGCAGTGATAAATGATCCAATCAGCCATGCAAGGATGTAAAGTGGCCATTTGCCTACGGTTGCGAATACGAATACTCCGCCGTGAGGAGCCATAAGTGTGCATCCAAAGATTGCTGAAAGAAGACCGGCAATACCTGAACCTACAAGAGTACATGGAATTACATGTGCAGGATCGGCTGCCGCAAATGGGATAGCGCCCTCAGTTATGAATGAACTTCCCATTACGATATTTGTGATCCAGGTCTCCCTCTCAGATTCTGTGAACTTGGAAGGGAAGAGTTTACATGCGATAGCGATACCAACTGGAGGAACCATACCACCTACCATGATGGATGCCATTGCGATGTAGCAGGCAACTACTGCAGGGTCAGAAGCTTCTGCACCCTTTTCCATGAGTACCTGTGCTGTTCCCAGCATACCTGTTCCAAATACATAAGCTGCCTTGTTGATAGGGCCGCCCATATCTATAGCCATCATTGCGCCCAGGATAAGTCCCAGAACTGCAATGAGATTAGCTGCCTGAAGAGCTGTAAGCATTGCGCTAAGTCCTACATTGATAAGACCAATGATTGGGTTAAGGATAAAGCTCATCAAAACGCCGATGATAAATACGCCGCAAAGTGGATAAATAAGTACTGGCTTGATTCCTTCAAGTGACTTAGGGAATCCTGCTGTCAACTTCTTGAGAACGAGAATGATTCCGCCTGCAAGGAATCCAGCTGCGATACCGCCAAGGAAACCTGATACTGTAGCACCGTTATTTGTAAATGCGAAATTACCAATAAATGTGTTAAATCCATCAAGTGGAGCACCTTCGCCCATAAGCCTTGTAACCCAAGGGAATGCTGGAGCATCACCTGAGAAAAGAGCTGCATTACCGCTGGAAGCCAGCATACCACCTACAAAACCTACTGCAAGACCAGGTCTGTCAGCAATTGAGTACGCAATGTATCCAGCAAGCACAGGAACCATAAGACCCATTGCAAGGCCACCAACATATTTAAGGAAAGATGAAAGTGGAAGCATGTTACCGAAGTTACCACCACCAGTTGCACCATATCCTGCGACTGTATCAACAAGGAATGCAAGCGCAATCAGGATACCACCGCCGATAACGAATGGAAGCATGTGTGAAACGCCATTCATAAGGTGCTTGTAGAACTTTCTTCCAAGTGTTTCATCAGCAGCAGAGCTCATGGAAGCTGATTTTGTTCCAGTAAAGTGATATACCTCAAGCTTTTCTTCATTGGCCTTCTTGATAAGACCTTCTGGATTGTGGATAGCTTCCTTGGTAGAAGTAATGATAACTTCCTTACCATCGAATCTCTCCATATCTATATTCTTGTCGCAGGCAATGATGATCGCATCAGCTGCAGCAATTTCATCAGCAGTGAGAACATCCTTGGCACCTGCAGATCCGTCTTTTTCAACCTTGATTGAAAGGCCCATCTCTTTAGCCTTGAGTTCAAGAGCTTCAGCTGCCATGAATGTATGAGCGATACCTGTAGGGCAGGCTGTTACACCTAAAAGCTTTTTGTTTGAAGGAGCCTTAGCTGGAGCAGCAGCGGCTTTCTTTTCTGCTTCTTCCTTGTCCTTCTCAGCCTCCTTAGCATCGATTATTGAAAGGAACTCATCCGGAGTATTAGCCTCGATAAGTTTTTTAGCAAAAGAGCTGTCCATAAGAAGTGTCATAAGCTTGGACAGAACTTCAAGATGTGTGTCAGCAGCAGTATCAGGAGCTGCAATCATGAAGAACAGTTTGCTAGGATTTCCATCGAGGGACTTATAGTCGATACCCTCTGGAATAGTAATGGCTGTAACACCAGCCTTGGCTACTGCAAATGACTTACCGTGTGGAACAGCGATTCCCATGCCAATTGCTGTTGAGCCCTTTTCCTCTCTTGCAAGGATTGCCTTTTTGAAAGCAGAAACATTGTTTAAGTTTCCAACCTTTTCATGCAACTCAATGAGCGCATCAATAGCAGCATTCTGATCAGCAGCGCTGACTTTCAGATTGATGCCATCTTTTTTGAGTAAATCTGTTATTTTCATAGTCCCTCCTTTGTTGGTTATCCCAATTTATACCTTCTTTTTATAGCTATATATAAAGAGTAATCATCTACTCAATTATATTTGTGTTCACAGCTTGGAATAGAGCTCTCTAATAGCTTCGCCAGTTGCAAGATCATCGGAAAAAGCAGTGGCACTTCCTGCGGCTGTCCCCATCTTGAGAGCCTGACTGTAATCGTGATTTTCAAGGAAACCTGCAACAAAGCCTGCTACCATTGAATCTCCTGCGCCAACTGAGTTTCTGACCTGTCCCTTTGGAACTCCAACTCTGTGCTTCTCACCAGTTTCTGTAATGAGCATTGCACCGTCGCCAGCCATGGAAATAAGAACATTTCTGGCGCCCATTTCCTGGAGCTTCTTGGCATGAGCTTCAATCTCATCGTCAGTTTTTAAAACTGTATCAAACATCTCCCCAAGCTCATGATTATTGGGCTTTATAAGGAATGGATGATACTTAAGAACGTTCTTTAAAAGATCCTTGGTGGCATCAACAACAACATCAATTTTCTTGTCAGATAGCTTGGCCAGGATCTTCTCATATACATCACTTGGAAGAGAACTTGGAATACTGCCTGCAAGGATCAGGATGTCTCCGTCCTTAAGAGCATCAAGCTGACCAAAAAGCTCATCCTGCGCACTCTGTGGGATCTTGGGACCCTGAGCATTTATCTCTGTCTCAGCAGCGCCCTTTATCTTGACGTTGATTCTTGAGATTCCCTCAGGAAGCTCGATGAAATTAGCCTTGATGCCTTTTCTCTCAACATCAGCAGCGATGGCCTTTCCAGTAAAACCAGCTACAAACCCAAGAGCAGTGTTATCAAGCCCAAGGTTCTTTAATATTGTTGAAACATTGATGCCCTTGCCGCCAAAGTAGCATTCCTCGGAATCAGACCTGTTAGTCATTCCAGGAAGGAGCTCTGAGCCCATCCTTACAACATAGTCAATTGCTGGATTAAAGGTAATAGTGTAGATCATAATTTTTCTCCATCATTTACATTTTTTATGATTGTTTTACTGCTGTAGTTCTTGTTAGGCTCTTTGTCTGTGATGATGCAGCAGTTAGGTATCTCTGCAAAGGTTACGGAGCTTACCTTGCCAAATTTGGTATGGTCCGCCAGTATGTAGGAAACGTAGGCATGCTTGACAGCTTCCTGTTTGACCAGGGCTTCATCCACATCAGGAGTAGTGTAGCCTGCATGAAGTGAAATCCCGTTTGTTCCCATGAAAGCCTTGGTAAAGTGGTATTTGCTGATGCCTTCGATACAGTCAGGACCGATTATGGCCTCGGTTGTAGGCTTGCATCTGCCGCCAATTATCATGGTGCTAAGGCCCTTTTCCAAAAGCTTCTTGGCATGAACAATGCCGTTTGTGATGTATTTGGCCTTGGTATTGGTGATATATTTGATCATTTCCAGAGTAGTGGTACCTGAGTCGATATAAACAAAGTCGTCATCATTAATTAATGAAGCAGCATATTTGCTGATTGCTTCCTTCTCCTGTGTGTTGAGCACAGCCTTGGCTGAAACTGTGGGCTCAGTAGTGTTCACATCCTGATCGATTATGGATGTTGCGCCGCCAAAGACCTTAACAATCTTCTTGTCGTCATGAAGAGCAGTAAGATCTCTTCTGATGGTAGCTGCGGAGGCATCAAACTCCTCCATAAGCTCAGCCACTGTTACAACATTTCTTTCATTTATAAGTGCAACAATTAAATCCCGTCTTTCCTGAGTAAGCATATTGTTCCCCTCTGATCATTATGAATATATATGGAAAAAAAGATTGTGATGACCACGTATATAATTTGAACTCTAATTGCATGATAACATCATACACAATCATTATCAATCAAAAATAATCACAATTAATCACTTAAAATATTATTAAATAATCACAAAAATTCACTAAAATCACTCAAAACACTCACAAACGCTCATGCCGCTCACATGGATGATCACTGCATACTCCATATAAAGTATTAAAAAACAATAAAGCTTTATCTATATAGCGTAAAAAATATTTACAAAAAGTGCCTTGGAAAGTTAAAATAAGATTAGAATTTTTCTACAGTTAAGCCGCAGGAGGTACTGATTTTGGAAGAATTAAATTTAACTCAGGAACAGATTGATATCATAGGTGAGATTGCAAATATCAGCATGGGTAACTCTGCCACCACGCTTAGCATGATGGTGAACAGAAAAGTTGATATCACAACCCCTAATGTAAAGCTGATCAAAAGAAGCGAAGCTCTCGATGATTATGAGAAAACCTGTATTTTTGTGCAGATCCATTACGTCAAGGGCCTTGAAGGAAACAACGTGCTTGTGTTAAAAGAGAATGACGTAAAAGTCATGACAGATCTTATGATGGGTGGTGATGGCACCAATACTTCCGGAGAAATCACAGAACTTCACCTTTCTGCAGCTTCAGAAGCCATGAACCAGATGATGGGCACAAGCGCCACTTCTTTATCTTCCATGCTTGGAATTGCTACCGATATCAGCACTCCTGTTGTTAACCAGATTGATGTTGAGAGTATAAAAGTATTCGAAAAAATGTTTGATACTACTTATGATAAATTTGTTAAAATAGCTTTTAGGATGACAATAGGTGACCTTATTGATTCCGTCATGGTACAATTATATCCGGTGCAGTTCGCAGTGGATATGTGCCAAAAATTCATAGATAAAGGAAAATAAAACTCAAAATGAATAAGGCAGAAACATTAGAAATCAAGAAGCAGTTTACACCAGACAGATGCACAATAGATCACATTTGCGGATGTTATGTTGATCACGAAAAGAACAAGAGACTTACCTTTAGAAAGGCCTTTGGACAGATCCCAGAGGAAGAAATGTTCAAATATCTGGACATTTTCCAGCATACACTTGCAGGCACTTTTGGCAAGAACCTAATTAGTCTTGAGTTCCCTCTAGACCAGGAGCAGCCAGGAGGGACTCAAGATTTTCTTTTGACTCTTAGAAATTCAAGACTCGAGGACGACGAGCTTGTGGATGAGTTCTATGACAAGATCATCGCCAACTATGTAAATGGCGAGAACTACTATATTATTCTTGTTCACGCAGTTTACGACATTCCAGGTATCACAAGGGATGGAATTGAGATGGAGGATGCATCTGAGAAGATTTATGATTACATTCTCTGCAGCATCTGCCCTGTTAAGCTCTCCAAGGCAGGACTTGGCTACAACGAGAGCAAGAACATCATTGAGGACAGATTCCGCGACTGGATCGTAGAAGGCCCTACAAAGGGATTTCTTTTCCCAGCCTTTATAGAAAGAGATACAGATATCCATAACATGCTCTATTTCACAAAGAAGCCTGATGACCTTCAGCCAGAGTTTGTGGAGGCTATGTTTGGCGGAAGAGCGCCTATCTCAGCACCTGAGCAGAAGGACATCTTTGATGCTGTAGTGCAGAACACCATAGGCGAAGAGGCAGATTATGACATCATGAAGAATATTCATGATAATTTAAATGAGATGATCGAAGACCACGAGGGTGATCCTGAGCCTCTTGAGCTTAAAAAGGAAGACGTCAAGCAGCTTCTTCAGGACAGCGGTGTAGCTCAGGACAGACTTGACTATTTTGACGAGAATTATGTGAAATGCGCTGGAGATGAGGATTTTCCTCTACTTGCCAGCAATATAGCCAATACCAAGAAGTTTGATATAGAGACTCCAGATGTGGTGATCAAGGTCAAGCCAGACAGGACAGATCTTGTGGAATCAAGAATTGTCGATGGCAGACAGTGCCTGGTGATCGCAGTGGATGATCACATAGAAGTAAACGGGATCAACGTGCGCACCTTCATGAACAAGTAAGACCAGGTAAAAGACCTGTATTCATCCGGGAGAACAGATATGATTCAGCTTGCAATTGTTGAGGACGAGGATTCATACGCAGCACAGCTTACAGAATACATAAACAGATTCCAGTCCGAGAGCGGTAATTATTTCAAGATTACAAGATTTTCTGATGGGGATGAGATCACTAACGGATATAAGGGGCAGTTTGACATTATCCTTATGGATATTGAGATGAAGCTTATGGACGGCATGACTGCAGCGGAGGAGATCAGAAAGCTTGATAGTGATGTAGTCATTATGTTTATCACAAACATGACCAACTATGCCATAAGGGGCTATCAGGTTGATGCCATGGACTATGTCCTTAAGCCTGTGAGCTACTTTGCTTTTTCACAGAAACTTGGAAGAGCTGTCGGCAAGATAAAAAAGCCAACTTCCAAGATTATCACTGTGGATATGCCCTCAGGGGTAAAAAAGCTGGATATCGATAACATTTTTTATATAGAAAGCGAGGGGCACAACCTCAAATTCTACACTACAGGCGGAGAGTTTACAATAAGGGCCAAGATTGGCGACTATGAGGAACAGCTCTCTGGATACAATTTCTTTAGGAGCAATAAGGGCTATCTTGTGAATCTTAAGTTTGTAGACGGCGTGGAGAACGGAAGCTGTGTCATTGCTGGCAAGAAGCTTCTTATCAGCAGATCAAGGAAAAACGACTTCATGTCTGCACTTACAGATTACATGGCATCTTTAGCCTGATAGTTATTGGTAAATAATATGGATACTTTTTTCGAAGACATTCCAAGAATATACACGGCCCTGGCTGAGTGGCTGGCCTGCCTGACCTATTGCCTTGTGATGAAAAGAAAAGTCAAAAATGAGGACTTCATTCTGGTCACCATCCTGGCACTTGTGGTTCAGAGCATGTTTCTGGTACTGACTAAGGGGCTTCCTGTAGTATTCTGGATTCCCTGTATGCTGATCGCAGTGGGGATAATGTATGTATACATGGCTTTTTGCTGTGATGATAGCAGAAATGTCATAGGTTATTACTGTGCAAGAGCCTTTCTTTTGGCGGAATTGGCCGCCTCCCTTGAGTGGCAGCTTGCATACTTTTTCAGGAACCTGACGGACTCGATACTAGTCCAGATTTTGATACTTGTGGGAGTCTACTCTCTTGTTTTTACCTGGGCCCATTATATGGAAATTGGCATAACAAGAGGAGTCTTCCAACTTGAGATAAATGTAAGAGAACTGTGGGCTGCAATTGCCATAGCTGCAGTAGTGTTTGCCTTTAGTAATCTTAGCTTTGTATTTAGGAATACCCCATTTTCTGCAGGGCTTGAGGCGGATATCTTTTACATAAGAACCCTGGTTGATATTGCAGGTATCATGATACTGTATGTGTATCAGAGCCGTATCTGCGAGCTTCTTGCAGAAAAAGAGCTCCGGAATATCCACTCAATGCTAAAGGCTCAGTATGACAAGTACAGAAACTACCAGTCTACCTTTGAAGTGATCAATATGAAGTATCACGACCTAAAGCACCAGATTGCTGGACTCCGTGCGGAGATGAGCGATGAGGAGCGCAAAAAGTGGATTGATTCCCTGGAGCAGGAACTTGAATCCTACAGTCCTGAGCTGGAGACTGGAAATAGTGTACTTGATACTCTGATTGCCGGAAAGATGATGAACTGCAGAGCCAATAACATCAAGATAACCTGCGTTGCAGAAGGCGATATTCTGGAATTTATGCATGTGGCGGACATTTGTACCATTTTTGGTAATGCCCTTGATAATGCAATTGAGAGTGTGACTCTTATAGAGGATCCTGAGAAGAGGCTTATACACCTTACTCTTTCCCAGAAAAAGAACTTTATACTGATCCAGATAAATAACTATTGCGAAAACACTATAACAATTAAGAATGGTTACCCTGTTACATCCAAGGCTGATAAGGGTAATCACGGATTTGGACTTAAGAGTATCAGATATACAGTGGAGAAATACCACGGAACATTGAATTTTGGCCTTAAAGATAATTGGTTTGAGCTTACGATGCTTATTCCAAAAGGAGGGCTTGGATGAATTTAGTTGCAGTAGCTGTAACTGATTATATAGGTGTGGTCATTCTTATAGCGATGCTATACAGCAGCCACATTCGAAGATCTGAGGGCAGGTTTGAGTATAAGATTTTTTCTCTTATAGCAGGCTTGTCAGCTTTTGCATGCGCAATTGACTTTATGACTTTTTATCTGGACGGCATGCCTGGAGAGCTTAGTCGTATTCTTGCTATAGCTGGCAATACTTACTGCTTTGTGACAAACCCTCTCTTTTCTATTGGATGGTGCATGTACACTGAGCTGAAACTATTTAAGTCAACAGCCAGGATAAAGAGACGCTACAGATTTATAGCAATACCGGGACTTATCCTGATTCTGATTTCTATGATGAATCTGTTTGTCCCTGTAGTATTTTATCTTGATGAAATGAATGTCTATCATAGGCTTCCGCTTAGTTATGCTTACTTTATCGTTGAGTTTGGGTATCTTATATTTAGCTATATGATTTTCAAAAAATATGAGAACAGGTATGGAAAAGTGAGATTTTTCCCTATTGGTCTTATGATGGGGCCGGTAGTTGCAGGATGTATTTTACAGCTTGTCTTTTACGGGATATCACTTATCTGGGTATCGCTTGCAGTGGGACTTACGGCAATCTATATGTCACTCCAGAATGAGTTCTCCTATCTGGATAAACTGACGGGGCTTTATAACAGGGCATTTCTTGATTATATCCTTGATTCCTACTCCAAGGATCAGGGAGCTCGCATGGGCGGCATCATGATAGATGTTGACCGTTTTAAAAAAATAAATGATACCTTCGGACATTCCGTTGGTGACGAAGCACTTATTGATACTGCAAGAGTCATAACTCTTAGTAAACCTGATAAGGCAGTGGCAGTAAGATTTGCTGGAGATGAGTTTATTCTTATATTGAAGGGAACTTCCGAAGAAGCCCTTAAAAGGGTGGTAAAAAATATAAGGGATGAGCTGGAACTTTTTAACGAGACAGAGGGTAGACAGTATCAGCTATCGCTATCTATAGGCTATACATTATTTGATCCGGAAAAAGATAATGTGGATAGCTTCTTTAGACATATGGATGACAATATGTATGAGGAAAAGATCAGGAAACATTCTGAGAGAAAATGAACCATGCCGACTCGGAACAAGTTCCGAGTTGTCACGGCGTTCGCCGTATACATGCAATTCATGACAAAAAACGTACCGTTTATGACAAAAACGGCACGTTTTTTTTATGCGTGTTAACCTCATATTGTAAGCGCCGCTATGATTGTTTATGCGGTCAAACTAAGGAACTAGATCCTGACCAGATTTAGTTTCCAGATTAAAAAAGGGAGGTTAATCTATGTTATCTATCAATCTGGATGACGTGATGAAAGTCATCAATTCAATCAAGCCTTTTTTGATTGCTATAGGTATCATAATTGCAGTTGCAATCGTTATCATGATCGCAGTTATGAAGCTTAAGAAGTCAACCAAGAAGCTTGTAAGAGGCACAGCACTTGTTGCTATGCTGACTGGTATTGTTATATGTGTGAATATGATCCTGACAGGACCTATGAGCACAATGATGGATCTTATTAGTGGAAGCGGTACAATCTCAAAGACTACATCTGATGAGACAACTGTTCTTGCACAGAATATCGCAAGAGAGGGTATCGTTCTTCTTGAGAATGATGAGAACACTCTTCCTGTTGCTTCAGGAAGCAAGCTTAACGTTTTCGGATGGGCTTCAACAAATCCTATCCTTGGTGGCGCAGGTTCAGGTGCTCTTAATGATGCATATGAAACTATCGATCTTCTTAAGTCACTTAGTGATGCTGGAATCGAGACAAACGCTGAACTTACAAAGTTCTACACAGACTACAAGGCAGACAGACCAGTAGTTGGTATGTGGAATCAGGACTGGACACTTCCAGAACCTAACGTTTCTCTTTATACAGACGAACTTATGTCAAATGCTAAGTCTTACTCAGACACAGCTATGATCGTTATCAGCCGTTCAGGCGGTGAGGGTGCAGACCTTCCAACAAATATGTCTTCTGTAGTAGATGGCTCTTTCAAGGATGGAACAACCTATACAGCTGGTACTTATGATGATACTCTCAACGAGGGTAACGACTGGGATGCAGGTGATCACTACCTTCAGCTTACAAACAGAGAAGAAGAGATGATCGACCTTGTATGCGCTAACTTTGGCAAGGTAATCCTTGTTTACAACGGAGCTAACGCTTTCGAGCTTGGTTTTGTAAAAGACCACCCACAGATCAAGTCAGTTCTTTGGGCAGCAGGCATGGGCCACGTTGGTATGGAGGCTCTTGGCGAGATCGTAACTGGTGAGGTTAACCCATCAGGTAAGACAATCGACACCTATGTTTATGACATGACAAAGACACCTTGGTGGAACAACTTTGGTGACTTCAACTATACAAATATGGAAGACTATGCTTATGTATCAACAGGATTTACTGGCGTTGAGACTAAGGCAGAAGTTAGCTTTGTAAATTACGTAGAGGGTATCTATGTAGGATACAAGTTCTATGAGACAGCAGCACTTGAGGGGCTCATCAACTATGATGAAATGGTTCAGTATCCATTTGGATATGGCCTTTCATACACAACATTTGAGCAGACAATGGGCGACATTACTGAGGATAATGGAACAATTACTTTTGATGTAACTGTTACAAATACTGGTTCTGTTGCAGGTAAGGACGTAGTAGAAGTTTACTACAATCCTCCATATGAGAACGGTGGAATCGAGAAGGCTTCTGCAAACCTTGTAGAGTTTGCAAAGACTCAGCTCCTTGAGCCAGGCGCATCAGAGACAATCACTATCTCTTTTGCAGCAGAAGATATGGCATCTTATGATTACCAGAACGCTAAGGCTTATGTACTTGACGCTGGTGACTATGAGATTTCTATCAATAAGGATTCTCACAACGTTATCGATTCTAAGACATACACTGTAGGAACTACAGTAACTTATGACGGATCAAACAAGAGAACTTCAGATAAGGTTACAGCTACAAACGCATTTGATTTTGCTAATGGTAATATTGAGTACCTTTCAAGAGCAGATGGATTTGCTAACTACAATGCAGCAACAGCAGCTCCTAAGAGCTACGAGATGCCTGCAGATGTAAAGGCTACTTTCTACAATATCAGCAACTACCTTACACCAGAAGCTACAGCAGCTGACGAGGATCCAAACGCAGCAGCAGTTACAACTGGCGCAGCTACATCACTTCAGCTCAAGGACCTTCGTGGTCTTGCTAAGGACGATCCTAAGTGGGATGAGCTTCTTAATGCTATGACACTTGATGATATGAACGCCCTTATTTCTCTTGGTGGATATCAGACAAACTCAGTTGAGTCAATCGGCAAGGTTCGTACAAACGACTGTGACGGCCCTGCTTCAATCAACAATAACTTTACAGGTGTTGGATCCCTTGGATTCCCTGTAGGTGTTACAATTGCAGCTACTTTCAACAAAGAACTTGCTTATTCATTCGGCGATTACATCGGTAAGATGGCTAACGAGATGGATGTATCTGGTTGGTATGCACCAGCTATGAACATTCACAGAACAGCTTTTGCTGGACGTAACTTTGAGTACTATTCAGAAGACGGTGTTCTTTCTGGAAAGATTGCTTCAGAAGCTACAAAGGGCTCATGGGCTAACGGAGTTTACGCTTATGTTAAGCACTTTGCATTCAACGATCAGGAAGGCAACAGATGCGACATGCTCTGCACATGGACTAATGAGCAGGCAGCTCGTGAGATTTACCTTAAGCCTTTCGAGATCAGTGTCAAGAACGTTGAGATGACAGCAGTTATGTCTTCCTTCAACTACATTGGTAACCGTTGGGCAGGCGGATGTAAGGAACTTCTTAAGACAGTCCTTAGAGAAGAGTGGGGCTTCAATGGCTTCGTACTTACAGACTACTTCGGAGTTTACGGATATATGTCATCTGACCAGGCTATCAGAAATGGTACAGACTGTATGCTTGTTAACTATCCAACAGCTACAAACAGCGTTCAGTTCAGAGATACAAACGGAGCTCAGCAGGCTATGCGTGAGGCTACCAAGAATATTCTCTATACTGTAGTTAACAGCCGTGCTTATGCACCTGAGAATCTCAAGTCAGGTATGGCTTCCTGGAAGATTCTTATGATTGTTTGCGACTGCGTATTTGCAGCACTTATGATCTGCCTTATGGCTATCTTCTGCAAGAACTTCAAGAAGAATAGAGCCAATGAAAAGGCAGCAGCAGAAGCTACTGTAGAGTAATAGTAATTTAGACCTATAAATATATAGGATTAATTGGATCATAGGCGGCACGGGAGGTCCTGTGCCGACCTATGTTTCCATATTTAAAAAGGTGTTTGCCAATTGTCACATGGAATTGGCAAATTACATAGATATGCGAGGGAAAAAATGAAATATCAAGATATCATTGAGAAGATGACAATTGAAGAGAAGGCAGCTTTCTTGAGCGGAAAGGGAGAATGGCAGACAAGGGAATTTGAGAGACTTGGAATTCCATCCATATTCTGTTCAGATGGACCTCACGGTATCAGAAAGCAGGCTGGAGCGGGAGACCACTTAGGACTTAACGAATCCCTTCCTGCAACATGCTTCCCTACTGCAGCAACAGTAGCCAATAGCTGGGATACAGAGCTTGGCGAGGAACTAGGAAAGACACTTGGAAAAGAGGCTATGGCAGAAGGCGTCAACGTGCTGTTGGGACCAGGCCTTAATATAAAGAGAAGTCCTCTTTGCGGAAGAAACTTTGAATATTTTTCAGAAGATCCATATCTTGCAGGTAAGATGGCTGCATCATATGTAAGAGGTATTCAGTCACAGGGTGTATACGCTTGTCCCAAGCACTTTGCGGTGAACTCACAGGAGCTTCGTCGTATGGCTATGAATGCGGTTGTTGATGAGCGTACCTTAAGAGAAATTTATCTTTCTGGTTTTGAGATTGCTGTAAAAGAAGGTAAGGCCAAGACTATCATGTCTGCGTACAATGAGGTCAATGGCACATATGCCAATGAGAATAAGCATCTTTTGACTGATATCTTGAGAAAAGACTGGGGCTTTGACGGAATAGTAATTACTGACTGGGGTGCTTCCAATGACCATGCTCTTGGCGTGGCAGCAGGCTCAAACCTTGAGATGCCTAATCCTGGCCTTGATTCTGCAAGAGAACTTGTGGCTGCTGTTGAGAGCGGCAAGATCAGCATGGAGGATGTGGATGCAAGAGTAGACGAGCTTCTTGATGCTGTCATGACTCTTTATGTCAACGCCCAGGGCAAGTCTGATGACTTTGACAAGGCAGCACATCACGCAGTAGCAAGAAAAGCTGCTACTGAGAGCACAATCCTTCTTAAGAACGAGGGCAACATCCTTCCTCTTAAGCCTGGTGCCAAGGTTGCCATAATCGGAGATTTTGCCTTTGTTCCAAGATATCAGGGCGCAGGCTCATCTCTTGTTAATCCTACTAAGATTGAGACTGTATCAGAGATTCTTGGCAATTATGATGTTCAGGTTATTGGATCTTCAAGGGGCTATTCCAGAACCGGCGAGGAAGATGCTGCAACCAGGAAGGAAGCTCTTGATATAGCAAAAAGAGCTGACATAGTTCTTTTCTTCTTTGGTCTTAATGAAGATAGTGAGTCTGAGGGTATGGACAGAACACACATGAGAATACCTCAGAATCAGATAAATCTTTTGCAGGAACTTGGACAGGTAAATAAGAATCTTGTTGGAATCATTAGTGCAGGTTCAGCAATTGAGATGCCTTGGCATCATTACTTCAAGGCTATTCTCCACGGCTACTTAAATGGCCAGGCTGGAGCAAGCGCTGTTATGGACATTTTAACCGGTAAGGTTTGCCCATCTGGTAAGCTTTCAGAGACTGTTCCAAGAAGACTTGAGGATACACCTGCATACCGCTATTATCCAAGCACAGAGAGAACCTCTGAGTACAGAGAAAGTTTATTTGTTGGCTACAGATATTATGAAACTGCGGAAGTTCCTGTGCTTTATCCATTTGGCTTTGGACTTTCCTACACAAGCTTTGAATACAGTGACTTAAATGTTACTGATGAAGGCATTTCTTTTACCATCAAGAACGTAGGACAGATGGAGGGCGCTGAGATTGCTCAGATGTACGTTTCTCTCCCTGATGCCAAGGTATTCAGACCAGAAAAAGAGCTTAAGGGATTTGCCAAGGTGTTCCTGAAGCCAGGAGAATCCAAAAAGGTAGAGATTGCCTTTGATGATAAGACTTTCCGTTACTGGAATGTCAAGACTAACAAGTGGGAAGTAGAAGGTGGGCAGTACAAGATCCTCCTTGGAGCTTCCAGCGCAGATATCAGGCTGACCGGCGATATTACAAGAACAGCAACTACAGAGGAACTTCCATATGTTCCAGAGAAGATGCCTACATATTACAGCGGCAAGATCCAGACTGTAGAAGATGCTGAGTTTGAGGCACTTCTTGGCAGAAGCATTCCAGATGGCAAGTGGAACGGACTTTTGACAGCCAATGATGCTATTTGCCAGATGTACTATGCAAAGAGCGGACTTGCCAGATTTGCTTATAAGCGTCTTACAGCTATGAAGAAGAAAGCTGATGAGAGCGGCAAGCCTAATCTTAACGTACTCTTTATCTATAACATGCCATTCAGAGCTATGGCCAAAATGACTGGCGGCGCTGTTTCCATGGATATGGTTGATGGCATTGTTGATATTGTAAATGGTAAGTTCTTTGGTGGGCTTGGAAAGGTTATTTCCGGTTACTTCCGTAACAGTAAGCTCAACAAAGAGTATGAGGCTAAGATTAAATGATGGAGGATTTTTGTAATGAATTTTTGGAAGAGTTTCGAGGAGAAGCATCCTAAGATTGCAAAGTGGGTGCGCGAGGGAGGCTTGTTTGTGGTCGTAAGTAACCTGATCACAGTATTTAAGTACCTTCTCCTTACATTTTTACCAGCAGCTTTTGCATTTTTAGGAGACAGGTCTTTTGGCTGGCCTGGAATTCCTCTTACATTATTTGGTGAGACATTTGATTGGAATATTCTTGGTTACGACCAGGCACATGGCGGACTTGCCTACTTTGTAGCTTACATGATCGCTATGGTTATCGGTGAATGCATTAACTTCCCTATCCAGAAGCTTTTTGTATTCCGTAACCACGACAAGCCTGGCAAGCAGATTGCATGGTATGTTGCAGCATTCATCCTGATCACCTGCATCGTAAACTCAATCAACTGCATCTGGGTAGCTGTAGCAGGCAAGTTTGTTCCAGCATTTGTTTACAACATCGGTACTACAGTATTAAACGGCGGCGTTTCAATGGTAGTATTCTTCTTTGTAAACAAGATAATCTTCCCTGAGACCGTGAAGAAGGCGGAGAATGAGTAATAGTTCCGGGGCTTCGCGCATATGGTACTAAGGGACGAAGCCAATGGGTCATTTATATGGTCATTTATACAGGAGTTGCATTGTTTTTGGGTGATATACCTATAAAACAGACGCAGCTCCTTATTTTTATTGAATAGGAAATTGCTTTCCTATTCAATAAAAAACGCTCCGCTGTGGATGCGCACCTCGCGGAGATGAAGTTTATTGCTTCGCAATACCGCTCGGGCGCGAAAGAGTCGCTAGCGACTCTTTGTTCTAGGTTCAAAAGCAATTGAAACAAATATGAGGGGCAAATTGTATAAACTTATGGGCGTGCAGAATCCTTCCAACCAGCAGGCGCTGCACATATAGAGGCTTTCGAGAAATGCCTTGAACAAGCCCTGGTTCCTCATTGCAAAAAAGCTGCGTTGATATTTTCTTTGAAGCTTGATAAAATCGAGCGGAATATGTTTAGTTTTGAAAACGAAATATCAGATTTGTGGAAGGAATATATTGAGGACGATATTCAGGAGGAAACATGAGTTTACACTATAATGCATTTATATCATACAAACATGCAGAACTTGATAATAAAGTAGCTGCTGACATAGAGAAACTATTGGAGCGATATCACATTCCTAAAAAGATCCAGAAAAAAACCGGAATGAAGAAGATAGAACGCATCTTCAGGGACAAGGACGAGCTTCCAATTACCAGCGACCTTACAGACACCATAAATGAGGCACTTCTTAATTCAGATTACCTTATAGTTCTCTGCTCCAAGAGCACACGCCTTTCAACCTGGGTTGAGAGGGAGATAAGTCTCTTTTTACAGACCCATCCATTAGACCACGTTCTGACTGTACTGGCTGAGGGCGAGCCCTATGAAGTCATCCCTCAGATGCTCCTTAGCAGAACTGTTCAAAGACCTAACTACATGGGTCAGCTGGAAACAGTTATTGAGCCGGTTGAGCCCCTTTCCTGCGATTTTCGCCTTCCTCGCAAGGAAGCCATAAACACTGAGCTTCCAAGACTTGCTGCTGCTCTTATTGGCTGCTCCTATAACGAGCTTATGAACAGACAGCGTCAGTACAAGATGAAGAGACTTACTGCCATGGCAGCAGGCGTGATGGCGCTCTCTGTGGGCTTTGGCGGATACATGCTCTATAGCAACCAGAGGATCAACGAGAACTACCAGAATTCACTTATCAACCAGTCAAGATACCTGGCCAACTCTTCTGAACAGCTTCTTGAAGATGAAAAGAGAATTGATGCCCTCCACCTTGCGCTGGCAGCCCTTCCAAATGAAGAGACACCTGACAGACCAGTAATTCCAGAGGCAGAAAGAGCTATAGCAAACGCAAGTCTTGCCTACGAGACAGTTTACGGCTCCAATATCACATCAGTCTGGAACTATACAATGCCTGATAATATAGACAAGTTCTATGTGGGGCCTGACGGAGACTCCCTGGCTGCCATCGATATGTCTGACAACGTGATGGTTTGGGATGCCCAGACAAAAGAACTTGTGTATAGCTATTCTTCAAGCGATGACTGCGCAGATGTGATCTACTACATATCAGAAGATAAGCTCCTTGTAACAGGCTTATATTTTGTCAGATGCGTCGATGTCAAGAATAAGACTGTCCTCTGGGAACATGAGAAATTAGGCGATGGAGCAGTGGCTAACTATTATGCAGCTAGTGACAATGGTTCTTTTGTCTATGTGCCAGTAGGAGATTCCACTATTTATAAGCTGGATTCAGCTACCGGAAATATAGTGGACACCTATGGTTTTGCAGAAAATGATCTTGATGCTATGAAGTGCTATTTTGTTGACATGATCATTTCTCCTGATGAACAAAAGCTCATGTTTGAAGTGGAACTGGGTGATACCAAGGATAAAAGCCTATGCATATATAATCTATCTGACAAGACCTATGAGTTTATAAACCTCAAGGCGATGGGGCTATATACTGATGATAACTTCCTTTCCACTTTCTGCTGGATAGACAATGATACAGTAGCTATAGCAGTAAACCAGGAAGGAATGGGCGGAAACTACGGTTTCCTTAACATGGATGTTTACTCAACAAACCATGACATAATTACTTGCATAAACTTGGAAGATAAATCTACAAGATGGAACTACGATTTCTCTTTTACCACCTATTCAAGCACAGATGGATTCATAGTTCTGACTGAAATGGACGGCCTCTGCTTCTACAAAGGAAACAAGGCAACGATCATAGATCCAAATACTGGTGAAATGCTCTATGATTACAACTTAAACGACGTAATTGTCGGAGCCAAGCTAAACAAGGGCGCAGAACTTCCTATCTTCCAGACTGAGTCAGGAAAACATGCTATGCCACTTCCTTCACAGGGAACTGACACCATTGCTTTAACCAAGTATTTTACTGATGATATTGACAGCATAAAGGTTTCAAAGGGAGCCTATGCACACGTAAGAAACAGCAACTCTATTATTTACTATGGTGTGGGCGTTTCAGATGATGAGTATCTTAGCTTTGATGCGACTCTTTCTTATGACAACATCATGTCACAGAGTGCATTTGTAGGAGAAAACAGTCTTGCTGTACTCAGAGGAGATGACGCCGGAATAACCATTGACCTATATGATGCTCAGAATAAAAAGTTCTTAAAGAGCGTTCATATAGATAATGAGGATAATTCTGATTATCACTACAAATTTATTGCAGCAGATAATGGCAAAATATATATTTCCCACTATTCAAGCATCGGAGGAAATGTATTAGAACTTATTGAACTTGATGATATATCAGGAAACAACAAGACAACTACACTGGCTGAGGAAACAAGCTGCGGTGTGACGTCTTATAAAGATGGCAAGATAGCTTATTTTGACAGTAAATCTTATTCACAGAATACTATTACTCTGTATGATGTAGAGACAGCTGAGAAAAAAGAGTTTGCGCTTCCTGAGAATGGATATGTAAATGTCGAGAATATAGAGTATTGCCCGGAAGATGGCATAATCTATCTGGCCGGAAGTGCTGACTACATCCTGAATGTTGAATCAGGAGAAGTGGCAAGCGTTACCCACTCTTCAGACTGGCAGGATACTAAGAAGGTGAGGATTGATGCTACAAGCCACAAGACTATTGAGACTGACTTTTCTTCAATTGAAGTCAGCGACTATACAGGCGAACAGCTTTATAGCATCAAATGCCCAGAGATAAAGCCATACGATGTATCAGTTTACAGAGCCTTAGATAATAGTAAGGCAGTTTTGCTGGTTCCTTATGAGGATGGACTGCTCTATAGATACGACCTTGAGACTGGAGAACTTATTGGAAAAACAGAATTTACCCCATATACATCTCCGATCACAACAGACAGGGTTGAATTTAATTATGATCTTGAGAATAATTTACTCTATCTTCAGATTGATGGCGTAATAGATATTATCGAGCTAAAGAGCTATGTCCAGACAGCCTGCGTTGTAGGAAGCCTTGGATATCACGAGGGCACAGATACCTTCATTGTTACATCTGATGTTGAGAATTCTCAGGAAGAGATAGGATATTTCAGACACTACTCAGTCCAGGAACTTATTGAGAAAGCAAGGAAACTTACAAAAGGAACAGAACCTTCACAGGAATTAAGAGAAGAATACGGATTCTAATATGAGCTTACATTACAATGCTTTTATTTCATACAAACATGCGGAGCTTGACAACAAGGTAGCTGCGCAGATTGAAAAGGCTTTGGAGCGTTACCATATTCCAAAGAAAATACAGAAAAAGACAGGCGTAAAAAAGATAGAGCGCATCTTCAGGGATAAGGATGAACTTCCTATTACTAGTGACCTTAGTGGAACTATAGAAGATGCCCTTAGAAATTCAGATTACCTTATTGTCCTCTGCTCAAAGAGCACCTGCCTTTCCACTTGGGTAGAGAGGGAGATTACCATCTTTTTGCAGGATCATCCAATTGATAGGGTTCTGACTGTTCTGGCAGAGGGAGAACCATACGAAGTTATTCCCAAAATGCTCCTTAGTAGAACCTTTCAGAGGCTTAACTCTATGGGACAGGTGGAAACTGTTACAGAGCCTGTTGAACCTCTGTCCTGCGACTGGAGACTTCCCCTGAAAGAAGCCCGGAATACAGAGCTTCCACGACTTGCGGCGGCGCTTATCGGATGCTCCTATAACGAGCTTATGAACAGACAGCGCCAGTACAAGATGAAACGCTTAACTGCAATGGCAGCAGGCGTAATGGGGCTTTCTGTGGGTTTTGGCGCATACATGCTCTACAGCAATCACAGGGTCAACGAAAATTACCAAAAGGCCCTTATCAGCCAGTCCAAGTACCTTGCCACAGAGTCTTCAAGACTTCTCGACGAAGAGCAGAGAATCAATGCATTATACCTTGCGCTTGAAGCCCTCCCCAATGAGGAAAATCCCGACAAGCCAGTTGTGCCAGAGGCAGTAAAGGCCCTGAGTAATGCTTCACTTGCTTATGAGAGCAAGATGAATGAGGGTATTACTTCGGCTTGGAATTACACTATGCCAGATACTATAAAAGACATGATATTTCCCGATGGCGGGGCTTATATGGCGGCTATAGATTATTCTGGCAATGTCAGAGCATGGAACTGTGATAGCCATGAAATGGTATATGATGATAGTTCTTTTAAATCAAATATAGATCACATATTCTTTGCAGGAAAAGATATTTTGCTATTAGCTGAGGGTGATACAGTTAGGGCTATAGAACTGTCTACAGGTCAGGAAAAATGGGCAACTGTGATCAACGATGACTATTTTGCCTGGCATACTACCACTGGGGATTATAAAGAACTATCGGATGGAACATTTCTTTTAAATACAGATAGAAAAGGACTTCTGCGAATATCTTCTGAGGATGGGACTATAGTTGATAAATACACTGTTGCTAGTGAGGATGAAAACGATGACAGCATAAGTTTCTCAAATTTCAGCGTTTCCCCTGGGAAAGATAAGGTTGTATTTAGATCAAATATGGATGGCAATCCCATAGTAATTGTCTATAATCTTAACGATAAAACGGGAATATATATAGACCTTACTGAGAATGGATATATGGATCCTGATGAATGGCTTTTAAATCTCAAATGGGTTGATGATGACTCTTTTGTCATGGCTGTAGGTGCAAATTATACAGAAACTAGCTATGGATACTTGTATATGGAGGCCTATGCCCCTACCACTACAAAAATCTTTTGCTTTAATGCAGAGGATTTATCACTCAAGTGGAAAAATGATTTCGTATCTAATGCAATATATTATGATAGCGATTTTATCGTGCAATCACAGAAAAACGCAGTTTCTTATTACTACGGCGACACATATGAAGTATGGGATATAGATACAGGTGAACGTCAACATAGGTATGATATTACGGATTCTATAGTTGGTGTTACTCTTGGCGAAGATAACTCTTCTGTAATGTTTATTACAAGGGGAGGAGCTGCGGCTCAGCTCAATGAAGATACATTCAGTGCATTGTCGGAAGAGGGCGTTGCACTTATGTATTATTTTACAAAGGAGCTTGGAAAGGCCGTAAGCAACAAGGGAGTATATACTATTCCTGAGCATGGGCACGAAATCCTATACTATGGAGTTGGGGTATATGACGAGAATTATAAAGAATTCAAGGATGCACCCGCAGTTGACTACGTACCAACTGATGACTATATCATGAGTAATGATACTCTGGCATTTATGGATATGGGAACGGATGAGGTTGACATTTGTCTTTATGATCTTGGATCAAAAGAGTTTATTGGCCGGGTTACCTTGGATCCAAAAGAAAATTATCACTATTCTTTGCTGGGTATAGAGGATGGCAAGCTATATGTCGGCTATAAAGATTTGGAAATGATAAAGCTCTACTCTGTGGATATATCTACTCTGGAATATAGGGAAACTAAGATTCAAAATGCAAATATAACGTTCTGGACCGATGTGTGTTACAAAAATGGGAATATGGTCTATGCCATAGATGGCAAGAATGATGACTGCGTAAATATTGTGGTCAAGGATACCAGACATGGATCTGCTAAGCAATATGAAGTGGAGTATGCGTATGAATCTGGCACGGAGACTATAATGGAGTACAGCCCGGAGCAAAACCTGGTTTACTTTTCCGATACCTATGATTCAATCATAAATACAGAAACAGGTGAAGTTACCAAGGTGTCTTTTCCGGCGGACTGGTATGGAACCAAGCTGGCCAGCATATCTTCTGAGGAAGACAAGATAATAGTTACAGATAATAGTTATGTTGTTGTCACTGACCTGAATGGAGAAATGCTATATAACATAAAGTGCGATAGCAACAAAATCAAGGGCATGACAATCCATAATGGAAAACTCTTCATAGTCACTGATAAAGGAGATATGTATATATATAATTCTGCGGATGGTCAGAGAATAACCTACACTGACATTTCCTATGGATCTGGTCATTACGAAAACTTTAATTTCTTGTTTGATGATGAGAATGATAGATTATATATACAAAATGGTTTTGTACTGGATGTGATAGATACTACTTCCTTTATAGAGACAGCCTATGTTGCATATGCACTTGGCTACCACAAGGACACGGATTCTTTCATTGTCCGTTCTCGTGACTTCAAGACAGATGCTGAAAAAGTCGGCTACTTCAAACAGTATTCATTAGAGGAACTCATCCAAAGAGGTCAAAAAATGTTAGAAGGCGCGGAGATAAGCGATGCCTTCAAGGATAGTTATGGTATAGGATAAGATATAGCTTACGAGCTCATGTTACTTGAAAAAGTAGCATGGGCTTTTTCTAATTCTTAAGAAAGATTAATAATTTTTCGATGGTAAATCTTAAGAATTTAGTGTTAAAATCTTTTTTGTCCCCGTTCAGGGAACAACTTCTGTTTTCGCAGAGGCTTCAGCATATCGCTGGAATTACCACATTTTTGAAAGGAAGAGTTTTATGAAGTACAATGAAAAAACTGCCAGAAATGAGCAGCAGGAAGAAGGCATCTCTTATGCTGATGCCAGAAAAGTTGTTGAATCAATGAATCTAATAGATGGATTTTTGTTTGACAGCTCAATTGAAAATGAGGAGGATGCACAAATTGTCGTTGGTACGATACTAAGCACTGTATTTAACCGAGAATTTAAGTATGTCCATGTCACATCGCAGAAACAGTTTCAAGCCATTGACACCAAATACCATGGAATACGACTGGATGCCTACGTTACAGAGGATGAAGAGGGCAATGTAAGTGCAACAGTTTATGATGTTGAGATGGAGAATAGAAAGGCGGATAAGAGATCTCTTCCCAAGAGAATCAGATACTACAATTCCTTGATCGACAGCAGATATCTTGAATCTGGATCGAGTTATGAAACACTACCAGATTTCGTATCCATAACAATCTTGTCTTATGACCCATTTGATGCTGGTGATTTGTACTATGAGACAACTACTGTCTTGTCAACACATCCAGGCATTGAATACAAAGATGGAGTTACCCATATATATTTGTATTGCCATGGAAAGCTAAATGATTTCTTGTCTGATACTCATGGAAAACGTCTTATGGAAGTGCTAAAATACATAGTATCAGGAGAGGTTCCAGGCTCTTTTAGCCCAGAAGTCCATAGCCTAGAAACTGTCGTTTCAAAGATTAAGAGAAGGCCGGAGGTAACCAAGAGATATATGCAGCAGTGGGACAGGGAGAGAATTCTTATTCAAGAAACCAGAAAAGAAGTGACTGAAGAAGTTACAAAAAAAGTTACAAAAGAAGTAACTGAAGAAGTAACAAAAGAAGCAGCACTAGAAGTAATAAGATTTGGAAGAGAAGATGGCGTATCAGATGAAAAGATTAGAAAGCGACTCGAGACTCGATTTAATCTAGCTACAGATGTAATTGATGAATTGTTCCAGCAAGCAGACAATAAAGAATAAATGGCTTACAAGCTCATGTTACTTGAAAAAGTAGCATGGGCTTTTCTTTTTGCAAAAAAATTTTTTAAGTCTTTCTGGTTCCTGCAACAATAATTCGGACTAATGTGTAAAAAGATATGAGGGGGGTGAAAAAATGGATTGGGGAAAGCCAATTGTTAAGTAGCAATCATAAAACCCATCATATTCGAAAGAAAATATGTAATAAAAATGATAATTCGTATCAAAATGTGACACGCACGACAAGCAAAATACGCATGGATACTGGGGGTGCGCGGGTGATTTTTTATTTCGTTAAAATGTATTTTGTTAAAAATTTATTGCTACCACTTTAGAATTATTTTATACTTTATCTCGTTGTATAAAGAATTTTTTTATGTAACACCTCATTGGGGATGAGGGGACTCTTAATGTGGTAGTAAACGGAGGAATTTATGAAGAAAGTTGATGTAAAGTCTCTATTTTCTAAGAGGCTTATTCCGCTACTTATTGTGCCAACTCTGCTTGGCAGTAATTTTATTTCTATTCAGGCCCTTGCGGATGGCCAGGAATCTATTGTAGATGCAGTAGAGTCAGAACAGCCACAGGAGTCTGTTTCAGAAGAATCTGTAGTAGAAGAGACAACAGTCACAGAAGAGCAGCCTGTAGAAGAGCAGGAAGAGACAGCTCAGAGCTCAGAAGCTTCTGGTGATGATACTACAGAGAATCAGCAGGTTGATCCAGAGAATAATAAAACTGAATATGAAACTTCTGAGGAAGAAACTCAGGAGACCAAGGCTTCTGAAGAAGCTTCCGATGAGGCATCTTTAGAGGCTTCCGATGAAGCGTCAGATGAGGCATCTGATGATGCAGCAAAAGAGACTTCTAAAGACACAGAGGAAGATCTTAAGAAGTCTAAAGAGTCAAAGAAAGATAAGACAGAAACAGAGAATAAAGTCGTTGTTTCTGTTGCAGACTTCACTTTCCCAGTAGAACTCGTGGTAGAGGGCGCTGTAGAAGAGAGCAAGGTAGAAGTCTACGCAGTTTCAGAGGATGGAACTCAGCAGCAGCTTTCAGAAGGGGAGCCAGTAGATGTTAAGGTTGACGGCGTGGAAGTTGTAACTACACAGACAGTTGAGGTACCAACAGGGAAAACCAATGTCACACTTGATGATGAGTCCGATGACAGCGTTATAGAGAGTGAGGATGAGGGAGAAACAGAGGTAGCTTCAGAGAACAATACTTCAGAAGAAACAACTGCAGTGAAATCAGAAACTGACGCTGAAACTGAGAAAACAGAAGATACAACTGTATCTGAGACAGTAACAGAAGGCTACGTTGTTGATGAGACTGTTGAAGTTGTTACTAAGGAAGATGAAACAGCTACAGTATCATTTGGATATGACATTGATGAATCATTCTATGAGATTGAGAGTATTACACTTGATGGTGAGGAACTTGATCTTGTAGATGGAATACTTACAGCAGATATTGATACTGAGAATTTTGCAGGGGAATATCTTGAAACTTCACTTTTAACTGTGAAGCTTAGTAAAACGCCTGAGAATCTTAGTGAAGTTGAGCAGAAGATTCGTGATGCTGCAAGTTTTAATACTACACCAGCTACAACATCTTATGAGAGCGTTTATGCTGGAACAGATCCAAAACTTACAGTTTCTTTTGATAATACTAAGTTAGAGAACATTACAATTACTGATGCTAAGATTTGTGGTGAGAGTGCTACTGTTGATAAAAAGAATAATAAGATAACCTGGACTCCAGCAAGTATTGGCTACTATCCTGTAAATGGCGTTTCGGTATCATACAAATACGAGGATGAGACCAATAATAAAACAGAGTCTGGAACAACAGTCATTCCATATAAAGTATTATTCTGTAAGCATGGTGCAAAAATTGCTGGTGATACAAAGCTTGATGGATTTACTTTTGAGAAAAAAGTTAATGATTGGTACTCAACAAACAATGGTGATCTTGTATTAACATATACAGGTACTTCATCTGTTGAAGTGGAAACAGCAACTGTTGCTATTGCAGGTGTTGACGCAGGTAACATTAGCGCTGAAATCAGCAATGGTAAGAAATGGGATGGTGACCACTATTTAATAAACTTTACTGCAAAAATAACAGTTAAAAAGAGTGAAGAAGCTGCCAAGAATATTAAGGACGGAACTGTAGAGTGCCCTGTCGAGCTTATTTTCAAGACTGGTAATGAGAAGGTTACAGAGAATACCTATGATGGCAATAAAAATTGCGAAGTGAAGGTTGATAGTTCTGCTCCAGAACCTAACGGAGTAAAATTAAGAATTCAAGAAATACAAGGTACACACACATTTTGGGATTATATTAACGTCTTAAATTGGTTTAATAAAGATTACGAAGTGGAGGTACTTGTTCCAGTTGATTGTGATGCAGGAAGTGGAATAAGTCAAATCGATGCAGAGTTTGCAAAGTCATCTTTCTTTGGAAGTGTTACGACTGAGTATGCAACACCAGTAGTTATATGCCCGTCTACGAAAAAAATTGAAATTGATGGAGTGAAATATTACGTACTAACTCACCAGCTTACTACTAAAGATGATCAATCTGCTATTTATGGCAATACAAGTGTTAAGCTTACTGATGTTGCCGGCAATACTGCAAGCATTAGTAAGAGCTGTAATGTCGGAATTGACAAATCTGCACCAAAAGTTGAGTATTACGCAAATGGTGCCCAGGTAGATACTTATACAGCAGTTACTTGTGATGATGATGTAGACAGAATTTTCTTTAAGTCTAAGATAGCTGGAAAAGTAGAAGTTAAAGATGACAACCTTGATCCAGAAAAAATAGTAGTTAATGCTGATGTAGCTGAGAATAACAATATCTACGCATTGGTTAATTATTCTGCAACAGGAAATGTGCCTACATTTACCCTTTCTGAAGAGATGGGCAAGGAAACCTATGGATTTAGCATTGATGGAAAGACTTCCTCTACAAGAATCACTAGGATGGATTACCTGTTCAACATCGAAGAGTATGGTGAATATACAATTTATGCTCAGGTTCAGGACAAGGCTGGAAACAAGATGAAAGAGCCTAAGGTGAGCCAGAAGGTAGTTTTTGATAACAAGGCACCAGACGTTGCTATAAGTGCTTCCTTTGGAACACCAGCAGGAAAAGATTCAACATATACAAATGCAAAAGACATAACAATTACTGCAACAGTTACAGAGGATTGGCTTGATACAACTAATTCAAAGCTGAAGGTAAAGGTTACACACGTTGATGGAACTGAGACAGAAGAAGAGGGGTCTGGATGGACTCACAATGGCGGAGTTTATACTGCAACATATTCTGTAAGCCAGGATGGATCATATGAACCTTATGTAGATGCTATAGACTATGCAGGCAATGAGACACATCACAACGTAGCATCTGAAGGATTTACCTATGATGGTACAGCACCTAAGGTAACAATATCATTTGATAACAATGATGTAAAAAATAGTAAGTACTACAATGCCAAGAGAGTAGCAACTATCACAGTTGATGATTTCACATTTGATGCGAATGCTACAGATCTTAAGCTTGACGAAGTAAGAGGTAAGGCTTCTGAAAGTGGTTGGAATACAGCTTCCAGAAATATCTATTCCAAGCAGGTTACTTTTGATCAGGATGGCAGATATAGCTTCTCCTTTAAGTGTACTGATAAAGCAGGTAATGTTTCAGGAGAAGAATCTGTTACTGAGTTCGTAATTGATAAAACAGAACCTAAGATCACAGTTTCTTACACAGGTGGTACAGCCAAGAACGAGATGTACTACAAGGATGCAAGAACAGCTACTATCCAGATTGATGAGATGTCATTTGACGCAAACAGCGTTGAGTATAAGGCACAGGAACTTGCTGAGGCAGCAGCACTTCCAGTACTTGGAAACTTCAGTTCATCAGAGGATATCAACACTGCAAGTGTTACCTTTGACAAGGATGGTAAGTATGGTTATGTGATCAACTGCACAGACCTTGCTGGAAACTCATGCTCATCCTACATCTCAGATGTATTTGTTATCGACACAACAGTACCAGAGGTTACATTCTCTGGAGTTGAGAACTTCTCAGCTAATAACGGAGTAGTTGCTCCAGTAGTTACATATTCAGACAAGTACATGGATATGCAGGCAACAACAGTCAAGATGACAGGTTCTAACAACGGAGCAGTTTCTCTTGGAAGCACAACAGCTCAGATTGAAAATGGCTTTGTTGTAAGCTATAGCGACTTTGCTCATGATAAGTCTGTTGATGATCTTTACACATTTGAAGCTACAGTAGTAGACCTTGCAGGTAACGAGACTAAGGGAGAACTTGTATTTTCAGTTAACCGTTATGGTTCAGTCTTTGTACTTGGAGATGGCACAAAGGCACTTAACGAGAAGTACTATACAAACCAGGCTCAGGATATCGTGATCACAGAGATCAACGTAGATACACTTACCTACAGAGATGTTTCTATCAACAGAGATGGCGATATCACAAACCTTAGCAAAGATAAGGATTATAGCGTTGCTAAGCAGGGATCAGACACATCCTGGAAGACATATACTTATACAATTTCAAAGGACAACTTCAAAAAGGATGGTGTTTACTCAGTAACTGTTTATACAGAGGACAGAGCTACAAACGTTCAGGACAACAAGTCAAGAGACGCAGAAGTTAACTTTGCGATTGACTCAACAAAGCCAAGTATCGTTACATCAGGCATTGAGAATAACCTCAAAAAATATGAGACAGAATCTTATGATTTCAATCTTGATGTTACAGATAACATGATGCTTAAGAGTCTTGTAGTATACGACGACAAGGAAGCAATTGCATCATATGACCAGGATCAGTTGTTAAATAATACAGATACAAAAGTAATCACTCTTAAGGGCTCTGAAGATGGTAGTTCACAGCGTACCATCACAATTGAAGCGGAGGACCTTGCTGGTAATAAGGAAACTCTTGTATATAGCAATGTAATTGTAACTAATGCTGTTCCTAATGTACTTGGAGCGAACAGGACTACAGATGACGATACTGATAATGAAACTGACAATGATGACAATACAACAAATACAATAAGTGTTGTTATCTGGGTTATCGTAGGACTTGGAGCTGTTGCAATAGCAGGCGGTTCAGGAGTAGTGCTTTACAGGAAAAAGAAATAACTAGAATATTAAAATCCTTTGGAAGGGGAAAGAGAAATGAGGATAAGACTTAAAAATACTGTTGCTATATTGATGGCAGCTATGATGATGAACCCTCTTAGTGTGGGCGCAACAGACATTGCAACAGATGCTTCTTCTGAAAATGCATCAATTATAGAAGATATAGATGCAAATACAGTGTCAAATACTGATATTAGTATGAGCACAGGAGAAACTTCGTATGGAGAGGAAGCTCCCATTTCTCTTTCCACTGTTACAGAGGCAAGGAATGGTGTTTTACAGGTCAATTGTATTTATACAGATGACCTGGGAAATACCGCCATCATTGCTGGAGGATCAGGATTTCTTATTGGTTCAAAAGATGGTAGTGAATATGTTATTACTAACAACCATATCATCTCACCTAGTAAGGAATATAGAGATGCTGCCTTCAAAGCTCTCAATGTACCCAAGGATAAGGAAAGTGGCTGGGATAAGATCAATCTCACTGCTCAGGTAGTAGTTGAAGGGGATGTAGTCCTTGAGGCTTCAGTTGTAAAGGCCAGTGAGTCAATGGATATGGTAGTTCTTGAATTAGAGCAGCCAATCTATACCAGAACTCCTCTTGTTATCCTTACATCTGAGACTAAGACAAGTGACAAACCTTATGCAGTTCCTGAAAGTGTATATACTTTAGGTTATCCAACGGGTATTACATATGAGACACCAGCATATTATTCAAATGATAAAGTTTCAATGACATCTGGCTCAATAGCTAATACTACTACAGTAGATAACATTCAGCTCATTCAGCACGATGCCAAGATTGATAATAGTAACTGTGGCGGCCCATTAGTTAATGAATACGGTTTTGTATTGGGTATGAATGAACTGATGACAGATGGAAGCAACTACTATACATTGGATGCTTCAGAGATAACATCTATCCTTGATGGACTTGGGATTGAATATAGTAAGATCACAACCTCTGAATTTGATCAGCTGGTAAATCCACCGGAATTACCTGATGAGCCAACACCTCCAGTTGTAATAACTCCTCCAACCATAGATTGGAAGAAGATCATTATGATCGTTGGACTGTGTGTCTTGGGTCTTGTTGCAATTGGCGCAATTGCATTTGGAATAGTGCTTATAGTTAAAAAAGTTAAGGATAATAAGGAAGAAGAGAAGAAAGAGGAAGAGGCTCAGAAAATAGGAAGATTTGATGCTAAGCCAGAGCAGACTTCTGCTGTTATGCAGAACCCTGCTGTAAATAACTTCGCACCAGGAAATCCTATGGGTAATGCTATTGGTAATGGTGAAACTACAGTTCTCAATGCAGTAACTGTAGATGCAGGAACAACAACACTTGCTGGAAGAGCTGTAAGTTCAGAATTCCTGGGTACACTTATCAGGAAAAAGAATGGAGACAATATTGTTGTCAATAAAGATAACTTCTCTATTGGAAAAGATAGCATGAATATTGATTTCAGGATCACTGATAATAGTGCTATCAGTAGGAGACATGCTCTTATCAAAAAGATCAACGGAGAGGTCGTTATAGAAGATAATTCTTCTACTAATGGAACATTTGTAAATGGAATAAGATTGGCTAAGGGCCAGATAAGGGGCTTGAAGAATGGTGATTCCATAAAGCTGGCCAATGAAGAATTTGTTTACAGGAAATAGTCTATTATGGTAGCAGGTACTGTGAAGAATATTCGCAGTGCCTGCTATTTATGCATAAATGATGAAAAGTGATAATTTGTTATGAACATTTTATATTTACAGGATCACATTGATTTTACTTTAAATGAAAAAGAAACACTATCAAGTCTGGGATTAAAAAGTGCTCAGAATTTAGAGTCTGAGTATATTTTAAAAACGCTCCATATCAAGCATAATTGCAAGGATAGACTTATAGTGGATATCACAGACAAAGAACCGTTAACTTCGGTATATAAGGGCTTAAGCGATTCTAAGATCATCGATATTCTCAAAGCCTTTGCTGAGGTGTTCGAGCTTGTTAGTAGTAAGGCCTTTCTAGAGAGAGAGTTTATTCTCATGGATATAGATTATCTGTACATTGACAGGAATGACTCTAGTCCAAGATTCATAATCCTGCCTTATACTAACGCAGATGGTGCATCTATCAAGGATTGGAGTTCGCAAGTTGTAGGAACAGTTGCCACTCTATTGTATGGTAGAGAAAATCTGATCAAGGGAAGTCTTGCCAAACTAAGCAATGCTATTGATGATATTAGAAATTTGCCAGACGATAATGTTTTGGAACTTATCAATGCCAAGAAAAAAGTAGTAGATGTATTGATTGAAATCTTCCCTAAGGAGAGTAGAACCAGTAGTGTAAGGACAGGTGACAATACATCAGTATCCAATAATTTTGCTCTTCGATATAGAGGATCCCTTGGAGAATTTGCATTCTACATTATGAAAGCTGATTTTTATATTGGTAAGAATCAGGATATGGATGGAGTGCTAAGCTTTAATCCTGCGGTGAGCAGGAAACATGCAGTAATCCATACCATTGAAGGCAAGGGATATATTGAAGATTTAGGAAGTAGTAATGGAACATTCCTAAATGGTAGCAGGTGTGAGTCTGGAACAAAATACATACTCCATGAACGCGACATTGTGAAGATCGCAGATATGGAATTTACAGTTGAAATGTAAGAATTGAGAGAATTATGAAGACAGTACTTCTTATATGTTCTGATGAAGAATACAACAACAACATAGAAGCCCAGTTATCTATGCAATTTCACAGCGACGTGATTCTGCATATCATTACTGACGAGGAGAATCTTAAAAAAGTAGCTTCACAGCCTAATGAAGTGAGCACTATATTGATAGAGCCTAAGTTTTTACAGGTTCTTGGTACCAGTATAAAAGCCAAAGAAGTATTTATTTTAGATGATAATACTTCTGATCTTCCTGAAGGACACATCAGTAAATACGCAGGAATACAGGCAGTCCTGAGAGTCATTAGTCACAAGCTTCTCAAGCATGAAGGTGAAGTGATAGACAGAGATGCAAGAATAATTGATGTGGTATCTGTGTGCGGAGGATGTGGCAAGACAATTGCCTCTTTAGGACTTGCAAAGAGATTATCACTGATGGGCAGAAAAGTTCTATATGTCAACACTCAGGCTCTGCAGGATTACTTGCCATATATAGATGGTGAAAAGAAAGTACTATCAGATGCGCTAGTGAGACAAATGTCTTATATTACTGAATCCACTACGGACATGATGCTCTCTGAGATGGGGCATGTAGGTTTTGACTATGTTCCACAGATGGAGCAGATCACGACTGACATGAAAGTGCTAGAGTCTGCTTATCATGAGATAGTTGAGAATATATCCAAGAAATATGTCTATGACTATATAGTTGTAGAACATGGTAATAGTCTTAGCTCTGAGATGCTCAAATGGCTTTCTCACAGTGAGAGAATGGTGATAATCACCAAACAGGATGAGATATCTATCAGGAGAACCGATCGATTTATTGGACAACTCAAGGGTCTTAAGGGACAATGCACAATCCTGTGTGGAAGATATGATAACACCAAGCCTAACTATGTTAATAAATCACTGGCTAGCTCTAAGTATCCTATTTGCGAGTATGTACCAGAATTAAGCGAACTATCATTAGAAAAACTTATTGATGATGGAATCTTTACACAGTGTGCAGAAGCTATGCTGTAAGAAGGTGAAATAGATGAATGACAAGATAATCATGATTTTTCATAGAGCAGATACGAATGAAACATTTGATATTGAAGTTCCTACAGATATCACTGCTAATGAACTGATATATGGTCTGAATAAAGGCCTGGGACTTGGGATTAATATGGATAACCCGGCAGACGCATATCTCCGCAGCATTAATCCTATAGCCTTACTAAGAGGAGATGACCTCATAGAGGATTTCCACCTTCATGGGGGAACTACAATTATTTTTGACAGACCAAAGGGAATATAAGAGATGAATTATAGATTAACCCTATACGGAACAAACATGTATAAAGAAGTGCATATTGCAGACAATCTAAAAACATTGTCGATAGGCACAGACAAGGAATGTCAGCTTAGATTTGCTAAAGATCATTTTGCTACACTCTTTAGGATTGATATTGAGCATAGAGATGACAAGTACATCATGTTCTGTGATAGCAATATATATTTTAAGACCAAAGATTCTATTGGTGAGAGAACACATTTCCTGGAAGTGGGTGATCAGGTCGCAGTTTGTCATGGAGAGACTGATGCTACTTTCTTTTACCTGGACTTCTCTATTGATTTTGGAAATATTCAGGACAATTACAATTACAAGATACAGATTCCTGTAGGATACCAGTTTACCATTGGAGATAATTCTGGCTGCCATATTCAGATTAATGGCAAAAACATGAACGGCGATTATGTTACTGCTTTTGTTGATGGAAATGGACTTTTGGTTGATACCTCCAATGCCAGATACGGAGTAAGCGTTAATGGCTTTCTCATTAGATCTGGCCAGGTAAGATTATTGGAAAATCAGTTTTTGTCGATCTATGGACAGATTTTCTACTATGAGCAGGGGTATCTGTATACATCAGATGATGGAAGTGTATCTACAAGTTTTAATTCGGAGCAAATCAAACTTCAGAATAACAGCTTTAAATATCCATGCTTTGTAAGAAATCCGAGACAGCAATTTGTCATGCCCAATGAAAAGATACCAGTGCTTCCTCCAAAGGCTGCGCCTCAGGAAGAAAAGAATGATCTTTTGATCACAATTCTTCCTATGATCGTTACAATGTCCGTTATGATTGCGGTTCGTAGCATGATGGGCAGTAATGGTATGTACATGATATACTTTGGCGTTTCAATGGGTATGAGCGTCATAATGTCCATAGTCAATTATTTTAGAGGCAAGAAGGAACGCAAGAAACAGGCGAAGCTTAGAATCATTAACTATGACAAATATATCGACCTTAAAGAGGAAGAAGTACAGCATATAAGAGATGAAGAGAAGTTCGTTGCTGATAAGATGAATGTTTCAGTACAGGAGACTCTTAATCTTATTGGAAATTTCGATGCAAGACTATTTGAGAAAGAAAAAGATCATAAGGATTTCTTGGATGTTTGGGTTGGAACTGGTACTGTAGAAGCCAATTGCCAGATTGAGTTCACCAAGCAAGAGTATGTAGAGACTGAAGATGTTCTGATGAATTATCCAGAACAGATGCATGATAAGTACAAATATCTTGAAAACATGCCAATCGTTCTTCATCTCGCACATGTTAATGCCATTGGTGTTGTTGGAGATAGGAATAAATTATATCAGTTCCTTAAAAATATGATCGTTACCATTGCAGGGCAGCACTTCTATCAGGATGTAAAGTTTTTTCTGATGCTGAATGAAGAAGATGTTAATTGGTTTGGATGGGCAAGATGGTTTCAAAATGCCGCTGATGATAGCTTTTCTTCTAGATACTTTATTTATGATGATGAATCTAAAAAGAGAGGCCTACAGTTTCTTTATTCAGAATTAAATAACAGAAAAACTGTTGAAAAGGGCAACAATCGTACTCACTACGTTGTATTTGTATATAGAACCGACGTTTTAGGCGGTCATCCAGTTACTAACTTTGTGGAAGAAGCCAGAAACCTTGGCTTTACATTTGTCTTCTTTGATGAACATGTGGAAAAGATTCACCATGCGGTTGATCAAATGGTCTATCTTGAAGCAGAGGAGAACAAAGGCGTTATCCGTGACATAAACGATGGCGAGAAGACACAGGAATTCTATTATCCACATGTGAGTAGTCAGGATGTTTCTAAAGCAGCACTCAAGCTTGCCTGCGTTTATGTGGACGAGATTAGTCTTGAGAGTACCTTGACAAAGAACATATCCTTGTACGAACTATTTGGTATCATGACAGCCTATGACCTTGACTTAAATCAGAGATGGTCGGAGGCACAGGTATGGAAGAGCATGGCAGCCCCTATCGGCGTATTGGGTAGTGGAGAGACTTTGTCACTTGATATTCATGAAACAGCCCATGGCCCACACGGACTTGTCGCAGGTACTACTGGTTCTGGTAAGAGTGAACTTCTGCAGACATTTATCCTTTCACTAGCTACCAGGTTCAACCCACACGAAGTTGCCTTTGTGCTTATTGACTTTAAGGGTGGTGGTATGGCCAATCAGTTTAGAGACCTTCCACATCTTAACGGCGCGATTACCAATATTGATGGTAAGCAGATTGATAGATCACTTATGTCAATAAGAGCAGAGCTCCTTAAGAGACAGGAATTGTTTGCCGAGTTTGGCGTTAACAGAATAGATGATTACATCAAGCTTCAGAGAGAAGGAAAGACAAAAGTTTACTTGCCACACCTGATACTGATAGTCGATGAGTTTGCCGAACTCAAGACTGATCAGCCAGAGTTTATGAAAGAACTTATCAGTACAGCTCGAATTGGTCGAAGCCTTGGAGTACATCTGATTCTGGCAACTCAGAAGCCATCTGGTGTCGTAAATGATCAGATTTGGAGTAACTCCAGATTCAAACTCTGCTTGAAAGTACAAGATAAGTCAGATTCTAACGAGGTAATTAAGTCTCCTCTTGCAGCTGAGATCAAGGAACCAGGAAGAGCATATTTGCAGGTTGGTAATAACGAGATATTTGAGTTGTTCCAGTCAGCCTACAGTGGTGCTCCAGCCCTGGTTGCCGGAGTGGATGAAGGCAAGGCATTCAAAATATCTAAGGTTGGTTTATCTGGTTCAAGACAGGTTATATACGAGCAAAAGAAGGATGAGCAGACAGAGAACGAAACACAGATGGATGCCCTGGTTCATTACATTCATGAGTATTGTGAAAAGAATCATATTGAAAAGCTCCCAGATATATGTCTTCCTCCTTTGCCAGAGAAGCTTCCGTATACTCTTGAAGGATTTGTAAATGGAAGTACAGATATTGTTGTCCCTCTGGGTATATATGATAATCCAGAAAGACAGCAGCAGAATCTGTTTTCGATGAGTGTTACAGATGGGAACACAATTGCTATTGGTTCTACACAAACAGGAAAAACTAATTTCCTGCAGCTCATCATAAGAAGCCTTGCGGAGATGTATACTCCTAATGACGTCAAGATTTATATCTTGGATTTTGCATCTACAATTTTGAAGAATTTCAAGGATTTGAAACATGTCAGTGCAGTTGTGACAGCAACAGATGATGAAAGACTTAAGAATGTAATGAGAATACTTAGTGAAGAAATAGCAAAAAGGAAAAAAGTATTCTCAGAGATGGGACTAAGTTCCTATTCTGCCTATAGAGAATCAGGACAGACGGAATATCCTCAAATTGTAGTTATGATGGACAACTTTATTTCCTTTAAAGCGCTTTTCCCGGACTTCATGGATGCAATGCAGGAAATTATCCGAGAAGGTCCATCAATGGGAGTGTGTTTTATCATTACATCTACACAAGGATCTGGAATTGGACAAAAGATTTTATCTTACATAGACAGAAGACTGGCATTTACTTGTAATGAGTCAACTGATTATGGATATGTTTTCGATAGATGCAGACTGAAGCCTGATGAATATGCAGGCAGATGCATCATTAAAATTGAAAAGGCGTACTATGAATGTCAACAATATTTATCTTTCGATGCAGAAAGAGAAATTGACAAGATTAGCGAAATTAAGGAATTTATTGCAGCAATAAATGAGAAGTATTCAGATTATGTTGATGATAAGATTTTAGAGATTCCTAAAGAATTCAGACTTGAGTTTGCTATGAAGATACTTGCAAGAGAACTTGTGAGGTATGAGTTACTTCTTGGACTTAATTTCTCAAATGTTAAGCCTGTTATAAGTAATATGATTGAGAAGAATTGCTTATTTGTAACAGGTCCTAAGCATTCTGGTAAATACAACTTTTTGCAGTATCTGATTCGTGTATTTGACGCCAGAGCAGAGGCTGAACTGTTCCAAATGTACATTATGGACAATGTGGAGCGACGGTTTGAATATGCATCTTCATTACCTGTAGTTAAAAAGTACACTACGATAGCAGATGATTTTAATGCTGAGATTACAGCTATAGGGAAAGAACTTGATGAAAGATATAAGCTTCTGGCTGAAGGCAAGAGTGAAGAGCTTGATAACAGGCCAATGCTTATCATCATGCTAAACTCAAATGATTACTACGAGATGATTAATGCAAACAAGGAAGTTCTAAACATCTATAAGCTGATTCTTACAAAATACAAGGTATTAAAAGCATTTATGTTATTTACTGATGCTTCAAATCTATTGAGCTTTGTTGGTTTGCCTGAAGTGATCAAGGCTGGTAAAGAGTCAAAACATTATATGGTATTTGAGGATATCAATACTCAGAAAATATTTGAAATACCGCCTACAGTGGCAAGAAAATTCAAGAAGAAACTATTACCGGGTGAAGCTTATTATTTCAATAATGCTGCACTAATGAAGATGAAGACACCATTTATTGGTGAATTCAGTGACAACGATTGATTAGGGGAATCCCTGTTCAATATATAAAAAAAGAAAAGGAGAACAAAAATGGAAGAAGGAACCTATGGAATCGACACTAACGGGGTAACACAGGCACAGGAAGATTTAGGAGATTGCTATACAGCATTTAGCACATGGCATGAAGATTTATGGGCACTTAAGGATCAGGTAATCGCTGACTGGTTTGGTGGTGGTTCTGAGCAGTTTGAGAGTTCATATAACGTGCTTTCTCAGAAAATGGAGGCATTCATCAATGCAGCTAAACAGTATCAGGATTTTGCAATGGCAAATCTTGAGGGTTGGAATGGCGTTGATAATGCAGATCAAAGTGCAATGATGTTCTAAGTAAGGAGGAATTGTAAAATGGCAGGTATGATTACATCAAAAGTAGACAAATTAAGAACACAGGGAGAAAGCTTTTCATCCGCGGGAGATCAGCTTGAGAGAAATATTGCTTCTTTGCGCAGTGCAATTGAGCTTTTAGTCAAGAGTACAGGTGGAAATACTAGCCCACAACTTGCTAGCAGCTTTGAGACAGCAGAGGACGAGTTGGATGACTATATTGAAAAACTCCGTAATGTTGGACAGGCTCTTGTTGATGCTGCAGATAGACATCTCAATGAGGATGATTCCCTTGCTGGTGATGTATCTATTGATCTGGTTTAATTTTTTTTTGAGACAATGGTGTCACAGCCATTGTCTTAACTCATAAAAAGGAAAGGAAAGGCATAAAAATGGGATACGAGTGTTATGATACTGTTGATTCAGGGGCAGGTGGACAAAAAATAGCTATTAGCGAAGATGAAATTGTAGCAGCAAATGAAAGGATGGAAGTTGTTCGCACAGATGCTGAGAAAAATCAAAATGCACTTGACAAGTTAAATGATGCAGCTGCACTCACTTATGAAGGAGACTCTGCACAAAGCTGGTATTCTGCTGCAAAGACAGTTTGGGGATATCTGGGAGCAATTCATCTGACTTTAGCAGATACTATAGAAGAGATGGAAAAAATATGTAAAAACCATAAAGAAACAGATGATGCTGCGGCAGATAGAGCTGCTAATATGATTGATAATGAGAACGGGGAAGGTTAAAATGGGAAAATTTAGTACAAATGTTTGTCATTGTGAAGAGAAAAATAAATATACGAGAGTAAAGCTGATGTGTCAGAATGCAAGAAATGAGCTATATTCAGCAAAGACATATAGCGGTATGCTTGAGAGCAGATATGGATATATTTTAGATAATTGTGCACAAACTTTTGACATGGCGGAAGCTCCAGACCTTTATGCGGCTATGTTACAACTAAATGATAAGGGAGAAGAAGAACTGGATGGTGCAATTGACAGACTTGATAATGTTATATCATCTTTGAAAAGTGATATAGACGAATTAGATGAAGCAGATAAAAAGTATCATGAAAAACAAAGTAAATAATTCAATTGCATAAAATGCTATATATGGGAGAAAACAAATGTCATTGGTTATTAGTAACGAACTTAGTAATCTCATTGCTCTGTTGGAGGAGAATGAAGTATTAAAAAAAGATGTGGATGGTTATAAAACTGAAATTGTAGAGATTAAGAACAGCCTTGTAAAGTTTTCTGGAAGAACAGCGAATAAATACAGAGAAAACTGCAAAAACTTTACTACAGGGGATACAGGTAAAATACCGCTCTTCTTAGACAAGATTGAATCATATAATACCATTATGGAAGAATTGGCTAATGGTACATCCAAACTTATAGATAGATGTCATTATTTTGGACAGACATTGTCGGATGATTCTCATAAGACAGACTATTCAGAAGGGCTGGAAACCGGGCATCACGTTTTATATGATGACTGCGTTGATGCTATAAAAACAGCCTGTGATAAATGTGTGGAGTATGATGCAGATGAACTGGAACATGTGAAAAAGGCAGCTTCATATCTTTCTGGCGAGACATTTCCTGATGGCTATACCAACCCTATCGAGGGAATAGAAATAACAATGAGCCAGTATATAGCAGAGCAGGATAAAATCGAAAATTTTAGATTTTCTTTTAATGCTTATGCACTTTATAGTAATGCTCTTAGTACTTATGTAAAGGGCCAGTTTGACAAGATAACAGATTCTGAATATCAGAAGACACCTAAGCCAAGTGGAATAGGAGACACTGATTCTATAAAAGAAGAACTTATGAACAACTATGAAGATGTTAAGCTATATAGTGCCTATTTGACTGGTGAAGAAGGGTTGGCAAAGTTACAGGAAGACTGTGATAATTATGATTCATTGAGTGGCGAAGAAAAAAAGAAGGCAGAAAAAGCTTTTGCTTTGATGTTTGGATGCTGTTCTGAGCGAACAGAAGGTGAATTTGATCAGGAAAAAGCTCAATTCTATCTTGATGGTATGGGTATTGTTTTAGCGTGGACATTACCTAATGAAGTAGAAAAAACTCTTCATGCTGACACGAATAAAGTTGATGCTTTACTAGGTAATATACCAGAAGAAAACGAGCAAGCCAGATCAATGCTAACAGAGTTTGGCAATAAAACATGGGATTTAAAGGACAATGGAACTGTGTCTGGTGTAACTGTGTCATTTGATAAAGCGGGGATTAATATTGATGTAGAGGTTACTGGCAAATTTTTGGGGGTTGACACCACCCAAAAGAATTACGATTTATTTTATACGAGTCAGGAAAGATCTCTTGATTATATTGATTATATGCAAAGTAATAATCCGAATTATGCAGAGCATCTAATGAATGATCTTGGATTTACTAAGGAACAGCTTGCAGAAGTTCTTACAATGGCTGAGAATCATTATGACATGGAGCAACTTGATAATCTTGTCAATGCCAACGATGATTATTCCAATGTATTTACTACAGATGCTTCTAAGCTAAGTAATAATGGTGGTGGATTTGCTTTAGCGGTATTCTCAAACCAGCTTTTGGCAGATAATGATGGTACTCCAGCAAACGAAGAAGAATTTATAAAGTTTTCTAATGCAATTTTGAATGCATCATATGACTCATATGGAATGGCTAGTACCGAAGAGTTGTTAAATAAGATATCTGTTGGTGCAGGACTGTATAATGATGCTATGATAGCAGCCTATATTACTGATAGTGGTAATCCGAAAGTAGAATCAAATCTAAAAATGTCAAACGGACTATATGCGTATTGGGCGTATTTAGGAGCAAAATATGAAGGAGATATATCCGATGCGCTTTGTATTTATAGCAGTAATGATAGCAATATTTCATTATCAATAAATCCATACGCTGATTTTTATGATGAAAATACGGGTGAGTTTAGATTTCAGATATTGGGTGAAATTGTAGGAGAACATTTAAGTAGTGATTGTGAGCATCAGACATTTAGTTGGGGAGCTGTGAACAATTCGTTAAATTATGCTGTTGTCGGAAACTTCTTAGGTGATGAGGCTCAAGAAAAAGCAGTGGAAAATTATAGGGCAAACCTAATAAGAAGCGTAAAAGAGGCGGAGCGTGATCTTGCTATAAATGGCGCTATTGATCTTATTTCAGTCTTCTGTCCTGATGCGGGAGATGCGCTTACTCTAGCTAAGGATGCTTCGGAGTCGGAGATTTGGAAGTCAATAAAAGATGGAAAGGGTCTTAGTCTAGATGCTCTTGAGAAGATAATAGATGACCCATTTGTATTAGCTGAGCTAGAAGCAAATGGATGCGATGAGGATACATTAAGCAGGCTTATGAGTCAGGGCAAGGTTGTGCTTAGTTTGGGATCTGTTGTTGGGGACTATGTAACTGGCGTTGAATCTTTGCATAAAGAGCTGAGCGATGATGTAAAGGATGCAAATACATTTTTATCCATGGATATTTTATATTCGTACAATAACGGAACTGGTGATGTGAAATTATGCGATCCTAATGCAATAGACGTTATGAATGCATGGAATGAACAAGGGTGCATGTATATTGTAGAGGATGAGGATACCTATAATGAATACTGTAACAATGTGTTTGTAGAAGATTCAAATCATGAAAAGTTAACAAATGAAGCTGTAGCCCAAGTTGCCTTAATGTATGGAATAGAAATCAAAGATGAAATTCCGGAAAAATGGGATGACTATGCCTATAATCAGGCGATGAAGTCTATAACTAAAGAAACGGGGTATACTGAGGAACAGATTGTTTCTGCTTATAAAGTGATTCTAGATGGAGGTTCAACAGATAATACTATTCCTAAAGATTATGATCCTGAATTAAAGGAACCATATACAAACATAAGAACTATTCCTGTAGATTTATATACAGCATGCGTTAATTCGGTAAATAATTTAGCGATGGAAGACTCTAGCTGCGATGAAACTTTTACCAAGCAGATAAAGGACAAGCTAGAAGAGGAAAAAGCGAACGATAACATAACAGAAGATGAAGAACAGGAGGGATAATAGCTTATGAAAAAAATATATATTCTACCCTTAGTAATACTTCTGCTTTTTATAGGACTGTTCGGTATATCAAGATATTTATTTTATAGTAATACCATATTAAGAGTAGGTGATTATGATTATTGCTTTATGCGGTCGTCTATAGAACAAAATCATAAAATGAAAAACTCGATATACATAGCTGGATATCATGGTACCGATAAAAACATAAAGTTACCGTCTAGGTTTTTATTTTGGAAAGTAAAAGGAATTAGTAATTTTGCTTTTAGGTACAATGAAGATATAGAAAGCGTTGAGCTTTCAGATAATATTGTGTATGTATATCAAAGTGCGTTTGAAGGTTGTATACATCTAAGCAGAGTTAAGATGAATGAAGGGGTAAAAGGAATAGACTTAAGAGCATTTGCAGGATGTAAATCACTTATCGAAATCAATTTGCCTGATTCACTTGAAGTAATTGGAGCAATGGCTTTTAGTAGGTGTATTTCATTGGAAAAAATATATCTACCTGATAATCTTGATTTGTTATCCGATAATGTCTTTTCAGGATGTGAGAAACTATCTACTGTAACAGGTGGAAACGGCCTTGTGGAAATCGGCACAGAAGTGTTTAACAATACTAGTTGGCTAAATAATTATGAGGGAGATTTTGTCCAGCTTAACAACATTTTGATTAGCTATAAAGGCAATGATAAAAAGGTTACTATTCCGGATAATATTGTATATGTTAACACAGATGCTTTTTTTAATTCTGCAGTTGATGAAATATATATGCCTAATAGCACATCATTCTATGGTTTGCAGTTTTCAAATGACTTTATAGAATCTCATGGAAAGGTAAAAATGTATTTTGACAATCCGGAGGTTTTTGAGAAGATAAGTAACCAAAAAGCAGCAGAAAATTTGATTTTTGTTGCTCCTGCAGACAGTATTGTTATTAAATACGCCAAGGAGAACGGAATAGAATATATTATAAAGGAATGACTTTTCCAGATAGCAATTTTATAGTTGCTGTTTTATGAAAGTGGAGGATTTTGAACTATGTCAATAACTATCGATGATCCATATGGGTTTATTAGTGGAACTCCAGGATCGAAAATTACTATTAAAGAAGAAGAGGCATATAAATCAACACAGGATATGCAAGCTGTTGCTGTTGATCAGGTGACTGACTGCAAAAATATAGATACAGTTAACAAAGCGATTCTTCCATGTTGGGGAGGGCCTTCAGCAGAGAAATGGTATGGTGCTGCTCAAACTCTATATGATTATGTGAAGACATGTGGAAATAAGCTAGGAACAACAGGGATAGAGTTAATTAAAATAAACGGAACCTTTAACGAAACAGATTCTGCTGCGGCGGATAGGGCAGGCAGTATGGTAACTAGTGAAGGTGGAAACGGAGAGGGATAAATATATGGCGTGTCAATGTGGGCTAATTACAAGATATGAAAGCGTAAAACAAGCATACAAGGATTCAAAGACTCAATTACGTTATGCGCAGATACATGCTGAAACATTAGATAGGAAGTATACAACTATTTTAGAAGATTGTGCTGCGACATTTGATATTGCAGAAGCGCTTGATTTGTTAACGGTTATGCCTGATCTTAATACAGAAGGCAAGGAGTTAATAGAAAATGCGATGACTCTTTTGGATGAAAAGATATCTGACATTGATGTTAAGTTATGGGAGCTTCGCGATGAAGACACAAGATACCATGATCAGCAAAAAGCAGAAGAATCAATAACATATCTTCAGACAGGAGGCCATTGAATATATGTCACTTATTATAAGTAATAAACTTGAGCATATTATAGATGCTATTGATGAAAATGCCATTCTAAAAGAAAATTTTGCGGATTATAGAGAACGCTTAAAGACTGCAAAAGATAATCTAACTATGTTTCAAGGTACAACAGCTGAAACATTCAGAGCGCGTTACAATGAATTCATGGATACTGATGCAGGTGTTTTTCCTAGCATGGAAAAACAGTTGGAAAAATATAATGAGCATATGGAAGTAATACGTGATTGCACCTCTCAGTTGATTGATCGATGCAATCATTTTGCAGATACCTTGACAGTTGGTGGGTACACTGCCGCATATTCTGAAGGAAAAGAAGAAGGATCCCATGTATTCTTTGATGATCTACTTCTTACTATAAAAGCCGCTTGCAATTCTTGCATTACCGTTGATGAAGATGAATTGACGAGTGTAAAAAAAGCAGTATCTATCCTTGAAGATGATGCAGATGTAAAGGAATTATGTCCTAGTCCAATATCAGGATTGACGGATTCCATGACAACCTGTATTGAAAAACAGGATTCTATCGCTAATTTTAGGGATTCTCTGGATAAATACGGCTCAATTAGTTGTGAATTGGAAGAATATGCTGAAACAAATTTTAATGATATCATTGATACTACAGTCAGTACAAAATATCCATATCCTGAAGGCGTCGCAGATAGCGAGACAATTCGCCAAAAACTAAAGAATAATTATGATGCTGCTACCATTTATATTTTGGATGATAATGGCAAGCAAAACCTTCAAAATGCAATGGATAATTGGGATAACTTGTCTGATGAAGACAAGAAAATCGTTATAGCTGTTTATGACATATCTGCAGATTATGTAACAGAATCTTATGATGAGGGAAAAGCTGAGCCATATATTTCAGCAATGGAAACAATAACCGCAAGCTTTATAGTGTTTAACACATGTAAAGATTCAAGTGGAAACATTTATTATTCCATGGATTTCAATAAGGATAGGATGAATGAATTTTACAATAATCTTGATCCCAAGAGTGAGGCAAGCAGCATACTTGTTGAGTTAAGCAATAGTGATTATATCCCAGATGGAAAAATGTATTCTGAGCCAGCAGCAAGAACTTTATGCGATATTTCATTTGATAAAGCAGGAATTCGTTTTACTATTCACAACTATAATAGTGATGCTGTTGTCGGCGATGATGTGATTGGTGATGGCGAAACATTTGATGCTATTTACTACACATCACAGGAGAGATCGACAGGCTATATAAATCTTATGATGGATCAGGATTCTTCATATGCTGATCACTTGAGAAATGATTTGGGATATGATGTTGATTCATTGGCAACATTATTGACATCAGCTGAAAATACTTACGATATGGCAGTTTTGGAATCTTTGGTTAATGCCGATGATGGATATAATGGAGTCTTTGACACAGATCCTAGTAAGTTGACAGAACAGTGCGCGACAGTATTAGCAACTTATTCATATGGACTCTTGGATAGTGGAAAAACTGGAGAGTTTTCAACTTTTGTTAATGAAGTTCTCAATACTGAAGGTACAGATGAACATGGTAAGTATATTAAGGGGTATGCTGATAAACTTGCTGAAGGCTATGGCGTATTGCAACAGACATTTGCAAGTAATGCCTATGAGCAGATAGTTGCAAGTGGTGGTATTTACGACAAAAATATGGAATCATCTCTTACCAGTGTTAGTAATGTAATGAATTTCTGGGGAGGAATTTCACACGCGTGTGCTGAATATGATGAAGGTGGATGGTTCCATTCTAATTCCTTCAAGGATTCTACTGCTTTAAAAATATTAGATGCAGATTATAGCAAGTTATTAGAAGGAAATGGAATGGATTTCAAAGTTGAAGTCTTTTCGGATAAGGTGGATGGCAAGAGTGTATTTGCAAGTAATACGCAATATCATGCATCTATAAATAACGACGATGGACTTGTTATGGAGACGGATGAATTAGAATTCTATAAAAAGAGTGTAAATGCCGCCAATAAGGTTGCTTATGATACAGTTGCATCTGTGGTTGGAAAGTTTTGCCCAGTAGCAGGAACAGTAATGAAAGGCGTTGGTGATGTGTATAATAGCGCTTCGGTTTGGACTTGGACATCGGACGGAGCAAAAGAAGGAAATACTTTGCTAAAGACGTATGCCGGCGTAGATAATAAAATGTTTTCAAATTCTGTGACCACTGTTGGAGATATTATGGGAGGCATAGGTAAACTTCAATCAATAAGTAATGACTTACAGAAGTTTTCAGATAGAATAGGTGATTATCAAAATGTAGATCTTTACTGCTCTTATAATGAAGGTACAGATTCTGTTTCTATTTGTGATTACGCAAAAATATATACTATGTATCAGTGGAATCAAGAAGGATTAGAGGCGATAGTTGGGCAAGATGATAGCCAGATGATAAGAGATGAGTTGTTTGATTCAAACAATAGTAATCTGGTTAGCGAGGAAACATATACGGAGATAATGCAATATGTAGACCCATCATATGAGAACTCCAATCAGTCAGCATTCCTTACTACTAATTATAATTATTATACTCAAGAGCAAGTATCTGACGCTATGAATGTCATAATAAATGGCTCGAATGGTATTGCGGATAATGCATCTTATAAGAGTATAAATGATATTCCGTTGGATCTGATGAATGCTTGTGTATTAGAGCTTAATGAGGAAGTTTATAAACAGGATCCTGTCGATGATCAGTTTGGAGCGGCCGCATCGGCGAATAGAAAAGCTGGAGAGTAATGAGGTACTCGAGAGAATGCCATCTTTTATGTTCCTTTTAATTTACACAGTGATGTATAAATACATCGCTGTGTGAACTTTGTATATACGTATATTATTAAAAAATATGATAGAGGCCTTTATATGGAACGATTTAAGAAAACTGCTAAACGAATACTTTTTGCCATTATTATTGTTGCTGTCATATATTTAGGTTTCTTTTGGTACGTGGTTGAAACCATGAGAGCTAATGGGAATACCATCGAAATAGGAGATTATAAGGTTATGGCCTTTAATTTCGATGAAGGCACAATTGTAAGGTATATGGGGAACAAGAATGACGTTAAAATCCCTCGCAGGATACTATGGTGGAAGATAACTAAGATACATGACAGAACATTCGAAGGTAATGATGAAATAGAAACGCTCTATGTTCCAAATACTGTGACAGAAGTAGGTATGGAGGCTTTTTATAAATGCAGTTCACTAAAAGAGGTGTATTTTGAAGATGGCGGTAAAGCTACTGAGATAGGTACAAGAGCTTTTATGAATTGCGAGAAGCTTGAAGATGTCCATCTTCCAGAAGGACTCGTAGAGATTGGTGGAGCATCCTTTGCTGATTGCATGTCGTTATATGATATAACAATACCGTCCACTGTAGAGCGAATTGAAGGAAGTGCTTTTTATCAGTGTCATAATCTGGGAGAAGTTCAGATTAATGGTGAGTCATCAGTTAAATATGTAGAAAGTGATGCATTTGAACAAACCAAATGGCTTCGTAAATGCGGAGATTACGCTATGGTAGGCAGAGTTTTATATGCCTATAATGGCACTGACGATCCTGTGAATATTCCAGAAGGGACTGTTGGTGGAAATACGGAGTCTATCGGTGCTAAAGTGATAGTATATCCAGCAAGCTATCAGTTTTCTGAGCTTGAATTGAGTCATGTTGAGAACTATATTACCTTAATGTTTATGGATGAAGGCCAGCATTATTTTGATAATGTTAAAGAGAAAAGGTATGGCTATGGAAAGATTACGGTTATGGCTACACCTAATAGCACAGTCTGGAATGATGCATCAGCACTTGGGATAAATGTGGTAGAGAAAACAGAGTAGAAAAATGGCAATGCCATTTAGCTAAGCATTTTACAAAAGCAGCACTCCTTATTCAATATGGGTGGACAAGAACATTACGATTGATATTGTCAATCGACAGCACTACTAGAAAAATGGATGAACCAAGTAAGAGCTTCCTTCTGTTGATATTTGCAGAGCAGAAGCAAGCTCTTTTCAAGAAGACAACAATATAAGGGGAACCAATGGGGCAACATTATAACGCATTCATTTCTTATAAACATGCTGAGCTGGACAACAAGATAGCAGCTCAGATAGAAAAGGATTTGGAACATTACCATATTCCGAGAAAACTTCAGAAAAAGACAGGGTACAAGAGGATTGAACGTATATTTAGAGATAAGGATGAGCTTCCGATTACCAGCAATCTATCTGGCACAATTGAGGAAGCTCTTTTGAACTCGGAATATCTTATTGTACTGTGCTCAAAGAGTACTTGCTTATCAACTTGGGTAGAGAGGGAGATAAAGCTCTTTTTGCAGAATCATCCAAGAGAAAATGTTCTGACGGTACTGGCAGAGGGGGAACCTCAAGATGTGATTCCCAGGATCTTGCAGGAAGTAGAAGCTGAGAGAACGAAAGAGGACGGTACGACAGAGACTATCATGCAGAGTGTTGAACCACTATCATGTGACTATCGTATCCCTAGAAGAGAAATAAAGAGTGCAGAAGTCCCGAGGATGGTGGCAGCTCTTATTGGATGCCCTTATGATGAACTAATTAACAGGCAGATTTCATTGATTCAGAATAGAATATTATCTTGTTTAGATACTATAGAAAAAGGGCAAATGAAAAAAGATTTATTTATTACATTTTGACATAAGCCAGAAAATTGGTAATGTTAGTACGATTAGAGAACCTGCCAATTTTTCAGCCGACGCTTTCGCATAAAATATAACAACAATTGTACCTTGAAAATATCATGGGAGTTTAAGGTTTTTTAATAAGGAAGTATTTTAGCTATGGATATAACAAAAGAGCAGGTGAAGAGACAATTAGAAGTATTGACAAAAATAAAAGAACTTTTTGCTGGGCAAGAAAAAGAAGTTATTTTGAGAGGTATAGAATTAGTAAAAAAAATATTGCAGTTTGAAGGCGAAACGGTATGTGTAGATTGTGCTGAGAAATTGTATGATCTACTGGATAACGATGATTATGGCCTAGTTATTTTGCAGGAGCAGGAGGAAAGTGAAAAAAGGCTTGCCGCATTTAATTGTGCGATAGATTCAATTGCTATTTCAAGTCGCTATGCATATGAATTAGCGGGTCAAATATATTTTCCTGAGCCTATAGAAATGGTGTCAGAAGATACATTTATTCACCTGAATATTGAATTAGAAAAACTTAATATATAGTAAAACATCAATGATTCAGGCTAAATTAATGGTAAGGAGCATATGTTAATATCAAAATTTTCAAATTACAATCAGCAATTAAATGAATTGTCTGAAAGGAATAATCTGGTATTTGATGTAGATTATATTAAATTTATGGAATTGTATAATGGGGGAGATACGCCTAAGACAGTAATCAAAGTTGGTCGAAAAAAAGAAGGCATTAGAGCATTTTATGGGTTTAATGTTAGCAAAAAACAGTATTCGTTTGAAGCAATCTTAGATTTAGAAATAGGTGAGGATTTGATTGAGAAGAAGATGTTTCCTATAGCTTCTAATGAGTATGGAGATTTTTATGCTTTGGATTGTTCGTCGGAGATGAGTGGAGTATATGTAATAAGGCATGACAATCTCGAAAGTAAAACTAGAATTGCTGAGAGTTTTAGAGAATTTGTGATGAATTGTAAAAGTGAAAAGATAGGTCATATTCGAACAATTGAGGAGAGAAAGAATGATATGATAGCAGCAGGCTTAGGGGATACAATTTCAGAAATAGCAATTCGCAATTGGCAAAAGGAAATAGATAGATATGCGAGATATTATCAAGAGAAAGTAATTATTTAAGCTATAAATAGTGCTCCGGATATGCTAAGGAGCGTTGGAGAATCAGTAGATGGAGTCAAGCTGACAGGAGTAGCGGCTGAGGCTGATGATTTCTTTAAAGGCGAAAACTTCAAAGCAGCAGACAGCTTTAATGACAGCATAGATGCCACAAAGAGAGTTTGAAAGCAAAAAGTATAGGATGAATAACAATATGAATATTGATGTGCTAAATAGTTTTAAGAATATCTTTATGAATTATGATAATTTGAGTTCATTCAAAGCATATTACTTGGCCTTATGCAAATGGGTAAAAGATAATAAAGAAGTGTTTGATGCGAATATGGATGATATGGTTCGTCTTGATATTCTATTATCATTAGATGTTGATGAGTACGTTTTGGAATGTAACACCAATGGCATTGTATTGAGTAATGAGAAAAAAAGAATAGGCGAATATGATTATTCGGATACAGAAGGATTACTGATGGCTATTGTTGATACTTTATGGGATATGGTAACCATTTCAGCGGATGCTGATTGTCAAAATTGCTATTATGGAGATATGCGTTATATAAAGATAAATAATCCCAAAGGGAAAATAGTGCTTGAATGTAATGACTGCGGACATGCTATGAATCTTGATGGGACAGCATTGAACGAGGAAATCATTAACTATATGCCAGCTTCACAGACTGAATTAAAAAGTCAAAGAAATTCTTTAAAGGAAAAAATGAAAACACACATTGTCGATGATGAAAATGATGACGAGATGCTAGCAAAGATGCTACTTAACGCAGCTAGGCATGCCTATGATAATGGAAATAAGATGGCTTTTGTTGCACTTATAGGAGGGCAAGGACCCTGGAAGTGTGCTACCATTCCGGAAATGCCACATCAAGTTGATATTTTATTGGATACAATTCATGCTGCTTATGCTGAGGATAAGGATTCCATGCTAGATCTAAGGTTTTGTGAAGCCTTAGATAAGCTAGTGACAATATCTATGACAATTCCGAGTTTATCTATTCTGATAGATACAATAAGGTACGAGATAGAAAAAGAGCAAAAAGGTACGAATAGTTTTAGCATAGATAAAGAGAAAACACTGGATAGGCCGAGAAAACTTATTAATTCTAATAGAGAAATATATAAGAATGGTTTTTCTGAATTTGATGAGTGGCTTGAAAATGAGAGGAATTATGTCATAAAGACTTGTGGGATAGATATAACATAACATTCTAGATGCAAGAAGAGGAAGAAATATGTATGGAATACGATTTTGTATTAATAAAAGACAATGTCTTTTACGATGTTACAGAAGATGAAATTATAGCGAGTGAAAATGAAATGAATTTATCATTTCCAAGGGAACTGAAGGTGTTTTGGTCTAAGATTGGTTATGGCTTTTTGAGTTCAAAAAAAGGTAATATCAATCGTATTATGGATCCGGTTTCTGTAAGAGATTTCAGAGCTAAAGAAGGTGATTTTGAGTATATTCCTGATGTGGATATATATGAAATATATGAAAAAGACAAGCTTATTTTCTTTGAAGCTAATGAGAGTGCGTATATTTCTATTGGAATCGGTCCGGATAATAATGGGAAAATATATTACTATGATGTTGAGATAGCTGAAAATTTAAGCGATTTCTTATTAAAACTAATTAGTGATGATAATTACTATGTAGATATGAAATTATAAGCTATAAATGAGTTCCAGTATGGCCCAAATCATATGCCGTTTATAAAAAGGGAGAAACTGAGAAAAGGAAAAGATATGTACGCAGTAATTAATAACAACTTATACTGGTATCAGCATTTTCGTGGAAAAACTATAGTTTTGGCAAGAAAGGGTCAGCCGGTTGATTATACTTTTGAGGAAAAAGGTGATGTTTTCCAAAAAACAGTAAACATTGATGATGCAGAGATTTCGGATGTTTATAATGTGAAATTTTACGTAGGATACAAAGATTGCCTTGTTGAAAATAATGATATTTGGGAAGTAGGAGATGGATTCCCCTCATCAAGACCTTATAGGATTGAGAATGGCGAGGCTTGTATTGGGACTTTTGGTGCTGTCAGTGGTAACGGTTGGGAAACTAATGGGAGAGATGAAAGCTACAAAATCATACAATTGTCTGACTGCAGCAGTTTTAGCGCTGAATATGAATATAGTAAGAAGGATGGTGTAGTTTGTTCTGAACCCGTAACGCAGAAAGTCGAGTTATCCAGGGAAGAACTAATCACGCTAGTTTTAACACACAGAGTATAAAGACGGAATAATAGGAAAGCGAAGATTATGTAATTGTTTGTAAGAAGACTAAACAACTGGGCATATTATAGGCTTGAGGGTGGCATAGATGCTTTACCCATAGGACTTCAAATGGGAGGTGATTTTCGATGATTAGGGAACATAAAGTATCATTATGGCTAGGAAGTTTTGAGAGCGTTGCTGAATTCAATACTTTTATAAATATTGCATATGATGAGGATGGTAATCAGATACCATCTAAATTCCAGGAAACTTATGAGATAAAGAAATATGACATGAATGCAATAGAAACAGATTGGATTGATGAAGGGGTGGACAATGTTGAAGAACTATTGGAAGGCTTTTCTGCAGATGAAGAAATTATACCTGCTTTCAAAGAAATGCTGAAGGACAGAGATATTAAAATGTATAACAGCATTATTTTATTGTATAGGTACGAATATGATGGAGAAAAAACACATGAATCTAATATGGATTTCATAGGTGTAGTAGATGGATATTAAAATATTAAAAGCAGCAGCCAAAGCGAAAGTTAATATGGCTCATAGGGCGTATCTGGACGGAAATTATATGATTTACCCTGCTGTTATTGCTGGAATAGATACCTATGGAATTGAGGCGTTTCCTGGAGCAGGGCATCATTTTGATTTTGTGATAGATGCAATTTATGAAAAATATGATGAAGATAATGATGCTCAAGTAGCTGTGGCCTTTAAGGAAGCCATTTATAAATTGATGGAAGTAGTAAATGGGTTTCCATCTTTAGAGAGGCTTGAGCGTATCATTTCGTACATGAATAAAAAAGAGCAGAAAGGTGAAGCGAAAATAGATTTGAACATAGAAGAAATAAATACAAAATTTTCAAATCTAATTGATGAGAAATATGAAATATTAAAGAATGATAATCCACAGTTAGATAATTGGATTGCACGAATCAAACAGATATTTTGGGAAGATTATGGAGTTGAGATTAGCACAAAGCATTAACCTATAGGATGGCGAAGACAATGTATAAATACTACAAATTTGATGATAGTGACGCTGTTGCAAAAAGAGAATCTGCGTATGTGTATCTTCTTGATGATGCAGGAAATTGGGTTGAAAAGCCAAGCCTTCTAAGGAAATTTATAGGTGGAGATTGTGACTACGAGGAAATATCTGAGAAAGAAGCAGAACTTATAGTACAGCAGAGAAAAGCAAAATTGTAAGACGAATGGTAGTAAAGCATGGAGGAGTTTTTTGATTCGGAAGAGGATAAAAAGGTGATTACTGGCACTTATGCAGTATTTAATGGAAAAAAATATGAGGCTTGTTTTGTTAAAAGTGATAGAGTTACTTTTCAAGACGAGAAGCTAGTTGAGATTTATTCAAAAGAGCCTGTTGAAGAAGATGGATTGGAGAAATATGGTTTCGGTAAGTATCTATGTTATAAAAAGGTTGTTGATATCGAAGAACTGAGTGAATTTTATAACATAAAGGAAGTCTGTGACTATATGGGACAAACTTTTCCAATAGTCAGGAAAGATGGTGATACTATTAGAATTTTCACCCAGGATCCATCATTTGAAACAAAGGGATTCATTCAAGATGGAAGAGATGGATTTGTTAAGGAAATTCAAGTTTCCGATGCCATGATCAGATATGTCAAAAATGATTATTATAGCACATATATGATTGGAAAGTTGCTTAGAGACAGGATGGGGGATGAATATGATAAGGAGTACGCTTTTGGAATTTTGGGTGATAGGTCAAAAATAGGTATAAGAGGATATTTTCAAAAGAATGAATCGTTTTTTATATATGAAAAAGACCCGGTTGGCTATATGACATTTAACTATATAATAGGACCGTTTAACAAAAGGGATATTGTTTATGCATGTGCTTTGCAGCTGGGGAAAGAAAATCTTTTTGAAGACTATAGATTTGACCAGGCAGCTCAGGATGTGTATGACAAAAACCGTTTTGGTAGCTACTCTGAATTTAAGCGTTATATTATTACTAGTTGTAAATACTAATAATAACGTGGAAAGATGTAATTAAGTACTACAAGGATTTTCGAGTATGGCTGAAATAAACAAAACATTACTAAATGATTTTAAGCAGGAATATTCTGCAGAAGAATCTTTGCTGTTAAAGTACAAGAGTGTTGTTCCAAACTCTGTTATTTCGATGTGGAAAGAGTATGGATTTGGCTCTTTTTATGAAGACTTTCTTAAGGTAATTAATCCTGATGATTATAGAGAATTAGTTGAGAAGAGCTATTTTAATGGGGCCAATGCGATACCATTATTGATTTCTTATCTTGGAGACGTGGTTGTGTGGGAAGATAATGATCACGTCACTCTGATTCAGTATAAGAATTTCAAGTACTCAAGGATTGCAGATTCAATTGAAGAGTTTTTTACAAAATTATCAGATAAAACCTATGACAAACTTTTGGACAAGAAATATTTTGAAGAAGTTATGTATGCGGGACCTATTACAGAATATAAGGATTGTTTTGTTCAAAGGCCAATGGTAATTCTTGGTGGGACAAAAGACCCATTTCGAATGTTTAATATACAGATAGATAAATTTCTGGATATTTGCTATAGGTTGATCGGAGTTGTTGGCGGAGAAAGAAGGTCTTTTGGCGATAGAGTGCCCGAGGAGTTTAAATTGTATTTCGGTGACAGAGGGGAAAGAAAACTATCGAGAGCCCAATTTATCAGCGAAATGAATTCCCAGCAGTGGGAAAGAAAAATGTATTATGGCATTAACATAGATAAAGATGGCCCATCCCATGCAGGCTATATCTTCGGCTGTTATTATGACGAGTCTAATAAGATGTGGGTAGTTTATCAGACAGGTGAACGAGGAGTAGTCTATGGAGAGATTTCTTTTGATTCTGAAGAGGAAGCTCTTGGCGAACTTAAAAATCGTATTGAGGAAGAAATAAGGCAGCATTCCATGTAAGACAGCTGTTTATGATGGGGAGAGTTTAGTGAAAAGAATTAAGCAGTGCATTGCACTTTTGCTATGTCCAATAATACTATCTGCCTGCGCAGGACAGGCGCCAGAGGAGCCTTCTAATGAAGTTACAGAAGAGACTTCAAATGAATTGACTCCAGATAATATTCCTGAGTGGAGCAAAGCATATGCAGAGTATTTAAGAACTGGTGCGGAGTATATTTCTTTTGCCGATGGTGGGAGTGAACTTTCATATACTCTGATCTATCTGGACGACGATGATATTCCGGAGCTTTTCGTTGATACTGGCATAGAAGCTAGTGGTCAGATGGTTATTACTTACTATGATGGCAAGATTGTAGAGCAGTATCTTTCAAGAATCGGATCCCAGTACATTGAAAAGAGTGGTCTGATTTATACCGATACAGGACATATGGATTACTATCCAATAAGCATAACAAAGCTGGAAAATGGCGTGTTCACAGAAATTGCTTCAGGTATAAGATATGTTTCTGAGGAAGATTTCAAAAAGATGGGAGAAGATGAGAACTACCCATATACATTGACTTACGAATGGGGCGATGAAACTGTGACCGAAGAAGAGTTTAATGCTCATGTTGCCGAGTACTACGATGTAGATAAGGGTAAGCAGCCGGACAACTATTATTCATATGATGAGTTCTTGTACCTTTTGGAGAATGGAAAGTGGTATTCTGCAGACCATAAGTATGAACTAATTGCACAGGACTGCTCTTGGAACGATGCTCAAAAGATATGCCTTGAGAAAGGTGGATATCTGGCAACAGTGACTTGCACAGATGAGGCAAAAGTTATATCTGAGCTTATTAAAGAAGAGGGACACACGGATAAGGCGTTCTTTGTTGGCTACAGATCCTGTGAATGGGTAGGAGATACTTTCTGCAGTTTCAGATGGATAAATAAGGATGGCTCCTATCAGGAAGTAATGCCAAGCATGTATGACTTTTGGGATTACCATTCTCCAGGATATGATTACACCAAAAATGAGTGGTCTTTTCAAGGCGGCGAACAGGAAGTAGGCCTTGCCAAGTTTTTTGAAGAAGATGGGATGATTTATATCTTTGATGCTCCAGATAGGATATTAAATGTGTCACCGGAGTATACTGGGAAGCTTGGATTTGTTTGTGAGTACGATTGATAAATCAGGTACTAAATTATATTAAATAAAAAATATAGATGAACAGCTATACTAAAAAATGATATTAAACTAAACGCACACAGAAGAGGAAAGAAAATGGAGCATATATGGAATTATTAGATAGTGCTGTGGATATAAAGGTATATAACTATAGTGACAGGACCGTTCACAGCGAGAAAGGCCTTGTCCTTTTTAAGAAAGACAAAGACAATTTTATTGTTGCGGGTATAGGAGAAGAGTGCGAGAGATACTGGATGGACCTGTCAGATCCTGAGAATTATTTACTGGTAGTACCAATATCGCTAGGAGTAATAACAGATTATCCTGTGGCAGAAAAACTCCTTAAGTATATGCTGAGCAAATATATATTTACTGTAAACGGAAAGAAAAAGCTCCTTAAAAGAGCTAGCAGAGTGCTTTTAGTTCTTCATGAACCATGTAGTCCGATAGACCTAAGAGCATATGAGGATCTTTTGATGTTATTAGGTTATAAGAATGTTCATATGATTACGTCAAAGACAGATTTGGGTGGGCTGACTGTAGAAGAAGCCATCTGGAAGATGGAGGAGACTCAGGGGAAGAAGTTTGATTGTGCTATAGAGATCACAAAAAATAACCACTTTGAGTATGCTAAATATTCCTACGAAAAGCTTCTTGATGATTTTAAAAGATGGGGTGTTGAGGCTTCTGAAATAATTAAGTAACTTGATAAATGGAGAGAAAAGGAATGAAATGTGTAAAATGTGAGTGCGAGATGATCCAGGCAGAGCTTACTGGAAACAGTATTTATCCGCTGATCTTGAAGAATAAGAGGAACGGTATACTTGATTCAGAAAAGCGGCGTGCCAGTCACTGTGAAGAAAAGTTCACGGTGACTGGTACTTATATCTGAGTGGCTTGATGAACAAATAGGAGGATCTGTTCCAGGATATACATGGCATCACGCAGAGATACCAGGAGTTATGCAGTTAGTTCCTACTGGATTACACAACATTGTGAGCCATAATGGAGGAAGATCACCAGGAATGTGGGCTGACGCAGCACGATAATTGAGAGAGGAGAAAACTAAAAATGATAGTGGAAATGAAAAAAGAGTTTCTTCCCAAAGTAGATGAAACAAATATAAAAAAAGAGGAAGAAATGTGGAGATTGAAGCTGCCTGCTGATTATAGGGCATTTTTATTGGAAACTAATGGTGGTATTCCACAGAAAAATGAGTTTACTTACAATAATCGCAAGAGAATGATAGAAAGCTTTCTTTGCATATTAGAAGATACTGAGAATAGCGAATTTGGAAGTTATGATATTGATGTAGTGTTAACTCAAATCGAGGACAGATTAACAGACAATGAAGACTTGGTAGGATGTGAAGTGTTGCCTATAGCGGAATTATTTGCAGGTGATTACTTATGCATGGATTTTAGAAAAGATAAGGATTCACCGGAAATATGTATATGGAGTCATGAAGAGTCAGAGGAATTAGATCCGGTAACATATAAGGTGGCAAATACATTTACAGAATTTGTGGGGATGTTGTATAATGCGTAAAAAAATGATGAAGAGATTTTTGGCAGTTATAACTGTGGCGATGACAATGCTAAATTGTGTGGCGTGTGGAAATGCCGTAGATAGCGAAAAACTTGAAGAAACAAAAGCTCTTTTGGATGACTGCGATGCAATAAGCATAACCTATGGTAATAATTATGAGAGAAGTAGTATGAAGCGGCGTGCCAGTCACTGTGAAGAAAAGTTCACGGTGACTGGTACTTATATTAAAATATTGAAATCGCCTGTTATGATTGTATTTTACAACCAATCAGCTACTGTTGATGTGAATGTTGCACAGGTTAGCGATGAATTCCAAAATGTCAATTATGAAAAATTCAACCATTCCATGTGTCAGTATCTGGATAGCATTGAGCTGGCTATGTACAGATAATATAAGAATTAGATGGATGAATCAAGTAAGAGCTTCCTTCTGTTGATATTTGCAGAGCAGAAGGAAGCTCTTTTGAACTCGGAATATCTTATTGTGCTGTGCTCAAAGAGTACTTGCTTATCAACTTGGGTAGAGAGGGAGATAAAGCTTTTTTTGCAGAATCATCCAAGGGAAAATGTTCTGACGGTACTGGCAGAGGGGGAACCTCAAGATGTGATTCCCAGGATCTTGCA
>NZ_FMVS01000042.1 GCF_900102515.1 Butyrivibrio sp. INlla14
AACCTGGATTCTCAGATTAACATGACGAGGTTGGTAATGCCACTCCGAGAGTCGTGTATATATCAGCCTGCTTGTCCAAAAGCTCACCAATCCTGAGCGCACGCTTTTCGTCCTCGTAACACTCAAGGACATCAAGCTTATCAAGCAGCTGTTGCATTGTGTAAGTTTTATATAAATCTGTTTCCTTCATCTTGTGATCAAGGTGAGAAATCAGAATTAGTGCTATAAACTCGTTGAATATTTTGCCATCGAGATTCTTCTCTGACTTAGTGAGAAGCCTTCTCATGTTGAGCCTCTCCTTGAGATTGCCAAATGCTTTCTCTACAACATCCTTCATCCTGTATAGATGAAGAGCGGTAAAGGCATCCATCTTCTCGTTAGTGATAATGGCAAAGTATCCTATGTACTTACGAGCAGCTTTGATTTCATCTTCTTTGTAGTAGACCTGTCTTCCACGGACAGGAGTATCCTTTACTTCAAAGAAGCGGGCGTAAGCTTTCTTGTGGTCCTCAACCGGTTTGCCGGAAAGAAGCTCATTGCAGTAGTCCATGATACGCTTGTCAAAAGCCTGCTCTTCATCAGCACCTCTTTCGATGCTGTAGAAATAGTGGATGTAGATCCGGCGTTTCTCTTCGATAGTATCGCCCTTATATGGCCTGTCCTGAGTATAATTCCACTCAGCACTGACTGTAAGCCCATATGTATTAAGGCCTTCGTCGAAGTTGTTGAACATACGGATATCATCATAAACCTCATCAAGATTCTTCTTGATGAGCTTCAGGGAGAGTTTGACTCCTACAAGGAATTTCACGTGCTCCCTGTACAGACCATTGATGTTGTCCTCAGAGTAAAAGCCTCTGTCCATGACAAACTTGGTCTTGCCAAAGCCCAGGATATCCAGATCCTCAAGAAGGTGCTTGACCGTCTTTGAATCAGGGATGTTGCCGGCAAGCTTGCGGTAATAGAACGGAAGACCGGATTTCTCTCCGAACACAAGAAGGAGATTTATCTGAGGAAGCCTGTCGTTTTCCTTGTTCTTGCCCCACTGAGCCTGCTTAAGAGTTTCTGAGTAGCTTGAGAAGCTGGAGCTGTCATAAGCCCAGTACTCATCCTCGACACGTCTCTTGGCCTGTAACCGCAAGAACTTGGCTATCTGATCATCAGTGATGGATGCGAACATCTCACTGCTTCTGGGTGAAGCTATATCTTGTCCATAAGGATGCTTATGGGTAAGATTCCATTTTTCAAACCTGTATAGAGGATTGTTATCCTCAAGTACAAGGTAAAAAGCTACTGACAAAAGCTTTTTGTACATATCCGGAAAGCACTGCTTAAGATCAGCTGTAAGTCCTATCTGATCAGCAAACTGCTCCAGAAGATATGTGGCGCCAAAATAAAGGTGCTTTGTCTCAGTATATGTGACCGGGCCTGTTCTGGCAGGCAAAGCTTTAGGAGTCTTGGACTCGCCTTTCTTTGCGCGTCCTCTGGTAGGGATTATCTCCCCAGAGACTGGGTCAACCTTTCCAATGCAGACACGCTTGGACCTCGACTGCTGTTTCTCCTTGTCCCAGTAATAGGTTGTCTCGTAAGCGTAGGTAATACCGGATCTTTTGTCAGTTTGTGTAATGATTGCCATCGCCCCACCTCGTCATGTTTTCTATAATTATTATAAAACATGACGATGCAAAAATCAAGAGAGAAATGGCAATAAATTCAGTATTTTAGCGGATTTCAGAAATCTGTGACGAGGTTTTCATCGTCACGTTTCCGAGAATCCAGGATAGAATGAGCAACCAACTCTTTTAGACCTGCACATTCACAAGGAGTTCCAACAAACAAAACTTTTCTATCTGCCTTTAAAAACCCTATTATTTTCCTAAATGCGTCTTGTTTACTACTCTGCACATATTTAGAGCCACGCATCGCATCAAGATCTTCCAACCTCTCAGCGATAACGTGTACAGCTTTTAACTCACTATTTAAAACGCATCCGCAAACTACTCCACTTTGCTCTAGAACATATTCAGCCAATGCTGTAAAAAGTCCACCCGAGGAGCTTTTTAAGCGAATATATTCATCTCTATTCCACCCAGCAAAGGCTCTGGGTTCCTTATCATATGTCATAATGTATATCTTTCTCGAATTTATGATCCTATAGCTCTATCAAGATAGGTTAAAGCCCTATTTCTATAATCCTTCAATACTTTTTCAATATTATCATAATCGAATTTCACTAGCAAGTTATCATATGTAGATATATCATTTTCGTCCATCTCAAGAAGTGTCAGTAGATTTTTAATTCTAGCGCTAAAATGAACTGACGGAATCAAGCATAGTTTCTTTTCAAAAATCATAGCATATACAAAACCATGATAAGAATTTGTACATACATACTCAGCATTATGGAAAAGTCCTAAGAACTCCTCTATTCCTACATTCACCAATACTTTATCTGCAAAACCAGGATTAAATCCGTATCTACTGATTTCCACAATTGGGAGCTTGTATTTCTCTTTTATAGCTCTAGCAAAGCGGTAAATATGATCATCTCCCTGCATCATGTACAGAAGGATGTACTTATCCGGCATATTCTGAGGTGCCTCACACAGTCTTTCCCATTTTTCCTTAGAAACAAGAAGTGTAGGATCCACCATAACTTCTGCGTGTCTTCCAACGCCTTCGCAAACTATAGCTTCGCTGGTTTTTTCTCTGATAGAAAGGTGTGGTATATGTCTGATCAAAGTAAACATTCTCTTTAGCATTACACCAGGAATTCTTCCCGTCCCCATACTTGGAGCATACGCTATTTTCTTATTATCATCGTCTACAAAGTCAAGATAATATGCACCATCCACTCCACAGGTTAGAAATGGATTCCATATCTGGTCACTTCCGCATATAAACTTATCAAAATCTCCATTAAGTGATTTTATTGAAAAACTGTTCACTCTCTTTGTTAATTTCAGTTTGCCGCGTACAAAATTTTGAATTTTCTGTATTCTCTCCAGGCGTTCTGCCATTGTTTTAAAACCTGAATTTAAAACAGCCCATTTCTTTGTTATGGGCAATACTCGAACTGCATCCGTAAATCTGATAAACCAGTTCCTGTAATCAATAACTTTAGCGTCATGTCCTAATTCATTTACCACAGACTGAAGTGCATAGGTCTGCAACACTCCACCATAATTATTCACAAAATGAAAAGTAATAATTCCAACCTTCTTCATACTATCCTCAAAATTCAATTTACTTCACTTATTTTTACTATTATTACATCGCCGTCTCGCACCACAGAACCAGCCTCAGGAAAGATTGGCATGTCAGCAAAGCTATCGGATAAAGCAATCTGATTATAGATTTCATTGCTAACTATATTATAGTTTATTCCAAAATAGTTATTATAAAAGGCTTTATAACAATGATTAGCAATACTTCCGCCTTCCCAGATCTGTCCATATTCAGCTAATGTTCCCCTGACTACATCTCTTATTTCCTGATGATTAAATGGATATTTTCCATCATTTATTTTCCCCATAAATGTAACTTGTACTCTCTCTTCACGTCCACCAAATTCATCTATCTTGTAGCTCATTTTCTGGCAAAGTGAATAAGTGCTCTGATAGTTAAGCCACATAACATTTTGAAATACCACAGTAAAAAGAACAAAGCAGTAAATAATCGGCGCAAGTACGATAGCGTAGCCATTTTTATATAAAAGACTTCTTACCCATTCATGCTTAAACTTTCTATCAGGCTTATTAAACAGCACCTTCCATATGAACACTATTCCCATATAATAAATACTCATTGCAGGAACCATTATTATGCCTGTTGTCCCATGAATATCAACCTCAGGTGCCATAATTACCATAAGCTCGTAGCAAACAGGTAACGCTAATACATATACTATGATTAGCAAGAGGCTTGACATTTTCTTATATAACTTATTTTTCACGACAATCATAGTAAGCAACACTAAGAAAGCAGCTAAAACAAATATGTTAACATAGTCCCTATGCATCCAGCTGTTGTTAATATAATCATTACCAAACATGAAATCTATAAAATATACGTATGCATACTTTACCAGTTTTATGCGCAGTATAATATCGATTTGCCCCAGCTTATCAAAGCCTCTGGTATCCGCCAACTCTACATGAAGAACTTTTAGAAGGCTTACATAGGACAAAACACCGGCTACAGCCGCAATTATAAACTTAAGCATTTTAACCAATACTTTTTTTATGTCAGTATTAGTAAGCACTAGTTTTAATAAATAAAAAGCCCCCAGCGCACATGTAACAGATAAAAAAGCTTGATATAAAGTCAATTGAATGCATATAGCCACAGAAGCTATTACCACCGTTATCCAGCTATCATGCTTTGCAATCAGATAGAACGCACAAGCTCCTAGCAAATAGGCAAGCAAATACTGAACCATACAGTAATAATAAGTCAGCTGGCTAGACATTGCAGGGCTAAGGAGTAATATCCCACCTAATACCCCAATACCCACAAATGAGTCAACATCAAAAGCATCTGCTATTAGACAAATCGCTATTCCTAAAATAAAAAGCGCTATAATCATCATAAGATTAGGAGAAACAACGCTATACATAAGCTTTATTACCGCGCCCACTCCAATTCTTCCAAAAGCTGCGCTTCCATCACCATCACGATTAATAATCCCCAGATAGATTCCATCGGGGTTTGAGAGAAAATTTGTTGTCATGGGAGCATATGCTATCCACCCAAACATTATGAAAACAATTACAAATAAAGAATTTTTAACCTTTTTATTGCTAAAATCCATTGTGCACATTTTTACTTTTTCTTTCTACTGATACTCTTGCTTATAGTCACTAAATTGCTCCATTACTACGTTAACAGCACATATAAATGCTGAAGAAAATTCCTTAGTGCCAAATCTATCTACAACTTTTTGGCGAATTGCTAAAGAATTAAACTTCAGTACTCCCTCCAGGTAATCCTTTAGCCCATTAGCCATTCCCTCGACGTCTAATACATCGTATATTCTACCAATTTCATCATCAACGTAGTCTTCTACTCCACCGCAACGAGTAGAAAATATAGGAAGTCCACAGCAGGCAGCTTCCATAGTCGATACTGGCTGCCCTTCCTGTATAGATGTCATCACAAAAGCATCTGCTTGGTTATAAACACTAGCAATTTCATCTCTTGATACTTCTGGAATAAGTTGTACACTACCAGCAAATTTTGTTTTTCTTATTTTTTCCTCAAAAGCTTCAACATCTTTAGAATAGCCTTTGTTTGCCCCATAGCCTACAATCATCACGCCAAATTTTTTATCAGTTAGTTCTGTCAGCCTATTCATTACATTTATAAACATGTCATAGTTTTTATAAAATGAATGGGCGGCTACAATGATAAATTTCTTATAATCTACCGTTTTGTTGGGGGCATATAAGAACTTTGTCTCGTCTATCATATTTCCAATATAAACAGTTTTGGGAAGTCGTATATTCTGCATTAGTAGCTGACGTATTTTATCATTGCTGATTGCCAAAAACAAATTTGCCTGCTCAATAGCTTTCTTATTTACATCACTTATCAATGTCCCTGGAAGCGGCACTGGCGCATGTTCTCCAATGATATAAGGCTTACCATATACCTTAGATAAGCATTGCAGATTATATGCCTCATTCTGACCATCAACGCAATAAAACACATCCACATCTTCTTTCGCCTGATCAAATAGTTTTTTTAGCTTTTGAGCAACTATTTTTTTTCTCTTTTCAGATACATATATTCCTACTCCGATCTCAGTCTTCTCAGACCTCTGCATAAGGAAATTGTGCACTGCATCGTGTAATCTGATAGATAGAGGAATATAAGCAATAGCGACATATTCTACAGTGTTTTTCTCTGCATTAACTTTTTGACAATAATCTCTTTGAAATGGTGACTTTCTGGTCTTTTCCTGATATCTAAATACAATAAAATCGCAACTCGCTCCTAGAGAAAATGCCTGTTCTTTAAAAAAGCATCCTGCTGTAGGGTTTTCTTTTGTTGGATACCAGTTAGTAACCAAACATATTTTTTTTTTCATTTTTGAACAACTTTCCTCTTTAAGATATTTACTCCCCCTCTTATAGTTACAAAGGGGTAATATTTTATCCCAATTTTCAAGCTATCGTGATTAACCAAAAGTGAGTCCACATCAGCCTTTGTCAATTTTTCTAAATACCACTTTCTAAATTCTTCTGTGTCTATATTCTGATATTCTGCAATAGCGTCATCATTGTCCTCATTATTTAGCAGTTTTATTACCTGTTTTTCAAAAGAATCTTGACTGATAACTGATCTTTTCATCTGATATTTTCTTTGTTCAACATATGTCTCATCACTCAGTAGTCTATCTATTTCAGCGTATAAGCTCTCCTGATCAGCGAACTCCACTTTAATATTGTCTTGGTCAATCAGAAAATCATCTGATATATCGCCGTGCTTGAGTGTAACAGGTACTACACCAGCTAGCGCAGCATACTGAAACATCAATCCGCCGCACATAGGATAGGTACTAAAATAAACATCTATATTCTCCATTATCTGAAACAAATCTGATCTTTCATCCGTATGGAAAACTCTTTTCGGATATTTTTCTCTAAGATTAAGTAGCTTGGAATCATCTCCGCTTCCAGCATACCAAAAAATAACATTTTCATGGTGTGAGAGAATACTATCCAGCATCGTATAGTAAATGCCCTTTTCATCTATTGTTTTGTACAAAGCTCCTCCAGAGAAAATAACCTTTTGCCCTGGCTCTCTTTCAAATGGATAACCTTGAAATTGTCTACTCTTATCAATAATTGGATAAAAAGGAATTATGGTTATTTTTTTACTTTCTATTCCTCTGTACTCACTAGAAATCCTTGCACCATACCTTCTAAATTCTATGCATTTATCTATACACCTAGTGCCAATCCAAAATGCATGGTCAGTTAAGTTGATCTGATACCTTTTCATGCTTTCCTTATACATATGCATGACTGATGTTGCTATCACATCATCCGGAGGCGCGTAAAAGAAAAAGTTTTCTGGTTTATATTCCTGAACAATATCGCTTAATTGCATTATCTGTTCTATTTTTGTTCTCTTTTCTCTACATATAAAGGCAGTTTTGCTTTCATATTCTTCAAGTATTTTTAATACATCTGGTATACATTCCTTTCTATCAAGATAAGTAACGTATACAACTCTCCTTATCTTACATAGAGCTTGCAAATATATCTGTACAAGACCTCTGTTGTTTAGTCCAAATCCATCGTAAAAAACTGTGCAGTCATTGGAACTATATCTATTAGCTGAAGCAAATTGGGTATTGCTTATGAAATTGGCTATTATTTCAACATCTTTTTCCAATTCTTCATCAGTGTAATAAATATTTGTAGAGTATAAAAAAAAGGAACATATCGAAATCAACGAAAGCGCATCATTATACTTTTCTTTACAGATGCAGATACTTATTCTTTTCTTTAATTCATCAACAACCTTTTCAATATAACCTTTTATATCTTTAGAACGCATCTGTAATAATTCCCCATTTTTTATTTTTGTGGCATCCACTGATTGATCTACTGTTTACGCGGAAGCCAAGACAACTGCTTTTCATCTTTAAGTTCTACCCCTATACTCTCTCTATTCGTTTCAATGCTTTCTCTTGATAATTGAGAATAATCTATTGACATCAATTCATTAATAAGAGAATCAGGAAATCTATATTTGATAACTCTCGCAGGATTTCCTCCAACAATAGCATAAGGTGGTACGTCTTTTGTTACTACTGATCCCGCTGCGATAACAGCTCCCTGGCCAATGTGTATTCCTGATAAAACAGTTACATTAACTCCAAACCATACATCATCATCTACCTGAATATTCCCCTTGGAAACTGCCTCGTATTCTTCTCCAAGGATCTTTACATTGAATGGATATGTAGAAATACTGTCCGTCCTATGTTCTCCACAAACAACAAAACAGACATTGGGGGCTATACTGCAATAATTACCAATTATAAGTTTGTAGGTATTTGAATAATTAATTATATTCAAAAGCCCATATGTCCCATTACCTACACTTACCAAATCTGGATTAAACTCTTCTCCCATATATGTATCATTATGCGAATTTGTTTTTCTCCAGCGAGAACGTGCTTTATGAAGTTTATATCTGTACAGCAATGATGCAAACAACGTTTTATCCTTCCCTCATTACATCTCTGATGGCCTCTAAGTATCCTCTTCCATATTTCCTATCTGGTTCAAGATGATTCCCCTCTCCCCATTCATTCCATGACTTAACAATTACAAGCTGTTTTTCACTATCTTTATGCTCTACTGTCTCTTTTGCTATTTCAAGTACTTTTTTAAAATACTTTGGCTGACAATCCTCAAGGATAATTGCATTTGCCCCTGATCTCGGAGAATGATCCCAGTTAGGAGCAACCGTTGGAATAACGTTATCATTCTTACAGTCATCTGTGATCATATATTTTAAGGCATCTTTGTATTTGAATACAGTCGGGTGTCTCAATACTTCTCTCTGAAATTTTAATAACACTTTTTTTAACAACGATAACTTATGATGAATATTAAAAACATCATCATTGTATATTGCATCAAATCCGACAGATAATATTTTATCTTTATCCCTGCTATCAAAATCCTTACCAACAAAAAAGAAATCTCCGATTCCCTCTTTTGTTGCCAGTTCTCTCCACTTTGTTATAAATGCCGAGATTTCCTTCGCGTTATCAAGTGGTTCATAAATTATAAAGAAGCACTTATTGTTTACCCTAAAATATCTTTCATCCTTAAACAAAGGCAACATAGTATAAAAAAATTTCGAATAATCGCCTTCTCCAAGATACTTCTGTTCTACTATCAGTTCATTTTTAGCATTATTGTCCCAGGTTTTCTTTTCCCATGAATGATTTCCCCAGCCAAGGCAGAATGGAAGAGTAATTGATTTATCCTTGTATACTTCCCAAATTGGCATATCAAGAGCTGTTTCACCATTTCCAAACCAATACGTCCAATAACAGAATGCTTCTACTCCATATTCCTGTGCAAGTCTTGCCTGTTCTCTCCTCACCTCAGGCAACCGCAGATCATAAAAGCCAAGATCTGCCGGAATATGCGGTTCGTAATGTCCTTTAAATAATGGCTTCGCCGAAGCCACATTAGTCCATTCTGTAAATCCTTTGCCATACCATTTATCGTTTATTTCTGTGGGATGATATTGTGGTAAATATAATGCAACTAATCTCATTAATTCGTTTCTCCGTTCAGTACAAAGTCATTTCACTTATATCATATTCAGAATCCAGATTATCAACCGCTATAGTAACATCACCTGTATAATATGTCAGATCCATAACAAATTGATGTTTATCAAAATCGCTATCTGTATATTCTATTTCTTTTTTTATTAGAAGTTCATTGTTATTATTATATACGCTAATGGTACTTTTCCCTTCTCCTGAAAGCTTTTGGCCATTAAAGCATAAGTAATTATAGCCATCATCAAGATTATAATAGCGTCTTATTCCATTCTTAAAGTCCTCTGAAACATTAAGTGGATCTGCTCCCGATAATTCTTTATTAACTACAGCTGCCGCATAATAGTCAGCCTCATAATCCATCTGTGCATTTAGTAATGCATAATCGTACTCTGTAAGGCTCCTGTAATCCTGCTCCAATATTTCCAAGTAATTATCTTCTGTTAATCTACCATTTTCTTCCTTCATCCATTTCAACATTAAACTACATATCCATGAAGCATAATGCATAGAGTCTTTATAATTGTTTAAATCAGTTATTATATCCTGTCTGCCAAAGAATGAAAACAAATGAATATTGTGATGCGGCACAATTAATTCTGCCATATATTTTTCAGCTTCTAGCCAGCTATATATTTCCCCTTGATTATAAACCTGACACCAATAAGCCATACTATAAGGCGGAAAGAAATAATAAAAATCCACTTCCGGATTTTCATCTGCTGTTCTTATAACATTTTGTTCCAGATTTTTTTTAATTATTTCTTTGTCGCTATCTGTTAGATGGCTAAAATCAGACGTTTCCACCACGGTTACCCCATCAGGGACTACAGTATTTATTCCAAAAGAATATCCCTCCATATATCCAGGATACTCATCAAAAGAGGTAATCCCAGGTGTCACCCCTTGCTTAGAACCGATAATCATGGGATAAACCCGCCCAAATAATATATCACGATTAATAAGGTAATGAACATCATCAAGCGGATTCTTATTGTATAGATATGTAGGATAAACACCTAAGTCAGTCCTATTCTCATCTATTCTCATACAATAAGATAAATCCAAGCCACGTATTACCAATTTTAAATCCGGGTTGACTCTTAATGCTGTTTCTATATTGTCATTGATTTCCTTGTAAAAAGCACCAGAAAACGTAGTTTTAATAGAATTGCACTCAAACAATTCATCTATTTCAGTGTTTTTAAATCCCGAACACATAGATGTTCCTACCAGCATTGCATCATAATCAAAGTGCTTTATAATCCCATCATTCTGACTTCTTTGGTTGTTTAATTCATAATAATACTGGTTTAAATTTGGTTCGTGATAATGGAAAAACGGATCTACAATATACACGTTACTTCCTGCCACTATTAATCCCAGTAATACAATAATAAGCCACACGGCCAACCATCTTTTTTGTTTCATAATTTAAAACCCATAATATACAAAAGTTGATTCCGCTCCAAGGCATAATACACCCCAAATAAATGCCAGGGAAGATAATATCAATGAACTTATTCCAAGCTTATCTTTTTTTCTGTAGTTATTTTCAGGAATAAAAGAAATAAAGCATGCTACAAAAATAAAGACCACCATACTAAATCCTCTTACATTTTCTGAAAGAAAGTTCAATCGAAAAACATCATATATAAACCGACTCTCTATCAAATTAAAAGTTGATACCATGCCCTCACTAATAGATGTATCCTGCATTAATAAAATTTTGTATAAAATTGCCTTCCACTGTCCAATAGATTCTACACTGAATAACAACCATAAAACACTAACTATTCCAAATGTGCATAGCCACCTAATCGGCATAAATATCTTGTTTTCTATTTTTTCAAACATTCTGCCCAGACAACTGAATACTCCATGTAGTAATCCCCATAAAATAAAAGTCCAATTTGCTCCATGCCAAATTCCACTTACGATAAAGACAATCATAGTATTAAGATAAGTGAAAAATGCTCCCTTTCTAGATCCACCTAGCGGAATATAAATGTATTTCGTCAAAAAACTTGTAAGGGAAACATGCCATCTTTTCCAAAAATCACGAATAGATATAGCTTTATATGGCGAATCAAAGTTCATTGGAAGTTCAATGTTCATCATCTTTGAAACTCCAATGGCCATGTCACTATATCCACTAAAATCAAAGTATATTTCAAAACTATAGAATAGTACTAATAGCATACAATCCATAGCTGTTGCCGATGCAAAATTAGAATATCCCCATGTAACTGCTTTTGCGAATGTATCAGCCAAAATAACCTTTTTAGCAAGTCCTAAACTAAAAATTTTAATACCGCAAGCTAAATTCAAAGTATTGATTTTAATATTTTTAGAATCATTAAGCTGTGATAAAAAAGAAACCGGATCAGTGATTGGCCCCATTACAAGTTTAGGATAGAACAAAATGTAAGCTAAATAATCCAACAGCTTAGCACTGCTTATATTTCCATTTGAAGTTTCTACAATGTAAGCTATCTGCTGAAACGTATAAAAGGAAATTCCCAAAGGTAAAATAATCTCGTGAAATTCTGCTGAATGCCTCAGCACTCTAGATATATTAAATGCAATAAATCCAAGATATTTAAAGTACAGCAAAAATCCAACGTTAGCGGCAACCGCCAAAATGACTATTATTCTTTTATGATTTTTTAGTCGTATTATCAATAAGGTCAATGTATAGTTCACTAATATACTTATTCCCAAATAAATAAGCATATTTAGCCTACCCCAAGAATAAAAAAACAAACTGGCAATTATAATAACTATTTTGCCAATAGCTGGTTTTATTCTATTACCGCCAAAGTAAAGTATCACTGATATTGGCAAAAAGAAAAAAATAAATTCATAACTATTAAACTGCATCCGTAATCCATCCTATGCACTCAGTTTCGTATTACCCTTCCATCAGAATCTATGCATACCGAATCTATGACTTTCCAAGTCAAATTACTATAAACTACAATATTGATTCCCTTTTTATTTACTGAATAATCAACATTATCAATTTTAGTCGAAACATATGAGTTTAAACCATCAACTTCAACTTTATAATCTACTATACCATCACGTATTGCTCCAAGCTCAGTAAAAGCATTTTCACTTACTTTTTCCATTACCTTTCCACCATCCACAACAGCACAGTAATTCTTACTTTCCTCTCCCATTGGAAACTCTATTCCTAAAGCTTGTAATCCTTCAATACTCTTTGGCGAAATCGATTCTAATCCATCACGATAGACAGTTACAAATAATGTATAATCCTGACTACGTATGCCATCCCAATAATCATCTTCCCATAACATTCGCCTCAGTTCACAATCATGTGCGATATGTGAGTAATAATCGTTTGTATTAGCCCACGCCTCATATCCATCTCCCCCGGTAACACCATAATCATTATAAAGCATTCCCGCCACATAAGCTGAAACTGTTTCGGCTCCCCACAAATTGCAATGCTCATCATCGCTCATACTATATAGATAACTAAAACCACTATCTGTATTAGTATCCATTTCATTAAAATCTATATACCGTATATTATTTTTTTCTGAATATGATTTTACTTCATTATATCTGTCGATATCCCAGTTAGTAGTGGGTGTCTTCACTATCAAAAGCGCAATATTGCGTTCTTTGCATACGTCAACTATTTTATCTAAATAGGATTGCATTAATGGAACCATTTCTATGCCTTCAGCATCTACACTCCGAAAAGGCATATAATTTTCATTGGCATTCACCATATAGTTGGATAATGGTGCATATCCTTTCAATTCAAAATGATTCTCCATTTTAGCATATGAAAAATCATGTTCCTTAAGAGCTTTCCATTTTGCATGAAATCTAATAGTTTTAAGAAAATAACTATCGATACTCTGACTTCCATCAAACTTGCAGATATCCATCACTGCATTCAGTTTGTTATGTGACCATCTCATTGGATCTATTGCAAGTCTTGTACATATTTCGGAAGTATTTAACGCTTCATCTCTATAAAATGGAAAAAGAATGAACGGGTCCAGTACCACAACCTTCGGGCTTTGGTATTTAAGTGCCTCTTCAAGCCAATAATAAGATACCAGCAGATTTTGCTGTTCACATGAAAGATTATAGCTCTTAATCCCATACAAATTATAAACAACCTGAGGATCAAACGCAGCTGCTCCATGGCTACTCCCAAAGAATAATACATCAACTGTGTCTCTTGGCATTTCATAAAAGCCTGTATAAGTAAGCGTTGTCGGCCATTCTACATTGTATAACTTTTTAGGTGTCAAAAGCTTTGTGATAACAATCATCAAAATGACTAACGAACTTGCAATTATCAACACTTTGCATATAAATCTATAATGCACTTTCATCAAAATCCCCCATATATAAACTCTTGAGAATCATACCCATATCCATATGCTCCATATATTGCAATTAAAATGATTGCAAATACATATATAAAGTATCTGATAACAAATTTCTGCTCCAGTATTTTCCTTAATACTGAATCCCCACGCTCATTGCATAAGTCTACCCAGAATAATAACGCTATTGATACGAATAACAATACCATTTCCTTCCAATCAAGTCCTAATGAGAAAACTCTATCATTAAAAAATATCCAGGGATTCCATACTATAAACATATCTCGCAACATACTGATACCCACAGCAAGATTGGACGCCCTAAAGATCACCCATGCACCTCCAACAAATAGCAGCGTTCTAATTCTAATAAGTGCCTTTACAAGGCTACTATTGAAACTTCTTTTTCCTTCAAAAGACTCAATTATCTGCATAAATGCATGAAGAATCCCCCACATCAAGAAATTAACTCCTGCACCATGCCATACTCCACTTACCATAAAAGTAATTAGCAGATTGACACTCTTTCTCAATAGCCCTTTTCTACTTCCACCGAGGGGAATATAAATATAATCTTTTAGCCAACTACTAAGTGATATATGCCATCTTTTCCAGAAATCACGGACTGAAGATGCAAAATAAGGTCTGGCAAAGTTATCTACTAATTCAATTCCAAATAGTTTTGACACACCTTTAGCAAGAGAAGTACATGAATAAAAATCTGTATACAGCTGAATACTGTATAAAAATGCTCCAAGCCAAATGTAACCACCTTTATAAGCCTGATAGTTGTCAAACACAGTATCTACTACTACTGCAGCCCGATCTGCTATCATCATTTTTAGGAAGAAGCCCCAAATAATATATAAAAACCCTTCTGATATCTTTCTTTCATCAAAATAGTTACCATTAGTCAACTGACTTTGTAAATTCTTATATCTAGGTATTGGTCCTTGCACTATTTGTGGAAAAAAGCCTGCAAATAATACAAATTTAAATATATTTGACTCGGCCACAATTTTCCCTTTGTATACATCAACCAAATAAGCAATTAATTGCAATGAATAAAATGATATTCCAAGCGGAGCTATTATACTTCCATGGAGAAAATCTATCTTATAAAATGCCCATGGTAAAACTATAGTAAGTACCCCCAGCGCTAAAAGCATTGTCCTAAAACGAGGGTTATCCATTAATTTGCCAATTAAAAACGTGATGCAAAAAGTCGCAAAAATAATGTGCCAAGCCTTTTGATAAAATAAAACATAAAAAGACAGATTGCCAATCAAAAGAACAATCCATCTGTATTTAATAGAGACTATATAGTACATCAAAACCAAAAAAGCTACAAAAAAATAATATCCCACCGTAATGTAAATCATATTATTATTCTCATTTCTCTTCTTTAATCCATACCAAACAATTACAAATTACCGGAATCTATATCATATAAGTACCAAACATAACTATCTATTTCATCACGATTATACTGCCCGCTTGATAAAACCAAACTGTAAATATCCTCAACATCGGTAATACAAATACGGCTATATCCATTTTTATCGTAGAATTTAAGAGCCCTTACATTTTTAGTATCAACACACCAGTACACTCTGGTTATGCCGTTTTCTTTAATTACCTTGCTTAATAACTCTTCCATCGCTTCTTGTGAACATCCGGTTCCCATCGCGCTCTTCCTAATGGTAATGCCGAATTCAGCACTTTTTGTCTCTCTATCTATATTTTTAAGACTAATAGTGCCCAAATATTCATCTGAACCATCATCCCTAACTATTGCAAAATGAATATCTTTACCTTGTTCTTTGGTACTGAAATCAATGAACCTATAGCAATCTTCTATTGTGAAACTAGCAAAGTTTTTATGAAGATTGTGAACTACACTTTCATCATGCATCCATTCAAGCATAAATGGAGCATCCTCATTTTTTAGTGATCTCAACATCATCCTTACGCTATCCTTTGATTATGAATTTTCCCTAACCATATTTAAAAATTCATCATAATCTCTAATATAATCGCTCTCATCATACAATTCTGATGCCAAAACCATAAGCACTGCATCATCAGAAAAATCATACATTTCACGCCACATGTCATTGGAAATGTATAACCCCTCGTATGGTTTCTCTAAATTTACAACTTTTTTTTCTGAGCCGTTATCAAGCAGAATCTTACAACTTCCACTAATACAAATAAGAATCTGTTCCAGCTTCTTATGCGCATGCTTACCACGCACAACCCCACTAGCTGTGTCATACATATAGTAAACTCGCTTTATATGAAAAGGTATATCCTTAAATTCTTCTAACGCCACGAGCTGACCACGATCATCCCCATGTGGCTGAAACATATATTTTACAACTTGCATTACTTTTTCCTCTTTTAATATCTGATGTCTGTTTACCATGCGTCAAGAAATTGTAGTCAATTCATTGAGGCCTTTCATTATGGAGTATGCCATATTCTCAATAGAATAACCCTGCATCATCTCTAAGGCTTTCTGCCCCATGCTTTGCAATAGTTCTTTATCTCCAATAACAGCATTTATAGTATTACTGAAAGCATCAACATCTCCTGCCTTCAATGCATACCCATTTACGCCATTATCAATCAAAGTACACGCAGCCACACAACTGTCAGTCGTAATCACCGGCACACCATATGACATAGCCTCTACAATAACAAGCCCCCAAGTATCATAATTTGTTGGCAAAACAAATATATCAGCTACATCATAATACTCTTTTAACTGCTCCTTGCTAATGTGATGGATAAAAGTAACATTCTTCAAATTCTTCTCTTCACAAATACTAAGATATTCTTCTGTAGGCTTGCCACCAATTATCAGGGTTCTTACTTGTCCATCAACATCTGAAATAGACTTAAGAAGTATATCTATTCCCTTACGAGGAATAAACTGACCCACACAAAGAATGACTGAATCTTCCTTGATATTTAGCTTTTTCTTAATCTCGTCCTTTTTTTCTCTGGAAACAATCTTCTTTTTTATCTCGTTATCCCATAAAGTCGTAAATGGAAATCGTCTTATCTGCTCTAGTTTTGCACCATATTTCAAAAAATAATCATCCTGGCATTTACCTGTACTAAAATACATGGTGGCATTTTTCATCGTCAACAGTTTCAACTGTTCTTTTGGCCCCCATCCTTTTCCAACAAAGGCTCCCTCACTCTGAATGCAATATCTTATATTATGTATTTTCATGTACAGCTGAGCAATTATTCCTGTAGGTGTACATGGATTTGATATGAGCACAATATCAGCTTTTTCTTCATTTATGTGCCGTATAACTTCAAAGCACAAAGCTGCCTCTACTCCAATATTTATGCCTTTCATGATTATTGCTTTACAGTTCTTGAGTTCAAATTCTGCCCAGCTTTTATCTCTTTCTGAAGATGTTGCTCTTTCAAAACATGCCACTAACTCGCACTTCTTTCCAAGCTCACTTAAATAATCTACGGTATATGGAAATGGAACATTTGTTATAAATAATACTTTCATTTTCTAGTTAATTAGTCCTTTATAGCTCTCATTGTATTTATAAACTCTTCTGGTGACCTAATAGATACAGCTAATTTCTGAATCTCATTATCGGGTAAATCCCACCACTTCGATTCTGATAAATCTTCTTTAAGATTTTCAGAAAATCTATCGCGTATCTTCTTAGCAGGATTCCCTGCCCATATTTCATAACTTCCAATATCTTTTGTGACCACTGATCCCATTCCAATCACAGCGCCATCCCCTATGGTAACCCCTGCTTTTATCAGTGCTCTCTCACCAATCCAAACATCATTGCCTATTACTGTACGCTTATCATCTTCTCTTGGGAACTCGGCAAATTTCTTTTTTATACTATCGCGTCCATGATAAAAAACCGGAGACATAGAAACCCACTCCATAGGATGTCTTGCACCACCAATGACCACTCCATCAGCTATCGAAACATACTTACCAATTTTACAATTGATAATCTTACAGTCATATCCACAAAATGAATACTTATCCATTACTGTATTTACAACCTGACTACCTGCTTCAATTTTGGAAGTACGGTCTATTTCAGATGAAGCTATCGATTTCCATCGTATTTTTTTTATTAATTTACTCCACAAGTAACCAATCAAATCTTTTTCCTTCTTGTAATTCTGAAAAATCACTATTATTGTACGTTTATCTTTCTATATCAAGCAGAGCTTGGACTATTTGCTCGCTCGCATGACCATCCCCATAGGGATTAACAGCCTTTGCCATTTCATCGTATTTTTCACAGTCTTCAAGCAAAGTCATAGCCTCTTTATAAATTGATTCTTCTTCAACGCCAACTACTCTCACCGTTCCAGCTTCTACAGCCTCGGGCCTCTCAGTTTCAGTTCTTAAGACCAAAACAGGTTTTCCGAAATGCGGTGCTTCCTCTTGTAATCCTCCCGAATCAGTCATAATCATGTAGCTACGCGCCAGCAAATTATGCATATCAAGAACATCTACCGGATCTATCAAAAGAACATTATCTACATCATCAAGAACATCAAAAACAGTATCTCTTACAGCTGGATTAAGGTGTACAGGATAAATAAACAGAGTATCATGTTTTTCTTCTGCAAGTCTTTTAATTGCATTGCAAATATTTCGAAGCGGATGACCAAGATTTTCTCTTCTGTGGGCAGTCACTGTAATCACACGTTTACTTAAGAAATCTACATTTTTTAATATCTGATTTGAAAAACTATAGCCATCTTTTACAGTATATTGAAATGCATCTATAACTGTATTTCCTGTTACATATACGTTGTCTATAATGCCTTCCTTCGCCAGATTTTTCTGATTCAGCTTAGTAGGTGCATAGTAATATGTACTGATTCTATCTGTGAGAAGCCTATTCATTTCTTCAGGGAAAGGAGAATAAATATCCCCTGTCCGCAGACCTGCCTCCACATGTCCAACAGGAATCTGCTGATAAAATGCTGCCAGCGCCGCAGCATATGAAGTAGTGGTATCTCCATGCACAAGGACGACATCAGGTTTCTCAGCTTTTAGAACAGGTTCAATCCTCTCAAGAATAGATGTAGTAATTGTTGTAAGCGTCTGTCTGTCTTTCATAATATCAAGGTTATAATCCTCCTTAACTCCAAACGCTTCCATAACCTGATATAGCATTTCCTTGTGCTGTCCAGTAAGGCAAACTACACATTGGATATTTTCATTTTCTCTTAGTTTAATAACCAGAGGACACATTTTTATCGCCTCTGGTCGTGTTCCAAAAACAGTTATAACTTTCATATCACCAAAATCCACCTATAGGTTTAAAATACATTCTACTTTTCCAAAATGAGCTATTGATTATATGTTTGATTTATACTTTCATTGACTACCTTTGACATTTCAGCTTCATAAAGCATAGAAACTACTTCTGTAACTAGTCTTCTCTTTCTCCGCAAATAATTATTTAACAATATAAAAATACAATCTGCCACCCATGCAAATATTCCTATTACGAGCAAATAAAAACTCAAATTATTCAACTTCAATATGAAATCACTGACAATTCGCACACTTTCTACAGATCCAATTACAGTCATCATTGTCGTCCCTAGCGTATAGGACATAGCAAACACAGGTAATACCACTAGCATAAGGTTACTATATTGGGGCCTTTTTTCCACAGTCGGCCTGTTATTGCATAGATATCTGCATAGAAAGTCTTTTTGTACTCCAGATAGTTTACTGTAAATGCGCCGAATCACGTCTATATTATAATCAATAGACTTACGTAGACTACTCTTTTTTATTAGTTCGTTTACTAACTGGCCAATCGGCATGTTACCATAATCTTTAGAATTACTTTTTGCTTTACTCTGCCGCAGCTTTCCAACCAAGTTTCCATTTCTATTAGTTTCTAGTACCATATCTTCATTTTTTTGAGATATCTTATCTATTTCATACATATATTCTTCTATATAATCCCTCTGCATTCTCAAATAAAAGAATAACTGAACAACTGGTATCATTACGTGTGAACTAAGCTGTCCATTCAAATAATCATTGACGTAGTCTCTCGTAGAATGCCTCAGTTTATCTGCAATAGAGTCGCTCTCCTTTTTATTTCCTACAGATATTTGCTGATAACCTAGTATGCCTTTCCTAACATCTTGTTCTTTAGATTTCGCTATAAAACTAATTAGTAGATTTCCCAAATCATCAGCATATTTAAAATCAATTTCGTCCAGCATACATTCAAAATAGCGAAGCAACTCTTCTTCACACTCGTAAAATTTTTCGATTACTGGAGTATATAATCGATCCTTTAGAAAAATAGTTGATGTATACATGTCTGCCATATCGCTTAACTGAAAGTCATGCACAAAACCTTCTGTTACTAATTGATTGCGCTTTCCAAGAGGAGTAACAACAGAATTATAATACTTCATATACTCTTTAATAAGTATTTTCGCATATCTATCATGTCTAAGTATTTTCTTGTATTCATCTACCTCTTCTTGCCTTTTGGCATTCTTGTCCAAGTAGAACTGTACAAATGACACTGTAATAATAATCCCGAGCAGATTAGTTGATACCCCAACCACAATATTGTACACGCCTTGGCCAATCAGTACACTGGAACTATCTATTAGAATAAAAGAAACTGCTGATAATAATATGCTGATCACAAATAATACAATCGATATTTTAAATGCAGTAGATTTCAACCATCTTTTCATTATAATGACCTTTTGTTGATGACAGCTTTATGTCTAGACAATATATCTATTCATCAATTATTCTTACAGTCTCCAATAGTCAAACTCTGGAGCTTTGTAGTCTTCAAGGTTGTAAATACCCTTAAGGTCCATAAATACCTTAGTGCTGTGGTTGGCATTGAAGAACTTTGCAATGTCCGCTGGCTTGTATGCCTTGAAATCATCGTGAGCTACAGCCATGATAACAGCATCCATATCCTTGACAGCATCCATAGAGTCAAACTCTATGCCATAAAGTCTCTTAGCCTCGTCTGCATCAGCCTGTGGATCTACAACTATAGGTGTAATGCCGTACTCACCAAGTTCATTGTAGATATCAATAATCTTAGTGTTACGTGTATCTGGGCAGTTCTCCTTGAAGGTAAATCCAAGGATTGCAACCTTGGCATTCTTGACAGGAATGTCATTGGCAATAAGGCGCTTAACTGCTGACTCTGCTATATATTTACCCATGTCATCGTTGATACGACGGCCTGAGAGAATGATCTGTGAGTGATAACCAAGTTCCTCAGCCTTGTATGTGAGGTAATATGGGTCAACACCAATACAGTGTCCACCAACAAGACCTGGACGGAAGTTAAGGAAGTTCCACTTTGTACCTGCTGCCTCAAGGACGCTCTTTGTATCGATTCCCATCTTGTTGAAGATCATTGAAAGTTCGTTCATGAATGCGATGTTGATATCACGCTGTGAGTTCTCGATAACCTTGGC
>NZ_FMVS01000012.1 GCF_900102515.1 Butyrivibrio sp. INlla14
GAGTTTTTCACACTGAGTCATGCGACTCTAGTGCGCTTATGCGGTATTAACAGTCGTTTCCAACTGTTATCCCCCAGTATGAGGCAGGTTGCCCACGCGTTACTCACCCGTCCGCCACTAAGATTTAACAAGAATCCGCCGAAGCCTCATCAGCGTTAAATCTCCGTTCGACTTGCATGTGTTAGGCACGCCGCCAGCGTTCATCCTGAGCCAGGATCGAACTCTCACGTTTAAAAGTTTGATCTGGCCAGAACTCAAGCTTGGCTTTTTGTTCTGTCCGTTATTTACTAATTTGTTCTGAATAAATTCTCTTAGAATTTTTCAGGGTTGCATTACTGTTTATTTGTCAAGGTGCTTATAATTATGAGCCTTACTAGTTGCATAAGGCAACGCAGAAGGAGGGATTTGAACCCTCGCGCCGCTATTAACGACCTGCACCCTTTCCAGGGGTGTCTCTTCAACCACTTGAGTACTTCTGCAAAATAGTTGATTAACAATAATTATATTGCTGTATAGCAGCGTGTTCATAATTAAGCGGAGCGAAAGGGATTCGAACCCTTGTGGCGTTGCCGCCAAACGGTTTTCAAGACCGCCTCGTTATGACCGCTTCGATATCGCTCCGAGTGTCTTATTATTAAAATAAGATTCGCTTTCGTGTGAGTGTTTGTTTCGCTCACCGCAGCGCAAGATTTATATTAACAAAGCAAACCTAAAGTGTCAACATGTTTTTTCTATTTTTTTTAAAGTTTTTATAATATTACGCTATTTTAGGCAGAGCTTTCACGCTTATTCAAACCACTTTTTCACCATTAATAGCACCAGAAGCCGCATGGTTGATGCATTCTGCAGCTTTTCCCATTTTGCCAAAAATCGCCAAAATCTTTTACAGAATTTTTTTGTAAATTTCCAATAATCTCCTGATATTAGCCTCTACAGAATACTTCTCAACCACTTTTTTCTGGCCCATTTCTCCCATTGAAAGTGCTTTTTCTTTATCACTCATCGCCTTTTCAAGCGCATTCTTTACCGCATTCTTATCCTTGGGCTTAAATAAAATACCATCAATCCCATCATCAATTATTTCAGGAATACCCCCTACAGCACTAGCTGCCACCACACACTTATGCAAAAGAGCTTCTATTATGGATACAGGAAATCCTTCATAATATGACGGAAGTACCAGTACACCACACTCATCAAGGTACTTGTTCTTTTCCTCGCCATTTATCCATCCAAGGTAAGTCACAAAGTCACTGCAGTTTTCCACTTTTTCTTTATATTCAGAGTCCTCATATATTCCGCCTAAATAAAGATGCGCATCCTTATTGACGCTATATATCTGCTTCATTGCTTCCAAAAGCTCATCAATTCCCTTATCCCGGCATATTCTCCCCAGGAACAGCACCTTATTGTAGTCCTTCTCGCCCTGTACATGGCAATCTGCAACCCTTATACTGTTTGGAAATACTTCTATCTTGTCCGGATCTGTTATCTGTCCAAAGAAATCCTTCCACCCCTTAGTCAGAACCAGCATTACATCACCCATGTCCAGAATATTCCGGACATAGTCCCTTTTTGCATCACTTAGCTGTTCATTAAAATAGGTCTTAAAATCCCCTCCATGCTGATGAAGCACTATTTTCTTGCCGCTTTTTCTGGCTCTTTTTATAAAAAAGGACTTCCTCATAAAGCTGGAATCTGAAGAAAAGTGTATATGCACAACGTCGCACCAGGAAAGCTCTTTTACAAAACGACAATAAGCAAAGGCAGCCACCAAAAGCTTTCTTAGTTTGCTGCCCTCTTTCATTGTTCCTATGTACTTAAGACTTACTTCCTGATCAAATCCCGCAGCATAGAGCTCATTGACAACTGCAGATATTCCACCGTGAACGCCTCTATCAGGCCCCACCATCAGCACCTTAATCTCTGTGCTCATAAATTTAAATCTCCCAACGTACTAGTAAATGGTATAAATAGCATCACATATTCCTTAAAATAGCCTCTGCAGAGGGAATATCATCTGGCGTCGTTATTTTTATATTTGTATAAGAACCCTCCACCAGCTTGACTTTTTTGTCAGTAAAATACTCCACAACCATGGCATCATCCGTTATGTTGACACCCCTAGCCATAAGTTCTCCCTCTTCTCTGTCAAGTCGCTGATACAATTCCAGGATCATCTTGTAGGAAAAGACCTGTGGCGTCTGAATAAGCCAGGTATGAGCCCTGTCTGGAGTGCTCTCGGCAAAGCCCTTGTCGTCAGCAATTTTAATAGTATCCTTGACAGGCATACCAACAACACAAGCGCCATACTCCTTTACAGCATGCAATGCCCTTAAGATAATGTCGTCTGTGATAAAAGGCCTTGCGCCATCATGGATAAAGGCATACTCACAGTCTGGAGCTGCTGCCATCAGGCCAAGTCGAACACTGTGGTATCTGGCTAATCCACCTTCCACAATTGCTGTAACCTTATCGAACCCATACTTTTCCACAATATCTCTTCTGACATAATCCACATCACCGCGAGAAACCACTAGGACTATATCATCAATTATGCTTTCTTCAAAAGCCTTCAAGGAATAATAAATTAGAGGTTTTCCCCCAATCTCCATGTACTGCTTTTTAACATCAGAATTCATCCTGCTGCCGCTTCCTGCAGCAAGTACAATAGCCACAGTTTTCATACAAAACCTCCAACGAATCAATCACATACTTATCATTTCAGATCAGACATTCAATTCCCTCTTCCGTGGAATTTGCGCTCTCTGTCTCCTAGTGGCAGATTCGGTACGGCATTCATATCAAGGCCAAATCTCACGCCTTTTTTGTACTCATAATATGCAGCTGCTCCGATCATAGCAGCATTGTCAGTGCACAAAACTGGTGATGGCCTGTAGAACTGTATCTTATTTGCCTTGCACTCTTTTTCCATAAGTTCTCTAAGTCCAGAGTTAGAAGCAACTCCGCCTGCAATAGCAAGCTTATTGTAGCCATATTCCTTGCAGGCCTTGATAGCATGCGATACCAAAACCTCCACAACTGCCTTTTGGAAAGAAGCAGCTACATCGGCCTGATCTAGCTCCTGTCCCTGCATTTTAGCCTGATTTATATAGTTCAGAACAGATGATTTTAATCCGCTAAAAGAAAAATCGTATTCCGCGTCTGGAATCTGCGCCTGCGGGAAAGTGAAAGCATCAGGATTTCCTTCCCTGGCGGCCTTATCTATCTTGGGGCCTCCCGGATAACCAAGGCCAATTGCCCTTGCCACCTTGTCAAAGGCCTCCCCTGCCGCATCATCTCTGGTCTGTCCTATTATCTCGTATTCACCATAATCTTTTACAACAACAAGATGAGAATGGCCGCCGGAAACAACAAGACATACAAAAGGCGGCTCAAGATCCTTATTTTCAATAAAATTAGCGCTGATATGGCCCTCAATATGATGCACACCAATAAGAGGCTTACCTGTGGCAAAAGAAATAGCCTTTGCCTCAGATACTCCCACTAAAAGAGCTCCTACAAGACCAGGGCCGTAGGTTACTGCAACAGCATCAATATCTTTAAGTGTAAGATGGGCTTCTGAAAGAGCTGCCCTGATACACCCATTCATCTTCTCAACATGCTTTCTGGATGCAATCTCAGGAACAACACCGCCGTAAATAGTATGCAGTGCAATCTGAGACGAAATAATATTTGAAAGAACCTCTCTTCCGTTTTTGACAACTGCAGCTGCAGTTTCATCACAGGAGCTCTCTATAGCAAGAATAAGCACATCTCCTGAGTCCTTGACAGCATCGGAATTGCCGTCCTTTATTGACATAAAGATGACACCGTCATCTTCAACATTTTTATCTATCTTCATTATTATCCCTCTTTAGTCTGCCAACCCAGGATTTTCCACCTGCCATCGCCATCCTGTCTTAATAAAAACTGATATATCGCTGGAATTCCAGCTGTTCCCTGCCTTAAATAAATATAGCAGTCAACTGTGCACGCATTTCTACCGTCTAACTTTCCTTCCATGCCTATACGCTGCACCTGATATACTGACATAGAATAATCATCTTTTTTTCTCTGAGTAACTTCATCCTTGATGGACTTGTTGAAATTGACCTGATTATCAAGAAGTTCACTGTCCATGATACCAGATAAAACATTTATCATCTGATCTGCCTGTTCATCTGAATATGTCTCTTTATACATTGTCTGCATGATCTTGCAATAAAACTCAACCACCATTCTAGGGTCAGCGGGATAATTTTTGTCCAAGTTAGTAGTTGTGATCTCATCAACCACTGTAAGCTTGTAGTTCTCACTATTATCGACATGTTTTCCCCTAGTCAGGACAAAATAGATTCCCAGAATAAAAATAGCTCCAAGCAAAACCAAAACTACTGATTTGATAAGTGCAGACTTTGTACTGTTTTCCATTTCCCCTCTTTTCTGGCAGGTCATCCCTGCGCATCAGTTAACAATACTGTTATTACACGTCATTCCTCAAAGCGAAGTTCTACGCTACGTCCGTCCTTGGCTGCAATAGTCTTTGAAAAGATCTTCTTAGCCTCCGGAAGATATTCAGCAGGATTGACCAGAGATGGGCTGTAGTGGGTAAGCCACATTTCTTTTACCTTGGCATCCCTTGCCATTCTGGCTGCCTCATAGAAAGTCATATGCTTGTACTCTCTGGCCTTGGCCTGTTTGTCTGGCTCGCCATACATTCCTTCACAGATAAAAAGATCTGAATCTGCCGCATTTCGAACAATACTATCCGTAGGTCTTGTGTCAGTGGTATAAGTCAGCTTGATGCCCTTTCTATCGGCCCCCAGCACCATATCTGGCGTAAATACCCTGCCATCCTCAAGAGTGATAGTCTCACCCTTTTGCAGGCTGTTCCAATACTGCCTTTCAATTCCTGCGGCAGTTGCAGCCTCTACATTAAACTTGCCCTGTCTCTTAAGGCTCATACTATAGCCATAACAGGTAATATTATGATTAACCTTAAATGCCGTAATACTAAAGCCCGGCATTCCATCAATTTCAAAGGTATCTTCCTCGGTGGTAAGTTCCTTGAATCTTATTTCGAAAGGAAGTTCCGGAGCTATAGTCCTAAGCGCATTTACAACTCTCTCAACCCCCTTTGGCCCAACGATCAAAAGAGGTTCCGTCCTCTCTGCATTTCCCATAGTCAGCAGCATTCCCGGAAGACCTGAAACGTGATCTGCGTGAAAATGCGTGAAGCAAATAACATCAATTGGTTTAGAGCTAATGCCCTTCTTTTTCATAGCGATCTGCGTAGCCTCACCACAATCGATGAGTACGCACTTTCCGTTGTATCTCACCATAAGAGATGTGAGAAAACGGTTAGGAAGTGGCATCATTCCGCCAGTTCCAAGTAAACATACATCTATCATAAATTCCTTATTCCTCTGTAAAAAACTAAATATTACTCTTCCTGTCTACATTTCCAGTAGATGGCAGCATCTTCCTTGGGTTCATCATAAAAACCTGGTCTTAACCCCTCAGACACAAAGCCAAGCCTCTCGTAGAGCTTTATAGCATGTTCATTGCCAGCCCTGACTTCCAAAGTATAGTCCTTGATTCCGATACCACGACCTCTCTCAAGGAGCTGCTTCATCATCTTGTAGCCAATGCCCTCGCCTCTGCAATCTCCTGCTACAGACACATTGGTAACCTCGCCGTCTCCAGAAATATTCTGAACACCGCACATGCCAACAATCCTTCCGGCTTTCTCAGCCACAAGATAAATCGTATCATCCCTTGTAAGAGCTGTAGCAAGCTGGTTCTGAGTCCAGGCCTCTTTTCCAAGATTCTCTTTTTCCAAAAGAGCTGCATCTGTAATATCCTCAGCTGTCATCTGCCTGATTCTGACAATTCCAGGAGTTTTACGGGATTCAAGCTTTCTCTTCTCCCTATCTGTAGTCTCACCAGTGCCTTTTTCCCTGGCTTCCCTTTCAGCCTGGGATAGCCTTAGATACTCAGGTGCAAATTCGTCAGAAGAGACCATCCTGCCCTCTTTAGCATACTGCATAGCAAGAGCGCAAAGCGCTGCTCCACTCTGCCTGTTCTGGTGCATAGGTGCAATAGAAAACGGAACCTTCAAAAGTTCCTCAATCTCATCATGATAAGCTGGAACTCCATCTCCTAAAAGAACCACTGGCTTACCAAGCTCATTGATCCTTGTAGCAATATCCTCGATGGATGTTGCAAACTGCTCATGGATCACCTGCATGTCAAAGGTTCTCTCAAGGCTCTTGCCTTCTGGCGTATTGGGCACAAAGGTATAAAGACCTGTGTACACCTGCTTTCTCTTAGCATCCATCATAGGGCATATTATCTTTTCTACTCCATACAGGTTATACGCAATGGCATCCACTGTAGGAATCGGTATTATCGGTTTATCAAGAGCAAGGGCAAGTCCCTTGGCTGTGGCACTTCCGATACGAAGCCCCGTAAAAGAGCCAGGGCCCTTAGCCACAGCTATAGCATCAATACTGGACAGATCAAGATGTATCTTCTTGCAAATGTCCTCAAGCATTGGCATTAAAATCTCAGAATGTGTTGTTTTATATTGAACTGAAAACTGGGAGACAAGCATATCGCCGTCAGCAATAGCCACAGCTCCCACCAGTCCTGATGTGTCAATTCCTAATATCTTCATAATCTACTCTTTATCTAATTAATTTATTTCTTGGTCATAGTGATCAGACGATAATCAAAACCTTTTTCAAGATTCTTTTCAATGACTATCTCTGTGTAATGCTCAGGCAAAAGCTCCTCTATAAGATTAGCCCACTCCACAAAGCAGATTCCATCTCCATAGAAATAGTCCTCATACCCAATCTCGTCCATTTCGCTCACATCGCCGATCCTGTACACATCAAAATGGTAAAAGGGGATTCGGCCTTCATCATACACCTGCAAAATAGTGAATGTAGGACTGCTGACAGGCCCTTCTATTCCCAGGCCTCTTGCTACTCCCTGGGTAAGCACCGTTTTACCAACTCCAAGATCACCCACAAGAGTATACACCATTCCAGGCTGAGCATTTTCTCCAATTCTACGACCAATTTCAAAGGTTTCCTGAGCGCTAAACGTCTCATGCTTTGTAACAATATCCATAAAAACCTCGCAAAAAACAAAATCTCTCTCTTGTAGTATATCATAAAAATGGCGCCCCTCCAAAAAAGGGCGCCATCTCTAAACTTATTTAGTTTTGAAAATATTTATGCCTCAACAACTTTCTTTTTGGGTACTGCCATCTGGTCAGCCTTAAGAATTGGGCTAAGCTGCTTGTATACAAGGAATGTGATTGCCGAATCAGCAAGTCCCTTAACAAGGTTAAATGGAGCAACTGCAAAGAGGCAGAATGTAGTTACATTTGTGATTGCAGGATTGATTGCAGCTCCCATCTGTACAAAAGCATCAATTCCGCTTCCGAACATGATTGCATAAGCAGGAAGAAGGAAAAATGCATTAAGAAGTGCTCCTACAAGTGAAATACAAGCAGTTCCAACAAAGCAGCTGATAAGGGCAGCTTTTCTTGTTTTCTTAAATCTGTAGATGATTGTTGAAGGCAGAATAAATGCAGCTCCTACAACAAAGTTTGCAATCTCACCTACAAATCCGGATGTTGTTCCCTGAAGAAGGATGTTGAGAGCAACCTTTATAAACTCAATCATTACGCCTACAAGGGGCCCAGCAGCAAATCCGCCTATAAGAGCTGGAATATCACTAAAGTCAAACTTATAAAAGCCTGGCGCAAAGAAAAGTGGAAACTCAAGGAACATAAGAACAAATGCAATAGCTGAAAACACACCAGTTATGGCAATCTTTCTGACGCTTAAAAGTCCTTCTGCATGTCCTGTGAGCTCTTTTTCCTTCTTGCTGGCAATCTTCTCAGCAACGATAGTAATTGCAATAGCGCCTACGATCAAAAGCACCAATGCCAGGAAGGTTGTCCAGTTGTTTCTTACTGTGTCTAATAATGTCTGTGTCTCGTTCATGTTTTTCTCTCCTTTTCACATCGGGTTGATAAAACTGAGAGATTGGGTTCTCGCACCATTATTTTTGGGCAAAAGAAAAAGCTCCAAGTCAAAAACAAGACCTGGGGCTATTAATCCATAAAACCTTTTCTCATTCTTCTCTCATCCAGACTATACTGTCGGTTTTGGAATTGCACCAAATCAGCCGCCTAAGCGGGTCGCGGACTATACCGCCGGTTGGGATTTACACCCTGCCCCGAAGAATCTCTTTTCTAAAACTTATATTAGACTTCTATGTATACTGTTGTCAATACTAATTGCATAAAATTTAATTTTTCTTTTTATCAAGCATGTTTCATCTTAAACTTCTGGATATCTCTGTCGGAGTCCACCTTCTCAATCTGTCCTCCAAGGTCGCGGATCTTCTGATCAAAATCCTCATAACCTCGCTCAATATACTTGATATCCTCTACTGTAGAATACCCCTCTGCAGTAAGAGCTGCAATTACAAGCGCAGCACCTGCACGAAGATCAGGAGCAGAAACAGTAGCACCGGTATACTTGTCCACACCCTCTATGATAGCAGTGCTACCCTCAACCTTGATGCTGGCTCCCATTCTGGTAAGCTCATCTACATACTTGAATCTATTTTCAAAAATGCTCTCTGTTACAATACTGATTCCACTGGCAAGTCCCAAAGCTACTGTAATCTGTGGCTGCATATCCGTAGGATATCCTGGATATGGAAGGGTCTTGACATGTGTGTTCTGAAGTCTTCTGGTAGCTACTACTCTAACCGCATCGTCAGACTCATGGATCTGACATCCCATCTCAATAAGCTTGGCACTTATTGATTCCAAATGCTTGGGGATAACGTTCTTGACAGTAATGTCACCCTTGGTAGCAGCGGCTGCGAGCATGAATGTTCCAGCCTCAATCTGATCTGGAATGATCGTATACTCCGTTCCATGAAGTCTCTCAACGCCCTTGATCCTGATAACATCAGTTCCAGCGCCCTTGATATTAGCTCCCATACTATTAAGGAAGTTAGCAAAGTCAACTACGTGAGGCTCCTTGGCAGCATTCTCTATTATGGTCTTACCTTCTGCCATCGATGCAGCCATCATGATATTGATAGTAGCTCCTACGCTCACAACATCTAGATAAATATGGCTTCCAACAAGTGCATCGGCGCGGGCATCTATTATGCCGTGTCCAATGTTGACCTTAGCACCAAGCGCAGTAAAGCCCTTGATATGCTGGTCAATAGGTCTAAGGCCTATGCTACAGCCTCCTGGAAGAACTACTCCAGCTTGTTTGTATTTACCAAGAAGTGCTCCCAAAAGGTAATAAGAAGCTCTTATTTTCTTAATATCATCGTTATCAAAAATATAATCTTTTATCTGCGAAGCATTTATCTTGACTGAATGTCTGCCAGTCTTCTCAACAAAGGCTCCTGAACTTCTGATAGCCTGGAGCATTGCATTTGTATCTGATTCATCTGGCACATTATCTATATAGACGGTCTCATCTGACATGATAGCAGCGGCCAAAATAGCCAGTGCAGCATTCTTGGCACCGCCAATCTCGACCTCTCCTACAAGGGGATTTCCGCCCTTTATTACATATTTTTCCATGAGCAACCTCTCTGTTGCGTGTACAATCTTCTTAAAACAAACAAATAATATTTATATCACAAACATACAACTTTGTAAAACTACCTCTTAAAAGCATACAACTTATTACGCTTTAATTCAAATAATTAAGAGGGTTCACCTGAGAGCCATTGATAAGAATCTCAAAGTGAAGATGTGGTCCAGTAGAAACACCGGTATTACCTGAAAGTGCAATCTTCTGTCCCTGTGATACCTTCTGTCCTGTAGAAACAAGTACCTTGGAAAGGTGTCCATATCTTGTTTCCCTTCCATCTGCATGCTTGATATAAACACAATAACCGTATCCGCTTCCCCATCCGGCTCTTGTAACTGTTCCCGAAGAAGATGCCATAACAGCGGTTCCTACTGGTGTTGCCCAGTCAACTCCCTTGTGGTAAGTAGAAGCTCCCTTTTTAGGTGCACTTCTTCTTCCAAATCCAGAAGTAAGTCTTCCACCAGAAATTGGCTTTATATAAGTAGGTGGTACAATAGTTCCTCTCTCTACAATCTTGGGAACTGCAGGGTAAGTCACTTCCTCTTTTTCTATCTCTCTGCCATTTTCACTCTTGTCTGTATAGCTTATCAGAGCAACAACCTTACGATGGCCAGCTGATGGCTCCTGTAGGACCTTGGACTGTGTTGTATACCAGCTGTTGTTATCAACATACTGTATCTCAGCCTCATAATCTTCCTCGTAATACTCTTCAACTGTATACGCAACAGAAAGCTCAGGCTCAGGGACAGTAACTATAAGCTCATCCTCGGTTCTTATTCTGGTAAACTCATCCTCAAGAGATTCGTTCATATCTATAAGATCCTGAACAGTAAGTCCATACTCAAGAGCAATTGAACTAAGGGTATCTCCTGATTTAACCTCATAGATCTGATTGGTCTCTTTATCCTTGGTAACTTCATCTATAGCTTCTGAAAGAGGTGTAAGCTCATCATCTGGCAGATAACTCTCAACAATCTCAACCTTATCTTCAAAATCTATGGACATAAGGCCAAGCTTGTAATCGCTAAAGTCCTTGTCATAAGCCAGAGGAGTTGCTTCATTAACAATTTCAGAGATAGTTGCAAAAAAACCTGACTCAGGCATACTTGTCTGGGCTATCTCTTCTTCTCTTTTTACCTCTTCCTTACTCTGAACATTTGTAGTAAGGACGTTAACTTCACGACCTGGGTCTAGTACAAGACTCACATCATACTGATCTTCTGTGTCATAGTTAGAAAGAGCTGTCTCAAGAAGTTTCATAACTTCATCGATGCTGGCAAGATTAACAGAAAACTCATTGATCTTGATTGAATACGCTCTATTAAGTGTGCTCTTCTTGCTGTCATTTAAAACAGTCTCCATATTAGAGGCCACAACAGAAGGGGACTGAACCGTACCCCAGAGTACGTTCTGTCCCTCTACATCAAGATTGGCATTAGCAAGTGTAAGTTCATCTGTGCTGTTGGATATAGATTTCCTGGCCATTCTGAGTGCCTCATAGGCATCATCCCTGGACTCCACCGTTCCAACATCAACACCATTTAATACAACCCTAAAAATATTATTGCCGCCCTTCTGATATTTAACAAAGCTTGGCATAAATAATATCCAAGCCACTATAACCACCAGAGTGGAATGCAAAAACCATATTTTGATCTTATTTCTAAAAACTGTATTTCTAAAAATCATAAATAAAATTACTTCCTAAAAATAGTCGTACCTTTAGATAATACCAAGAAAACGAAGAATATTAAATACTAAATCTACAATTACAAGCAGTATAGTAATAATAGAAAGAGGTAACAGAGCGCTATTCTTGGTCTCAACAGAAACCTGAAGAGTTTCAAGTCTGTTTTGTATATCTTTTATTTCCTCTTTATTTCTGTCCTGGCTCTTCTCTATCACTGCCTGGACGTTTCTATATACCTGAACTCCAACGTCGTGGATCTTTGTCTGATTTTCCTCAAGCTTTTCCTTGTACTGTCTGGTCTCTTCCTTCATCTCCTGAAGCTGATCCTTGTAGTCCCCTGCATCGCTGCGCATTTCCTCAAGAATTGCTCTATATTCCTCCGACGTGCGTTTCATCTCTTCGAGCTGAGCTTTATACTGCTCTGCTTCCTGCTTTATCCTGGCATTCTCTGCAGCCTCAGCCTGTGAATTGGCCCTGATGATATCCTGTGAGCTAAACTTCTCAGCAAGCTTGTTCATAAAGTTTTCCACTGTACTTCCTCCCAACAATTAAAGAATATCAAACAACACAATCATACATTTATTATGCACTTTTAACAAGTTTGACTTTGTAAAAAGATTTTTATTGTCGCATTTTACTATCTGTTCATTAGTTGTTCATAATTTGTTAATAATTGCATTGTATAGTATTTACATAGCCGTAAGGAATACGGCAACTGACAAACGAAAGATAGATTTTTTCATAATAGGGTAGGTGCGGGCGACCGTATCTACCCACTCCTCATTTTTCACACTTTTTCTTCACTAATCGCCAGAATCTCCTCATTAAGAGACAACATTCTCGCATCCAGATCTGCCACCATCTTGGCACATTCATGAAGTTCTGAATTAATATGCGTTGGCGCTTTCCCCTCAAACTTATACTGTATCTTATGCTCAAGAGAAGCCCAGAAATCCATAGCAACAGTACGTATCTGTATTTCCACCTTAACATTAACAATCCTGTCAGAAAGATAGACAGGAAGCGATACTATCATGTGATAGCTCCTATATCCACTTGGTTTGGGGTTCATGATGTAGTCCTTGACTGTAAGGACCTGGATATCCTTCTGATTGCTGATCATTTCAGCAATCTTGTAGATATCAGAAGTAAAAGAACAGATGATCCTGACGCCAGCAATATCGTTGACGTAACGGACCATGTTCTCGATTGTAGATTCATAACCGTTTCTCTTAAGTTTCTTGACAATACTCTCAGGAGCCTTGAGCCTTGCCTTAGTGTGCTCGATAGGATTATACCTGTGCACCTCCTGAAACTCTTCATTGAGAATCTCTATCTTAGTTGTGATCTGCTTGAGAGCAGAATTATAAAGGAGGTTAACTTCCTCCCAGGTCTTAATATCATCAGAAATTCTGATGTTACTTCCAGCAAGATCTAATTCCATATTAGTCTCCTATCCAGCGACGAAATGAATCATCAAACAGTTTCTGCCCAATACTCCTTGTTCATTGAAAAAGCCCTGACAAAGCTCTTTGGAAGCTTCTTGTAGTTCCTGCCTAGCTTGTAGCCCAAAAATCTGCATCCACACATTACAATATAGTGAGGAATGAGATAGGACTTACCGATATGTCTAAAGTGCTGAATTGTCTGTCTGACCATCTTCTTGCCCTCTGACTCAGAGCTGATTCCGCCAAAGATTTCCTGATGATCAGTCTGGGATACGCCAAGATCAAAGTTTCGATGGAACTGCTGCATACAGGTATAGTTGTGGGAATGAATAACTCCAGCCTCTGGAACATAGCATATTGCATAACCCTTCTTGCAGGCATTTCCGGCATAAACCATATCCTCATTAAAGATAGTCTTGTGAGTAAAGCCCCCAATCCTGTCATAAATGTCCCGCCTGTACATAGCACAGACATTTGAGCAAAAATAAGTCTTGATACCAAGTTTCTCAACATCCTTCTGAGTCTTCTTCATAGGCTCATTTGGGTAGTTGAATTTCCTGCTGTATCTCTCAGCAAGATTGCAGTCCGTCTTGGGGTACTGTCTTGCATAAGCTGCCGCAACATCGCTATCAAGAGCCTTAGCAAGACTTGCTATAAGCATCTTGTCCTTGGGAAATGCATCCTGCGTCATCATCAAAAAGAATTCTGCTGTAGAAAGAGCTACTCCCTGATTTCTGGTCTCTCCATGATCAAATTCACTCTTGGTTACATGTCTTACAATTATATTGTCAAATTTCTCCAGAGGGTTCTCTCTACTGGATTTAATCAGTTCATCCCAATAGTGCTCCTCAGTGTTCATGATAATAATATGTTCAGGTCTTATAGACTGTCTCTCCAGGTCATCAATCAATCTAAAAAGTGATATATCTGGTTTGTAGGTGGGTATAATGACATCTACAGTATTCATAAATTCCTCGCAAAAAATTAAGTATTGTAACGAAAAGGGGCATGGGTTGCAATAAACCCTGCCCCTATAATTTTATCAAAAAATGTCCCAATAAGAAATAACGACACGACTCTTAATTCAAATAAGAGCTTGTATCAGACTTGATCTTATCGCTGTACTTCTTAACATCCTCAGATACTGTATATTCAGAATCCTCAAACAGGAACTGATGCAACCACTTTACATTTGATTCAAGATCAACTGCAACTACGCAGCTTCCCTTCTTACCAATTGTACCTGTTGCACGCATTGATTCCTCTGGGAATCCATTGTTATCTACTACTTCGTAATTAGCAATATTCTTAAGAAGAGCAAAGATCTCCTCCAGGTCAAGTGATGTATAAGTCTCACCAAACGCCTTGTTGGCAACTGTCTCAAGCTGTGAATAGCTCATGCCCTTTGCCTTCTCAAGACAAGCCATAAGAACTGTTCTCTGTCTCTCAGCTCTCTTAAAGTCATCTCCAGCAGTGTATCTGATACGGCAGTAAGCTGTTGCCTGAAGGCCATTAAGTGTCTGAAGGCCTGCGCTCTGAACAGGTGTGTAGTTGAGCTTAAGTTCCTGCGCCATAGTAGCCTGGTAGTTGTTAAGGTGAGAAATCTCAGCATCTGTTACCTCGATAGGAACACCGCCAAGAGCATCAACAACATCTGTAAGTCCTCTGAATCCGATAGTGATAAAGTCCTCAATATCCATATCAAGATTCATGTTAAGCATTGAAATAGCCTGCTCTGGACCACCTTCACGATAAGCCGCGTTACACTTAGTGTACTCGTCATTACTAAGGTTAAGATATGTATCACGGTAAACTGAGCAAAGCTTAACTTCTCCATTGGAGTTATTGATAGATGCAATGATAATTGTATCTGTTCTTGTCTTCTTGGTAAGCTCGCCCTCACGGGAGTCAACACCAAACAGTGCGATGTTGGTATAGCCCTTCATCTCCTGGTTATCAGCAACGCCCTCGTTGATACTGTTGTTAATAACTTCCTCATTCATGTTGACCTTACCTACCTTGGTAACATCAACCTTGAAGAATACCTGATAAGCAGCAAATAAAAGAACGCAGGCAACTAAAATCTCTGAGATAACAAGAACAATTCCAAGTGTCTGATTCTTTTTCTTCTTGCCACCTCTTGATCCGCCATTACCAGATCTGCTGCCCTGTCTGCTACCTGATGGGCGGCTTCCAGAAGGTCTTGCTCCACTCCTGGAGCCAGCTCCTGAACGTGATCCGCCACGTGAAGCAGCAGCGCTTCTCTCATAACTCTCAGATGATCTCCTACGAACTGGTCTCTCATCGTAGTCATAATCATCCTCGTACCTGTCACGTCTTCTATCATCTCTGTATCTGTCATCTCTTGAACTTCTCTGTGATGACCTTCTATTATCTCTCTCGTAATATTCGTCGTCACGGTTTCCCATATATATAACCTCCCAACATAATTGCAATAATAAAGGTGGCGTGAAATTTCACACCACCTTACATTTTGCCACAACTATTGAAATAACGCAACGAATATTAATATGCATTTTTATTGACAAAGCCATATCTGATGGTTCCCAGAATGATCTTTATGTCAAAGAGCATTGACCAGTTTTCTATGTAGTAGATGTCATAGTCAATTCTTTTCCTGATAGAAGTATCACCTCTGTAACCGTTTATCTGTGCCCATCCTGTAAGCCCTGGCCTTACCTGATGCTTGACCATATATCTTGGAATCTGCTCCTTGAACTTCTCAACAAACTGAGGTCTCTCAGGCCTTGGCCCCACAAGGCTCATCTTTCCAAAGAGAATGTTAAAAAACTGGGGCATCTCATCAATACTTGTCTTTCTAAGGAAGCCTCCAACCTTGGTAACTCGTGGGTCATTTTTGGTTGTCCAGCCTTTCTTTTCCTCAGCCTCTGTCTGAACCCTCATAGTTCTGAATTTGTACATCATAAAGGGCTCACCGCCAAGGCCAATTCTCTCCTGCTTATAGATGATAGGTCCCTTACTGCTAAACTTAACCGCCAGTGCCGCAGCGATCATAATTGGCGAAAAGAGAATTATAGCAATCAAAGATCCCACGATATCCACAAGTCTCTTTGCAATCCTGTTAAAGGAATTAGTAAGAGGAACATATCTAATGTTAATAACAGGAAGTCCCTGTACATCCTCTGTATATGGATTACTTGGGAAAAGAGACTGATAATCCGGAATGAACTTGGTATGAACACCTGATTTCTCGCACTGAGCCACAAGTTCCTCTAGTATATCATAATAATCAAGAGGAAGAGTGATCGTAATCTCATCATAACTTCCCACAGACAGGTAATCTCCAAGCTGATCTATAGTTCCAACAACCTTGACTCCGTGATAGCTGGTATCAATAGGCACATAGTCATCCAAAATACCTGCAACATCATAGCCCCACTGTGGATTTTCCTGTATCCTGCTGATATAACCTTCCGCAGCTCTTGAATATCCCACCAGCAGAATATGCTTGATATTGTAGCCTTTTTTCCTGATGTACCTTAAAAGCTGCCTGAGAAGTCCATGCGCAACCGTGGTAAAAATCACATTTATCACAGCAAACATAGCGATCATGGTTCGGGAGAAGTCGTTTTGCTTGAACATGAACAGGAAAACCAAAAAGCTCAAAACACCAATTGCATTGGCCTGAACAATGTCGATAAACTCATCCCAAAGCTTGAGTGCACGCCTTGATGTGTATAGATTTACCATGTAATAAAGGAAAAGATATCCAGGCACCAGAAAATAAAGCGCAGAAAAGTAGGTCTCCATTGAAAGACGGCCACCTGGATTTCTATCGCCGAGGAATGATTCAAACTTGATATAATAGGACAACATGTAGGAACCGGCTACAATCAGCCCGTCCACTACTACATGGGCCCTATTCAAATGTGTCTGGTTGTCTTTGATCATCTATATGCTCCAAGCTACCAGCGCGCCGTCAGACAATCCTCTTTATCAGATTTATCCACAGCTCAAACTGCATCAGAATGCTGTAAGCAAACTGCCTTGCGCCAAAGGTAACTCTTTTATCGTAATTTTTTATAATCTTGGAAAAACCTTTTGAAAGCCCCTTTATGTGAGCTCTCCCCAACCCTTTTCTAAGATAAAAAACATGCTTAATTATAACACCTGCCACAAATAATGGAAGGTTAATAATTATCTGCAGTATATTCATATTTTTATAGATAAAGTATAAATTATTGGCGGCAGTTAGTTCAACCTTAAATGCATTGTGCCTCGAACCGCTAGAGGCGCTGCCAACATGATATACAATAGCCAGAGGCTCGCAAACATTAACGTACCCAAAGAGCCTTGCCCTGTATCCAATGTCCACATCCTCAAGGTAGCAAAAATGTGCCTCGTCAAAATAGCCAATTTTCTCAAATACTTCTCTTCTATACATGGCTGCACCTGCACAGGCACTGGTAATGCAGGCCCTTCTGGAGTAGCGCTCTTGTGGTTTATCCTTGGAAGGTGAAAAAGCCCATCCAAGAGCACAGTAATAATCGCCTGCATCATCAATATTATGCGGCTCCTTTACTTGGAGCATCTTGGCCTGAACACTGAACACCCCAGGCTTATGGTCAAGAACCGTCCCAAGAGCCTCAATAACGCCCACATCGCAGATGGTATCATTATTTAAAAGAAATACATATTCCGCATTTGTAGCCTTGATACCCACATTTACCGCATTTGCAAAGCCTGTATTTTCAGGCAGGCTCACAATCCTAACGTTTGGAAAATCTCTTTTGACAAGCTCTATACTCCCATCGCTCGAGCCATTATCCACAAGAATTATTTCCATATCCCTGTAGCTCTGCTTCTGAAGGCTTTTAAGACAGTCAGTGAGATATTTTTTCCCATTGTAATTAGGGATGATAACTCCAACTTTCTTCATTATTTCACCCTTTTAACGGCCTTGGGATCCCATACCACCCTAAGGCCTCTTCTTTTCATTTCTTCCCCGAATCTGATACTCATCTCCACAATAGCATCCGGAGTAAAAGAACTAAGTCCATCCCCAGTACTTACCTTGCCATCAAGAGTCCCGTCCAGAGCACAGATATATGAATTCTCATATTTTACCCCTGTTATCTGTTCATAAACAGGAATAAGATCCTCTCTCACGGCTATACATCTAACATCCACAGCATAGCAATCCTGCTGCAGAGACGCTCTGTGCTGTAAGCCGCCGCTATACCCTTCAGGAAGTCCTGCATACATAAGGCTTTTGTCCTTAGTATAAGCGCCGCCTGCAATTCTCCCCTTTTTATTAAGGATCTTGCCTCCAACGCAGCCCACATCACTTCTACAGGAAAAAATATTGGGAACATAATTTATCCTGTAAAATCCAAGATGAGGAAGAGGCTCAACCTCAGACTTGATCCTGTATCTGTTGCACAGATCAAGAAGTGCCTTTTTGCCCGCCTCATAGGCATAAGTCTTGCTGGCAGGATTGGCCGCTGTAGAAGCGCTATGGCACCTCCAGTGATACAAGATCTTTCCAATGTGAGCTATCTGTCCGGAAGCAGCAGGCATCTCAAGAGTTGCCTCAGCACAGGCCCTTAAAAACAGGTCAAAATCCTGAGCCCCGTCATAATCTCCGCGCAGCTTGAGTCTTCTAATGACATCAGCTCTCATAACAGTAAAATGGCAGATATAGTTATTGGATAAGAGTAGATCCATGTTAAAGGCTGGCTTTATATGGGGTTCCACATACTTGCCCTTACTATCATCATATTTATCTTCATCAGAATAAATAAGTCTCACAGGACAACTTCTATAAACTGACAGTTTATTCTGTTTCATGCTCTTTCTGATTACTCTTGAAACCTCATAGAGCGCATCAGGAGTTAGGAAATCATCATGGTCCAAAAGACCTATGTAATCCCCGGTTGCCTTCTCAATACCTTTATTGGTATTCTCTGAAATCCCAGCATTTTTATCAAGGTGATAATACTTGATCCTGGGATCCTTTTCCCCATACTCCCTGGCAAGATCAAGGGGCTTTGGAGAAGCATCTGCTAAAATAAGCTCCCAGTCACCGTAGGTCTGATTTATCACCGACTCGATCATTTCCTTTAAGTACTTTTCCGGAGTATTAAAAAGAGGAACCACAATGCTAAACATCGCACAGTTCCCCGCTTTTGCAAGGAGTTTATACTCTTCCCTCTGCTCGTTTAGAGCAGCCTCATTGCAGGGCACAAACTCATATTTATTTTTTATTTTATCTGAAACACGTTCAAGGGCTGCAAAAAATGCGGCCCTTGTACCATTGCGTTTCTGATATGCAATTGTCTTACGGACCGCATTTATTATTCCCATAATACCCTTTTCAAATAAAGATTAGCCTATAACAGCCTTTACAGCATCTGTAAGTTCATTCTGAAGCTTTTCTGCATCTGCTAGATCTTTGCCCTTTACTCCCATGTAGAACTTGATCTTGGGCTCTGTTCCTGAAGGTCTTGCGCAGCACCATGCATCATCATTGAGAGCAAAGTAAAGAACGTTAGAGGTTGGAAGACCTGTCTGACCCTCTTTGCCAGATGCCATATCAAGAGTCTTGCCTGTCTTGTAATCTCTGAACTCCTCTACAGTCCATCTTCCGAACTCCTTAGGAGGATTCTTACGAAGCTTATCCATAAGAGCTGCGATCTGCTCAGCGCCCTCTTTACCCTTCATTGTGATAGAGTACTGGCCTTCCTTGTAGTAGCCATACTCCTCATACATATCGATCATTGCATCCCATACGCTCTTGCCCTGCTTCTTGTAGAAGGCTGCAAGCTCGCACAGCATCATAACTGCAACTACAGCATCCTTGTCTCTTGCGTGAGTTCCTGCAAGACATCCATAAGACTCTTCAAGACCAAATACATAATTGTATGACTGACCATTCTCTTCAAAGAGCTTGATCTGCTCACCGATATACTTAAATCCAGTAAGAACCTCGATATAATGAAGGCCATACTTCTTGGCAACAGCCTTGGCCATATTAGTTGTAACGATAGTTGTTACGAAAGCAGGATTAGCTGGCATTGTGCCAGTTGCCTGTCTCTCTCTTAAAATATAATCTCCAATGAGCATTCCGGACATATTTCCTGTAAATGCCACATACTCGCCTGTCTTTGTATCTTTGGCATAGATTCCAAGTCTGTCAGCATCAGGGTCAGTTGCAAGTACAATGTCTGCATCCTTCTCTTTTGCCAGCTTGAGTGCAAGCTCGAAGGCCTTAGGATCCTCTGGGTTAGGGTAAGCTAGTGTAGTAAAGTCTGGATCTGGAAGTTCCTGCTCTGGAACAACAAATACATTCTTGAAACCAAGCTCCTTGAGAACTCGTCTTACAGGAAGGTTACCTGTGCCGTGGAATGGAGAATATACGATAGTGAACTTCTCAGCCATCTCATCGATAACATCCTGATGAATGATCTGCTTCTTAAGTTCAACCATGTACTTGTCATCAATTTCCTGACCAAAAGATACATAGAGCCCCTGGGCAATAGCATCTTCCTTGGACATTGTCTTAACCTCATGGTAATCAGTGATAGCAACTACCTCTGAAATAATTCCTGTGTCGTGAGGTGGTGTGATCTGCGCACCATCCTGCCAGTATACCTTGTATCCATTGTACTCTGGTGGATTGTGGGAAGCAGTTACCATTACACCTGCAATACATCCAAACTCTCTAAGAGCAAAAGAAAGCTCTGGAGTAGGACGAAGAATATCACTTACATAAGCCTCGATTCCGTTAGCTGCAAGGCAAAGAGCTGTCTCATCGGCAAACTCTGGTGAAAATCTTCTACAGTCATATGAAATAGCAACGCCCTTCTTGGCAGCATCTGGTCCGCCGTTCTTCTTGATATAGTTGGCAAGTCCCTGTGTAGCCTTACGAACCACGTACTTGTTCATTCTATTAGTACCAGCTCCTATAACGCCACGAAGACCGCCTGTACCAAACTCAAGCTCTCTGTAGAACCTGTCCTCAACCTCTGCCTCATCATTTCTGATGGCCATAAGTTCCTGTTTGGTCTCGTCATCAAAATAAGAATCATTAAGCCAGTATTCAAGCTGTTTCTGAGCATCACTCATAATTATTATCCTCCTCGTGCTCGGTTAAAAACCTTATACATTTTGAATTATAACATATTTTATACATTTACTGCGTTCTCAAGCTGGAATAGCCCTCAACATTTAAGCTGAAATCACTTCTATCCAGTGAGAAGTTCGGGTTGTAGTAAGGATCACCTTTATCAAGCACTTCCTTCCACTTTGTGCGGAAATGCTCTGACTCTTTCTCATAACGCTGTGCATTCTTGCCCTCAAGATCAAGTCCTCTTGAAAGAGACTCATAATGGAACAGCTCTGCAAAAGGAGTAAATACATTAAGGTACCCTTTTTCGCGAAGCTTTAAGCAGAAATCCACATCATTGAGACTTACTTCAAAGGTCTCATCAAAGCCGCCAACTTCATCATACTTTTTGCGGCTCACCATAAGGCAGGCACCTGTAACTGCGCTCACATCCTGAGCATAGCACAGCCTTCCCATATATCCAAGGTTCATGCCAGCCTGGCCATAATGTGAATGACCGGCAGTTCTGTGGGCTCCAAGCTTTAGAACAACGCCTGCATGCTGGATCTTTCTGTCAGGGAAATAAAGCTTGCCGCCAACGGCTCCAACATCATCTCTCTGAGCATACATAAGAAGCTCTTCCATCCAGTTTACAGTAATAACCTGTGTATCATTGTTCAAAAGAACTATGTACTCACCGCTTGAGCATTCTACTCCGTAGTTCACTACCGCAGAATAGTTAAATGAAGGCTTGCTGCCATCTGCGTTAAGGTGAGCTCCGTTCTCGTAAAAATCAACTACCTTGACTATGTCTTTTAAGGCACCGTTTTTAAGTTCTTCATAGTAGCCCTTGATTTCTGCTCCAGTGCTGCCGTTTTCCACAACAATGATCTCATAGTTGTCATAAACTGACTTCTCAAAAATAGAATCTATGCAGCGCTTTAAGTCCTCTGCGTGCTCGCAGTTAGGGATCACTATAGAAATCTTGGGAGTTCCAATAACTTCATAAGTAATCTTAAAGATTGTCTCAAAAGCCCTCGTACTTGTGATCTTGAAGTGGTCATAGCCATGGCGTCTTAAATGATCTGCCACAGCTCCTTTTGCTGCCTCAATTGCATAAGGCTTGGCACTGATACTGGATGCTACGCTTCCTGCATGACTTCTCCAGTAGTACAAAAGCTTTGGAACATGGACTATGTGCTGTGCTCTGTCAGTGAGTCGAAGGATCATATCGTGATCCTGGCTTCCATCAAACTTAGTCCTAAAGAGCTCTGTTCCATCTAAAAGAGTTCTCTTAAACACGCTAAAGTGGCAGATATAGTTGTTGGCTCTAAGATTATCAATAGCATAATCAGGCTTAAAGTGCATGGTTATCATCTTGTTGATATCATCACCCTTAAAGGTTGTCTCATCACAGTAGATATAATCAGCATCTTCCTCATTTATAGCCTTAACATACCAATACAGAGCCTCTGGATGAAGGATATCATCATGGTCAAAAAGACCTATGTACTCGCCCTCTGCCATTTCCAGGCAGTGATTAGTGTTTCCGGCAATTCCCTCATTCTTTTCAAGTTTCATATAAGAAATCCTTGAGCCGTCCTGAAGACCCCTGGTCCTGTCTTTAAAACGATCAAGGCTCTTTAAAGCCTCTTTATCCTTGGCCTTATACTCATCAACTATAGACCTTACAAGCTCAACATGCTCACTGTCAGAGCCGTCTGCAAGGCACAGCTGGAAGTTACCATAGGTCTGGTACAAAACAGACTCTATCATGTCCCTTAAAAACTTCTCAGGAGTGTTGTACAAAGGTACTAGTATGGAGATAAGTGGCTCTTTTTCGAAAGCCGTGCTCTCCTGAGCTTTTCTCGTCTCATCACTTGGAAAACTCTCTGTTCCATAATGAGTCATGGCTTTTTTTTCAATCTGCTTGTACTTGATCTTGGCTATAACGCCTCTAAGTGACCCCTGGTTTCTCAGACGGTCTCTTTGTCTTATCACAAAGTGCATTGCATTTCTTGCTGGTGTACTTGCCTTCCAAATAGGATTATTTTTAATCCTGTCCAGCTTAAACTGAAGCTCCTGATTCTTGTCCTCGACTTCAGCAAGTCTTTCAGCCAGATCTGCACTCTTTAATTTTTCTCGCTCATAAGCGGACTTATAATCAAAATCGTCCTGCATATTCTTCTTTCCTTTATTTTATTATAAGTACGTTAGGGACCCAGTTAACAAGCTTCGTCCTTCCCGTCCTGTCTATTGCAAGCATTCCTATCTGGTAAAATCCAGGAATCAGCACTCCCTTTTTGATCTTGAGCTTATAGCCTGTAAGATCAACATTTACCTGATCCTGCAGCCTTACTCTAATGTCAGGCCTGTACCAGGTATATAAGGAGAAGCTGTAGACCTTTGAGTCCACAGGGCCTGCCCCGCTTTCATGCCTCTCAACCCTTCTAAGAAGCAGCTTTTTGTCAAAAATAGCATTGTCAGAGCCAATTACAAAACTATAGCCCTTAAGATAATAGCCATCATCGACTCCATCTGCCACTACGCCATAGAGCCAGTTATCTAAAGTTCCGTTATACTCACAGCCAACTCTCAGACACTGATCTTCCCTTGCGCCTTTGATTCCCTTGTCGTGGATCGTAACGTTTGAATAAGGAATATCCTCAACAGCCGTGTAATCCTCTCTAGGGATAATGGCAGAAATAGTCTCATCCTCTGTCAGATGAGGGCTATAGAAAGGATCAACATTGTATAGATGTGAATGCCTTCTCATAAGGGTATCTCCCTCAACTGCAAGCCTTTCCATCTTCTTGGGATCCATATTATCAAGTCCCCTTGAAAGAGACTCATGGTGCTTTAAAAAGATATGATTACAGCATACGTTGTAATAGCCCTTTTCAAAAATACTATAGCAAAAATCCACATCATTAAAGGCAACCTTAAGCTCTAGTGGAAATCCTCCCACATCATTAAACTTCTGCCTGCTGATAAGAAGGCAGGCTGCTGTAACACCTATATTGTTATGGATTCCTCTGTTATATCCAAAATAGTGGCTCTTATTGTCATGCATCTTCTGCAGCTTGTGGACAGGGCCACGCCTTACATTGGCGATACCAGCATGCTGGATAAGATCTGTATCCGGATAAATAAGCTTGGCGCCAACTGCCCCGACATGACGAAGCTGAGCCTGAGATACCATCTCACGAAGCCAGCCTTCCTTGACGCACTCGATGTCATCATTCAGGAAAAGAAGATACTCTCCCTGAGTATTCTTGGCACCCTTATTACACATAGCTGAGAAATTAAATTCATCAAGCTTGTAGAGATAATTTATTCTGGTAAGCCCGTTCTTTTTGGGAATCTTACCAATGAACACTCCATATCTTACACGGTTCTTGGCTTCACTACCATTATCAAGAACCACAATGTCATACTTTATCTTGTCACTCTCACTTGTAGTCTCAACAATTGACTCAAGGCAGCGCCTTAAGACCTCCGGATGATCCTTGGAGGGGATGACAATGCTGACTGTAGTTTCCTTTTGCAGCATATGCCTTGAATTGTGGAAATGACGCCCATAAAAAACATCCTGCTCAGGATTCCTGTGGAATAAAACTTCCCTGATATGTCCAATTGGGAACTCTATTCCAGTTCTTTTCGCAAAAGCATGCTCATGAATAGCCAGCATACAGAAAAGAACATCCGCTGAAAGCAAGGATGCTTCTAATCCCACCTGTTCAGGTGAGTTCTTTTTATTGGCAGTGCCACCAAGCATTCTGACAGCACTATCATATTCACTGGAAGCTTCATGCATGGTTCGCGCTCTGCATGCAAAAAAGCTGCCGATGTAGAAAGCATTCAAATAGGAATCCGGAGACCAGTCTGGCTTAAAATACGGATGAATGTATTTGCCTTTTTGGCCAAGCTCATCCTCATCTCCGTAAACAACATTGTGCTCAGGATGAGCGATAAAGTACTGCTTGACTACTTCTGTAGCTCTTTTTGTAAGCTTACCCTTGGGACTTACAAAAAGATAAACCGCATTCTCATCCCCTTCATCATTCCCAACTTCCCATATCTTGGCATAAGGAATGACCTTGACCTTGGGCTCAGGAAGTCTATGCGGAATCACTTCTCCTGTCTCTAAGGTCTCATAGCTAATAGGAGCCTCTACCTTCATAACAGGCTCTTTTTCCTTGGCATGCTGCCATTTGTCATAGGCTGATGACTTGGCATCTACCATTTTATTGTATTTAGTTATTCGCCTGTTTGTAAGAACTGATTTAACAAAGCCCCCTGACATATCCCCTTTTGTCACTCCTCTTCGTCTCTATAGTAGCGCTGCTCGCGCTTTTCAATTATCTTTCTGCTTATCTTCTGCAATATTCCTTCCTTTTGCTCAGAAGAAGCAGGCGCATCATCTATAGTAGCCACTGCTGCCTCTGCTGCATTCTTGGGAAGAAGCGTCATAATAAGCTTAACACACAGGTGATTTCTCTCCTGAACACTTAACTTGTCGCTTGTAAGTCCAAATTCAATATTCGGATCGTCTGTATCAAAGATCATGGAATCATCAGAAATCCAGTTACCATTTACAGGGTGAATAGACACATCTGAAACACTGTCCGCAAAAGCTTCCCCATTCCAGGTGGCACTTACAATTGTCACAAGACATGGCGCAAAAGCCGGATCAATTCTGACTGTCTTGCACTTTGCATCAACTCTGATATCAAGACTTACAGTATTCTTCTCATCATACTGCTCCTCTGGGAAAATAGAATCCTCTTCCGAATATCCATTGCCCTCATCTAAATATATCTGAATACAGTCATCTGGTCTTGCTGCCTGGCTTGTAGCTGCAAGTTCCTTGGGAACAAGAACCTTTCTGCCTATTTCCTTCCAGATTTCAACCATAGATTTACGGTTTCCTGTAACATACTTCTGGAAAGCATATTCCTCATCCAGTAAGACCTTGGTATCCTCTTCGGTAAGTCCCATACGCTCGTAAACAGGCTTGGGATCGAACTTTTCTCTTTTCCTGTCTTCTAATCTGTAGCAGTAAAGAGCTCTCCATACCTGCTCCTTGGCAGGGATGCACTTACCATAGGTCCACTCATAATCTATTATAGTCCAAATAGGCCCATTTACCATAATATTGGAAAAAATAAGGTCGTAGTCGGACACTGGATAATCAGGCTTATAGTCAATCCTCTTGATATACTCATTAAGAAGAGCATTGAAGCCGTCCATATCATCCTTGTCTATGCACTCATCAAGAAGGGACGCCAGTGGAACTCCGTTGACAAAAGAGAAAATGGCACAGCCCTCTTTTTCATCAAGCTGACAGTCATTGATCTCAAGATCTCCACCTTTATACTTCTCAACAAGGCCTGCATATGCATCTCTAATGCCGAAAACATGCTCTTTTGCTGCCTCTGTAAGAGGGAATTTCTTTATGATCTTTCTTCCTGATCTGCTGATTGCAATATCAGTTCTGATCTTGAAGTCATCAACTCTGTCGTTACTATACTTACTGTAGATAGTATCAAAGCCAGGGCCTAAGATAACCTCAAAGGAATTGGCAAAATCAGGATACATTCCATCTCTTACAAGCTCTTCATAGGCGTGTTTCTCATTAAAGAGAACCATCCTGTCTCTGTCATAGTTTCTGACATTATCCTGAAGTTCCCCAAAACCAGGGAGATAGTAGTCAGAATGAAGAAGAGTCATAAGCTTGTAGTCAGGATATGGGTAGTAAAAGTGGTAGTCATTCATGCCACATTTTTTGAATATATTGATAAGACCATTTCTAGTAAAGGTCTTGGCCACGCTATCCTCGTTGTAGCCCTCGATCCCTGAAAAATAGGTTCCAAGATGATCCTCGGCGCATCCTGCAAGATACTTAAGTCCCATCCTGTTCTCAATAGCAATGACAATACGTCCGTCCTTTTTAAGGTGGCGCTTCATCATGCGAAGGAACTTCTCATAAGGATTCTCAGTACCTATGTAACCTTGTGCGTACTCAAATACACCAATCAAGAAGATATAGTCAAAATCCTTAGGAAGATCTGGCTCCACATCTCTGAAGTTTCCAATATGAATTGTGACATTATCGCAGTCCTGGTTTCTGGTTGCATTGATCTCAGAACGTCTCCTTGAAAGATCACAAGCCACAACCTCTCCGGCCTTCTGAGCCAGCATCCCAGTAATAGCGCCGCATCCAGAGCCTACTTCCAAAACCTTGGCATTTTTTGCCATAGGGATCCATTCAACAATATTGGCCCTCTGCTCGGATAAATGATAGAGAATAGGCCAGTTGCCCCTCTCCTCAATTACCTGTGGATACTCTTCTTTTTTATATTTTTTTACAATCTCAAGAAGGTCGTTCTCTATAGCTCCATCACTATAAAGATCAACCCCGGAGTAATGCTTGAAATTCAGTGTAACGTTACCAATCTTTATCTCTTCCTGCATTTGTTCGTTCCTCACAAATGCTTCGCACGTAATTCCAGCTGCCTTAGGCAAAGTACATGCTCACACTCGTATCATTTTTTTAGTCTGCATCAGTAACAACGCATTTAGAATTCATATCGTAGTATCCGACTGTGTTCTTGTCAGAAACCACCGTAATATTAAGCGCATCATAAAGTCTGTGATACACTGTAAAGTCATTTTGCTCAAAGCCTGTTACTCCAAAGCTTACAAGATACTCTCCGCCCTGAAGTGACATATTCTGGGTAAAAGAAATATCTTTTACCTCTCCAGCCTTGACTGGCTCAAGGAAAGCCTTCTCCACCATGGAATTGGTACCTGTTATCTCGATGCCCATGATGTTCTTGAAGGTGAAAGCAAAAATAGGGGCCGTGATATCCCTGTTAAACTTAACCCTCATGTGGATAGTAAAGTCTGTTCCCTTGATGATAGAACTGGTTCTGGTGCCCTTTTCATCTGTAGCATAAAACTCAACTATAGAAGCTGCGCCATCGCCATATTCAAGGGTATCCGGGTTTTCTCCGGTAGCTTCGTTAGAACTATCAGCTTTTCCAGAAGTTTTTTTCTTGTTATCCTTGGCTGAGCTGTTTCCTGCAGATACCTTGGCACTTGCCCTGTCATCAGCCTTGGCTGCCGCATCCCTGATATCATCATCATCTAAAAGATTCTTGACATCACCTGCTGATGGAAGTGGATACTGACCTACAAGAACCTGCTTGTAGATATCGATCATCTTCTTGGGAGTTCCCTCGCCCAGGAGCACACCCTGATTTAAAAGAACCGCTCTGTCGCAGTACTTGCTGATACTTGAAAGATCGTGAGAAACAAAGAGAATTGTCTTTCCCTGCTTCTTGAATTCTTCAAACTTGTGATAGCACTTAGCCTGGAAGAATACGTCTCCTACTGAAAGAGCCTCATCTACAATAAGAATCTCAGGATCAATATTGATGGCAACCGCAAAGGCAAGTCTTACAAACATACCACTTGAATAAGTCTTGCAGGGCTGATATACATAGTCGCCGATATCAGCAAATTCAAGGATTGCATCAAGTCTTTTTGTTATCTCTTCTTCAGAAAAGCCAATCATCATACCATTGAGGTAGATATTGTCGATTCCGTTATACTCCATGTTAAAGCCAGCTCCCAACTCCAAAAGAGCTGAAATATGGCCATTTACGTTCACTTCACCAGATGTTGGAGATAAAACTCCTGTAATGATCTTGAGGATTGTGGACTTACCAGAACCATTTGTTCCGATGATACCCACAGTTTCTCCCCTGTAGACCGTAAGATTAACATCATTAAGGGCAAGGTGCTCCTTAAAGGTCTTCCTGCGGGCAAGTCCAAGAGAGTCCTTAAGTCTGTCCATCGGCTTGTCATATAATTTATAGGATTTAGTGAGGTGTTTGACCTCAATTGCTATGTCATTTTGCATTTATGTCTCCGATTGTATGGCTACGGTAGTATATAAGTTACGGGATTGACTTGCCGCGCCTTACAGTACATCTGCGAAGTGTGGCTTAGAGCGCTTGAATACAAGTGTTCCAAAGCAGAACGCAACTACCACAAATAGCCAGAAATAAGTAGATGAGTAGAAGTGTTCAAAGAACCAGAATTCACCTGAAAGTGTATTTCTGTAGCCTTCTACGATATAAGTCATTGGAATTAGCTTTATTATCCACTTAAATTTGTCAGGAACAATCGCGATATTCCAAAGGATAGGTGTTGCCCACTGAAACAGCTGAAGTCCGATACTGATTATCTGCTGAAGATCCCTGAAAAATACCACAATAGCGCATGTAGCATAGCTAAGGGACAGAACCAGCATAAATTCACAGATAATGTAGTAGATAAATTGTATCCAGTAAATGTTAGGATAATAGCCATATATACAGGCAATTATCAGCATTACGCCTATGAAGAACACATGAATGAACATAGCTGCAATGATCTTGACCAGAGGCAGAATACTTATCTTGAACAAGACCTTTTTAACAAGGTAGTTATACTCAAGAAGAGAAGTGGTGCCATTCATCAGTGCCTCAGAAAAGAAAAACCAGGGAACAAGACCTGCTGTCAAGAATAATACATAAGGCATTTCAATGCCGCCTGAAACAGCCTGTGCCCTTTGTTTGAAGATCACATCAAATACAATATAGTACATGACAACAGTGACCACCGGCTGAGCCAGTGCCCACACTATTCCCATATATGAACCCGCGTATCTCTTTTTAAAATCATTGATAGACAAACGTCTGATAAGGTTTCTGGAATTCCAAAGCTCTATCGGAAGTACTGTCAGCTTATCATACCAGGCAAAGGCCAGTATGCAGCTTACTCCAATAAGAAGGCAGCCGCAAATCTTCTTGAGCCTTTCTGTGTCCTGATCTGCCAGCGGGTTATTATGCAATACTAGTATCAGCGCAAGTGCAAGAGCCAATACATAGAAAATGCCCAAGCCTACACGCTTGGGAAGTTTTCTTAACCCCTTATTCAATATTCCTTGATTCCTCCCCATTTTGTATCCTTGTCAGAGAAAATGAGTTCTACGCCTTCCTGAAGAGGCCATTCTACGCCAATATCAGGGTCATTCCACTTAAGGCCGCCCTCATCATTTGGATGATAAAAATCTGAGCACTTGTAAGCAAACTCAGCGTAATCAGAAAGAACTAAAAATCCATGAGCAAATCCCTTAGGTATAAAGAACTGCTTCTTATTCTCTGCTGAAAGAACTACTCCAAACCACTTTCCAAAGGTCTTACTACCTTTTCTAAGGTCAACAGCTACGTCAAAGACCTCACCATTTATACAGCGAACAAGCTTATCCTGAGGAAATTCCTTCTGGAAATGAAGGCCTCTAAGTACACCTCTTTTACTTGCTGACTGATTATCCTGAACAAATTCGCAGGTAACTCCTATTTCTTCAAAATCTTTTTTGTTGTATGTCTCAACAAAATATCCTCTGGCATCACCAAAAACCTGAGGAGTGATAACCTTAAGTCCCTCAATCTCGCATGTTTCAACTGTTAACTTACCCATTACAAACATCTCCGTTATTACATTTTTTCTTTTATTCAGGGAATATTCCCAACTGGCGTTCCACTTACTGTCTGGCCTGGTGGGATGTTGCCCTGTGGCGGCACAGATCCTGAAAGCCCCGCTCCCGGCATATCCGGAAGAGTATCCGGATTTTCAAGTTCACCGATCACCGCAGTGCCCGCACTTCCTCTTGAATCCTCTAGTTCAGCGCTTGAGCCTTCTGAGCTTCCTGTATCTGAGCTTTTCTTTTGCTGTATTACTACAACTGCAGGAATTTCCTCAGTCTCGTCAAAAAAGCTATCGTCATACATAAAGCCATTTAGATCATTGCCAATCTGCTGGGCATAGCCAGCATCCTCCAGGGATAATTCACTGGAAGCTTCTGAAGGCGCAGCATTATCAGAACTTTTTCCAAAAAGTCCATTGATCTTATCCACATTTGTGGCATAGATGATAACGATTATCAGGATAAAAGCACTAAAAATAGTTAGTAAAGCCATAGTGAATACTTTTTTATCCATATTGCTCCGCCCCCACAAATACTATCTCACGAATCGTGCAGTAAATGCACGATTCTGATTATAATCCGTTAGCAACTTCTACCAGATATTTACCATAATCTGTCTTCATAAGTGGCTCAGCCAGCTTAAGAAGCTGCTCCTTGTCGATAAAGCCTCTCTTATAAGCAATCTCCTCGATGCAGGAAATGTAAAGGCCCTGTCTCTTCTGGAATGCACATACAAAGTCAGAAGCATCAAGAAGTGAATCATGGTTACCTGTATCAAGCCATGCAAAGCCTCTTCCCATAGTCTCTACAGAAAGCTCGCCTCTTCTAAGATACTCATTGTTGATGCTGGTGATCTCAATCTCGCCTCTTGCTGAAGGCTGTACATTAGCAGCGATATCAACGACCTTGTTGTCATAGAAGTAAAGGCCTGGAACAGCGTAGTTACTCTTTGGATGCTCAGGCTTCTCCTCGATGCTGATAGCCTTGCCATTTTCATCAAATTCCACAACGCCATATGCTCTTGGATCTCTTACATAATAGCCAAAGATTGTAGCTCCGCTCTCTCTTGAAGCCACTTCTCTAAGGAGCTTTGAAAAGCTCTGGCCATAGAAAATATTATCGCCAAGTACAAGTGCAACAGAATCTGAACCAATGAACTTAGCGCCAATGATAAAGGCATCAGCAAGTCCTCTTGGCTGATCCTGAACTGCATATTCAAACTGCATTCCAAGCTGCTTACCACTTCCAAAGAGCTCTTTAAATGCAGGAAGATCTCTTGGTGTAGAGATGATCAGAACCTCTCTGATACCTGCAAGCATAAGAGTTGACAGTGGGTAATAGATCATTGGCTTGTCATATACAGGCATCATCTGCTTGGACATTGCCCTTGTAAGCGGGTATAGTCTTGTTCCTGATCCGCCCGCTAATATAATTCCCTTCATGGTTAAATCTCCTTACTTGTTTCCGTACATCCTAGAATAGTATTTTTCATAGTCACCACTTGTAACGTGTTCCATCCAGTCATGGTGCTCAAAGTACCACTTGATTGTCTTGCGGATGCCTTCGTTAAACATTGTCTCAGGCTCCCAGCCAATCTCAGCCTTGATCTTGTCAGGTGCGATGGCATATCTTCTGTCGTGGCCCTTTCTGTCAGCTACATACTTGATAAGGTCGTATGTAAGGTGAGCCTTTCTAGGATCTGAATCATCAAGCTCATCTCTGAGAACATCGATGATTGTCTTAACGATCTCAATATTCTGCTTCTCATTGTGACCACCAACATTGTAAGTCTCAAAGAGTCTGCCCTTTTCCTGAACCATGTCGATAGCCTTGGCGTGATCCTCAACATAGAGCCAGTCACGCACGTTTTTACCATCGCCATATACTGGAAGGTCCTTGCCTGAAAGCGCATTGTTGATGATAAGTGGAATAAGCTTCTCAGGGAACTGATAAGGGCCATAGTTATTAGAGCAGTTAGTAATGTTAGCTGGGAACTTGTAAGTATCCATATATGCCTTAACAAGCATATCTGAGCTAGCCTTACTTGCTGAATATGGGCTATGAGGTGAATATGGAGTTGTCTCATAGAAGTAAGCATTTGGATCATCATCAAGTGAGCCGTATACTTCATCTGTAGAAACGTGGAGGAACTTCTTGCCCTCCTTGTAGCTTCCATCAGGAAGCTCCCATGCCTTCTTGGCAGCGTTAAGCATTGTAGCTGTACCAAGAACGTTTGTCTGAACAAAAACTTCAGGATTAACGATAGATCTGTCTACATGGCTCTCAGCTGCAAAATGAACTACTCTGTCGATGTCATTCTCTTCGAAAATCTTATTGATAGCATCTCTGTCGCAGATGTCAGCACGGATAAATGTGTAGTTATCACGATCCTCAACATCGCGAAGATTCTCAAGATTTCCAGCGTATGTAAGAACATCCACATTGATGATGCGGATCTCGTTATCATACTTCTTGAACATATAGTGAATGTAATTAGAGCCGATAAATCCCGCTCCACCTGTTACTAAATAAGTTCTCATCTTATTTACCTCTTAAATTTCAAATTTTTACTGACTAAGTATAACACATGAACTATGCAAGGGCAATTATCGAGGCATGAAGCCCTCTTTCACTGTTTTTCCAATGGGTTTTGTCCTCTCCACCATTCCTTCGTAGCAGGAATTTGGTGTGTAGTAATAACTATTTTTTTCATCACTGGAAATATATACAGTAACTCCGTCAAGATCCACCGCCTCAACATTTGAATCTTCAAAGGGAATCGGCACAATATAGTAGTTCTCAGTAAGATGATGCTTAACAAATACCATGTTGTCGGTAAAATAGTTGTCTATCCAGCTTGCAAAATTAATAAAAATAACTCCTATTAAAAGTGCCAGGACTATGGATTTCTTTTGCACCATAACAGAGGCATTCTCGCCTATCATGCACAAGGGCAAAAGAAGTAAAAATGCAAGGCCATATCTTATAAATGGCGCAGTCATAAACCACAGGATAAGATTGGCAATGATGCATCCGTAAAAGATGACCATGCCAGGCCTTAGACTCTTTGAGGCAAGTCTTCTTACAAAAGTAACAGCCATAAGGAGGATTCCCAGAATCTGTGAGTAAATCAGCATTTCCTCGTAGTGTGCCTTCTCGCTCCACCATATAGGAAGCCAGTCAGAAATTGGGGCGTGTAGCTTTTCAACATCATAAAGGCATCTTCCCCAAACCTTGATCTGGGCCGCATCGTGCCTTAGGTAATCGGCAGGAACCTTCCATACCAGGTTAAAAAGATCTATGGAATCCACCGGATAGATCAGCCAGCCAGATAATATGACGTTCCTTGCAAGAAATGGCGCGATACAGATAAGGCCAATTATCAGGTAGGATACAAGTTCCTTCCACATTTTTTCTTTTACCAAAAGAAAAAGAGGAAATACCACAAGGATAACCATAGCCGCAGCGGAGAGCTTCATTGACACTGCAAACACTGAGAGCAGTGTCAGGCGCCCTGTTACTGCAATGTCTGAAGTTGTTTGGGTTTTATTTACTGTTTTCTTATCGTCTGTTTTTCTGGTTCCAGTGCTATTGCTGCGTCTTTCAACAAAATGCACTGCCCACTCGCACAAAATGTACATTGCAAAAAACATTGTGCCGTAATCTGTTGCAGGGGACTGAAGGCCCACCATCTCAGTAAATGCATAGATAACGATGGCAATCCTTGCAAAATCTCCCACATGAGATTCATGCTCTTTCCAGTCAAACAAGCCATTTACTGCATAGCAAGTGTAAAGAGCCATGACCGCGCCAGTTACAGTGTGAAGGGCAAAGGGCAGGATAAAACTAAGTGTAAACAAGGCGCAGAATGACAGATATGCGCTGTTGTAGCCAAAGTGCTGCTGCAGATTGGCAAGCCCCTTAACAATCCCGTATTCCTCAATTACCCTTATGGCCTGGGCATGATAAATCCCTGTATCTGTATGGAATTTTCCCCTAGACGTAAAAAAAGCCGCCGCGAGAATTATAAGAGTATAAGTCAGGCCGCAAGTTCTATTTTTAATAAATATGGATTTGAGTTTGGTAAGGGATAAAGATAATTCTTTTCGCAAAAAATATCCACAAACCGCCAGTGTTATTAGCATCAACACGTGGCATATTGCTCCAACCTTGTAGAAAAGGCTGAATATTTCCGCATAAACAGATAGAGCCACGAAACCAGTCGTGGCAATTCCTGTGATAGAAAGCCTATCAAGGTCCACCACCGGGATGAACCTTGATAAAGCCTTATTAACTATGATTCCTGCCACAAGACATATGGCAAGCATGTATGCAAAACTAAGTAGAACTATCAGCATAGTATCTCCAATCAGTAGCAGATGTTCATATCAACGTTTCCTGAAATACCTGTAACTCTTCCCTTGGAAGAATACTGCCACATATCATATCTGGAGCCATTGTAAGTAACTGCTTTAGCGTATTGAGCAAGCCAGATACGATAGTTTGTGATCTGTGAAGTATTGATGTAGCTTGTAAACCAGGTCTTGTTTGCATAAACACCAGCTTTGTATCCAGCGTTCTGTATTGTTCCGCAGAAAGCCTTAATATTGGCGGTTCTCTGAGCTGCACTAATGTTATCTCCACGGCCATGGCTGGCTTCCACATCCAGGTAAACAGGATATGAAATGTTGTAGCCCTTGATCAGATTGATAACCATAGAAGCCTCTTCTACAGCCTCTACCTCATTGACAGCCTGGGTAAAGAAATATACACCAACTCTGATTCCAGCGTTCTGAGCCCCCTGAATGTTTGCTCTGAACTTAGGATCCTCAATAAGTGCTCCCTGAGATGATCCTCTGTATCCGCATCTGATGATAACAAAGCTTACTCCGGAATTCTTAACTGCCTTCCAGTCAATGTTTCCATTCCACTTACTAACGTCAATTCCCATTGTACCCTGGCCTGCCTGAAGTGCTCCGTCAGAACCAAAGGTGTATTTTGCTCCCTGAATAACCTGCTCGCCAGTTACATAATTGCCGTTCTTGTCGTAGAAATAAGTCTTGCCGCCTATTGTCTGCCATCCAGTATATCTGTAGGCTGTAGCAGCCTTTCTCTTATAGAGCTTAGCTCCTGAGTAGTAATCCTCGTAAGTAGCTTCTCTGTAGGTTCCATCAGACTTAAGAACGTACAGAACATTTCCGTTCTTGTCCTTTAAGGTTGTACCTTTGCCAACAACTTTAAGTGCTATCGTATTATCGGCATATCCTGTAGCCTTAACAGTGATAGTAGCATCACCTGCTGACTTACCATTGACTGTGGCTTTGTCAGAAATTGTAGCGACATTAGTGTTGCTGGACTCCAGTGCAATAGAAGCATTCTTGTCTGTTGAAGAAAGCTTGATTGACTGTCCCTCGCAAAGAGTGATCTTGGTGATGGACATTGGGACTTTGTTTCCCTCTTTTGCTGTTACTTCAACGTTTATAGTAAGTGGCTTATATGCGCTGTTAGCTGTAGTATCTGTTACTGTGATTGTTGTCTTATTAGCACTAACACCTGTAACTTTACCATCTGCTGTTACTGTAGCAATCTTCTCATCAGCTGACTTATATGTAAGCTTTGCATTTGCAGGCTCTGTAACTTTTATCTGTACGGTATCTGAAACCTTAACTGTAAGAGAAGTACTCTCAGCCTTCATTTCCTTGGCATCGGCCTTAGAAACTGTAACAACAACCTTAAAGTCATTATACCCAGTAGCCTTGATAGTGATATTAGCTGTTCCCTCGGCTACTGCCTTAACGTTACCATCCTTATCAACTGTTGCAACTGAAGTTTTGTCTGATTCAAAAGATGCTGCTGACTGAGCAGGATCTGTAACCTTAATCTGTGTTGTGTCGCCAGCCTTCATCGCAAGTGTGGCTGGTGCACCCTGGATATTCTTCTTATCTGCAGGAGTAACCTTTATGGTTACACTGCCATCGTTGTAACCCTCAGCCTTTATTGTAATCTTAGCTTCACCTTCTGCAAGTCCCTTAACTGAACCGTCAGATGAAAGCTCAACCTTGTCATTTCCAGAAGCTATAGCATAAGATACGCTCTTGCCATCAGCAGATGCACCAATTGACTTAGTTTCACCAACTTTAACATCAATTGTTGATCCGTTGATTGAGAAGTCCTTTTTCTGCTCAGGTACATCTTCAACAGTTATAGTTACTGAAGCTGGTTCGCAATTCTCTGCAGATGCGGTAATTGTGGCAGTCCCTGCTTTCTTGGCTGTAAGAGTGGTACCGGAAACAGAAACTACTTCAATATTATCTGAAGAGTATTCTACGGTTTTACTTGTTCCAGTTGAAGAAATAGTCTGCGTTTCACCAACCTTCATAGTTTTATCTAGATCAGAAATTGTAATCTTATCTTTCTGTGGCTGAGTTGAAGATTCTCCAGAGGACTCTCCATTTCCTTCTCCAGGATTCTCAACTGTGCTAGATGAACCAGTACTAGCTTTTCCTCTTGCAAATCCAAGGAACATCCACTTTCTTGTTCCCACCATAGATGTGCTTGATGGATTAGGGATGTCATCTTTTTTAACTTCTTCATATGTGAAGTTTCCATCGGAGCTCTCGCCAACGGCTGTCTGAGTTGATTCAACCCATTCAACTGTATCTTCAAGCTTGGACTCTACCTCAGTCTTAACAGCTGTATCTTCCTTGGCTGCATTGACCTGAGACTCCTTCTTGACCTCGTTGCTGACATCAACTGCCTTCATCTCAACTGTATCTTTTACAGTTACAGTCTTAGTCTTGATCTCAAGTTTGTAATTCTCGTATCCTTCAGGAAGGGCCTTAGGAGTAACCTTGTACTCACCCTTAGTGATATCTTTTTTATAAATGATTCCGTCCTGGTCATGGTCATTATAGGTAACCTTAGTTCCGTCAGGACCTACAACCTCAATCTCAAGAGGAAGGTTAGCGACAAGCTTGTTGGTTTCTGAATTTATGAACTTAACCTTGATGTCGCTCTTGATACTTGTAACAGTCATCTTGATAGTTACATTCTCAGCATCATCGGCAACCTCAACCTCTTCTTCCTCTGCCATATTGTCCTCAGAAACAAGCTCTGCTGCCATAGCTCTAGCTCTTTCTGCATCAGCCACAGCTATTAGTCCACTCTCTCCAACAACCATGTCATCGCCAATTGTCATTGTAGAACCAACATCAGCAAAAGAAGCCAGCTGTGATCTGTTGTTTTTAGCTGATACATAAAAGGTAGCTGTTAATATTCCGCCCGCAACCAGGAGAATTGCAAATATAGCAGCAATCCTTTCTACAGCAGTTGTCTTTGATAGGAATGCAATAATTCTTGCTGGGAATGAATCTCTATCATCCCTGTCATCTCTATCTCTGCGACGATCTCTCCTACTACGACGCGAGCCTCTGTCATCTCTTCCACCAGAACGTCTATTGTCACCAGGATAATAAATATCCTCATCTACATCATCATTCTCAGGATAGTAATCTTCCTCAGGATAATCGTCGTCCTCATAACGATCGTCTATCTCATCTTCTTCTGGATAGTCATCCTCTTCGTAACGGTCATCTATTTCATCATCTTCTGGATAATCATCTGGATAATCATCTGGATATTCATCATCCTCATAGCGATCGTCTACTTCATCTTCTTCCGGGTAATCGTCATCGTCCTCATAGCGATTGTCTACTACCTCATCTTCCTCTGGATAGTCATCTTCGTAACGATTATCCACTTCGTCCTCTTCTGGATAGTCATCTGGATATTCATCATCCTCATAGCGATCGTCTACTTCGTCTTCTTCCGGATAGTCATCCTCTTCATAGCGATCATCTATCTCATCTTCTGAATAATCATCATCTTCGTAACGATCGTCGTCATCCTCATAATAATCAGCATCATCGTACTCTTCATCGAAATCCTCATCGAAATCAATGACTTCATCACGATAATGCTCTCTTTCTCTCTTTCCCCTAGGTTTATTTCCAAATAATTTTTTCATACTTTTTATCTCCCTTGGCTTATGCCAAAACTCCACCAAATATAGAGCTATTGTATCACTACGCCCATCATATAGGCAACCTTAGCAATAAAACCTTCTTGTTATGCATTTATGTCTGAGCTGTTCCCATCGCTATTTCTCGGCTAAATCGCCATCTTACCCTTCTAAAAGCAGTTGAAGTTGCCCTCAAACATGCGGAAACTTGATTCTAAGGAATATGCATGTACTTCGAGAAGTTTTGAATTCTGCTGCATACACGCGGAAACCTAATCACAAAGAATGCGCATGTACTTCGAAAAAGCTTGAATTTGGCTGCATACACGCAGATAGTAATTTGCAGCTTGTATACATGTACAATCTATTCTAGCGCTATCATCAGGAAACACGCCAATATAGATACTATTGAAATCCGCGTGTATATTCATGGGCAGAGAAATTATCAGGATACATGTGCTAAGAATGGAAGCAGACAGCGCATGTATATTCATACAATAGATAATATCAGGATACACGTACTTAGAAGTAGAGACTGGTGGCGCGTGTATGATAGATTTCCTGGACATTTTCCGAATACCGAATACACGCGGATTCTGCGGGAGTAGCAATCCGCATGTCAAGAGATTTGCAAATAAAGAATATCTCACTCGTTTCCCAATTGTTATATCAACCTTTAATATATATTTAAGAATAGATATTATCGAAATATAGTATTATTTATAGTAGATAGTATTTATTGTGAGAGCTATGTCTTCAAGGAGGGGTGCTATGTCTGCGAAGATGAAAAATATATTTCGAAAGTCCCTGATAATAGTCATTTTACTTGCGCTTGCAACAACTAGTAGCGGATATTCTGCTAATACTGAAACAAAAGCTGACGGCAACGATAGTGTGGTGGATTTTGAGCATAATCTCGATGATTATGTGCCCGCCAAGAAAAAATACAATTTCTACTTCACTTATAAGATAGTTCATCCCTGGTGGGACGCAGTGGCGCTTGGGATGGAGGATGCTCAGAAGAAATATCTGGAAAACGGGATCGTCATTACTTATGAGTATATGGCTCCTGATGCCGCTTCTTATGAAGATCAGACCAAGCGCTTATTGAAGGCTCAGGAAGGAAACTACGATGTAATTGGCGTGGATGTGGCAGATGATGAAAAGATAGAATCCCAGGACGATCTTCGTGCAGCTATAGGCAGGATGAAAACTCTTTTGTCCCTTAACCGCTTCGCTCTGGTAGATAAAGATGACATAGTTTACACGCAGTATACCACCTATACCGGTGGAAGCAGGCATCCTTTCCTGGCAAGGAAAACTCTGGACGACAAAATGATAAGCACCGTATTCATCTATGGTTCATCCAAAGAGCTCTGTCTTGCTATTCCAATAGATATAAAATTACTTGGAAAACAGTTTAAAGCATGCTTTGTTCAGATCAATATAAATGACATAGTTGAACTACTTGCTTTTGATGATCAGGAAAGTACTCATTTTGCGCTGTATTCTACAAATGGTGGAAACCTATCTGAAACTGAGCTGGGCCCAATTATAGGAACAAAAAATATTTTTGATGCCACAAAAGGTACTGTTTCAGATGAAAAGTGGAATTCATTCCGGGATGATTTTGCAAATGAGAAAAAGGGAACATTAACTTTTACTATAAGAGACGACGTAGTAGATACTATTTTCTATCAGCCCGTGCCAGACACCGGATGGGAGCTGGTTGTAATGATCCGCGAGAGTGTTATTCAGGATCAGATCAAGGAAATCAGCGATCAAAGTCTTGTCGCCAATAACATACATATAATATTCCTGCTTACGGTAGCTACTATATTCTCAGCTATTTTGTTCTACATGATAAGGCGTGTTACCAACGATAAGCTGGAAGAAGAAAAAGAAAACAGCAAAGTCTTCAAGAGCATGGCAAATACAGATTCAATGACAGGAGTCAGAAATAAACATGCCTACATGGAGACGGAATCTCAATTAAACATCAGGATCCGTGAAGGAACCATCGAAAAACTTGCCCTTGTTGCTTGCGATATAAATGGACTAAAATATGTCAACGACACCCAGGGGCATGCTGCCGGCGATCAGCTTATCAAGGATGCAAGCGCTCTTATTTGTGATCTTTTCAACCATGGTTCTGTATATAGAACAGGTGGTGATGAGTTTGTTGTTCTTTTGCTGGGAAAAGGTTACGATACCAGAGGTGAAGTCATTGAAGCCTTTAATAAGCAGGTAGAAGAAAACATCAAGAACAATGGTGTTGTTGTTTCTATTGGCTATGCAACACTTCAGCCGAATGATGAACAGTTACATGATCTGTTCGAACGAGCAGACCACATGATGTATGACCGCAAAAAGCAGTTAAAGAGCATGGGCGCAAGAACTCGAGAATTTGATGAAACCAATTAATACAATGAGGCTGCCTTAAATCGGCAGCCTCTTTACATGTCCCAAGCGCATCAAAAGCGGGAAGTTTTACCCTAAAATATTAAATACCATGATGCCGCCTATTATAAGCAGGGCACCAATTACCTTTTTGCTGGTTATCTTTTCCCCAAAGATAAATCTGGACATGATCATCACAAGTACATAATTAACAGGCTCCATTACTACAGTTCCCATGTAGCCAAGCTTATCATCGCCGTAGCAGACGATGCAGATTACCATGGACAACACTAAGAGTCCGTACCCTATTATCACGTAGGGATTCAAATACTCTTTGATAAAAGAGCTATGCTCCTTGTTGGCACTCTTTTTAAGGAGCATCTGTGAACTGGCTGCAATGATCTCAGATAGCAGCATCAGCAAAAGAAAAACATTAAACATCTCTGTTCTCCTTTCCGCCTGCATCTGATCCATCCACACTATCATTAGCATTTCCGGTATTATCCTCATCAGTTCCCATATTCATGATCACAACACCCGCAATGACCAGCAATACTCCAACAACCTTCCAGGGTGTGATTCCTGTGGAAAAGAGAAGGAAATTCCAAAGCATTGACCACAAAAGTGTGATTGCCTTATTGGCGCTGGCAACCGAAATCTGAAACTTCTTTATCATCTGCTGCCAGATAAGTGCGTAAACTGCAAGGATCACAAACTCAAGTCCAAAAAACAGTATATATTTAAATGATAAAAATGGATGTTCTGAAGCCAGCTTCCCGGCCACAGTTGAAAGGGAATACACAATAACTGCGCCCTGAAGCTGCAGGATATCCACAATTCCTATTTTCTTTTTCAATTTTTATTTCTCCGTTAACTCTACAGTCTTAGTTATCCCCTGGATATATTGCCTCCACGAAATGCTGTGCTACATGCTCGTTGCAGGCTTCGTTCACATGAATAATGTCTGTAAGCATCTGATCTGCATTGTCCTCATCGATAGTTCCATAATAATTGTCGATAAAAGAGACACCTCTTTCACCGGAAATGTCGATCATAAACTGAAGATATGTTGTAAGTTTGCCGTTTCCAAGGTCTACTCTGTCTCCACTTACCATGCCAGTTGAATCATAACCATAGCACATGGTAAAAGACATACATACGATCCTGATAAATGGATACTTTTCCTGAAGTGCCTTGATTCCTGCATTGAGCGCACCTCTGTAGGTAATAGGATTAACGTCGTTATTAGGATCCATACCGGCTCTTCCATTTAAGTAGTCCTGAGCATTGTAGTAAATAACAATTGTATCAACCTTGTTAAAATCAAGGTTCTTGAGATTGTCGATTGAAGCCTGATATGTTCCATTATCGAATTTGCCGGCATTCTGCTCCATGAGACTATAGTCCCCGCTTGCGATGCTGTTTGCCACATTTATGAAGCTGAAAGCATCGATTGCATCGCCATCGTAGAAGTTTGCGTTCTTATTGGCAACACAGGACGCTGGGAATCCACAATTGATCACAGTTGCACCAAGTTTCTGGGCCACTTTGTTGCACACTCCGTCATCTCCCTGCATATGAGTGATGGCGTCATTCCCCAGAAACAGGATCGTCTCCTCGTCATCGTACTCATGCCCCTCTCTATTAGCCTCAGGCAAAAGAAATATCTGGTCCAGAACCTCTATCTCCATGCTGCCAGTCTCAGTCTGGTCAAGCTCTGCTGTTCCCTGATTCCACTTAACAAGCTTAAATACTGAAAAAGCTATTACCGCAAGGATTATTCCAATTACAACAAAATGAAACCACATTGGTATGTCTGAGAAGCTAAAACTCTTCTTGTCAAAGTTTTCTCTTTTGCCTCTTGTTTCACGTTCATTTCTGTTCATAATGTAAGTCATGGCATCTATGTGCCACAGGCTCCTTTCATGATTTTTTATCCCCAGTCAGTTGATAATAATGTTTCAAAGTCGAACCCATCTATTATAGCACGCATTTTTGAAAGTGCATCTTCCATCTCTTTTGTCGACTTTATCTCATGGTCACCTTTCTTAAAACATTCTACCATATATTTGTTTATCTCCGGTTTATAGTGAGAATAGTCCGCATAGTTATTGAGGTCTGTCACTTCATCCATGTCCTGGAAGTAGAAAAGATGCACGTTATCATAATCTAGTAACCTGTCAGCCACATACTGGTACTGCGTAAAGGTTGCTTCAAGTGTATTTTCCTGCATCACGTTGTGCCAATACAAAATGCTATAGGGCGGAAAGAAGAAGTAAAACTCCGTCTCAGGATGTGCCTCTACGTAGGGAAGAATATTGACATCAAGATTCTCCTGCGTTGCTGGTATAAGTGTGTCTGCAGCCATCTCTTCATCCACCTTCTCAGGCTCTTCATAGGTGTGCATAACCCACTGAATGTTGTAATATTCCGGAGTCCACCAACTAAAATAAATTTCAGAAAGATCTGAACCCTTGCCCTGAACTATAGGCCTGAAAATATATTGAAACAAGACATCCTTGTTCAGCAGATACTTAACATCATTAAATATATTGTCATCATACAGATACTCAGGCCTTGGATACTTCACAGTGTCTGTATCTGCCGCCATTACAGGTATATCCATTGCAAAGAACACTGCATCCATGCCGTTTGTCTTCCTGGACAAGCTGCCTTCGTCATAGATAATTTCCAGAATATTGCTGTCATCCTTGGGATAAGCCCCACTGTAACTAAGTTTCAAAGTATCAAATCCGCAAATATCCTTGAAATCATCCGTGTCAAAGTTTACTGTCATTGATGATCCTATAATGCAGGCATTATAGGTCATATTCCGCGCCATTCCCGGATTCTGGCTCAGCTGATTATCCACAATGTAGGGAAAATCCGCAAGCGGCGCATGGTAGTGGAAGAACGGATCAACATAGGCCACAAGCGCCGCCATAGCACACAGCCCTGCAAACACCAGCGCCAGGAGTAGGGCAAGGAGTCTTGCGTAGTGCTTTGTGTTGTGCAAGTCTTCGTTAGCTGTTTCGTTAACTGTTGATGTATTCTGCCTGCCTGTACCTTCTGGCTTATATTCTTCTGTATTCTTAATTTTGTCTTTAGTTTCTTGCATCATTTCACTCATTTCTTATACTCAAATCTACTTTCCATTAACTTGCATATAAAGACTTCCGAAGAGCCTCTGTTCTTGGCTTACACGAAAATCTAATCTTCCTGCACTTTCGTATAATCGCCTCAGAAGAACCTCTTACACGAAATCTACTAGTTCATGCACTTTCGTGTAACCACTACCGTAATGCCCCACCCGAGACCCTTATATGCAAATCTACTTTCCATTAACTTGCATATAAAGACTTCTTAAGAGCCTATATTCTTGGCTTACACGAAAATCTTATCTTCCTGCACTTTCGTATAACCGCCTCAGAAGAACCTCTTACACGAAATCTACTGTTTCATACACTTTCGTGTAATCACTACTCTAACGTCCTTCACGGAACCCTTATATGCAAATCAATTTTCTCAGAAATTCATATACAAGAATGTACTTACGCCGCCAAAGCTTACAATGCACCACAGCAGTAGAAAAGCCGTAACAAGCGTTGTCCACAGTCCTATCTTGCGCTCCCTTGCCTTCTCCTGCGCATTCTTGCAAAAGAACACCATAACGACAGAGCCCACAAGAAATATCCACAAGCACAGTTCCCATACAAATCCAAACCTCATAAGAGGTGTGACCTTTATCACATACCACAATTCATCAAGCTGGAATATAGAACTCATGCCTGTTCCAATCTTCCTGATGCCGCCTACAAATATCTGTCTGAACAGTCCAATAGCCTGTCCTGCATTCTCAGCCCTAAAGAAAACCCAGGCTGCGGTGACATATATGAATGTAAACAATTTACCCAACAAATTCCTCAACGATATGCCGCGAATCACCACAAAATACGCTGATCGATCACCATCTCTTTCAGGATTACGATTTCTGCCAGTCCAGGAAACAACCTTCCTCTGATTCGCATCTTTATGCGCGTTCTTACCAAGTGCCATTGTCACCACAAACAAGACACCATGCATAGCTCCCCAGATGATAAAGTTCCAGCCGGTTCCATGCCAGAACCCGCTCAGGAGAAAGACAATCATGAAATTCAGGTACATCCTGCCAGCTCCCCGCCTGTTTCCACCAAGGGGAATGTACAAATACTTGGTAAAAAACTTAGTGAGAGTGATGTGCCATCTTTTCCAAAAATCCACAATGCTCACTGCCTTGTATGGAGAATTAAAGTTAAGAGGAAGCTCAAGCCCCATCATCATGCACACGCCACTTGCCATATCGCAGTAGCCGCTAAAATCAAAGTACAGCTGGAAGGAATAAAACACCGCTGTCAGCACAGCCTCAATACTTCCAAGGCCCAGAAGATTCTCATACCCATAATCCACAGCCTTCCCAAGGGTATCCGCCATGATCACCTTTTTGAATAGTCCCAGGGAAAAGAGATATAGTCCTCGCAGCACCACCTCTGCATCAAAGCTTTTTTCACATGCCGCTTCAACCTGCTGCCTGTAGTCACCATATCCCATAAGTGGCCCCTGAAGAAGCTTTGGGAAAAAGAGAATGTAAGACAAGTAGTCTAAAAGACTAAACTCCGCGATTTCGCCTCTTCCCAGATCTACAATATATGAAATCTGATTAAAGGTATAAAAACTGATAGCTATAGGAAGAAAAGCTCCCCACAACTTAAAGAACAAAAGAAGTACAAGATTAGTAATAACTCCAACAGCCATCCATATATGAACTGGAGCTATCTCTTTTTGCCCAAAATGAAGCCTAACCCTGCTATCTCTCATGAAAGCCATAGGAATTGCAGTGCAGGCATTAAGACACAGACTTATCAGGATTATGCCAAGATTCTGCATCCCAAAAAGCCCATAAAAGCACAAAGATCCCAGCACAATCCACAAATCTACCAGCATCTGTGCCTTTCCTTTTTTGCGCCCCACTCTCTTTATCCAGTTAAACCCAATAATAAAAATGGGCAAAAATAAAAGCAAAAACTCATACGAATTAAATGTCATTGTTTTCCAGCACCCTATAATGATCAATACATATTTATTATCTCCACAAAATGTTCCACGCCTGTATTTAAGTCAAAGGCTTTTTTCCAGCCAATTTTCTCAAGATTAGCCGGATCAAGAATTTGTTTATTTATCGGTGATTGGAGGCTCTTTTCCCTTGCATCAGCCTCCTTCACCAAGACATTGACTCCAGTAACTGACGCAATAAGCTCAGCCAGGCCCTTGATAGTTATTTCGTTTTCTCTTGAGCAAATGTCAAATACCCGGTTTTGAGGTTCAAACTCTTTATCTCTCATGGCACCTAGTTCACCACTTAGCATGGCGCTGACAATTCCGGATGCGGCATCTGCCACATAATTGTAGGAGCGAAGCTGAGTACCTGCGCTATTAAGGACAATATCTTCGCCGGCTACAGCTTTTTTAGCAAACTGGACATGGGCTCTGTCATCAGAGCCTGTGATTCCAGGGCCGAAGGTATGGCATGGGCGGACAACCACTGTATTTATGTGTGAAAGACACATGGCTTCCGCTGCTGCCTTGCTCACAGGATAGCAGGAACGAGGGCCTCTCTGGGTCACCTCATTTTGAACTAATTGCATGTAAATCCGTACAGGATCATACGGCTTTGATTCACTTGGACTATCCGAATCAAGTACTGGCTCATCCAAAAACTCATCTATCAACGCATCCTCAGAACCAGAACCTGAAATAGCCATATTCCACTTATCAGCCCAACTTTTTCTATCCTCTTCATCCAGGGAATAAACTTCTCCAGAAGACACATACACAAACTTCTGGCAGCCATGGCTTCTGCCATACTCCAAAAGTCTTGCTGTTCCGCAGATATTGCCCCTTACTGTCTCATCAGAATGATCTATAAAGGCTGACGGAAAGGCATTTCCAGCCGCATGGATAATGTAATCCACATGCTCATCTGGTAATTTGTCAAAAGAGCTATCGTCGAGAATATCAAGACTGCAGAACTTCAAGTAACCAGCCCCCGCAAATCTGCTAAATCTTTTTTGAAGCTTTTCAGTATTCCTACCGCAGGCAATAACATGTATTTCTCCGTACTCGCACAGTTCATCAACAATAAAGGAGCCAATGGTTCCACTAGCTCCTGTTACAAGCACGCTCATTCCGCGCAGTTTCTCGATTCCGAGAGTATGCTGCGCCGCTGTGTGCAAATCCTCTATATACAACTTGCTATCATATATTGTTTTTTCCCTGTCCAACTAACTTCCCCCTGTTTTCTCTATGTCAAACTCACCTTGATTTTCTCTTATCTCGAGCCAATACGCAGCTGCGTGGCTCCATTTAGTCCACTCACATTGACATGTGTTGCAGTTTATTTATGCCACTCTCATTGACATATGCTGCAGCTTATTTAAGCCACTCGCTTCTCTTGCTGACAAGAAGTGCCTTGAAAATATCGATATCTTCAACTGTTGTAAGTTTGATATTCTTCTCAGACCCCTGGGAGAAAAAGACTTCCCTGCCCAATTCGATCATAAGTGTGCAGGATGCAACTGAAGCTGTGATTCCCTTTTCCAAAGCTTCCCTGTGAAGGTCGCAGATCTGGCCAATCTTAAAGCCCTGTGGAGTCTGAGTTCTCTTTAGGTTATCTCTTGGGTAGGATTCATCAGACTTAACACCATCTGTTGTTGTGAGCATAGCTTCCGCACAGGGAATTGCTGTGATGGCGTTTCCATGCTGCTTGGTCTTCATGATACAGTCAGAAATGATCTCAGCAGAAACCATAGGCCTTATAGCATCGTGAATCAGTACAATATCATCCTTGTCAAAATGCTTCTCAAGCTCATATACACCATTTCTAATGGAGCTCTGGCCGTTTTCGCCGCCATGAACTATATACTCAAGCTTATCGATATTAAACTGCTTGGCGTATGCTGACACCATCTGCTCCCAGCCTTCAACGCACACAACAGCTATAGAATCTATCTCTGGATGATTTTGAAAAGCCTCCAGCGTATACACGATTACTGGCTTTTCATTTACAGTCAGAAACTGCTTGGGAATATCCTGATGCATCCTTGCACCTGTTCCACCTGCAATTATAAGAGCTACTGTTTTCATAAAAACCTTCTTTCCGAAATACAAAATACAAAATTCAAAAAATCTATTCTGCTACTAATTCAATAGACGTTACAACTTAAATCTCAGCCAATGCTCATCACTCCTGGATCACATTGACATGCATTGGCACGCGCTTATCCTCTGGTGGCAAAGACATATAATCCTTGTAAGTCTTTCTAAGCCACTTATCATGATTCTTGGGAATAGGGAACTCTTTTCCCCTGATCATGCCTGTATCTGGCCCATAGATCAAATGCTCCGCGTCAAAGTCAAGTCCCCAGTATCTGGGATCTGGCTGTTCATTAGAAATAAAGATGAATCTATGACCTCCCTCTGTATCCGTACCTGATTCTGTATCAGCTTTTGTGCCTGTGCTAATGTCAGTACCAGATTCATTGCCAGCTCCTGCCTGGTCTCGTACAAGCCCCGCAAGACCGCCCTCCGCCTGGATATTAATATATCTATGAGCGATCCACTTAAATGGGATCAGCCTTCCCACACCAGCCAGGACAAAGGCTACCGCCTTCATGATTCCCTTGAACTTACTATAGTCAATAAAAGGCCTGTGGCCCATGGCCAGAGCATACAAGAGCTTTAACCTTGTAAGCTGCCACTTGTGGTTATCTGCCTCCACATCAAACACAAACAGATCCAGTGTAGGATGTGAATATCTGTTATCGTAAAAGTCCTCAGCCCCAAAGGTTGTGCCCTCGTAGGTAAGCGACTGATCTGCAATCTTGGTTATAAAGTCAAAAAATTGTGGATATCTCTCAAATCTTAGAAGTTTAAATCTCTTATCTGCCTCATTCTCATAGACTTCCAGAAACTTCTCATAATCTTTTCTGAGGAAAAGAATATCCACATCATCATCCCATGGAATAAAATCCTGATGCCTTACAGCCCCAAGAAATGTGCCTCCATGCAAAAAATACTGAATACCGTGCTTTTTACAAATTCTGTCCACCTCGCACAACATGTCAAAATCTGACTGGTGAACCCTATCTAAATATTCCTGAATCTTTTTATCCATTGTACTACCTGAATTTCTATATTTCTTTCATTGTGCTGCTATCACCAGACAAGCACACTGTCGTAATCCGCCTTACATAGTATACGTGATAGCCACTATGCATTCCTCATATCTGTCTCATCCCCCGATGATCTCAGGATCAGCATAAATATTGTAGCCATGCATGCTGGTCACAAGCTCAAAGCCAAGATCAAGCAAATCTCCATCTATCTTTCTATCTTCAGCAAGGATAACATAGCTGCACTTGGTCTCTCTTGTAGCCTCAGCAAGTGCCTTGGCATCAATTACCTCGGGCTTTTCCATAACTTCATAAACATGATTGTAATAACCCCATTGAGTTACCACTATATCACGACCAAAAGGCATAAGTATGTCAGTATCATACTGCCTTACAAAATGCACCAGCTCAGAAGGGAAGGCTGCGCGAACTCTGGGCTCTCCATCCTCAGGCGCGATCACATCACAAATATCAATAACCTTCTGTGGAATATGGTATAGATTCTCAGCAACTGTCATATGCCTGCTGGCATACACCAAAGAACCTGTAGACGCAATAATAGCAAGCGCCGCCACGAAGGCAATCCTCTGATACATACTCTTTTTCAGGGAAAAGATAAATCTGCAGGCGGCAAAACCAATGACCACATACATTGGGATCAGCCACATAATCCTATAATAAGTATCACTTCCATCGTCAAAAACCGCCACATACAAAATCTTTGTAACAGGGAAAAGAAATCCCAAAAGTATCAGAAGCGGCACTATCCCAAGCATTATTTTCTTTTTTAAGCTCTTTTCACATATGACCAGGTAAATAGCCGATGCCAGAAACATTAGAAGAATCGCCCCGTTCCCGCCATAGAGCTTTAAGTCTACCCAGCACTCCATGAATATTCCGTACATAATGTCCTCACTAAACTAATCTGCTTATCTATATTTGCGTTTCTATATTACGGTTATCTGCACAATCACCTGTGGAGCAACATCCAATATATCCATACATAAATCATGTTGGGGATCACGCAGCATATAGCACCAAAGATAACCCGAAAATTTCTCTCAAATAAAAGAAGTACCAGCGTAAAGAGAGCGCACAAACCACTTCCAAAGAAAACGCCCAGTGAAGTACATACTCCTGAGAGCATATTTATAAGTGCCAGGAAAATCCAAGGCGAAATCCGATAAATAAGCTTCGCTTCCCTATATTCCTCGTAGGACTCTGTCGCCATAGCGCTTTTTCCACCAAAGATGGATCTTCTTTTGCTATCTTCCAGCATCCAGAGGAAAACCCAGAAAATCAGCGGAAATACAAGGTTACAAACAATTGTCTTGCCCTGCCAGGTCCTGGTCAAAAAGAATGTGGCCGGTGTGTAGATTGACACATTTCCAAACATCATAAGGAATGAGACAATGATCATAAATACTGGAATAATTTCCTGTCTTCTTCTAAAAAGAATCCTTGCAATCTCAACATAAACCAGATAAACAAATGGTATTACAAGGACCGGGATTACTGAGTGTGAAACAATAGTCGTATGTATTCCACAGGCTCTCCCTATAAAAGCTGTCCACATTGTGATAACAGCCAGCGCATGCCTGATGTCAAAAGATGTTGACATTCCAGTGTATGGCAAAATGGTATTCATGACATCTGCCTGTTGCGCCAGAAGCGATTCTACAACATAATAGGCATCATCACCATCAAAGCTTGCAAGCACCACAGCAAGCACCATCTGAAGTAGAACAAGTGCAAAGAAAATTCCCCAGTAAATCCTGCTCTCCAGAGAGTAATTGAGTTTGAGCATCCGTGGATCAGACCTTGGGCTTAATAGCTCATGGGCCGTCGCATGTGTCTCTCCAGGGAAAATAGATAACAGGGACAGGCCCTTTTTCCTTAGACAAAAGATAAGTCTAAATAGTCCACATCCGGCAAGTATCAGCGTTGCCACCAGATAATACTTCGTACAATAAGAAAAAGCATTGTAGACATAATGAAGCATACATGGTATAGCGATGACTTCAAACACCGCAAAATATACCACGTAGCCAAGAATCATAGTAATGCCCACTGTCCTTCTGACAATCGGAAGCATGCCATTTACAAGAACTCCGATCAAAAATGGAACTACAAGCAAAAAGAAAATTAGTTTTATTACTGACCAAGCAACTATAATCAAGCCAACATCCACCTTTTTCACACTTATTTAATATCATCTATTCGACATATTGATTTTATCTAGACCTTACCAGCAAAATATTAGACATATTATAAGTCGTCAAGACGATATTCTCAGTCCCTGTCAGTGTTAAGCACGAGATTCAAGTGCTCCTGCAGGATGCTGATACCTGTCAGGTTCTCACCACCTCTAGGGATGATGATATCCGCATACTTCTTAGAAGGCTCAACAAACTGCTCATGCATAGGCTTAACAGTTTCAGCATACTGAGTAAGGATTGAGTCAATAGAACGAGCCCTCTCAACCATATCACGGCGGATTCTTCTCATGAGTCTCTCATCCGCATCTGTTTCAACAAAGACCTTGATATCCATAAGGTCTCTGAGTTCCTTATTTTCCAGGATAAGGATACCCTCTACAATAATTACCTTTTTAGGCACAACATGCACTGTGGCATCTGATCTGTTGTGAACAGTGTAATCATAAACAGGCATATCAATTTCCTGATTATTCTTAAGTTTTTTTACATCCGCGATCATAAGATCTGTATCAAAAGATTCAGGGTGATCGTAGTTAAGGCGTGACCTGTCCTCATAGGAAAGATCATCATGTGCCTTATAATATGAGTCATGGTTGATAACTACAATGTCATCACCAAATTTCTCCTTGATCCTGCGCACAATAGTGGTCTTACCTGACGCTGTTCCTCCTGCTATTCCTACGATACAAACCTTATTAGACATAAAATTTCTCCTTTAACTATTTATACATGACACTTTTATCACGTGATATACATGTAAACATGTAAGCATTATGGTCTATGACACCTATTTTATATGATATACGAATTGCTCCATGACTTCGTCATTCTCGCAATTCTACAAATATTCGGAAATCGCTAATTTGCTTCGCAAATTGCTTTTTCCTCATATTTGTTCGGGTCATTAGACCATAATGATATACATGTAAACATGTAAGCATTATGGTCTATGACACCTATATCATATTATATCAAAAGTTGATTCTCTTTTCCTCAACTACAAGCGGTCTTCCGATGACACGAGTATTGATATTCAGGATATACTCACCCATAAGCCCGATGAAAAAGAGCTGTATAGCACCGATCAGGAACATACCAATGATCATTGGTGCGTAGCCCGCATGGAAGCTGTACCAGTGAGTAAGCTTAAGTACCAGATATACAAAGGCAACGATAATATCAATAAGTGCACATACAAAGCCTGCAATAGTGCACAGGCGAAGTCCTACCTTGGTGTAAGAGGTGATGCTCAGCATAGCTGCATCATACAAAGTGTAAAAATTGTTGTGCGTCTTGCCGGCGCGGCGCTGAGGCTGTTCGTACTCAACAGTTGTCATGTTGAAGCCCTCGCCATACTCGGCAACGATGCCTCTTATGAAAGGCACTGGATCATTGAGCTTTCTAAGAAGCTGGATAAAGGTCTTGTCATAAAGACCAAAGCCTGTAAAATGCTCGATCATGCGGACATTACTCATGTTCTTTATCATCTTGTAATACATTGTTCTAAGGAAATAGATAAAACCGTTTTCCTTACTTGATGACTTTATGCCGCTGACAATCTTGTGGCCCTGCTCCCACTTTTCCACAAATACAGGAATAAGCTCCACAGGATCCTGGAAATCTGCACAGATAGGAATAACGCAGTCACCATCAAGGCTGCACATTCCGTGAAAGGGTGAATTGAACTGACCAAAATTTGTGACATTAAAGATAGCCTTTATCTTGGGGTTACCCGCGCAGATGGACTCTATCTTATCTCTTGTGCCATCTGTTGATGCATTATCAATAAAGACAATCTCGTAGTCGTAACGAGACAACTTTTCCTTAAGTACTGTTTCTACTGCTGTAGAGATTCCCTCTACGTTTTCCACCTCGTTAAAGCATGGAATCAAGATACTGATCTTTTTCATAAAACTCCTTTGTTTTTTCAAATATGAAAAATGCGGCGCAGAATAAAAACACCGCCCCGCATTATACCCCTATTTGAAATTTTAGTCTACTTCTACTTCATCCTCTGCCTCTGAAACGCCCTTTTCATCGGCTTCGTGGTACTCTTTTTCCGTATTGACATTCCAGATATTAGAACGATCAGTTTCACCGCTAATAATATTCTTGACAGTCTCAAAGGATGTGCACATTGAATGGTCAATATTATTATATCTGTGCTGTCCGTTACGTCCTACGCAGTACAGATTGTCGATAGTGTTGAGATATTCAACAAGCTTATCCATCTCTTCATAAGTATCAAAGTAAGCTGGATATGCCTTCTTGACACGCTCCATGTGGTAGTCCATAACTTCTGAAGCATCGCTGATAAGGTTAAGAGTAACCATCTCATCGATAGCCATCTTGGCAAACTCATCCTCTGTCATATTCCACATGTTGTCGCCTTCAAAGCAGAAATACTCAAGACCAACCCATACGGTATGCTCAAGATCTTTTACCAGGTAAGGAGACCAGTTGTTGTAAATCTGGAATCTGCCCATCTTAACAGTTCTATCCTGAACGTAAACCCAGTTATCAGGAACGATATTGCCAATAGTCTTGATCTTAGTCTTGTTCTCAAGGTTGAGCTTAGGAACAAGGACACCAAGAGTCATGTAGTCACGATAAGGAAGACCTGCAGCAATCCTTGCTGGCTCTGCAGGAACATCATTCATTCCAGCAACCAGATCCTTGACAGGCATTGAGCTTATTACTACATCGCCGTCTATATCTATCTCTTTACCATCCTGAAGATAGGAAACACCTACGATATGGTTGCCCTTCTTGCGGATCTTAACAACCTTGGCATTCATGATAATTGTTCCGCCAAGCTTCTTGATTTCTTCTGCAGTAACATCCCAGAGCTGACCAGGTCCAAGCTTAGGATAGCTGAACTCCTCGATAAGAGAAGTCTCAACCTTACCGCCAGTCTTGCCAGTCTTCTTGCGGAAGGCATTTCTCAAAACCTCTAAAATAGAAACGCCCTTAACTCTCTGAGCTCCCCAGGAAGGATCAATCTCAGATGGGTGTCTGCCCCAAAGATTCTCTGTATAATACTCAAAGAACATGGAATAAAGCTTCTTGCCAAATCTGTTGACATAGAAATCCTCCAAAGACTTCTCCTGTCTCTTGAAGATCATGGCTCCAATGTAGGAAAAGCCACAGGCAATGGTCTTTAAAAGACCCATGTTCTTGAAGGTCTCAACCTTAAGTGAAATAGGGTAATCATAGAACTTACGATCAAAAAAGATTCTGGAAACCCTGTTACGACGAAGCATAACTCTGTCTTCTTTCTCAGGATCAGGTCCACCCTCAGTAAGCTCCATATGCTTGTCAAGAACAATATCATCATATGAAGGATGTCCCTGAGTTGGGAGCATATTCTGCCACCACTCATTAACCTCAGGTACCTTGGAAAAGAACCTGTGGCCACCCATATCCATACGGTTTCCTTTATAATTAACAGTTCTGGAAATACCTCCAAACTGCTGTGTCTCTTCAAATACAATAACCTGATAATCCTGTGACTTGGTCAAAAGCTCATAGGCCGCTGTAAGGCCCGCAGGTCCAGCTCCGATTATCAACGCCTTCTTCATACGCACTCCCTCTAAACTTCAGTATTCTAGCGTTAGTTTCCAGGAAAGTGCAAAACTCTCCTAATACAAAAACCAACATATGTAGTATACATTACGCGCTTTTATACTTCAACATTTGAGAAAAATTTATTATTCAGCGTACTTCTAATTACCAAATAATAAATATTATTGCACCGCAATCTATGTTTTTTGTAATTAACGGAATATCGTAAATTCTTTAAGATTTTCTTAATCTTGTTTCCAAAATCTTCACAGCATGAATTTTAGTGATAAAATGGCAATTGGAGTATTTAAAAGAGAGGTTAAAAGATATGAAGAAGAAATTCGCTGTACTTACAGCACTTACACTATCATTCTCAATGATACTTTCTGGATGTTCTCTTGGAAAAGATGATTCCAAGGAAGCCACAGAATATATCAATGACGAAAATGTTGATGCATCAGATGATGCAAGTCAGGATATTTCCAGTAACATCATAGTTGCTGACAGTTTAGAAGAGCCAGATTACAATGATCCTACAGCTGGTGCCAGTGTAGAAGTTACTGAAACTCCTCAGGAAGAAAACCCTGTTGACGACAACCTTGTAATGGTATTCTTTGGAGACAGCCAGATGGCTAATGGCCGAGGCGATGGAACTGATATCCCGACACTTGTTGGCCAGAGAGTTCCCAATGCCACAGTATACAATCTTGGAATTGGCGGAACAACCGCTGCATTTAAAAGAACATCTGCAGGTTACCTTGACTATGAAAACTGGACAGATAACTGTTTTCTGGGAATGACTTATTGTCTGTCTGGCCAGGTAGACAGAAACAAAGTTCTGGCTGAGAGTTATCCTGATGTTCTTAATACAATGAACCAGATTGATCCATCTCAGGTAGATTATTATTTTATTGAATATGGTTTCAACGACTTCATGATGAAGACTCCACTTGATATCAATGATCCCGATGGTAACCCAACTGATTTGCCTCAGGAATATACCTTCTACGGATCACTTTCCTATGGTATTTCAGTTCTTAAGAGAATCAGCCCTCAGGCCAAATTTGTTATGATATACCCATTTTACGGAATCTACAAGGACGGCAATGGCGCATATCTTGGAGATAGCTTTGTTGTAAGTAACGGAATTGGAACACTTGCTAATTACGCTGATAAGATGGGTAACGTTGCAGGGGATCAGGGAACCTATATTTTTGATGGTATGTACCACACAAAGTGTGATCTCTACGTAGATACTCAGGAGCAGTACCTGCAGGATACAGTCCACTTAACAGAGACTGGCCGTAGGATCATGGCAAGACTTATTGCCCACATTCCTAACGGTGTAGAGGGTTACGAGCCTACAGCTTACAGAGACGGTGACTTCATCAAGATTGCAGAGTTCAATCCGGATGAGACTTACCGCATGGATCCAGCTACTCTTAAGGAACACTTCTCCGACCAGTACGACAAGTACATTAACGGTGACTACATCCTCGCTCAGCCACAGTGATGAACGCCGCAATTTTCTGATTTAATGAATTTACAAAAGGTCTGGTGACACCAGAGTCCTACAGCACATGATTTTTGTTCCGTCAAACCAAACATTCCAGCGAGCCCATAGCATCAATTTAAAATGCACAGGCATTTGAAATTGATTGGTCTCGCCTCCATGGTTTGAAACGTCACAAAATATCATGCACTCGTACTCCTCCGGTGTCCCCAGACCTTTTCTCTACCCGGAAAACCTACGTAACCACAATAAGTATCTTTTTCTCAATCATGATACTTATTTGGCTGCAAGAGCAAATATCGCTTGTGACACTTACGCACGAAGCACAGTTGCTTTAGCCATATTTATCATCTCATACCGATGCGCATCCTCGTAGTGTTTAATATCTTAAGAAATCCAGAGAAATTTACTATGATAATGCTAACACATATAAGTTCAGGTATTCAAAGGGCCAGGCCGCGTTAGTACAGTAAAAATGCACAATATTTTGTGACGTTCCAAACCGCGGAATCGAGACCAATAAGTCTCAAGTGCCTTTGCACGCAGAGACTTATGCTTTGGGCTCGGTGAAGTGCTTGGTTTGGCGGAACAAAAATTGTGCGTTTTGTTGACGCAGACCAAAGGGCCGTACGTTATCACAATCTTCTAATACCAATGACTGCAGTTGCTATGAGGCGGATGAAGTTAACTGCGACAAGTCCAATGGCCATACCAAAGAGGCCCTGGATAAATGTAAGTGGAACAACAATTGCCGCAAAGGCTACGATGTAGATCACATTGATCACAAGCTGCATCTTCTCTTTCGTAAAACTCATGATTATGACCATAAGAGATCCCGAGATGAAATACAGAATCTGACCGAGGTTTGCCAGAAAGAAATAGTCCTGCGCCTCTTCAAATACATCTGGATACATGATTTTTACAAACACCATGGAAACCACAGTGCACACAAAGGCTCCAATTATAGACAATACAGCCATTGCAACACCGATAAGTCCAAATTTCTTTTTATCAAGCTTTATCTTATAGTTAGTAAAATAGCTGATGATTATGCCATTAAGCGGTGTTGTAAGCATAGCAACAATCTTACCTATAAGGCTTGCTGTGTAGAACACTGTTACTTCTCTGGCGCCAACAGCAAGTCGCAGAAGTAACCTGTCTGAATTCAGGATAAGTGCACCAATAAGGTTACTTGCCGATATGATCCAGGCTGACTTAAGATTATCCTTATAGCTTGCAGATAACTTGGTAAAGGGGGCTCTGAAAATCTTTCCCCTAACTACTGTATAGGCAATGCCGAACACTTCTCCCACAAGAAGGGTGATTGCCCAGCTTCCTGTGTAGGGCAGGATCAATAAGCCAATCAGGTAACCTACAGATACAGAAGTAAAGAACAAAAAGTAATCCACAAATCTGATTGTCATTCTGTACTCAACATCTGCGTAATATCTAAATACTGTCACTATCATAAGGATCAGCATCTGGATATAGCTTGCAAACGTTAGCTCTTTTAACATAAAAAGAGAAATGAAAGTCACAAGAAATGACACTCCGGCGATCATAGATAAAAACAAGTTATAGTCGCCGTTTTCATGAGTTCTCTCCTTGGCTGCCACCATTCGTGAATAGCTGGCTGCAGTGCCAAAGCCCGATCCCATGATTGATACAAATGAAATCAAATAAAGAACGGTGCCAAAAGCCTCCGCTCCAATCCTGGCATTGAGGCCAGGATTGATCACAAGCTGTAGGACACCGTTGTAAATTACTAGTGCAAGTACACTAAATATAAAATCTCTGGAAGCGCCCAGTACCAGGCTCTTCTTCCCAGTATTACCCATTATAATCATTCTCCTTGTGTCTCTGGAGCATGTTAAGCTGCATCTCAAACTGTCTTCTGTCACCTATAGCCATAGTTGACAATATGACGCCGGCAAAGAAGCTCTGCACCGCAGACAACATGATAAAGCAGCACACAATAAGCGTAGGGAACCTTGGCACAAGGTGTGTAGCCCAGTATTCCTGCAGAATTGGTACAAAGAAAATAACAGAAATAAGTGCCAAAAGCGCTGCTATAAGTGTAAAGAAGCCAAAAGGTTTGTAGCTTCTATATAGTCTCATGATAGTTCTTAAAACCTTGAAGCCGTCAGAGTAGGTGTTGAGCTTACTAACTGATCCTTCTGGACGATCTCTGTAATCAATGACAACATTATCAATCTGCATGTTGTTATATACAGCGTGAATAGTCATCTCAGTCTCAATCTCAAACCCCTTGGACAGTACAGGGAATGTCTTAACAAACTCATAGCTGAAAGCTCTAAAGCCTGTCATGATATCTCTGATATTGCAATCAAAGAGTTTGTTGATACTGCCTCTTACAAGGTTATTTCCAAAGTTGTGGAAAGGTCTCTTATTCTCCTGATAATAAGTTGAGGAAAGTCTGTCTCCAACAACCATATCCGCATTGTGGTTAAGAACTTTATCCACCATCTCAGGAGCTGCATCCATAGGATATGTATCATCTCCATCAACCATGACATAAACCAGGGCATCAATCTCGCGGAACATGCGTCTGATTACATTTCCCTTACCCTGCATATATTCATTTCTAACAATAGCTCCGGCCTCTGCAGCAATTTCAGCTGTTCTGTCCTTGGAATTATTGTTATACACATAAATAGTTGCATCAGGAAGAGCCGCCTTAGCGTCGCGAACTACCTTCCCAATAGTTTTTTCCTCATTGTAACAAGGAATAAGAACTGCAATTTTGTCCATTAAATCACCCTCATTTTGTATTTATGATATACGGATTGCTCGAATCATTTAATATTGTCATCCTGATTATTCTTGTTACCAATCTTCATTCGCTCATGTCCGCCAAGCTTATTGGCAGCATCCTGATCACCACGAAGAATAGCATTTACAATCTGCATTCTAAATCCGGCATCGATGAAGTCACAATGCTTACAGAATGGATAATTCTGACGGCCTGCTGCTATATCACGTCTAACCTTCTGGAATCTCTCACTGCCCCATGCCTCTTTAAGAGTCATCTTTGTAAGGTCACCAAAATCAGTCTTCTCGAAGTTATCACAGCAGCACAAGCCCATCTTGCCATTTGGCATGATCCACATATCTGTAAATGGTAAAAGACATGTCTCTTTAATTACCTTTTCTGTAGCCTGCTTGTTTGGCGCACTTCCTGCACGGTTTGTAAGAACTTCCTGAAGGTATCTCATCTGAATCTGGATATCAAGATTCTTAAACTCCTCAGGATTAGCCTTAACATAGTCATAAAGCTCCTGAATGTTCTTGTGGAGCTTCATCTCCATTGAATAGTTATTGATAATAAGCTGATTGATGTAAGGCGCTACCTCTTTTACCTTATCAATTGTAAGGATAAGACCGTTAGTAGACATAAAGATAAAGCTGTCAGGAAGCTTCTCTCTGGCATACTTGTGTCTTTCAACAATCTTGGTATCAAGAAGTGGCTCGTTGTTACCATAAAGTGTAAGATGTCCCTTGTAACCCCAGTCCGCAAGCTGATCGATTATGCTCTTGTAAAGATCGTCATCAATCTTCATAAGAGGTCTGCACTCAGCATGTACATTGGCGGTACAAAAAGAACAGGTTGAGTTACATCTGTTGATAGTCTCGATATTTACAACATTGGGCATTGGAACTTCCTTGGAATTAAGGAAGTAGTCGCAATACGCCTTCTGTGATTTACTTCTTGTAATAAACTGAAGCTTGAGGTAAGCATCACTTGCAAGGGTTGGAAAATGCTTTCTTGCAAACCAACCAAATTTTCCCATAAAACTGTTAACTCTAATTGGCATTTCTAAAATTCTCCCAAATTAGTTATTGTAATATTGCTTGTACCACTTGGCAAAAGACCTAAGTCCATCCCTAAGCGGTGTAGAAGGCTTAAATCCAAAGTCTTCCTGAAGTGGAGTCACATCGGCATAAGTTACTTCTACATCTCCAGGCTGCATTGGAACAAGTTCCTTGTGAGCCTCAAAATCATAGTCCTGTGGAAGAACACCAGCGCTTATAAGTTCCTGCTGAAGGATATCCACAAAATCAAGAAGATTTACAGGATCGTTGTTACCAATATTATAAACCTTATATTTTACACCGTTCTCGTTTTCAGAAGGAGCAGTTCCCATCACATTGATGACGCCTTCAACAATATCTGTAACGAAGGTGAAATCTCTTTTACAATTGCCATAGTTAAAGATCTTGATAGTCTCGCCCTTAACGAGCTTGCTTGTAAATCCAAAGTAGGCCATATCTGGTCTTCCTGCTGGTCCATATACTGTAAAGAAACGAAGACCTGTGCTAGGAATTCCATAGAGCTTAGAATAGGAATGTGCCAGAAGTTCATTGGACTTCTTGGTAGCAGCATAAAGAGATACCGGATTATCAACCTTGTCGTCTGTGCTATATGGAATCTTCTTGTTAGAGCCGTAAACGCTTGAACTAGAAGCATAAACAAGATGCTCAACGCCGCGATAGTCAGCATTATCTGCATCTATCCCATCATAGGAATGACGGCAGGCCTCCAAAATATTGTAAAAGCCAATAATATTTGACTCAATATAGGCATCAGGATTCTCTATTGAATAGCGAACCCCCGCCTGGGCCGCAAGGTTTACTACAACCTCAGGTTTAAACTCGGCAAAAGCCTTGTCCACAAAAGATCTGTCAGCAATGCTGCCCTTGTAGAATACAAAATCCGAAGAACCGATAGTCTCGCAAACTCCGTACTCTCCAGCCTGTCCATTGTCCTTAACAAGCTCTGCAATGGCCTTGAGTCTATCCTTCTTGATACCAACATCATAATAATCATTCATGTTGTCGATACCAAGAATCCTGATATCTTTATATCTTTTTACAAGTTCCATGCACAGATTAGCACCGATAAAGCCTGCCGCTCCTGTGACAAGAACTCTTTTACCATTTAAATCAATATTCTTATCTAACATTTCAAATTCCTATTATCTGCAATCAGCAGAAACGCACCTCACAGCAAGATGCGTCCACTGACCATATATTTATAAGTTACTTGGCGCCACGTCCGAAGAGAACAACGCCAACTGTCTTAAGAAGGATCTTGAAGTCCTCAGTAAGGCTCCAGTTGTCGATGTAGCGAAGATCAAGCTTAACTACCTCATCGAAATCCTCGATATCACTTCTACCACTGATCTGCCACAGTCCTGTAAGACCTGGTGTCATAGACAGACGTCTTCTGTAATGCTCATTGTACTGCTTAAACTCATTCTCTGTCGGTGGTCTTGTTCCAACAAGGCTCATATCGCCCTTAAGGACGTTGAGGAACTGTGGAAACTCATCAAGACTAGTTTTTCTGATGAACTTACCAACCTTAGTTACTCTTGGGTCGTTCTCCATCTTGAACATAAGACCATTCATCTCATTCTGAGCCTCAAGCTCTTTCTTGCGCTCTTCTGCATCAGTATACATAGATCTGAACTTGTAGATCTTGAAACGTCTTCCGTTCTTACCAATTCTCACCTGTGAGAAAAAGACAGGTCCTGGTGAATCAAGCTTGATTGCAGGCGCAAGGAAAAGAGTAATAATTCCTGTAAGTATGATTCCTACGATTCCGCCCAGGATATCGATGACTCTTTTGATGAAGAGTCTCTTATAGCTAGTGTGGAACATTGTATATGTAATAACTGAGTAATCCAGGAAATCTCCAACGTTTGTTGCAGCCTTGCCTACATCTGGAAGTTCAAGGTTATAGTGAGTTGTAACACCCATCTCCTCAAAGCCAAGGATAATATCCTGCATCTCGCGCTGAGGAATGTTAGGAGTGTTGATAAATACTTCATCGAAAGGATCAGTTATAAGGCGCTCTGTAAGGTTCTGGATTCCATGATGAATATGAACTCCATCGATGTACCATTCCTCTGATGAATCTCCATCAGCTTCTGAATCCACGCAGTATGCTCTTACAACCTTGTAGCCAACACCCTTACTGTTCTCCACAAGTTTCTTGATAGTCTGCTCCATCAGAGCCTTCTCTGAAACCACAACGACTCTCTCTACATTGAGGTCGCTTGAGATGTACTTTCTAAAGAACTTCTTGAAGATGATCCTCACTATATAAGTAAGAAGAATATCTCCCCAGATAAAGTTAAGAACTACAAATCTGGACAAAATATTGGACCAGCCCAGGAAGAATACCATGGACATTGAGGCCAGTATCATGATAGCCATAAAGCGTATCACATATAAAAATTCTGACAGATAACCCCTTATTATGAAGTCTCTGTTCCAGTCTGCCAAAAATGCGTAGCCCACGCAAAATAGGAGAAACACAACGCATACCATATAATGAAGCGTTTTATCTCCCCAGTCATTGTTGTTGTTGAATCGCAGCCACGAAAAGAAAATGTAGGTCACAATTATGCACGCCATGTCAATTGCAAGGAGTACATAGGTCTGAAGCGTCTTATACTTGTTGCTCATATGATTTTCCCCATATTTATAATAATATATGCAGGTTCCTAAAGATCATTGGAAGCATATATTGTCTCTCCCTGCAAAACAGCATCCAAATCATAGTCCCACGCCATAACATTGTAACATATTTATTCAATAATCCAAGTACTAGTGTGCTGACTTGTTCATCTCTGATATTCTTTTTTCTTTTTCCTTGTTAAAAGAACTACAGAAGCAAGGCCAGTAGCCATTCCCGCAAATACTCCGGTACTCAACCCGCGTCTTTCGTACTCCATAAGCGCTATCTGGCTGTCAAACTTATACATAGGCGTACTTTCATCAACATAGCCTACAATATAGTTTCCCTGAGTTTTCAATTCCTGAGCCTCTTCTTTTGTAAGGTAAGTAGCTTCCATTCCAAGGCTTCTGCCAGATTCATTTAATTCTCTGCTGCCGTAGAAGGCAGATGGTTCCTGGGTTAAAAGATAAAACAACATAATAGAAGCTATTCCGGCTGCCGCTCCAAAGCATATGCCCTTGATAAGTACAGCTACTGGCATGGAACTAATCCATGAATTTCCAATATCATCTGATTTTCTGTTGCCAGCCAAAGCCGTATAGATAGCTGCTCCCATAAATACAAATACAAAATTCTTGAATGAAAGATTGTATAAATGTGGCTCCCAGATACCCATCACCAGCATTCCCATTAAAACTGCAAGTTCAGCCATGTGGGAATTTTTCAGGCTGTAGTGGATAAACCACATAGTAAGGCAGGCCATGACTACAAAGGTCACAATTCCAAGCTGCAGGAAAAGATATAGCTGAGACATATCAATACCATAAGTAGACATCCACTCATCAGGATTATTCAACCTGATTCCAAAAAGCGCCGGAGAATTGTTGGACCAGAAGTACTTGGCTATAGAAAATCTGGTAGTAAATATTGTCGTATCAATTTTTCTAAATACGCTCTCTGGCAGTATAAATGGCATAACGATTGCTATAAAGCATGTCCCTGGAAAAGAAATATAACAAGCGATTTTTTCAAGGATTCCAGGTTTCTCCCTAAGACAAAACCACAGATTGATAATAAGGTAAGCTGTTCCTGCAAGAAGGCCAGTTCTACTGCCGGAATACTGGAATATATAGAGGTTAAATAAGAACGCAAGGACTGAGAATATTATGAGTTTAATTGTGTTTTTTTCGCGCATCAGGCTCTTGCTAACATAGTACATAACCAGCATCATAACTGACAACACTGTCATGTGAAGACTGTTTGGATGAGCATAGCCAAGTCCATGCCTGAACATCAGGCCAATGCCAGCTCTCTCCTGTGGATAATATATCTCTTCTGCCAGGCCAAACACACCAGTGAATATCTTAAATAACGTTATAATACCAGATACTATTGCGCCCGTCTTCACAACCTTAAGAACACTTACCTGCTTCATTCCAAGCATCATGCAAAAGTACAGGATAAGTCCCTTTTCGCCTGTGTTAACGTACACAATTCCTGCAAGCAGTATAAAGAATGCAACTACTGCGTATTCCTTTATAGTATGCTTTGTCATCAGCATCTTAATTGCAAATAGTCCAAATACAAATAAAAGAGACAAATTAAATATCATCTGTCCCTCATAAAATCCAAAGGCCTTAACAGCTATCATAACAGCAAAATAGAGAAGGTATATGCCTTCTCCAATCTGCGCTCTATTATCTTTAATTTTTTTTAGAAAATCTGATTTCATCTTTTTCCGCCGCAAATTTATCTATTATATCGCACTCTTTCTGTAGATCATACTTTAGTAAACTGTTGGTTCTTATCTTCTCAATTTATCAATCGTCTGATACCACAAATACTTCGCGTTAGTCACGAGATATCTTTTTACAAGACGCCTTGGATCCTGGAACAGTCTGTAAAGCCACTCAAAGCCGATATTCTGAATCCACTTTGGAGCTCTCTTAATTGTTCCTGCGTGGAAGTCAAAGCCAGCTCCAACCCCCATCATAACGCCTTTTATCTGGTCCTTGTGTGCATTCATCCACTTTTCCTGCTTGGGCGCGCCAAGACCAATCCAAACAATGTCAGCTTCTGAGTTGTTGATCATCTCAACATAAGACTTATCCTCTTCCTCAGTGATTGCTCTAAAAGGCGGAGAGAACATGCCCTTTATCACGATGCCAGGGTACTTTTCTTTCAGGTTCTTTTTAAGCTCATCCAGTGTTTTCTGGGATGCTCCGTAAAAGAAATGACTAAGGCTTCCATCAGCAGTTGCCCTGAACATATGCTCCATAAAATCAGGGCCTGCCACTCTTTCTGACAGTTCAAATCCTTCCTTGTGCTGGAACTGAGCTATAGGATTGCCATCAGGAAATACAAAAGCAGCTTCGTTAAGTACCTTTCTGTAATCCGCATTTTCTTTTCCCATAACAGAGGTATGTACATTAGAAAAGCAGATATACTGACCAGATAATTCCTTTATATGCCTCTTAACATGAAGAACCGCTTCTTCCGTCCTTGCAACAGCGTAGTGAATGCCGAAGACATCACATTTTTCAGAACGCACTGTAAAGGGAACTGCCGCATAATCCCTGATATCGCTGACAATACCGCCACGAACCTGATAATCCAGAGCTTTGAGGGCTACATAAGGATGAAGGCCACAGTCTTCAAGAGTTTTGATTACTCTATCTGTATCTCTATTTGTATCACTACATATATTTCTGTCATGAATAAGCGCCTTAGCGTAATTGCCTGACTTCACCATTTCTTTTATCTCTTGATCACTTGGAAATGGTGCATACAGCTCCAAAACTTCCTCTTTGATATCTCCAACTCGCTTTAAATAGCGGATGATAGCTACTTTTCTGAAAAGATATACAAAGATCAGGTCAAGGCCTATAAAAGCTGCGATGACAAATCTTGAGGAGTTCACTCCCTGCTGGAGAACATAGAGATATAGGATAACTGCGATGAAGAGCATTATCCTGCCCTTTACGATTGTAGCAATATTCTTGATCCCGTCATGGACAAAGCTGCCAACACGCTTTGCATCGTAAGCCATGAAAATAATAGCCTGCACCAGCACCACAAATATGGCAAGTGCCACGTACATGCCATCATAGATATCATCCCAGGTGTGAAATCTTTCTCTATATCTTATAAAAAGCGCACCGAAATAAGCCAGCAATAAAGCCAGCTCATCCAGTACTAATAATTTCTTTTTAGAAAATCCCCGAAGTCTCTCTGTCACTTTTTCAACCCGTCATTTGCTACAGCACACATATCGCAAGTGCTGCATTTATCTAATTCTTCCTTAGTAACCTTGCCATCACGCAAGTCTCTTACCACCTTGAGTTCATACATTGAGTAAGGCTTCTTCATGAAAAGAGCCTTGAACTTGTGACGAATTACCCACCAGGCAGGAACCCAGATGTATTTGTGCATCGCAGGTGAAACTGAACCAATCATCCAGCAGTTTCTGTCACAGTGCCTAACAACTTTTCTAACTCTTTCTGCCTGCTCTGAATTCCAGAGTTCATCCCAGCTCTGAGTGTTAAGGTTTCCCATAACCTCTTTATCCTTGGTTCCATTACAAGGCATAACGTCTCCGTATGGATCAATAAAGAAGGTATCAAAACTCATGTCGCATGGAAGAAGTCTCTTTTGCCCATAAATATAATTGATAAGGCCGTGGTTAAAGTACGCTCTGAACCACTTCTTGGGACTCTTTGACTTAAGGAGCATGTTGATAAGTTCCTCAAAGTGCTCAGCCACCATTGGCCTGTCATGTATGATATTCTTGGCTTCAACAAAATAGAAGCTATTGTGAAGTGAGGCTGTAGCAAACTCCATATCAAGCTCATCAGACAGCTTGTAAAGTTCGCACAGATCAGGAGCATTCCTATCCTGCACTGTCATACCAAAGCCTACATCCTTAAGTCCCATTTCACGGAGCTTTTTAAGAGTTGTATATCCTCTGTTAAAGCCATCCGGAAGTCCACGGATCTCGTTATTTGTCTGCTCAAGACCTTCTATGGAAATTCTGATTCCTATGTCAGGAAATTCCTTGCACAGATCAATTATCTTATCTGTGAAAAATCCATTTGTGGAAATAACGATTCTATCGCTCTTTTTGCGAAGCTCTCTTACTATATCCTTGATATCCTCACGGATAAAGGGTTCTCCACCTGTTATGTTAGTAAAATACATAGGCGGAAGCTTTTTTATTGTCTCTATTGAAATTTCATCCTTGGGATCAGATGGTGCCTTGTATCTGTTGCACATAGTGCAGCGGGCATTACATCTGTAGGTAACGATCACGGTTCCATTTAACTTCTTTGACATTTGAATAAATCTCCAATTGCTATAAATAATGTTGGTGATATGATAAATCAACGTACATTATAAAACATGCCGGACAACTTCTCAACATGTACGGCTTCTTGGGCTTTTGGAGGCTTCTTGAGTTCTCTCCAGCATCCTATTTCTGCTATTTTGCACGAAATCCGTCGTTGGACTAGCTTGCATATAAGCTTGCTTTTGTGCTTCTGACTCTGGGTTTTATACGAAAGCCAGCATTTTCCTTACTTGCGTATAAGCTTGCTTTCTTACTTCTGTCTGCGTGCATTATACGAAACCTGCATACATTAGATTTGCATGTAATCCTATTATCACCCACAAGTATTGCCTATTACACGAAAATCATAGCTTCCACAAATTTCATATAAGCTTGTTTGAAAACTTTCTCTACCGGCTATTACATGCAATCCCAGTTATTACCACTTTTCGTATAAACCAATTGTACAAAACCAATTTTATCTTATTACACACAAATCTATCTTTTTACTTTTTCGTATAAATTCCTCGTGCGCAATCCAATTTTTGCCTTATATGAAATCCCCTTTTCTTTCATTTTCATATAAACTAGTCCTGTTCAATCTACTTTTTACTATTATATGAAAACGGCAATTCCTCTTATTGCGTATAAACCACTCAATATCTTACTCAATAAAATGCTCAATACATTGCTCTGTGTATCACACTGTAAATTGCTTTGTGCATTTCTCACTAAACTGCTCAATGTACTGCTCGGTAATTTCCTCGATAAACGGCTAACTCCCCCTAAAATAGCAGGCTTACAAAATACACAACAACCTACAAACTTAACCATTCCATCACTTTTGCATGCATCACTCCGCAGAATAGTATCAAATACAAACCATCACACATCAATATTCTCAATCATCACCGGAATTCCGCGGTTTACGCACTCCCTGACAAGTGGCGCGGCATCGCCGTAGTAGCCAGCCCACTTGTCCATATGTTCAAGTGAAAAGCCATTTGGATCATATATACAATTAGATATATTCCCTTGTTCAAGCTTTCCTACAAGTTCCTGATACTTCTCCCAGAGTTCACCGTCAATCTCCGGAAGTTCAGTAATGACCTGGGCCTGAGGTACTATTACCGCCACAACCCTATCTCCAGCATCCGCAAATATCTTGAAAGACCTTATTATCTTGTCTATTGACCTATCCCTATCCCGCAAAAGAAATCCCAAGGTAATGTGGTATATGATAACCTTTCGCCCTGCATATTTCCCAAGAAACGCAGACCACCTGTCCTCCTCGCCGTCAGTACATCTTCCTCCATCACTTACGCCCGGAGATACTTGCTTGTTTCCTGCATTCTCAAGTCCATTCCTGCCATTTTCAAGATTTTCCCCTTCATTCCCAAGTCCATTCACAGCACTCTCAAGCTCCACCACTTTCTGATTCCAGAAGCTTGCAGTATCTGCCCCTGTCATCTCAACCAAGGACTCCACATAAAAGTCCCTAAGGGCCTTGTCTCTTACCACAACTCTGTCCGCATTAAAGACCCCCTCTTGCTGTACAAATGTCTTTATTGCTGTAGAAGCCTTGTCACCTGGCTCTGCTGGCGCATCCATATCAAGATAGGGCACATATACTAGCTCATCAGTGAATTTCAAAAGATTTGCAGAGTAAAAGAACTCATGCACAGTCATAGCCGTATTGTGACCGTCATAAGGAACCTGCATCACAATCACATCGGGGTGGATTCCTGCAAAGTCAAACTTCTCACAGTCAGAAACCTGCACATATTCAGGGAAAAGAGCTCTCTCATCATGCTTATCATAGATATTACCCTCAAAATCGCAGTCATAGTAAAAGATAGGTAGCACGTAAACTTCATATTCAGGATCCGCTGAGTATGCCTTCCACAAAGGCTCCATTGTATCCCACCACTTTGCCCTTACTGGAAGAAACACGGCGATTTTCTTTTTTTCTATTTCACCACTCCAATCACCTGTACTGGCTGACTTATCCACAATTTCTTCAAGGTTATCACCTGGATTAGTCAAATTGTTCTCTGCTTCTGCCTGATTACCTCGGTTATCATCTTTCACTTCAACCTTATCCGCCAGCATCTGGCTGGCCTTCTGCACATATCTCTGCACTGAAGAAAGAAGTTGCGTGGGCTCCCAGGTATAACAATAGGGATCTTTTCCAAAGTGGTCTCGAAGCATGCGCTCCTGCTCTGCATAAACAGGATACTCATGCATACCACCTGACTTTACGATCCGCATAAAATCACCGTATTCAAGTTCAAGAAGTTCGTCATATCTGGCATTTACATCGATATACGTGTTCTCAAAGGGCATTTTGACTATGTTCTTATAAAGGTCCTTGGGGAAAATATGATGTCCATAGGGGGCATAGAAAACCATGAGTGCCACATCGTCGGCTTGACTCACAGGGCACTCACTAAAAATCTTTTCAACCTTCTTCCGAAGTTCCCAGACAAGCTTCCCACTCTTACCGGTATCCTCGGCTTCCTTTAGCTTACTGATCGCAATATTTGCCCTTTCTCTTCGCTCTTTTTCTTTTGCCTCATCCTTGTAAAGGCCGTCCAAAGGGAAAATATCGATGCCAACAGTGTAAGGACAGCCGTAAAACTCTCTCATGTGGGCTATTCCAAAATCAATTGCATGGCTGTTGACAACGCGACCTATAAACTCGCGATATTCAGGTTCTCTGTCTATAGTAAGTATCTCAAAGCCCTCTGGCAGCTCTTTTGCCGCGACTTCAAAAAACTTGTTATAGTCATCACGCATCATACAAATATCAAAATCATCATCCCAGGGCACATATCCACCGTGCCGCACAGCCCCTAGAAGTGTGCCGTAATCTGCATACCACGTAATTCCGTACTTTTCGCAAATGGACGCAACTAAAGAAAGGACCTTTAACTGCGACGCGAAGTAGCGTTTCATCATCGTAGATATGTAAAAGCCCTCTCGAACCTCCGGCTGAAAATAAGCTGGAGGAAATGTTAAATTTGTCAGGTCATTCCGTATTTTCTTCATCAGTCAACCATAAGTGGTCCGTAGGGACGAAGTCAGCAGTCCATTTCTTGTCTCATCAACTCATATAATCAATTTTCTTTTGTGTTTTTTCATTCTTCAGATAGCTAAAATCCAGAGCCCTGGCAGATGAAATGATTTCCTTGTAGCTTGTCTTTTTCCCAAATAGGAGTGTTGTACCAAGTACAAATCCGTCCACACCGTGAGGTGCATATTCTTGCAGCCTTTCAGGCCCGCAGGCGCCATCCCAGTAGAGCTCAAATTTCATCTTGGAGCGTAACTTTAAAAGCTGCTCAATCTTTTCACCAACATAAGGGAGAAACACCTGGCTGGCATTTCCTGGATTTACCGCCATTACCAGAACCCTGTCCACAATTCTCAGCATCTCTTTTACCGTCTCAACAGAAGTGCCCGGATTTATGGCAATTCCCGGATACATCTTGGCATCAACTATCTTTTGAAGCGTGGTTGAGGGATGATACTCAGCCTCAGGGTGGATGTACACAGTATCGCCAGGACGGAGCCTAGATAGAAAAAGATCTATGTTGCGCCTAGGGTGTTCAATCATAAGGTGCACATCAAGGGGCTTTTTGCTGACCTTAGCGATGTAAGCCATATCGTAAAGTGACATAGCAAAATTATCCACATAACGACCATCCATTATGTCGATGTGGAAGGAATCAATCCCAGCCTCTTCCAGAGCTTTTACCTCTTTTTGCAGATTGCCGTAATCTGCGCACATCATAGATGCGCACAGCCTAAAGTCCTTCTTTTTATCACCCATATTCCGCTCCTCGCATGCTGAAATAGCTTCCTGAACTGTGTCTTTAACTTCTGCCTGCGCTGAATTCTGCCATGCTTAAATGCATTCGGTATTAAGTATATTTTATCACATTTTAATGATACAATATAGATGAAAACTATATTTGAACCCGATTACAAGGAGCACCTATGAAACCTGACTCATCCTTTATCCCAGCAGAGTTCTTTAAATCAGAAACCCGCTTAGACTTCGAGATTCCAGAAACCATGAAAAGAGCCTGGGCAATCCAGCTCACTCTTTTACACCAGGTTCTGGAAATTGCCCAGAAAAACCATATAAAACTCTGGCTAGACTATGGCTCGCTTCTCGGTGCAGTTCGCCACAATGGCTATATACCTTGGGATGATGATATTGATATTTGCATGGAGCGCCCCAATTATATGAGATTTCTTTTTATTCTGGAAAAAGAGCTGCCGGAATACTGCAGAATTCGAAGTTTCTACACAACTCCTGGCTACGACCAGCCCAAGGCCTTCATTTCCAACAGGGATAAGATTGACCTAGGCGGCATACGGCCTATGCAGCTTGAGAAAGATATCACTCCCCTCTCCGAGGCGGATATAACTGACATCTACTATGGGCTTCCCTATGTTGCCGGAATAGATCTTTATCCTCTTGATTATGTGCCAAAAAGACAGGAAAAATGGGAGCTTATCAGGCAGATTTATATTGCAGTCTACGATCTTGCCATGGATTACGAAAAATATAAGAATGCAGGGGAATTGGAAGGATATATTGAGCAGCTTGAAGACCTTCTAAACGTTAAGGTAAAAAGAGATGGTGATGTGCGCTTTGAACTATGGAAACTAGCTGACAGTGTAGCCCAGATGACAACAAGACAAGAAGCAAACTCCATGCTCTGGTACCCGGACGCCGCCATGCGCTCCAACGACATGCGCAGACCAATTTCTGCCTATAATGAGACTATAGAGACAGACTTTGAAATGCTAAAAGCCCCAATCCCTGCTGGCTTCAAGGAGGTTCTCAGCGCCTGCTATGGAAGCAGCTTCATGACTCCTGTTCGACAGGTCTCTACTCACGACTATCCATTTTACAAAATGCAGCAGGAATACATTGACAGTTGCAGATAATGTCGACAGTCAAAAAAAGAAATCATTTGAAAACGAAAATCTGACTCACAGCTCGTAATTTGCAATCATTACGGGCTTTTTTTGTGCGATAAATTCCTGGACGATGGGCAAGGAGCTTCCATAATATGCGGTAAAAGAGCTGACGAAACAAGCTGCTGCCCTAGAATCAGTCATTTCTCTACTTCCGTACACTACATCAATTGTTGCCTCTCCTGCCAGGCTCTTGACTTTAGCATAAAAAAGTTCCAGTTCATTACTACAAGTATCAGTTCCTCCAGGCACACAAACCTTAGGCTGATAGAGATAGATAGTAGCCTCCACTTTATCAGCATTCTCTTTAAATATCTTAATACGCTCTCTTAGCGCCTCTTCAAACCGATCCTTATTTTCAAAATACTCATAGGGAGCTATGCCAAAGAGAATTTCCTTTTTAGACTCCTCTTTTTGTCTACCATCAAAGCCATATAGCCCCCTTGTAGCAATAATCTTGTTCTCCCAATAATTTCTATATTCTATTTTCTCTGACGCTTTGTTTGAATTATCTGCATAAACCTGACCGGATATATTACATAAGTCCGAAGTATTTTCCCCAAGAGCAAATTCAGTAAGCGCCTTAACATAGTGACTTCTGATATTCTCAGACTGAACCAGCACCTTGTCAGCATAGATCACACCAGGCTTTAAGACATAGAACTGCATACCAAGCATATCCGGAAGATCATTTTCTGTATACTCACCCACAGGGCCAATAGGAATGTAAATAAGTTCACGGGTAAAGTTTCGAAGATTTCTTGAATAGTAATACTCTGGCACCGTGAGGACTGGATTCCACTCATCGTACGGATTTTGGATGTATATTCTATCTGGGCAGTGCTCTGCTAGATCAAAATCTGTAAAGCCAACCAAATAAACATGATCAAGATTCACACTACCGGCATCAGCACTGTTTTCATCGCTACTTTCATCATGGCAAATTTTGGTATCACATTTTTCGCCATCTCTGTTCCAGCCGCATTCTGCCTCATTGTTACAACAATCATTCTCACCTGATTCGTTATCGCGACTCCTACTCTCCAACTCTTCTAAAATCCTCACATAATCCTCAAAATGCTCAGCCTCAAGGATTTCCTCGTCTGTGCTCTGGATTCGTCCGTAGAAATCCCTGTGCATAAGAGGAAGTGGCACCACATATACGTCTGTATCAGAATCTGCACACTCTTTTATAAAAGAGTTCTCAAGGCTCTTCCACTCAGAAGGCCCAACTGGAAGAAACAAAACTTCTCTCCTATTTCGCTCATGTACAGCCATCTGCTCCGAACAGCTTGCACTAGCTGCTTCCGCCGGATTCAGATTTCGTCCCTTATCATTACAGAAAGGCTCTGGCCTCTCCAGCATTTTTTTATCAAAAGAAAACTGTGGAAGTGCCGCTCCTGTCTCACTTTCAAATGCCTTTCTCTGGCCTTCAAAAGAAGGATAATCATGGCCTGCTACTCCCTTTTTTACTACATTGTAATCACCATAGCGGCCGCTTAATACCTTGTTGTAGCAGGCAGGGACTGGAATAAGGGTATCTTCAAAGGGCAGGTACACAGTCTCTTTGTAGTATTCAAGTTTCTCTCCTTTTCCGCCCTTTAAAATCCAGGGAAAAATCTGCCCTATATGATGCGTATTATTCGAACCAGTCTTTTCATCTATTTCAGATGGAGACGCCACTTCCGCCATGATGCTTTCCGCACGCCTGTACAGATCCACTGCCTTTATAAGCGCAGCTTCATTATGTCCAGCGTCATTTCCAGTTCTACCAGAAATATCATTTGGGGAAATACTTCCCTTATCACCGCTTGTCTTCTCAAGCTCTGTAATATAGGGCTCTGCTTCTGCCAGAAGGCGCATTATCCTATCGTCTCTCTCTTTTTCTTTTGCCGGATCATCATAAAGATAGTCCTTCAGGAAGATGTCTACTCCTGAAAGCCACGGAAAATTATAGTTATTTAAAAGATGTTCATCATCGAATCTGATATGATTGTTGTTCACCACTCTTGCAAGAAAAAGCCAGTGTCCCTGATGTCTCTCGTAATCATGGATGCAATAATTATCGGGAAGTTCTGCGTCACAAACTGCCCGAAACTTCTCGTAATCATCCCTCAGCATGCAAATATCAAGGTCATCGTCCCAGGGCACAAAACCACCGTGACGCACAGCGCCAAGGAAAGACCCCCAATCCGCAAAATATCTGATATTGTGAGCGCAACATATCCTGTCAATCTCCCAGAGCACGTCAAGAGCAGCAGCCCAGGACTGCTTAACCGCTGTCGGTATGTAGAAACCATTCCTGATCTCATCTCGAAAGAAATCCACTCCGTGTCGCATTAGATGCACCACCAAATCACTATTTTGCCCACTACATCTATATATCCAATATTTTTCGCCAAATATTCATCTGTATGTTCATGTCACTATAAGTAGTCTTTATCTCTGGCATTACACACTTAGTAGTGCCTCAATCCTGTCCTCATATCCAAAGGCTTCTTGAATCCGGGCCCTACCTGCTGCCGCAATCTGCTGCCTGATATCCTCATGGGCCAGGTAAAAGTCCGCCTTGGCTATGGCATCCTCAAGGGATGTATACAGCACGCATTCCTGCCCATCATAGAAATACTCTGCCAGCTCACTCTGATAACTTGATAAAAGAAATCCACCAGCCCCCATTACATCTAGTGCCCGAAGGGGGATTCCTGACCTATTTGCCTTAAGAACTGGGCACAGATTGATCTTACTTGCCGCAAATACCTGCGGCATCTCATCAAGGTAGTCCACAGAGCCACAATACTCCACCTTTGGGAGAATTCGCCTCTCATCCTCAGTCAGCTCAAAGGTATAGAGTTTGACCTGATGTCGCCCTGACAATACGCTAAGTAGCGTCATCCTCTCCAGGTGCGTCACGTGGGAAGCCACCGCCCAAGCCAGTTCCATGCGGCTTATCTGGATAGCCTTCTCAGAAAGCTGGCGGTAGCGCTTTCTTACGCTTTCCGAAAATTCCTCTGTTATCACATCATCCACAATATATCCGCCATATAGCTGCAGCTGCGTCTTCACAACGCCATCAATGTATCCCCTCTGATATTCATCCATATGGGACATCATAGCCGGAAGCATGGACTCATATAACTTTCCAACAAAAGAAATCTCACAGCCATATTTTTTTTCGTCAACCCGCAAAGTGCTAAGCCTCTCTGCATTAACTGCAAGAGGCAGGTAATACACATTGGATAGCCCCAGAGCCTTATACCGCTCATAATCAGCCCTTGCGAAAAAGAAAATCCTATTGCACTCATACTCCATGCACTCCGCAGTTGGCAAATTGGGCGGAGAATCAAAGAACCATGACACATACTTGATTCCACGCCTGTTACAAACCTTTGACACCACCGGCCAGAAGTTTGTGGTCAGCACTAGATCAAAACTTCCGCCATCTAAGTCTTTTTCCATCCTGGCAGTAAACTTCTCGTCTTCGTACTTGTCAACACCCTCTCTGTACAGCACATTTGCGCACTTATGCCCTGCCTTTTCAAGGTAATGCACAAGGTCATACTGAATATATGAATTTAGGAAATCGTAGAGAAGAATGTTCATATAAACTTACCAGAATTAGCTCTTTGGCTATATTCATATCGTTGTTAGCACTAGGTCAATATTGCTTGACCATCCATCATTTCTCAGCTTCTTTACACTGTTCCAGATACTCTTTTGCCTTATCTTCTGTAAGTTCAAACCTAGACACAAGCTTATTTACAATAGTTTCATCATCTACGCCATCTTCAAGCTTATCCTCTATAAAAACACGTATTCCCTGTTCAACTCCCTGCTCAAATATCGCTTCTGTGGCTCTGCACATCTTGACCTTTCCTCCTTCTTGCTTATCTGTGGGGATGTTGGCACCAGTAAACTCATTGATCACATTAATCGACTCAACGCTCATGCACCAGTCCTCCTCATGCTCAGATTGCATTTCTGCTAATAAATTATCTTCATTCTGTCTTTTGATAAACTCAAAGACATCTCCAACTTCTGTCTTAAACTTTTTGAAATCAGTAATATCATGTGGTGTAATAATATTTAATCTGTAATCATTACAATACCTTTTAATTTCAGATGGAACCTCCAAATACAAATCTGATAGGTTTCGTGGTCCAGACCATTCCTTATCATTCCAATATACCACAAGAGTTATAATGGGGACTATTCTATCACTTACTTTTAGCCCCGATAAAAAATCATCCCCTTCGTCCAATAGTTTTTCAGTTCTGTTTTTCTCTGCTATTTTCCTAATCTGATTTGTATAGTTGATTGCATCATATAAGCTAGCCCTAACCGGCATTGAACGGTCCATAGCAGTCTGGTTCTCTATGCCCAAAAGAACATAAACCACCCTGCCATCCATTTTGATACTACACGACTTTATTATGTCTCTTAGCTTAGAAAAATAAGTAGACTTAACAGAATCCAAAAAAGCCATTAGCTCTTTAGAATCCAGTTCGACCAAATCCTCAGCTTTTATAACTCCTTTTCCATCATGCAGATAATAATCGAATATGTCAGCAAATCTCTCTGAATTACCAAGATATTCATTCGACAAAATATCCTTTTTGCCCAATCTCTTTTCTCCTTTGCTAGTTTTACCTAAACGTCATAAAGGAGTCAGATTCACTGAAAAAAGAAAGATTATTAAAATAATAAAACAAACTTCATAAAAAAACTCACAATATAGGGAATCACGAGCGAGTTGCTCAGATACCTTTATGGCATTTAGACTCGAATAATAATATATCCAATAGTCCTAGATGTCAATGTCTGGTAAAAGAACTCCCTCGCCCGAAAATACTTGAAATTCACGCCCCAAACCTCATCTCGCACTCTTTCAGGATTGCCAGGTCAAGCTCTGCAATCTTGCTCATAATAAAATCATTCTCTTCAAAAGGAATCTTTATTACTTCGTTTCTAAGAGCCACCAGCTCTTTTATCATAGAGAGTTCCTTGGAAGGAAGTCCTTCAAAATACCTCTTCACATTTCTCTTATCTGCCCCGAGCCTTGCAATCTGGTTGTACAAACATCTGTTGACTGCATATGAATACACATTGGCCATCATAAACTCAATGGCCATCTGGCATCCGGGGTATTCCGGCCTGTCATGGCACTTGTCATAAGTCCCCTGCATAGCCCTGTAAACTGCATCATAGTATTTATCCAGATCCATCATCTTGGTGTTAGACCCTGCCGTGTCACAATAGTTGTAAAAAATCTCTTTTACCGCGGCAATTCTCCTGGCTCTTAAAAACGAATAAGTAAAAATCTCAAGATCCTCTAAGGCCGCCATATTGCGCTGCATTCGGACTTTGGGTTCTTCAAAAATCTCACGCCTGAAAATCTTGGTGACTAGATAGCCACCGCTGACAATAAGCCTTGAGCGCTTAATATCATCAAGGTCTCCTGCCAGGTCATCACTTACCTTCAAAAGAGCTGTATCTGTAGCCTCTGCATAAAACCCTGAATCCACAATGTCTGCCCCAGTTTCAATGGCCTTCTCATATAACTTTTCATACATGGTCGGCGCCACATAGTCATCCGCATCTGCCATTCCGATAAACTCTCCGGAGGCTGCATCAAGTCCAAGACTCCTGGCTCCTCCGCAGCCAAGGTTTTCCTTGCTGTCAACAACAACCACCCTGTCAGGAAACGCAGCCTTGCACCTGTTACAAATATCGATGGTGTCATCCTTGGAGGCATCATTAACAACCACTACCTCCATATCCTGAAGAGTCTGATTTACAAGGCTTCCCAGGCAGCGAGCCAGTGTATCATGGGCGTTATAGGCTGGAATAACTACGCTTACTTTTTTCATATAATCTCCATCAGTTCATCCATAAAGTGTCTTGAAAAAGCATCCATACTAAAAAACTCTTCGTAGGTTTCTCTGGCTTTATCAGCTATTTCCTGATAATTTAAATCCTGCGCCGCGCAATTAGCTCTGCTTTCCGGATTTTCTCCATTTGTAAGTCTCAATGAAACGCAGTGCCTCAGTGCATCTGCCAGTGAATCCACATTTTCTGTTTCGAACACAAATCCATTTTCGCCGTGTTTTATCCACTCAGTCACGCCACAGACACTTGAAACCACAGGAATTCTCCCCAGCATCATGGCTTCCACCGCTGTGGCGGAAAATGGCTCAAGCCTTGATGGCACCACCACATAGTCGCACTTACTTATCATCAAAAGAGCTTCATCATGAGGAAGTGTACCTAGTACCTTAAGTTCTTTTACCTCCCGTTCAGCATTAAGGAGTGTAGAGTAATAATCATCCTCTGATTCCATGGTGGCACCGCACATTATAAACTCACACTTCTCTCTAACATCCGAAGGGAGCCTTCGGACCGCTTCGCATAGAAGATCCTGGCCCTTAACATGTGAATAGGTAGCCGGGCATATAAACCTGACTTTCCCGGTATCTTCATCCCCAGAGGCTGGCATTTTCTCTTTTACATCCTTTATTCCGAAGGAAAGAAGCTTAGTCTCATACCCGCAGTATTTCTTAATAAACTCATTGGTCAGAGGGCTTACCCCGTATACCTTGATATTTGAATGTAAATCCGCTGGCTTTGGCAAAATCTGCTGATAATACTCAAACCAGTACTCATGCTCATGAATCCACCACATAGTGGGAACTTTAGTTGTATTCAGGGCATAAACCGCCTCAATGCAGACCAGGGTATTGGCAACCACCGCGTCAAACTTTCCAAAAATCCCCTGCCACATGGAAAGCTCATCCAGGAAATTGTCCGCTACTGTTACAAATACGCCCTCATTCTCCATCACTTCACGAAGAGGCCCATCTTCCATAGCAACCACATCCACGGAATGCCCCTCTTTCCTGCAGGCCCTCATGGCATCCAAAAGGACCAGCGGAGCACCGGTATTATTAAGACTATGGGTTATGAACAGCAGCTTATATCCCAAATCAACCTCCAAAATTCCCTACAATGAAATACTGTCCAACTATCGATATTCGCCAGTCCATCACCTGCTTTTCGTGGCAATGTACATAATTGCCTTGATCCTATCTTCAAAAGAGAAATCCTTTTTGGCCCTCTCGTGTCCTTTGGCCGCCAAAAGAACCCTCTCCGACTCATGGGAAAGGTAATAATCTATCTTTTCAATTGCTTCCTCCACACATTCGTAGGTAGCAATTTCATCCTCAAAAAAGAAATCGTCAAGCTCCGCCTGATGGGTTGTTAAAAGAAATCCTCCAACTCCAAGAACGTCAACCACGCGAAGTGGAATTCCTGTCCTGTTGGCTCTGAGCGTCGGATTAAGATTGATTTTGCTACTAAGAAAGACCTGAGGCATTTCCCTGCCATAGTTAACAGGGCCATGTATCTCTACTCCCTGACTTGTTAACAGGTCCCTGTTCTGATCTGTCACACTGGAGGCATAGAGTCTTGTACTATACCCATTTCCCGCACTTAGCCGCAGTAGCGCCAGTCTCTCCATGTGAGTTATATGGGCACAGATGGAATAAAAGAGCTGGGCTTTATTTGGCTGTACTGCCATTTCCGACTGATCCTTATAATGCCTGCAGACCTGTTCCACAAAATCCTCCGTAATAGCAGAATCCAACACCATACTTCCGGCATGTTTAAGCTGCACCTTGACCATTGCTTCCAGAAACTGTTGCTGCTCAGGTGTCATAATGGCTTTAAGCCCCAAGTATGAATCCGAATGGTATAGTCCTCCTACCAGGGACACATCGCACTTATACTCGCCAGCTGCCCTAAACGAAGATAATCTCTCTATATTTGCTCCAAGGGGAAGGTAATATACATTATCAAATCCTTGATTTTTATAAGTCTCGTAGTCATATTTGCAGAAAAAGAAAATTCGATTTGTGGTAAAGGAAAGTGTTTCCAGAGACTGTATCTCCGGCGGGCTGTCATAAACCCAGGCGGCATAAGAAATGTTGTTAACATAACAAATCCTTGCAACCGCAGGATAATAGTTAGTTGTGAGCACCATATCAAAAGAGCCCTCTGACAGCTCTTTTTTCATAAAAGCTGAAAACTCATCGTTTCCCTCTTTATCTGCCAATATAAATTGGACAATCTTACAGTTATGTCCAAGCTTTTTAATGCAATACAGCATATCTTCGGTCAGAAAAGAACCAAAGAGGTCAAGTAGTAGGATGTTCACAGGATTCTCCCAACTGATATCACATAGTGCATCAAACTGTCACATTAGCATCTCATTAAGGATTCGAGAAAACTTTTTGGCTCCATCCATAGTTAAATGATCCTGATCCAAAAAATCCTCGATATCCACTATCTGTTCATCATTAAAATCAATGAAATTCACTTCAAATGGAAGCCCATTTAGAATCTCATAAACAATCTTTTTGTATTCTGGATTTATGTGCCTTATATATTCTCTGGAAAAAGGCATTATCATCACATATATCCTTACTCCGCTGTGAGATAATATCTGGCATAGTTTATAAAAAAGCCCAATATTTTCCTCAAGGGTTGCCTTGTGCTGTATGTGCTTGTTCTGAAGTAGCGCCCTGTTTTTTGCGAACTTCTCTCTCTCATCCTGAGTAATCTTGCTCCATCCGCCACTTGCTACCACAATATTGGCATTTGCATCTCTTTTTATCCTGTCATTAAAATATGCTCTGTCCTGTAGAAAAAATGAATGATATTCATCTACAAATGTCTCATCAGAAAGCCTGCTGACAGCCCCCTCTTTCTGCTCGTCAGTAACATAATAATTGTGGGTTGTTCCAAACAGAGGATAATATATATCAAGACACCTTTCTTTAAACATTGTCCGCGACAGATCATAGTGAAAACTATAATAACCCAGTGCAAATACTACAGTTTTAACAACATGCTCCGTATCATTTTTTAGAATATCGACCAGGTGATGCGTGTCGTAAAAAATATCCTGCGAATGCATACAAAAGCTAAGAGAAGCTTTACTTATGCAGGAACAATCGATAGATTCAAGGCCATAACTAAGCCCGGTAAACACTATTTCCGGCTGCACCTTGTGTGTATTAAAGAGCCAGTGCATACTTTCAAGATAGCAATAATCGTAGTTTGCCAAAAAAAATGGATTTTGCTCAATACCCATTACCCCAAAGCTCCTATCCAAATATCTGCAATCAGATCACAACCCAATTATCAAGATACAGCATTCTCGAATCTCTATTTCTAAACCAGTTCGCCGGTGCAACGGTTATTCCGTCTCTATTTGAAACGGCAGCTCCCCACCAGCTAAAAGTAGAATTTGCTATGATGTGGTGTCTTGCTCTGGTCAAAAGATATAAATCCTCATAATCCCTTCTCATAGGCATAAATACTGTTTTCCTCTGCCAAATATCATCCATAAAGCTCTTGCAGTATTGGATATCATCACTGAAAACATAAAGAGTAGTGTTGTCATCTTTTCCGGGAATTGCATCCATTGCTCTCTTATAATATTCCAGAGTTATATCCCCATATTTTCTGACATTATCTTCATCCAGATAATCTCCGCGCCTTACATGCAGGGAAATCGAATTGCCTTCTTCAATTTCCCTGGCCACATTTCCAAAATCAGGATCAGGGTTTTCTTCCCTCAATCTTAGATTCTCTCTGCACCAGCTAATGAGCGGATCACAAAACTTCTTATCCTGCCAGAATCCGCTGTAAAAAACTTCATCATCTCCCTGCATCACTGTAAAAGGCTCATATTCTCTGCATATTTTCGTCACATTAAGGGCACCCTTAACCTCTTTATATTCAAAGTTAAAGTTCTGCAAGGAGTAATCTCTTTTTACTATGTCAGGATTATCCTCCAGCCTGTCAAAGAAAGAGGTGTAAAGCGCTGATTCGTTGCCCGTCACCTCTTCAATACATTTAGCAAAAGCATATTGAAAAAGCTGGTTTCCCAAACCTCCCATAACTTCAACGTAATTCATCCTGGCCAAATCTCCTGTCACACTCTTCCATGATCTTTATATCAAGCTCTGAAATCCTGCTTGTCACCTCCGGATTATCTCTATAAGGAATCTTTATGACCTTTTCTTTTAACTTGGCAAGTTCAGATATCATCTGCCTTTCTGAGTCATTTATTCTATCAAAGTAATCACTGACATGCTTTTCATCTGCGCCAAGCTTTAATATCTGGTCGTAAAGGCATCTGTTGATTCCATAGGAATACCATACGGCCTGAGCATACTCTATTGTCTGCTTTGCAGCCTCATAACTTGGAAGGTCATGGCAGAGCCTATAGGTTCCCTCAATAACACCATAAATACTTTCAAAATACTTGTCCTGATCAATGATCTTAGTATCTGAGCCTGGGGCATCACTGTAGTAATATAGGACTTCTTTCACAGTCCAAATGTCTTTGGCCTTGAGATACAAGTACTTTAAAACATCATTATCAGATAAAATCCTTACATGATTACGCATTTTGATTGGTGGATCAAAAAACAATTCTCTTCTGATAAGCTTACTCCAAAGATAACCACCTTGAAGAATGAGAATACGCCTCTTCTCATCATCAAGAATGCCTTCAGCCTCATTTGGCGTTGAAATCGTAGTGGCATCAGATGCTTCCACATAGAATCCACAATCTACCATGTCTGCATCTTTTTCTTTGGCTTTTTGATAGAGAAGTTCAAACATGTTTGAAGCGCAATAATCGTCGCTGTCACAAAAGCCTATATATTCACCTTGGGCAATCTCAAGACCTGTATTCTTGGCTCCGCCGCAGCCAAGATTCTGCTCATTGTTTAGAATAATAACCTTATCCGGAAACTGTTCCCTACACCTTTGCATTATTTCCCAGGTATCATCCCTTGAGGCATCATTAACAACAATTATCTCTATGTCATCCAGAGTCTGATGAACAAGACTTGTAAGACATTTAGCCAAGGTGTTATGAGCATTATATGCACCTACAATTATGCTAACCTTCTTCATTTTTCTTCTCCAAAGAATAAAGATGCGCGAATTGTTAACGTATTTATGTATATTTTATCACAATTTATAATATAATAGTATTAGGCACATCCGCTTATACAGCTATATGGAGGTATTTATGTCAAACCCACTTGAACAAAAATTCGAATGTATCATTCCATCAATAGTTCCTGACTACCTTCGATCAAGATCTTTTATACCATCATTTTTCAAATACCTTCCCATCAAAAAAATTGTATTTATCGGACCTTTAAGTCTGAAGGAACAGATTGATTCTGATATTACTGATGGAGTATTTGATAACCATGATGTTTCTTTTCTTGAAGAGGGGGCACTTATACCTTTTGCGCCTGTAAAAGAGATATTTTCCAAACTAATAGCTGAAGGCAAAAGTTCAAATCCTTCATCGGTGAATTGGTACTATCAGCAATTTCTCAAAATGGGCTATAGCAATATCTGTGAAGATGAATATTACCTAAGTTGGGACGCCGACACACTTCCACTTAGAAAAATAGAAATGTTTGCGCCAAATGGTAAGCCCTTCCTCGATGTGAAATATGAACTTCAGGAAAGTTATTTCTTAACAATAAACAGACTTTTTGGCTTTACAAAAGTCATTGAAAATTCCTTTATCTCAGAGCATATGCTTTTTAACAAAGAGCTTATGCAGGAGATGATTTCGGAAATAGAAAAAACTGATTTTGAAGGAATTTACTTCTATGAAAAAATCATGTCAGCAGTTGGCCCTGACAATCTTTATATTGGCTTTTCAGAATTTGAAACCTATGGTACCTGGGTTGCCATGAGACATCAGTCCAAGTACAGATTGCGCAACTGGAAGTCCTTCCGAAACACTAATTTTTTTGTCAATATTTCTGATCTTACCCAGGAAGATATGGACTGGCTGGCAATTAGCTATGACGCTGCTTCTTTTGAAAAATATCAGGAGACAGAGGAAATATTAACAGAGCTTTTCAGAAATCCTCGTTACAGAGAAAAGCTCACCCCGGAGCAATTCTATCTGTCTATCTTAGAAAGCGGCGCAATGGGAGAATACAAGGACGGAAAACTTATAAACAATGACGGCTACGCTCCCATATAATCCGGAAATGTGAGGCTGCCACCATGATCAACAATAAAATATGCTTTATTTGCTGCATCACAGATATCGAAAACGACAGTAGAATCGCCCAAAATATAAGTATGCTCTCTATTCCGGAGGGTTATGACGTGGAATACCTTGGCGTAACGCAGGCCAAGTCTATTGCTGATGGCTATAATGAGGCAATTGATTCTACTGATGCGCTTATAAAGATATTTCTAAAAGAAAGCGTCACGATAACTAGCCCTGATCTTCTAGCTGATATTGTCCGCATCTATTCAGGAAGCGATAAAATCGCAGTAATTGGGGCCTTGGGTACTGACAAGATGCCTGTTGATATGGTAATGCAGCATGGAATAATGTATGGCCAGGAATCAGATAATACCTATGCCGTAAATGGAGAATATCAGGAAGTTCTATGCATATCTGATGATCTGTTTACAGTAAAAGGTGATTATCGTTTTAACAGTGAGCTTTTTGATGGTGACAGTTTCTATAATGTGGATCTATGTGCCAGTGTCCTTAGAAGCGGTAAAAAAATAGTTGTGGCAAGTCAGTCTCCGGTTTACTGGACGAATGGTACTACTCCTCCCGTATATGATGATTCTTTTGAAAAATACAGGAAAATAGCTCTTGATAGGTACTCAGGGATCTTCAGGATTGATAAATCTGCAAGACGAATTGGCGTAGCTTTCCTTGAGGAGATGTCTGCCAATGACATGTTGTGGGCTCTTCTGCAGACCAGACATGATGTAGAGATTATGGATCTTGGTATTTCAATCTATAGAAATACCCCTGAGGATGTTGATAAAATCTACCATTTCATCACTGATCACCACATTGATATTGTTTTTAGTTTCGACTTCTGTCCTGCCATATCTGCTGCCTGTGAAAAGAAAAACATTAAATATGCCTCCTGGATCTATGACGCACCACAGGAAGCACTTTTTGACGCGCAGGTTCTAAACTCCTGCAATTATGTTTTTTCTTTTGACAAAGATCAGGTTAAAGATACTACTGAATTTGGATGTCCCCATGTTTTCTATCAGCCCCTTGCAGCCAACACCACAAGAATGTCAACGCTCGCAACAACGGCACAAGATGTAGACAGATTTTCCTGTGAAGTTTCATTTATAGGATCCCTATATTCTGATAATTTATACCGAGATGTATTAGAAAGAGTGTGCAGCAACACTCATAAAGAACTTGACAGAATAATTAAAGACTCTATGGGAATTTGGGATGGTCAGGATCATATCAGTGGCAAGCTATCGGACTCAGCCAGAGACGAGCTATTGGCTCTTCTATGCCAAAATAAAAATCCTCTTGCCAGGTTTTCACCGGACGCATACATAAATGCCATTTTTATTTCCAGATATCTTACAAGCCTTGAACGAACCGAAATACTAAGACGCATTTCCAAGTATGGCCTTCACTTTTACACCAGAGAAAGTAATGTTTGTATAGAAAATGTCACCCCTCTCCCTGCACTAGACTACAACTTTGAGCTCCCAAAGGCCTATGCCCTTAGCAAGATAAATCTTAATATCACCCTGCACACCATCACTTCTGGAATCCCACTGCGGGTATTTGACATTATGGGCTCTGGTGGATTCATGCTGACCAACTATCAGCCTGAAATCCAGGATCTTTTTGTCATAGGAAAAGATCTTGATGTTTTCCACAATATAGATGAACTGGAAGAAAAGATACAATTCTATCTTGGACATGATGACCTTAGAAGGCAAATCGCCAAAAATGGTCAGGAAATAATTAAAAAGAGCCATTCCTACGAAGTAAGCATGAATGCCATGCTCAGTAAGATGGCTCTGTAATTAGCCTAAAAAAAATTATCCCAGATACTGAGCCACCAGATCAAACTCCTCAAGTTTCATAGGAAGTTCACTGACGCTCTTAAAAACTTTGACACAGGAAATAGTAAATCTTCTGGCATCATCATTTTCTTCTACGCCATACAAGTCAGCATTTGGATACATGAAATGTATTCTTCCAAGCATATTTCCGCAGCCGCAGCCTACATAAACAATGCTAAAGCTATCATCCCTCTTGTAGCCCTTTTTTTCTATCTCATTGATATATTTAAGCTCATTCACGCTTAAAACCGCGTATTTTGAAGAGTCAAAGCCCCACTTATCCACAAGATATTCACGGTGCTGTGCAAAAAGCTCCCTTAAGTCATTTCTCTTTATAAAGCTCTGGCTTCCCGCATGATAAATAAACGCGTTATGGCATACCATAAGCTTATATCCTTTTTCTCTGATCCTAAGGCTAAGGTCATCATCTTCAAGGAATCCCGGAGTAAATGCCGGATCGAAGCCCCCTACTTTATCATAAGCTTCTCTTTTTAAGAACATAGCAAAACCACAAAGTTTACTCTGTTCCTCAAGAGGATTATCCATAGGAACATTATTGGATGCCCCAAATTCCACATACTGCTCAGGAGCATCAAATCTCACATCCAGAAGCTGATCTCCCTCTGAATAGTTCTGAACCGCGCCCACAGCACCGATTTCCTCCGATGAATATAGTGCCATCCTCAACCAGAACAATGCATTTGCAGGAACTCTTGTATCGTTGTTTAGGTAAAAGACATCGTACCCTTCAGGGAGATACTCGCAGGCCGCATTATTTCCAACCGAAAATCCCAAATTCTCCTCATTAAGAATGATCAGAGCCTCGTCGTGGTCATTCCCCCACTGAGCAAGCCATTCACTGGTGCCATCCTTGGAACCATTCTCAAATACTACCAGTAAATATGCATCAGGATTACAGTTGGTATATATGCTCTCTATGCATCTTTGCAGGTAATAAGTGTTGTTGTAGGACAGTATGATAAAAGCAGCCTTATTGACCGCTACATTTCCGGATTCTTTCAAGCCATTCTTTTTCCCGGTAATACGCTCTTTCTCTGATGTATCCTCGCATAGATACTCAGCATTTTCATAACACAAGAAAGCCTGATTGATGTTCTTATCCTTCAGATCATCCCCAAGCTTCTCGTAAATCTTATAAGTGTCCTTATCAAGGTATTTGAGCCTGTCCTCTGGAATAACATCAGCTGACATAGAAAAGCCGCCGCTTACGTTATTGGCTCTTGCTGCATTTGGATCATCTGCCCAAACCTCCTTGTAGCCTTCCTTATACTCCATCTGGGCAGCCTGCAGCATCTGCTTGGGAGTAAGCTTTTCCTGATAATAGGGATTGTCAAAAAGATTGGCATTATCCTCCCTGACTTCGTGGCCCTTTTCAAAAGATATAGCATCAAAGTCCTGAGCCAGCCAGGTAAAATCCCTGTCACATATGGTATCAATAGAAAAGAAATTGCCTCCCTGCCTGAAGGAATGCCACTCTCTGAGCTTGTATACATTCTGAAATCTAAGAGCCACATAAGTTCCATAAGTTTCAAATTCGCTAAAGGATGAATCCTGTATTTTCTCATCGGGAATAGCATTTATAATCTTTTCCCAGAACTTTGTTCCTTCAATTGCGTCATTTTTCTCTATATCCTGGATAAGACTACGCATAATGTCTGTTCGGAAAAGCATATGTTCGGAGATAAAGGATCTCTCAATAACTTTGCCAAATCCCGGAAGAATCTTTCCCATGGTTTCAAAGTACTCAGCGTGGTACTCATGCTTCATATCAAGATAGGGTTTTCCTGACTCTTTCTGGAACATGCTTATTTTTTTGCAGGGAATCGTATCCCCGTCCCAAACCATGTAATACTCATCTTCGCATAAAAAAGCATACTGCATCTTAAGGAACTGCTGATAATACCAGCCTGTAATTCCTCTTGGAAGCTCACGCCCTGCCAGAATATGCTCCATGCGCTTTTTTATCAACGCATGAACATCATCAAATGGAATAATGTCACTTTCATTAATCCATTCAACTTTTCCGTTTAGTTCAGGCACACGGTCAAGGACTTCCCCTACTCCTTCACCGCTGACAAAGCAGACAGGTCCATACTTGATATTACGGACTAGCCTTGGGTAGAGTCTTAGAAGTCTTTCTGCATCCTTTGGAGTTATAACTATTAGTGTTCTAAAGCTTATGCCATCCATTATGTGCCTCTTTCAGATAGTAATCTTTTTCATGAACCAGGTGTTTTTGAAGATAACTTCATTTCTTTCTTTTTCATCAAGGTTAAGCGTTGGCCAGTCATTTATTAGTGCCAGTCCGCTCTCCGAAGTCTCACCATTATAGGTGCTGTATATCCCTTCTTTTAACAGCATGTGGAAAAAACACATTTCCATCCATCTGTTTCCAACCATGGCTCTGTCATCCAAAGTCCACTTCCACAGCCTCGTCACAGGGCTCTCCCCATCCGACTCTGAAAAATCCCTTATTGGGATAGTCTGCATTTTGCTGAAGTCCAACACCTATGGTGGCGTAAATGGCTTCCTTTTTCTCCATGTGGGACATGCAGTTTTCAAACCATCGTTTTCCCGGGATTGTATCATCATCGAAAACAGCAACATACGGGCAGGTCGCCACCTCATTGGCGTAGACAAACCTTCCCCATACACCCACGTTTTCACTGCAAATGCGAATGGCTGTGAATCTCTTTTTTATCTCTTCCTCGAGCTCTATGGTATAAATCCCATTGGAAATATGATCCTGGAAAAGAAATATCTCTTTAGGCTTTATTGTCTGGTTTTCGACTGCTTCCAATTGCCTCAGAAGCATCTCCGGCCTCTTGTATAGAGTCAGTACAACCGATATATCCCCTTTACCTTCCATCATCCATTCCTTTCACTTTTTTCAAGCTTTAAAAAGCATTATGTCCAACTGAAAATCAAAGTTTTCATAATACGTAATGTCTTGCATAGGGTGTATCTTGTCACCACCTTCCTGCATAATTAAAAAGGAAGTATACATTTCAAATAATAGCTCTTTGAATTCGTCCCATCTTCCGGTTTCCCTGTAAAGTTTGGGAGAATACTCAAAGATAATCGGAACATTTATACTGCTTAAAGTCTTCCTGGCGCCCTTAAAAAATGCAGGTTCAAAGCCTTCCACATCAATCCATACCCATTTAATCCTGTTTATATCGATTCCGTTTTCTTCCACATATTCATCAAATGGGATAGTTTCTACTTCCTCAACAGATACATCCGTCTCCCATCCGGAGATCAGGCCGCTTCCACCGGGGTTTGTGGCGCTATATTCAAATTTGCAGATAGCCCTCTCATCTGAAACTGCATATTTGGCAAGAGTTAACTCATCGTCGTTTATGTCGTTCAAAATAGCATTTACTCTATACAGCTTATGATTCATTCTCGCCGGTTCAAATGCCAGTATTTTCACGGAATTATCCAGTTTCTTTTTAAAATAAATAGAAGTGGTTCCAATATTTGCACCTATGTCACAGAACAAATCCTGTTTATCCGAAAAAGAAAAGTACTTATTACCAAGCTCATAAAAAGCATCTATGCTATCTTTTGAGAAATTTTCTTTCTTGTTGTACATTTCAACCATGATGGTGTCATCGCTGGCGATATTTACATAGGAAAGATCTTCTACTGTTACAAGGGCATATTCACCCATTATATTGGACTCATACTTCATTTTTACTTTCTTGTATTTCATCATTTCAAGATATTCATCCAGAAAATAACCTCTGACTTTTTCAAAGTCATCACATATGATTTCATCCAGTGACAGGAAAATCAGCTTATCAGATGTTAATCCTAAACGGGACAAAACACCTTTAATTTTTTCAAAGTCACGCTCCACAATAGTGACAACAGCATAATCATAGCCGCTATAATCACCAATAGTTGTAAGGTCTACACCGTCCTGTCCATCAAGGGTAAACAGCTCGCATAATTCAATTGCATCTGCCTTAAAAACATAATCCAGATTATCCGGTCCATTTTTATACGTATCAACAAATACCAGTTTTAATTTATCCATATTACTCACCACCATTTAGTTTATTGTTCCAGATTATTGCGCAACCATCACAGTAGGTCTGAAAGTTTTCAAGTTCTATTCCCTTCTCTAATACCGAATGAAACTTATTGGTTGAAGTAAATCTTTCATGAAGAGGTTTTATCCACTCCATTGTCAGATAGAATATAGCGGTCTTTACGTTAATATCGAGGTCATTAGTTCTGACATAGGTTAAAGCCATCTCGGAAAGGTGCATCTCGTACATATGCTGGTCGCATTCAATCCCAAGTTTTTCCATGTCCAGTAAAAAGATTTCCCTAAGCCAGTAAGCATCAATTGATTTAGGCTTTCCTTGTGACGTTGCAGATATTCCATTGTAATTTCTTCTGTACATATACGCTGGGTAGTCCAGTATGCAGGACTTCTTAAATCTTGGAGCTATCAGATATGCATATATGCCGTCCTCAAACCAATAGCTTTCAGGAAAAGCAACATTATCAAATAATTCTGATCTAAATATCTTTCCACACATGAAACCTTCTGCCGTTTCTGAAGACAGCTCCTGTATCTTCCCTGTAAATCCGCTGTAATCCGGCTCATCATCATCTAAATCAAATCTAAGAATTCCTCCACCTACAATGTCAGCATGCTTTTCTTCCGCAATTTCAATGAGTCTTTCTAAACAATCAGGAAGTATGTAATCATCCGAGTCAAGGAAAAAAATGTACTTTGCATCCACGTACATAAGTCCTGTGTTCCTGGCTCCGGAAAACCCTCTGTTCTCCTGATGCACTATGATTACATTCTCATTGTCACCATAGCCATCAAGGATATTCCCTGTAGAATCAGTGGAGCCATCGTCAACAGCAATTATCTGAATGTTTCTTGTGGTATCCTGTTCAAGAACCGATCTAATGGCCTTCTCAACGTAGTTTTCAACGTTATAGCAAGGTATAACTACAGCGACATCGTATTTATCTTTTTTAATAACTCTATCCACAACGCATGAAATATCGCGCTTTGGATTTATGTGATTTAAAAACATCCTGGATAGTTCAAGCTGTTCAGGTGTCATCCTATGCTCCTTACCTATCACACATTATTTATCCTCTACAAATCCTGTAAGGCCATTTATCTTGTCCATTATTTTTCCAAGGGTTTTCTGCTGGCCGCTTACAGCATCCGCAAGTCCCTTAATATACTCTTCGACAGTTTTATCTCTCAGGGCACTGTCTTTAAATTCCACTAACAGACTGTCATAAAAAGGTGTTCTTTTGGCATAATCCCACCAAAGTCTTTCTATATCAAAGTGGAAATTCCCGTTATCCCAGGGCTTTGCTCCGGCAAAGTGGATAATAGCCGTTTCCTCTTTTACCTCTTCATAGGTTATCTGAGCGTTGTGTGCAACTCTGGCAAAAAGGTCGTACACCATGCAATCAACATAGGCTACCTTCTTCCAGTGAACCCAGTTCAGGATATCCTGATCTGGGGCTTCCATCTTGTAGTCCCAGGCATCTATAGCATCAAGATAAGTCTGGAAGGAGTATTTTTTTCGCATCTCTTTAATGTTAAGAAGCATTACTCCTGCGTTGAAATATCTATATCCCTGTGCGTAAGCCTCCCTAAACATCTCATTGTGCTTGGGCCCATAGCTATCCGGTGTGTTCAGGCCACTTTTATCATCACAGGCTATTATTTCTGCCCCTTCAAATTCGGCATGGTACAGATCAGATAGAGATTTATTGATGACCATATCTCCGTCAAGATAGAGAATCCTGTCAATAGTCTGCGGAAGGAGTTCCAACATCATGAGCCTGTAATAAGTCTCGATACTCCACTGTGAATTGTAGGGGAGTCTGTCGCTGAATTTCTTTCTGTCTACAGATAAAGAGTGGGCCTCTACATCATATTCAGAAAGAGCATTTCTGATCTCCTCCATATCTTTATTTGTAAGCTCACTGTTTAAAAGATATGCATCTACATGCTCATTTTCATTAATTCCAAGTGAAACCAGCATGGTTACTGTATATGGGATATATTTCCTGTTTAGAGCGGTGATAATATTCATAGTAATCCTCTTACTTCACTCCAAATCTTGAAAGAATCTGCATTACTTCATCTATAGCCTTGGCATATTCTTTATTTTCATTACATAGCCTTATAGCTTCGTTTTCCAGGTATGGATTTGTCAAAGCACATTCCACAAAGTTTTCTAAAAGTTCCTTGTATACCGGAGTAAGAGCCGCACAGTCCCACCAGAAGCGCTCAATCTCATAATGTGTATTGTCAAAATTCCAGGGCTTTGCTCCGGCAAAATGAATTATCTTGTTTTTCTCTTTTACCTTTTCGTATCTCCAGCCGGCGTTATAAGCCATCTTGGCAAAAAGATCATATTCTTCCCAGTTCATGTATTTCACTTTGTCATGGTGAACATAGTTAAGAATGTCCTGATCCGGAGCAGACATTTTATAGTCCCACTTTTCCATGGCATCAAGATAAGTCTGGAAGGTATATTTGCCGCGCATCTGGGCAATATTCATAAGGAGAACGCTGGAATTAAAATAGGGAAACTCTTCTCCATATAACGGAAGAAGCATCTCTTTAACCTTATCTTTATAAGTATCAAGAGTATTGGTATTATTTGAGTCATAGCAGGCCCTTAGATCTGCCCCCTCAAAATCTTCTTCATACAGCTCTTGAAGCGAACCATGGACAATAACGTCCACATCAAGATAAAAGACCTTGTCCACATGCTCCGGCAGTTTATCCGGAAGAAGAAGCCTATAGTATATCTCAGGGCTCCAATCCACTGTTACGGGGAGATTAAGGTTACTAATCTCCTCTGAAACATCTATCGGGGTAACATCAACACCGTATTTTTGCAGCGCGGATGAAAGCTTCTCTATATCTTCTTTTTCCAATTCACTGTGCATTATAAAAACATCATTATGCCCCGGATTACTTTCGCAAAATGACGTAAGCATAACTATGGCGTAGTTTACATATTTTTTGTTAAAAGAAGCTGCCACATTCATTAAATATCAGCCCTCATTTCTTAATAGAATCGATATTGTACTTCTTTCTGTCTTCCCCAAACTCTTTATCAATTACATCAAGCGCAGCAACTACCTTCTTTCTGTGCTCAGGATTGTCATTAAAAAGAAGCCCCTGGGATGTCTGATAATAGTCGTAAAGCGGTTTCTTCATAAATCCAACTTTGAAATCCCTGACGATTCTGAGAGTCATTTCCCAGTCCTCAAAAGAAAACAGGCTCTCATCAAAAAGCCCTGATTTTTCAAAGCATTCTTTTTTTATCATCATTGACGGACCGGTAATGAAATTCCAGGGTAAAAGAGCTGGGAAAATGTAGCCGTCTTTTTTGACATCCGGAATATTTCTTGAAGGCATTATGATCACATCGCTTCCCCTATTTTCCAGCCTGTTGATGTGGTTTATGGTCTCATGATAGGTCATGCCGATTTCTCTGTCTCTATCCTGAAGAAATCTAACCTGGTCTTCTATTTTCTCGAGTCTGCACAGATCATCGTCATCCTGGAATGTGATGTAATAGCCTTTGGCATTTTTCACGCCTACATTTCTTGAAGCGGCAAGACCCATATTTTGAGGATTCTTAAAATACTTAACTCTCTCATCTGTGAACCTCTTTACCGCTTCTTCCGTATTATCCGAAGATCCGTCATCAACTACCACAATCTCAAATCTCTGATAGGTCTCGTATAGGATATTATTTATGGCTCTTGGCAGTTCTTTTGCCCTGTTATAGGTGTCTATTATTACTGTGACCAGCCCATTCTGATAAAGAGTATCGTGAAGCTCAGCATCAGATGAAAACTGACGGCTAAGATAGGTTAAAAGTTCCCTGTCATGCTGGCTAAAGGTAAATATGTACTGGTTCTCAATCCACTTTGGGGCGATTTTAAGGCATGCATACTGAAGAGCCTGAAATACCGATAATGAGAATTCATTGTTAATGTCCAGGGCTTTGGCAAGCTTAATGGTATTTAAGTAGTATTTTTCTATAAAGTGAGCAATGATTATTTCTCCATACTCATTCATGATCTCCGGAACTTCGCTAAGCATTTCAAAGAGAGCAGTCTGAAGCTGCATGTTATCAGCTATTCTCTTGTTAGCTTCAAGAGATGGCATATTATCTTCAAATCTGCAATAGCCATTCTCCGGGATAAAACACACAGAATATGCCATGAGTAAAAGAGGATATACAAAGACAGACTCGTCAGAAAATGCCTCTTCTGACAGTTCCTGCCCATAATCCATGAGAAACTCCCTTTTGAAGGCGTGGCAAAAGATTCTCTCATCAACAGTTTTTTTACCTAAAAAGCTCTTCCTACTGTCAGAATCAGCAAAATAATAGATACTTGCATTCTTAGTATCAAAAGGCTCATCTATGAATAGTTCAAAATCATTAAGGGCATTTGTCAGATTAAAAGAAAACATGTCCGGAGTATCGGATAATTGCTGACACAAAGTGTCTATAGCATCAAAAAGATGTGAATTTACTTCATCTCCGGAATTAATGAATAAAACATAGTCACCTGTGCTTTCAGGCAAAGCCTTCCCTGCATCTTTTTCAATTAAAATTTCGGTTTCTCCCAAGTATTTCTCCTGCGTTTCAAGGCTTTTCCTGGTTCTTTCAATATGCTCAGTTGTGTTTTTATCTATAATGATCGCAGTTATTTTCATAGCATCTCCAATTAGAATCCCTAGGTATATTATATCAAAGATAAACGTTTTATCGTATAATAATTATAATGATGACTAGGGAGGGAACCAGTTTGAACATAGTTTTTTTCAGATACAAGAATATATGTGAACCTGATTACATTGAAGCTTTTAAAAAGCTTGGAATAAATGTTATTGAGGTGTTTCTTGATTCTCTTGGTGCCACCGATCTGGAGTCTCAGGCTGCCGCCGTGGATTCACAGATCCGTGCTGCCACTCCCATGTTTGTATTCACAATTAACTTTTTCCCGTATATCTCAATTGTCTGCGAACATCTTAATGTTAAGTATGTAAGCGTCAGCGTCACTTGCCCCATGATGGAAATCTTCAATAAGACCATTAGAAATTCCTGTAATAGAGTATTTCTATTTGATAAAGAGCAGTATCTGTCTGTTAGGGATGAAAACCCGGAAGGAATATTTCATCTGGCTCTTGGAGCAGCTGTGGAAAGGCTTGATGCTGCCACTCAGAATGCGGTCGACTTTAAATATGATGTTTCTTTTGTTGGATCTTTGTATAACGAAAAAGACCCTTTCGTTAATCTTCAGATTTCCGATGAAGAAAAGATTCGCTATGAAGAGCTTATGAAAAATCAGATGGAAAGCTCTATTTGCGGCCAAAATCTCCTGGAAGGAGAAATAGGCGATGAAGACGTGGTTCAGATAAAGCTTTCTGCAGACGACTTTTACCCTTCTGATCTGAGCGTTTTTAACCTGGACAAATTTGTCGCCATCAATAATTATTTAAGTCCCCACATGACTTATCTTGAAAGAGTCCTGATTATGAACAGGCTTGGAGGAAGCTTCGGCGAAAAGATTCATCTTTTTACAAACTCGGATGTTTCAGCCATCAGAAATATATCCTGCCACGGGCCGGTTAACACAATTACTGAGATGCCTTTGGTTTTCAGACAGAGCAGGATCAACCTGAATATCAGTACCAGATCAATAAAGACCGGTATTCCTCAAAGAGTGTGGGATGTCCTTGGAATCGGCGGATTCTTACTTACGAACTATCAGGAGGAGCTTAATGATTATTTCAGAATAGGAGAAGATTTAGAAGTATACAATTCTCACGATGAGTTAATAGAGAAAATCGATTATTATCTGCACCATGAAGATAAGCGGCTTGAGATAGCAGCTAAAGGTTACCAGACAGTAAACGCTTCTAATTCTACTCTTAACCGCGTAATCGAAATCATAAAGTTAATTGCCAATTAAAAAACATATTTTTACTCAGAAAAAGGGCCCCGGAAAACCGGGACCCTTTTAGGTAGTTGCAATGTTTCAAACAGATGTTTTAAACATTTATAGCAGATATTATTAGCCGAGAAGTGAAAGAACACCCTGGTTAGACTGATTAGCCTGTGCCAGCATAGACTGACCTGCCTGTGCAAGGATGTTGTTATTTGAATACTTAACCATCTCGGTAGCCATATCTGTATCACGGATAAGTGATTCAGCACTCTGAGTATTCTCAACAACGTTATCAAGGTTCTTGATAGTATGCTCAAGTCTGTTCTGGATAGCACCAAGATCAGATCTCTGCTTAGATACTGACTCAAGAGCTGACTTGATATTTGTGATTGCAGATTTAGCCACATCGTGTGAGCTTACCTGTACGTTATTTGCCTGTACACCAATCTTAGATGCGCTCATACTCTTAATGCAAACCTGAATCTGGTTCTGAGAATCTGTCTCAGATCCAACCTGAAGCTCTTTTCCTGTGAAGGAACCGTTAAGGAGCTGCTGGTTGTTGAATTCTGTAGCAGTTGCAGTACGTGTGATCTCAGTTGAAAGAGCATCCAACTCTGACTTGATGTAGCTACGGTCAGAAGATGTAAGAGTGTCGTTAGCTGCCTTTGTAGCAAGCTCGTTCATTCTCTGAAGCATATCATGTACTTCGTTTAATGCACCTTCAGCTGTCTGTACTACAGAGATACCGTCCTGAGCGTTAGCAGAAGCCTGTGTAAGACCCTTAACCTGACGTCTCATTTTTTCTGAAATAGCAAGACCTGCTGCATCATCTGCTGCTCTGTTGATCTTGTAACCAGATGACAGTTTCTCACTTGACTTAGCCTGTATACCAGTTGTGATACCAAGCTGTCTGTTTGAATTCATCGCTGTAATGTTGTGTTGTACTACCATAATTTTTATCCTCCTTGATAAATACGGCTGCTTCCATGCAGCTCGTTTGCTTTGTTTAGGAAATGTTTTCAGTGCTGGCCTAAAAACATTTCATTTGTTTTACACCTTTATTATCGACTATAATTCTAAAAACTTTAGCCCTAAATTTATTAATAAAATATAAATTATTAAGAGCGCTTTTTATGATATAGGAATTTCGGAGAAATTTCCTCTCATAAAAAAGGCGGCAGCTGTAAGCCACCGCCTTTTTGCTTATGGATTTTTATCGCTTTATCTGCATTAACTTTATTACTGAAGGAGTGAAAGAACACCCTGGTTAGTCTGGTTGGCCTGTGCCAGCATTGACTGACCTGCCTGAGCGAGGATGTTGTTGTTAGAATATCTAACCATCTCCTCCGCCATATCTGTATCACGGATCTGAGATTCAGCAGCCTGAGTATTCTCAACTACGTTGTCGAGGTTCTTGATTGTATGCTCAAGTCTGTTCTGAATAGCACCGAGGTCAGATCTCTGTTTTGAAATAGATATAAGGGCCTGCTTAATGTTCTCGATGGAGTGCTTGGCCTGTGAGTGTGACATTACACTGATCTGATCCTTGTCAACAGTTCCGATACCATCATCAGTTTCCTTAAATACAGCACCTACGCCGATACTTGTTGCGGAAAGTTTTACGATACAGATCTCAATCTGGTTTCTGCTATCAGTTTCTGAACCAACCTGAAGCTCTTTGGCTGTGAATGTTCCATCAAGAAGATGCTGGTTGTTGAATTCTGTTGATCCGGCTGTTCTTGTGATCTCATCGGAAAGCTGTGTGATTTCCTGCTGGATATAAGAACGATCCTGTGTTGTAAGTGTATCATTGGCAGCCTTAACAGCAAGCTCGTTCATACGTTGTAACATGTCATGAACTTCGTTGAGCGCACCTTCAGCAGTCTGAACTACTGAAATACCATCCTGAGCATTCGCAGAAGCCTGTGTAAGACCTCTTACCTGTCTTCTCATTTTTTCGGAAATCGCAAGACCAGCAGCATCATCGGCCGCTCTATTGATTCTGTAACCAGAAGAGAGTTTCTCTGAAGATTTAGCCTGGATATCAGTTGTGATACCGAGCTGTCTGTTGGCGTTCATCGCAGTAATGTTGTGTTGTACTACCATATTCAATTCCTCCATGACCGGGGCCCGCTTCCCTGCTGCCTTTCCATCTTATTTTTTATTGTGCAGACCTTTGCGGAGTCCCTTCCATGGCTGCTTGTTTTTCTCTTTTCACTATGAATATCGGCACTTAATTTCATAACTTAACCCTTTTTGAAACTTTTTTTTAAATTTTTTCTACAATTTGAAATTTATTTTAAAAAAATTGCATTTTGCTATTAAGTTTTGAAAAAAATTGCCGATATAGGCGCAAAAGAAGCATAAAAACAGCACCGCCGAAAGCAGTGCTGTTTTCTATATTATTCACTCAATTTTGTTTGTCCAAAAACTGTGGCGGAATATCCTTAAAATTATTCATTGTCTGATAGTAATTAAAGGCCGCCGCCGATGCCTGCCTTCCAGCGTTCATCTTCTGTCTTGCTGCTGAGAAGAACTGCTCAGCCAGGCGCTTGTTTCTATGTTCCGAGGCTTCTATAGAAGCGCTCTTGCCAGTTATTTCTTCTATTAACTTCTGCATTCGTTTGATCTGATCTTTATAGAGGTCTTTGTTTGCTCCAACTTCCTCTTTTACCCTGTCAAACAAGGACTGGAAGCCATCGTCCAAAAGCGTTAGCTCATCGATAAGCTTAGCTTTTTCATCGAGGCAGGCATCAAATTCTGGTTCCCTTTCTTCGTCCATGCTTGAGAGGATTTCTTTTTGCTTGTCGTTTTCCTCTTCAAGTTTAGAGAGAATGCTGATCTTCTTAATAAGACTTTCTTCTAGCATATCCAGACTTGCTGCTACCATGGTTCCTCCTCTTTTACCAATTATCACGCATCCTTAACGTAAACGTGATTGGCTTTCATGACTTCAATCCAGTTATCTCTTATTGCGTGCATGTGCTTGTTGACTTCGGCTATGATTTCTTTGTCTTTAGAAATGTTGGCCTCAACAAGTCTCCTTGCAATATAAGAATACATGTTTTCGAAATCCTGTGCAACTGCGTACTTCATATCGAGCGTATTGCGAAGGTATTCGATGATCCTCTCTACCTTTATTATATTGTCGTGGGCCTTCTGGATATCTTTTTTCTCAATTGCAAAATCCGCAATATTGAGGAATTTTATAGCTCCGTCATAGAGCATCAATGTGAGCTCCGGGCCTGAAGCTGACATAACCTTAGTGTTCTTATACTGTGCATAAGCATTTTGCTGTGCAGTCATTACTGGCATAATTGTACGCTCCCTCGTTTATTATTATTGTCCTTCTGTTATGACACATGTACTAATGAATACACGCATCAGGTATTTTCGTCAGGCCACTGATCAGCCGCTGCCTCCGCCAAAGAAACTTGATAGCGAACCGCTTGCTGAATTAACCTTGGCAAGGGCTGTCTCCATTTTGGAGAACTGCTTGTAATACTTATCCTGCGCTGCCTCGTAGGCCTTCTGGGCCGTTGATATCTTGGTGTTATAGGCACTGTACTGAGAAGCCATAAGCTTGTCTTCGTAAATGGTAAAAGAACTGCTGTACTCGGTACCTTTCATGAGATCTGAAAGTTTACCATAGAGGTTCTTGGCAAGTGTAGAGAAGAAATCCTGTACCATCTGTGGATCAGAAGAGATAAATCCTGAAAGAAGATCTGTATTTCCACTTGTGGTTGTGTCATCTTTGTCCCCATCGATGTGGAGAACCTCTCTCTCGTTTTCTTCTGTTCCAAAGTAGCTTCCTGTGGATATTCCAAAGCTTGCAAGTGACATTTTCTGAGTTGTGCCATCCTTGAGCTTAACATCTATTGAAGAATTCATGATGTCTCTCATGGCTGTTCTAAGAGTTCCTACTGTGTCGTCCTTAGCAAGTAGTCCTGTCTTTATCTTATCTTCCCAGGCTTCTACTTCCTTGTCGCTCATGGCATCTTTTTCATCGTCAGTTAGCATCTTATATTTCTTGGCTGCATCAGCGTTGTAGACTGTAGCAAGCTCTTTTACCAGGTCGTTGTACTCTTTTACCAGGTTCTTGATATTGTCCATGATGCCGCTGGTATCCTGCTTGGTTGTCATGGTGATGTCGTCAGCCACCTGATTTGCAGTGATTGTAAGGCCGTTGATCTCGAAGGTGTTTGAATTTGACTCAAAGGTCTCACCGTTAAGTATGATCTTGGCATTTTCGCCAGCTATGTAGTTGGAGCCATCCTCTTTTTTGGCAAGTCCAAGTGCTGTCATTGCCTCAGATTCTACCAGATCAAAAGAGTTATCTGCTCCTGCTTCCTTGGAAGAAACAAAGAATCTTCCGTTGTTCTCGTCATAGTTAAAGTTCAGAGATTGGCCAGATGCTGTCTTGGCATTTCTAAGTTTTGAAAGGACAGTATCAATGCTGTCGCCTGCTGCAACGTCAACTGATAAGGTCTCTCTATTATCCTCAGCTCCGTCTGCAGGAGCTTTTCCAACCTTGAAGCTAAGTGTTCCGCTTGTGATACCGAGTTGCTCCATAGTTGTGGATTTTGTAGCCTTTGTAGCATCAGCCCCTTCGCCTACCTTAACTTCTTTTCCTGTAAGGTATGCGGACTTGGCAAGGCTCTTGATATCAAGATCCTGTGCTGAATCCATTGCGCCATCGCCTGTTACAACAGTTGCTGCGCTTGTATTTGATACTGTGGTTGTTTTCTTGGTGTAGGCTGTTGAAAATCTCATGCTGCTGAGTGCACCGTTATAAAAAGAAACAACCTTCTTATTTAGTTCTTTCCACTTATCCTGCTTCCAGGTGAGCTTTTTCTGATCACTTACAGCAGTGTCCCATTTGGTTTTCTTGGTACTTGTAAGAGCAGTGATGATGCTCTCAGTATCAAGACCTGAATTCATTCCTGTTATTCTGATAGGCATAAGCTTTCTCCTTTCTCAATCCGTGAGCGTGTTACATTGACGTCCTTGTCTTGTTGCAGATGGGGATTTTTTGCCGCATATAAACAGTCCTGCGCGTTAACGGTGCATGTACAGAGTACATAACAACATCTTTTTTGTCTATTGATATTTACTGCGCAGTTGTTCATATGAACATAGCGTGAATCATCAGCGCTTCTCGTCCACCATAAGTCCTGCAATTTCCCATACTTTGGCTATCATGTCCAAGGTCTCATCTGGTGGGAATTCCTTGATGACTTTCTTGGTCTCTTTGTCCACCATCTTGATGGTCACACGATTTGTCTTTTCATGAATTCCAAAAACAGCTTCCGCTGAGGACTTGGCATTCTTGGTCATCTCAGAGATAGCCTGTTTAACCTTGGCATTGTCAGCCTGAATCTGCTCCTCTGTCTCTGCCATCTTGGTCTGAGCCTGAGTGTAAGCCTGCGCTCCATTCTGGGCATCACCACCTGAGCCAGAAGAATTATCTGTGGCTTCTACTTTTAGTTCAATTGACTGAGAGCTAGCACTAGCCTCATGATTTACAATCTCTGACTGAGACTGGCTCTGCTCCTGTACTTGTGTTCTTACCTGCGGCTGAGTCTGCTGAATAAGCGGGCTAAAGCCGTTAATTGCTTCGATTCCCATAATCCTATACCTCCATGTCAGAATCAGGAATGCTCCTTAATTTATATGTTGCGCATTTGTTTTGTTTTAAATCTATGTAATGAAAAGTGTGGAAAATTAGGCAACCCACAGTCTTTCTTATCACATATATCGGATATGGGGAGGTAATGTTTATAGGTGAGATGATAAAAAAATGAAGATTTAAGAAAAATTTTAGAATTTACACCTGCAAAATCTCTGGCAAAAGTTTGGTATATGCAAAATTCTCCAGTACTTTCTTTTGGCCGGCAGCCGCAATAGCTTTGCGTTCATCGTCATGCTCCAGGTAATAGGCAGTCTTTTCAATCATATCTTCCGGAGTGTAGGCAATAACAAGATCCTGGCCATCCACAAAGTACTCCGCAATCTCCTCCTGATAATTTGTCAAAAGAAATCCACCAGCCGCAAGGATATCCACAACGCGAAGAGGAACCCCAGACAGAATAGACCTTAAGGTGATGTTAAGGTTTATCTTGCTGCGGCGGAATACTCTAGGCATCTTGGTTGTATAATCTGCAACTCCAAGATTGCAGACACCAGGTATCTCTTTTGCCCCTGGAGTTGTGTAAAGAACTGTCTCAAAGCGCTTGCCCATTTCAGCGAGGATGTGGTGGCGCTCATTTACTGTAACTTTCTTGCGAAGAATGTCACGAATAACGTTATCGTAGTTGGTATCGTACTTGCCAGTGTTTTCGAACTTGATATATTCCCTTAGCTGCCTTACGTGCTCATCAGAAAAAATCGCATCTTCCGTAAAAAAGTCTGCACCAAAGACCCGCTCCTGAGCTGCGATAACTGCATCAACGTAACCTTTTAGATATGACGGAAGATAATTGACCTGATCATAGAAATTGTATTCGTTGTCATAAAGACTTCCAAGAAAGCACACTTCATGCTCGTAGATTATTCGGCCATCGGTCTCTGCATCAAGGTCGTGGCATAGCTGTGAAAGGCGTTCTGCGTTGACTGCCAGTGGACTGTAGTGGAATGTCTGGGTGCCAATTTGTGCTGCGGTGTCATTGGCAAGCCGTGAGTTCTTGGCCGCCATCTGGACATAAAGGCGCTTATCAAAAAGATATATGTGATTCACCGGATTAGTGGTGGTGTGAGAATCAAGAGTGTAATGCGGGCAGTCAAAAACCCAGGAAATGTATGGAATCTGGAGTTTCTGGCAAATTTCGGAGATATTTGGAAAGTAGTCAAAGCTAAAAACCAGGTCGTATATAAGTCTATGCATATGCCCAGTGCTCACAGATTCTCCATCACTTATCGAATTGGCATTTCCTATAATTGCAGATTCCACCATACTCTTGGCATCGGCAGTTTCTTCACTCTCTGCTTGCAAGTTTATCCCTGTGATTTTCTCGTAAAATGCCCTCTCTATCTCGGGTGTCAGGTCATACCCCTCCATCTTGAGCTTAATGGTATCAACCTGGTGGCCCAGACGCTCCATGGCGTCACGGCAGTCTTTTCCATTAAATTCATCCCAGTCATAATAAAGAATTCGCATTTGATCTCCTATAATCACTTATATTTATCATTATAACGTAAAAGCCGATACACTTTCCAGTGTACCGGCCTTATCTTAATCCTATTTAACAACTATAAATGAAAATGTCATGCCTGCTTAAGCTGAAGTCCTCTGATATCTTCAGAATTCTTCTGAATGGCACGTTTCATTACTGAAATATCAGCAATAGCGTTTTCAAACTCTTCAGTCTTGTCCATATAACGCTTAGAAGTATCAAGATAACACTGCTCAATTGTATTGAGCCTTGGTATAACATTGTTCTCAAGCATATCAACTTTAATAACTGTGACATCATGCTCCAATGTATCTAGACGTGATTCGACTCCGTCCAAACGTGATTCGACTCCGTCCAAACGTGATTCGACTCCATCCAAACGTGATTCGACTCCGTCCAAACGTGATTCGACTCCATCCAAACGTGATTCGACTCCCTTTAGATTCTTTTTTAATAAATCTTCTATTGCTAAAATATCCTCATTTGTTAAAAGCATATTTTTTCCTCCATATTACTCTTTAAGAGGACCCCGTCTTGTATTTCTATGTTATCACACTAACAGTGTCATGTCATTTGTAACAAATTAACAACAATTTACCTTACAAAAATGTCAACCTTATTGCGAAACTACATAAGCTTTATACAACTTGTGCAATCGAGTAGGCTGACTCCTACTCGATTTCGCACACGAACATTCCGCACTTAGTGCTCCATGTTCTTACGACCGGCAAATGAATTTGTATGCAAGCATCCATTCGCTTGCCGGTCTTGTGCTACAAAAAACAGGTGCCAAAATGATCTGGCACCTGTTTAACATCTTTTTCCGAATATATCTTACACATGACTTTTTACAGCAGTTTTTTGAGTTCCTCGATTCCTGAAACATCAGTAGCCTGCTTGTTCTCGTTCTGAATCTGGATGTAAACTTCTTTACGGTAGATCGGAATCTCTTTTGGTGCGGCGATTCCGAGTTTGATCTGGTCACCCCTAATGTCCAGAACTGTGATCTCGATGTTGTTGTTGATTACAATTGCCTCATTCTTTTTTCTTGATAATGCTAACATTTGCCTTCTCCCTCCATGGTTTTGCTAGTCTTGTTTGTCAGTGCCCGGATTATGAATTTGCTTCTTTGTTTTTCTGCAAGATATCATAAATTGGGAACTTTACTGGATAGTCATCATTATCGATAATGGTCTGGGCTGCCTTTCTCTCTTTTACATTAATAATAAAAGGCCCCATGAGATTAACAGTCATCTGCTTCAGGTCGTGAGGCACGGTAACTGTAACCAGCACCAGAAGGTCGTCGTTCTGAAGATCCCCTACATCCTCAGTGATGCTAACATCTACCTCAGGCTTGTAATCAGGACACACAATAAGCGGATCCATTACCGGCATTGCGAACGTAGGCTCGTCAATGGATTGAAGCCACTTGATAGTGTCAGTTCCTTTCTCCTCATCGTACATAAGAGTAAATTTCTTGAGGTCAGGAAATCCGATTATTCCATTAGGAAAAGAAATTATCTTGCTATCATCAATTTCTACTTCGCCAAAGATTCTAGTTGTTAATTTCATTGCTTAACCTCCATGATTGATAATGATACCCATTACATAATTAATTATATACGCTATTTCGACATAATTCCACAAAATGTTTATACCTCAGCATTACATTTGATGATTTCGGATTGCTCCTCTTCGTTCTCGCAATCCTGCAAGCATTCGGAAATCGCCATTCTCACTTTGTTCGTCCGGCTTTTTTCCTCATGCTTGTTCGGTCTTCAAGGTCATATGTTGCTTCGTGCTAGCACGGCAACATATGACTTTGAATCTATATACCTCAACATTACATTTGATGATCTCGGATTGCTCCTCTTCGTTCTCGCAATCCTGCAAGCATTCGGAAATCGCCATTCTCACTTTGTTCGTCCGGCTTTTTTCCTCATGCTTGTTCGGTCTTCAAGGTCATATGTTGCTTCGTGCTAGCACGGCAACATATGACTTTGAAGACCTATATCATCAAATGTAGTTCATGAGTGAGCTCTGACTGATCTTGCCGGTTGCCATGAGGCTTGCTTCGTAGGTGACCTGAGCAGTTGTGAGCTGCGTTGCAGTCTCAGCAAGATCAATGTCCTCGTTATCTGACTGGAGAGTCTTGAAGGTTGTTGTCTGGTTCATGAGACGCTGATTTACCAGGTCAAGTCTCTTTGCCCTGGTGCCGTTTGCGGTAACAGCGATATTGGCTACATCAAGGGACTTCTGGTTGGAAGTTATCTTGTGCTCAAATTCCTGCTGCATTGCATCCCTAAGGTAGTTAAATGCTTTCTGGGCAGAGTCAATTTCCGCCTGAACCCTTGCCTTTACTGCATCATCTCCGGTGGAAGCCAATTTTTCTTTTAACGTCTTGATAGTACCGTCGATCTGCTGAAGCTCTGAGAGCATCTTGGAGAGGTCCTGGACATCTCTTCTGACACTTGTTGTAAAAACTGCATCAGCTGTAGTATTGACAACAACGCTCTGGGCAAATCCCACATCGTAAGCGATATCGTGGCCAGCCGATCCTCTGTTATACAGAATTGACTTGGCGTTTTCATCTATATAAGTGCAGTTAAAAAGATTCTGTGGCCTGATGTCGCCCTCAACCCACTCTTTTTTATCGTAAATAACGTCAATTGACTTAGCATTTATAAGATCTGGCAGAGTAGAGAGCTTGGCCTTCAATTCTTCATTCAAAAGAACTTCACCTGTAGCTGCATTCAGAACTGCCATAGCTTTTCCAGATGCAAGTTTTGCGTAAGCCTCATCAATCTCTGCTTCGCTACTTGTTGAGTAAAGAATATTGTTGTCATCATCTGACATTATCAGCGTTGTTTCTTTATACGAAGAGTTGACACTTCCGTTGGCGGTCACGTTGATGATAGTGTTGGTGTAGGTTCCATCGGTGTTCTCATAGGTATTATTGTCAACAATTGTGAAGGTTCCGTCGCTATTGACTGTTGCGGTATACCCGGCCTGATCCAGGGTGAGCTCGTAGGTCTGCCCGATTGCTGGTAAAAGAGGTAACTTAACCGAAATTCTACCTTCATCTCCGGTATATGTGACTGTCGTAACCTGCTTACTCTCTATATTTGTGATGGCTGAGTCAACATTTCCTGTTGAGCTTAAAAAGATTCCATCGCCAGAAAGTGCGAAAGTGCCTACCTCAAGGCCTGTAGTAGCGTCAACAGCCTCGATATTATAGTGGCCGTTTGTGTTAAGCGTCGCTGTGTAGGTGACTCCATCGCTTGTTATCTTGTAGTTTCCTTCATTATCTATAGGAACAGAAACAGTTCTCGTAATACCGTCAAGTGTCTTGTAGGTAAGATTAATAACATCTGTTTTGGAATCCACTGAGCTTGTAGCTGGCTGTATCAGTTCTTCTCTGTATTTGAGCATTGCCTGATTTGTTTGTATATTTCCATTTTCATCAGGAGTTGGCTTAACGTAATTTAAATTATCATAGGAAAGTCTGATCCTGCCTACAGTGCTCTCGACGATACTGTGTTGATAAACTGTTTCTTCATCGGTCTTACCAAGAACTGTGGAGGAATCCAAAAGATATTTTCCCAGAATTCTCTTGGAATCACTGATAGAATCTGCATTGAATTCATCATTGATATCACGGTAATCTGCTGTTGTTGTCCTATCAAAGGTAAGAGAAGTATCAGTCCTGTATCCGGTAAAGACGTAACGTCCGGCGTAGTCTACATTTCCTGTCGAGTAATACTCTTTTGCCAAAGCATCCATCTGAGTTACGATTATCGAAAGATCGTCCAGGGTCAGGTCCTTGTTGGCGCCCTTGGTTGCCTGCTTTACAGAGTCTGTCAAAACGCTAGTCACCGTAGAAAGCGCATCTGCTGTGACTTCAAGCCAGCTCTGGGCATCCTTGGCATTTTTCTCGTAGTACTGCGAAAGCTGGGTTACGTTACTTCTAAGGCGCAGTGCACGAATTGCGATAACTGGGTCATCTGAAGGGCGAGTTAGCTTTTTTCCCGTAGACATCATGGTATTGAGCTGATCCTCAGTAACTTTGTTGTTATTTATGTTGTAAAGGGAATTGTTCTGCATGATCTTGTTGGTGATGCGCATATAAACCTCCGCTATAAACCGAGACTTTCCGTGTCTATCATACGCATCCATGCGACTTTATTTCTCATATCTTTTATCGGACAATTCACTACAATTCTGAAGTGGGAAAGGAAGATTTGCGTTGGACTTGGTGTGGATTGAGGAAACTTGGTGATGCTAGGTGATGCATAACTAGCTTAAATTCTATTTTTGCATCACTTGGACTGGAGTAAGTGATGCTAAAAAGCTTGTTTTCTTGGCTGTGCATCACTTGGGCTGGAGTCAGTGATGCTAAAAGGCAGGATTATGCAGTTATGCATCATTCTGGTATGTCTTGCTGATGCATAACTAGCTTAAATTCTATTCTTGCATTACTTTTGCTTGATCCAATGATGCTAAAAGGCTTGTTTCCTTGGCTGTGCATCACTTGGGCTGGAGTCAGTGATGCTAAAAGACAGGATTATGCGGTTATGCATCACTCTGATATGTCTTGTTGATGCATAACTTGTTTAATTGCTAATTTTGCATCACTTTTGCTTGATTCAGTGATGCAAAAAGACAGGATTATGCAATTATGCATCACTCTGGTATGTCTTGTTGATGCATAACTTATTTAATTGCTAATTTTGCATCACTTTTACTTGATTCAGTGATGCTAAAAAGCTTGTTTTCTTGGCTATGCATCACTTGGACTGGAGTAAGTGATGCTAAAAGGCAGGATTATGCAATTATGCATCACTCGGATAAGTCTTGTTGATGCATAGCTCATATAAATGCAATTTTAGCATCACTTACGCTGGATTCAGTGATGCTAAAAGGCTTGCTTTCTTGGCTGTGCATCATACTCCGGTCTGGAGTATGAGTCTGTCGTAGATTTCTGTAAGGGTCTGGATCATCTTGGAAGAGAGGGTGTAGGCGTTCTGATATTTAACAAGATTTGAAGCTTCCTCGTCTTCATCAACGCCAGAGTCTGAAAGTCTCTGATTATCTATAGTGTTCTCAAGAGATGTATAAGTGTCCTCAAGTGTCTGAGAATTGCTCTTGTTAAGTGAGATGTCCGCAAGGACCTTGGTCAGGAACTCGCCGGAGGTGGCGCCGCGGAAGATCTTCTTGGTATCAAACATCTCTTTTAACTTCTTGAGATTCATGAACTCGGATTCGCCTTCTGTAATGTCTGCCTTGGTTGCAAGTCTGTCTGCATTGTCCAAAAGAACTTCATTAACGCAGAAGTTGCCGCCAGTCAGGAAGTAGTAGCCTTTATTTTCTGAGAGTGTTGTGAGATCCTCATAGCTGTACTGGGCTACAGAATTGGTGTCCATCATTCCTGTCAAAAGGTTTACGCCCTCCAGAGAGTCTGATGTGAAGCCATTTTCCATGATGTCATTAGTTGCAGCTGAGAACTGGCGAAGCCATTCGTTCATCTGAGCCATGTAATATGGAAGGCCCTGGTATTTATTGGAATAGCCGATTTTTACAGTCTTGCCAACGTCAGGAATACTTGAAAGAGATCCTGGGTCGATGGTAAAAGTGTAAGTGCTGTCGCCGTCGTACTCCCACTTGTCGTATCTGTAGTCCTTGGCTCCGATATGGATGCGGCCATCCTTTGGAATCGTGCACTTAGTCATATCTTTCAAATAAGATGCCTCAACTTTAACAGTCACAGTAACTGTGCCGTCTGGATACTGCTTGACTTCAGTACCCTTCCCGTGGAAGTACTGGGCGTTGTTACCATCTCTCATTGCCAAAAGACCTTGCAACTCCCCACCAATTAGCTGAGAATCAATTGCAAAATCTGAAAGTTCATTGACATTATCGCCGTCCTTGTAGCTGCCATAGCCCCACTTGATGTCAAAAAGACCGCCAACGTCATTTTGGCCTGTGCCGCCGTCTTCATCTCTTGCAACACAAATCATCTTTCTATATTCATAGGTATCAAGCAGTTCATAGCTTCCGGCAACCCAGATCTGATATCTTGTAGCTCCGGTTATCCTGCTTGGATTGTTTTCGTCAACAATAGGTGTTTCCTTGGTTTCAACTGATATAAGCTTGGAAAGCTCATCGATCATGGCATCTCTTTTGTCTCTAAGCTCGTTAGCCTTGGCGCCAGTCATCTCGATGATGTTGATCTGCTTGTTAACGCTGGCAATCTCCTGAGAAATTGAACTTATGCGGTCGCAGCAAAGCTTGATTTCTGCGTTAACGTCAGCTTGCTCGTTCTGAAGTGAGCCGTATACATTGTTGAAATACTCAGTAACTGCCTTCATCTGGGAGATGTAGGTTGCCTTGGTCTCTGTAGTTCCCGCTGCTGTCATGACTGATTCAAGGGATGCTTCCATCTTGTTAAAAAGAGTTGAGAAACCGCTTGTTCCGTCGTCATCCAGGTACTTTTCAATAAGCTGGTTATAGTAGTTCTTTTGCGAAACATTACCAAGAAGCTGCTCGTTATTGCGATATTTGACATCATAGAATTCATCCCTGACACGTTCGATGGCGATAGTGTCTACACCGGCTCCCGCGCAGCCATATCTTGCAAACACTCTAAGAGAGTTACTTGCAACCTGGGTTACTTTCTGACGACTGTAATTGTCAGTGTTTGCATTGGATATATTGTTGCCTGTGGTGTTCAGGGAAGCATTTGCGGCACGAAGTCCGGACGCTGCAATATTCAGACCAAAAAATTGTGATGTCATATCTTTTTCTCCTATAAAACAAAATAGAATTTCGAAGAAATTTCCTAAATCATAAAAATGTCACATTGATGCTCTACCTGCCCATCCTCATAAACTACGAAGGCTACTGGTATCTCACATCCATGTGACTTTATCGTTAATATCCATATGTCGAAGCATAATTACTTCGCTTCAATCGAGTAGGCTGACTCCTACTCGGTTTCGCACACGAACATTCCGCACTTAGTGCTCCATGTTCTTACGACCGGCAAATGAATTTGTATGCAAGCATCCATTCGCTTGCCGGTCTTGCTTCACAAATAATATCGGCATGAGACCGGCTTTTCTTTAGCCTTTCCCATGCCGATTATGATTTCTACACCTCTACATCACGCGCCGAGAGTTGTAACAAGGTGCTCCAGCATCTCGCTGACAACGTTGATATATCTTGAAGAAGCGTTGTAAGCGTTCTGGAACATGATCATGAATTCCAGTTCTTCGTCACTGGATACGCCCACAATCTGTTCTCTGCCTGATGCAACGGCATCAACAGTCTGCTGCTGAGCCTCCTGGATGCTCTTATAAACATCGCCTGAGTTTGCAACCTGAGAAACCAGGCTGTTGTAGTAGGTCACGAAGCTGTTTCTTGTAGTAACATTGGGATTTAGAACGTACTCTTCCTTGGTAAATGCCTCTTTTAACAGAGTCATGGTCGTGTTGTCCTCTTCGCCGTCGATCTTTCTGAAGGTAAAAAGAGTTGGATCCATGAGGAGCTTAGGATTTACCTGAGCGTTCATAATGGTAAAACCTGTTTCTACGGTGCCTGCAGGCTTTTCCTTGTTAAAATCGTAGGTTATCTTGTCGCCTTCGTTGGCAACCACAAAAAGCGTAAAGTCTGAAGGAAGTCCCACTGTCTCATCAAGATAAGCAGGATTTGACTCAGAGTTTTCCATTATCTCGTTTATCTTGGTCATGACCGCATGGATCATCTGATCGAACTCAGCCTGAATATTCATGATAACGGACTGGGAAATATTCTTGTTGTAATAGTCCTGATCCTCCACGATATCGTGATAGGTCGCGTTGTGATCACCTCTTGCCAAAAGAACTGACTTGAGTTTTCCAATATCTGTATTTATGGTAGTTGAAACGGTCTGTGTAAGGTCGTAGAGGTGTCCGCCGTCGATTGAAACTATAACCTTGTTGCCATCCTTGTCGTACTCTGACTTGGCAGCGTACTCCCAGTATGGAGTCGCGTAGCCAACAGGGCTTTCAAGGGTTCTATCTATTCCAATGTGGTTAACGTGGTCAGTTGTTACAAAGGATGATCCTTCGAAAAGAACTGTCACATTACCAAATATATCTTCCATGTACTCAATCTTGCCGTATTCACCAAGCTTGTCCAAAAGTACATTTCTCTCATCGCGAAGGTCATTTGCTTTTTCCTGTCTTCCAGACTCGATTTCCACAATGTCTTCGTTGAGCTGGCGAATACGATCACCGTAGTTATTTATGTTTTCCACCATTGTTTCAACTGTGGAATCCATGTTTTCCTGATAAGAAACAAGTCCTTCGTAAACACTTTTTGCTCTTGTAAGAAACTCATTAGCACGAGTTACCATTGAGCTTTGATTTACCGCAGAACATGGGTCTTTTGCCAACTCCTGTATTGAAACCCACAGGTTGTTAAGGGAATCTGCAAACTCTGAGCCGTTCATCTCCTGAAGCTGATCCTCGATTTCCTCAAGAGCCTTTACGGAAACATCATAAAAAGCAAGTCTTCCGCTTTCCTGCCTATAGGAAATATCAAGGAATTCACTTCTGACCTGCTTACAGTGATTGTAGTTAACACCGGTTCCAATCTGCTTCCAGGATATCTGCTCATTCTTTTTCTCGAGAGTCTGATAAGCTCTGGTGCCCTGGCTCACCTGCTGCCTGGTATAGCCTTCAGTATCCACGTTCGACATGTTGTGAGCCGTGGTGTTCAAGGCGTTTTGTGAAGTTTGAAGGCCTGACTGGCCAACATATAGGTTTGCCATTAACATGGGCGGTTCTCCTTTTTCTACCACCGAAAATGGACCGTTAACTCCGTCCCCTAGGTCCATTTTTGGGCGCAAAAAAGACACTATCGGGAAATTGTCTATTCCCGGGTGGGTTATCAAATGCTTCACTGCTTTGCATCAAACCCGCCCGATGTGTAACCTAGACAATCGCCTGTAGTGTCTAAAGCTCTGGAATAATTAGCTGTCTGTGGAGCTCTTTTAGACGCTTGGATGATATTCATCTCGAATCGAACCATTTCAAGGGAACTGATAAGAAGTTCCTGGTTCTGTCCGTTTACACGCCTGACATTTTCAGTGACGCTTTTTAGGCGATCTCTCTGAATAGACAGGTTTTTCTGATCTTGTGGTCTCTTTTCCAAGATTGTGATCAGATCGGTCAGTTTCAATGAATTAACATCCATGTTAAGCACGCTGGCTATGTTCTCCATCGCCACGATACGCTGCTTATCAAGGCGTTGGATCTTGCCTATCACATGCTGCTCTTCATCCGTGATTTCCGCAAGTGCCTTCAGATCGCCTGATACGATGATGGCGGTCTTTCGGCTTGACAACCCCAGTAATTGCTCGTACATAGTGCATTCCTGATCAAGTACCTGCACTAGATTTTCCATCAAACTAGCCACTGGAATTATCCTCCTATTATTCTTATATGTAATTTATTAAATTGTGAGCAATCTCGCATCTCGTCTTGCGACGCCTATATCATCATGTTTCTCAGTTCCACACGCGATGAATCATCGCGCCCAGAGCCGTACTTTATGATAATCCTTCAGATGCTTCGAATTTAGCCAGAAGTTTATCAGCAAATGCCTCTCCACTCACATCATAAGTTCCGTTCTTAATTGCAGCTTTGTACTTTGCTACGAGGTCCTCCCTGACATCAGGAGAAGCGCTTACAGCCTGTTTGGCAACCTGGATATCTTTTCCTATAGAAGAAAATGATACAGTATCTCTGATGTCATTTGTCTTCTTTGTAGGCTGTGCCTTATTAACTTTGTTGTTTGAATAGATCTGCTGAACCTGACTGTATGCTTCTATACGCATATTCTTTTCCTCCTTCCTTGGAGTATTTTTTTATCTACTTCATTTATCGGTAGATATTTGCATTACTTTAGTCTTTTTGGACTATTTCTTTTAGATCAAAAAAAATTTTTCCCCACTCATTTAATGATCTTTGGATGCCTCATGTGACCTCTGCAATGCGCCTACTCCCAAGGGATTTCAACACTTTTTATCTGTTTCTACTTTTATTATCGGATACTTGGTAAAAAAACTTTAGGCTTTTTTTAGAATTTTTTTAAATTTTTTTGTGGGCTTATACGAAATCTGTCTAAGTCTTGTATTTCGTGTAAGGCCATAGTTTTCGGCTCTTCGTAAGTCTTATATGCAAATTTACTTTTCATTAACTTGCATATAAAGATTTCTGAGGAGCCTGAGCCTCTGGCTAGCGTCTGGTTTACACGAAACTAGCTCACTTTTCGATTTTCGTGTAAGGCCTCCAAATTTACGGCTTATACGAAATCTACCTTAGTCATGTATTTCATGTAAGGCCGTAGTCTTCGGCTCTTCGTAAGTCTTATATGCAAATTTACTTTTCATTAACTTGCATATAAAGAGTTATGAATAGCCTGAGCCTCTGGCTAGCGTCTGGTTTACACGAAACTAGCTCGCTTTTCGATTTTCGTGTAAGGCCTCCAAATCTACGGCTTATACGAAATCTGCCTTAGTCTTGTATTTCATGTAAGGCCATAGTTTTCGGCTCTTCGTAAGTCTTATATGCAAATTTACTTTTCATTAACTTGCATATAAAGAGTTATGAATAGCCTGAGTTTCTGGCTAGTTTCATGGCAGCAAGCCCTGTCCGTAGGACTTGCTGTCATGTTCATATCAAACAAATGCTACAACAACCTCCCTCATTCTAGCCACTTTTCCACAATCCACTAATTAATCTCGTCCCAAAAAGCAGAACTCACAATCTCGCGAGGTCGATCTGGTGCATGGTGCCGACGCCACCGCTCTCTTTCAAGAACAGGCCGCTTGCGCGCATCATAGCTGCAACTGTAAGACCTGCAGCTACGGGAGCAAATGCATTTCTAACTTCAACACTCTGGTCTTCTTCAGAACCAGGCTTGTACCCGTTATTCCCCTGCCCCTGATACTCCGTAAACTCAGTTGCTACGCTGCCAAGGAAAATAGCGCCAACATCAGCTTCCTGCAAAGACAAGAGCCTGTCTGTGCCATCTTCATCTCTAAGCCAGACCTGAAGCTTGCCATAGGCCTCATCATTTTCATCAATCCAGCCGTTGCCATCGCTGTCGAATTCAGCCAGATCAGCAAAGCCATCACCGCTCTTGGTGCCAAAAAGCTCTGAACCATCATTCACCACGCCATCGCCGTTTCTGTCATAGGCAAGAAAGCCTGAGCCTGCGCCGAGTCCTGCAACTTTTTCCTCAACGCCATCACAGTCAAGGTCAAAGAAAAAGCTCTGGTCACTGATACTAGTCACATCGCTTCCAACGTTGATGACAAGCGGGTCAATAAAATTCACAGCACTAGGCATGCTGATTCCAGCTGCCTTTGTAAGTCGCCTTGACAAAGAAAAGTCCACATTAAAATCAATTTCACGGCCATCCTCCGTCTTGGCAATTCCCTGTCCGCTAAAAGATGTAGCTTCTTCCTCAACATGTCGCATCTCAATAGTAGTAACTCTTACCATTCCACTATTTGACAGTATTGACCTGACATCTCCAAACAGATTCCAAGCGCCGCCTCTTCCTATTGCGCTAACATTATCATTAGAATTGCCTCTTTCAAGGATATCCCAGTAGTCTGCTCCAGCCTCGATATATTCACTATTTCCACTTTCAGCCCCAGCGCCATCACCTAACCAGTTTCCTCTCAAAGCTCCTGAGCCGTTGTCTAATCTTCTTGCGCTTCCCCCTCCCAGGATCTGCAGAAAACTCATTAGTGTCTCCAGGAGCCTTGCTCTTATCTGGGCTATCTGCTCAACAAAACTTGTCTCCAAGCCTTTACCAAGCTCAGTCATACCAGGTCTTAGAGAATCGTAATTCTCACTTCCAAGAGCCATCTGTCCTGACATTTGATACTGCCAAGTGCTCTCATAAATATCCATCTTTCTGTTTGCCTTCTGCATCGCAGCATTGTCATCGCTGTTATTTTTTTGAGAATTCTCTTTATCCTCTGCTCTCTTTTCTAAAGTCACTCCAGCTTTATTATCTGCTGCAATTTCACTCTTTTCTTCCTCCACACTCTTTCCCTGACTCTGCAAATTATCAAGAAAAGCGCCTCTTGAAACCACACCACTTTTCACGGCTACCGTGTTTTCCTCATAGTAGTGGTTACTAGAGACCAGATTCACATTGCTCTGTGCAATCTTCATGCTACCTCCTAAATTATTGGAAGTCTTTTGCTCTACAACAAAAGACCTCCATGAAGAATAATCTTCCATGAAGGTTCACGCTTTCCATAGCTATGTGATCAATATTGATTGCTGGTGGGGTATCCACAGTGCTAATGCTTTTGGGCCAGGCATACCTGTTCATCGCTGGTGTACAGTTATCCACAAATGCACTAGTCTGCGAATACATATCAATTTCAATCATGTCAACTTAGATATCGACATTTCCCACCATAAACTCAAGTCCATAATAAAAAGACTAAATATTCAAAATATTCTGTCTTAAAATTAAATTTTTATGCAAGTCACAGCTCCAAACATCTTACACGAAATCCTACTTATAGACTTGTTTCGTGTAAGCCTGGAATCTTGGCTCTTCAGAACTCTTTATATGCAAGTTAAGGTATCTTAAATTTGCATATAAGCCCTTCGCATAGCCTAATACTTCTGGTCTTACATGAAATAAACACTAGCCGTATTTTCATATAAGTCATAGTTCCAGACGACTTACACGAAATCCTACTTATAGACTTGTTTCGTGTAAGCCTGGAATCTTGGCTCTTCAGAACTTTTTATATGCAAGTTAAGGTATCTTAAATTTGCATATAAGCCCTTCGCATAGCCTAATACTTCTGGTCTTACATGAAATAAACACTAGCCGTATTTTCATATAAGTCATAGTTCCAGACGACTTACACGAAATCCTACTTATAGACTTGTTTCGTGTAAGCCTGGAACCTTGGCTCTTCAGAACTATTTATATGCAAGTTAAGGTATCTTAAATTTGCATATAAGCCCTTCGCATAGCCTAATACTCCTGGCCTTACACGAAATACACACCAACCGCATTTTCAAATAAATCAAGAAAAAAAGAAGTGGGAAATAACAATTCCCTTTTCGGATCATTACTTCCCACTTCTCGATACTCAAATATTTACATCGAATTCATATCACAAGTCCAGCAAACACTGGCATCTGATTTCTAGTAGCTGCTTATAATTTCCAGCCCCTTACTCTTCCACGTCCCTCTCTCTTGGGCCGCTGACTTCCCCGGAGAGGAAGTGTCTTCTGCAGACGGAAACGTAGGACTCATTGCCGCCCATCATGATCTGCTCGCCGCTTCTTACTATCTTGCCGTTTGAGACACGGGCGTTAAAGTGAGCTCGTCTTCCGCACCAGCACACAGTTGGAACTTCCTCGATATAGTTGGCAATCTCCATAAGACGTTTGGAGCCGCTGAACAAGTGGCTTGTAAAGTCAGTTCTAAGGCCATAGCAGATAACTGGCAGATCATATTTATCCACAACAAGAGCCAACATATCAACCTGCTCCTCTGTCAGGAACTGGGCCTCATCCACAATAACGCAGTCAAGCTCTTTCCAGGAATCAGACTTGCCTGTAAGCCACTCTTTTTCCACAGTTTCAAGAAACTCCTCCACAAAGGTGCATTCTGCGGACAGTCCCATTCTGGACTTCACAGTCTTCTCGCCGTCACGATTCTCTGTGGCAGGTTTTAAAATGATGGCGTTCTGACCCTTCTCAAAATAGTTGTAGCGCACCATCAGCGCATTGGCAGTCTTGGAGCTTCCCATAGCTCCATATCTGAAGTACAATTTCCCCATTTTATAAATTCCCCCATTTTCTTATTTATCATTATTCAAAACAAGATTTGCCTGTTTGTCACTTCCTACGACATACTATATTCATCAATGCAACTCACTTCTTGCATATCACAAGCCATCACTTTTACAGCAGGTAGTGTTCATACCACTGCTGGAACACGTAGAAAGACCAGGCAATTTTGGAATAGTTCTTGCCTGTGGCTGCCCCGGCATCACCTGTCTGAAGATAAGTATTCAAAAACTTATTTACATATTCAGGATCAAAGATTCCCTGCCTTGTCAGGTATTCCTTGCTGCTATAATCCACAAGCTTACCCTTAAGAGGCCCTCTCATCCAGGCATCAAGCGGCACGCCAAAGCCCTTCTTGGGCCTGTCCAGAAGCTCTTTTGGAATATAGTCATAGGCAATGTCCTTGAGGATATGCTTCTTATCGCCCTTGAAATACTTGTATTTGTGCGGAATCCTGTATGAATACTCCATTACAGCAGTGTCAAGGATCGGACATCTGGCCTCAAGTGAGTACTTCATAGAAGCCCTGTCCATCTTGACCATAATATCATCAGTCAGGTAAGTATCCATATCCAGCAGCATACGTCTGACCTGCCAGTCATTCACGCCATACCCTGATTCTATCGGGTACTTTATCATCATAGCCTTTTCTCTGTCCTCTTTTGGTAAAAAAGACATAGCAGCCTTCAGATACCCCTCAGATGCTAGCTGCACCTTGGTTTCCGGATTTCTGTTTCCCGCTACTACTCTCACCTTAAAGGGCAGCTTTTTCCACAGGGCTCCTCCAACTACAGGAATCTGGCAAGCTCCATAAGTAAGTGCTCCAAGAGCATCAATTTTCTCGGCAGTAGCCACACTATCATATACATTATATCCGCAGAAAAACTCATCTCCGCCATCGCCCGAAAGAGCAACAGTCACCTGCTTTTTGGCAAGCTTGGATACCAGCATTGTAGGTATCTGCGAGCTGTCTGCAAATGGTTCATCGTAGTACTTTGGAATACTATCCACCATGTCAAACATGTCTCTTTCACTGATATACAGCTCTGTGTGGTTAGTTCCAAGATGCTGCGCAATTTCTTTTGCATACTGAGCTTCGTTGTACTTGGGATCATCAAAGCCGATGCAGAAAGTCTTGATGGGCGTATCGCTATGGGACTGGGCTATAGCCGACACAAGGGATGAATCATAGCCGCCGCTAAGAAACGCTCCCAGAGGCACATCCGCGATCATCCTATCTGCAACCGCCTTGTTAAGCCTCTCCTTTAACCCGCTCTTTGCCTCCTCGTAGCTCTTTACAGGGTTAGAAGCCCCCTTGTGATAAGCATCCTTGACGCTCCAGTATCTTTTTATCTCAATTTTTCCAAGGTTGAACTTCAAAAGACATCCTGACTCAAGCTTATACACATTTTGATAAATCGTATCCGGAGCTTTGATATATTGATGATGAAGATATCTTGGAATAACGTCCTTTCTGATCTCGGGCACAAATCCAGGACACTTTACAATAGGCTTAAGCTCTGAAGCAAATACGATATTCTCTCCGTCAAGCCAGTAATATAAAGGCTTCTTGCCAATCCTGTCTCGTACAAGATACACATTTCCATTTCTCTTATCAAAAAGAGCTATAGCAAACATTCCATGAATATGGCTTGCAAAGTCTTCGCCCCATTTCAGATATGCAGCGATTATGACCTCTGTATCGCAGCTCGTCTTAAAAGGGTAGTCCTTTATTTTCTCTTTTAACTCAAGGAAGTTATAAATCTCGCCGTTAAAAACCACCACGATATCATCATTTTGCGAATGCATGGGCTGATGACCAAGTGGTGACAGGTCAAGAATTGAAAGTCTTCTCTGGGCAAGGCCTATACAATAGCCTCCGCCATAATCATACACTTCAACGCCGTTGTCGTCCGGGCCTCTGTGATACATAGTATCGTTCATGGCGCGAAGCTGGTCTGTAGTAATTCTATTTTTGGATATATATCCACAAATACCGCACATCTAGTAAGTCTCCAGGCTCTAATTTTTCTAGTTAATCATACGTCTTCGATACTCTCGCAGTTCTACATTACACTTTCAAGAAAGTCCTTCCACTGGGCAAACACCGCCTGGCTGTTGCCAATGTCAGCAATCTTTCTTGCATTATTACCAAGCCTCTTAGCAAGGTCTCTATCCTCTATAAGTCTGTTAAGGCCTGCCACAAGCGCATCTTCATCCTTGACCGGGATCAGAAGTCCGTCAACTTCATTAGTCATGACTGTTGCAGGGCCTCCACATGGGCAATCCGTCGCAACTATAGGCATTCCAAGGGCCATAGCCTCCAAAAGAGAATTCGGCATGCCCTCCCAATCGGATGAAAAAGCATACACACTGCCCTTAGGCAGCTCTTTTTCCAGGCTATCGCTTCCACCCATTATGAAAACGTAGTCCTCTGCGTGGTTATCAGCAATTATCTTCTCAAGGATCTCCCTGGTTCCATCGTGGGAATCATCGCCATACATCTTAAGCACGTAATCCGGGTGCTTTTCATGAACCCGTAAAAAAGCTCTCACAAGCATAGGCTGGTTTTTAAAGTCCACAAGTCTTGCGTGATGAACAACACTCTTTTCACGCTCCGCGGGCGCTTCTACCCCAATGTACTTGGGATTTATAGGATTTAAGATGACCCTTGAATTGTCCTGAAGAAGGGGTTTAAAGAAGTCCTTCTGGCCCTTTGTCTGGAACACGCAGCCCGCAGCCTTAGGGAATAGCCACTTGTTCTGGATCTTGTCGGTAAAAGAGTCATAGTGGCCCTTAGGATCTGTTCTGATCGATATGACTACTGGGATTTTCATATTGCCAGCAGCCATGAGGGCTCTGTAGTTAGCTCTTTTGGCAAAGGCTATGAGAACGTCAGGCTTGTACTCTCTTGCGAACTGTTTCAGATATTTGATCCTAAGAAAGAACTTAGTTACTCTTCCCTTGTTCTGGTCTTCGTCTCTAAGCCCCACATGGACCCTCGTAACTGCGTCGTCTATCTGGTATTCGTCTTCTTCCTGCCATTCTGTAGCTATGAACACCTCATAGCCCTCTTTAGCAAATTGATTTGCAAGATTGGTTACTACTCTCTCTGCTCCGCCTCTTGCCAGGCAATTTAAGTGAAATGCAATTCTTTTCACGGTACTACTCCTTAAACACGCTTTGACCATCAAACAAGCTTATTTAATATCTTCTGCAGATCCTGCGCATACTTGTCAGGCGTATAAACACATGCCCTTCCTCTCGCCACATCACTATAATGCTGCATCTTATCTTTTGAAGACAACATAGCTTCTATAGCATGGGCCAGCGCTACGTCATCGGAGGTGATATGCTTCTCATCAGTATCCTCCACAGGACTCATGTCCCTTACAAGTATACCGTAGGCACCTTCTATAAAGTCAGGCATGAGCTCTCTCTTTGTGCCCTTTTTCAAAAGATCTTCCAGCTCATCCTCAGAAAGAACTATCTCCCTGGGTCCTGTCTTGCAGTCTGCCGCAACAACAGGCTTGCCAAGGGCCATTCCCTCTAAAAGAGCATTAGGGAAGCCTTCATGGTTGGAGGCAAGCACGTAAAGGTCGCTCTTTGCAACATAGGCAAAAGGGTTCTTTCTAACACCTACAAAGCAGACTTTATCCTCGATGCCAAGCTTTCTCACCAGTTCCTTGTAGGATTTGTATTCTCCCCTTCCAAGGATCATGAGTCTTAAGTCGCTGTGCTTTTTGGATTCAAGGTAAAAAGCCTTGATCAGATGCCATATTCCCTTGATGTAATTGTCCCTAGCCATGCAGGAAATAACTCTGGTGCCCTTTTCAAAAGGGAAATCCTGTATTTCTTCCTGTCCCAGGGCATCAATAGTCTCAATATCCGTAGGATTATAGATAAACTCAGTCTTGTTAAACTTATAATCCTTTTCAAGAATTGCCATTATCTCTCTTGAGCAGGACAAAATAAGGTCTGACTTTTTAACAAATAATCGTATATGCCTTGGAGCCTCCATATCTGTGTAGCATCTAAGGCCTGTAACAAGCTTCTCTCCAGCCTTGGATAAAGAATTGGAGAGATTTGCTGTGGCTCCAAAACTATAGGCAATATCTATATTTCTTTCCTTCTTGATCTTTCTGATCATGCCTGCTCTTTTAACTAAGGTAAGGGCCTTATTAAGCTTGCCCTTCTGACTTGGAAGATTGATGTTTACTACATCAACGCCTGAAACGTCGTAGTTGGCATTTTTGTCATCAAAAATCAGCAGGGTCACGTTAAAGAAATCCTGCATGAGCTTGGCTGTAATAGCAGCAACTCTCTCATATCCGCCCTGATGAAGGGTCGGAACAATGATCATAAGATTTTTTTTCATTAATCCTTAAAACTCCCATGTTCGTAGAAATAGCTAATTGCCTTAGCCTGAGTCTGCGCATCAAATCCGGCATCTGCAAGTTCCTGCTCAAATCTTGGAGTCTCTGCCTGCCTATCTGGCAAATGGGCCAGATCTTCAAGTATCTTCCCAGCCCACTCCGAAGGGTCTTTTCTAATATCCATGCGGCTTACAAGCTCTGTTATGTCAACTTCAGTTGTGATGGTATCAGAGATAAGGCACTTAAGCCCTGCCGCCTGTGCCTCCACAACAGTTCCAGGAAGCCCTTCAAAAAATGACGGGAATAAGAAGTAGTCCATGGCCCTGTAATAGTCGCTGGAATTTCCCTTAAGGCCCAGGAACCTAACTCTGTCCTGGATTCCCAGATCATTAACCTGAGCTTTCACAGTGTCCATAAGTGATCCCTGCCCCAGCATTATCAACAAAAGCTTCCTGTCTGGCATCTTCTCTTTGGCCAGTTTAAGAACCTGATCAAATATCCTTATCAGATACTCGTGGTTCTTCTGATAATCAAATCTTCCGACGTGACCTATCACAATTTCGTCCTCTGAAACCCCAAGCTCTGCACGGATCTTGTTCCTGATATCAGCGTCATAAGCAAACTTTTTTACGTCAATTGCGTTGGGTATAGTCCTGACATATCCCTGGTCAAAGAGTTTGTCTCCAAACACTGCTCTACCGGCCTTTTCAGAGCAGGTAAAATAGTGATCTGCAGTTCCCAGACGCTTTAGAGGAAGGCGCAAAATCTTAGTTGCAATTCCCTTAAGCCCTGGCTCAGTGCCTGCATTTCTGGAGTGGGCAATAGTCACGGCTGCTCCACCCTTTTTCCTGGCAACTGGCAGGTACAAAGCTGCAGTGCTGGTCATGTGTCCATGGACAACCTGCCACTTTCCTCTGTTTTCGGAAAAGAAATTACTAATAGCCTTTTTATAAGCAAAAAAATTCTTGCCCTCAAAGCGGGGTAAAACGTATATATTGCCCCCAAGCTCCCTGATCGCTTCATCGTAAAAATCAGGCTCTCTTACAGCTAAAAGTTCATCTGAAGTTGGGGCCATTTTCCCAGTCTTTTTAGCAGAATAGTGCACCAGAAAATCAAACTGGATCTTGTCCCTGTCTATATTCCTATATAAATCCATTATACGGCTCTCAGCACCGCCAAGCCCCACGCGCCCAAAGACGTGAAGGACCCTGATTGGCTCGCAAACGCCAGCCTGTGAATTATTCATCTGAGAATTATTTTCCATATTCTTATCTTCCATCTAAATTCCAAAAAATGGCTTTTTGTGGGCAAAAGCGGAAAAATCTTGCAAGAATCCCGCTTCGCATCAATCGAGTAGGCTGCGCTTTAGTATAACACAATCACAACTTTATAGCGAATTTCCCAAAGCCTTACTCATTTCCCTGCAAAACCACAAGCTTGTTGTATGGAATCTCGATGCCTTCTGCCTTGAAGCGCTTCATGATCTCGATAAGGCAGTCTGAGCAGGTCCTGGGGTTATCCCTAAAGTCCCTGGTCTCCACCAGAACTCGCAGCGTGATTCCGCTCTCTCCAGCCTCCTTGCACAAGACAGTTGGCCTTGCGCCGAAGTGATTAGGGTGCTGCTCAATAACATCCGCCATAATATCCATAGCCCTGTAAATATCCGTGCCATAGGCAACAGACACAGTTATGGGAAAAGAGTAAGAGCGGTCCTGGGTGTAATTGATGATAGTAGCACTTCCAACAGTAGAGTTAGGCACGTAAATACGCTCATTCTGATAGGTCTTTATCACTGTGTGGCGAAGGGTAATATCCTCAACAAATCCCGGATCAATTGAATCAATCGCTACCCTGTCCCCAATATCAAAAGGCCTGGACCTTGACGCAGACAGCGCAATCCCTGCAAACACGTTACTAAGAGTTGACTGGGCCGCAAGACCTATTACAACCGCTACAATTCCAGAGGAAGCAAGCGCTGTCTCCCAGGTCTTGGAAAAGGCCGGAATCCCGCTCATGGCAAAAAGAGCTGCCACAGCCCAGAAGAAGGCCATAATAATGCCCTTTAAAAAGATCAGGTGGAGCTTGCCACGAAGACGCTCCTTGCTAAAAACCTTCCCCATTATAAGATTCAAAATCCAAGCCACCACAAAGGGCAGTATATATTTTAAAAAGATATTCAAAACTTCAGTCATGCCTAACTTCTCCTCACCAACTCATATTATTCAAGCAGCTATTATTGAAGCACAAAAACCTTTTTCATTATAAAACAACATATCCTCATTACAACCTTAAAAAAGCTCATGCATTCATTTTCCTGATCAGATTCTCATCTTAACAAACGCTTCCAGCCTTGGGAGAATCAAGAAAATATAACCCCTCTGGTTTGCATTTATCAGCCCTTTTCTCTTAAGCCTGTCTCTGTACACAGAAAATTCTGGCGTGGTCATCCCTAGTGCATTTCGAATTTCCGTGACATTTGTATGGCCTGAAAGACACATCTCTTTTACCACTGATCTGTCTTTCTCAGATAATTCATCCCAAATCTTGGCATATACATACTCTTCCAAGTACTGATCATACTCCGGAATAATATCCTGAAGTTCCTTGTCCCTGTTCTGCCAGACCAGATATCCCAATACCTGAAAAGCATATGAGTAACCCTTAGTAAGCTTGGCCATTTCCTCAGCCTTGTCCTGCGAGATGTCAAAAACCCCCTTATATTTTGCAACTATAGCCGTATAATTTAACGGCTCAAGATTAACCTTGGGCGCTCTATACAAAAATGTAAGTGACTTCTCATTCTGCAAATCATAGATATTCTCGTATAATCCAGTCATTATGAGGAATACCGGGTAATCTTTTCTCAAGAAGATCTGAAAAGCAGCGGAAAAAATCTTGATATTGGAAGAATTCGTCACCTCATCCACCGTGATAAGAAGCCTCTTGCCAGCCTTCTGCACATGAGACAGCATCTTATCCAGCGCTACCTCTATATCAGTAACCGGCGCCGCATTCTCTATAGATACCCCAAGCCCAAGCGCAGAAAAATCGAGTTTAGCCTTGATAAAAAGAGCATGCATCTCCGGAATTGCATACAAATCTGCTGCCAGCTTCTGCAACATATCACGCTCAGGATTAAGTTCAACGACAATCCACCTCTTATCGCGCCTCAATTCCTCTGCAATGCTAGTCATCATAACAGTCTTGCCAGTTCCTCTAGCCCCAGTAACCATGTAAACCTGATTAGAAGGTTCATCGTCCTGAAAAGTCTCTAAAATCTCATTAGTCTGCGTAATTCTGGATATATACTCTCCCGGTTTCTTGCCGAAAGATAAAGAAAAAGGATTACCCATTTTGCAAATGACCTCCTACTTTATATTCACTATATTCCTTTATACTTATTTATATTTCTTTATACTACTATCATAATTTTATACTCCTTTATATTAGTCGTCAAGCCCAGTAATTTCCTGATTTTAAGCGCAATTTATAATTATTTTATTTTTATCTGGTAAAAGAACTGTTGACATCTTGTTACACTTGTTCTATAACATACTTATACAAATTGTTAGCAGTCTTCTCTGGTGAGTGCTAATTGCATTTAACACAAGCGATATCACCAGAAATAAGCTGCTGACACCTAATATTCACAAAACCACTACAACAAATATTTATAGAAAAGGAGCGTGATTTATATGTTAATGCCTATGCTTTGGAGTAATAATGATATTTTTGATGAGATGGATGATTTCTTTAACAGAGGATTCTGGAACTGGACAGAGAACGGAACCTGCAGAGATGGTGCCTGCCAGAATGGCAGAGCCGCTACAGATCACCAGAACACAGCTCTTTCTGACAGAAACGGATTTGCTGGCGCAAGTCTCATGAGAACCGATGTTATTGAGAAAGAGGATTCCTATCAGCTGGAGGCTGACCTTCCTGGATTTAACAAGGAAGACATCAAGATTGACCTTAAGAACGACATCCTCACAATTTCCGCACAGCACAGTGAGAACAATGATGAGAAAGATGAAGGCGGCAAGTACATCCGCCGCGAGCGCAGATCTTCCTCCTACCAGAGATCCTTCCGCGTTGAGAACCTCAAACCTGAGGACATCATCGCCCAGTACAGAAACGGCGTCCTCACAGTCAACATTCCTAAAAAGGAAGCCCTTCCTGAAAAAGAAGAAGCTGCAAGAATTGAAGTTAAGGATTAATGTAAATGCCCTCCGCACTCTGGCTCATCAGCCAGGATGCGGAGGGCTTACTTTTTCCCATATTTCTTTATAACTGAGTATCAATAAATTCCTTAAATCTAGGTAGGAGCAGCTTTATCACTCCTCTGCTCTCAACATCTATTATGCCTTTCTCTTTAAGCCTGGCGCGTGGAATCGACCACTCACTATGACTCTTCCTGGTCATTTCAAGTAATTCACTGACTGGCATGCTATCCTTTTTAGCTATAAACTGAAGGAACCACCTGTCATTTGGCGCAAGCTCGCTCCAAATCTTCTTGTATACCTTATCAGCAAGAATCTCATCAAAGCTCTTTAAAACCTCATCCGTAAGCTCTTTTGCCTTATAATCCCACATATACTTGCCAAGAGCCTGATACGCATAGGCATAACCCTTAGTCATAAACGCCATTTTCTCGGCCTCCTCATAGGAAACGCCCAAGGTGTTCTTGTAATCATCTCTGATATAGGTCACGTTAAGAGGCTTCATCTCATACTTGGTCGCCCTTAGGAAAAAAGTCAGACCATCAGCATTTTCAAGGCTCTCAATATCTTCATACAAGCCTGCTAAAATGGCATATATAGGAAGTTCCTTCCTGATAAGTATCTGGAACTCCTGAATAAATCCAGTAATACTCTTAGTCTTGCGTGCCTCATCGATTGTGATAAGGAGCTTTTTCCCATGCTTCTTCATATGTTCCAAAAGAGCTTCCAATGCATAATCGATGCTGGCCACGGGACTCTTCTTGGAAAGATTAAGTCCAATTCCAAAGGCAGAAAGATTGAGGCTTGCATCAACAAAGCTAGTAATAAAGGGAATCTCACTATAAAGCTTAGCAACAATCTCGCTTATGATCTCAGAATCAGAACGGATGTCTACTACAATCCAATCGTCCTGCTCCCTGAAATATCTCTCAATTGCAGTAAGCGTAACCGTCTTGCCAGTTCCTCTGATCCCAGTCAGCTTAAAAACCTGCTCATCAGGCGAGTCATATTCCAACTCCTCAGTAATACTGTCAATTATAGAGTTACGACTCAAGTATTTACTTGGAATCTTTCCAAAACTAATAGTATATGGATTTCTACCTGCCATCAAATCATCTCCTAAGCTATATAAACCTATATAATTAACTTCTACCTATATAATACTATATAATTCTATATAATTCCAGAGAGGCTATATAAAACTATATAATTCTATATAATCCCAGATATGCAAAATATGGCCCTCCGCATCCTGGCTCATGTGCCAGGATGCGGAGGGCTTACTTAGTCAATCTTACTTATTATCTCCATTAAGTGCATTATAAATTGCATCAATATCATAGTCTGGGGCATATTTGCTGGCAAGCATGACTATAGGACGAATCTTCTCTACATCTTCCTCAAGTTCATCGGCAATAGTCTCCAATGTCTTGCCCTTAGCCAATTTCCTAGTAATCATCTCAACAAGAGATTTTATTTCCCCTTTTCTCTCAGCCTCACTAAGCTCATCAGCCATTATTTCTCTAAGTGCCTCGCACATACTCTCATCTCCCTTCATCGCAGCGACCAGCTCGCTGTTTGCAGTTGCAACAATCTGCATTACCATATCCGCATATCGTTTATCAGAAGGCCTGACATAGCTACTTGCTTCCAAAACGAAATCTTTAACCATGCCAGCATCTGCATTACTCGTAATAATCCTGAGCGTATTAAGCTCTTTATCAGCCAATTCCTTCATAACCACAATATATACTGGAATGCTGACTACACCACATATCCTGTAAATCCCTGCTGCCTCTCGCGAAATACTATAACCTTCAGCCACAAGCGCACTAAAAAGATCTCGGGGCTTGCGCATCCTGAATATTGAAATTGTCATCTCGCCAGCTGGAATCTCATTTACAGTCTTACCTAGACTCTTGTAAATCCCAGCATAGCCAATCACTTTCCACAACACATCAATATCCAGGTTATCATCAGGATTCTTGTACTCAATAATATTGTGATTAAAAAACAGCTTGCCAATGTCAGTTCCGATAGCGACATCCTTAATCTTTTTGACAACCAGAAAATCTATTCGAAGCGGCTGCCTGGACAAAGAATGTTCCCTTGTAATCGAAAGAACCGACTCATATTTTCTAAGGCATAGTCTCAACCCGCCTTCAAAAGCTGAATGCCAGTCAAGATTAGCCTTATCATTATTATTTTTCTCTTCACACATCTAAAGTATATCATCTCCTTTTTAGGTCTACAATGTAAAAGAACTACTTCCCGCGCGGAAAATCGCCGATTGCCGAAATGCATCAGCGTTTGCCATGAACTGGCAAAAGAATCAAAGATTCAACTAATGTAAAATAGCAAAAATAAAACCCTATGTAAACCCTTTAGAGACAACATTAAGAAAAGATTAATGAGTTAACTATATTGCGTTTGTATGGACGCAGAATTTCTGTGCTTACTCTTCCTCGTCTTCCATCTCATCAAACGCAATTATGGAATCAATTATATCTTCGAAATCTTCCTGCAATTCCTCAAAGGTGTCCCCTTCGTAGGTGTACAGGCGACCGTCAATCTCAACCTCACCAGTGTAGTAATCACACTTAGCATCATAATTTACTGTGCCAGTGTATCCTTCGTATTCAAGTTTCTCTTTCTTATCTGACATTACTTATCTTCTCCCTTCATTGCAGCGACCAGCTCGCTGTTTGCAGTTGCAACAATCTGCATTACCATATCCGCATATCGTTTATCAGAAGGCCTGACTTAGCTACTTGCTTCCAAAACGAAATCTTTAACCATGCCAGCGTCTGCCATGAACTGGCAAAAGAATCAAAGATTCAACTAATGTAAAATAGCAAAAATGAAACCCTATGTAAACCCTTTAGAGACAACATTAAGAAAAGATTAATGAATTAACTATATTGCGTTTATATCATCTTGCCTTGCTACTCATAATATCATGTAGCCCTGTGCTTCCCCACAAAATCCCCAAGAACACAAAAACAAAGGTGTCGCGCATACAATAGAAAAATTAAAGCCCGCATAGAACAAGTATGATAGCACGCACAAAAAAGCTACGTAAGTCTCGTCACTTAAGCCTCCTGCATAAGCATCCTTTGTTTCCCGCTTATTTCTAAATACGCCTATAACAATCGCAAAAATCATGCATAGGTAGCTCGCAGCGCCGACAATCCCCATATTTACCAAATAATCCAGATATTCACTATGAGCAGAAGTAATAGCAAGCCCTTCAAAATTATTTACAGCTTCCAACTTCACATATGGATCACTCTCTAAGAAACTATTGACAGCATGCATATAACAATTTGGGCCCACTCCAAAAAACTTATCCTTTAGACTCAAATTTCTATATGTTTCCAAACTCAGATTCCAAATATATCCTCGTCCATTTCCAGCGCCATCCCTTGAACTTACAAACAAGATCATGCAGACATAGCCAATAAAAGCCAGTACAGATAACATCGTCACAAACGGCCGCACGTGACGAGTACTTTTTTCCCAAAAGGGCAGCCTCTTAAATACACCACTTACTACTAGTGTTGCGATCACAACTCCAATCGAAAGCCAAATCGCTATAGTTCCTGCCAAGAAAATTGCCCACAGAGAAAGAGCAAGATATGCCACGTAGATTCCCTTTACAATAAAATTCCGACCTTTCACTACCATATAAATCAATATAGGGAATATCAAAGACATATATTCACAGAACCAGCCATAATTTCCAAAAGTAGAAACATACAGATTATACTGCGGAGCTATACCACCAGCATAAAACCCAAGCGGATCGTAGCCCAGTCTGTTCGCAATAACAAGAATAGTAGGAATCACAGATCCTGCCGCAACAATATGATATATAACTTCACTGCAAACAAATTCTCTGGAAATAAAGAATGCAGAAATTAGCATAACAACTAAAGAGAGCGTCCCCATCCCAAACCCTGGAACGCCGTAGAAAGCATCTTTTTTATATTCAGACAAAAGAAATGACAAGACCACAGCTATTCCAAAGCCACAAGCTGCAATAGTAGCTCTGTCACCTTTTAATGAAATAAAACTGTCAGAAGAGGCTTCCACTTTACTAAAGCCAAAGTCAGAAATCACAGATAATATCAGATATAGAGCAAAAGAAATCCCTGCTATCAGATAATATACCTCAACCTTATGCTGAGTGATATTATCAAATGTCCCTCGATTAAATACTGGAATCACCACAGCTACCGCCACAATATAGAACCAAGCTATCAGATTCTTACTCTTTTTCATAATCCCCTCTTCTCAAGCAATTGAGCATACACATAGCAATTCCAACACTTCGCACGCCCTGTCCTTATTCTGCAAAACGGCCCCAACTCTGAAATTTCATCAAAGCCGGGGCCGCAAATAACCACTAATATATATCTACATCAATATTTTACAATCGCATACATAACGTTTGATGATGCAGCCTCGTCTACATTAACTGTAATCTTGGTTGGATCTGTGCTAGTGTTCTCGTATACCTTGAATAAGCCTTTCTCGTAAACAGCAATAATTGCATACTTTGCGTTATCAGAGCGGTAGTTCGCAGGAATACCAACATTCAACTCACCCTTTGAGCCTGATGTAGTTTCAGCATACTTGCCATTTTCAATCTTTCCATACTGAACATTGATACATGGGCCAACCTCAGCATTTGGGCTAAGAGTTGCTGCAACTGTATCTGCAACTGCTACCGCAGCAGTACTCTTTTTCTTATCAGTATCTGTAACCTTAACAAAAGACTCTTTAGCTGCACCTGAATCAGCTGAAGGTGCCATTGCAACACCCTGTACCTTCTTGGCTGTATAGAATCCACCAACCTGAGACTTGGTTCCAGCAACAGTCTGATTAACCGGAGCTGTAGCCTCTTCTACAAACTCTTTAGTAATCCGATTAAGCTCTTCCTGTCTAGCCTGCTCCTGAAGTTGTTCCTGAGTAGGGCCTTCTTCACCGGAAACTGCCGCTATAACCTGGGATGCAGGGGCAAAGATAAGTGCTCCAATGATACCTGCAACTACGATGTACTTTACGCTCTTTTTAATATCCATTTTGCATATCCTCCTTAATAAGAAAATGAATTGCCACAAAACGTAAATGTATTATCGCCCCCCCGCACATCATTTTTCAAGGACTATAAACTTTATTTTATCATTTTAATTTTCATTTAATACATTGCCAGAACCAGCCACCATCCGCATCACAGCAGCCATCACAAGCGGCGTTGACAAAACCACAGGAAGCTCATACCTCATACCATTGCACAGAGGTGCCGCCAGACAAACCAGTAGATTTACGATATTAGGAAGCAGTATAACAAACTCTTCCCTGCCCTTGTGCTTTATAACAATGGCCAGCAGCACAATCGTAAGCCACATATATAGCCCCGGCATAGATAGATATCTAACAAAAGGAAATACCATGTTTATGTAAAAGAGCTTCTGCAGAATCTGCATTCTCACTTCACTCTGCTGTATTCCGCGAGAAATATGTATAGCAAAAAACAAGTAACAGTAATATCACAGAATAAAACAAGCCTGTTGAATAGGCCATGTACCTTCCCTGTGGGAATATCAAAAGAGCCACTACTCCAGCGTTTATCATAAGTCCCAAAAGTGAAACTCCTCCAAACACAAAAACTTCCGTATAAGATTCTGTTTTTCTCATCTTAATACCAGCAATAAATAGAAGTATCACGTAAAGGCCATATAGAGCCATAGACACTGCAACAATAATAGCTGGAGACGGCTTAGCATTGGAATATGCAAAGGCCCTTAATAAATTTGCCAAAAAAACTGTCAAAAGATCCTTTTTATCCTGCCCCATCAGAACCCTGGCCATGTGAGACTCTATCTCGCTATCAAGTATTCTGATCTGATCATAGTCCATATCAGGATTTTGCTGTTTTATGTACTCAAAAGTAGCAGGCAACACTATTTCGTAGCCTATAACATCGTAGCTGCTTGCAAAATGATCTGTAAGGCTATACCAATCTGTTCCTCTGAAATTATCAAGGAGAATCTCCTGATCATTGCATTCATCATATATTTTCAGAAATAGTTCTTTTTCTCCGGGGAATATCTCATTATCTGTAAAAAGATCTGCATCAGCCCTGTCTGCAGAATACATCATTACACATAGAGCCCCCATCCCATTTCCTGTGTGCTCGTGAAATACACCTCTTACCAAATAATTGTAGGTACAATCAAATAATTTAGAAGAAGCGGAAATAGCAACAATAGATATCAGGACAATTAAAAAGTGCTTAACACTACGGGTTTTCTTGATAACTATAGTGCAGATAAAAGAGGCTGCTATCCACAATATCAGCACTATCATCATCTGCTTTCTGGTATTGACAATAACAAAAGAAATAACGACAAGGCTTACAAAATCTAATTTTCTTTTGTAAATCAGCCATCTTGAAAGCCTTATGCAAAACAGTACAAATAACGGCATTGCCAACGACTCTGTCATGATCGATTCAGAATACATGGAACCTCTTTGGGCAACAAATCTGTTAAGAATAGAGGTAAGAAGCTGTGAAAAGAATACCAGCAAAACAAATACAAGTTTAAAAAATCCACCTCTTTTGTCCTGTGGTAGCAATTCTAATGCCAGATCATACACATACATTGTTGCCATGCAAGTAGCATATACCCATAAAAGGCTTTGCAAAATCACTGCTACAAAAAGATATACATTCTCACCAAAAATCGTTCTAAGAATCCATAGAAATGTTGGATATACAGGTTCTCTTGAAAAATCCATTGATGCATAACTGCCTGAATCCACGCACCATATAGGGCCATCTATAAATGCTATTCCAAAAAAGAACAAGCAAGATAAGATCAAAACAAAAAGAGTAAGTCTGGTTCTATTCATATGTATTCCTTTGATTCTTTTTTATCTAAGTCGCAACTTGGCACAAAAACGCCAGGCCACATATTTACTATATAGCCTGGCATGTGCTTACGCAACAATTAATGAATTCTGATTTATGCTAATGTCCTATGCAAAAGAGCCATCATCCAATAGCCTTCTCATATCTCTCTTCTACAACCTTCCAGTCCAGAACCTCCCAGAAAGCCTTGATATAATCAGCTCTTAAATTCCTGTACTTAAGGTAATAAGCATGCTCCCAAACATCAAGCGCCAGGATAGGCGTTCTGCCTGTGCCCTCAGAAATAGGATTATCCTGGTTAGGAGATGCTGTGACATAGAGCTTGCCATCTTTATCTACAGAAAGGAAAGACCAGCCTGATCCAAACTGTCCAGCTGCTGCCTTGGAAAGAGCATCGATAACAGCCTCCAGCCCTCCGCAGTCCCTGTCTATCGCAGCTGCAAGCTTGCCACTTGGAGCCTTGGAAGGACTTGCACTAAATGCCTCGAAATACAGATTGTGATTATAATATCCGCCGCCCTGATTCCTCAAGCCCTTTCTTAGAGTCTCATCAGAAACCTTATCAAGAGATGCCAATACTTCCTCAACAGGCTTATCCGCTAATCCAGCCTTCTCAGCCAGCTCATTGAACATCTTGGTGTAAGCTGCGTGGTGCTTGCCATAATGAGTTTCTATTGTAGCCTGGTCAATATGAGGCTCCAGACCATTTGCTTCATAAGATAGCTTTACCTGTTCGAACATAAAGAACATCTCCTTTCGTCAGAAAACGCCGGCCACAGCGGCAGGCGTACAATTGAGTATAAAAAAGTGCCTGCGGCACCTCAACTCCCCTGCCCCTCACTCATGAGGGGTGGGGTTGTTTTTTGCCTCAAATTCTTCATAATAAATCATATGAAACGAAATGCTTTGCAGGAATTATTCCGTGATCACTATGAAGAAATTCAATATACACTCCATCCCAGAAAGACCGAGATGGAAAACATTGATAAAATGATCAATTGTGGCGATCCGTCTTATGGTGGCGCCATGTATGGTTGTGCTGAATGTGGTACTCTCAAGTTCGTTCCTTTCCGCTGTCATTCAAGATTCTGCCCTACTTGTGGCGCTTTATATTCCCAGAAACGTGCCCAGGCCATGTCATTCAAACTGATAAACTGCCAGCATCGCCACTGTGTGTTCACCATTTCTAAGGAACTTCGCCACTATTTTCTTGAAGACAGAGACCTTCTTAATTGCCTATTTGACGCTGCAAGTAGTGTGATTCACCAAATGTTTTACAAGATGAACAAATCCCAAAACTTCACTCCCGGTTATATCCTTGTGCTGCATACATTTGGCAGACCACTTGAGTGGAATCCTCATATACACTGTCTCATCTCCGAAGGAGGAGTTGGCGATACTGGTTTCTGGCGCAAGGTCAACTTCTTCAGTTTCAAATACATGCGTCATGCTTTCCAAACAGCTCTTCTAAGCCTTATAGAAAAGCGCATTACTGATCCTCAAAAGAAAGCTCAGTTCAAAAGAGAAAAAGCTCTCTCTTACAAAAATCAGAAGGATGGCTTCTACATCTATGCAAAGCCAACACTTGCTGATAAGAATACTGTAGCCAAGTATATAGGCCGTTACCTTGGTCGCCCTGTAATAGGGCTTTCAAGAATAGATTCCTATGATAAAGAAAAGGATACTATCACTTTCCACTACAATCGCCATGAAGATGAAGTTCTTGTAACTGAGACCATACCAGCCATTGAATTCATCAAGCGTCTCATACAGCACATCCCAGAAAAAGACTTCAAGATGATACGCTATTACGGCGTATATGGTCGACACAGAGAATCTGACAAAAAGTTATATCGTCTTGTTCATCCTTCAAAAAAGCCATTTCTACAGTCATTCTTAAAATGGCGCTCAGGTATACTATCAGCATTTGGATATG
>NZ_FMVS01000046.1:0-10042 GCF_900102515.1 Butyrivibrio sp. INlla14
GAGGATTAAAAATCATCAACCCTGCATTAAGAGATTTTTTGAGGGGATTTACCGGAAGTGACGACGAGAGTTAAAAAGATAGGAAGTTAACATTTTTTTGTTGCGTTGGACCAGTAAGCAAATGAATGCTTGCTAATTTGCCGGTTGTAAGGAGGTGACAATGACCTGCTTTGATAAAGAGACCAGGGAGTATTCAAGAGATAAAGAACATGAACCCTTGGGGTTTAAGTTCAAACTTATTCATGAAGGCTTTGCAAATATGCTGAACAAGCAGCTTCGTGATGAAGATATGACTTTTTCCCAGATGATCCTTGTGTCTTATCTCTGGGAGAACAAGGATAAAAAGGTTACGCAGAAGGACATTTCGCAGGCTCTTCAGATAAAGCACCCTACTACAATAGGCCTTTTAAAGAGACTTGAGGATAAAGAAATGGTCAAGGTTGTGGTGGATCCAGATAACAGGAAGTATCGCAATGTAGCCATTACCTCCAAGGGCGAAGAGTTCATAATCCGCAGTAAAGAGCGCAGGAAGAACATGAACCAGATCCTTGTGGAGGGTCTTAGCGATGATGAGATCACGCAGCTGAGGTATTTATTGGACAAAGTGATTGATAATATGAAGATGCTGTGAATTTAGCGCAAGCTGTGGATTCTTTTGGGAATCTGTTAGAAATTTATAAAGGGAGAATTTTGTTTTATGCTTAGCACATTATTAAAACAGATCAAGCAGTACACACTGCCATCAATAGTTACTCCGATATGTATGATCGGAGAGGTTATATGTGAAATGGTCATTCCTATTCTCATGGCCAGGATCGTAGATAAGGGAATATATGGCAATAACATGGGCGTTATCTATAGCACAGGTGCCCTGATGGTAGTTATAGCTATCTTAGGCCTTTTGGCAGGTCTTGGCGGAGCATACTATGGCTCCATGGCATCAACCGGATTTGCCAAGAATCTGAGAAAGGCAATGTTTGATAATATCCAGACTTTCTCTTTTGCCAACATTGATAAGTTCTCAACTTCCGGACTTGTAACAAGACTGACTACAGATGTTACCAATATCCAGAACGCGTATATGATGACTTTGAGAATGGCTATGAGAGCTCCTGCTTCTCTTGTAATTGCCATGGTTGCAGCCATGATGATCAATGCAAAGGTTGCCAGCATCTACCTGGTAGCAGTTATATTCCTCTCAGTTCTTATGGTTTATATTATGAACAAGGCTACCAAGTATTTCAAACAGGTATTTGAGAAGTACGATGAGCTCAATGAGAGCGTTCAGGAGAATGTTTCAGCCATCAGAGTTGTTAAGGCCTATGTCCGTGAGGATTACGAGGATAACAAGTTCAAGAAGGCGGCACTTAACATCTACAACATGTTTGTAAAAGCCGAGATGAACATCGTTTACATAAGTCCTGTTATGACAGGAACAATCTACATCTGCATCCTGCTTGTAAGCTGGGTTGGTGCCCACATGATAGTTGCAGGAAGCCTTACAACAGGCGAACTTATGAGTCTTTTGACTTATTGCATGACTATCCTCATGAACCTTATGATGCTGGGCATGATCTTTGTCATGCTGACCATGGCTTCTGCCAGCGGCAAGCGTATTGCTGAGGTCATCGAGGAGAAGGCTTCTATAACCAGTAAGCCTGACGCTATACGTAGTGTCGCAGACGGAAGTATTTCTTTTGAACACGTTGACTTTGCTTACAACCAGACTTCAGAAGAACCTGTGTTAAAAGATATAAATCTTGAGATAAAATCTGGTGAGACCATCGGTATCATAGGTGGAACCGGATCTGCCAAGTCTTCACTTGTTAACCTTATCAGCAGACTCTATGACGTAACAAAGGGAACTGTCAAGGTTGGCGGCGTGGATGTACGTGACTATGATCTGGAAGTCTTAAGAGACCAGGTATCAGTAGTTTTGCAAAAGAATGTCCTCTTTTCAGGAAGTATTCTTGATAATCTCCGCTGGGGTGACAAGAATGCAACAGAAGAAGAGTGTAAGCGCGCCTGTCGCATGGCCTGCGCCGATGAATTTATAGAGAAAATGCCAGAGGGCTATAATACGCAGATAGAACAGGGCGGAACCAATGTTTCAGGTGGACAGAGACAGAGACTTTGTATTGCCAGAGCCCTTCTTAAAAAGCCCAAGATCCTTATTCTGGATGACTCAACAAGTGCTGTTGATACCAGTACAGATGCCAAGATCAGAAAGGCCTTTGCTGAGGAAATTCCAGGAACAACCAAGCTGATAATTGCTCAGAGAATCAGTTCAGTTCAGGGCTGCGACCGCATTATCGTCATGGAAGATGGTAAGGTTAACGGATTTGGAACTCATGAGGAGCTTCTTCAGAATAATGACATTTACCGCGAGGTTTATGAGTCACAGACTGGAGCAAGCGGTGATGCTGATTTTGATAGTGCGAGCTGAGAGCGTAAGTTCATTGTGCATTTAGAGAGGATAAAGAAATGGCAGAAGTTAAAGAGATAAAAGGCAGAAACGGCGGTAACAGACGTGGAATGCCAAGGCCCAAGGTTGAAAACCCTGGCAAATTATTTAAAAGAATAATGGGATATGTTTTTAAATTCTATCCTATACATATGATAGTTGTTATGGTCTGCATTTTTGTGACAGTATTTTCCAGTGTTCAGGGAACTCTTTTTACAAAGACTCTGATAGATGGCTACATTCAGCCAATGCTTGATGCAAAAATTGCGGATCCTGCAGGATTTGTTCCTGATTATGGCCCACTTCTTGGCGCTATGGCGAGAGTTGCTGTATTTTATGCACTTGGCATAATTGCTGCATATGTTCAGTCAAGGACTATGATCTTTATAAATCAGGGAACCTTAAAGAGACTTAGAGAAGAACTCTTTACACATATGGAGAGTCTTCCTATCAAATATTTTGATACACATGCTCATGGCGATATCATGTCAATCTACACCAATGATATTGATACCTTGAGGCAGATGATCAGCCAGAGTATACCACAGCTTCTTAATTCAGCAATAACGATTGTAAGCGTGCTGGCATCTATGATCGTGCTGAGCATTCCGCTTACAGCAGTGACACTTGTCATGGTTGGGGTAATGCTCTTTTGCTCAGCCAAGGCTACCAAGGCATCTGGTAAGAACTTCGTAGCTCAGCAGAAGAACATCGGTGCTCTTAATGGCTACATCGAGGAGATGATGACAGGCCAGAAGGTTGTTAAGGTCTTTAACCACGAGCAGGAGAGTATTGAGCAGTTTGATAAGCTCAACGAAGAGCTTTGCGAGAGCGCATTTAAGGCTAATGCTTATTCAGGCGCTCTTGGCCCTATAAATGCCCAGCTTGGTAACACCAGCTATGTTATCTGCGCAATGATTGGTGGCGCAATAGCTCTTTCTAACAGCGTTGCTGTAGGATTTACAGTTGGTGCACTTGCTTCCTTCCTTACATTTAATAAGAGCTTTAGTATGCCTATCAACCAGGTCAGCATGCAGTTTAACTCAATCATCATGGCCCTTGCCGGAGCTGAGCGTATCTTCAAGCTTCTTGATGAGCAGCCAGAGACTGATGATGGCTACGTTATGCTTGTTGATGCTGAGGAAAAGAATGGTCAGGTTGTTGAGGCAGATCATCACACAGGGCACTGGGCTTGGAAACATTATCACAAGGCAACTGATACAACAACTTATCAGCCTATGGAGGGTGATGTTACCTTTAACGGCGTAGACTTTGGATATACAGATGAAAAGATGGTTCTGCATGACATTGTTCTTCATGCTCTTCCAGGTCAGAAGATTGCCTTTGTTGGCTCAACTGGTGCAGGTAAGACCACTATTACAAATCTTATCAACAGATTCTATGATATTCAGGATGGTAAGATCAGGTACGACAACATCAATATCAACAAGATCAAGAAGGCAGATCTTAGAAGGTCTCTTGGTATTGTTCTGCAGGATACACATCTTTTTACAGGAACTGTTCGTGACAATATCCGCTATGGTAAGCTGGGAGCTACAGACGAAGAGGTTATTGCAGCAGCCAAGCTTGCAAATGCCCATAGCTTTATAAAAAGACTTCCTGAGGGGTACGACACAATGCTCACAGGAGATGGAGCAAACCTTTCCCAGGGCCAGAGACAGCTCCTTGCTATTGCAAGGGCAGCTATCGCTGATCCTCCAGTTCTTATCCTTGATGAGGCTACATCCTCAATCGATACCAGAACAGAGAAAATCGTTCAGGATGGTATGGACAAGCTTATGAAGGGCAGAACCACATTTGTCATTGCCCACAGGCTTTCAACAGTCCGTAACAGTGACTGCATCATAGTCCTTGAGCAGGGAAGGATCGTTGAGCAGGGAACTCACGATGAACTTATCGCCAAGAAGCAGAGATACTACCATCTGTACACTGGTATGAAGGACGAGTCAGTAACTGCATAATCTAAATTGTAGGTAAAAAGAGTCAATGAAATGTTATCCATTGACTCTTTTTCAATGGTACAATATATTTATGTTGACAATTATTAAGGAGGATTTTTGTATGAAAAGAATGTTTTCTGTTAAGACAATTGTAGCTACCGGTATTGGCGCGGCTCTTTTCTTCGTTTTAGGAAGATTTGTTGCAATCCCAAGTCCTGTGCCTAATACTAATATCTCTATCCAGTATGGTCTTCTTGCATTTATCGCAGGAGTATTCGGACCTATCGCTGGAGCTTTGGCAGGACTTATCGGTCACTTCTTCATTGACTTTAGCTATGGCTGGGGAGTATGGTGGAGCTGGGTTATTGCATCAGCAGTGTTCGGATGCTTTATGGGGCTTGTAATGTTCAGACTCAAGATTGATGAGGGCGAGTTTGGACTTAAGGGAATTATTATTTTCAATATTGGTCAGGTAGTTGCTCATCTTGTAGCCTGGGTAGTTGTAGCCCCTGTTCTTGATATCCTCATGTATCAGGAGCCAGCCAACAAGGTATTTTTACAGGGACTTACTGGAGCAGGTATCAATATTGTTACAACAGCGGTAGTTGGAACCCTCGTATGTATCGCATATTCCAAGGCTATTCCCAAGAAGGGCAGCCTTACAGAAGAAGACTAATTTATGAATGATGTTATTGTAGAGTTTAAAAATTTAGGATTTCAGTATAGAGCGCAGGCATCCCCTACGCTCTATGACATTAATCTGAAAATAAGAAAGGGTGAGAAGGTTCTGATAGCAGGCCCGTCGGGATGTGGCAAGTCCACCATGGCAAGTCTTATGAATGGACTTATCCCCTTTTCTTATAAAGGCAAGATTACTGGATCTATGCTGATCGGAGGAAAAGAGTCAAGGGACATGTCTTTGTTTGACATTTCTCATGTTGTAGGAACTGTGCTTCAGGACAGTGATGCACAGTTTGTTGGCATGACTGTAGCTGAGGATTTGGCTTTTGCCCTTGAAAATGACTGTGTTGAGCAGGAACAGATGAAGGACAGAGTCCATGAGGTTGCCAGGATCCTTGACCTGGATAAGGTACTGCGGCATGCACCTTCTGAGCTGTCAGGAGGCCAGAAGCAGAGAGTATCTGTTGGCGGAGTTATGGCAAGTGATGTATCACTTTTTTTATTTGATGAGCCTCTTGCCAATCTTGACCCCAAAACCGGCAAGTCAGCAATTGAGCTTATTGACAAGCTTCAAAAGAGCACGGGAGCAGCCGTTGTCATAATTGAGCACCGCCTTGAGGATGTGCTCCACAGGCATGTGGACAGGGTTGTTCTTATGAGTGAAGGCCGTATTGTTTCAGATACGACGCCAGATGAGCTTTTATCAGCATCTACTCTTAGCGTGTGCGGGGTAAGAGAGCCTTTGTATCTCACAGCCCTCAAGTATTCCAAAGTGCCTGTGACAGCAGCTATGCACCCTGCAAGCCTTCCTGATCTTGTGCTTTCTGAAGATGACAAGGCCAAGGTGCGAGCTTTTTATACTGAGAATAAGGGAAAAGAAAAAGCGGCTTTGGGCCAAGAGCTTTTAAGGGTAGAAGACTTATCTTTTACCTACGAAAAGACCAACAAGAAGACGCTTAATGATATTTCCGTTTCGATAAATAAGGGCGAGATGGTGGCCATTGTCGGAACTAATGGCGCCGGAAAGTCCACGTTTTCCAAGGTTATCTGCGGCATGGAAAAAGAGGACTGCGGCAGGATAATCTTTAATGGGCAGGATTTTACAGCTCTTTCGATCAAGGAGAGAGCTGAGCATGTGGGCTATGTCATGCAGAATCCTAATCAGATGATCTCTAAGGTCATGATCTTTGATGAGGTTGCCTTTGGACTCAGGCTTCGCGGCGTTCCCGAGGATGAAGTCAGGGAGCGTGTTGAAAAGGCTCTCAAGGTCTGCGGCCTTTATAAGATGCGTAAGTGGCCTATTTCTGCTCTTAGCTATGGCCAGAAAAAGAGAGTGACAATCTGCTCTATTCTTGTTCTGGAGCCGGAGCTTATGATTCTTGATGAGCCCACAGCAGGGCAGGATTACAGGAATTATACAAGGATCATGGAGTTTTTAAAGAGCCTTAATGCCCAGGGAATCACTATTGTCATGATCACACACGATATGCATCTTATGCTGGAATATGCGGACAGGAGTATTGTCTTTTCCGATGGACGAATAATTGCAGACAAGAGCTGCGCTCAGGTTCTGACTGATAGGGAAATAGTTGATAGGGCAAGCCTTAAGGAAACAAGTCTTTATCAGCTGGCTGGAGATTGCGGCATTTTAGATGGCACGGGATTTGTCCAGAGCTTTATCGATTACGAGAGGAAAGAACGAGACATTCATGAATAATCTTTTTAACTATATTGAGAAACAATCACCTATACACGGACTTACTGGAGCAACAAAGCTGGTATGCCTTCTGCTGTGGAGCTTTGCGGCTATGACAACTTATGACACCAGACTTTTACTCTTTCTTGCAGTGTTTAGTATAATTCTTTTTCCTGTTGGCAAGATCAGGGTTAGGGATGTGTCTTTTATGCTGTGGTTTACTCTGGTTTTTCTTGCTTTAAATACGGTGATGGTCTACGTTTTTTCTCCAAGACACGGGTGTGACCTTTACGGATCTACCACCCTTTTGTTTGGGCTTTCAGGTCACTTTGCCCCAACTGCGGAGCAGCTCTTTTACCAGTTTAACTATATTTTGAAGTATTTTGCCACAATTCCTTTTGTGCTGCTGTTTGTCTGCACCACAAATCCCAGTGAATTTGCGGCTTCCCTTAACAAGATCGGTGTCAGCTATTCGATTTCTTATTCTGTAGCCCTGGCTCTTCGCTACATTCCTGATATTCAGAAGCAGTACCACGAGATTAGCCAGGCATCACAGGCAAGAGGCGTTGAGCTTAGTAAGAAAGCTTCGCTCATTAGCAGACTTAAGTCCGCTTCAGCGATCCTGATTCCGCTTATTCTCAGCAGCATGGATAGGATCGACATCATTTCCAATGCCATGGAGCTTAGATGCTTTGGCAAGAACAAGAAGAGAACCTGGTATATGGCCCAGAAATTCAAGGCTTTGGACTACATTAGTATCATTGTATGCGTATTGATCCTTGCTGTATCTATTGCTCTTTCATTTATCAACGGCAGCAGATTCTATAATCCTTTTCATTGAGGATGACGATTGATGCACAGGAAACTGGCAATGCGAGGGGTGTTAAGTTTCAATCCTCATTTCAAGAAAAGATGGCCGCTATTAAAAAGAAACAAATGCCCCGTTGACTCAAAAGGCCTATGCTGATATATTTATGGTGCACTGTATCAGAAATAGTTCTGAACGGTAGCTCACATAATAAGGAGAATTGAATATGGATAACACATCAATGCTTGGCCGCAAGACTAATGAGGAGTCAGTCGGACTTAGCAGCAAAACTCGTTACATGGTGGAGACTGCCCTTATGATCGCAATCGTTTTGATCATGGGTAATACTGTTCTTGGAACAATTCCTACACCATTTCTTAAGATTTCTATCGTTACTGTTCCAGTTGCTCTGGCAGCAATGCTCATCAGTCCTTACGCAGGTATCATCTGCGGAATCGTATTTGGACTTAACAGCTTTGCTGGCGCTTTTACAGGAGCAAGCGGAATGCTTTCAACACTTTTCACAATCAGTCCAATTGGAGTATTTGTAACTGCTGTAGTTGCAAGATTTTTAGATGCTACTGTAGTTAGCTTTTTATTTAAAGCTCTTCACAGAGGCAAGTTAAAGCAAGCTTCTTACTATATTTGTGGAGCTTTGATGCCTCTTTTCAATACAGTATTTTTCATGGGCTCTCTTTGCCTGTTTTTCTATAACACAGATTATGTTCAGGGACTTGTAGCCAAATATGACGCCCATGGCCCACTTGCTTTTGTTGTTGCAATGGTTGGCGTTCAGGCTACAGTTGAAGCTCTGATCGGATGCCTTCTGGCAGGAACTCTTGGAGTCATTCTTTCAAAGGTTTTAAAAAGAGCATAAATATTTTTGCAATCTGCAAATTTGACTGATCAGAATGTGTGAAGCTGTTACAGAATAGTTAAGTAACAAGAGGGGAAATGCGGTTTTTTTGAGGGAGAAAGCTTAGATTTACGATAATATTCTGATGCGTAGAATTGCGAAAATGGTGACAACGATTAAGTGATTTTATATCAGAAAACGTCAGAAGATTATTTGACGTTTATAAAAAGGTTATGTGATGAGTAGGATACTTACAGTTGATATAGGAAATTCAAATATTGTGGTGGGCTCTTTTGATGGCGAGCAGCTTGAGTTTACTGGAAGAATTGTGACCAAGAGAGATTACACTACAGAGAAAATTGTAAGTGAGATTTCAGCGCTGCTGAGTGATTGGCAGAGCAATGACAAGGCATCTACTGCTCTTGGAACTTCGTATGATGGCGCAATTCTTGCCTCTGTAGTTCCTGAGATCACAGATAAAACCTTGGATGCATTAGAAAAGATAATAGGAAAAAGGCCTCTATTAGTGGGGCCTTTTCTGCGTACAGGAGTTGATATTTCCAGATACAAAGAAGGCGCCATCGGAATGGATAGAATTGTAGATGTGGCCGCCGCTGTATCTCTGTACGGCGCACCTGTCATGGTCTGCGACCTTGGAACCTGCACAACTATAACCGTGGTTGATAGCTGCTCAGAAGATGCTTGCCAAGAAGGTGCCTGCCAAGAAGATGCAGGTGCTTATGATAGAAAAGAAAAGCCAAAAGTTGTAGCTTGTTCTGATGTAGAAGCTGGACAAGATATGGAACTTGAAAATCCTATGGATGAGGAAGGAAGAGCAAAAAGAGATTTGTTCAGCTCTGTAGATAAAGAAGTACAAGCATGCAGAGACTTGTCCAGCGCTGCAGATGAAGAAGGTCAAGCATGTAGGGAACTGTCCAACTCTGCAGATGAAGAAGAACAAACATGCAGGAATTTGACCAATTCTGTGGAAAAAGAAGAAAAATATAGTGGCAGAATCATAGGCGGAATGATATGCCCAGGAGTCCAATTATCTTTGGATGCAGAAGCTACGCGCGCTTCACAGCTACCACAACTTAGTGCCTGCGAAGTGGATTCACTGCTGGGCCTTGATACTGCATCTAATATGATGAGCGGCGTAGTTGCAGGCACAGGCATGATGATTGCTGAACTGGCAAGGCGCCTGATACAAGACGCTTCTTCTGATTTTATTTCCGGGGAAATTCCTGGCCCAACAGAAGGAAATACTACAGGTATTACTCAGAAAGACGATTTGGAGAACAGGCCAGCTATGAAGGTTGTAGTAACTGGAGGCCTTGGCAAGCTTGTTATTCCCTGGATTTGTTCTGATGGAGTGTCAACATCAGGGAGTACAGAGAATTCTAAAAGAGATTTTGAAGTTCATTATGAGCCGGATCTGCTTCTATATGGGCTTAGATATATCTATTGCTTGAATTGTGGGGATTGATGTCATGCAAGATAAGAGAAATGTCAGGTTATGCATGAAAGAGCCGGACTCAAATCATGCAAAAATAAGAAAAAACAAGAATTAGCATTA
>NZ_FMVS01000046.1:10382-12648 GCF_900102515.1 Butyrivibrio sp. INlla14
CAGTGATGCAAAACAATAGAAAGTCAAATATTTGCATGACAGAGCCGGGCTCAAATCATGCAAAACAAGCAAAACAAGCAAAACAAGCAAAAACCAAACTACGCAGGATAGAGGAGAAGTTTAACATGCTATCAGGGAAAAACATACTTCTTGGTGTAACAGGTGGAATAGCAGCCTACAAGTCTGCTGACCTGGCTTCACGCCTTATAAAGCAGCATGCAAATGTGGATGTGATAATGACAGAGAATGCGACGAAATTCATTGCACCTCTGACATTTGAAGCCCTAACCCACAATAGATGCACTACAGATACCTTCGACAGGAATCACCCTTGGGAGGTGGAGCACATAGCTCTTGCTGACAAGGCGGATGCCCTGGTTATTGCACCGGCTACAGCAAATTGTATAGCCAAGCTTGCCTGCGGAATTGCTGATGACATGCTGACTACAACTGCGCTGGCCTGCGACTGTGTAAAGATCATTGCGCCTGCCATGAATACCAAGATGTTTGAAAATCCTGTGACTCAGCGCAATTTAAAGACACTTGCAGACTTGGGATACATAATCATTACGCCGGGAGAAGGATATCTTGCATGCGGAACTGTGGGAAAGGGCAGAATGGAAGAACCACCAGCTATAGTTGAGGCAATAATCCATGAAATTTCCTGCAAAAAAGATATGAAGGGCATGAATGTGCTTGTAACAGCGGGCCCTACAAGAGAGGCAATCGATCCTGTAAGATACATAACAAATCATTCCACAGGGAAAATGGGTGTTGCCCTAGCCAAGGCAGCAGCAAACCGCGGCGCCAACGTAACACTGGTGGCCGGACCTCTGGAAACCCAGGTTCCATCCTGCATAAAGCTTGTTAAGATTACTTCGGCAAAAGAGATGTTTGATGAAGTTACTACTCGCTCTACAGAGCAGGATGTCATCATCAAGGCAGCAGCAGTAGCGGACTACACACCTAAAACCGTAGCAGAGGACAAAATTAAGAAATCTGATGATGGCTCAGACATGACTATTGAGCTTGATAGAACTAAGGATATCCTCAAGTGGCTCGGTGAGCACAAGAAAGAAAACCAGATTCTGTGCGGCTTTTCCATGGAAACAAGAGACATGCTTGAAAATTCCAGAAAAAAGCTTGCTAAAAAGAACCTTGATATGATCTGCGCCAACAATGTAAAGGTAAAGGGCGCTGGCTTTGGAGTTGATACCAACGTCATCACAATCATAACAAGAGATGAAGAGAAGCAGCTTGAACTTATGAGCAAGGATGCAGCAGCTCACAAGATTTTAGATGAGGTACTGAGATTGAAACACCAGTAGTCCATTGTATTACCAGGCAAACTATAGAAAATACCAAAGAAGCCAAAATAAAGCCCAGAGTAGTTAGTCTGCTCTGAGCTTTTGTCTTTTTGATTCTGCATTAAATTTTTTACTTATACAAATCTTTTTATCAATCTTTAAGTTCCAAGATTTCCAAGTTCATTAAGTGCATTGTCCATAGCTGCGCTGACTTTGCTATTCATATCGTCAGATAGCTGAATGTGCAGCATGTCTATCACTCGATTGTCTATGGAATAACCAAGGCGGGACTGGTGCTCTTTTAACGAATCCTGATGAGTAGCATCATATCCTGCTCTCATGCTCTCGGATAGAGTCTTTGTAGCAGCCAGTGAATCATATGCCGCCTCAAATGCTTCTCCAAACCTTTTCTTGGTATCCTCATCTATTCCATTTATCTGTGATACAGATTTCTCTGTAATATTTTGGCTTAAATACTTGCTTGTAATGCTGTTTGCTGATGCCAGGAATCCAAAATCCATTTATAGATCCTCCTACCAGATAATTTTTTTCACTCCAAAAGATATATCGGCTGTCTCGCCTTAAAATTTACCCCGGAAATAATAATTTACTGTGAACTTCCGCGATAATTAACTCTCGGCAGCCAAATTGAGAGGTGGAAAAATTGGAAAAACCCAGATTTTATGCGGATTTCGCTTGATTTTGAGTGGGGAACATGGTAAGATAATAGAGAAGTAATTACATCTCTATGGAGGCTGCCATGTATATGAATTTCCTTGTGAAGATACCGACTGGGGAAAACGGTATCACAATAAAAAACATCAAGGGAACTACCTACGTGTACTATGCGTATGAGAGAAAGTATGACCCTGACAAGAAGTATTCCGTCCCCAAGACCACATCCATCGGAAGACGTGATGATGAGCACCTTGACATGATGTATCCTAATGCTAACTGCA